>NZ_NKUB01000099.1 GCF_003207895.1 Komagataeibacter swingsii
TCCACGCAGGTCAGGCCATGCTCGTTCACGGCAACCAGAAGACGTACGACCTGTCTGTCGCCACCTGGCCTGTCAGCCAGTCGCCTGCGGATCCGTTCAATGGAGACGGGCAGGATCCAGTCCCGGAATGGAGCGCCATTGCGCAGGGCACCCGGCTTGCGCTCCAGCACCCCGATATAATGCCATGGATCATAAACCGTCCGGTCCCGCTCGAACGAGCGGGCATGGACCCCAACCGTCCGGCCATCCTGCCGGATTTCGATGCGCCCGGCATAGGCCCTGAGTTCCACAGGGCGACCAACCGCGCTGCTGGAGACGGAATACCGGTTGTTGTCAAAGCGGACCAGGCAGGTTTTCGTGACGGATGCCATGCGGGCATGGAACCCGTCAAAGGAACCGGCATAAGGAACCAGAGCCGCGCGCTCGGCCAGGAACATCTCCCACACCGTTTTCTCCGGGACATCCGGATGGGCATGCGTTCTGGCCAGCTGGATGCATCGATCCACAAGCCATCCATTGAGTTCCTCGTAGTCACGGAACTTCAGACGCGGGGAGAACACGCGTCCACGCGCATATTTCACCTGGCTTTCAACCTGGCCTTTCTCCCATCCTGCCGCCGGCGTGCAGGCCTGTGGTTCAACCAGATAATGGGCGCACATCTGTAAAAAACGCCGGTTATAGTCCCGCGCCCGGCCAACAAAAACCGTTTCCACCGCAGTCTTCATATTATCGTAAATGCCCCGCTGGCATGCACCCCTGAAGAACGCAAAGCCCCGGTCATGCGCGTCAAACACCATTTCCTGCGCCTCGCGCGGATAGGCACGAATGAACATCATCCGGCTGTGGCACAG
>NZ_NKUB01000100.1 GCF_003207895.1 Komagataeibacter swingsii
GAAGCGGATCGAGCGCGGGCATTTCCTGTGGCCTTCGGCAAAGGACGGAGCGATCCATCTCTCCCCGTCACAATTGACTTGTCTGCTGGAGGGTGTGGACTGGCGCAATCCGCAGAAAACATGGAGACCTGAACTGGCGGGATAATAAAAACCGCGCCAGGTCAGCATATACTGGTACCCTTTTGAGCGCCCATGTGATCAACTGCCTTCATGACGGGAGACACGGACGACATCATCGCCTTGCGCGCGGCACTTGCCGCTGCCGAGGCGCGTGCCGAGGTCGCGGAAGCCCGTGCGGCCAGCGCCGAAGCGCAGGTTGCCCATCTCAAACATCTTATCGCGCGGATGCGCCAGGACCGTTTCGGCGCCTCGTCGGAGCGGGGGCGCCGCCTGCTGGCCCAACTCGAACTCGAACTGGAAGAATTGGAGACGACGCTCGCCGAGGACGCGCCCGAAAATGCGGCGGATCCCGCTGTCCGCACGACAGCACCCCGGAGCAACCGGGGACGCCAGCCCCTGCGTGCCGATTTGCCGCGCGAGCGGGTCGTCATCCCCGCACCGACACAGTGTCCGTGCTGTGGCAGCGATCGTCTGAGCAAACTGGGGGAGAGCGTCACCGAGACGCTGGAGGTGATCCCGCGCCAGTTCAAGGTCATACAGACGGTGCGGGAGAAGTTCACCTGCCGGGACTGCGAGAGCATCACCCAGCCACCCGCCCCCTTCCATCCGATCGCGCGCGGACGCGCCGGCCCATGGCTGCTGTCGACCATCCTGTGCGACAAGTTCCTGCAGCATCTGCCGCTGAACCGCCAGAGCGATGCCTTTGCCCGCGAAGGGATCGATCTCG
>NZ_NKUB01000101.1 GCF_003207895.1 Komagataeibacter swingsii
GGCCGGACATATGGGTGCAAACGACACGGTCACACCACTATTTTCCCCCTTGCAAGACAGAGCCGTCCACATATGGGTTCTTCCGCACTTTTCGTGATGATGTTTTTGATTATGCGGGTTGGAGGACACGAGCCCTGAGGAGTTCGAAGCCTGCTCTTCCGAACATGGTTCGCTTGATCATTTTCAATCGGCTGATCTGTCCTTCAACCGGGCTGGTTGTCCATGGTGTGACGAGAGAAGCTTCAATGGCAGCAGCATCCCGTTCAAGCGCAGGTATCAAACGCGATAGCAGCGTCGTTTTCCCTTCTTCCAGCAGGGCCTTCAGATCGCCTTCCTTTCTGGTGTCCTCCTTTTTACAGAGGAGGTTCTGCATTTTCCTGAGCCAGCAGAGCGTGACAGCGAGTTGCGGTTCGGCTTCCAGAAGGGCAGGAACAAGTAGCCCGTCCTGTCGTCCAGCAGACAATGGATCATCTGCAAGAAGAAGGCGTGCAAGTTTGCGCCCCAGAGGGGGCGAGACATACGCGGAAGAAACGGGTTTCGTGGAAATACCCTGTCGCGTCGTCACCCATTTCCGGACAGTGCCATATTTTCCTGTAAACCCCTGCTCCAGGAGTTCCCGCCATAGCTGGCGAATATTCCGACATCCTTCGACCCATCTCTTTTCCAGATGGGATATGTAAGGCCCGAGTATGCTGCGTGTCGGAACCGTTCTTTTCCATGTTGGCGCATGGCCCCGCTGAAACCAGCGCCGCACGGTTTTTCTCTCTACTCCGATCGTTGTGGCGATAGCCTGAATACTGTGCCCTTCT
>NZ_NKUB01000102.1 GCF_003207895.1 Komagataeibacter swingsii
TTATCGGCAGACGCGCTCGCTTCGGGTCAATCATCTGCCGCCTCTGATCACGCCCAACCGAGCAGAGGCATCGCGTAAAAAATCCCGTTCCACGAGAAGTTCGCCTATCTTCGCGTGCAGTTTCTCCACATCAGCTGGGCTGACCGGGGGCTCAGACACCGTCTTCCCGGAAAAGGTCGCCGCCATCCCCTCGATCGCCTGCCGTTTCCACTGGGCGATCATCGTCTGATGTACCCCATGTTTCGAAGCCAGTTCCGCCAGCGTCAGTTCCCCACGGATCGCCTCCAGCGCAACCCGTGACTTGAACTCTGCCGCATACCGTTTCCGCGTAATCTTGCCCATAGAACCCGTCCTCGTTCAGGCCAGATAATAGCTTATCGCCCTGTCCGAAAAATGGGGACCATGTGTGGACGGCCCTGACGATGCAAGTGGAAAGTATGATTTTGGTGGTCGGGTGCAGCCATGTGTCCGGCCTGTTTGCGCAGCCCGGGGGCTGCTGGCCCTGATGAAGTCCGCGGATTGGATCCCTGATCACCTCTGCGCGCTTTTGCTGCGCTTGGTCCCGTCGGGTTTATCCTCTCCCCGGCCTGACCGGTTCGCCATCATATCTCACCACTCCGCACATTCACCTTCGTCGCTTCTGGTGTTCGACGAGGGCAAATCTCTGAATTCTTTCAGGCGCTCCTGGCGCTGTATGCATTGCCCGTTGTGAGAAGTGCCCAGACAATCCTGGCAGTCTTGTTGGCGAGAGCGACAGATACGACACGCGCCGC
>NZ_NKUB01000103.1 GCF_003207895.1 Komagataeibacter swingsii
CGTCCAGCCAGCGCCGTATGCGGACGCCTTTCGTTATAATGGGCGATCCATCTGCCAAGCCCGGCCCTCAGCTCTGATCCGGTCTCGAACGCGTGCAGGTAGACGCATTCATATTTCAGCGACCGCCACAGACGCTCGATGAACACGTTGTCCAGCCATCGCCCACGCCCGTCCATACTGATGCGGATCTGACGCTCTTCCAGTATCCCGGTGAAACGGGGTGTCGTAAATTGCGACCCCTGGTCAGTATTGAAAATGTCCGGGGCGCCATAGCGCATGAGGGCATCCTGTAGCGCCTCGATACAGAACTCCACGTCCATCGTGTTCGACAGACGCCAGGACAGGACCTTGCGCGTGAACCAGTCCATGATCGCCACAAGATAGAGAAATCCCCGTTTCATGGGAATATATGTGATATCGGAACACCAGACCTGGTCAGGCCGATTGATGACCAGATCCCGTAGCAGATATGGATATTTCCGATGTTCCGGATGGGGCACGGTCGTGCGCGGCTTCTGGTAGATCGCCCGCAGGCCCATGATCGCCATGAGCCGCCGGACCCGCTTGCGGCCCACTTCATGTCCCAGGCGGCGCAGATGCCATGTCATCTGCCGTGAGCCATAATACGGCGTTTCCAGGAACTGGGCGTCGATCAGCCGCATCAGCTCCAGATTGGCTTCGCTCTGTGGCACAGGCCGATAGTAGACGCCCGACCGGTTGAGTTGCAGCAGCGTGCATTGCCGGATTATCGGCAG
>NZ_NKUB01000104.1 GCF_003207895.1 Komagataeibacter swingsii
GTCACCGGCTCAGCAGGCAGCGTTGCTTCAGCACAAGACGAGGGATTTGCTGGTGCGTCAAAGAACCATGCAGGTCAATGCCCTGCGGGGGCACCTTGCCGGGTTCGGTATTATATCGGCAGCTGGCGTCGCGGGCCTGAACCAGATGATTACATTGCTGCATGCGGAGCAGGAGATGTTGCCCGAGCCCGCTCGGAAACTGTTTCAGGAAATTGTCGCGCATCTGCGGGCTCCTGAGCAACGCATCGACGATATCGAGAAGCAGATCGTCGCGGAACATCGGGCAAGCAGTGTCAGCCGTCGGTTGGCTGGCATTCCCGGTATCGGCCCGATCACTGCCAGCGCGATCGTCGCGGCCGTTCCGGATGCCTCGACTTTCCGGTCAGGCCGTCAATTCGCTGCGTGGCTTGGTCTGACGCCCAAAAGTCACAGCAGTGGTGGCAAGGAACGACAGGTTGGCATCAGCAAACAGGGGGATAGCTATCTCAGATGCCTGCTCGTGCTGGGCGCCACGGCGGTGATCCGTCCTGCACGCAAGGAAAACGCCAGTCGTCAATGGGCCGCAAAGTTGCTCGAGAAGAAGGCGGCGCGTGTCGTATCTGTCGCTCTCGCCAACAAGACTGCCAGGATTGTCTGGGCACTTCTCACAACGGGCAATGCATACAGCGCCAGGAGCGCCTGA
>NZ_NKUB01000105.1 GCF_003207895.1 Komagataeibacter swingsii
TAGAGCATTCTGTGATTAGGTTGATGCATATCCTGAGTTTTTGAGGTAGTTGGCACATTCCTGTGGTGAGAAGCCTTTGATGAGTGAGCCGATGCGTTTCCATGTTGCCTCGACGGATCGTTCTGCGGCCTTTCGCAAGAGGGTCTTGAGTTTGGCAAAGACCTGCTCGATCGGATTGAGATCCGGACTGTAGGGCGGCAGAAAGATCATCCTGGCCCCGACAGCACGGATTGCCTTGCGAGCGGCCTCGCCTTTGTGGCTGCCGAGATTGTCGAGCACGACGATATCGCCAGCCTTGAGTGTCGGAACCAGGAACTGCTCGACATAGGCCTGAAAACTGCGCCCGTTGATCGGTCCGTCAAGCACGCAGGGTGCCGTGATCCGGTCATGGCGCAAAGCGGCGAGAAAGGTCAGTGTTTTCCAGTGAGCGTGGGGGACCCTGGCCCTCAGCCTTTCTCCTTTGCGGCAGCGACCATGCGTGCGCGTCATGTTGGTTTTCGCCCAGGTTTCGTCAATGAAGACCAGACGCGTGGGATCTATATCGGTCTGATATCGCTTCCAGAACCTGCGCTTGCGCGCGACGTCAGGCCGGTCCTGCTCGCAGGGCAG
>NZ_NKUB01000106.1 GCF_003207895.1 Komagataeibacter swingsii
ACTACGGAAAGCGGCGGGCTTTCGGGCTATGACGCGGGCAAGAAGGTCAAGGGCCGCAAGCGCCATATCGTGACTGATACCTGCGGCTTCCTGATCTTTAGAAGTGGTCCCCATTTTTCGGACAGGGCGATAAGCTATCATCTGGCCTGAACGAGGACGGGTTTTATGGGCAAGGTTACGCGGAAACGGTATGCGGCGGAGTTCAAATCACGGGTTGCCCTGGAGGCGATCCGTGGCGAACTGACGCTGGCGGAGTTGGCGTCGAAACATGGCGTGCATCAGACGATGATCGCCCAATGGAAGCGCCAGGCGATCGAAGGCATGGCAAGCCTTTTTTCTGGTAAGTCAGTAACGGAACCTTCAGTCAGCCCTGCTGATGTAGAGAAACTGCATGCCAAGATCGGCCAGTTGCTGGTGGAACGGGATTTTTTGCGGGATGCCTCTGCTCGGTTGGGCGTGATCAGAGGCGGCAGATGATTGACCCGAAGAGAGCATGCCTGCCGATAATCCGGCAATGCACGCTGCTGCAACTCAACCGGTCGGGCGTCTACTATCGGCCTGTGCCACAGAGCGAAGCCAATCTGGAGCTGATGCGG
>NZ_NKUB01000107.1 GCF_003207895.1 Komagataeibacter swingsii
GGGGCCACCATGACAGGTATGAACGATGTCCCGCCTTTGGCCTGCGCTTTGGCCCGAGCCTCTCGCCGCCAGCGAAACACCAGACTTGGATGGATCCCAGAAGTGGTCCCCATTTTTCGGACAGGGCGATAAGCTATCATCTGGCCTGAACGAGGACGGGTTTTATGGGCAAGGTTACGCGGAAACGGTATGCGGCGGAGTTCAAATCACGGGTTGCCCTGGAGGCGATCCGTGGCGAACTGACGCTGGCGGAGTTGGCGTCGAAACATGGCGTGCATCAGACGATGATCGCCCAATGGAAGCGCCAGGCGATCGAAGGCATGGCAAGCCTTTTTTCTGGTAAGTCAGTAACGGAACCTTCAGTCAGCCCTGCTGATGTAGAGAAACTGCATGCCAAGATCGGCCAGTTGCTGGTGGAACGGGATTTTTTGCGGGATGCCTCTGCTCGGTTGGGCGTGATCAGAGGCGGCAGATGATTGACCCGAAGAGAGCATGCCTGCCGATAATCCGGCAATGCACGCTGCTGCAACTCAACCGGTCGGGCGTCTACTATCGGCCTGTGCCACAGAGCGAAGCCAATCTGGAGCTGATGCGG
>NZ_NKUB01000108.1 GCF_003207895.1 Komagataeibacter swingsii
TCCGCTGATGTGGCGACAACGCCGGTTGTCACGATCAACTGGCTGCCTTCGGCGCAGACTATGGCCTGAGCATTGTAAGCCTGCCGGAATTCATGGGCGTCCGAGCGCCGCATGAGGCGGCTGTCGGGACCGGTCAGGCTGGTCTGCCGGTCGGGTGGTGGTTCATCATCGGGCGGTTTGGGCGCCCGGCCGCGACGCCCTGTTTTCGCATCATAAGCGGCTTTCTTCTTCTCGTAGGCCGGACGTGCCGCCTCGGCCTGCGCCTTCGCATCAGCTTCCAGCCGGGCGCAGGCTTCGTCCAGCTTCGCTTTCAGCGTTTCCCGCCGGGCAAGCTCTTCCGGCAATGCCTGCGGATCTCTGTCTGTGGCATCCGCGTGCTCTGGCTGGTCCATCAGTTTCGCGATATCCACAGCTAGCTGTTCGCGCAGCGCCCTGATCCGGTCGTAGCGCACCGAACGGTATTTCGATGCGTCAGCATCGATTTTCGTGCCGTTGATCGACACCACGCCCAGACGCAGCAGGCCCGTCTCACGCGCCAGAAGCAGGACCTGGGCAAATGCAGCTTCAATGGC
>NZ_NKUB01000010.1 GCF_003207895.1 Komagataeibacter swingsii
CCTGCCATGCCTGGAACCAGCTCGTCAATCAACCATGGCGCATCATGTCAATCGGACTGCGCAATTGGGCTCATGGGTTATAGCAATCAACGGTTGGTATCAGGCACTTGAAAAATGATGAAACGGACCTGTCGTCGCTATCTGCCGGGATCGACAGCATCCCCCGACGGGTCCATACGGCGCGTACGGAGGATGACAGCTTCGCCTACCGTCATCCCGTCCTGACACAGGTCGTGGTCGTGTCGGACGCCATGTCCGTGTGCCTTGCCATCATGGCATGTATTACGTGGCAACGTATCTATGATACGCCCGATGAACTGTCTGGCGCCCTTCTGCTGGCCAATATCATGGCGGCGGGGGCGTTTTTTCTGTTCCCCAGGAACATCCCGCTGCTGGATATTCCCGCCCTGACGCGGGTTTCGTGCCAGGTCCGCTACCTGCTGCCGCCTGTCGTCTTTGGCGAGGTCATCTTCTGCACTGTCCTGCTCACGTTGTCATGGCCGCCTGGCGTCACGTTGCGCATGGGGGCGGAATGGCTGGCGTTCGTAATGATCGCTCTGCTGCTGGAACGGTGCGTGGGCACGTATGTCGTGCAGACGCGCGCGGTCACCCATCGCCTGGCGCGCAAGGTGGCGATCATCGGTTCGGGCGGGGAGGCGGTGCAGATGGCCACCCGCATCAATACCCGCATGCAGCGCATGTTCCGCCTTGTCGGGATTTTTGACGATCAGGGCAGCAATGTTGACGGCACGATAGAACATCTGGTCGCGCATGCGCGGGAGGATGACATTGATGCGGTCATCATATGCCTTCCCCCCGGCGAGGGCGGGCAGCCGCATGTCATGGACATATTGTGGCGCCTGCGTGGTGTGCTGGCCGATGTATATGTCGTGCCGTCGCTCATGACGGAGGACTGCCACGGCTGGCCGGTTGAACGTTTCGGCCCGTTTTCCCTGACCGTATTGCAGCGCCGTCCGTTAAGTGAATGGGACATGCTGGAAAAACGCGCCTTCGACCTGACCGCCAGCATGCTGCTGCTTGTGGCGCTGGCCCCCGTGCTGGCGCTTGTCGCACTGGCGATCAGGCTGGATTCCCGTGGTCCCGTGCTGTTTCGCCAGCCCCGGCAGGGCTTCAACAACCGTTACTTCAACGTATTCAAGTTCCGCTCTATGTACACGGACATGTCGGATCTGGAAGCCGCGCGCCAGACATCGCGCACTGACCCGCGCGTAACCCGTGTCGGCAAATGGATACGGCGGCTGAGCATCGATGAGCTGCCGCAGCTTTTCAATGTGCTGCGTGGCGAGATGTCACTGGTCGGCCCACGCCCCCATGCGCCGCAGACGCGCGCGGGCGGGCAACTGCTGCATGAGGCGATGGAGGAATATGTCGCCCGCCATCGCGTGCAGCCCGGCATTACCGGCTGGGCGCAGATCAATGGATCAAGGGGCGAGCTGGTTACGCGTGATGACCTGCGCCGCCGCGTGGTGCTGGACCTGGAATACATACGCGCATGGTCGATCTGGCTGGATATCAAGATCATTTTCCTGACCATAAAACGTGAGATCTTCAGTCGGAATGCGTTCTGAATTCTTCAATTTCCTGACATGAATGGTGTATTCACATGAACGCAGATACGCAAATTACAGTCAAAAGTCCGGTTGTCGATGTCATGAACCTGCCGTTGCATGACATATCGCGGGCGGATATTGCCCGGCGCGTCGTGAATGCGGTCCGGACGGGACAGAAGATGACAGTCGTCAACGCCAACGCCCATATGGCGGTGGTCTCGCAGAAACAGCCATGGCTGCGCACGCTGTTCCGGCGCGCTGACATTGCATTCTGTGACGGGGCGGGCGTGCAGCTTGCGGGCATTGTGCTTACGGGGCGGCACCTGCCGCGCACCACGCCGCCGGAATGGATCGGGCCGGTCCTGTCGCATCTGGGGCGGGACGCATCGGTGTTCTGGATCGGGGGCAGGCCGGACGTGGTGGACAGGGCGGCGAAAGCCTTTTCCGACAGGTATGGCGTGCGCACGGTGGGCACGCAGCATGGCTTCTTCGACCCGACCCCCGGATCGCGTGAGTCCACGCTGCTGCTGGAACGCCTGCGCACGACGCGGCCAGACATCATCCTGCTGACCATGGGCATGCCACGCCAGGAACGCTGGCTGTATGACAACATGGACCACCTTTCCAGCGGTGTCATCATTACGGCGGGCGCGCTGGTTGACCATGCGGCCGGACGTGTGCACCGCCCGCCCCGATGGGTCGCGAACATGGGGCTGGAATGGCTTGTGCGGCTGGTGCGCGAACCGCGCAGGCTGTGGCGGCGTTACCTGCTGGGACTGCCTGTATTCGGGTTTCATGTCCTCGTTTATTTGCGGCGCAGGCTTTTCGATCGGCCCTCGTCGTCCATTTCGCGGAAACTTGCCGGATAAACAGCATGAATTACGTTTCCATACACGGGCGGGCCACTTCAATGTCATGGACAGCGCACGATGTGGGCCTTGTCATCCGTCAGACAGTACGGGCGTTCCTGCGGCACAGGATGCTGTTTGCGCTGACCGTGCTGGGGGTAGCGGTCACGGGCGGGGCGGTCATGCTTACGCTCAAGCCGCGTTATACCGCGACCACGACCGTCGTGGTGTCGGGACGCGCGCAGCAGGACCCGCTGGCCCCCAACGGGCAGCAGCAGAACCTGGCCCCGCCGGATGATGAGCTGGTGTCGACCGAAGCTGCGATGATCCATTCGCGTGATGTCGCCGCCGCCGTCCTGGCGGAACTGCCGCCACCGGCCGCCCCGCCCCATGTGGGCGTGCGCGACCGGCTGTGCCACATGGGGCTGGGGGTGCTGTGCCATGCCAGCGCGCCGGTTGACCCGCAGGTGCAGCGCGAGCATGAGGAAGACGCCTTCCTCAATAACCTGACCATAACACCGGAACCCCGCACGCAGATCCTTGATATCAACGTGGTTGATGGCGATGCCCAGCGCGCGGCGGCCCTGGCCAATGCCGTGGTCACGAATTACCAGCGCATTGCGCTGGCGCGGCAGACGGCGGATATCAATCATGTGGCGACATGGCTGGACAACCGTACGGCCGCCCTGCGGCAGCGCTGGCTGGATGCGGTGCAGAAGGCCAATGCCTTCGATAACGCCCACGGCCTGACCAACACCACCGAAGGCAGCACCAGCACGCCGCTTATCGAACGCCAGATTGCCGATACCTCCGCCAACCTCAGCCAGGCGGAAGGGCGGCTGGCGGCGGCGCAGGCCCGTGCCGACGCGCTGCGTGACGCGGCGGCGCGCGGGGACGCGCGTGCCGCGGTCGCCCTGTCACAGGAACCCATTCTGGTGGCGACCGCCAATGCGCTCATGCAGTTGCAGAGCACGCGGCAGGAGGAAGCGGCGACCTATGGCCCGCAGCACCCGCGCCTGCGCGCGCTGGACCAGCAGATCGCGACAACCCGCGCCAGCCTGGAGGCCGAAACGCAGGCCGCCCTGAGCACAATCCGCGAAGACCAGATTTCCGCCCGCGCCGAAGTCCAGCGCCTGAATGAAAACCTGGACCTGCTGCGCCAGAAGGCAGGCGGGCAGAGTGCCCCGCAGGCGGAATACCGCACGCTGGACCAGGAAGCGCAGAGCGCGCGCACCGTGTACGAGACCTTTCTGGAGCACGCCAAGGAAGTCGTGGACCGCGCCGCCCTGCTGCAGCCGCCCATCGCCGTCGTCTCCCACGCCTCCGCGCCCGACGTGCCCAGCTTCCCCAACCGCAAGAAAATCGGCCTGGGGCTGATGGCCGTGGCGCTGGCGGCCGGGGCGGGGGCGGTCCTGCTGCGGGATTATTTTGCCGCCGGCTTTACCGAAATCGAACGCCTCCGCGCCGCCGTTCCGCTGCCGCTGCTGGCGGTTGTGCCCAAGGTGGGCGGCCGGACGGAACAGGCCGTGCGGCGGCATGTGATCGACCACCCGTATTCGCGCGCGACCGAGGCGGTGCGCAGCCTTGTCATGCAGTTGTCCATGCGGGTGCATGAAGGCGGGCAGCCGATGTGCCTGGCCATTACGTCGGCCGGGCCGGAGGAAGGCAAGAGCACGCTGGCGTTGTGGATGGCGACCGTGGCGCGCCGGGGCGGGCAGAAGGTGCTGGTGATCGATGCCGACCACCGGCGGGGCATGCTGGACCATTATCTGGCCGATGCCACGACGGGCCTGCCCTCGCTGGGCGTGAGCGACCTGGTGACGACGGGCGTGCCGGTGGCCGATATCATCCGCACGGACCCTGATACCGGGTTTGACTACATTCCCGCGGGCCGCACGATGCAGCATGCCTTCAGCCCCGTTGAAATCCGTCGTCTGCGCGCGATCCTGACGGAACTGAAGCGGTCATATGAACTGATCATCATCGACTGCCCGCCGCTGCTGGGACTGAGTGATGCGCTGGTACACGCCAACATGGCCGATCAGGTTATTTTTGTCTGCCGCTGGAAAAGCACCGCCCAGCGCGCCGTCATGGCCTGCCTGGAACGGCTGGAGGGATATGGCGCGCCGGTGGCGGGGGTAGTGGCCACCATGGTGGAAGACAACGCCATGGACGTGATGGGCTACAGCTACGGCAACCGGGACATCAAGATCCTGAGCCGTTTTGACGAGAAATGAGAAGCAGGGGGGACGAAATATTGAAAGTTCTGCATATCTGTCGCCAGTTCAGCCCCTCTGTCGGCGGGCTGGAGGATTCACTGCTCAACCTTGCCCGCAGCCAGAGACAGGACAGGGGCATTGATGCGCAGGTCCTGACGCTCGACAGTGTATTCGGGCGTCCGGGCCGGCTTGCGCATCGTGACATGGTCGATGGCATACCGGTCATCCGCATCCCGTGGCGGGGGTCGAGCCGTTATCCGCTGGCGCCACAGGTGCTACGGCATATCGGGGCGTTCGACCTGCTGCATGTCCATGCGATCGATTTCTTCTTCGATTTCCTGGCATGGACATGGCCGTTCCACCGCAAGACCATGATCGCGTCCACCCATGGCGGCTTTTTCCATACCGGCGCGTTGCGGCGGATCAAGGAAATATGGTTCCGCACCATCACGCCGGTATCCGTGCGGGCGTACAAACGTATTGTCGCGTGCAGCTACAGCGATGCCGACCTGTTCTGCACGGTGGCCGCGGGGCGGTTGGTGACGATTGAAAACGGCATCAACCAGGCGCGCTTCCGTGACGCGGCATCCCGCAAGCCGGGGCGCACCATCCTGGCCTTCGGGCGCTTTGCCGTGCACAAGCGGCTCAGGCTGCTGTTCCAGCTTGTCGCCCTGCTGCGGCGCGAAAACCCGGGGTGGAGGCTGATCGTGGCAGGGCAGGATTCCAACCTGACGGTGGCTGACCTGCGGCAGCAGGCGCAGGCATGCGGCATTACGGACGCCCTGCGTATCGTATCCGGCCCGTCGGACGCCGCCCTGCGCGACCTGATGGGGGAGGCAGGCTTCTTTGGCTGCCTGTCCGCGCATGAGGGCTTTGGCCTTGCGGCGGTGGAGGCGATGTCCGCGGGACTGGTCCCCATCCTGAGCAACATCACCCCCTTTGCCCGGCTCATGCAGCAGGGGGCGGCAGGCGTCATGGTCGATCCCGACAACCTTGCCCCCGCCGCGCGGGAGGTGGAGGCGCTGGCCGCATCCCTGCCCGATACGGCGGATGCATTGCGGGCGCGGAATATGGAAGTGGCCAGTCATTACGACTGGAACAGTGTCGCGCAGGACTATGTGCGCCTCTATCAACAGGTTCTGGGTCAGGCGGGGTCTCGACCCGTCATGGCGGCGGCAGGGGCGGAGTGATGGCGCAAAGCAAATTTTCCACCAATTTCCTGTTCAACGTATTCGGTTCCATTTTCCCGATTGTCGTCTCGCTGGGCACCGTGCCGTTCTACCTCCAGCTCATTGGCACGGACCGTTACGGCATTGTTGCGATTTCGTGGATTCTTCTGGGGTACCTGGGGTTTCTGGACTTCGGGCTGTCACGCGCATCGGCCAATGCGCTGGCGCAGCTGGGGCACGCCACGGCGCGCGAGCGTTCGCCCGTGCTGATGACGGCGTTCTACAGCAACCTTGCCCTGGGTGCGCTGGGGGGGCTGATCCTGTATCCGATCGGGGATATGGTGCTGCTGCATTTCGTGCGCATCCCGCCCGACCTGCTGGCGGAAACGCGCCATGCCTATCCGTGGATGGCGGTCATGCTGCCGCTGGGCATGGTCAATGGCGTGGCGACGGGGGCGCTGGAATCGCGCGAACGATTCCTGCTGTCCAACATGCTCAATTCCAGCACCACCATGGCGGGTCAGATCATTCCGCTGATCTGCATCCATTTTTTCGGTCCACAACTTACGGTTGTCCTTCCGTCCATCGTGCTGTCGCGGCTGGCCATGATCGGGCTGGCCTATTGCGTGGTCATGGTGCTGGAATGGCCGATCCGCCCGATGGATTTTGACGTAAAATGGCTCAAGCGCCTGCTGGGCTACGGGTCGTGGGTCAGTATTTCCAGCCTGATCAACCCGCTGCTGGATACGTCCAACCAGCTTATCATCGGTGCGACGCTGGGGGTGACGTCGGTGGGGCAGTACACCGTGCCGATGAACCTTGCCATGCGCTCGCAGGTCGTGGCGACGGCGCTGGCGCGCACGCTGTTCCCGCGCCTGTCGCGCGCCGGCAGGGGGGAGGCGGTCGACCTGACCCGGCGGGCCACCGCGTCGCTGACCTACGGGTTCGGCATGATCTGCGCGCCGGGCATCCTGTTTTCGGGGGCGTTCCTGCATATGTGGGTTGGCGGCAGCTTTGCCGAAGTCTCGCGCCCCGTGGCTGAAATCCTGATGTTCGGGGCCTGGACCAACGGCATTGCCTTCCTGCCGTATGGATTGCTGCAGGGGCAGGGACGGCCCCATATCACGGCCAAGGTCTCGATGGTGGAGATCCTGCCCTTCTTCTGTGTGTTGTGGGTCATGATAAAATGGTGGGGCCTGCCGGGGGCGGCAGCGGCCTGGACGCTGCGGGTCACGATTAATTTAGTTGCTCTTTACCTGTTGTCAGATTGCCTGTCACGGCAGACTTGGCGGCTTGTGCCGGGAATGTTGATAATGACAGGAGCGCTGATTGTGAGTCTGTTGATTCCCATGAATCTGGTAGCTTCCGCATGCGCCGCCGCCATGGCGGGGCTGGCGATGGCTATTGCCGCATACCGGCTGGACCCGGGACTGCGTGACATGGCGCACCGGTGTGTTCAGCGCGCGGGGGGCAATCCCCGTCTTACGATTACAGGTTAGGGTAAGGTATGAAGGTAGGGCGGTTGCAGGACAGCGCCAGTGTGTGGCGCTGCCTGTCGCGGGGACCGGTCGGGATGGTGATGCTGGGGATCGGGCTGCATGCGCACAGCGCGCATGCGCAGTTGATCCAGCAGCTTTTCCCGGCTGACATTCCCGGCTATTCGACGGACATGACCGGGTCGGTCGTGACCCGGCAGATGATGGGCCAGCAGACGGATGGCATTGGCCTGGGCAGTTGGCTGCTACGGCCCAGCGCGTCGGAAAATGTGGGCTACAATTCCAATACGCTGGGTATCCCGGGGTCGGGCAGCCCCGTGGTGCAGACCTCGGCCAATGTCAGCCTCAATTCACGCTGGCGGCGCCACGCGCTGGGGGCATCGGTGGGAATGGACGACCATCGTTACCCGACGCAGTCGATCGCCAGTTACACCAACTGGCACGGCAGTATCGGCGGGACGCTCAACCTGGGCCACGATACGCTCAGCATGGCCTATTCCCATTACCAGTACCACCTGTCCGCGACCAACCTGGGCGTGTATGGCGTGGTCTATCCCGTGCCTTACCAGGTCAATGACGGGCGGCTGACCTATACCAAGATGTTCGGCCGTTTCAGCCTGATCCCGGCATTCGATTATCAGGATTTTTCCTTCGGGACGGCGCCGGGGCCGATTTCAATTGATTACGGCACCATCAGCCACAAGACCGAGACCGGGTCCCTGACCTCGCGCTACGAATTCTCGCGCGGGAATGCGGCCGTCATCGTTTTCCGTGGCTCCGCGGCACAGTATGATTCCGCGCCGGAGGCATCGGTCAACAACTATGCCGATGGGGCGGGCTTCGGTGGCGTGGATTTCCGCAGCGGGCAGGTGTGGCAGTACCGCCTGCTGGTTGGCGGGGAAACGCGCAGCTTCAGCAGCGGTCGCAGCCCTTCCGTCACGACGCCTACGTTCGAGGTCAATGTGACATGGATGCCGCGCCGCATCGACACCGTCAACCTGACGGCGGCGCGCCACCTGAGCGACCCTGAAACGCCCTTTGCCCGCAATCAGGTCGTAACCGATGTGCGGCTGCAATGGGATCATGAACTGCGGCATAACGTGTTCCTGCGCGCCTATGCCGAATATGGGGAAAGCGCGTCGCAGTCCAGCATGACGGTTGTCACGGGTACCGCCACGTCCGGCCTGGAGGGAAGCCGCCTGCAGAAACAGATCCACTTTGGCGGGTCGGTTTTCTGGAACATCGACCGTCACGTAAGGGCGTCCCTTACCTACAACTATGTCAATAACGCCACATCGGGCGGGAACGTGAATTATTTGAACATCCCGGGGCGTCTTTCAACGTTTACGAGCAATACGATACTGTTGGGCTTTTCCTTCTCTGGCTGATGGCGGCTGGCCGCGCGGGCGGATACGGAGGAAAACCACATTGAATGATTTGGGAGTGACCATGTTTGCAATGATACGGAACACGTGTCGGCCCATGATGATGCAGGCAGCCGGTGTCACGGCCCTGCTTGCCCTGAGCTGCTGCGCCTCGGCGCGGGAGCAGTCCTTTGAAGCGGTCGATACCCGGGCCTACCATCTTGGCCCGGGCGATCAGGTGCGCGTCATTACCTATAACGACCCGCAGTTGAGCAACACGTTTACCGTAAGTGACAATGGTAATATCGATTTCCCGTTGCTGGGCACGGTCCGTGCGGCGGGTTTTGAGCCACGTGACCTGGCCCGGCATATTTCCACCAGCCTTGAAAGCAAGGGTATCCTGACCCAGCCCAGCGTATCGGTGGAGGTCGCGCAGTACAGGCCGATCTATATCCTGGGCGAGGTCAACCATCCCGGCCAGTATCCCTACCAGCCGGGCATGACCATGCTGACCGCTGTCGCACTGGCGGGTGGCTTTACCTATCGCGCCGTGACCAGCCATGCGACCGATGTGCGGCATGAAGACCTCAATACCCCCGCGCATGAGGGGCGCATATCCCGTGCGACCGCCCTGCTGCCGGGTGATGTGGTGACGATTGACGAGCGGTTTTTCTGAAACCTGACAAGACAGATGCATCCAGGGGGATAACATGCCCAAGGCCCGTTCCATCCCCAGCCTGACCGGCGTCCGTGGTGTTGCGGCGCTATGGGTTTTCATGACCCATTTCTACGGTCTGGCTGCCGATATCCTGCACCAGCCATGGATGTTGCAGTCGCTGTTCCTGTTCAACGGATTCCGGGGCGTGGACCTGTTTTTCGTGCTGTCGGGCTTTATCCTGATGCATGTGCATGAAGGGCAGTTTGCCGTGCTGCGGTGGCATGTGATCCGGGATTTTTTCATTGTCCGCTTTTTCCGGGTCTATCCGCTCAATACATTCGTGCTGCTGGCCATGGTGCCGCTGGTGCTGCTTGCGCCCGGTTACGTGGCCATGCAGCGTTATTATACGGACCCGGCCTTCGCCTATCGCGCCCATAACCTGTCCCTGCCGGGGTTCGTGCAGACCCTGCTGCTGGTCCAGAGCTGGACCGTGCTGAAGCTGGGGGAATGGAACATCGTATCATGGACCCTGAGTGCGGAGGTACTGGGTTACCTGCTGTTCCCACTGCTGGCCATGGGGGCGATGCGCATCGCATCCCCGCGCCATGCGCTGGCATTGTGCGCGGCAAGCCTTGGGGTGCTGGTTGCGGTGCTGTTTGCCTGCCACCATGCCAATAACAACCCGACGGGCACATTTGGGGCCATTCGCATGTTCTTCTGCTTTTCAGCGGGGATATTGCTGTACCGTGCCTATCACATGCTGCCTGACAGCATGGAACGGCATGCTGCGTCCATTACATTCGGGGCTGTCGCGTTTATTGTGGCGACACTGTTCTTTCCGGTCGTGCCGGTTCTGGATGTATTCGGGTTCACGGCACTTATTTTCGGGCTGGCCTACCAGCGCGGCGGGGTGGACGCGCTGTTGCGTTCGGGGCCGGTCATCTGGCTGGGGCGCATATCGTTTTCGTTCTACCTGACGCATTACCTGATTATCGGCATCATATCATGGGGCATGGGTGCATGGCTGCGTCATCTTGGTTTCGTGCCGGGGCTTTTGGTGACGTTTGCAATATTCGGGGTATGCCTGCTTGTGGGCGTGGCCTGTTACCATCTGGTCGAACGGCCTTCGCAGCGTTTTGGCCGCAGGGTCATGCAGCGGGTCGAAGCGCGTGACGCCATGATTGCGGTGCGCAATGCGGCCTGAATGGCTGTGCCCGGGGCAACGGGTTATTCTGCCGCAATACTGTTTTTTATCGCATCAAGGTAGCGTTCTCCATATTTATGACACAGACAGTCCATTAGACTATCGTAATCTGTTTGTGGTTATACATGGCTGTTGCAATATTCCTGTCCGGCTTCAATGCGCGGAACGATCGGTTTTCCCCTATTGTGGAAAGCAACCGGGGCGTACGGCCATGTTACGGGGAAAGGAGGTTGGAAATGCGCATACTGATAACGGGCGGCTGCGGGTTCATCGGTTCCGCGGTGGTGCGGCACCTTATGGCCCAGACCGCGCATGATGTCCTCAATGTCGATGCCCTGACCTATGCCGCAAGTATAAAGGCAACGGAAGATGCCGCGGCAAGCGGGCGCTACAGGCTGGAAGTGGCGAATATTACGGATGCTGCCGCCATGGCGCGGGTATTTGACGATTTCGCCCCCGATGCGGTCATGCACCTGGCGGCGGAAAGCCATGTGGACCGGTCCATTGATGGACCCGGCACGTTTGTCAGCACAAATATAGTTGGCACCTATACATTGCTTGAGGCCGCGCGGGCGTGGTGGATGCGACAGGATGCGGGGCGGCGCAAGTCATTCCGTTTCCATCATATCTCGACCGATGAGGTCTTTGGCGCATTACGCCCCGGTGACCCGCCCTTTACCGAACAGACCCCCTATGATCCGCGCAGCCCGTATTCGGCCAGCAAGGCATCGTCCGACCATCTGGTGCGGGCATGGTACCATACCTATGGCCTGCCAGCATTTGTCACCAACACCACCAATAATTACGGGCCATGGCATTTTCCTGAAAAACTGATCCCGCTGGTCACGATCAACGCGATCGGGGGGCGTGAACTGCCGGTTTACGGCACGGGACAGAATGTGCGCGACTGGCTGTTTGTCGAGGATCATGCCGAAGCCCTGGTCCGCGCGGTGGAACAGGGGCAGCCCGGCGAAACCTACGCCATCGGCGCGCGACAGCCGCGCACCAACATGCAGGTGGTGGAAGCGATCTGCACGATACTGGATGAACTGCATCCCGACCCGGCAGGCCCGCATGCGCGCCTGATCCGGCACGTGACCGACCGGCCGGGGCATGACTTCCGTTACGAAATCGACCCGACCCACGCGGAACAGGCGCTGGGCTGGCGTGCCCGCCATGATTTTGAACATGGCATCCGGCGCACGGTGCAGTGGTATCTGGATAACCGGGAATGGTGGGAAAGCATTCGGGCCGCCCGTTATGGTGGGGAACGCCTTGGCCACGCGGGTGACAAGATGGGAACAGCAGCATGAGCGAGAACACCGCAACGAAACCGACCAAGGGTATTCTTCTGGCTGGCGGCTCGGGCACGCGCCTGCATCCCATGACGCAGGCGGTCAGCAAGCAGTTGCTGCCGGTTTACGACAAGCCGATGATTTTCTATCCGCTATCCACGCTCATGCTGGCGGGAATACGCGATATCATGATCATATCGACGCCTGCGGACCTGCCGCTGTTCCGCAGGCTTCTGGGGGATGGGGCGGATCTGGGCGTGACCTTCACCTATCGCGAGCAGCCTTCGCCCGATGGGATCGCGCAGGCCTTCATCATTGCCGATGACTGGCTGGATGATTCGCCGTGTGGCCTGATACTGGGTGATAACCTGATTTTTGCCGACCATCTGGGCAAGCAGCTGCGCACGGCGGCCAGCCGGCCAACGGGGGCTACGGTCTTTGCCTATGAGGTAAGTGATCCCGAACGTTATGGCGTGGTCAGTTTCGCCGCCGACGGGCATGCGCTGGATATTGTGGAAAAACCCACGCGCCCGCTGTCGAACTGGGCGGTAACGGGGCTGTATTTCTATGACGGGCGGGTGCGCGAATATGCCCGCAGCCTGAAGCCTTCGCCACGTGGGGAACTGGAAATTACCGATCTGAACCGGCTTTACCTGCAAAATGGCGACCTGCATGTGCAGCGCCTGGGGCGTGGCTGCGCATGGCTTGACGCGGGCATGCCCGACAGCCTGATGCAGGCGGGACAGTTCGTACAGACCATCCAGTCCCGTCAGGGGCTATTGGTTGGTTCCCCGCATGAAGTGGCCTTCCGCCGTGGCTTTATTGATGCGGCAGGGCTGGAATCCTATGCACGGCGCATGATAAAGACCGAGCTTGGGCGCGCGCTTATGGGCATTGCCAATGCGGTTCCCGAAAACGATGCCGAAGCGGCTTAGGAATTATTTGAAAATAAATAAAAGTTTTTGGGTGCCGCCTTTTTTCAAAAAGGCGGCATTCTTTTACGCTTTTTGAAAAAAGCTTCGCCAAGGACTTTCTTATGATCGCAGGCTGTTGACTGGCCTGAGAGCTGGGTCATGATATCACAAAAACGTGTTGTTAAATTGTGGATGTGTTGTGTCCCATCAATGTGCTGAATAAGAATTTTCTTATATTTTAAGGGGAGTTACTTATTCAGGAGTAAAAAGACGTGGGACGTGTATCGGGAAAGGTGGCGCTTGTTACGGGCGCATCGCGTGGGATTGGCAAGGCGACGGCCCTGCTGCTGGCGCGCGAAGGCGCGAAGGTGGTCGTGGCCGACCTGAAGGCGGATGAAGGTCAGGCCGTCGTCGCCGAAATTACGAACGTAGGGGGCGAAGCGCTGTTCATCCCGCTCAACGTCGCGGCTGAAGACGACTGGAAACAGGCGATGGCCACCATTGCCACGCAGTTCGGGCGGCTAGATGTAGCGGTCAATAATGCGGGTATCCTCTATTCCGGCTCTGTCGAGACAACCAGCCTGGCCGACTGGCGGCGTGTGCAGTCGGTCAACCTGGACGGGGTTTTCCTGGGCACGCGGTACGCCGTGGAGGCCATGAAGCCGCAGGGTGGGGGATCGATCATCAACCTGTCCTCCATCGAGGGACTGGTCGGTGACCCCACCCTTGCCGCCTATAACGCCAGCAAGGGTGGGGTCAGGCTGTTCACCAAGTCAGCCGCACTGCACTGCGCGAAACAGGGTTACAAAATCCGGGTCAATTCCATCCATCCCGGTTATATCTGGACCCCGATGGTGCAGGGTTTCACCAAGGAAACCCCGGATCAGGCCGCAGCCCGGCAGAAACTGGTTGACCTGCACCCGCTGGGCCACCTGGGTGAGCCGGATGACATTGCCTATGGCATCGTGTTCCTGGCGTCTGACGAATCAAAGTTCATGACCGGCAGCGAACTGGTCATTGATGGTGGTTATACCGCACAGTAATACGGAGTGTATTTGTATAAAGGAAACAGGTATCCGCGCCCCGTGGTCCACGCCGGGGCGCGGCGTGTTTACGGGCAGTGGCGCGGGACATAGGATACGACCCGGTCCAGCAGCGCATCCATTTCAGGCCGGGCAACCGGGTCGATGCAGGTCGCCACATAGGCGCGCGCACGCTGCTTGATGGTGTTGGCCGAACGGAGGCTGATGGAGAGCGCGTCACTTTCCTCAATCAGGTCCGCAACCGTCATGTGCCGCTGGAATGCCGTGCGGGCAATGTCAAAGGCGATACGTTCCACGACCGTTTTCATTTCAGCGCGGCCAAAGGCGGACTGGCAGTTCATCATCTGGGCATTGGCCTGCGCATACTGGCGGATGACCGGCAGATTGCCGCTGCGATGGAAATGCCGGTGATGCCACGACCGTGCCCATATATGTTCGCGGTGGGCGGTTTCATATTCATGTATGTCAGCGCTGTCATCGCGGATCAGCGCATGCACGGCATGCGCGGCAAGCCATGCGGATGCGAAATCGGGATGTGGCTGCCTGTTCCATAGCGGTTCGACACCACGGGAGCCGGTGGCGAAGCGGAAATTACGCTGCCCGTCCACACCATACAGGATGGAGACGGATGGATCCGTTAGCAGATCCTGCCCCACGACAAGGATATGTCCCCCGTCACCCGCATGCATGTGGCGCTGCAGGGTGAACAGGTCGAACAGGGCATCATCGTCAGCCGAGCGTTCAGCATGCGTCTTCACATAGGTCAGGAAAAGCGGATTGCGCACGCCGGTCACGCCATGGGGGCAGAAATCAAACCGCCACCACCGTGACATCCTGACCATGTGGAACGCCAGCGCATTGCGCAGCCGGGCCAGGGCAGGGGAACCAGCGCCGTCGTTGCACAGGGCCTGTATGCCACGGAACCGGGCTGCCAGCATATTGACCTGCCGGGCGAACGGGCGCCGGGGATCAAGATAATGCAGAAGCAGGCCGGGTGAGGAATGTTCAAGGTGCCAGTCGGCCGTGCGTCCTGTGGTTTCACTCATGATTGGCATGGTCCCTGCATGAAAAAAAGGAGTGCGGCATCGCGATGCCGCAGGAGTTTTCACGGCGGTGTGCTGGGAAATCGACGGTTGGGAAAACTGCCTGATCGTGCCGTGAGTGCCTTCGCTTATAATGAAAACGAATATCATTCGCAATAAGAAAATGCAGATTATGAACAGGAATCCTCTGCCCCATTTTTTCTGCGTTGATCAGGCGGAGGAACAGGCAGGTGTGACTGGCTTGATGTTTGCAGGTGTGGACCATCACCAGCATCTGCTCCGGGATTGTCAGGCAGCATGTCAGATGGGTCCGTTATGTAATACGATTGGAAATATCTGCGCACAGTGCTGTATTGAAGGTTCGGTTTTGAATTTTATACCAGGAAACATAATCCATTTACGGACAGGATGGTAGACATGGTTGACCCTGAAAGTCGCCTGTATGGCGGTCGGCACCCCGATCTGATCAGAGTAGGGCGGGTTCGTATCCCGAAAGAAACAGGACGGCCGCATTGCATGCCATTTCCTGATTTAACGGGCTGGAGTGAGTGTGGTGTGCTATTGTGTCGGGCTATATGCTGTCGGCTTGAAACGCAGGATTTTATGGGTAAAATATTATGTAAATATATGGAATGTGATGGTAATATTTTGTCGTTATCATTGGTATGCATGTTGCGGTAGCCGCCGTGTGGAATAAGAAAGCTGTTGGGCAGGAGATGAAAAAATCTGTATGCCTACATATCAATTTCTTGAGGATAACTGTATATTATGGAAATTTTTATATAAATAATAGTTTTTTATTATTTTTTTGGATGAGTTGATATGAAACGTATTGTTTATGAAGATGATGAATTGAAATGTTTTTTTCGATCAGATAGCAGTCGTTTCCTGTTGATAACGTTTAATGACATGATATTCGATAGTAGAGGAGATAGATTTTTTGCGGACACTGTTGCAATAAATGCAAATATTTCTGCTTTGGGCATTGTATCAAAAAAAGCAAACTGGTTCCCGAAAAATAGTATGGATTTGTGCTATGAAAGCGCGGAAAAAATAATAAGCGCGTTTGATAAGATAGTTATATACGGCGCCTCAATGGGAGGGTATGCCGCCATAAAATATTCGAAGCTTTTTGGAGCGGATACAGTAATATCATTATGTCCGCAGTGGTCTATAGATGCAGAAGAATGTAATCTTGTTGATGATTACTGGAAGTGTCATTTCAGATCCGATATGAAAAATATGGGCATTCAATCCGACGATATGCAGGGTAGCATTTTTATATTTGTTGATAATCTACATAAGACAGACATGTTTCATGCGCTTCGGATAAAAAAAGAATCCGGGAATGTACAGATAGTCAATGTTCCATTAGTGGGACATGACATTACACCGGTAATGTCTGGAACGGAGTCCATGAAGAAGATCATAGAATGCTGCATAAACCGGGATATTGGAGCGTTGAAAAATATCAGTAGGGAAAGGCGGAGGAAGAGTTTTTATTATAAGGAAGCAATAATAAAAAGAAAATACAGGAATAAAAAAATAAAAAATCTTGTTGTATTTTTATTTAAAAAAACCAGAAATATAAATCATAGATATCGTCAGTTCCTGAAAAAAATCCGCATATAATGAAATCGTAATGCAGTATGGTGTTCATTTTCGATGTGGAGTGGACAACTTACCAACGCCAGCCTGCTGGCGGGCATTGTCTAGTAAGTAAGGCTTGACAGGTCTGTATGTAATAAGCGTAACAGTGAAACTGACTACATACTTGTGATTTGTATATAATTTTTATAGTAAAGTTATTAAATAAATAAAATATTTTTGTTCATTCTCTGTTATTTATTAATTAAGTAATGAGCAGAAATATAACTATTATATAATTTTTCTCCGGTCATTTGCAGAAATTTTTACAAAAAATGTTTGTCATTCAAAAGTAATTTCATGATATAATATTACAGTAAGTCTCTCAGTTTGTGTCAGTATATCTTAGAGACTATTTGAAAAGTCAACTTGTGATAGCGCTTTAAAATTAAAGGAAGTTTTTGGTGAAGCTTTTTGCAAAAGCTTCGAAAGAACGCCGCCTTTTTAAGAAAAAGGCGATACCCAAAACTTTTATTGTTTTTTATCAATGGGTTGGTTTCAAATAACTTCTTATGGTCTACACCATATATTCCAAAGTCGTATCATGCGATGACTTCATTGTTTAAATGGAGTTTGGTATCTTTCTTTGTCGCATGGACGTGCGCTGTGACCGGCTGCGATGATATCGCGCGTATCATCGTCATGCTTCTGGCGCCGGGTTGGACTGCGGTGCTCATATCCTGTTGCCTGTTGCACGAAGGCGGAAAGGAGCGACTGTCTTGTGACAGGTCATCATGGTGGATGATGACGGAGGGACCAGGTGGATTCGCATCATATCCCGCACGATAGTAATGGACGGCATGGCAAACGATGGCCGATGGCTATTCGGCATCCGGTTTTGTGGAAAGAGTGATAATTGGGGCGGCGCTCCCGGTAAAGCATGGCTGGAAAAAATTCAATGCCAGCAAGCGGCAGGGGTATCATATCGTATATATTTTGAAAAACATAGTGCTGTAGTGGAAGGGCGTATTACCTGACTGACTATGGATGAGGGTAGGAACATATTCTTAAACCAACGGTATTTAGGCAAAATGTAGCATATATATGAAAAATAATGTTTACCGTTCAGATACCATCTTGCAGACTTTAGATACATATCATATGTAGCTTAACAATGTGGCAATCAAAAGGCATCTTTATGTCTTTGCGTTGAAATTTGCAGTAATTAAAAATAAACAAAAAATATAACTAATTAAATGATGATAAGGTAAGAGCCTAAATGAAGAAAGCGGAAGCAACATTGCCGACGTTTTCAGCAATGGATTATGTGCGCGATGCCGCGGTGGGCTTGTTTTATTATAAGCGTTCCGTAGCTTTTGCGTTTGCAATTCCTGTTGCTTTTGGTGTCCTGTTCGCGCTTAAGGCGCATACCTCTTATGTCGCCCAGGCCAAATTGCTGGTTCTATACAGTAATGATTACGTTTTTCACCCCGGTGCGCGGGATACGGGTAACGACATTGCGCTTGACCGTAATGAAATCATGCAGGGCGAACTGGAGATCCTGAACAGCCAGTCCCTGATCGAGCATACCCTGGAAAAGTTGGGCGTGCGGGTGGTTTACCCGTCATTCCGGGGCAAGGACAGGAAAGAACTGCCGTTTGCGGCCCAGCGCCTGCTGCGGGACTTTTCCATTGCCGCGGTGCCGCAGGCTAACGTGATCGAACTGAAACTGCGCAATAATGACCGCCAGGTAGCGCTTGATACGTTATCCGCCATTATTGACGAATACCTGGCCGATCGTGCTGAAATTTTCCAGCGCCATGTGACATTTGGCAGTGAAAAGGCGCGTCAGGACATCACGAACGAACTGAAGGCGGCAGAAGACAATCTCGTTGCCTTCCAGGAAGCGCACCAGATCAGCGACCTGAAGGAACAGACTGTCCTGTTGCTTCACCGCATCAGCGAAATCGCCGATGAAAAGGAAGGCGTGGCAGGTGAAATCGGGAACCTGAAGGCGCAGAGCGCGACACTGGTCCAGGCGTTGCAGGATCTTCCGGCGCAGTCGCTGATCTATCAGGAAACCGATATTTCGCAGGAACACAAGATGCTGACGGACCGGTTGACGCAGCTTCAGATCCAGCAGGCGGATCTGAAGGGGCGTTACCAGAATGACTATGCGCTCGTCCGCAATGTGCAGCGCCAGATCAACATGGTGCAGGGCAGCCTGCACCGCACGCCTGCGCGCGAAACCGTGGTGCAGCGTACGGGTATCAACACGGTTTATAACGAACTGTTCCAGCAGAATCTTCTGCTGACATCCCGCCTGCGTGGCCTTCAGGCCAAGCTTGATGGCCTGAGCGACGAACTCAATGGGCTGCAGGGACGTTCGGACGAACTCGTCTCGCTGTCAGGGCAGTATCATGCCCTGCAACGGACCCGCGATGTGCTGGAGCAGAGCTATCGCGTCATTGCCCAGAATGCGGAAGAAACCCGTCTGGCGGCCGAACTTAATCCGGAAAATGACGCCAATATCCGCATTATTCAATCACCGGCTTCCCCGGCAGGTGGGCGAAGCTTGCGGTTTGTCATCCTGGTTCTTGGCCTGATCGTAGGCTTCGGTTCAGCCGTGATCATGCTGGCGGCCCGCCTGCTGACGCAGCAGGTTTTCCTGACCCCGTTCGATGTCGAGCGCCGTACCGGCATGCCGGTCATTGCCAGCGTGATGGATGCCGGTGCGCCTGCGCCCACATGGATATCGCCGCACACGGATGCGCTGGTTAAACAATGGGCTGGATGGCTGCTGGTGAGGCTGCGGAAATGAGCAACCAGACCCGGCCCGTTGTCCTGCTGCCGCGTTTCATGCTGGAAGAAGTTGCCGCGCAGGTGACGCATCTCATACCGGTTGCCAGTGGCAAAAGTTGCATTCTGCAGATGGTGGGGCCTCACGGTGGTGAGGGTGTCTCCTCCATGGCGCAGGATCTCTCCATTATCACGTCGTTCGGTCAGGGCATGAAGACGCTACTGCTGTGCGTGGGGGCGCTGGATGATGAACAGCAGGCCGTATTCCCGGGCATGGATGATCCGGCCCAGTGGGAACAGAGCAAGGACTTCCCGCCATGGTTCCGCTTCAAGCGGTATCACGACGACAGGCTGTGTGTGGGCTTTGCCGATTCGTCGGTCATTGTCCAGACAGTGGACTGGGTGATGCTGCTGCAGGCCGCGCGGAAAAAATTCGACCTGGTCGTCTGTGATACCCCGACACCCCGGGTTTCGCCCATTGCGCTCAACTTCGTTCCCTACGCCGATATCTGCCTGATTGTTATTTCGGCGGAACATACCCTTCAGCACGAAGTCGCGGTCCTGCAGCGCAAGATTGCCGAAATAGGGGGCAATGTGGATGGTGCGATCCTGAACCGTCGCCGTTTCCATGTCCCCAAGATTGTTTATGACAGAATGTAAATAAAACACAAAAAATTATATAGCGAAGATAATAAAATGATAAATATTGATAAAAAAGTATTTGGTCTGCATTTTGATATGCTGACGGAACGGGGTGTTGCATCCATGGTGCTTTCAACCGTCTGCAAACCGGACGATGGCGTGCAGCTTGTTGTTACGCCCAATATCCAGCATATTTCATTACTTGAAAAAAATGAAGATTTCCGCCGTGCTTATGCTTCGGCCCGTATCGTGACGTGCGATGGTTTCCCACTGTACTATTATGCGCGCATGCGGCGGGTTCCCATAATCGGGCGGGTAACCGGACGGGGTATCGTGGAAGCCCTGCTTGCTGATCCCGCCCGTCTGGCCAGCCAGCGGCTTTTTCTTGTCGTGCCGGATCAGGAAACCCAGAATGCCGTGGTATCATGGGCCGGGCGCAATGGTCTGACGCATGCGGTCAGGACCATTATCCCGTCCTGTGGCTTTGTCGATAATGACGCGGAATGCCGCCAATTGGCGCACGAGATTACACAATTCGCCCCCACCATACTGCTGTTGTGCGTTGGCGCGCCGCAAAGCGAGGTATTCGTGGGGCGCTACCGTGCCCTGCTGCCGGCGTGCTGGGCCTTGTGCATTGGCCAGGGTGTCAAGGTGGCGCTGGGGCTGGTGCGGGGTGCGCCGCGCTGGGTGCAGGCCGCCAATCTGGAATGGCTGTGGCGCATATTGCAGGAACCGCGTCGCCTGGCATGGCGGTACGCGGTATCTGCCGCAGGGTTCCTGCGCGCCATGTGCAAGGATATAGCGCAGGGCAGGACATGACGGACCGTTCTGCTCCCCCACCATATGACCCGGGCTGCCCCCTTCCGGTATCGGGAGGCGCGGGGCGCGTGCCCTGCATGCCCGTAGCCGATGCCGATGGCGCCGCACGGGCAAACGCGCCGGGGCGGGGTGTCGCCGCCTGGGTGTCCCGCCGGCGCCTGTTCCATAATCGTCCCCGGCGGATTGTGCTGGTTGGCGATATGGAAATGGTCACCCGGCTTGTCGCCCGTCTGCGGGCACGGGCTGACAGATACAGGGTCGTGGGCCAGTTCTCATGCCAGCAGGGGGCCGGCGAGTGGCGATGTGATGGTGATGTCAGCGACCTGCTGGCCTTCTGCCATGCCAGCCTGCCCGACATGATCGTTCTTGCCCTGGAAGACATGGAACGCCAGCGCATGCGCGACCTGCTGGCCCGCCTTATCATCCTGCCGACCGAACTGCGGCTGGCGATGGATATCCTGCCGCCCGGTTTTATAGGCGATGATTTCAATGCCGATTTTGGCATGTGCCTGCTGCCCGTATGCCAACGCCCCCTTGATGGCTGGCGTGACATCGTCAAGCTGGCGGAAGACAAGATCATCTCCCTGCTGGCGCTGGTCATGCTGGCCCCGCTGTTCCTTGTCATCGCGCTGCTGATCAGGATTGACAGTCATGGCCCGGTATTTTTCCGGCAGAAACGCTATGGCTTCAATAACGAGATCATAAATGTCCTGAAATTCAGGACGATGTACACCGATCAGGAAGACCTGAGTGGCCGGCAGATGACAGTGCGTGGGGACCAGCGCGTGACGCGGGTGGGACGCTACCTGCGTAATCTCAGCCTTGATGAACTGCCGCAGCTCGTCAATGTGCTGATGGGGCAGATGTCGATCGTCGGTCCGCGCGCCCATGCCGTCGCCATGGAGGTATGTGGCCGGCCGTATGAACATGTGGTGGAGGGCTATTCCGCCCGGCACCGCGTAAGGCCCGGCATTACCGGCCTTGCGCAGGTCAATGGCAGCCGGGGGCCGCTGACCACGGTGGAAGCGGCACGGCGCAGGGTGGAATACGACCTGACTTATGTCGCGCACTGGTCCTTATGGCTGGATATCCGGATTATTATCAAAAGTGTCTGGATCGTTTTCTTCCGCAGGGAAAATGCGTTTTGATCGGGCGTCATGATTCTGGTCGTGCCGCCTGGTCCATGATATGTGGCTATGGAACAAGATGGGGCCATCCTTTCCATTATGATCGATTACGTCACCGATTTTGCAGATCAGGCCGATATTCTGCCGGTGGTGCTGACGGTTGCCTGCATCATGGGTCTGCGGGGATGGTGGCAGGGCATGTATGTATGGAGCGTAGTGGTCGGCCTGACGCTGGGGACCATGCTGCTGCTCAAGATCGCGGGGCTGTACTATGCCTGGCTGACACAGGGCGTGGTCGTAAGCCCCAGCGGGCATGTCGCGTCGGCATGCGTGGCGTATGGGGGGCTGCTGGTCCTGCTGTTGCGCCGGCAACTGGTGCGTTATCCCGTCGCCATGCTGGTGCCCCTGCTGGTCGTGGCGCTGGTCATTGGGTACACCCGGTTGCAGTTGCAGGCCCATACCATGGGCGAGGTTATCGTCGGCGCCCTGGTCGGGTGTATCGGGGGAATGGCGCTGGGCATGAAATGCGGGCCGGTGCCGCCGTCGTTATGGGGCTACCTGTTGCCGTGCGTCCTGTGCATCGCCATGCTGTTTCATGGTTTTCACATGGGGGCGGAAGTAACGATACGACACGTCTTTTCCCCCGAAGAGCTGTTTCCAACACATCTGTAATGCACATGGGGCTGAATTTTTGACTGGCTGTCCCTGCATTGTTGCTCGCGGGCAGGAGATGTCCTCCTGCCTTACCCCAGCGGGGCGGCGTACTGCCTCTTCGCCTTTCATGGTCATGTAAAAATCTGATGTCTATTTTCCATCGGCCTGTGGCTTTCTGTATTTGCCTGCTGCTGGCAGGTTGTGTGCAGCATATCCCCATCCATCCGCAGCGGGCCGCGGAATTCGTGCCATGGGTCGATGAGCCGCCAGTGCATCCGCTCGAAGCGGGGGACAACCTGGCGCTGCGGTACATGCTTAACCCCGAACTCAACAACAACAGCCTGCCAATCGGGCCGGACGGACGCATCAGCCTGCCGTTGCTGGGGCCGGTCATGGCGGCGGGACAGACGGTCGAGGAATTCGACGCCCGCATCCGCCTGCGTTATGCCAGCATCCTGCGTGACCCGCAGGTTGACGTGCTGGTCAACAGCTATGGTTCGGCACGGGTCTATGTCGGTGGTGAAGTCAAGACGCAGAGTGTGATCGACCTCAAGGGACCGACCAATGTGCTGCAGGCCGTGCTGGCCGCGGGCGGCGTCATTGAAACCGGCAGCCTGGAGCGCGTCGTGCTGATCCGCCATCGTTCAGATGGCAAGCCGATGCTGCGGCGGATCAACCTCAAGCGCTATATCGGTTATGCCGATGCCAAGGATAACGTGCTGCTCCAGCCCAATGACATGATATACGTGACAAAATCCGATATTGCGTCGTTTGACCTGTTTATCGACCAGTATCTGAACAAGGCCATCCCGATGAACAGGACGCTTAACCTTAATACCGGTGCCAACGGGATGTTTTACTGATGGGCGGGGCAGGGTCATTCAGGCCGCGTGTCCTGATCATTGCGGAATCGTGTAACCCGGAATGGGAAAGCATTCCACTGGTGGGCTGGTCGCATTACGAGGCCCTGTCCCGCATTGCCGATACGTATCTTGTCACCCGCTCGCGCAACCGTCCCGCGCTGGACCGTGCCGGACTGGTGGAAGGGCGGGACTATACCGCGATCGATACCGAGGCGCTGGTGCGGCCCATGGCCCGTGCCGTCGAATGGATCAGTGGTCCCAACAAGGGATGGGCCATGCTGACCGCCTTGAGCATCCCGTCCTACCTGTTGCTGGAACATGAGGCATGGCGGCGCTTTGGCCGTGGCCGGCAGGCCGGGCGTTTTGACATAATCCATCGCCTGACCCCGCTCAGTCCCGCGGTACCCAGCCTGATCGCGGCACGGTGCCGGCGGGCGGGCATTCCGTTCGTGCTGGGGCCGATCAATGGCGGCCTGCCATGGCCGAAGGAATATCCCTCCCTGCAGACGCGCGAAGGGGAATGGATATCGCGTTTTCGCGGTCTGTACAAATACATGCCATGGGCACGCTCCACCCGCAGGGATGCCGCCGCGATCATGGTGGGCGGGCGTTCGGCATTGCGCGATCTGGACCGTAAATGGCGCGACCGGGCCGTCTATGTTCCTGAAAACGGGATTGACCCGACGCGTTTTCCCGATGCGCCGACACGGACAGCGCAATCATATGCCGCCCGCCCGCTGCATGTCGTCTTTCTGGGGCGTCTGGTGCCGTACAAGGGCTGCAACATGCTGATCGAGGCCATTGCGCCCCTGTTGCGGGCCGGACGCATGACGCTGGAAATCATCGGGTTCGGCCCGGAGGAAGCGCGCCTGCGGGCCATGGTGGCGGACGAAGGGTGCGCGGGCATGGTGCGCTTTGCTGGCAAGACCCCGCATCCGGAACTGGCGGGGCATCTGCGGCAGGCGGATATACTGGCTTTCCCGTCCGTGCATGAATTTGGTGGCACAGTCGTGCTGGAGGCCATGGCGATGGGTGTGGTGCCCATCGTGGTGGATTATGGCGGACCGGCGGAACTGACATCCCCGCAGACCGGCTACCTGCTGCCCCTGTTGCCGCAGCAGGCGCTTGTTGAGGCCCTGCGGCAGGTGCTGGACGCCATAGTGGCTGATCCGGGCCAGCTCGGTGCCCGTTCACAGGCCGCCATGCAACGGGTGAAGACCCTGTTTACCTGGGATCACAAGGCCCGGCAGACGCTGGAGGTCTATCGGTGGGTGATGGGGCTGCGCCCGACCCGCCCGGACTGGGGGATGCCCCTGCGTGATGTCCAGCCCGAGCAGGGTGCATGAACTTCCTGCTGTCTTTTGCCGAGCAGGCGTTTGGTTCCCTGCTGACCTTTTTCATCAATATGTGGATGGCCCGCAACGGGGCGCAGACAGCGTATGGTGTCTATGCCTTCTGGCTTGCCATTGCGTGGATACTGGGGTCGGCGCAAGCCACGCTTGTTACATCCCATCTGCTGACCATACCGCATAAAGACGGCCCGGAACGTACGCAGGTGGAACGGCTGTTCCTGAGCGTGCAGATCCTGTTTCTCCTGTTGACCATGGCCGGCATCTACGGGCTGAGCTGTGGCATGCGGGCATATGGGTCACCGTTTTATGCCAGTGCGGCGGCGGTGTTCATTCCATCGTTTCTCCTGTTCCAGTATGTCCGCGCGTTTGCGTTTTCACGCCAGCGTACCCGCCTGGCCATGTTTCTGACGGGTGGGATACTGCTGCTGGCTGTCTGCCTGCTGGGGGCGGACCATGCCGCCGGACATCCTGTAACGGTCGATCGCAGCCTGCTGCTTACCGCGCTGGCCTATGGCGGCGTATCGACTGGCATGCTGCTGTATCTGGCGGGGGGAATGACGCCATTGTGGCGCTGGGCCGCAATCAGGCCCAACCTGCATTACCTGCACAGTTCGGGCTGGCTGCTGCTGGGCGCGGGGTCTGCGGAACTGATCAACCGGCTGTACAGCTTCGTCGTGGCGGGCTGGTATGGCACGGCGGCGCTGGCCCTGCTGACTGCGGTGCAGGTTGCCATCCGTCCGGCATGGATGCTGAGTGCCGCATGGATGTCCGTGGGCCTGCCGCGCCTGTCGCAGATGTGGGACAGGGGCGAGGCGCACAGGATCGTGCGCATGACGACACTTGGCACGCTGGGCTGCGCCGCTGGCAGCATGATCTGGTCCTTCATGGTGATTGGCGGATGGCACTGGATTGCGCATACGCTGTACCATGACCGTTACGACAGCGTGGGGATCGTGCCGTATCTGTGGATGGGCAATGTCATGCTGGGTGGCGCGGTAACCGCACTGAACTGTACCATGCTGGCCATGCGTAAATACAGGATACTGGCGCTGGTTGACCTGGGCGGCGCTGTGGTGACATGCATGGCCATGGGGGGGGTGATCGTGGCGCATCTGTCTTTTCCATGGGTGGTCTCGGCAACCATGGCGGGGCAGTTGGCGCAGTGCCTCCTTATGTTGCCGCTGGCACTGCGTGCGCTGGGTGTGGCGACGGCCCCCGCGCGGGCACCGCATACCGATGGGCGCGCGGGCAACTGATCCGCCATTTTTCCATGTCGATGATGGCGATGAACAGGGCGACCGCAAGCAGGGAATTATTGGAAAACAGGTTGGATTCCGTGAAATTGTGGATAACAAGCGCCACAAGGAAACACAGGTAGAAAAAGGCGGTCGGCGCGCTGAGCAGTCCCGTCCGCCATGCCTGGCTGCCGGGCTGCATGTATTTCTGGATGCGGATCGCCATCAACAGGTAGTACAGCAGCGTGCTGATCCCCAGCACGAATCCGATGATTCCCCCCGTCGCCAGCAGGTCCAGATAGCCTTCATGCGCTTCGTTGATGTGCGCTTCCTCACCAAACCACATATCGGTTTTCAGGCTGGGCTGAATGGCGGGATCAATGGACCAGAAGGAGGAAAAGCCGGCCCCCAGCCATGGGCGGCGGGCAATTTCGCCCAGCATGAAGGACCACAGGTCCGTACGGCTGGTAAATGTCATGCCCCGTAGCGGCAGAAACGGATCGATACCGGTCGCACCACACCACGCCAGATAGCTCAGCATGCTTCCCAGCATGATTGTCAAGATGGCCGTATAGACAAGCAGCTGGACAAGAAAGCGCTGCATGGACACCCAGCGCAAGCCATAGGTTATGCAGGGTACGACCACGACAATGGCTTCACTGGTCTTGGATTTGGAGGCGACGAGCAGCAGCAGCATCAACCCGATCGCCCCCACCGCCAGGCTTTTCTGCCACCGCGTGCGCAGCAGCCACATGCCACTTATGGTTGCAAGCAGGCCATACATCATCAGCAGGCCCGTCTGGTTTTTCTGGAGTTGCAGGCCCGCCAGCCCTTCCGGCGTCATGGCGTAACCGGGCATGATGATCCAGACCGCCATGTCAGCGGCGGCGGCAAGGATGCAGGAAATGGCGATGACGACATGCAGTGTCGCCGCCTTGCGCAGCCCTGCCAGCAGGATCATGGTCAGGGCCAGTTGCACGAAAGCGAACATGATGCGGCGGCCTGCAATGGGCGGGTCCAGCGCCCATGTCACACTCAGGATGAAATAAACGTAGACCAGCATGAGCGGCCATGATGCAAGGGCCAGTCGCGCGATGAGCCGCCAGCGCATGATGGCCACGGGCATGCTGCCCGCCAGCAGGATCAGCCAGATGAATCGGTTGAGGGGGCTGACATGATCCGAGGCGGCGGCAATCGTGGCATCACGATTGAAATCGGGAATGCCGATGATCGTGTACAGCAGCATGGCCGAGAGCAGCACGAGCGAAAGATTGTTGATCCATGGCGCGGGCGTGGGAAAAACATTGCCGGCATGGGGGGTCGATACCGCTATTTTTTTTTGCGGGGCTTGCATTGTATATCACCAGCCAGTCATCTTGTTGGCAGATCATAGAGGCAGGAGTTGGGTTTGCCCACGCCGGAAATCAGCATTGTCATTCCCTGTTATGACAGGATCGCCCTGCTGGAACGCACGCTTGCGGCGTGCCTGCGGCAACAGGCGCCCGACGGGGTTGTATGGGAAATCATCGTCGCCGACAATCACCCCGACCAGCTTGCCGCCCCCATGGTGGCGCGCCTGGCGGGGGGGGCGGTTCCCGTAAGGCATGTCATCGCTGGCGAACGCAATATCGCCGCGGCGCGCAATGCCGGCGTTGCCGCGGCCCGCGGGCGGCTGGTGGCGTTTGTCGATGATGATGAAGCCCCGGAACCCGGCTGGCTTGCCGCGCATTACACGTGCCACCAGCGTACGGGCGCGGATGCCACGTTCGGCCCCAAATATCCTGTATTCGAAGGGGGGCATGCCCCGTCATGGGACCCGGCGGGCGCGTTCTACACCACGGATTTCCGTCTGCCGCCCGATACACGCATCCATCCCCTGCGCTGGTGGCCGCCACAGCCCCGTGGCCTGGGAACCGGCAATTCGATGCTGCGCCGTGATACCTGCCTGGCGGGCGACCATCCTTTCGACGAAGTGCGTGGCGCCAGCGGGGGTGAAGATACGCTGCTGCTGCTCAGGCTGGCGCTTGAAGGGCGTAGCCTTGTATGGTGCCCGGATGCGCGCGTGCTGGAATTCAATGAAGCCGGCCGCCTGAATCCCGACTACATGGCCCGTCGCGTGCGGCGTAGCGGGCGGCATTCACTGCAGGGACGCATGTCCATCAGCAGGCATCCGCTGCTTGCCGCGGTGCAGGCAGGCGTGGTCGGGCTGGGGCAGGCTGTCGTCTATGGCATCTTGTGGCGATTGACCGGACGGATGAAATACCGGATGCAGATGAACAAGGGCATCGGCAAGATCGGCCTGTCCGGCCTCGATTTCATTCCCGAGGGACGATAGGCGCCGCCATGCGATCATGTGGCAGGTCGGTCTGCATCGTGACCCCGCCTGCCGAGCGTGCCCCGTCCTGCAGCGCGAGGGTGACTTCCGTCACATGCAGCGCCAGTGCCGCATCCATGCGGACCGTGGCCTGACGCGCCACCTGTGCCGCCAGTTGTGCGACGCCACGGCTGAAATCCATATGATGCCCGCCCTGCGTGCGCGGGACGCGGCGGCCGTGGCGCACGGGCAGCCGACGGCCCAGCAGCAGGCCGGGCAGGATGGGCGAGAGGTATTTTTCCACCTTGCGTGTCAGGCGCGCGGGCAATGTCATGCCGGTGGGGGAAAAGCGCAGGGGCGTATGGTATTCCCATACATCCGCCATGGACAGCACGCCATGCTCGCACACGACCCGTAGCGTGCGGCTGGACGGGGCGATAATGCTGTTGGTGATGCGCGCGACGACATTGCCATCGAATTCCAGCATGCCGACCGACAGGTCCGGGCTTATGACACTGCCCCCCACCTTTCGTACCTTATCGGGCAGGAGGCAGGTGCTGTAGGCCGTGACCCGGCGCACGGGGCCAAACAGGCTGACCAGTGGCGTGATCTGGTATCCCGCATGTTCCAGCGTGCAGCCGACTTCGAATTCGTCACGCGCGGGCCATGGCGCGCCGGATATGCTGCGCCAGGTTTCAGGACGCAGGAATGGGACAAGCCCGTCATCCATTTCCGCCTGCGCCATGAGCGGCCGCCCGAAACGCGCGCTGTCCGTGCGCAGGAGGTGGCCCATGGCCTGCACCACATCGCTCAGGTGATTGCACGGCGCTGCCGCCAGCCACAGCCCCTTTGCCCGCGCCAGGTCCACCAGGTCGCGGGCCTCATCCATGGTCATGCCCAGGGGCTTTTCGGAATAGACATGGCGGCCTGCTTCCAGCGCCCGGCGGCTGACGGCATGGTGGGAGCGCGGATTGGTCAGGTTGACGACCATCTGCACGCTGTCATCAGCCAGCAGGGCCTCCATGCTGGCATAGGCGGGAATGGCATGGAATTCGCAAAATGCCCGCAGGCGGTCGGGGTTGTGGTCATAGGCGCCAGCAAGCGACAGGCCGGACAGGCCGGGCAGCGTCTGCATGTACATATCCGCGACGTAACCGCAGCCAACCAGTGCAATCCTCATGGGCGCCTTACCATTTCCATACCGTGTTTAATTGATTGTCGACTATACCCGTTTGGCGGTATTGAAACAGGGTCTCCAACATTCTGGCTGCATGTTTTTTATCCCATGAAAATACTTGTTACAGGTGCCAGTGGTTTTGTGGGCGGCCATATCGCGCATATGGCGCGCCAGTTGCCGGACACGACCGTTCTGTGCGGCCGACGTGATGGTGCGGCGGGCAGTGTCCATCTTGACCTGCTGGACCGCTCATCCGTGATGCAGGCCCTGCAGGGGGTCGAGGCGGTCATCCATTGCGCGGTTGGCGACCGGCGCGTAACGGTGGGGGGGACACGCATGCTGCTGGAATGCGCGCGGCAGTGCGGCGTGCGGCGCGTGGTCCATATCAGTTCCATCGCGGTTTATGGCGCGGCACAGGGCAGCGTGACGGAGGCGACACCCTGTATCGCCATCACGGGAAACGGGTATGCCGCATGGAAGGCCGCGGCGGAAGCCGAGTGCCTGCAGGCGCAGGGCGTGGAGGTGGTGCGCCTGCGTCCCACGATTGTATATGCCCCCGACAGTCCATTGTGGGTTGAAAGCCTGGTCCGTCGCATCCGCTCAGGATGGTGGGGCACATTTGGCGTGGCAGGCGAGGGCACATGCAATCCCGTGCATGTCGCGGATGTGGCGCGCGCGGCGATTGCCGCCATGCATGTTCCACAGGCGGCTGGCATGGCGTTCAACATCAATGGCGCGGATACCCTGTCATGGAATGACTGGTTCCGCCACATGGCCTTGGCCGCGGGCGAACCCCCGCTGGTTCCCGTATCCGCCACGCGGTTGAAAATATGGCGGCTGGCAGCGCTTCCTTTCCGTGTGATCCGGCGGGTTGCGCCGCGTTACTGCCCGGCATGGGTGGATATGGTGCCCGCCGATAGTGAAATGGTGCTGTTTGGCCTGCGCGCGACCTATCCCGCCACGCTTGCCCGCACGGTGCTGGGGTGGGCGCCACAGGTCGGTCTGGATGAGGGAATGCGCGCCATTACGGCTACCTATGCCCGGTCTTCCCATGGGATTATGGCATGATGACGACAGGCATCCCCACAGTTTCCATTGTGATCTGCACCTATAACCGGCCCCGCCTGCTTGAACGTGCTGTAGGCACCTGTGCTGACAGTATCAGGGAAAGCGGCCTGGTGGCGGAAATCGTGATTTCGGATAACGGCACGGGTGGTTATGCCCCACGGCTTGCCGAACGGTATGCGCAGGCCCCGTTTGCGGTGCGGTGCGTGACATCCGCGCCTGGGAATATCTCGGTTGCGCGCAACACGGGCATCGCCGCGGCACAGGCGGAAATCGTGGCGTTTCTGGATGATGACATGGAAGTTGGCCTGACATGGCTGCGCCATCTGCATGAAACCCTGCAGGCCAGTGGGGCGGATGTGGCGATTGGCCCGGTGCGGCCGCGTTTCGCCGGGGGAAGCCCCCCGGCATGGGACCCGGAAGGCGCGCGCTATACCCGTGTGCTGGACCGCCCTGATGGCACGCCGCTGGGTCTTGATGGCCGGCGGCGCATACGGGGGTTTGTGGTCAGCACGGCCTCGTCCATCTGGCGGCGGGCAACCTGCTTTACCGACAGGGAACCCTTCGATCCTGCCTTTGGCGCGTGCGGGGGGGAAGACCTCGACCTTTTCCTGCGTGTGGCGCGGCGTGGCGGACGGCTGGTATGGTGCGGGTGTGCGCAGGCATGGGAAAGCATACCACCCGCGCGCATGCAGCTATCATATCAGGTCATGCGGGCCTATAGCGGGGGGCAGGTCTATGCGGGCATTTACGTCCGGCATGCCGCCCGTCCGGTCGTGCGCGCGGCGGATATCATGCTGCGTGGGGCGGTGCAGATCATCATGGCGCTGGTCCGGATCGTGATCCTGTTGCCGCGCTTCGTGTCGGGCCGCCTGCGGCCGGACCCCGCCATGGCGAATGCCGTCCTGCTGCTGGCGGGGGCGGCAGGAAAGGTCATGTGGCGCAACAGGATACCATTGTACCACATGGAACAGGCCCGGCCAGCCGATCAGTTACAGCCGGATATGCTGTCGCATACATAGGAAAACGGCTTGTCGATCGGGTCCGTCCCTTCAATGGTATAGGAATGCGCGGTAAAATCATGCCGCGTCTCGAACCACGGGCGCGCATGTGCATCCAGCCCGTCGGTATAGGTCGTATGGCCGATGACAAGGGAATGCTGTGTATAGGGCTGCCCCGTTGCCGCCTTGATCCCTTCGATATCGATCATCTTGCCCAGGCGGGTCACATTGTAGGTATCGCCCGTGGATGTGCTGGTACACATCTGGAAACGGGGGGAACCAATACATCCGGCATGGGCTGCCACGGGCGCGACCAGGGTCCATCCCGCGATGCCCAGCACCGGGAGGGCGGCGCGTATCAGCATTTTGTGTACCATGAACATTGACCGCTCTGGCTGCATATCCGCCGTGAAACACACTGTGTCGTCTTGAAGGGCAGGATATTGGGGGGAAGGGGGTTGTCGGTGGAAAGCGGCGCGTTGGGCGTTACTTCCAGTGGTTCATTGGGCACGGTGTCATAGCTATTGTCGCATTGCGGGATGTGGCGGCACGCGCCTTCGGTGCAGTCCCATACCCACCGACATACCGCGTGCGCCGGGGCAGGGGAAAGCGCCAGTCCGGCCACCATGCCCGCTGCCACCATCGCACGCAGGGCCGGGCGTGTGTGCCGTATCATACGAAGGCAGGCAAGAAAGGGTATGGAGTGCACAGAGGACCTGACGGGCTGTTGACCATGAAACCACATTAGGCAAAGGAATGGGAAGCATATGGTCGATTGTCAAAGGGAAATTGCATGCACCAGTTCAGCCGCCGACTGTTTCTTGGGGGAATGGGGGCCGCGCTGCTTGCCGCTCCGGCCAGGGCGACGACAGGGCATGAATTCTACTGCGGCCTGAACTGTTCGGGCCTGGAAGACAATCCCCCCAATGCGCCGACCCGGGCCATGCTGGCGACCTACGCCGCGCAGGGCGTGCGTCATATCCGCCTGCCCGGCCTGTGGGAACATTTTCAGGACCGGCCCATGGGGCCGTTGAACGATGCGGCAGTCGCCCAGTACCGTAACGTGGTCACGACGGCCCATGCGCTTGGCATTTCGGTCCTGTGCGAGCCATGTCATAATTACGGTGGCCGGATGATATTCGGCACGGCGCAGAAATTCGGTGGCGGTATCCTGACGGCGCAGATGTTTGCGGATTTCTGGATGAAATTTGTAACCGCCATGCATGATGCACCAGGCGTTGCCGGGTGGGACCTGATGAATGAGCCTTCCGACCTGGACGGGGACACCTTGCGGGCCAAGGCCGCGGCATGGGTCGACGCCGCGCAGAATGCCATTCATGCAATCCGTAACGCCGGCAATCATCTGCCGGTGCATGTCGAGGGGTACGGGCATTCCAGCGCACAGGCATGGGCGATCAATAATCCGGACCTGCATACGCTCCATGATCCGCTGGACCGCCTGGTGTTTTCCGCCCATTGCTACCTGGATCGTGACAATTCCGGCCAGCATTATTTCTGGGATGAGGAGGTCGCGGCGGGCGACCAGGTGAGCAATGGCAGGATGTCGGACAATACGGGTGTGGAAAGGTTGCAGCCCTTTATCCGTTGGCTGCGGCAGTACGGCAGACAGGGCAATATCGGCGAATGTGGCGCAGGGCAGCGAGACACGCCCGACCGCGCGGGCGATGCTGGCTGGCTGGCCGTGCTTGGTAAGACCATAGCCTGCTGCAAGGCGGAAAAACTGCCTTTTTACTATTGGGGCACGGGACCGGATCTGGGTGTAGGCTACCCTTACGGGCTTGAACCGCGCGATGGCGTCATGCCACCACAATGGACAGTATTGAAACACTATCTGTAACGTGCGTTCATGCTGATCCGCTAACCTGCGGGGTCAATGAAATCCGGCTTCCGTCCGCGTTGGGTGCACGGAGTGCCACAGCCGGATCAGAGGCGCAGGGACCGGGCGCCAGGCAACGTGTGGCGTCGCACGGCCAGGGCGATGTCGGAAAGGAACTTAGCATTGCGCGGCAGTATTTCCGTCGCCCTCCGGGTTTTCGGGCGGCCGCTCCGGTAGCTGGCAGGCCCGTTTCGGGCATGGCCGTGATTTCCCGGCCCGGCCCGGCCAGTCAGGAAACCCTGACCCGGCGTCGTGGCGATGTCCCGGTCCATGTGAGGTACCCGCCTTGCAGGGGAAGTGTTTCCCCTGCGCACGGGCCGGCACGCGGAGATAGGCAGGAGGGGCGGGTTGGTGTTATTCATGCCCCATGAAGTGCAGGGACAGGAGTGACACGGATAAGGGAATGGGACGCCGCTATGTGTATCGGCGCGATCCGGTGCGGGTTCCGTTCGCGTTGGCGGCCCGCCAGCAACGGGGCGGCAGGGGATGCGGATGATGCCAGCCGGTCCTGATATGGCCGCCCCCCCGGTTGATGGTCCGCCCGCGGGCAGCCCGGAACTGGGGCAGTTCGCGTTACGGATACCAGGCATGCACCTGAACAAGCTGTTGCAGGTGCTGGAATCACGCGGGGTTTCCGTTACCCATATCCTGGCCCGTTTCGGGCTTGACCGCTCCGGCCTGCGGCAGGGGGGATCGCATATCCTGTACGGGGATTATGTGCGCCTGCTGGACAGCATCCTGACGGAAGTCACGCTGCCGGGGCTGGGTTTTCTGGCCGGGCGGCATATCAATGCAGCCGATTTCGGGGTGGTGGGCTATGCCTGCATCAGTGCACCGACATGGCGGGAAGCCATAAGTCGCTTCATCCGGTACCAGGCCCTGCTGGGCTATGGCATCCGCATCCGGCAGAACCTGGTGGAAAATGCCAGCCATGCCGTGATCGGCGCGCACGTCCTGCCTGAACTGCCCGCGCGCACCCTGCTGTACCTGGTGGAAGAATGGCTGGGCAACTGGAGCGCATGGCTGGAAACCAGCGGGCTGGAACTGGCGGAAATCTGCCTGGTGGTGCCACGACCGGATCATGCGGCGTTATACATGCGGTATTTTTCCTGTCCGGTACGGTTTTCATGCACGGAAAATGCAATTCGCATCTGTCGCAGCCATCTGGGCAGCATGCCCGAAATGGCGAATGACATCGCGGCCAACATGATGGCGGATTACTGCGAAAACATGCTGGCGCGGATCAACCACAGCCTGAGCATGGTCGAACGGGTCCGACAGAGCATAAGTGCGCAGTTCCGCACCCCGCCAAATGCCGCGCGCCCCACGCTGGAGGTCGTCGCCGCCGATCTGGGCATGGGCGCGCGGACCCTGCGCCGCATGCTGGCGCTGGAGGGCATGCGCTTTCAGGACCTGGTCAACGAACACATGGCCCGCCTGGCGCAGGCCATGCTGCGCGACAGTGACCGTTCCATCAAGGAAATCGGCTTTTCGCTTGGCTATACCGAAGTATCCGGCTTTCACCGCGCCTTCCGCTCATGGACCGGCGTGACCCCCGGCGCCTATCGTGAGGGCCGGGACGGATAGGCATGGTTTGCACGCATATAAAGTAAACTACGCATTATTGATATCTTGCAGGAATATGCCCATCCCCTATCGTAACGGTCCCGCTGTCGTACATGACCATGTCGGTATCATGAATGGAAACCGTATTTCTAAGAGGCTGTTTGAAAACAAATCATTGATAAAAAATAATAAAAGTTTTTGGGTGCCGCCTTTTTCTCAAAAAGGCGGCGTTCTTTCGAAGCTTTTGCAAAAAGCTTCACCAAAAACTTTCTTTAATTTTAAAGCGCTATCATGATCTGACTGTTTCAAACAGTCTCTAATGACAGGATGAGTTTCAACTTGCTGGAATATTGAATTTTTATTTGTGGTTATGACAACGCTCGGATGCATGGCACGCCGGTCGTGCATGGACTGGTGGTTTTCCTGGCCCGCTGGCTGCAAATGGACGCGGCAGGCATAAGGCGCTCAGGCGTACACGGCGGGCACGGCGGTATGCCTGCCGCAATCAGGCGGGCAGGCCATGGCGCGGGAACGGTCCGTTAACAAGGGAGATGGAGTGGATGGCACGGCTTATTATCAGCGCGGATGGGGCCGATAACGTGGCGGGATGGCGCGCAGCCTTCCATCATGTCGCCCCGGATCTGGAAACCTGTTCGTGGTATGATCCAGATCTGGAATTGCGGGCGGATGATTACGCGCTGGTCTGGACGCCGTCCTCCGCTGATCTGGCCCGCATGAAGGGATTGCGGGCCATCATCTGCACCGGGGCCGGGGTCAACCATCTGCTTGATGATCCTGCTTTTCCCGCCCATGTCCCGCTGGTTCGCATGGGGGGGGACCAGACGGCGGCCCTGATGGCCGATTATGTCCTGTGGGCGGCGCTGGGACTGCTGCGGGACGCCCGCACATGGGCGCTGCAGCAGGCGGCGGAGGTCTGGCGTAACAACCGCGTGTCACGCACCTGCGCTGAAACGCGGGTGGGGGTCATGGGCATGGGGCATCTGGGCGCTTATGTGGCGCGTCACCTGCGCCATGTCGGTTTCGTGGTGTCAGGCTGGCGGCGTTCGGCGCGGGACGTGCCGGGTATCCGCGTCTTTGCCGGTGACGCCGCATTGCCCGATTTCCTGCGTGACGTGGATATTCTGGTCAATCTGCTGCCCAGCACGACGCAGACGCGCGGCATGATTGATTACGACCTGCTGAAGCAGTTGCCGCGCAAGGCGGGCCTGATTAACGTGGGGCGGGGCAACCATGTGGTGCAGGCCGATCTTGTCCGCGCGCTGGACGACGGGGTGCTGGGCGGCGCGGTGCTGGACGTGACCGTGCCCGAACCCCTGCCGGCGGGGGATCCGTTATGGCGTCATGAACGGATCACGGTTACGCCGCATGTGGCATCCGAAGCCTCGCGGGAGGCACAGGTGCGTTATGTCGTGGATGTCATTGGCCAGATGGAACGCAACGAACGTCCCGCGCTGCTGTGCGATCCCGGCCGCGGGTACTGAAACTATCACGCATCCGTTCGCGACGCGGCACCATCATGTGCCCGGTTGGTCGGGGTGGATGCGTGACCGCAGGCCGGACAGGGAAAGCGCAGGCGGTCGCGCCATCATGCTTGACCGTGGCCACGATCCGGGCTTTCAAGGATGGACGGCAATGGACTCTGCCGGACCATGATGGTCGAACCGTCCCCTGCATGGGGGCTGATGATTCCTACCCAATGCCATTGCGGCAACAAGGGAGGAATCCGTGTAGGGTCATAGATATCATGTCCGCATGCAGGCCCGGGGCGTGGCCTGTTGTTCCATGAAAAAAGCCGGGTCTGGCGAATATCAATGAATATTGACGTAATCATGCGCGATGGCTGCCGTGTGGCGGCCGTGTTGCTGAAATGGGCGTGTATCCTGGCCGGGCTGTCGGCATGTGTTGGCAGTGCGTGCGCGGTGTTCCTGTGGCTGCTGGATCAGGCGGCGGGGACGCGGCTGTCCCATCCATGGCTGCTCTATGGCCTGCCGGTGGCGGGCGTGGCGGTCGGCCTGCTCTATCACTGGTTTGGCCGCACGGCGGAGGGGGGCAATAACCTGATCGTGGACCAGATTCACGAACCCGGCGGTGGCGTGCCCCTGCGCATGGCGCCACTGGTGCTGGTGGGGACGGTTGTCAGCCACCTGTTCGGCGCATCGGTCGGGCGTGAGGGCACGGCCGTGCAGATGGGCGGCAGTATCGCCAGTGCGATCGGGCGGCTGTGCCGCCTGCGCGACCCGCATGAAATCCGCATCCTGCTGATATCCGGCATTGCCGCGGGCTTTGCCGCCGTATTCGGCACGCCGGTTGCGGGGGCTGTGTTCGGCATGGAGGTGTTGCGGGTAGGGCGTATTGAATATGGCGCGCTGGTTCCCGTCATCCTTGCCGCCACGGTGGCGGACTGGGTCTGCCATGCATGGGGGATCGAGCATGTGCCCTATACCCTTGGCTTCCATGGTTATGCCGGGCGGGATGGGCGTTTTTTCCATGCCGACATCATCCTGCTGGCCAAGGTGGTGGTGGCGGGCGTGGCCTTTGGCCTGGCCAGCCTGCTGTTTGCGGAATCCGTGCACCGGGTTGCGGCGGTGTTGCGGCGGACCTGCCCCACGCCGTGGCTGCGCCCCGCCATTGGTGGGGCCGTGACCATTGCGCTGGTATGGGTATGCGGGTCACGGGATTATCTGGGGCTGGGGATTGTCGCCCCGGAGGATGGGGGCGCGTCGATCCTCGATTTCTTCGGTCCGGCGCACTATCCGCTGGCATGGGCGTGGAAGCTGGTCTTTACCGTTGCGGTACTGGCGGCGGGCTTCAAGGGTGGGGAGGTTACGCCCCTGTTCTTTATCGGCGCCGGTCTGGGCAATGCGCTGTCCGGTGTCCTGCATGCGCCGGTGGACCTGCTGGCGGCGGTGGGATTCGTGGCCGTGTTCGCCGGTGCGGCCAATACGCCGCTGGCCTGTACGCTTATGGCGGTTGAACTGTTTGGCGCGGCGGATATTGTCTATTTCGCTACGGGCTGTTTCGTGGCCTATGTCTGTTCGGGGCATTCAGGGATCTATCTGGCGCAGCGTATCGCGGTGCCCAAGCGGTACGCGGCCCGTACGCTTGCGGGCGTGACGCTGCGGCAGGCGCGTGCGGGATATCGGCCGGATCCGTCCACCACATCCGCCCCATCGGGCGAAAAGGCATCACCATGACCCTGTCCCACGCAACAATCACATCGGGTCGCATGGGCCGCGCCTTGGCCATGGGCGGCCTGTGGCTGGCGATGCTGTGCATCGGGCCGGTTCCTGGCGCATGGGCGACGGAAGCCGCGCATCCTTCGCCTGCGGAACAGCGGATCATGACGCAGCGCATCACAGCGCTGCCCGCGCGGGAGCGCCCCGGTGTCATGGGGCAGGACATGGCATGGCGGATGACCACCTTCCTGTGCCAGGACGCAGCCCGTTTGGTGCTGGTGCGCAGGGGCGCGCTGCCACACCGCTTCTTCCTGCAGGATGATCGCCCCGCCAGTCAGGTCGTGGTCAGTCCGGCCCTGATAGAAGGGCGCGGCCAGTACATGCCGGCCACAGGCCCCATGCGCTGGGTGGCGTTTGCATGGGCCTGCCACCTTGACCCCGCGACCGGCCATGTCGTGCATTTTGACGTAAATCCCGCGACACGGCAGGGCGACGGGCCATGATGCGGTGGCTGGCGGCAGGTATCAGCCTCGGCCTGTCCTGCCTTCCGGCCTGTGGTCATGCCCGTGTGCCGCGGGATTGCGCGCCCCGTCATATGGCCATGGTGCTGGATGATGGACAGGGTGCGTTTGATGGCATGATGCACGGCGGAATGTGGCTTGTGTTGCGCAATACGGGTCCGGGGGCCTGTTCGCTGGCTTTATCCGGCCCGCTGTCATTCGAGGATGCGCATCATCACGCCATCCCGGTCCAGTGGCGGCGGACCGTGGCCGCGCCAGGCGGCGTACTGTATCCGGGCGGGCAGGTCAGGACAGCCCTGCGCTGGGTGTCGGGCAATGCGTTCGATCCGGGTTACTGCATCACCCCGGCAACATTGGTGCTGCCATTGCGCAAGGGCGCGCTGCGACAGCCTTTTGGTCGCAGCCTGTGCGCCCCGTCCGGCGCGCCGCCCACGCTGGAACAGCAGCCGTGGCAGGCAGGGCCAGCACGGCAATAGACTGAAGACCATGTAGAGGTTTTTGGTGAAGCTTTTTGCGAAAAGCTTCGAAGAACGCCGCCTTTTTGAAAAAAGGCGGTTCCCAGAACCTTTTGGTAATTTGAAATCCGGCTTACCGGGTCAGGGCTTTGAAGGTGCGGGTCTGTTCGGTCAGGGCGACCTCAACCGGCAGGCGTTCCATGCTGGATGCGCCATAAAAGCCATGGCAGTCCGGGCAGGCGGACAGGATTTTCTGCGCATCGGGCGGCATGGCGATCGGGCCGCCATGGCACAGGGCGATGATGTCGGGCCGCACGCTGCGCGCGGCTTCGGTAATGGCATTGATGCGTTCGATGCAGTCATCCAGCGTAAACGCGGTTTCCGCCCCGATCGCGCCGCCAGTGGTCAGCCCCATATGGGCCACCAGCACGTCAGCGCCCGCTTTGGCCATGTCCACGGCGTTGGCCGGGTCAAAGACATAGGGCGTGGTCAGCAGGTCCTTGTGGTGGGCGCGGGCGATTACGTCCACTTCCATGCTGTAGCTCATGCCGGTTTCCTCAAGGTTCTTGCGGAAATTGCCGTCAATCAGCCCCACGGTGGGGAAGTTCTGGATGCCGGAAAAGCCGATGCGCCTGATGTCATCAAGGAACACATCGAAATCCACGAACGGGTCGGTGCCATTCACCCCCGCCAGCACCGGCGTATTCGGCACGACGGGCAGGACCTCGCGCGCCATTTCCATGACGATTTGGTTGGCGTTGCCATAGGCCAGCAGCCCCGCAAGCGACCCCCGGCCCGCCATGCGGTACCGGCCGGAATTATAGATCACGATCAGGTCGATGCCGCCCGCCGCCTCGCACTTGGCGGACAGGCCGGTGCCCGCACCACCACCCACGATGGGCTTGCGTGCGGCGATCATGGTGCGGAACCTGGCAAGGATCTCACTGCGGGGAATGCTGGGCATTGTCTGTGTCCTTCATGAAAATACGGGAAAATTCATGCGCCAGCGCATCGGCGAAGGCCGGGTCGTTGATCGCATGGGGCAGGCGGATCAGCCTGCGGCGCGGGGTCTGGTCCAGTGTTTCGGACAGGGCGGCATAAAAGGCTTCGTCCGCCACCGGGTCGTGAAACGGCGCGCCGGGCTGGTCCAGCATGGAAAAGCCGCCCTCGGGGTAGAGGAAGCGGACCTCCCCTTCGCAGCGGTTCAGTCTGTGGCCGATCATGTGGCCCATGGCGCGACATTCGGCAGCACTGGTGCGCATGAGGGTGATCTGGGGATTATGTTCGACAAGCACGCGGCCGCGATAGCGTTCGGGCACCGTGGCGCGCGCGCCGAAATTGACCATATCCAGCCCGCCGCAACTGCCCACATACGGGTACTGCGTGCGGATGACGGCCCCCAGGCGGTCCGTATCGCACGGGAAAATGCCGCCAGCCACCAAGTCGCAGAACTCGGTCAGCGTCGCGTCAATGAAGCCGCGTATGACCCCGTCATCCGCCAGCCGTTCCATCGCCCGTCCGCCGGTGCCGGTGGCATGGAACACCAGGCAGTCAAACCGTCCCGACAGGTCATGGACGACATGATCGACACACGGCGTGGTCACGCCAAACATGGTCAGGCCGATGGCGGGGCGGGGGTCAGGGGGGATATGGCAGGGTGTGCGCACCATGCCCGCCATGGCGTTGGCGGCGTTGCACAGGATGACGCGTGACAGGCGGTTCAGTCCCTCCATGTCGGTGACCGAATACAGCATGGCGATGTCCGCCCCCCCGACATAGGGCGCGGTATTGCCCGACGCCACGGTGGAGACCACAAGCTTGGGCAGCCCCAGCGGCAGCGCCTGCAACGCTGGCGTCACCAGCGCCGTGCCACCGGACCCGCCAATGGCGATCACGCCCGCCATGTCGGCGCGCGCCAGCAGGTAATGGCGCAGGGCGACCGCCATCGCCCCGATGGAACGCCCGCGTTCACCACGGAATACGGCGTTTTCCCCATCGGGGTGGCAGGCGGCGACCGTGCGTGCGCTGATATCCGCATCCGCAGGCGTGTCGCGCGTGCTGACATCCACGATCAGTCCCGTAACCCCGCGCGCATGCAGGCACTGGCGGATATAGGCCAGTTCCGCATGCTTGGTGTCACAGGTGCCAAGGATATAGACGGTATCCGTCATGCGGCCGCCCTCCCATACCGGGCATTGAGCAGGGCCAGGATGATGATGGCCGCCCCCGTGGCGCACAGGCCGCCGACCAGAAACACGACCCCATATCCGTAACGGTCCGCCAGCAGTCCGGCCAGCGGCCCGGTCGCGCCATAGGCCAGGTCCTGGAACGCGGCAAACCCGCCCAGCGCCGTGCCGCGCATGTGTGGGGCGACCAGTCGCACGACCTCAACCCCCAGCGCGGGATAGACCATGGAACACCCCGCCCCGGTCAGCACCGCCCCCGCCAGCGCCAGCAGCGGCGTGGGCGCGTACCACAGCAGGTATTGCCCGGTCGCCTCGATCAACAGGGAGCATAGTGCGACCTTCAGCCCGCCAATCCGGTCCGGCAGGTGCCCGCACACCACGCGCCCTGCCACGAAGGCCCCCCCGAAACAGGTCAGCCCCAGCCCGGCGTAAGGCCAGTGCGCATGCAAAAAGCGCAGCGGCAGGAAGGCCCCAAGGGCGGCAAATCCCACCCCCTGCAACGCCACCGCGATACCCTGCCAGCGGATGGTGCCCAGGATGCGCCAGAACGGCGGCCGGCCCCCGGCATGTGGCTGCGAAGGCGGTACATTGTGCACCAGCGCCAGCCCCGCCAGCGGCAGCAGGGCGGATACCAGCATGAGGACACCCAGCCCCCAGTGTTCGTATAGTGCAAGCCCGACCGGACCACCCACGGCAAAGGCGCCATACATGGCCGCCCCCGTCCATGCCAGCACCCGGCCCGCGCGCTGCTGGCCCATAAGGCCGATCCCCCAGCCCAGCATGCCCACGATGGTCAGGCTTTCCCCGATCCCCAGCAGCAGCCGCCCCACGATCAGGATGACGTAGCGCACGCCATGGGACAGGCTGCCTATCCCCGCCAGCATGCAGGCCAGGCTGGCCGCCACATACAGCACCAGCCCCGCGCGCATGCACGGCCGCCCGCCCCGGATATCGGCAAAGGCCCCGGCATGGTTGCGGCTGAGGATGGTGGAAAAGAACGCGATGCCCACCGCCAGCCCGGCCAGCCCATTGCCGTAACCCGGCCAGCGCAGGATGGCGACCGGCAGCGCCGCCAGCGGGAGTGCGACCGCCATGTAGGACAGGAACAGCGCGATGGCGAGGCGCGCCAGCAGCCCCAGCGGCCCGCTATCAGATTTCACGTGTGATGCGCACATGCAGCGGTTCGGCCAGCGCAGTCTTGAACACATCCGCCATCGCGCGGAAATGGGGCGTGGTTTCATGTTCGGCCAGCGCGTCGGGACTGGCCCAGCGTTCCACGAACACGAAAACCTCCGGGTCCGACACGTCACGATGGCATTGGTAGGAGATGTTGGTTTTTTCCAGCCGGGATGCCTTCACGCAGTCATGGATGGCCGCAAGTGCCGCTTTTTCATGGCCGGGACGGACACGTATGGTGGCGATGACCGTAATGGGCTGCTCTGTCATGGACTGTCCTCGGCTTGCGTCTGGTCCACGGATGATAGGATGCTGTGACACTTTCCATCCACGAAGAAAGTGTCACGTGACACTATTGTTGCATTCCCTCCCGCACGTGGTGCAGGTGGCGCAGGCGGCGCAGGGCTTCCGTCAGGTCGGGCAGGGTCGCCGGGCCAAGGCACAACCGTACGCCGCCCTGTATGCAGCTTTCGGGATCCGCCATGAAGGACTGCGGCGGTGTCACCCACACGTCTTCGCGTGCTGCGGCGGAGACAAACGCCACGGCCTGCGCCACCGGCATGGGCATCCATGCGTGAAAAGCGTCATAGGCTGGCGGCGTCAGGTCGGGGCCAAGAATACGCTGGGCGAGTTCGCGCCGCCGTCCCGCCTCGCCCCGCAATGCGCGCCGGACGGCGGTCGCGGTGCCATCAAGCATCCACTGCGCCATCATGGCATAGGATAGCGGCGCGATCATGAGGGATGAATTCAGCAGGGCTTCCTGTGCCGCCGCCATGAAGCGGGCAGGGGGCGCAAGGGTTCCGATACGCAGTCCGGGGCTGAGGGTCTTGGACAGGCTGTTGACATAAAACGTCCGCTCCGGCGCCAGTGTCACCAGCGGCGGCAACTGGTCATCACGGGCGCAGTCATAGACATCGTCCTCGATAATCAGGGCGTCATGCGCCCGGCATATCCGCGCGATGTCGTGCCTGCGGGCATGGTCCATGGTGGCGGTGGTGGGGTTGTGCATGGTGGGGGTGACATACAGCACGCACCGGCCGGCCCCGTGGGCATGCAGCATGTCTTCCAGCGGGCCGGGCAGCAGGCCGTGCCGGTCCATGGGCAGGCCACGGGGCGGCAGCCCCGCCTGCTGCAGCAGCGACAGCATGCCGGGATAGGCCAGTTCTTCCGTTATGGCGACGGCGCGGGCCTTGCGGCATGCGCTTACGGCCACGCCAAGGGCCTGCTGCGCCCCGCTGGTCAGCAGCAGGCGCTCTGGCGGCATGTCCACCCCCAGTTCCGCCAGCCAGTGGCCCATGATCCGGCGGTGTTCGATATGGCCGGCGATGGGGGGATAGACATTGAACAGCGCCGGATCGACCGTATGGGCAAGCCGGCCCAGCGTGCGGGCCAGCGCGCGATTGCCGAACATGGGCGGCGGCATGTTGGCCGACAGGTCGATCACATGCCCCGCCCCGCCGGGACGGGAGGCTACGAATGTGCCGCGCCCGCGCACGCTGCGCACCAGCCCGCGCCGTTCCAGCATGGCATAGGCGCGGGTTACGCTGCCCACCCCTATGCCCAACCGCCACGCAAGATCACGGTGCGCGGGCAGGCGGTCCCCCGCATCCAGCTTTTCCCCCAGTATGTCACCGGCCAGCGCATCCGCCAGGCGTTCGGCGGGTGAGGCGTCACCGGGGGGCAGGTGCGGGTGCCATGGGGAATGCAGGCGCATGTGGGGCCAAGCCTGTCCTGTTGTGGGGGCGCCCGGCATAGCAGGTCATGCCCGGGCACGGAATATGCGGGTTTGCGGCGGGCATTTCCATGTATCATGTTGCGTATCCATTACAATCAGGGCGCGGTACCGGGCGCGCCCCGACGGAAGGGAAAACGACTTGGCCCAGCATCGTATGGCGGCAATCGACAGCGCCCATGGCATGCGTCCACTGGCCGTCATGGCCGGGCTGTTTTTCATCATCGGCTTTGTCACGTGGCTGAACGGGCCATTGATTACCTTCGTGCAGGTGGCTTTCGGGCTTGGCCCGGTGGGGGCGTTTCTGGTGCCGATGTGTTTCTACCTGTCCTATCTGGCCTGCGCCTTTCCCGCGATGGGGCTGGCGCGGCGGATGGGGCTGCGTGACGGGATCGTGCTGGCCCTGGCCGTCATGGCGGCAGGCACGGCCGTATTCGGGGAATGCGTGGGCAGGCGCTGGTATCCCGGTGCGCTGGCGGGACTGTCCGTGCTGGGGGCGGGGCTGACGCTGCTGCAGGTCACCGTCAATCCGTATGTCACCATGCTGGGGCCACCACAGGGGGCGGCGCGACGCATCGCGGTCATGGGGATCGCCAATAAGACATCCGGTATTATCGCACCAATAATATTTTCCATTGTGGTCATGCACGATATTGGCGGCGTCATGGCCCATCTGGCCAATGCGGTGGACGGGGTACAGCGCGAGGCCGTGCTGGCCGCGTTCGCCCATGCCGTGGTGGCGCCCTATCGCTGCATGGCGGCTGTCCTGCTGCTGGCCGCCCTTGGGCCGCGCCATGCGGGCCTGCCTGATATCCGGCTGGTTGATACCGGCGGCCCCGCGCCGCATTCCGGGCGCATGCCCGCGCGAGCATGGGTGGGGATCGCCGTGGTGTTCCTGTATGTGGGCGTGGAAGTCATGGCGGGGGACGCCATTGGCGTGTATGGGCGCGGGATGGGCATTTCGCTGGGGCAGGCGCGGTTCCTGACCTCGCTTACGCTGGGGGCCATGCTGGCGGGGTATGTGGCCGGGACGGTCATGGTGCCTGTCCGGTACGGGGCAGCCCGCTACCTGCTGTTATCCGCCATTTTGGGGATGGTGCTCTGCCTTGCCGCAGCCATGGCGCCGGGTGTCGGGTCGGTCCTGTGCGTGGCGCTGCTGGGGCTGGCCAATGCCATGATGATGCCGATCCTGTTTCCCCTTGTCCTGCAGGCGGCGGGCAATGGGCAGCATCGCGCCACGGCGCTGCTGGTCATGGCGTTTTCAGGCGGGGCGTTCATGCCGCAGCTTTTTGCTGTCCTGATCCCGGTTATCGGCATGAAACCCGCCTTTGTGGGGATCATGCTGTCCGCTTATGGCCTGATCGGGGCATATGCGCTGTGGATGGGGCGCGCAGGCCGGTCGGATCCGGGCGTAGGGAAAATCGGAACCTGAAAATTTCAAATGCTTATCAATATGTTATTCTGAAACGCTCTTTTACGGGAAATAATGCCGCCATGCCTGATATCCGCTGTTTCCGGTCTGGCCTGCCGTTTATGTTCATGGCGGGACTATGTGCGCATATGTCCGTGGCAGTGGCGGAACCTGCGCTTATGCCGCAGCCGCGGACCTGCCACATCCAGTCCGGCGCGGTACCGCTGAGCGGCGGGGTGGCGGTGGAATGGCAGGGGATGCGATCCGCCATGCTGGACCATGCGGCGGAACGTTTCACGCAGCGCCTTGCCGCCCTGTCCGCGCGTGACGCCGCGCCGGGGGCGCGACTGGGGCTGACCTTGCGCATCCATTGCCTGGCGCCAGATGCGGATATGCTGTCCATCCATATGCGTGAACACTACAGCCTGCATACTGATGCACAGGGCGCGACGCTGGAGGCGGATGGCCCGGCGGGCGTGCTGCGTGGCCTGGCGACGCTGCTGCAACTGGTGGAACGGCGGGATGGCGGCCCGGTGCTGGATGCGGCCGAAATCGATGACGCCCCGCGCTTTGCATGGCGCGGCCTGCTGGTGGATGTCAGCCGGCATTTCATGTCCCTTGCCGCGCTGAAACGCCAGTTGGACATGATGGAGCTGACAAAACTGAACGTGCTGCACCTGCATCTGTCGGACGGGCAGGGGTTCCGGGTGGAAAGCAGGCTGTATCCCCGCCTGCAGCAGGTGGCGTCCCACGGGCAGTACTATACGCAGCAGCAGGTGCGTGAACTGGTAGCATACGCGGCCCAGCGGGGCATCCGCATCGTGCCGGAATTCGATACGCCGGGCCATAGCTACGCATTGCTGCTGGCCTATCCACAATACGCGGCCCAGCCCGTGGCGGCCCCCATGGACCCCAAGCGGGTGGTCCGGGCCGCGATCGACCCCACCAGCCCGCAGGCCCGTGATTTTATCGCCCGGCTGTACCATGAAATGGCCGGACTGTTCCCCGATGCCTATTTCCATGTGGGTGGGGATGAGGTCCGGCCCGATGAATGGATGCGAAACCCACGCATAAACGCCTGGATGCAGCAGCATGGCTATACCACCGCCGCCCTGCAGGCCATGTATACGCAGCGTGTGCATGACATGCTGGCGCGCGATGGCAAGACCATGATGGGCTGGGACGAACTGCTGGACGCCCCGGTGCCCGCCAGCATCGTGATCGAGCCGTGGCGCGGGTCACGCTATACGGCGGCGGCCACGCAGGCGGGGCATCCGGTCGTGGTGTCGTCGGGGTATTACCTTGACCTGCTGTTGCCTGCGGCCGAGCATTACCGGGTTGACCCGCTGGACCCGCAGGGCAATGGCCTGCCGCCCGATCAGGTGGCGCAGGCCCATGCGCCTTTCCTTGAACCCTTTGCACTGGATCCCGCAGCGCGCATGACGCCCGCGCAGGATGCCCGCGTCATGGGGGCGGAGACCGCCCTGTGGACAGAAATCGTGACGGAGGAAATGCTCGACAACCGCCTGTGGCCACGGGCGGCCGCACTGGCGGAACGGTTCTGGTCACCCGCCAGCGTGCGTGATGCGGCCAGCCTTGCCACGCGCCTGCCAGTGGTTCAGGCGGAACTGGAACTGCTGGGCAACCGCGCGACAGCCGACCGGGCGCGCATGATGGCGCGACTGGCCCCCGATGACGTAACGCCGCTGGCAACCCTGCTGTCCGTTACCAGCCCGGTGCGTCATTACGCCCATAACCATGTATTTGGCCCCAGCCGTGTCGCCCCGACCGCCGATCCGCGTCCGCTGGACCGTGCCGCCGATATCGCGGCGACGGACAGTACGCAGGCCGCGGTTTTTTATCGTGATGTGCTGTCTTGCCTTGCGGGGCGTAAGGATCTGGCGCCAAGCCTGCGCGCCCGGCTGGAAAACTGGCGCGATAATGACGCCCGCCTGCGGCTGCTGGCGCAACGTGATCCCTCTGTCACCGAAGTGCTGCCCGCATCCGCCCTGCTGGCGCAACTGGCGCAGGCGGGGCTGGATGCCATGAGCGCACCGCCCACCGGCTGGCGTGAACAGGCCGAAGCGGCCCTTGCCACGGCACGGGGCCAGTTTGCCGCCTCCGCTTCCATGCTGGCGGTCAGGACCAGCCCCCAGCCCGCGGGCGACCTGCTGCCTGATATCACGCCCGGCATCGTGGCATTGGTGCAGGCTGCGCGATCGTCAGACAGGGTGGTGCAGCAGGGTGCAGGGACCCGATAGGGGGATTCATGCACTGGCAGGGTCAGGACAGGGATATGGTGAAGAAGATGGCAGGATGAAAAACTGGCCTGGCATACTGGTGGCGCTAGCGTTGTGCGTCGGTCCTGCATGGGGGGCTGAGCCGTCTTACGATACCTTTGGTGCATGGTCTGTTGTCTGTGATAACGGGCTGGCCTGCGATGCCAGAGGTTTTGCTGACGATGGCGGGGAAGCGCCCGAACTGACCTTCCATCGTGATGCCGGACCAGAGGCGCAGGCCACCGTCACCATCTATGCCCCCTTGTCTTTCGATCGTAAGGCAGTGGGGGTGGATGGCCACAGGCTTGAACTTTTCGCTACGGAATGGGTCAGTGGGGACGAAGGTTCGTCGCTGACAGCCCATCAGCCTGCGGTTGTTTCCGCCTTTGTGGACCGCATCCGTCATGCTGCGTTCCTTGATATCGGTCGCAACGTCGTACCGCTGAAGGGACTTGTCGTCGCCCTGTCGCGTATGGATGCGCGACAGGGCCGCACGAATGGCCAGACAGCCTTGATACGAAGGGGCATGCGCCCGGCCAGCGTCGTTCCTGCGCGGCCATGGTTGCCTTACATACCGGTCTATCATCGGCATATCGTGTTTGATCCGGGCGAACAGGATCGCCTGATGGCAGTGGCGTGGAAAGGACAGGCGCATTTCATCAGGAGCGGGGCCTGCGACCCACCTACAGATAATATGCGGAAATTTCTGAAAAATGGTGTGTACGGGCTGGATCAGGGCACGGCCCTTGTCATGATCGGGTGTCAGATGGGACCATATCAGGGGAATTCCGTCCTGTTCGTGGTGTCGCGCGGCAGGGCGGATGTGCCGGAGCCTGTCCGGTTACCCATGCCCCGTCTGCATCATGGTGATACGGGAGATTATGGGCCTGTACTGACATGCCCGGATTTCGATACAGCCACCAGCACCCTGACAACAGTAGTCGCGGGGCGCGCGCGGAACGATTGCGGCATGGGCGCCCAATGGCGGTGGGATGGCACACATTTCGTGCTGACCGGCATGACCCTGCAGGAAGCCTGTGGGGGCAGCGCACCATTGGGCAACTGGCCTACCGTCTATCGTTCAACATCATCCAGCGGGAAGGAGCAGGGGGATGCCGCATCTGTTCCATATCCCGGCCCATAGTCAGGGAAATAGTGTTTCTGTGGGAAATCCCTGTCGGGGTATGGTGTCGTTCAGCCCATCACGGCTTCAAGGCAGGAAAATTGGATGGGCGCATAGACAGCAATGCCATTGCGGCGCAGCAATGCCGCCGTCACGCCCTGTCCTGCATGCCGTGTGCCTGTGAACTGGCCATCATAAATGAAGCTGCTGCCGCATGAAGGGCTGCCATCCATCAATAGCGCAAAGCGGCAGCCATGCCGTCGTGCCAGATCCAGCGCCTGGTAAGCACCGACCAGAAAGGGGGCGGACACATCACGGCCGCCTGCTTCACATACGCGACCTGACCCGTCCAGGACCGCGGCGCCATCCCGGCCATGGATGATTTCGGCGGGTGGCCGGGGTGTCGGCAGGCCAGCAGCGGTTTCGGGGCAGAAGGCGATGACCCGTCCCTCCGCCTGCCAGCGCGTCAGGCTGTCCTGCAACAGGGTCCGCGCGGTGCCATCATACCGGACGGGCTGGCCGGACAGGCAGCCGCTAATGAGCAGGGTTGGTTTCATGCCCAGACCATGGCATGGCCAGGCGCGGGAAGGAACCGGGCGATGATGGTGCAGGCGGATATGATGCCAGCCATGGCGTCAGGCCACCCGGATCTATCGGCCTGTAAGGGGTTTACCGGAGCATGGCGCGCCGGATCGCAGCGTCGGTCGGCATCGATACCCCCAGCGTCTTGCCGATACCCCCAAAAATACCCCAATCACGTCTGTTATTCGGCGTCCCTCACTGTCATCGGCTGTCACAGCCACGGGCGGCAGGTTGCCGTCCTGATCCTCCCACATATCTGCCGTAGCCAGCCGCACGTCCAGATAGGCGGCGGACAGGCCTGCGGTGATGTTGCGGATCCCGTTCAGGTCGGCCGGATCGGCGCTGCCCCAGATCGGGAACAGGGTCTGGTCTACCAGCGCATAGCCATCGCGCATCCCCAGGTATTCCCACCCCAGACGGCCGTGCCCCACGTTCCCACCGACAGGTCGCCGGTATAGGCGAACAGCAGGATGGTGTGGGCAGGCCTGATACGGTTGAACTCGCATTGCAGGACCGCGCTGCCCCAGCTGGTCAGCGGTTCCTCAACGTATGATTCATCGACAGTGAATTCCGCGATCGCGGTGCCGGGCGTGTTGATGGTCCAGGCATAGGCCCAGTCCGGGTCATACAGCGGCTGTTCGACACGCAGCAGGTCAGCGCGCGCGGGCGCGTATTCGGTAATGGTGATGTCGAAGCCAAGGGCTGCGGCAAAGGCCACATAACAGGCAACCGACCCGCCGCCATTGTCAGTCAGCCGCGCCACCACCTGTGCGCGGCGCTGCTGGATGGTGGGGGACGTGCCGGCACATGGATCGGGCAGCCCGAGCGTTGCTTCCCACTCCGTCAGCAGTTCCAGCGTGGTGGAGGGGAATGCATCGGTGATCAGGTTTGCAGCGCGCGTGCTGTTGCGCTCATAGGTCGGGGACCACACGGACGCCAGCTGATAGGGCATGGCCCTTGTGCCCACCTTGATGGCGCGCCGGAGCTGCCACAGGCGGGAGCCGATCGGGATGTCGCTGAACCCGTCGCCCCACCAGCCGCGTGGATCTGCATCGACCGTGCCAGGTGCGCCGGTGGGAGACTGGATGCCGGCGGCCACGTCATTGGCTGTTGGCTGCACAGGTGCCACCCGGTCTGTGAACAGGGAGACCATGACGGCCGAGCGCAGCGGGTTGTCCAGTCCCAGATCACTGGACACGACGGGCCAGTCGCCGCGTGCCTCGCGGACGTTCCAGACGATTGCGATATCCATTATGTTTCCGTGGGGTTGGGTGCGCGTTGACTCGCGGCACCATGATCGCCTGTGCTATCGTGCCGCCAGGAGGCCATCATGACCGTAGATACCAACAGCCTGATTCTTGAGCAGCTGCGTCTGATCCGTAAGGAGATAGCGGTTCTGCGCAAGACGGTGGAATCTGCTGATAACCAGATGCGTGAGCTTGAATACCGCATGATCCAGACACAGGCTGCAGCCAGACCGTGTTATTGATTTTCAGGCCCCATGCGCAGGAGGCAATGCAACGTCGCGGCATTTTGCCAGAATGGGTTAAGGAAACAGTCCTGAAACCCGAATGGAGCGAAGTCGATCCCGTTCATGCCGGGCGAATGCGCTCGTACCGCACGATTGCGGAACTGGGTAATCGCATCCTTCGGGTTGTCCATTGGACTGAGGGTTCTGATATAGTTGTTCTCACTGTCTTCCCCGATCGGGATGCTGAAAAGCGGAGACCAAAATCATGATAAAGACCAGCTATGATCCAGAAGCCGATGCCATGTTCATCTGGGTTGGTCCGGAAGGGGCAAAATCCGTGGAAACCCGTGAGGTCTCTCCCGGTGTCATGCTGGATTACGATGCCAATGGGGCGCTGATCGGCATTGAAGTTCTGGACGTGCGTGAACGTACATCCCGCCCCACGCACGAGATGGCGGCGGAATAGGCTTCAGACTGGCGGCCCGGTATCCGCCCCGTTATTGCCGTTTGAATGCTCATGGCTGGACAGTTTGATGCCCTGCGCCACGACCTCATTGCCGGTGATCGTGCCGCTGGCGGTCAGATCGCCAGCGATCGTGGTCTTTCCATTGGCCGGGTTCAGGGCGATGGACCCATCTTCCTTGAGCCATATCCGGCTGCCGGTCTGGGGGTGGTAGAGGCAGACCTCGCCGGGTTGCAGATCCTTTGGCCTGCCGCGCTGGTCGCCCGTGGCGATGACCACGCCCCGGGTGCGGTCGTCACCGATGAACGCCACGACCAGGTCGGACCCCGGCACCGGTCTGCTGGCCAGACCGTATTCCTGCACGATCGGTACGTCCGCGCGCAGTTCACCTGCGGCCAGCGCGATCTGGGTGGTCGGGGTATTGGGGCTTTCGTTCGTGTCCGCCGTCTGGCGGCCGATGCCCAGCGCCATCATCACGCGGCGTGCGGAGCGGGAGCACGGTCATGACGTGGACTCCTGCTGCGGGGCCTGGTCTTCGGTCTGGATGGAACTGCCGCCATCGTTCTGGGAGGCGGTCAGTGCCTGAATGAATTTGTCTGCCAGCACCGGATTGAGCAGCAGTTCGGGGGAAAATGCCGAGGGTGGCATGAGCACGACGTCAGCATGCGTGCCATCATCCACCGTCTGGCGCAGGGTGACCTCACCGATCAGCAGGTCCGACACCGTGCCGTTCCGGGCCGTGACAGGGGCGAGGGTATTGGGCAGCCACAACTGGCCGGCAAGATCACGCCAGCTATCCGCCGTGAGTGTGACGGGATAGGCGCGGCCGATGCGCCGGTTATGTGGGCATCACCTGCGAGGATGACAGCCCGTGCCGCATCGTCTTCCGGGACACTCTCGTAACTGAAAATGGCCGCAAGCTGATCCGTGCACGCGGCACGCAGGCCTGGACAAAACAGCAGGGAGAGAAGGAGGGATAGCGATGGCACGCACAAGCTCTTTGCCATTCAGCCTGCCGCCGCGCGGGCTGTGCCGGGTCATGTCGGCCCAGTATGTGGGCGTGTCAGCCACGCTATTTGATGAGATGGTCAGCGATGGCCGGATGACTGGGTAAAGGTGGACCCCACCCGTGACGTCAGGCGCATCCGGTCAAAAACTGATGGCTTCCACACCTGGACCGAGGCCGAGATTGCCCAGTTTGAAAACCGCTGGCCGATAGGTAGCAAGCCCCGGCTTGCACTGGCCTTGCTGCTATACACCGGGCAGCGCCCGGGCGACGTGCGACAGATGGGCTGGTACCAGATCCATGACGGGGTGATGGATCTAAGGCAGAGCAAGACTGGCACCCACCTGACCATTCCCATCCACGCCCAGCTGGCCCGCGTGCTGGAACTGATACCCCGCCAGCAGCAGACATTCCTGATGACAGGGCAGGGGAAGCCATTCACGGCTGGCGGCTTCAATAACTGGTTTCGCGATCAGCGCCGCGAGGCCGGCCTGCCGGAGAAAATCAGCGCCCACGGCCTGCGCAAAGCATCGGCCCGTCGCCTGACAGAAGCTGGATGCACGGCGCACCAGATCAAGGCAGTGGGCGGCTGGTCCACATTGAAGGAGGTCGAGCGGTACACACGGGCTGCGAATCAGGCCAGTCTGGCGCGCTCGGCAATCGCTTCAATCAAGGTCAGAAATGCAGTGCAGGATAGGGAGGAAGTGTAAAACATTCCGGGAGTTTTACACTTTGTCCGCTCTTAAATCCTCGTTATCTGGGGATTTAAGGATGTAGTTGGAGGTCTGGGCGGGAATCGAACCCACGTACGCGGATTTGCAGTCCGCTGCATCACCATTCTGCCACCAGACCTCAGCGGCTCTGGCGCTATATCCGCTGAAATGTGCCTCAGGTCAAGCCGTTGTGTGCAGTTAGGGCGTTGTTTCGGTGCGAAAGCGGCGCATAAATAGAAAAAAAAGCCGGGAAAATGTTGCCCGTCCGGCCGGGTGGCCGAAATCTTTCCCGTCAGGGCATTGTGTTTCAAGGAAACGTTATGGACAAGACAGACCCCGATTATGTGCCTCTTGATTTTGCCGCGGCCCGCCAGCGCATGGTGGATGCCCAGATCCGTCCCGCGCAGGTCAGCAATCCCGATGTGATCGCGGCCATGCGCGCGCTGCCGCGTGAACTGGCGGTGCCTGATGCCCTGCGCGCCTTTGCCTATGCCGACCAGAACCTGCCGTTGGGGGAAGGGCGCTACCTGACCGAACCGCGCGTGACGGGGCGCATGCTTCAGGTGGCGGAGGCCGTCAGGGGGCAACGCGTGCTGGTGGTGGGCGCGGGTACCGGATACCTCGCGGCATTGCTGTCCACCATGGGGGAGGCGCTGGAGGTATTCGCCCTCGAGTCGGAGCGGCGGCTGGCGGATATCGGTCGCGCGCTGTGTTTTACATGGGCGCCCGACGTGCACTGGCGTGATGGCGCGCTGGTGCATGGCGCGCCGGATGACGGGCCGTATGACCTTGTCATGATTGACGGGGCGGTGCGCGAGGTGCCCCCGGCGGTGCTGGGGCAACTGGCGCAGGACGGGCGCGTTATCGCGCCGGTCTGCGCCGGGGACGGGGTGACATCCGTCAGTCGCATCGTGCGCACGGCACAGGGCAGCGCGGTTCAGCCGCTGTTTGACGTCGCGGTGCCGCTGCTGCCGGAACTGGAACCGGCCCCCGCCTTCGTATTCTGATGGCGCGGCGGCCCGGCCCAGGTTAACGCCTGCGCAATATCCTGTCCGTAAACAGGCCATGCGGGCGACGTGTTCCCGCATGGCAGATCAGGGCGGGGACGGAAATGCGGGGAAACTGGGCAATCGGGGCGGGCAGTGCGGCAATCCTGTGCTGTGGCACGGCGCTGGCGCGCGTGCCGATGCCCCAGTCGGGAGGGGCGCAGGATATTCCCCATACCCTCAAGGCGGCGCTGGCCATGGCTTACCTGACCAATCCCGTACTGCGGCAGGAACGCGCCACCCTGCGGGCGACGGATGAACAGGTGCCGCAGGCACTGGGCGGGTGGCGTCCCACCATTACCGGCAGCGCCAACATGTCCTATTATTCGGGACTGATACGCATGTCCCCGGCCGCGGGCGAACCCGGGGGGTATGACCGCAGTTACGACAGCCCCGGTTATTCCGGCGGGGTCAGCATCTCGCAGCCGATCTATAGCGGGGGCAGGACAACGGCGAATACGCACAAGGCGCGGCATGCCGTCATGGCCGAGCGCGCGCGCCTGATCGCGGCGGAACAGCAGGTCTTTTCCGATGTGGTCAGCGCCTATGTCAGCGTGGTGGAAGACGAACAGATCCTGCGCATCGACATCAATAACGAGCAGGTCTATGCCGCCCAGTTGCATGCAACCGAACTGCGCGCGCATGAAGGCGAAATCACCCATACCGACGTGGCGCAGGCGCAGGGCGCGCTGGCCAATGCGCGCGCGGTCCGGCAACTGGCCGAAGGCACGTTGCAGGCGGATTGCGCGACCTACCGGCAGGTGGTCGGCAGCGACGCGCCCGATGACCTGACGCCGCCCCAGCCACTGGTGCTGCCGCTGCATACGGAACAGGACGCCATGACGCAGGCGGTGCAGAACAATCCCGAAGTCATCGGCGCGCTGTTTGACGAGGCCACGAAAAAGGACGCCGTGGGCGTGGCCTTCGCCGCGCTGATGCCCACGGTCAATGCCGAGGCCTCCTACTCCCACGCCATCAACCAGGAGGAGGGCCGTTCGCTGAGCAATGACAAATACGCGCTCGTCAGCGCCTCCATGCCGCTTTATCAGGGTGGGGGTGAATATGCCGCCGTGCGCATGGCCCGCCAGCAGGCGGCCGAGGCCGCGCGCATCGTGGACGTGCGCCGCCGCGCCGCGATCCAGATGGCGGCGGCAAGCTGGCAGCGCATGCAGGCCAATCGCGAGGCGATCGGCAGCAACCGCGAAGCCGTTGCCGCCGATGCCGAGGCCCTGCACGGCATGCAGCGCCAGGTCATTGTGGGCACCACCACCACCCTTGCGGTGCTGCAGCAGCAGGAAACCCTGCTTCAGGCGCAGATCGCGCTGGTGCGTAGCGCGGGCAACCTTGTGCAGTCCTCCTATCAGGTCACGGCGGCCATCGGGCGGCTGACCGCGCGCGACCTCAGCCTTGATGTCCCGCTTTATGATGAACAGGCCTATTACCGCGCCGTGCATGACCGGCTGTGGGGTATCAGCGATTACGCCACCAGCCAGCCGGGACGCTGAGGCTATAGGCCTGCATCGTCGACCATGTCCGGCAGTGGATGGCGTGGCCTGCGCGTGATCGCAGGTGGCCCCGGTCGGGGTGGGGGACGCACGGGCCGATAAAGATTGCATGCGCGGCGTTCCCTTCGCGCCGGATTGGGGTATATCTGCCCTTGGCCGGGCGCGTTGTCCTGCCCTGCGTCTGATTATGGTGGATCTGGTTTTTCGTGATGCTTGACAAGTCGTTCTCCCCCGACGGGACAGAAACTTCCCTCTATGCCCTGTGGGAGGCCAGTGGTGCGTTCAGCGCACAGCCGGACAGTGCGGCCAGGCCCTACACCATCATGATCCCGCCACCCAATGTCACGGGCACGCTGCATATTGGCCATGCCCTGACCATGACCCTGCAGGACACGCTGATCCGCTGGCGGCGCATGCAGGGGCGCGATACGCTGTGGCAGCCGGGCACCGACCACGCAGGCATCGCGACCCAGCTTGTGGTCGAGCGGATGTTGCAAAAGGAAGGCACGTCGCGGCAGGAAATGGGCCGTGACGCCTTTATCGAACGTGTGTGGGAATGGAAGGCCGAATCCGGCGGTGGCATTACAAGGCAGTTGCGCCGCCTTGGCGGGTCACTGGACTGGCCGCGTGAACGCTTCACCATGGATGATGGCCTGTCCGACGCGGTGAAGGAGGTGTTCGTCACCCTTTACCGCGAGGGGCTGATCTACCGTGACCGCCGTCTGGTCAACTGGGACCCCGCCTTCCGTTCCGCCATTTCGGATCTGGAAGTCGATAACCGGGAGATGCGCGGCAGCCTGTGGTATATCCGCTACCCTGTCGAAGGGCAGCCGGGCCGCACCATCACGGTCGCCACCACCCGGCCCGAAACCATGCTGGGTGACATGGCCGTGGCCGTGCATCCCGACGATGAACGTTTTGCCGACCTGGTGGGCGGGAACGTCATCCTGCCGCTGACCGGCCGCCGCATTCCCATCGTGGCGGATGAACATTCCGACCCGACCAAGGGCAGTGGCGCCGTCAAGATCACGCCCGCCCATGACTTCAACGATTTCGAGGTCGGTCGCCGCCACAAGCTGGACATGCCCAGCGTGCTGGATGAGGAAGCCCGCATTACCCTTGCCGAAATCGGGGATGAACTGCGTGCCGAGGACGGCCTGGCCGATCCCGCCTTCGTCCGCACGCTCGAAGGCATGCCGCGTGACGAGGCGCGCAAGGTGATGGTGGCCGAGCTTGAACGCCTTGAATGGCTGGAAAAGATCGAGCCGCACACCAATCAGGTGCCCCATGCCGAACGGAGCGGTGCGGTGGTCGAGCCGCGCCTGACCACGCAGTGGTACTGCGACGCCAAGACCCTTGCCGGCCCCGCGATTGACGCGGTGGAAAGCGGGAAGATCGAATTCGTGCCCCGACAGTGGGAGAATACCTTCTACGCCTGGATGCGCGACATCCAGCCATGGTGCATCAGCCGCCAGTTGTGGTGGGGCCACCGCATCCCGGCATGGTACGGCCCGGACGGGCATGTATTCGTCGCCCATGACGAGGCCGATGCCGCCTTACAGGCCCGGACCCATTACGGGCAGGATACCGCCCTGACGCGGGACGAGGACGTGCTGGATACGTGGTTCTCCTCCGCGCTGTGGCCGTTCTCCACGCTGGGCTGGCCGCAGCAGACGCCGGAACTGGCCCGCTATTACCCGACCGACGTGCTGGTCACGGGGTTTGACATCATCTTCTTCTGGGTTGCGCGGATGATGATGATGGGCCTGCACTTCATGAAGGACGTGCCCTTCCGCACGGTATTCATCCACGGGCTGGTGCGTGACGAACGCGGGCAGAAAATGTCCAAGTCCAAGGGCAACGGCATCGACCCGCTGGAAATGATCGACAGCTACGGCGCGGACGCCATGCGTTTTTGCATCTGCTCGCTGACCGGGCTGGGCCGTGATGTGAAGCTGGGCCGCAGGAAGGTGGAGGAATACCGCTCCTTCATCACCAAGATATGGAATGCCGCGCGCTTCTGCGAAATGAATGGCGTGGCCCCGGTGGAAGGTTTCAGTCCCGCCAGCGTGCAGTCCCCGCTGGGCCGCTGGATTCTGGCGGAACTGGCACACGCGGTGGAGGACGCGACAAAGGCGCTGGAAGCCTTCCGTTTCGATGAATACGCCGCCGTGTGCTACCGCTTCGTCTGGAACTGCTTCTGTGACTGGTTCCTTGAACTGGCCAAGCCGGTCCTTGCAGCAGGTGACACGGCCGAAGCGGTCGAGACCCGTGCGGTGGCCGCCCACGTGCTGGGCACCATCATGCGCCTGCTGCAGCCCGTCACCCCGTTCGTGACCGACAGCCTGTGGCGGCAGTTCGGCTTCGGGCCGGAAGGGTCGCTGATTACCGCACCATGGCCGCAGCCCGAGCATCTGGAAGGGGCCAGCGAGGCACGTGCGGAAATGGAGTGGCTGATCCGCTTCATTAGCGCAATCCGCACCGTGCGTTCGGAAATGAACGTGCCGCCGTCCCGCCTTGCCCCCGTGCTGCTGCGCGATGCATCGCCCGTGACTGTGGCGCGGGCCGCCAAATGGTCGGAAGCGATCGGGCGCATGGCGCGTGTGTCCGAAGTACAGCCGCTGGAAGGCGACATGCCGCAGGGGGCCGCGCAGCTGGTGGTGGACGAGGCAACGCTGGTCATTCCCCTTGCCGGGATCATTGACCTTGCGGTTGAACGCCAGCGGCTGGAAAAGGAATGCGCCAAGGTCGATGCTGAGATCACCAAGGTCGAGCGCAAGCTGGGCAATGCCGATTTCGTGGCCCGCGCCAAGCCTGAAGTAGTAGCCGAAAACCATGAACGGATTTACACGTTCCGATTTGAACGCAAACGCTTGGAGGAAGCTTTGAAGCGTATTCGTCCTAACAAGAAAAAACTGCCTGATGTAATATGAGCTTGAACTAGAACTACTAGGGGGAAGCACGCATGACCGAAAACGCATTGGAAACACTGGTGCTGGGCGGGGGCTGCTTCTGGTGCCTTGAAGCACCGCTGAAGGAACTGCGCGGCGTGCTGGGGCTGGAACCCGGCTATGCTGGCGGCCATACCGCCAACCCCACCTATGAACAGGTCTGTTCGGGCCGCACCGGCCATGCGGAGGTCGTGCGGGTTACGTTCGACCCTGCCGAGCTGTCATGCGCCGACCTGCTGCGGATCTTCTTTGTCATGCATGATCCCACCACGCTCAACCGGCAGGGCAATGACGTAGGGACGCAGTATCGCTCCGCCATCTTCTGGCAGGGACCGGAACAGGAAATGACGGCCTATGCCATCCGCAATGAAATTGCGCAGGCCAAGGTATGGCCCGACCCGCTGGTGACCGAAATCGCGCCGTTGACGCATTTCTGGCCAGCCGAGGACTATCATCGGGATTATTTCGCCCGTAATCCCGGCAATCCCTATTGCAGTGCGGTGATCCCGCCCAAGATTGCCAAGATGCGCCGCCTGTTTCGCGACCGGCTGGTGGATACGGCGGGCTAGGGCCGGTTATTCCGTTTCGTCATCCAGGAAAAGCTGGTCGGCTTCTTCATCAAAATCGAACAGTTCGGCATAGCGTGCCCAGCCGATCAGCGTCTGTAGTGTCTGGCGGGCGTAATCGGGGGACATGCTGTCTTCGAGTTCATCACGGAAGCGTTCGGCGCTGGCGCGGTGATTGGGGCGTTCATCCAGCACGGCGCGGATGGTGCGCACCATGGGGATGTTATGCAGCATGCTGTGCCACAGGATGTTCTTGCGGATGTCATGCTCGCTCTGGACAAAGCGCATGCCCTCGGGGGTCAGCATGATGTCGCCGTCCTCCAGTTCGGCAAAGCCCAGCAGTTGCAGCGACTCGCCTAACGGGAACAGGTCATCCAGCTCAAGCTGCAACCGGCTGGCCAGTAGCGGCAGGTCCGCGCGGCCATGCAGCGGGTCGGCGGCCAGCGTTTCCATCATGCCCACGATGGTATTGATCGGCAGCGCCGGCAGGGCCACGGCATCGGCCGTGATCTGCACATGCTTCATGTCCGGGTCGGTCATGTCCGCTTCCGACACCACGGGCGCGCGACGGGTCATGAGCGCGTAAATCCGGTCCACGAACTGCCGGAAGGCCGCGTCCTCCCGGTTGCGGGGGTGTTCAAAGGGCACCTGCAGTTCATGGGCGACCCGGCCGGGGTTGGAGGAAAAGATCAGGATGCGGTCGCACATCAGCACCGCTTCCTCGATATTATGCGTCACCAGCAGGATGGACTTGATGGGCAGCTTCTTTTCCGCCCACAGTTCCACAAGGTCGGTGCGCAGGTTTTCCGCCGTCAGCACGTCCAGCGCCGAAAAAGGCTCATCCATCAGCAGCAGGTCAGGATGCACCACCAGCGCCCGCGCCAGCCCCACGCGCTGGCGCATGCCGCCCGACAGTTCCTTGGGGTAGGCGTTTTCATACCCGCCCAGCCCGATCAGCCCGATCGCGTCCTCGGCCAGCTTGTGGCGCTCGGCCACGGGCACGCCCTTCGCCTCCAGCCCCAGTTCCACGTTTTTCTGTACCGTCAGCCACGGGAACAGCGCGAATGACTGGAACACCATGGAAATGCCGTCGGCGGGGCCTTCCAGTTTCCTGCCTTCCCATATCACCTCGCCCGCCGTGGGCGGCAGCAGCCCCGCGATAATGCGCAGCAGCGTGGACTTGCCCGACCCCGAACGGCCCAGCAGCCCCACGATTTCCCCGCTGCGGATGGACAGGTTCACCCCATCCAGCACCACCAGGTCGGTCGCACTTTCCTTGTGATAGGCCTGCCGGCAGTTGATGATCCGGACAAGCTCTGTCCCGGGCTTGGGGGCAGGTGGGGCGGTGTCGGACGGCTGCTGCATCATGAACTCTCAGTCAAAGGTGTAATGCCGCGCGGCATAATTGGATAACGGGCGCCACAGGGCGCGATTGAGCAGCAGCACGAACGCCGCCATGACCACCATGCCCAGGCCCACCTGGTCGGTCGCGCCCGCCACGGTGGCATGGGCGATATAGGCGCCCAGCCCGTCCGCATTCAGCGTCGTGTCGCCCCAGCTTGCGACCTCGGTCGCGATGGCGGCGTTCCATGCGCCCCCCGACGCGGTCAGCGCGCCGGTAATGAAATAGGGCGTGATGCCCGGCAGCATCACGCGCCGCCACCACAGCCAGCCCCGGACATGGAAATTCTTGGCCGCTTCGAGCAGGTCACCGGGATAGGACGACGCCCCCGCCACGATGTTGAACAGGATATACCACTGCGTGCCCAGCAGCATGAGCGGCGTCAGCCAGATATTGCTGTTCAGGTGCCAGCGCACGATCACCACGACCACCAGCGGGAAGAACAGGTTGGCGGGGAAGGCTGCCATGAACTGCGCCGCCATCTGCGCGCGTCGCGCCCGCCGTGGCGACAGGCCCAGCCATATGCCCAGCGGCACCCATATCAGTGACGCGACAACGACCGTTATCATGACGCGCGCCAGCGTGATGCTGCCCAGCATGGTGACATGCAGCATCTGCCCCGCTGTGTAATGGGTGCTGGCATACGCCCATGTCTTCCACCCGATGGTGACGGCGCAGACGGCCAGCGCCGCGATCCATGCGCCATCCAGCAGGCGGGAGGGAACCAGCCGCCGCCGGGGGGCGGATGGGCGCGGCCCCAGTGGCAGCCAGCCGATGCGGGTCATCATGTCACCCAGCTTCAGGCAGGCCTGCCGCAGCAGGTGCGTGCGCCGCAGCAGGGTCAGCACCCATGGGTCGGGTGCCGCAAGCGTCGTGCCCTCATCGGTCTGGAAACGTGCCGACCACGCCACCAGCGGGCGGAACAAAAGCTGGTCATAGGCCAGGATGACCGCCAGCATGGCGGCGATGGCGTAGAAGATCGCCCATATGTTGCGCTGTTCGATCGCAACGCCCACATACGACCCGATTCCCGGCAGCACGATATCGGTATTCCCCACCGTGATCGTTTCGGAATAGACAACCATGAACCACCCGCCGGACATGGAGATCATGGTGTTCCAGACCAGTGAGGGGATGGCGAACGGCACTTCCAGCCGCCAGAAACGCTGCCATGGCGTCAGGCCGAAGCACAGGGCTGCTTCCTCCAGGTCAGGCGGCACGGTGCGCAGCGCCTGATACATGGCAAAGGCCATGTTCCATGCCTGGCTGGTGAAAATGGTGAAGATGGCGGCCAGTTCCGCCCCCATCATCCGCCCGGGGAACAGGCCAAGGAAAAAGACCACCGTAAAGGTCAGGAAGCCAAGGATCGGCACCGATTGCAGGATATCCAGCAACGGGATCAGCACCTGCCCCGCGCGCCGGCTCTTGGCGGCCCAGACGGCATAGGTGAAGGTGAACACCAGCGACGCGGCAAGGGCTGCGAACATGCGCAGCGTGGTCCGCACGGCATAGGCGGGCAGCCATGCGGGGTTGAGGTGGATGGTCCCCGCCTCGCTGGCGGGAATGGGCACCAGCATGTGACGCCCGGCGGTGGCGACGACAACAGCCCCGGCCATGATCGCCAGCAGGCCCAGCAGGTCCGGAACATTGGGGCGGACCCGCAGGTTCCCCGGCAGGCTGGCGTCTGTCACCCTGCGGTGCCCGTACTGCCAAAGCCGCCCGCGCCACGATCCGTTTCCTCCAGTTGTGCATATTCAACCCATGTCCCGCGCACCACCGGGGCCAGCACCGCCTGCGCAATGCGCATGCCGCGCTCGACCACAAAGGGTTCGCTGCCCGTATTCATGACGATGATGCCGATTTCACCCCGGTAATCCTCATCAATCGTGCCGGGGGCGTTGGGCAGGGTGATGCCGTGTTTCAGGGCAAGGCCCGAACGCGGGCGGATCTGCATTTCATATCCGCGCGGCAGCGCCACGCACAGTCCCGTGGGCACCAGCGCGCGGCTTCCGGCCGCAATGGTTACCGGCTCGGTCACGGCGGCCAGCAGGTCCATGCCGGCCGCGCCATCGGTGGCGTAGCCGGGCAGCGGCAGCCCGTGGGCATGGGGCAGGCGGCGGACTTGTATGGGCAGGGGGGAGGAAATCATGGTCTGGTCCGTCGGGTTATTCTGGGTTGGGGGGCGTCTGCAGGAAAGTGGCGATCCGCGCAACCAGCCTGTGGGCGACCTGCGCCTTGTCCAGCCTGGGCCAGTGTTCGCAGCCCGTGGCGTCGATCACGGTGACCTCGTTTTCCGCGCCGCCCATGATGCCGGTGCCGGGGCTGACGTCATTGGCCACGATCCAGTCACAGCCCTTGCGTGCGCGCTTGGTGGTGGCGTGCGCCAGCACATGCTCGGTTTCCGCGGCAAACCCGATCACCAGTCCGGGCCGTGCAGGGCCGGGCCTGCCCAGTATTGCAAGGATATCGGGATTGGGCACCAGGTGCAGCGCGGGCGGGGGCGCATCTGCCGTTTTCTTGATCTTCTGGGCCGCCGGGGCCACATGCCAGTCGGCCACGGCGGCGGTGCATACGGCAATGTCACACGGGAGCGCATGGCGACAGGCCTCCAGCATGTCGCGGGCCGTTTCCACCCTTATGGTGTGGACGCCCGCCGGGTCGGGCAGGGTGGTGGGACCACTGACCAGCGTTACATCCGCGCCAGCTGCCGCAAGGGCTTCGGCAATGGCGTATCCCTGGGTGCCGGAGGAGCGGTTGGCGATGTAGCGCACGGGGTCGATCGGTTCATGCGTGGGGCCTGCGGTCACCAGCGCGCGGCGGCCAGCCAGTGGCCGGTCGGGTGACAGCGCGCGCAGGATGGCGGCAAGGATCGTCCCCGTTTGGGCAAGGCGCCCCGGCCCGGATTCGTTGCATGCCATGAGACCGGATTCCGGCCCCACGCAATTCACGCCACGCGCGCGTAGTGTTGCGACATTGGCCTGTGTCGCGGCGTGGGTCCACATGCGCACGTTCATGGCCGGGGCCACCAACACAGGCGTATCGGTGGCCAGCAGCACGGTGGTGGCCAGGTCATCGGCCAGCCCGGTGGCCATGCGGGCCAGCAGGTCGGCGGTGGCGGGGCAGACCACGATCAGGTCACTGCCGCGTGACAGGGCGATATGCCCCATCTCGCTTTCATCGGTCAGGGAAAACAGGTCGCTGAAGACGCGTTCACCACTCAGCGCCTGGATGGACATGGGGGTGACGAATCGTGCCCCCGCATCCGTCAGCACCGTACGTACGCGCACGCCGTGTTCGCGCAGCCCGCGAATCAGCTCCAGCGCCTTGTAGGCGGCGATGCCGCCACCCACGACCAGCAGGACGGAACGGGTCGCCCCATTCCCCATCAGATTTTCCAGCCGGAATGGATGGCCGCGATCCCGCCGGACAGGTTCTGGTAGGACACGCGTTCCAGCCCGGCTTCACGCATCATGTCCGCCAGCGTTTCCTGATCGGGGAACATGCGGATGCTTTCGGCCAGGTACTGGTAGCTTTCACGGTCCCCCGCGATCGCGGCCCCCATGCGCGGCAGCACGTGGAAGGACCACGCATCGTAGACCGGGGCGAAGGCCGCGACCTGCACGCGGGAGAATTCAAGGCACAGGAACCGCCCGCCCGGCCGCAGGATGCGACGGGCCTCGCGCAGCACCTGCAGCTTGTCCGTGCAGTTGCGCAGGCCGAACGCGATGGAGACGCGATCGACCGAATTGTCGGCCAGCGGGATGGCCTCGGCATCCACGGCCAGGAAGTTGAGGCCGGAGACAAGCCCGCGCTCCAGTGCGCGGTTGCGGCCCACCGTCAGCATGCTGACATTGATGTCGGACAGGATGGCAGGGCCACCGCCGCCACGCAGCCACCCGAACGAGATGTCCCCCGTGCCGCCCGCAAGGTCGAGCAGGGAGAGATCGGGGTGGGGGCCGAGTTCGTTGACGAAAATCTTCTTCCACGCGCGGTGGATGCCCAGCGACATCACATCGTTCATGATGTCGTATTTGGAGGCCACGCTGTCAAAGACATTGCGGACCAGGGATTTCTTCTCGCGCAACGGCACGTCGCGGAAGCCGAAATCGGTGGTATCCGCGTGGCGGTCATCGGGACGGCCTGCGGAAGGGGAGGGATGGTATGGCTGGCTGATGTCGGTCATGATGAACAAGTATAACCCCAGATGAGGCCATGCCGGAACTCCCTGAAGTCGAAACTGTGATGCGCGGGATGCGAGTGCATCTTGAAGGCCACACCATTTCACGCGCCAGCACGCATCATGGCGGCCTGCGATGGCCGTTTCCGCCCGGTCTGGCGGCAGCGCTGCAGGGGCGCAGGATCGATGGATTCGCCCGGCGGGGGAAATATATCCTCATCACGCTTTCGGGCGGGATGGTCGTGGTGCTGCATCTGGGCATGTCCGGGCGTGTGCTGCTGTCACGCCCCACGGCGGCCGAACGCAACCAGCCGCCGGCATTGCACGAACATCTGGTGATCGAGACGGCGCAGGGCGCGCGCTGCGGGCTGGTGGACCCCCGGCGGTTCGGCATGGTCGACCTGGTCGCGGTGGCGGAGATGGAAAACCACCGCCTGCTGGCGGGCATGGGGCCGGAACCGCTGGGCAGCCGCTTTGATGGCGCATGGCTGGCGGCGCGCGCCCGCGGGCGGCGCACCAGCATCAAGGCCCTGCTGCTGGACCAGCGCGTGGTGGCGGGGCTTGGCAACATATATGTGTCCGAAGCCCTGTTCCGCGCGCGCATCCATCCCGCATGCCCGGCGGGTGCGATCAGCGCGGCGCGACATGAGCGGCTTGCCGCCGAAATCCGCGCCGTGCTGGCGGAGGCAATCGCCGCCGGTGGCTCAAGCCTGCGTGATTACGTGCAACCGGATGGGGAACTGGGCTATTTCCAGCATGCCTGGCGCGTGTACGGGCGGGAAGGGGAAGGCTGCCCCGACTGTCCCGGCCCGCCGGCATGCGACGGGGTGGTCCGGATCACCCAGTCCGGGCGTTCAAGCTTTTTCTGCCCCCGCCAGCAGGGGGTGGAAAATGATTTAGGCAAAGACTTGTCTTGACGAATGGGGTCAGGGTGGACTAGATCGCCAGCCTGATATGGGATGTCCGCAACGATCGGGTGGCGGACCGCCGTAACCTGATTTATGCAGATGAACTGAGAGCAATGGCCAATACAGCATCCGCGCGCAAGCGCATCCGCCAGAACGAAGTCCGCAACGCCCGTAACACGGCACGCCTGTCGCGCGTACGCACCTTCGTCAAGAAGGTCGAGGTCGCCATCGCGACCGGCAAGAAGGACGAGGCCGCCGTTGCGCTGCGCGCCGCACAGCCGGAACTGCAGCGTGCGGTTGGCAAGGGTGTGCTCCACGCCAACACCGTTGCCCGCCGTATCTCGCGCCTGTCCGCACGCATCAAGTCCCTTGTTGCTGCGTAAGGAACGGTTGGTTTCTTTCATCTAAAAGAATGCAGTAAGTAATGAAGAAGGTCGTCTATCGCCATTATTGGCGATAGCGGCCTTTTTTGTTTGTCATTTTCATGTGGTGTGATCGGGTTTTGATGGGCCGGGGGCAGATTCCCGTTGCTTCAGCCGATTCCCTGCTCTACCTTATATGGATAATTCCAACGTCATCTGTCGCCTTGGTCCTGCGGGCCGGGTTGTGGGTCGTGTCAGGTACGCGGCTGGCTTCGTGTCCGCTGCGTGCGGGGCTGGCGGCAGGCGGGAACAGTTATGGATGGAGCGGGGGACGGATGCATGCGCGGGGGCGCGTGGTCCCATGCCCCATGTAGCCGGGAGTGGATATGACGGGCGGACTGGAAGGCTATGACGCGGTTGCGGAAGCCAATGCGCAGAAAAGTGTGCTCGCCATTCACTGGTCGCGCATCTGCGAACGGCTGAAGGCCGAGGTCGGGGAGGTCGAATACCGCACATGGCTGCGCCAGATCACGGTTGGCCCGGTGGAGGAGGACGAGATCACCCTCTACCTGCCAACCCGGTTCCTGCGTGACTGGGTGCGGGGGCAGTATGGCGACCGGCTTGGCACGCTATGGAACGCCGAAGTGCCTGCCATCCGCCGTGTCGAACTGCAGGTCGCCCGTCCCGGCGCCGCACCCGCAACGCCCCCGACGGATGGCGCGGAAGCCCCCGCCACCCTTGCCGCGGCGCGCGGGGACGCCGCTCCCCGTCCGGCAGCCCCCGCCCCGGTCGCGGAAGAGCCGCGCCACGCCGAAGTACGCAGCGATCTTGCCGCCCCGCTGGACCCGCGCTTCACCTTCGATACCTTTGTCGTGGGCAAGCCCAACGAATTCGCCTATGCCTGCGCCCGCCGGGTTGCGGAACGGCCGTCCAGCCCCGGTTTCAACCCGCTGTTCCTGTATGGTGGCGTGGGCTTGGGCAAGACGCACCTCATGCACGCCATTGGCGCCGAACTGCTGCGCGAGGGCAGGGTGTCCGTCGCCTATATGTCGGCGGAAAAGTTCATGTACCGCTTCATCGCGGCCATCCGTTCCCAGTCCACCATGGAATTCAAGGAACAGCTCCGCTCGGTCGACGTGCTGATGATCGACGACCTGCAGTTTCTGATCGGCAAGGACAATACACAGGAAGAATTCTTCCACACCTTCAACGCGCTGGTCGATGCGGGGCGGCAGATCGTGGTTTCGGCCGACAAGTCGCCGTCCGACCTGTCGGGGCTGGAGGACAGGCTGCGCACCCGCCTTGGCTGCGGCATGGTGGCCGACATCCACGCCACCACGTTCGAGCTGCGTATCTCCATCCTTGAGGCCAAGGCCAGCGCATCCGGCGTGATTGTGCCCGCCAAGGTGCTGGAATTCCTTGCCCACAAGATCACGTCGAACGTGCGCGAGCTTGAGGGCGCGCTGAACCGCCTGATCGCGCACGCCAACCTGTTTGGCCGTCCCGTGACGCTGGAGGCGACGCAGGACGTGCTGCATGACATCCTCAAGGCGCATGACCGCCGTGTCACCATTGAGGAAATCCAGCGCAAGGTGGCCGAGCACTGGAATATCCGCCTGACCGACATGTCCTCGGCCCGGCGCGCGCGCGCCGTGGCGCGGCCGCGACAGGTGGCGATGTACCTGGCCAAGCAGCTGACCAGCCGTTCCCTGCCCGAGATCGGGCGCAAGTTCGGCAACCGTGACCATACGACGGTCATGCACGCGGTGACCCGGGTGACGGAACTGATGGAACAGGACCCCGCCTTTGCCGAGGATGTGGAACTGCTGCGACGCATGCTGGAAAGCTGAATGAATTTAGGATTCAACGGCCTCTTTACCGGGATTGCCCGGGGCTGCTAGGATGGTCGCCCCCCGTCTGCACGTATGCCTGGCGTGACGGGACGGGATGTGGAGGATATCGTACCGATGAAGTTGAAGGCCGACCGCGTAACGCTGCTCAAGGCACTGGCCCATATCCAGAGCGTTGCCGAGAAGCGCAATACCATCCCCATCCTGGCCAACGTGCTGATCAACGTCGTGGACGGCGCCATGACCCTGACCGCCACCGACATGGAAATTGCGGTGGTCGAAGGGGTGGCGGCCGAAACCAGGCGTGATGGCGCGGTCACAGCGCCGGCGGCTGTCCTGTATGAAATCGTGCGCAAGCTGCCCGATGGCGCACAGGTCGAACTGGACCATGCCGGGGGCGACGCGCCGCTGGGCCTGCGGGCGGGCCGGTTCGCAACCAGCCTGAACGTGCTGGACGTGGACGACTTCCCGTCCATGATGGCGGGGAACCTGCCGCATGAATTCAGTATCCCGGCACAAGTGCTGCGTGGCCTGATCGACCGCACGCGCTTCGCGATTTCCACCGAGGAGACGCGCTACTACCTCAACGGCATCTTCCTGCACGTGGCCGAAGGCGACGCGGGGCAGGTGCTGCGCGCGGTGGCGACGGACGGGCATCGTCTGGCCCGGGTGGAAACCGAACTGCCCGCGGGCAGCGCCGGCATGCCCGGCGTGATCGTGCCGCGCAAGACGGTGGCCGAACTGCGCAAGCTGCTGGAGGAAGGCCCGGAGCAGGTTGACGTTGCCCTGTCCGATACCCGCATCCAGTTTTCCATCGACAACATCACGCTGACATCCAAGCTGATTGACGGCACGTTCCCCGAATATGAGCGCGTGATCCCGCACGGGAATGACAAGATCCTGCGCGTGGGCAAGAAGATCTTTTCCGACGCCGTATCCCGTGTGGCCGCGATCAGTCAGGAACGCTCCCGCCCGGTCAAGCTGAGCATGGCGCGCAACCTGCTGACCCTGTCCGCCGCCAGCCAGGACCAGGGCACCGCGACGGAAGAGCTGGACGAAAACCACGTCTCCTATGATGCCGCCCCCATCGAGATCGGTTTTCAGGCGCGGTACCTGAACGACATTACCGACCAGGTGGAAAAGGAAGTGGAATTCGCCTTTTCCGACAGTTCCGCCCCCACCATCGTGCGTGATGTGGACAGCCCGTCCGCGCTGTATGTCCTGATGCCGATGCGCGTGTGACCACGCGCGGCCGTCTGGTCGCATGGCCTGCGTAACGCGGCTGGTCCTTACGGATTTCCGTAATTACCACCATCTTTCATGGAAACCGGCATGCCCGGTCACGGTCATTACCGGCCCGAATGGCAGCGGCAAGACCAACCTGCTTGAAGCGGTGTCGCTGCTGGTGCCCGGGCGTGGCCTGCGGGGCGCGCGCATGGATGAACTGCCCCGGAACAACGCCACCCTGTGGGGTGTCGCAGCCGATGTGACGGCGCAGTGGGGTGATGATGCCCTGTCCATCCAGATCGCCACCGGGGCAGATCCCGTCCGGCCTGAACGGCGGGCGTTCCGCGTGGATGGGCAGGCCCTGCGCAATCGTGACGCTGTGGGGGAATATTTTTCCGCCGTATGGCTGACACCGCAGATGGATCGCCTGTTTCAGGAGGGGGCAGGCGGTCGCCGCCGTTTTCTGGACCGGCTGGTGCTGGCGCTTGAACCCGGCCATGCGCGGGAACTGGCGGCCCATGACCGCGCGATGATGCAGCGCAGCCGCCTGCTGGCGCAGCACGGGGCGGATAAGGACTGGCTGGCCGCCCTTGAACGCACCATGGCGCGTCATGCCGTGGCGGCGGTCGCGGCCCGGGTGGATATGGTGGCGCGCCTGAACGCGGATGAGCAGGCGGTGGCAGATGGCTTTCCCGCCGCGTGGCTGGAACTGGATTGCCCGATTGCCGACCGGCTGCGCGCAATGCCCGCCCTTGCGGTGGAGGACTGGCTGGCGGAACAGATCGCGGCCATGCGCATGATCGACCGCCAGCGCGGGGGCAGCCGCCTTGGCGCGCATCGCACCGACCTGCGCATGGCCGACCGGCTGAGCCTGCGTCCGGCCGGCCAGTCCAGCACGGGCCAGCAGAAGGCGCTGCTGCTGGGTATTGTCCTGTCGCATGCGCGCATCCTTGCGGCGTGCCGGGGGCAGATGCCGATGCTTCTGCTGGATGAACCGCTGGTGCATCTGGATGCCGTGCGGCGCGACGCCCTGTTTCAGGCCATCGGGCGGATGGAGACCGGCGTGTTCCTGACCGGAACGGATGCTGAACAGTTCGCGCCGTTGCGCCAGATTGCCGAATTCGTGACGCCGGGTGCGGGTAATCTTGCGCCGCGTGCATGATTTCGGTGGGGAATGCTGGTTACGCCGGGTGGTTCAGGCTATAATGCGTTCTGTTATTTTGTTGTTATCCGCTGTGGAGCATCTGCCGGCATGTCCGATCAATCCAGTCCCGATCAGAAACACGATGCCGAGGCCGTGGGGGGCGTGACACCCGCCGCGGACTACGATGCGGCATCCATCTCGGTTCTGCGGGGGCTGGACGCGGTGCGCAAGCGGCCCGGCATGTATATCGGTGATACCGATGACGGCTCGGGCCTGCACCACATGGCGTTCGAGATCATTGATAACGCCGTGGATGAGGCGCAGGCAGGCTTTGCCACGACCTGTATCGTGACCCTCAACGGGGATGGCAGCGTCAGCGTGCGTGATGACGGGCGCGGCATCCCGACCGACATGCATCATGAAGAAGGGGTGAGCGCGGCCGAAGTCGTGCTGACCAAGCTGCATGCGGGTGGCAAGTTCAACCAGAATTCCTACAAGGTATCGGGCGGCCTGCATGGCGTGGGCGCGGCCGTGGTCAATGCGCTGTCGGAATGGATGGAAGTCCGCATCTGGCGCGATGGCAAGGAACATGTAATCCGCTTTCGCGCGGGCGAGCGGGATGAACCGCTGCGCGTGGTGGGGGAAAGCCGTGAGCCGACCGGCACGCAGGTCACGTTCAAGCCCAGTGCCGAAACGTTCGCCAGGGTGGAATTCGAATTCCCGATTCTCGAACGCCGCCTGCGTGAACTGGCCTTCCTCAATTCCGGGCTGAAAATCGTCCTGCGTGACGAACGCCATAGCCCGGCGCGTGAGGAGAAATTCCATTACGAGGGCGGGCTGTGCGCCTTTGTCGAATGGCTGGACCAGGGCAAGAACGCGATTGTCGAGCCGCCGATTACCGGCAGCCTGCAGAATGAAGAAAACGGCATCAAGGTCGAATTCGCCCTGACATGGAACGACAGCTTCCATGAAACCATGCTGTGCTTCACCAACAACATCCCCCAGCGTGATGGCGGGTCGCACCTGGCCGGTTTCCGGCAGGCGCTGACCCGCGTGGTCGGTCGCTATGCCGAAGCGAACGCCAGCAAGAAGGACAGCCACGCCCTGAATGGCGAGGACATGCGCGAGGGCCTGACCGCCGTGCTGTCGGTCAAGGTGCCGGACCCCAAATTCTCGTCACAGACCAAGGACAAGCTGGTCTCATCCGAAGTGCAGCCGGTGGTGCACGCCGCCGCGGCCGACATGATCTCCCACTGGTTTGAAACCCACCCCAAGGAAGCCCGCCACATCGTGGCCAAGGTGATGGATGCGGCCGCCGCGCGTGAGGCGGCGCGGCGCGCGCGTGAACTGACGCGGCGCAAGGGGGTGCTGGACATCTCCTCCCTGCCGGGCAAGCTGGCTGACTGTCAGGAACGCGACCCCGCCAGGTCCGAACTGTTTATCGTCGAGGGTGACTCGGCCGGAGGCACCGCCAAGCAGGGACGCGACCGGCGGTTCCAGGCCATCCTGCCGCTGAAGGGCAAGATCCTGAATGTCGAACGCGCGCGTTTCGACCGCATGCTGGGTTCGGCTGAAATCGGGACGCTGATTACCGCGCTGGGCACCGGCATTGGCCGGGGTGATGTGGAACATGGCGGCTTTTCCATCGAAAAGCTGCGTTACCACCGCATCGTCATCATGACCGACGCCGACGTGGATGGATCGCATATCCGCACGCTGCTGCTGACCTTCTTCTTCCGGCAGATGCCCGAACTGATTGAAAACGGGTACCTGTATATCGCCCAGCCACCGCTGTACCGCGCCAAGCGCGGCAATGACGAGCGCTACCTGAAGGATGACGCGGCGCTGGAATCCTACCTGCTGGACAAGGCGCTGGCCAATGCCACGCTGCGCTATGCCGACGGGCGCGAGATCGGGGGCGAGGCCATGCGCGCCGACGTGATGTTCATCCGTGACGTGACCCGTGCGCTGTCGCGCCTGTCGGCACGGGTGCCGGTCTGGATTCTGGAACAGGCGGCGATTGCGGGCGTGCTGCGGGCCGACCCGCAGGCGGTGCCGGAACGGGTGGTTGACCTGCAGGCACGGCTGGATGCGGTGTCGCCGCCTGCCGAACGCGGGTGGAAGGTGGCCGTCAGTGACAGCGGCCTGGAAATGGCCCGCAGCGTGCGTGGGGTCGGCGAGGTCTACCGCCTTGAGGCCTTGGCCCTGCGCAGCGCGGAAGTGCGCTGGCTGGCTGACCGCCATGACCGTCTGGTGGCTGATTTCGCAGGGCCGGTGCAACTGGTGATCGACGGCCATCCCCAGCCCTTCAACGGGCCGGCATCGCTGTATGAACGGATTCTGGCCCAGGGCCGCAAGGGCCTGTCCATCAACCGCTTCAAGGGCCTGGGGGAAATGAACGACGAACAGCTGTGGGAAACCACGCTGGACCCCGCCATGCGCACCCTGCTGCAGGTCAAGGTGGGCGATGTGGAAAACGCGGCGCAGGTCTTTTCCACCCTGATGGGCGACGTGGTCGAACCCCGCCGCGACTTCATTGTCGGCAATGCGCTGAAGGTTGCCAACCTCGACGTCTGATCGGTTACGCGGGCACCAGTTCGGCGGCCAGATGGGGGATTTCGGAAATGGAATCGGCGCCGACCGTAGCGCCCGCCTCCATTTCGGGGCGGCCATAGCCCCAGCGGGCGAAAATGGCGGGGACATGCGCGCCGATGGCGGTGGCCATGTCGTTATGGTGGTCGCCGGTCATGATCGCGCGCTTCGGGTCGCCATGCGCCATCTCGATCGTGCCAAGCAGGTGGCGCGGATCGGGCTTGCGCACGCTGAAGCTGTCGCCGCCGCCCACGGCCACGAACCATTTTTCCAGATCAAGGACCTGCAGTATGTGGCGTGCGGCGGCGACGGGCTTGTTGGTGCATACGGCCATCTGCCACCCTGCGGCCCGCAGGTCTTCCAGCATGCCGGCAGTGCCGGGAAAGGGGCGGGACAGGTCGGTTGAATGGGGCGTGTAGTCGGCCATGTAGCGCCGGGTTGCTTCGGCCACGTCAATGCCCGTGGTGGCGGACCCCGCATGGACCAGCAGGCGGCTGACCAGGGCTGCCACGCCATCGCCAATCATGGGGCGGACCTGTTCCACGGCTATGGATGGCAGGCCGTAATGGGCCAGAAGCCGGTTGGCGCAGGCCGCAAGATCGGGAAGGCTGTCGATCAGCGTGCCGTCCATGTCAAAAACGGCAAGGCGGGGCGGGAGAGAGGTCATCATGAACGCCTTTGAGTATGTGAATGAAGTAGCAATCGGAAATTCTAAGTGATGGTATCGCGCGCGCATAAGGGTTTGACAGGGTGCGCAGGTGCGGAGTACCCGCACACTGCCATGGATACCCAGACCGATACCGCAGTATCTCCCCCCGCACGCGCCCTGTCGACCGCCGTCATACTGGCGGCGGGTCGCGGCACGCGCATGAAATCGCAGCTTCCCAAGGTCATGCACCCGCTGGCGGGGCAGCCCATGCTGCGTTACCTGCTTGATAATGCAGCCCAGGTCTTTGACCGCATTGTCGTGGTGGTGGGGCCGGGCATGGGCGACGTGGCCGCCCTTGCCGCCCCGCATCAGGTCGTGGTGCAGGTGGACCGTCTTGGCACCGGCCATGCCGCCCGTCAGGCCGAAGCCCTGTTTGGCGATGGTGATGTCGCGGTCCTGTATGGCGATAACCCCCTGATTACGCCCGATACGATGCGCGCCCTTCTGGCGCAGCGCCGCAGCGGAGATACCGGCCTTGCCCTGCTGGCCATGGAACCCGCCGACCCGGCGCGTTACGGTCGCGTTGTGGCCCATGACGGGCGGGTTGAGCGGATCGTGGAATGGGCGGACGCCACACCGGCCCAGCGGGCGATCCGGCTGTGCAATGCGGGCGTACTGTGCGCCGATGCGGTCGATTTCCGCCGCTGGCTGGATGAAATCAATAACGACAACGCGCAGGGCGAGTACTATCTGGGCGACGTGGTGGCGCGCGCCGTGGCGGATGGCCGCAGCGTGCGCGCGGTCGTGGCCCCGGAAGATGAATTGCGTGGCATCAATTCCCGCGCCGAACTGGCGCAGGCCGAAGCCAGCGTGCAGGCGCGGCTACGGCAGGCGGTAATGGATGGCGGTACCACGCTTGTCGCCCCTGAAACCGTCTTCCTGTGTGCCGATACCGTGCTGGAACCCGATACGGTGGTGCATCCCAACGTGGTGTTCGGCCCCGGCGTGCATGTGAAAAGTGGCGCGGAAATCCATGCCTTTTCGCACGTTGAGGGGGCAACCGTCGGCCCGGATGCGCAGATCGGTCCCTATGCCCGCCTGCGTCCCGGCAGCGACGTGGGGGCAAAGGCGCGCGTGGGCAATTTCGTGGAAATCAAGGCCACGACGCTGGGGGCGGGGGCCAAGGCCAGTCACCTGACCTATCTGGGCAACGCCACGGTGGGCAGCGGGGCCAATATCGGGGCGGGCACCATCACCTGCAATTATGACGGCGTGTTCAAGCACCGGACCGAAATTGGCGCGGACAGCTTCATCGGCTCGGATTCCGTGCTGGTTGCCCCCGTCAGGCTGGGGGCCGGCGTAATTACGGCGGCCGGCAGCGTGATTACCCATGACGTGCCAGATGACGCCATGGCCGTTGGCCGGGCACGGCAGGCCAACAAGGCGGGACATGCCGCATTGTTTCGCGAACGGCTGAAGAACAGGAAGGAACGGGGCTGATGTGTGGCATTGTAGGGGTTGTCGGCAGCAGTCAGGCCACGCCGGTTATTCTGGATGCCCTGCGCAGGCTGGAATATCGCGGTTATGATTCCGCGGGGATCGCCACGCTGGAAGACGGCCATGTTGAACGCCGGCGCGCGGCGGGCAAGCTGGACCATCTGGCGACACTTCTGGCGCGCATGCCGCTGCCGGGCGTGACCGGCATCGGCCACACGCGCTGGGCCACGCATGGCGCGCCTACCGAAAACAATGCCCATCCCCACGGGACGGAGCGCGTGTCGGTCGTCCATAACGGCATTATCGAGAATTTCGAGGAACTGCGCCACGAACTTGAGGCGGCAGGCCAGGTCTTTTCAACCGATACCGACAGCGAGACGATCGCCCAGCTGGTCGATTACCACCTGCAGCGCGGCCTGTCCCCGCGGGAGGCCGCGCATGAATGCCTCAAGCGGCTGGAAGGCGCCTATGCGCTGGCCATGATCTTCGCGGGGCATGATGGCATGGTCATCGGCGCGCGCCACGGCGCGCCGCTGGTGGTGGGCTTTGGCGATAACGAGATGTTCCTTGGTTCCGACAGCCTGGCGCTGGCGCCACTGACGCGCCGCATCGCCTATCTGGATGACGGGGACTGGACCGTGGTGACGCCCGCTGGCGCCGCGTTCTTTGACATGGCGGGCAACCCGGTCGAACGCCCGGTCCGGCTGACCGCGCTGATCGCGGCATCGGTCGGCAAGGACGGCTACCGGCACTATATGGAAAAGGAACTGCACGAGCATCCCGTCGTGATCGGGCAGACCCTGCAGCGCCTGGTTGACCCGGCCACCCGCCGCGTCGTGATGCCGGACCTGCCATTTGATCTTGCGGCCATTCCGCGCGTGGTCCTGACCGCCTGCGGGTCGGCTTTTTACGCGGGCATGATCGGGCGGTACTGGATCGAGCAGTACGCGCGCCTGCCGGTCGATATCGACGTGGCGAGCGAGATGCGCTACCGCAACCCGCCACTGGCCAAAGACGGGCTTGGCCTGCTGATTTCCCAGTCGGGCGAGACGGCGGACACGCTGGCCGCCCTGCGCGGCATGCGGGCGGCGGGGCAGCATATCGTCTCGGTCCTCAATGTGGAACAGAGCAGCATGGCACGTGAGAGCGACGCCGTGCTGGGCACCGTGGCGGGGCCAGAAATATCGGTCGCCAGCACCAAGGCCTTTACCGCGCAGCTTTCCGTCCTGGCCTGCCTGACCATCGCCCTGGGCCGTGCGCGCGGGCTGATTACCGCGCAGCAGGAAGAAGGCATGGTGACCGCCCTGCTGGACCTGCCCAGCAAGGCGACCGAGGTATTCGAACGCCATGATGAAATCCGCCGCATGGCCACCATCGTGGCGGATGCGCGCGACGTACTCTATCTTGGCCGTGGGGCGATGTTCCCCGTGGCGCTGGAAGGGGCGCTGAAGCTCAAGGAAATTACGTATATCCACGCCGAGGCCTATGCCGCGGGCGAGATGAAGCACGGCCCGATCTCACTGATCGACAGCACGGTGCCGGTGGTGGCGACCGTGCCATCCGGTCCCCTGTTTGAAAAAACGCTGTCCAACCTGCAGGAAGCGAAGGCACGTGGTGGCCGCCTGCTGGTATTCACGGACATGGCGGGGGCGCCGCGCCTGCGTGAGATCGCGGAATGCGTGGTGGCGATCCCGACAGTGGATGAATTCGTGGCCCCGATCCTGCAGACCATCCCGGTACAGATCCTGGCCTATGAAGTCGCCCTGCTGAAGGGCACGGACGTGGACCAGCCGCGCAACCTCGCCAAATCCGTGACTGTTGAATAGACACATGGGCCATAACCGGCACAATCACCGCTCGTACAGATAACTGGAACAGGGACATGACGCACATGGCAGTACAAACGGCAGTTCCCCACGGGGCGGGACCGTCTGTCCTTGTGCGCGGCGCGGGCGTGTCGGGCCTGACGGCGGCGGTGACCCTGGCCGAACGTGGCGCGCGGGTCAGCGTGCATGAATGTGGCGGCCGCGTGGGCTGGGGGGCATCATGGATGGCGGGCGGCATGCTGGCCCCGTGGTGCGAGGCCGAGTCCGCCACCCCGGAGGTGACGGCCCAGTCCCTTGCCTCCCTCGACTGGTGGGATGCGCATGTGCCCGGCGTGGACCGCAATGGCACCCTTGTGCTGGCGCCGGCGCGTGACGTGCGTGAAATCATGCGGTTCGCGCGCCGGACATCGCATTATTCCACGATTGGCGAAGGCGAGATCGCGCGGCTGGAACCCGATCTTGCCGACCGTTTTTCCCGTGCGCTGTTTTTTGCGGGCGAAGGGCACGTCAACCCGCGCGACGCCCTGCAGGCGCTGGCCGCGCGGCTGGTGGAACTGGGGGGCGGCCTGCATTTCAATGTGCCGCCTGATGCCAGCACCGCAGGCTATGACTGGGTGGTGGACTGCACCGGCATCGCGGCGCGTGACCAGATGGCGGACATGCGTGGCGTGCGGGGGGAAATGCTGCTGCTGCGCTGCCCCGATGTGACCCTGCATCGCCCCGTGCGCATGCTGCACCCACGCATTCCCATCTACATCGTGCCCCGTGCGGGCCATGTGTACATGGTGGGGGCAACCATGATCGAAAGCGAGAACGCCGGTCCCATGACCCTGCGTTCGATGGTGGAGATGCTGGGCGCGATCTATGCTCTGCACCCGGCGTTTGGCGAGGCCGAGATACTGGAAACCGGCACCGGCCTGCGCCCGTCCTATCCCGACAACATGCCCGCTGTCAGGCGGTCGGGGCGGCATATCCATATCAACGGCATGTATCGCCATGGCTTCCTGCTGTCCCCCGTTCGTGCGGCCGAGGCGGCCGATATCGTGTTTGGTGAAGGCTGAACCCGGCACAAAGGGAGGATGGACATGCAGATTCTGGTGAATGACGAACGCCATGACGTGACCGCCTGCGACCTCGCGGCGTTGCTTGATGAACTGGGTTATGATGCCACAGCCCGTATCGCGACGGCGGTGGATGGCTGCTTTGTCGCGGCCGGCAGGCGTGCGGCCCATCCCCTGCATGATGGGGCGCGGGTGGAAATTCTGGCCCCCATGCAGGGAGGATAACCGCAATGACCCTTTTTTACGGCACTGAACTGTCGTCACGCCTGATGCTGGGCACGGCGCAGTATCCATCCCCCGAAATACTCGCTGATGCCGTCCGCCGCGCCGGGGCCGGGGTTGTCACTGTCTCGCTGCGGCGCGAGGCCGCCGGCACGCGCGCGGGGCAGGCGTTCTGGGCGCTGATCCGGGAACTGGACGTGCCCGTCCTGCCCAATACGGCGGGCTGCCATACCGTGCGTGAAGCGGTGACCACGGCGCAGATGGCGCGCGAGGTGTTCGGCACGGACTGGATCAAGCTGGAGGTGATTGGCGAATCCGACACCCTGCAGCCCGACATGTTCGCGCTGGTGGAAGCCGCCCGCATCCTGACCGAAGACGGGTTCAGGGTCTTTCCCTACATGACCGAGGACCTGGTCGGCGCGGAACGCCTGCTGCGCGCGGGATGCGAGGTGCTGATGCCATGGGGCGCGCCCATTGGCTCGGGCAAGGGGCTGAACAACCTGTTTGGCCTGCGCGCGCTGCGGGCGCATTTTCCCGATATACCGATGGTGGTTGATGCCGGTATTGGCGTGCCGTCGCATGCCGCGCAGGCGATGGAACTGGGGTATGACGCGGTGCTGATCAATACGGCGGTGGCCAAGGCGGGCGACCCCGCGGAAATGGCGCGGGCCTTCGCCATGGCGGTGGAAGCCGGGCGCATGGCCTATATCGCCGACCCGATGGAGGAACGTGACATGGCCGTGCCCTCTACCCCCGTGATCGGGCAGGCCGTGCTATGAACACCGCGCTTCCGTCACGTATCTACCCGGTCGTGGACGCGGCGCACTGGGTCGGTAGCCTTGGGCAGGCGGGTGCGCGGCTGATCCAGTTGCGCCTCAAGGACATGGCGGAAGATGACCTGCGCCGTGAAATCCGTGAAGGCCTCCATCTGGCCCGCGCGCATGATGTCTGCCTTGTGCTGAACGATTACTGGCGGATGGCGATCGAGGAAGGGGTGGACTTCATCCATCTGGGGCAGGAAGATCTGGATACGGCGGACCTGCCCGCCATCCGCGCGGCGGGTTTGAGGCTGGGGGTCAGCACCCATAGTGATGCCGAACTGGACCGCGCGCTGTCGGTTACCCCCGATTACGTGGCGCTGGGGCCGGTCTGGCCCACGAAGCTCAAGAAAATGCCCTGGGGGCCACAGGGGACGGAAAAACTGTCGGTGTGGAAGCAGCGCATTGGCGATATCCCGCTTGTCGCCATCGGGGGGATTACCCTTGCGCGCGCGCCGCTGTGTATCGCGGCGGGGGCGGACTGTGTTTCGGCGGTGTCCGACTTCATCCGCATGCCGGACCCGCAGGCACGGGTCCGTGCATGGCTGGCCGCCACTGACCATGCGGTCAGGGTGTGAAATTCTGGAACATAATGTGATGCATCATGTGTTGTTGATGCAACGTTGGTGTGGCATTATTGATACTTGGTACGGGGGCCTGTGAAAGAACGTCTTTCACGGCCAGATGTTGATCCTATAAGCCAGATTCTGTTGATCTGAAACACGGTGGACATAATCTGTTCATGGTCAGCCATTAGGATCGGCCTGTAAGCGCAATATGGCCGGAAATCGGGGATTTTGAATGGAGATAGCGGGTCTGGCAGCAATTCTGATGGCGATTGCCGTGCTGCTTGTCGTTGTCAGCGCGGTCCAGCCGCTTGCCCGCCGTCTGGAACTGTCGGAAACCGTCCTGCTGGCCATTGTGGGTATCGTGATCGGCGGGGCCGCCGACCTTGTTCTGCGCAATTCCCACCTGGAAATCTTCAATGGCGCGGCGCAGACGCTGCTGGATTTCCCGCTTAACAGCGAAGCGTTCCTGCTGATTTTCCTGCCCATACTGGTATTCCAGGGGGCGCTGGGCATTGATGTGCGCAGGCTGGCGCATGAAACCGCGACCGTGCTGCTGCTGGCGGTGGTGGCGGTGGCGGTCTCGACCGCGGCCATCGGCTTTGCGCTGTATCCCTTTGCCGGCATGCCGCTGGCGGTGTGCCTGCTGCTGGGGTCCATCGTGGCGACGACCGACCCTTCGGCCGTGGCGGGGATATTCAAGGAAATCGGTGCCGCAAGCCGCTTGACGCGCTTGGTGGAAGGCGAGGCGCTGCTGAATGACGCGGCCGCCATTTCCATTTTCACCATCCTGCTTGGCTCCATCACCTCGCATCACAAGATCATGCTGGGTGGCGCGGTGCTGGAGTTCCTTGTCTCCTTCATCGGCGCGCTGATCATCGGCATCGTGTTTGGCCGCCTGACCCTTATGGTCATCCCGGCGCTTGGGGCGGCGCCCGCGGCGGAGGTCACGCTGACGGTGGCGCTGCCGTACCTGTCCTATATCGTATGTGATGAATTCCTGGGCTTTTCCGGCGTTGTGGCTACGGCGGCGTCCGGCCTGACGATTTCGATTTACGGCCCGTCCACCTTCCGGCCACAGACATGGCGATTCCTAAACGAGCTGTGGCAACAGCTAGTATTCTGGGCCGGGTCGCTGGTGTTCGTACTGGCGTCCATGCTGGTGCCGCGCCTGCTGGTGGGCATGACCAGATGGGACTGCGTGCTGATCCTGCTGGCCGCGGGCGCGGGGCTGCTGGCGCGCGGGGCGGTGGTGTTTGGCATGCTGCCCATCCTTGCCGCCACCAGGCTGTCGCCGCCCGTGCCGACCCCGTTCAAGGTCACGATGGTATGGGGTGGCCTGCGTGGCGCCATTACGCTGGCGCTGGCGCTGGCTGTTACGGAAAACGAGCATGTTTCCAGCAGCATCGCCCACTTCATCGGCATTATCGCCACGGGGTTCGTGCTGATTACCCTGTTCGTGAACGGGATGTCGCTGCGGTATCTCGTGCTGTTCCTCAAGCTGGACCAGTTGCCGCTGATTGACCAGGCGCTACGCCACCAGATCCTTGCCATCGGGCTGGGGGAAGTGCGTGACCAGACGCGGGAGGTCGCGGGCGAACTGGGCTTTTCCTCCAACGTTACCAATACGGTGGTGGAGGTGATCGACCGCCGCGTCCATTCGGAAGAGCAGGCCAATACCTTTGACACCGCCCTGGGGGACCGGCAGCGCGTGACACTGGCGCTGATTGTCGTCGCCAACCGCGAACGCTCCATCCTGCTGGACCTGTTCCGCATACAGGGGCTGTCGCGCCGGGTAATGGAAACGCTGCTGCGCTCAGCCGAGGCCATGGTGGATGGCGCACGGCTGGAAGGGCGCTTTGGCTATGTCCGCGCCCTGCGCCGCAGGCTGCGCCCGTCGCTGCGTTTCCGTGTGGCGCAGGTCATCCATCATCGGTTCAATTTCGACACGCCCCTCATGTACTGCATGATGGAACGGTTCGAGATGCTGATGATCGGTTATTTCGTTTCCCTGTCGCTGACACGCTTCATGCGCCAGCGCATGGAGCCGACGCTGGGCACGCGTATCAGTGAAATCGTGGGTGAGGTGCTGGGACGGCAGTGTAAGCTGCTGGATGAGGCATTGCAGACCCTGCGGCTGCATTACCACGGCTATTCCGAAGCGCTGGAAAACCGCATGTTGCGCCAGATCGCGCTCAGGCTGGAAGAGGAAAAATACGACACCCTGATGTCCGAATCGCTGTTGAGCGAGGAACTGCACCGCGAATTGCACCGCGATGTGGAACACCGGCGCGAACAGCTTGATTTCAGGTTGAAATTCAACATCCGGGCCGGGATCGAAAGCCGCATCCATAACTTTCCCCTGTTTGAGGGGATGGCCGATGGCGTGCTGCATGACATCGCCATGAAGATGTCCATCCACTTTTCCTCTCCCGGGGAGCGGCTGTACCGTAAGGGGCAGAAGGTGCGCACGGTGTATTTCATCAGCGCGGGACTGGCTGAAACCCATTACCCCAAGCACGACGTGCGCTTTGGCGCGGGTGCGGTTCTGGGTGGGGAAGAAGCGCTGAAGGACGAGCGTGTCACCGCGACCAGCCGTTCGCTGCAGTTCGGGCATTTCATGACGATGAGCGCGCGCAACTTTCGCAAGCTGGTGGAAGATTACCCCCGCATTGGCGAAAACCTTGAACGCCTGTCGCAGGCCCGTCACAAGGGTGAACTGCCCGATGCCCAGCTCCTGCCGCGGGATGGGGAGGACGCATCGCAAAGCCTGCCCTCATACGACGCCATCGACCTTGCCACCGCACCCGTCACCCGCGCCATTCCCGTCCGGCAGGATGGGCAGGTCAGCGATGCCTGACCTGCCGGGGTGGCGCTGATCCGCCTGGTTATACGGTGCCATCATGCTGTCGGGATTGGGCCGCTCAGGTCGCCCTGCAATGACATAGCCTGCCAGTGGCGCGCGGGTCCGTGCGCCACTGGCAGGCTGGCAAGGGGATCGCCAGCGACGGCCGCATGCCGGAAGGCTGCATCCCATGTCGTGTGGCAGGGAATCCATGCGTGGCTCCGCAGCGGGTGGGCAAGACCATGCGGGTTATCTTTTCTTCAAAAAGGATAAGAGACTGTTTGAAAAGTCAGCTCATGATAGTGCTTTAAAATTAAAGGAAGTTTTTTGGTGAAGTTTTTTGCAAAAGCTTCGAAAGAACGCCGCCTTTTTAAGAAAAAGGCGACACCCGAAAACTTTTATTGTTTTTATCAAGGAGTTGTTTTCAAACAGCTTCTAAGGGTGCCTGAAGCTTTTTGAAAAAAGCTTCCCCAGAAACGTCTTCAGAAAAATCCGCAAACGTCGCGGCTGCGTTAGAAGGCACGCAGCAGCCGGTCCAGGTATTCCAGTTCTTCTGGCGGACGGGTGCGGTCGGCATCACGGCGGCGCAGTTCCTGTTCAATCTCGCGCGCGCGTTCGCGGCTGGCGTTGTCGGGCACGTGGGTATCATTATCCATGCCCGCATGGGTGCCCCCGGTCTTGCGGCCCAGCGGATCGCGATCACCCTTGTCTTCGGCCTGCTGGTCGGTGTCGTCATCATCATCCTCACCGCCGGGATGGTTGCCACCGCTGCCATGGCTGCCCTTGCCATTATCCTGCGACAGCATGGGCAGGAACACGGTCATGCCGCCACGGGCGCTCTGGCTGCGCATGGACTGGCGCATCTGCTGGTCACCCTGCTGCAGGTCGGCCAGCACCTTTTTCTCGGCGGCTGCCGCATCGGGGTCCTTGCCCGCGCCAAGCGCCGCACGCACGGCCTTCATGTCCGTCTGCGCCTTGTCCAGCGCGGGCATGTCCTTGCCGCTGGCCTGTTTGAATTCGCGTTGCAGTTCATGCAGGGCGCGCGACAGGGCATGCTGCACGGCCCGGTCGGCATGCTGCTGGGCCGTGTGGGCTTCGGGCGTCATGCTTTCCGGCGGCGGGGTGGGGCCGGCCTGTTGCGGGGGGGCGCTGCCCGACGGCGTAATGCCAAGCTGGCGCAGCAGGTCGGCGGTGGACATGGATGACAGGTCGCCACCCTCTTCATCCATGTCGGTCTGGCGGCTGGCGGCGTCGCGTTCCTGCTGGCGCTGGGCCTGGTCCATGCGCGACTGGGCGTGGTCCAGCAGTTGCGACTGGCGGCTGACCAGGTCGCGCAGCGCCCGGCGCAGTTCCCTTGCTTGCTGGCGGGCCTGCATCTGCTGGGCCAGTTGCATCATGTCCTGCGGGGTGGCGTTGCGGATGCCGTTGGCCATGTCCTCCATCTGTTGCAGCTTCTGCATGGCATCGGCATTGCGGCCATTGGCGGCGTCATCCTGTAACTGCTGCATCATCCGGGCCATGTTCTGTTCGCCCTGCGATGTCATTTCGGGAATCGCGGGGATGGCGGAATGATCGCGCATGGCCTGCTGCGCCAGCGCCTGCATCTTGCGTGAAATCGCGTCCTTGAGCGCCTGCATGCGGTGCTGCAGTTCGGCCTGCTGCTCCTGCCCCTGACCCTTTGCGCCCATTTCGCGCATGTGTTCAAGCTGTTCGCGCACGGCGTCCTGTGCCGCCTGCACGCCAAAATCAGCCTGTTCGTTATCAATGTCCCGGCGGTTGTGTTCGATATCCAGCGCAAGGAACCACAGCCGTCCGGTCGCCTGCGTAATGGCGTAATCATCGGTCACGTCATCCGCATCCCCCAGCACGGCGGCGACGCTGGTCAATGCCAGCAGCAGGCCGACATGATGGGTCAGCATGGTGTCGGCCTGACCCAGCGCCAGCAGTTCGCGCGCTGCCTGTGCGCGGTTTTCACGGTGCAGGGCCACGCGCTTGCGGATATCCAGCACCGCCTTGGCCAGCGGGTTGCTGAAAGGCCGCGCCCCCATGCGCAGCCGGACGGGGACGGAGGTCGCACTCATGCCACTGGTGCTGGTGGCGACCAGGCGCGCGGTCACGTCCTCGCCCGCCCACGGGTTCTGCGACAGGTCGGGGGTCGCCACGTCATCGGCCACGCGGGGGTGGCCGTTCAGCGGGATTGGTACGGTCAGGATGTCGCGCGGGCTGTCCGGCATGACCAGTTCCGCATGCATCGATGCGATGCCGTAGGGCTGGGCCACATGATAGGGCAGGCGGGTGCGCCATTCGCCTTCATGGCTGCCCGGGTCCTTGCCCCATGCGATCTCTGGCGCGGGGTTGGGGGTGACGTTCAGCGTCCATTGCCCCAGCGTGCGCCCCCGGCCGCGCAGGCGTAGCGTGCCACTGGCCAGAAGGGTGGCCTGCGCATTCCAACTGGCATTGCCCAGTGCGCGGAAATCATGCGGGCCGATGGCGGGCAGCGTCCCGCTGGCCCGCATGCGCAGGGCCGGACGGCCATTCAGCCCGTTCAGTGTTATGGTCAGTTGCGCACCGGCGGGAACGGTCGCGCTGGTATGCGTCGCATCAAGGAAAACCGGCGCGCCGGGCGCATAGTCGGGCATGGTGATCCATGCATTGACCTGCGGGGCGGGGGTGTCGGCATCATCCATGCCGGGCAGGAAGGCTGCCGTAATCCGGCTTGCGGCATGGTTGCCGGTCCACATCATGCCCCCGGCCAGGAGCACGGCCAGGACCGGGGTCGCCGCCCACCATGTGCCGCCGGGCAGGCGTGGCCGTGGCCACCCGCCCCGCAGGCGGCCCAGCGCCGCCGTGGTGCGGTGCAGGTGGACCTGCCACAGATAGGTGATTTCAGGCGTGGGGGCATTGGCTGGCCGGTCATGCAGCGTGCGCAGCGGCTGCCCGGACAGGCCGGATGCCTGTTCCACCCGGCGGTCGGTTTCGGATGTGGTGGGGGCATGGATGCCACGCCACTGCCGCCATGTGGCATAGGCCGCCCCGCCTGCAATCCCGGCCAGAAGGGCGGCATGCAGGCTGTCCGGCATGTATTGGGGCAGGCGCACAAGCCCCAGCAGCGCAACACCCATGGCCGCGTCAAGCGTGGGCAGCATGAGCGGCCACAACTGTTCCACCCACAGGGCACGGCGCGCCTGCTGGCGTGCGTGGGCCAGGCGTTGCGGCAGGCTGCCGCCGGGCTGGGAGCTGTCCTGCCCGGCTGTCATAGGCCTCCGCCAGCGGGGAGAAGGGTATTCTCCACCCAGTCGGGAATATGGTCGCCAGCCCACAGGTCTTCGACCTGCTGGCGTTCCCGGATGACGGACCAGCGCGCGCCATCCACCATGACCTGTGCTGCCAGCGGACGGGCGTTGTAGGTGGAACTCATGACCATGCCATAGGCCCCGCAGTCCAGCAGCGCCAGGCGTGATCCCGCCTCCATATGCGGCAGGGTGCGGTCATGGCCGAAGGTATCGCCGCTTTCACAGACCGGCCCCACCACGTGCACCTGTTCGGTAGGGGCGGCGGCGGTTTTCGCGCAAAGCGGGATGATGCCATGCCATGCATCATACAGGCTGGGCCGCATGAGGTCGTTCATCGCGGCATCCAGCACAAGGAACGGCGGCATGCCGTCATAGCCCTGCTTGCGCAGGATCACGGTGGACAGCAGCACGCCCGCGGGACCGGCCAGCCAGCGCCCCGGCTCAACGGCCAGCCGCGTGCCAAGATCGCCCAGTTCGGCATGGATGGCCCCGGCAAGGGCCTCGGGCGCGCCTTCGGTTTCATCGCGGTAGGAAATGCCCAGTCCCCCGCCGCAATCCAGCGCCTCGACCGCAAGCCCGCGCGCGCGGATGGCCCGCACGAGGTCGGCAAGTCTGGCATAGGCGGTACGGTAGGGCTGCATGCGTACGATCTGGCTGCCGATATGCATTGCCAGCCCGACGGGCCGGATACCCGGTAAAGTGGCGGCGCGGGCATAAAGTTCAACCGCGCGGTCGTAGGGAATCCCGAATTTGTTGGTGGCGAGGCCGGTGGTGATCTTGGCGTGGGTGCCGGCATCGACATCGGGGTTGATGCGCAGGGCCACGCAGGCTTCCAGCCCTTCGGCTTCCGCCACGGCGGAAAGGAGGTCAAGCTCCTCCGCGCTTTCGACATTGACCTGCGCAATGCCCGCCTGCAGGGCAAGGCGCATTTCCTCAAGGCTCTTGCCCACGCCTGAAAAGACGATTTTTTCCGCCGGGATGCCCGCCATCATGGCGCGGCGCAGTTCGCCGCCGCTGACCACGTCCGCCCCGGCCCCTTCGGCCGCCAGCACGCGCAGCACGGCCAGGTGGTCATTGGCCTTGACGGCGAAGTGAATGGAAACCGGCCGGCCGGTGGCGGCCAGGGCCGTGGCAAGCCTGCGGTAGCGCGCGCGCAGCGTGCCCGCGCTCATGACCCATGTGGGCGTGCCAAGCGCGTCGGCAATGGCGTTGAGGGGCACGTCTTCCAGCACAAGCCCGTCCATGGCATGCATGGACAGCGCCGGACGGACGGCCAGAAGGTCGGCAACGGATGGGTCCTGTCCACGACAGGTAGGGGAAGCATCAGCCATGATGGGCGCACGATACCGCCTTGCCCTGTCGCTTCCAAGGTGCTTGACGCATGAAAGAACAGGTAAGGACAGACCGGTATGAGCAATGACCCCCTGGTTCAGGCCGCGATTGACGTGCGCCTGCGGGCTTATGCGCCGTATTCGCGCTTTCAGGTCGGTGCGGCGGTGGCGGCGGCGGATGGCCGGATATTCACCGGGTGCAATGTCGAAAACGCGGCCTATCCCGAAGGTACCTGCGCCGAGGCCGGCGCCATCGCCGCCATGGTGGCGCAGGGCGGGCGTGATATCCGTCGCGTGGTGGTTTGCGGGGGCGGGGATGCCGCCTGCACGCCATGCGGCGGATGCAGGCAGAAAATCAGGGAATTCGCATCCCCCCGGACCCCTGTCACCATGGTGTCGGCCGGGGGGGCGGTCCTGCTGGTCCGTACGCTGGCGGAGCTGCTGCCCGACAGTTTCGGGCCGGACAGCCTGGCCTGACCCGTCAGCGGTCGGGGCTGGGATAGGTCGTGTAATAGGCCCGGGAATCGGAAGGCTGCCGCGGCGACCCGATACGCCCGCATGCCCCCAGCGCGGAGGCGATGACCAGGCCCGCCAGCGCCAGCACCACGATGGCGCGCCCGCGTGGGGTGGGATGGATGTTCATGTGCCGCTTTCTCCTGTCCCGAGCGTATCCAGCCAGCGCGCGGCCTGCGCGCGCACGTTCTTCGCCGCTGTGCCGCCATGGCTGGTGCGCGAGGCGATGGAGGAATCGACATCCAGCACCGTGAAGATGTCGGCGGTGATGCCCGGTTCCTCGGCCTGCATGTCCTCCAGCGTCAGGTCGGCCAGGCCCACGCCCTTCGCCTCCGCCCTGCCGACCAGGCGGCCTGTGACATGGTGGGCGGTGCGGAAGGGCACCTTCAGCACCCGCACCAGCCAGTCCGCAAGGTCGGTGGCGGTGGAAAAGCCCGACCCGGCATAGGCGCGCATCTGCTCCGCATTGACGCTGAGGTCGCGGATCATGCCGTCCATGGCGGCAAGGCTGAGTGCCGCGGCATCGGTCGCGGCGAATACGGGTTCCTTGTCTTCCTGCATGTCCTTGGCATAGGCCAGCGGCAGGCCCTTCATCACCGTCAGCAGCCCCACCAGCGCACCGGTAATGCGCCCGCCCTTGGCGCGGACCAGCTCGGCGGCATCGGGGTTGCGCTTCTGCGGCATGATGGACGAGCCGGTGGTGAACGCATCGGACAGGCGGATGAAGGAGAAGGGGGCCGAGCACCAGATCACGATTTCTTCCGCCAGCCGCGACAGGTGGACGGCCATGATGGACAGCGCGGACAGGTATTCCAGCGCGAAGTCACGGTCCGATACGGCATCGAGCGAATTGGCCGTGGGGCGGTCGAAGCCCAGCGCATGCGCCGTCATGTCCCGGTCGATGGGAAAGGACGTGCCCGCAAGGGCGGCCGACCCCAGCGGGGATTCATTGAGCCTGCGCCGCGCATCCGCAAGCCTGCCGCGGTCGCGGGCCAGCATCTCCACATACGCCATCAGGTGGTGGCCGAATGTCACGGGCTGCGCGGTCTGCAGGTGGGTGAAGCCGGGCATGGGGGTGGCGGCATGTTCCGCCGCCCGCCGCGCCAGCGCGCGCATGAGGGACGCCGCCTGCCGGTCCAGCCCGTCGATCGCGTCACGCACCCACAGGCGGAAATCGGTCGCCACCTGGTCATTGCGCGACCGCGCGGTGTGCAGGCGCTTGCCCGCCTCGCCAATCCGGTCGGACAGGCGGGCTTCGATATTCATGTGGATATCTTCAAGCGCGGTGCTGAATTCAAAGGTGCCGGCCGCGATTTCCCGCCCGATCTGCTCCAGCCCTTCGGTAATGGCACGGGCGTCCGCATCGGAAATGATGCCGGTTTTCGCCAGCATGGCGGCATGGGCCTTCGACCCCGCGATGTCCTGCCGCCACAGGGCCTTGTCAAAACCGATCGAGGCGTTGATGTCCTGCATGATCGCCGCCGGCCCCCCGGCAAAGCGGCCGCCCCATTGTGCGTTCGCCTTCTGCGCGTCCTGATCCGTCAGCGTTTTTGCGTTCCCCGGCATCCTGTGTTCCAGCTACCCCAAGTGTGAAAAGGATCGTGTCTGATACGTCGTGGCGTAACGCCATCACATGCCGCGCACCCTACCCATCTGCCGCCACAGATACAATCGTTCCCGTGCCCGGTAATCCCCCCCGCATGGCGGGGCCGGCGAGGTGGGTTGCGGCGGGGGGTCTTTCACTCATGCGGCGTGATCTGTAATATCGGGTGCGAACCCGCCCATGGCACAGGATGTCCCGCACAATGCAGCATACAGCCCTTGCGCAGGAGCCATTACGGTTGCTGACGCAGGATGACCCGGCCCCCGTCATCCAGTTCGGTACATCCGCGCTTGATGGCGTGACGCCACCGTCCGGCCTGCCATTCGTGCTGGTCAGCGACCATGCGGGGCGCAGCCTGCCATCCGCGCTGGGGGACATGGGGGTCAGCGCCGCCGATCGTGCGCGTCATATCGCCTGTGACCTGGGCATGGCCGAAACCGGGCGGATGCTGGCGCGTGAACTGGACTGCATCCTGATTGAACAGGCCTATTCCCGCCTTGTGATCGACTGCAACCGCGCGCCGGGGCATCCGACATCCATCGTGCGGGAAAGTGACGGGACGCGGGTTCCGGCCAATATCGACATCACGGCGGCCGAAGAAGGCAGGCGGGTTGAGGAAATCTTCCTGCCCTATCATGACCGGATCAGCCGGGAGATCTCGACACGGCTGGAGGGCGGGCTGCCCGTGGTGCTGGTGTCCCTGCACAGCTTTACCGACCGCATGAACGGCATGGCGCGGCCATGGCATACGGGCGTGCTGCATAACCGCAACCCCGCTTTCGGCCTGCGGGTGCGTGACCTGCTGGCAGCCGAGGACGGGCTGGTGGTCGGCAGCAACGAACCCTACGCCCTGACGGATGTCAGCGACTACACCGTGCCCGTGCATGCGGAAGGGCGCGGCGTGCCCTATCTGGAAATCGAGATACGCCAGGACCTGATTGCAACGGAACAGGGGCAGGCGGACTGGGCCGGCCGCCTTGCGCGTATCCTGCCACGGGCGTGGGAAGAGTTCCGGCACTGACCGCCGCACCTGACCTTGATGGATTGGAAGATGATGGAACGCAGCCCTCGCATTGACGGCCATACCCTGCTGGCCGGGGTGATCGGCTGGCCGGTGGCGCATTCGCGCTCGCCGCTCATGCATAATTTCTGGCTGGACCAATGCGGGATCAACGGGGCGTACGTACCCCTGCCGGTGGCGCCGGGGGCATTCGATGTCGCGGTCCGGGGTCTTCAGGCGGCGGGTTTCCGTGGCGTGAACGTGACCATCCCGCACAAGGAATCAGCCTATCGCATCGTGGAGGAACACGGCCTTCTGGACCGTTCGGCACGGCGTTCGGGTTCGGTCAACACGCTGGTCTTCGCACCTGATGGCCGGATCGAGGGCTATTCCACCGATGGCGACGGATTCGTGGCCAATGTGGAGGCGCATGGGATTTCCGTCACGGGTGGCCGCGCCCTGCTGCTGGGGGCGGGCGGGGCGGCGCGCGCCATCGCCGCAAGCCTGCTGGATCGCGGCGTGGAGGTCGTGGTGGCCAACCGTACCCGTGCGCGGGCCGATGCGCTGGCCGCGTCACTGGCGGGCATCACGGTCGTTGACTGGGCCGGTGCGGGCGCCGTGCTGCCGTCATGCATGTTTCTGGTCAATACTACCTCCATCGGCATGGATGGGGGGGCGAATGCCGTGTTCCCGCTGGATCTGGCGCGGGCGTCTGCCGGCCTGGTCGTGTGCGATATTGTCTATGTGCCACGACAGACCGGATTGCTCCGGCAGGCGGCCAGCTATGGGCTGCCCACGGTCGATGGTCTGGGCATGCTGATCCATCAGGCCGGGCTGGGGTTTGAAAAATGGTTTGGCGCGACGCCGGATATCGGGCCTGCGGTTGAAGCCCTGCTGGATGCCGACCTCAAGCGCGCGCATGCGGGCTGAACGGGGTCTTTCATGCGCATACTGGGCCTGACCGGCGGGATCGGCATGGGCAAGTCCACCACGGCGGCCCTGCTGAAACGCGCGGGCCTGCGGGTGTTTGATGCCGACGCCACCGTTGCGGGCCTGCAAGGCCCGCATGGCGCGGCCCTGCCCGCCATCGCGCGGCTGGTTCCCGGTTCGGTGCGCGATGGCGTGCTGGACCGGACGGTGCTGCGGCAGGCGGCGCTGTCCGATCCGGGGGTGATGCAGGGGCTGGAAGCCATCATCCACCCGCTGGTGCGCCGGGCGCGCGCGCGGTTCGTGGAACGCGCGCGGCGCGATGGCTGCCGGTGGGTCGTGCTGGATATCCCGCTTCTGTTCGAGACCGGAGCCGACAGGATATGCGACCGCGTGGTGGTGGTCAGCGCGCCCGCATCCATGCAGCGCCAGCGCGTATTGCGGCGGGGACGGATGACACCGGCCCAGATTGACGCCATCATCGCCCGCCAGATGCCCGATGCCGCAAGGCGGCGGCGGGCCGATGTCATTATCGAAACCGGTCTGTCACGCCACGAAACGGTGCGGCAGGTCAGGCGTTTGCTGTATGCGATGCGCGAGGGAAGTCCAGCCGCATGGGCTGCGGCCAGGGGAAAGCCCACATGAAACGCACCATCCTGTTCGATACGGAAACCACCGGCCTTGATCCGCTGAAGGGGGACCGCGTCATTGAAATCGCGGCCCTTGAACTGGTTGGCGACCTGCCCACCGGGCGCAGTTTCCGTGTCCTGATCGACCCTGAACGTGATGTGCCCGAAGAAGCATCGCGCGTGCATGGCTTTACCCGCGCGGATCTTGAAGGCAAGCCGAAATTCGCGCAGGTGGCCCCCGAATTCCTTGAATTCATCGGCGATGATCCCCTGATCGCGCATAATGCCCGCTTCGATTTCGGGTTCCTGAACGCGGAACTGGCGCGTGCGCGTCTGCCCGAACTGGATATGGGGCGCATGGTCGATACGCTGGATATGGCGCGTGAGCGTTTTCCCGGCATGCCCAACAGCCTTGACGCGCTGTGCCGCCGTTTTTCCATCGACCTGTCGGAACGTACGACCCATAACGCGCTGCTGGACTGCAGGCTGCTGGCTGCGGTGTATCTGGAACTGACCGGGGGCAGGCAGCGCGGGCTGAGCCTGTCGGTGGATGAAGGAGGCGGCGGCATCGCCACCTATGTCTATGCGCGGCCGGCGGGGCATATGAGCGTGCGCGTCCGGCCGGACGCCGCCGAACTGGAAGCCCATCATGCCTTTGTCAGCCGCCTGTCCGATCCGTTGTGGCAGGGCTGAATGGGCGGTATGTAACGAAAGGGAGTGGCCCTGGTGGCAGCTTTGGGTTAGTCTGTGCCCGTTACCCGTACCTGATTGTATTGAAACAGGAAGAGAGCATTGTCCACGGACGAGATTGTCGATCCCACGATTGCCCCTTCCGACCAGTTCCGGCGCTTCCTGTTTCATATCGGCATTCCGGTGGCCGGTGTGGTTTCGGTCATCGCCGTCATTGCCGGGGTGGGGTGGCATTCCTACCGGACCGTCCGGACCGGCGCGCTGAGCCTTACGCATGACCTGCTGGTCAGCCAGCAGGATTATATCGCCAAGGAAGTCAGTTCCTTCCTCATGCCTGCCTCGGCCGGGGCGATCGTGGCGCGTGACATGCTCGAACATGGCGCGCCGGAAGTCGAGCAGAAGATCTTCAACGGCTACAGCAGCACCATGATGCGGAATGTCCCGCAGATCCAGTCGTTCTACATCGCCGACAGCGATGGCAATTTCAGTACGCTGGAACATGGTGAACAGCCCGGCCAGACCGCGCTTACGACCCTGCATGACGTGGGTACGCCCAAGGCGACCTTCACGCATGAACTGCGTGACGGCAATGGCAAGCTGCTCAGGCAGTGGCAGACCCCGGCGGGCACGTATGATCCCCGCGGGCATGACTGGTTTACCGATGCGGTCAAGTCGGGGCAGGAAATCTGGACCCATCCCTACATCGTGGAGGTCACCAAGCAGGTGACCATCACGGCGGCCGTCCCGTACAAGGGCGTGAATGACAAGACATATGTCTATGCCATCAACATGTCCCTCAACCATCTCAATAATTTTCTCAATTCGCTGAAGATCGGCGAAAGTGGCAACGCGATCCTGCTCGATCAGGACGGGCATGTCGTCGCCGGCCATGGCATGCAGGATACGCAGGCCAAGGCGCATGGCGACCCGGGTAAAATGACGCTGGACCCGCTGAAATACCCGGTCATGACCAAGGCGTTTGACGAATACCGCGTCCATAGCTACGGCGCGCGCACCGTCCAGGTGAAGGGGCGGCGGTATGTGACCATCACCGCCAACCTGCCGGTGGGCAAGGATAGCTGGGTCCTGCTGCTGGTCGCGCCCGAGGATGATTTTTCACGTTTCGCCATGGCGGACGGGCGGCAGAACCTGCTGTTCTTCGTCCTGGTCGTCATCATGGCGCTGGGCTTTGGCCTGCTGCTGTTCCTGCAGGCGCGGCGCGGGGACCGCCTGCGCAACCAGATTTCCCAGGCGCGGGCGGTTGCCAATTACGAAAGCCATGCCCTGCAGTCGGTTGCGGCCTATCCCGACCTGTTCAACCCCGAAGACAATGCCCTTGTCCTGACCGAAACGCTGGCGGACCAGTCCCATGGCCGCCGGGCGGCCATATGGCGGATCCTGCATGATGGGCATACGCTCATGTGCATCGATTCCTACGACCGGCAGCAGGACGTGCATTCCGGCGGGTTCGAGATGTCCACGACGGACCTCAAGAGCTTCTTTGACGCTGTTTCCCATGGTGACGCGCTGGTCACCACCGATGCTGCCACCGATGACCGCACGACAGCGTTCTACCGCGTATACATGCGTGCCTTTGGCAGCAAATCCCTGTTCTGCAGCCCGATCCTGGGCAGTAGCGGCCCGGTTGGCGTCATCACGCTGGAAGACGCGCCACGCGCCGAAATGGTCTATCATTTCGTGGACATGATCGCCGGGGTGGCGGCGGCCCGCTTCTCCGCCCAGCATTACACGGCGGTGGCCGCGGCGCGAGAGGAACTGGAAACGGAACCCGCCCAGGGTGGCGAAGGCCCCGAGGATCCGAGCCAGGGCTTCCTGCTGGCCCCCGGCGCGCTGTCCATAAACGGGCAGCCGGGCACGACCGACCTGAGCCAGATGGAAGGGTTCTACCCTGCCGTCGCCATCATGGTCATCAGCCTGTCCGACATGATCATGACGGCCCAGAACGACCCGACCGCCAACATCAAGCTGATTGATGACATGGCGGGCGCGCTGCAGGATATCGCCCACCAGTGCGGGCTGTACTCCATCCGCATGCTGGGTCATCGCGTCGTCTGTGTGGCCGGGTGTTCGCGCACGCCGGACAAGGGGGCGGTGTTCCGCATTGCGAATGCGGCGCTCATGATGCGTGAAAACGCGCTGGCCATGCTGTCCAAGGCGGATCTGGACCCGGTCTTCCGCATCGGTCTGGATGTCGGGCCGGTATTCGGCGGCATGCTGGGCAAGAAGCCGCAGGCGTTCAACCTGTGGGGCGACGCCATGGGCATGGCCGAGATGATGGCGCAGGGCGCGCCGGATGTCGGTACGATCCAGGTATCGGAAAATGTCTACCAGCGCCTGCGCCAGTACTTCCTGTTCCGTGAACGTGGCCGGTTCTTCATCCCCGGCATGGGGCTGACACGTACCTATGTGCTGGCCGGGCGGCGATGACCGATACGCCAACCCACGCCCCTGACCACGTGGCGCCACAGGCCGACCCCATGGCTGTTCCCCAGCCGGACCATGACGGCCGTCTGGTGCACCTGCTGCGGCGGTTCGCGCCCTGGCTTGCAGCCCTTGGGCGGCTGACGCGGCACCAGGTCCGTTTCGCCCTGCTGGTGATCGGTTCCGGGTGGGGCGTGCTACGCGAAAGCATGCGGCCCAATTCATGGCGCAGGCCGGTTATCTATGAATTCCGCGCCACCTTGCGGCAGGTGGTCAGTGGCGGTTTCCTGAGTATCGTGATCACCGCGACGCTGACGGGCCTCATGGTGGTGTCGCAGGCTGCGTACTGGCTGGGTTACGCGGGCATGGCGCAGATGACGGGGTCGATCCTTGTTTCCGTGCTGGTGCGTGAAATCTCGCCCATCCTTGTCGGCATCATCATCATGGGGCGCAGCGGCATGCTGTCGCTGACCGAAATCGGGATGATGGTGCTGGGGGGGGAAGTGCGGGCGCTGCAGGCGCGCGGCATCGACCCGTTCCTGGCGCTGGTCATGCCGCGTACGTTCGCCTTTACGCTGGGCGGCTTTACGCTGGGCATGATCTTTGCCGTCGTATCGCTGCTGATGGGGTTCGTGGTCGCCCATTCCACGGGGGCCATCACCTCCTCGGTCTGGACATTCTTCTTCAATGTCCTTGGCGCGATGACCACGTGGGATTACCTGATCATCCCGCTGAAATTCGTGCTGGTCGGTTTCTTCGTCGGGGTGGGGTCATGCGTATCGGGCCTGACCGTCGGCAGCAATGATACGATGGCCACCATCATGCCGCGTGGATTTGCGCGCGGGATCATGCTGGTGCTGGTGGTCAATATCCTCTTCATGCTGGATTTCTGACATGACAGCCAACGCTCCCCTGCTGGAACTGCGTGACGTCGTGCCGTCGTTCGAGGAGACCGGCCTCATGCCCGCGCCGTACAACCTGCGCATCATGCCCGGTGAATGCGCGGTGATTGACTGCCGTGATTTCGAACGGGCCGCCATGTTCGCCGACCTGTGTTCCGGCATGATCGGGCTGACGCAGGGCAGCATCAAGTTCATGGGGCTGGACTGGAGCGCGCTGCACGACCGGCAGCTCAACGCGCTGCGTGGGCGTATTGGCCGCGTTTCGCGCAACAGCAGTTGGCTCAACCTGTTTGGCACGCATCTCAACATCATGCTGCCGCACCTGTACCATACCACGGACCCGTTTGATAACGTGGTCCTGCACGCTACCGAACTGGGGTACCGGTTTGGTTTGCCCGGCCTGCCAACCTCGGCGCCGGACCGGCTGTCAGGCGCGGATCTGGCGCGGGCGGCGTGTGTGCGCGCCTTCATGGGGCGGCCGGACCTGCTGCTGCTGGAGGACATATCCGACACGCTGCCAGAGGAGAATATCCTGCCGTTCCTTGAAATGATGACCACGGCGCGGGATCGTGGCTGTGGCGTGCTATGGTTCGTCCGTTCCGCGGCGGCCTGGCATGAATATCGCAAGGCGGTGAATATCCACATGCGCCTTCTTGACGAAGGTCTTTTTCCCATGCGGGTGGTGTAATGGTCCAGAAACAACAGTCAGACGGAATCCGGCAGCTTGTGCGTGTCCGTTACGCCGATGAATGGGTGGGGATACTGGTCCTTGTGGCCCTTGTCATCCTGCTTGGCGCGGTGATCGAGGCCGGCGTGCTGCGCGACTGGCTGACGCCGGCGGGCAGGCTGCGGATCGTGCTGCCCGAAAACGGGGTCAGCGGGCTGTCGGTTGGTGACGACCTGGAGGTCATGGGCATCCATGCGGGCACCGTGCGGCGCGTGCGGATCAATCCGTCGGGGGGCATGTACGCCATTGTGGAGATCGATCCCGATATCGAACCCTATATCCGCCGTGACAGCACCGCCATCATCCGCAAGCGTTTTGTGGTGGCTGGCGCTAGCTACATCGACGTCTCACGCGGGACGGGGGACAAGCTGGACTGGAGCTACGCGGTGCTCAGCGCCACCAACGCCCCCAACCCGGCTGACACCATTACCCAGACCTTCAGTGACATCCGCGACCGCGTCATCCCGGTTCTGGACAATGCCCAGCACATGATGGCGACGCTGGACGCCACCATTACGGACATGCATGCGGGCAAGGGGTCCATCGGGCGCCTCATGACCAATGACGACCTGATCCGCCAGGCCGAACAGATGATCACCAGCCTTAACGCCACCGTTGCACAGCTGACTCCGATCGAAAAACAGCTTGCGGGTGTCATGGACAAGGCCAGCGCAAGCATGACCAACGTGCAGAAGGCCACGGGCGACCTGAGCAACGCGACCCCAGCCATTACCCACAACCTGCAGGATGCCAGCCAGCAGTTGCCTGTGCTTCTGGTCCAGGCGCAGACGACCGCCAGCAGCCTGCAGAAGCTGGTCGACCAGATGCGTGGCCTGTGGATACTGGGTGGTAATGGCAACAAGGCGGCGAAGCATGTCCATGCCCGCCTTCCGGCGCAGAAGGTGCAGCCATGAGCATGAAAAAGGAACACGTGGCCCTTGGCCTTGCCCTTGCGCTGGCGGGATGTGGCGGCGGGGGACAGGCGGTCACCCAGCCGGGTGACACAACCCTGTCGCAGGATATGGACAACGCGAAGGATGCCGTGGGTCTTGAGCGCCTTTCTGTGGCGGAGCAGCAGTACCGGGCCGCGGGCCAGCGCGCCATTGCCCGCGACGATGTCTCGGCTATTGGCGATGCAGGCTACAACCTTGCGACGGTGCAACTGGATGAAGGCAAGCCACAGGATGCGCTGTCCACGGTAACCGCGACACGTTCGGCCCTGGCGATGCGGGGGCAGACGGGTGACGATGCCGGGCTGGACCTGGTGCAGGCAGGTGCCCTGCGCCGGCTGGGTCGCGATACCGAAGCGGCTGCCGCGGCAACACGTGCCGCAGGCGCGCAGGATACCGACATTGTCGAGAAAGCCCAGCTGATCCGGGGACTGATTGCGGATGACAGCGGGGATCAGGCCACGCTTGCCTCGGTTGATGCCTATTTTGCCAGCCTGACCGGGAAACTGCCGGATGGCTGGACGGCGGATGCAAGGGAAATAGCTGCCCGGAACCTGCTGGTCACGGGGGGCAGTACGCAGACGGCCATGCAGGACGCCATGCAGGCGGCAACCATCCGCCAGACGCAGGTGGATTACCGTGATATGGCCCGTGCCCTTGGCGTTGCCGCACGCGCGGCTGGCAAGGCGGGGAATATGCAGGAGGCATCCCAGCTTTATGCCCGCGCCAGCCAGAGCGCGCGGCAGGCAGGCGACAAGGCCGCCGCCGATCAATGGGCGAAGCAGGCGGGCACGACCATCGCCGCAGATCCTTTTGCCCAGTCCGACACCACGACGGCAACAAAGAAAAAGTAAGGGTCAGCCCTTTACACAACAGGTGCATCCGTTGTGTGTATCGGGTGAATTGGTCAAAGTTTTTGGTGAAGCTTTTTTCAAAAAGCTTCAAGGAATGCCGCCTTTTTTGCAAAAAAGGCGGTGCCCAAAAATTGGTAAAGTTGGATTATCCGGCCTGCAACCGTGTATGCCGGGCCAGAAACCGGGTGCTGGCCCCGTTCAGGCCGATCAACTGCACATCCATGCCCTGTGCTTCCATCTTGCCGATCAGTTCTTCCAGCATGCCGGCCGCCGTCATGTCCCATATATGGGCATGGGTCAGGTCGATCGTGATATGGCGGGCCGTATCATGCAGGTCGAACGCATCGGCAAAGCCGTCGGATGAGGCAAAGAAGACCTGCCCGTTCACGATATAGGTCCGCGTCTGCCCATCAGCCGAAAGCGCATTGCTGACCGAAAGCATGCTGGACACCTGGAAGGCAAAGAACAGCCCGTTGAGCATTACGCCCACGGCGACCCCCGCGGCAAGGTCATGCGTGCCCACGACAACCGCCACCGTCGCCAGCATGATGACGCTGGTGGTGCGCGGGTGATGGACAAGGTCACGCAGCGACGACCAGGAAAACGTGCTGGCCGACACCATGATCATGATCGCCACAAGTGCCGCCACCGGCACCTGCGCCACCCACGGGCGCAGCATGACCATAAGCAGCAGCAGGAAGGCGCCCGCGACGAACGTGGAAAGCCGCCCCCGCCCGCCATAGCGCAGGTTGCCCACCGTCTGTCCGATCATGCCGCAGCCCGCGATGCCGCCGAACAGGCCGACGGCGATATTGGCGATACCCAGCCCCATGCATTCCTGCCGCTTGCTGCTGTGGGTTTCCGTCAGGTCGTCCACCACGCGGGCCGTCATCATGGATTCCAGCACGCCCACGCTGGCCATGGCGAGAGCAAAGGGCGCGATGATGCTGAGTGTATCAACCGAGAACGGCACATCGGGCCAGACCAGATGTGGCAGGCTGTCCGGCAGGCGGCCAAGGTCGGCCACCGTGTGCAGCGGCATGGGGCACAGGACCGACACCACGGTCAGCACCACAATGCAGATCAGGGGCGACGGAATGGCGGAAAAAAGCCGGGGCAGGGTATAGATGATGACTAGCCCCAGCGCGATCATGGCATAGGTATGCCATGTCACATGCAGCATATGCGGCACCTGCGCCGAAAAGATCAGGATGGCCAGTGCATTGACGAACCCGGTCCGCACCGGGCGCGAGACATAGCGCATCAGCACATGCAGGCGCAGGATGCCGAACACCACCTGCAGCAGCCCGCACAGCAGGGTCGCGGCCAGGAGGTACTGCACCCCATGGGCGCGCACCAGGGCGGCGGCGACCAGCGCCACCGATCCGGCCGCCCCGGATATCATGCCCGGCCTGCCGCCGGTAAAGGCGATCACCACGCTTATGACAAAGGACGCATAAAGCCCGACTGCGGGATCGACCCCCGCGACAAAGGAAAATGCAATGACTTCGGGGATCAGCGCAAACGTGCCGACCATGCCGGCCAGTGTATCGCGCGTGATGTTACCGAACCATTCCTGACGGTAACGGGCGAGTGCAGACATGAAAAAAACAGGGCCTTTCGGGGCAGCAGGGTCATCAGGTATCGGAAATGCTCGTATCCGCGCGTCGCCACCAGCATTGGGGCGCAGCGCGCGGCCGGGGCAGGACCGCCAGCGGGTCGCCACTGTAACGGACCGTGTTGGTGGGTGTTTCCTCGATTTCGATGCTGGCGCAGGTTAGCGCCCCGCCATCGGCGGCAAGGAAGGCGTTCAGCTTGGCCATGAGCAGGCAGGCCAGCAGTTCGGTCGTGGGGTCGCCGGGGGTAACCAGTATGCGCCGCGCGCGCCGTGGTTCGTTGCTGGCGAACCATGCAAGCAGCGGATCATCTTCCGCCAGTTGCAGGGCATGATCGACATGGTTGTCGATAAAGCCGTGCCAGACGCCCTTTGCGCGCTGGAAGGGCATGACCATGTTGGTACGGCCATCCAGCGCCGTGGGGTTCGTGGCGCGCAGGTGGGCGCGTATGTATTCATTATGGCCGTGGGGCAGGGCGCAGCGTTCGCTTTCGCCCGCCAGCAGCCGGTGCGCCATGGAAAAGCGCCGGGTGAAAACCAGTTCAAACATGCTGGCGTGCCGCCATGTACTGCTCCCATCCCGCCCTGCGCAATGTGCAGGCGGGGCAGGTGCCGCAGCCATGCCCCCATGCATGCAGCGTGCCGCGCGTGCCAAGGTAGCAGCTATGGCTTTCACGGTTGATCAGGCGGACAAGCGCATCACCACCCAGTTGGTGGGCCAGCTCCCATGTCTGCGCCTTGTCTATCCACATCAGTGGTGTGTGCAGCACATAATGGGCATCCATGCCGAGGTTGAGCGTCACCTGCAGGGACTTGATCGTGTCATCGCGGCAGTCGGGGTAGCCGGAATAATCCGTCTCGCACACGCCGGTCACGATATGGCGGATGTTGCGGCGTGCGGCCAGGGCCGCGGCAAAGGTCAGGAAAATCAGGTTGCGGCCGGGCACGAATGTGTTAGGCAGGCCGTTTTCATTCATCGTGATTTCGGCTTCACGCGTCAGCGCCGTGTCCGATACGGTGCCAAGGGCGGCAAGGTCGAGCGTATGGTCGGCGCCCAGGCGCTGCGCCCACAGGGCATTCTGTGTCGCCATCCCGTCGCGCAGGGCTGCGCGGCATTCCAGTTCGACCGCATGGCGCTGCCCGTAATCGAACCCGAGCGTCTCCACCCGGCCAAAACGCGCCAGCGCCCATGCAAGGCAGGTGGCTGAATCCTGACCGCCGGAAAACAGGACCAGTGCGGCTTCGTTTTCAGGATGGGATGGGGGAGGGGGAGCGCGCATGTCAGGGTATCCCGATCAGCTTGTGGGTCTGCAACGACAGCCGCCATTGCGGGTGGCGCATGCAATACGTGACCGCGTCGGCAGTGTTGCGGGCACGGTCGGCATTATCCATCGGCTGGAGCCAGAACTGCTGGAAATCAAGCCCGGCCACCTGATCGGGCGGCAGGTCCGGCTGCGGATAGACCAGCTTGAGTTCATGCCCGCGTGTCTGGACCAGGTCCGCACCCGCCTTGGGGCTGACGCATATCCAGTCGATCCCTTCCGGCGCGGCCACGGTGCCGTTGGTCTCCACCGCGATTTCAAAACCCCGCGCATGCAGTGCCGCCACCAGCGCGTCATCCAGCTGCAACAGGGGTTCACCGCCGGTCAGGACGACAAAGGCTGCCTTTCTGTCCGGTCCGGGCCACCGGGCCGCAATGGCATCCGCCAGTTGGTCCGCATCCGCGAAGCGGCCGCCACCGGGGCCGTCGGTGCCGATGAAATCCGTATCACAGAACCGGCACGTCGCCCGCTCCCGGTCGCGTTCCAGGCCCGACCACAGGTTACACCCCGCAAACCGGCAGAATACCGCCGTACGGCCCGCCTGCGCGCCTTCACCCTGCAGGGTGGGGAAGATTTCCTTTACGGTATAGGACATGTTCCAGATTTCGTAATGCACGCGGCCGGAAAAGGGCACCACGCGTGGGAACTGCCCCGCCGGTCCCGCGCCCGGCTGCGTCGGGTTCAGCCCTGTTTGTGTGATGTATGCATGCCCAGCCGGTCAAGCAACTGCCGGTCACGCAGGGCCGCCGGGTTGGGCGTGGTCAGCAGGCGTTCGCCATAGAAAATGGAATTGGCGCCGGCAAGGAAGCACAGCGTCTGGGCTTCATCGCTCATGTCCTCGCGGCCTGCGGCAAGGCGCACGCGGCTGGCGGGCATGGTGATGCGGGCGGCGGCGATGGTGCGCACGAATTCGATCGGGTCGACCGCCGTGGCCCTGTCGGCCAGCGGGGTGCCTTCCACGCGCACCAGCATGTTGATCGGCACGCTTTCGGGGTGGCGGGGCAGGCTGGCCAGCGTCGCGATCATGCCCGCGCGGTCCGTGGTGTCCTCCCCCATGCCGACGATGCCGCCACAGCAGACATTGATCCCGGCGTCGCGCACGTTTTCCAGTGTATCAAGCCGGTCCTGAAAGGTGCGGGTGGAGATGATGTCGCCATAATATTCGGGCGAGGTATCGATGTTGTGGTTGTAGTAATCCAGCCCGGCATCCTTGAGCCTGTGCGCCTGGCGGTTGTCGAGCATGCCCAGCGTCACGCAGCTTTCCAGCCCCAGCGCCTTGACGCCCTCGACCATGGCGCACACGGTCTCAAGGTCATGTTCCTTGGGGCTGCGCCATGCCGCCCCCATGCAGAAGCGCGCCGCACCCGCGGCCTTGGCGGCGCGGGCTTCCTTCAGCACTTCTTCGACCGCCATCAGGCGGCTGGCCTTTACGCCGCCATCTTCATGCATCGCGCTCTGCGGGCAGTAGGCGCAGTCTTCGGGGCACCCGCCTGTCTTGATCGACAGCAGGGTAGAAATCTGCATTTCCGTGGGGTCGAAACGGGCGCGATGCACCGTCTGCGCCCGATAGATCAGGTCCGGGAAGGGCAGCGCCATCAGGGCCGCGACTTCGTCACGCGTCCAGTCTGTCCTTATGGGGGGCAGGCTGGTGGCCCCGGCGTGCATGGACAGGGTGTCCGGGCTGCTCCCATCGGGCATCGGTCTGGATCCTCTGGCGGTGAAGTGGAAAACTTTCCCGGCTGTGCCATACAAAACCGGCGATGACCACACTTTTGTTGTTATGGGGCCATCGCCGGAAATATGGGTCAGCCCAGCACGCGGGCCAGCGTGGTGCCCAGTTCGGCGGGGCTGGGGGCGACATGGATGCCCGCTTCACGCAGGGCCTCGATCTTGGCGCTGGCGGTCTCGTGCCCGCCGGTAATCACCGCGCCCGCATGGCCCATGCGGCGGCCCGGCGGCGCGGTGGCGCCCGCGATGAAGCCCACGACCGGCTTGCGCGTGCCGCTGGCGCGGATCAGTTCGGCGCCATCGATTTCGGACGTGCCGCCGATTTCACCGATCATGACGATGGAATGGGTGTCCGGGTCCGCGATCATGCGTTCAAGCACATCGGTAAAGTCCATGCCCTTGACCGGGTCGCCGCCAATGCCGACGCAGGTGCTCTGCCCCTGCCCGATGGCGGTGGTCTGGGCCACGGCCTCATAGGTCAGGGTGCCCGAGCGCGAGACGATGCCCACATGGCCACGGCGGTGGATCGGGCCGGGCATGATGCCGATCTTGCATTCATCGGGCGTGATGATGCCGGGGCAGTTCGGGCCGATCAGCAGGCTGTCGGACCGTTCGAGGGCCGCGCGCACGCGCACCATGTCCTGCACCGGGATGCCTTCGGTAATGCACACGATCAGCGGGATGCCGGCGGCGATCGCCTCAAGGATCGCATCCGCGGCACCTGCGGGCGGCACGTAGATGACGGACGCTTCGGCCCCCGTGGCCTCGCGCGCCTGTGCGACGGTGTCGAACACCGGCAGGCCCAGGTGCAGGCTGCCGCCCTTGCCCGGTGTGACGCCGCCGACCATGCGGGTGCCATAGGCGATGGCCTGTTCGGTGTGGAAGGTGCCCTGCGCGCCGGTAAAGCCCTGCGTGATCACCTTGGTGGATTTGTTGACGAGTATGGACATGCGCTCAGGCTCCCGCGTTACGGACGGCGGATACGATCTTGCGGGCGGCATCGCCCAGGTCATCGGCGGGGATGATCGTCAGGCCGGATTCCGCCAGCAGCGCCTTGCCGCGTTCGACATTCGTGCCCGCCAGCCGCACCACCAGCGGCACGTTCAGCCCGGTTTCGTGCGATGCGGCGATGATGGCCTCCGCGATCACGTCGCAGCGCATGATGCCGCCGAAGATGTTGACCAGGATGCCGCGCACCTTGGGATCGCCGATCAGGATGCGGAAGGCGGCCGCCACCCGCTCCTTGGACGCGCCACCGCCTACATCAAGGAAGTTGGCCGGCTCCTCGCCTTCCATCTTGATGATGTCCATCGTCGCCATCGCCAGCCCCGCGCCATTGACCATGCAGCCGATGTTGCCATCCAGCCCGACATAGGCCAGCCCGTATTCGGCGGCTTCGCGTTCACGCGGGTCTTCCTCGTGCACGTCACGCAGCTTCGCCAGTTCGGGGTGGCGGAACAGCGCGTTTTCATCGAACGCCATCTTGGCGTCCAGCGCCAGCAGGTCGCCCGACCCGGTCACGACCAGCGGGTTGATTTCCACGATCGCGGCGTCAAGGCCGGTAAAGGCGCTGTAGGCGGAACGTACGACGTTCTGGAACGCTCTGATCTCGCGCCCCGTCAGGCCAAGGCGCACGGCAAGGTCGCGTGACTGGTAGTCGCACAGCCCCTTCGCCGGGTCGACATATTCCTTGAGGATGCGTTCAGGCGTGCGGGCCGCCACCTCCTCGATTTCCATACCGCCATCGGGGGATGCCACAATGACGATCTGGCCCGTGCCGCGATCGACCAGCATGGAAAAATACAGTTCACGCGCAATATCGCAGCCGGATTCGACATACAGCGTGCGCACGAGGCGCCCCATGGGGCCGGTCTGCTTGGTGACCAGCACTTCGCCCAGCATGGCGTCTGCCGCGTCGCTGACTTCGTCCATGCTGCGCGCCAGCCGCACGCCGCCCTTGCCTTCGGGCTTGCCCGCGAAATGCCCGGCGCCACGGCCACCGGCGTGGATCTGTGCCTTGACCACCGTAACCGGCGCGTTCAGGGCGCGGGCGGCATCGGCGGCCTGTGCTGCGGTGGTGGCGGCACGTCCTTCAGGCACGGGCATGCCGTAGGAGCGCAGAAGCGCCTTTGCCTGATATTCGTGAATATTCATTTGGCGACCCAATCTGTCGTTCTTATTGGCGGTGTCGGGCTACGCCCCTAGCACGATATGGCCCCGGAATGACAGGGGTGGGATGGATGCGGGATTGGCGTAAACATGAAACATGTGTCATGTCGTCTCCAGCAATGGCACGCGCGGCGCGCCGTCATGGAGAAAATGCAGAAGAACAGGTAGCGATGAAACACTGGCGCATTGAACAGATGGACTGGGACCGTTTCGATCCGCGACGTGTGGACCCTGACATTGTCCCATTGGTCAAGGCCGCTTCGGTCGTTGAACGCAACGGCCTGGATTATGCCTGTTACCTGAAGAATGTATTCGCCGATGACCCTGATTTCAGCAAGGCGGCGGATAACTGGGCGCAGGAGGAGGTGCAGCATGGCGATGCCCTGGGCCGGTGGGCCATGCTGGCGGACCCGTCATGGGATTACATGGCGGCGTTCGAGCGGTACCGGCGGTCCTACCGGCTGGACCTTGACGTGGATGCTTCCATCCGCGGGTCGCGCACGGGGGAACTGATCGCGCGCTGCATGGTGGAAACGGGTACGTCCTCATTCTACACCGCGCTGGCCGACGCCACGGACGAACCCGTGCTCAAGGCGATATGCCGGCAGGTCGCGGCAGATGAATACCGTCATTTCAAGCTGTTCTATGACCATATGCACCGCTACCTGCGGCGCGAGCACCTTGGGGTATGGCGGCGCACGCGCATCGCGCTGGGGCGCGTGACGGAAAGCGAGGATGACGAGCTGGCCTCCGCCTTCCATACCACCAACGAACCCAGCACCGTGCCCTATGACCACAAGCGCTGCATCGCGGCCTACATGTCGCGCGCGCTGCGCTTCTACCAGCCCCGGCATGCCGTGCGGGTGACGGGCATGATCCTCAAGACAATCGGGTGGACGCCGCACGGGCGGCTGCATGCGCTGATCGCGCGCGCGGTGTACCACCTTCTCATGATGCGGCAGCGCAAATTCGCGCGGGTCATGGCCGCGGCCTGACCCGCCCCGGATTACAGACAGGAATGAAGACAGACATAATGAAGGCTCGGGACATGAAGACGCGGTATCTCGCCCTTGTGGCGGCGGGCTGCCTTGCGCTGGCGGGCACGGCGCGGGCGGATGCGCCCCCCGCCCCCGCCCCCGACACGGCAGGGACGGATACGCCGCCCGAAGCCCAGATCAGCGACGCCGCCCGTGCCGAGCGGCTGATTGCATCACAGGTCGGGCTGGTGAATTTCACGTCCCCCGCTTTCCACCGTGGCACGGTGCGGCATATCGTCATGTTCCGCTTCCTGCCCGTCATTACCGACGCCCAGCGCGCGGAGGTCGTAAGCCGCTTCATGGCGCTGCGCCAGATTTCCCGGCGCAGCGATGGCAGCCCTGTCGTCGCCGCCATCGAGACCGGCGCGCAGATGAGCGGGGAAGGGCTGGACGAGGGACTGCAGCAGGCCTTCGTCGTCACGTTCAATTCCGAGGGGGACCGCAATTACTATGTCGGCCGTCCCGTCGTGACCGACCCGGCCTATTTCGATCCCGCGCATGAAGCCTTCAGGAAATTCGCGGCCCCCTTCATCATCAGCACCCTCGTGTTCGATTATGTCGTCCCTGCCACCCATCCCCAGCGCAAGGCCCCGGTCCAGACCGGTCGCCTGCGTGTGCCCCAGCAGCAGGGCTGACGGGCCGGACCCATCCCATCAAGGAGCAAGATTACATGACAACCGTGACCCTGGGTCATCTGGACAATACCCTGCAGCAGGCATCGGCGGCAGCCGTGGCGCGCGTGCTGGAAGCCTATGAACTTGAAATCGAATACGTCGTGGCCGCCCGCGCCGAAATGGTGGAGCACATGCGCCGTGGCGATGTGGACCTGTTCGTGTCCGCATGGCTGCCCGATGTCGATGCGGCCTTCCTTGCCCCCGACCTGGGCATGGAGGCGTTTGGCCAGCTGTATCGCCCGGCCTTTGGCTGGTGCCTGCCCGAGGCGGCGGCGACCGGCATCACCTCGCTGGCCCAACTGGCCGGTGAGGGCTGCCCCGTCTGCCGCGAGATCGTGACCCCGGACTCCATCCTTGACCGTGTGCGTCAGGTTGTCGCGGCCTACAACCTGACGGAAGCGGGCTACACCATCGCCAGCCGGCCTGATGCGCAGGCGTATGACCACGCGGCCCATATCCTTGCCGGTGGCCTGCCCGAAATCATCCCGACATGGCAGCCCTCCTTCCTGCATTATGGCCAGCGCCTGGTGCAACTGGATGACCCGAAGGGCGCGTACGGGGCGGAACAGGATGCGCGTATCCTGCTGCGTTCCGCCGCGCGGGCCGACATGGACCAGGACCTGCTGGATGAACTTGATGAACTGACGCTGGGCAACAAGGTGGTCAGTGCGCTGGACCACGCCATGCGCTTTGATGGCATGAGTGCCGATGAAGCCGCCGAGGCATGGCAGCGCGGCAAGCTGCTGCCGCGCTGAGAGCCATGCCATGAGCCAGCATGAAACCGATGCCCTGCCCGCCCACGATGCGCGTGATGCGGGACTTCAGGCCCAGTACGAGCAGTATCCCTATCCCGCCCGCGACCCGCGTGAGGAAAAGGGCCGCCTGCTGATCGGCAGTCCCAGCCACCTGCGCGAAATCGATTACTGGGTCTTCGGGGCCACCCGGCCGCAATCCCTGCCGCTGCGGGTGCTGGTGGCCGGGTGTGGCACGGGGGATGGCGCGATCATGCTGGCCACCCACATGGCGCGCGCGGGGCGGGCGGGGGAGGTGCTGTGCCTTGACCGTTCCCCCGTGGCGCTGGAGACAGCGCGGGCACGGGCGGACGTGCGTGGCCTGGAAAACATGCGCTTCGTACGCGGTGACCTGGCCGACCTCGCCGCGGTCGCCCCCGGGCCGTTCGACTATATCGACTGCTGTGGCGTGCTGCACCACCTGCCTGACCCCGATGCCGGGCTTGCGGCGCTGGAAGGCGTGCTGGCCCCGGGTGGGGGGATGGGCCTCATGGTCTATGCCCCCTATGGCCGCACGGGCGTGTACATGCTGCAGGACGCGCTGGAGCGACTGGCCCCGGTGGCGGATGCGCCACGGCAGCGGCTGGACGTGGCGCGCCGTGTCATGCGGCACCTGCCCGCCACGGCGTGGCTGCGGCAGAACGGCAATTTTGGCGATCACCTGACTGGGGGCGATGCAGGGCTGTATGACCTGCTGCTCAACCCGCGTGACCGGGCGTATGACATCACCGCCTTCCACGCCCTGCTGGACCGCGCGGGGCTGGCGGCCGCGTGCCTGATGGAACCGGCCCGTTACGATCCCGCCCTGCTGCTGCCCGATCCGCGCCTGCGTGAACGGATCGCGGCCCTGCCCGAACGCGCGCGCCAGGCCGTGGCGGAGGACGTGGCGGGCAACATGGCCACCCATGTCGCCTATGTGCGCCGGGCCAGCGAACCCGTGGGCCGCGCCAACCCCATGGCGGCGGATGCCGTACCCATAATGCGTGAAATCCCGGGCATCGAGCTTGCCCGCATGATCGGCGGCGATGACCGGCTGCCCTTCGCCTTTGGCACGTTGCAGGTCGCGATCGCCGTGCCGCCGCAGGCGCGCGGCATCCTGCCCCTGATCGACGGGGACCGCACGGTGGGAGAGATCGCCGCGATCATGGAAACGCGCGGCCTGTCCGCCAGCCGGTTCGCAAAAGTCTGGGAACAGGTTTTCACCACGCTGGAATCGCTGAACCGGGTGCTGCTGCGCGCGCCGCGCTGACCATGGCGGAACAGGCGTGGCAGGACGGCCTGCCAGTCGTCATATTCGGCGCGAGACTGCATCCCGATGGCGCCCCCACGCGCACATTGCGCCTGCGCGTGGGGGCGGCCCATGCCTTTGGCCGTCGGCGGGGCAGGGTGGTGTATGTGCCCACCGGCGGCCCTTCGCAGCCTTCGGGCCGGCGGGAGGCGGTCGTCATGGCCGATATGCTGCAGGCCATGGGCGTCCCGCCCGATGCCATCATGGTGGAGGACACGGCCCCCGATACGCTGGCCTCCGCCATCCGGTGCACGGGGCTGCTGCGGCGACAGGGATATGCGGGGCCGGTTGCGGTAGCCAGCAGTGCCTACCACCTGCCGCGTTGCCTGCTGCTCATGCGGATGATGGGGTGGCAGGTGGTGCGCGTGCCCCCGCCGGATGCGCCCGCCGCGCAGCGGCTGGGCCGGCGCTGGTTCTGGCGCCTGCGCGAAGGGGCGGCGCTGCCGTGGGATGCGCTGCTGCTGGCATGGTACCGCCTGCGCGCGGGACGGGATGGTGATTGACACTGCCTGCCGCAACCCGCATCACGCGGTTGAACCGAAAAACAATATGAGTGTGGATGGAAGTCATGCCTGTGCAAGCCTTTGTTTTCCCCGGTCAGGGAAGTCAGTCTGTTGGAATGGGACGCGATCTGGCCGAGGCATTCGCCCCTGCGCGGGAAGTGTTCCAGGAAGTGGATGACGCCTTGGGCCAGCACCTCTCGAAGCTCATGTTCGAAGGCCCGATGGAGGACCTGACCCGCACCGACAATGCCCAGCCCGCGCTGATGGCGGTCTCGCTGGCCGTGCTGCGCGTGCTGGAGCGTGAAGGGGGCGTGGACCTGAAGCGTGACGTGGCGCTGGTGGCCGGGCATTCGCTGGGTGAATATTCGGCCCTTGCGGCCGCCGGCGCGCTGGGCATCGCCCAGACGGCCCGCCTGCTGCGCCTGCGCGGCAACGCCATGCAGAAGGCCGTGCCGCCGGGCGAGGGGGGCATGGCGGCCCTGATCGGCGTGGGCATGGACATGGACCGCGCCGCCAGCCTGTGCGCGGAAGCCGCGACCTTTGCCGATGAAGCGGGCAGGACCCACACGCAGGTGCTGGAAGTCGCCAATGACAACGGCGGCGGCCAAGTGGTCGTGGCGGGCGAGACGGCGGCAATCGACCGCGTGATCGCCCTGGCCAGGGCGCAGGGCGTCAAGCGCGCGCTCAGGCTGCCGGTATCCGCCCCGTTCCATTGCTCGATGATGGCCCCGGCCGCCGAGGAAATGCGCGCAGCCCTGGCTGATACGGACATCAAGGCCCCGGTCGTGCCGGTGGTGGCCAACGTCACGGCGGCCAAGGTCACCGACCCCGCCACGATCCGCGACCTGCTGGTGCGTCAGGTGACCGGCACCGTGCGCTGGCGTGAAAGCGTGGACGCCATGGTGGCCATGGGCATCGACAGCTTTGTCGAAATCGGTTCGGGCAAGGTTCTGGCCGGGCTGGTGAAGCGGATCAATGGCGACGTGGCCACCCGTTCGGTCGGGACCCCGGCCGATATCGAGGCCTATCTGGCCGCACGCTGAAAAAGAAGCATCTGTCCCACGGCAGCGGTCGTGGGGTCATGTTGAATTGATGGATACCAAAGGGAACGGACAGGTCATGTTCAGGCTGGACGGAAAGGTTGCTCTGGTTACCGGGGCATCGGGTGGAATCGGGCGCGAGATCGCGCGTGCGCTGCATGCGCAGGGTGCGGTCGTGGTGCTGTCGGGCACCCGGCAGGCGGTGCTGGAGGACGTCGTGGCGTCCATCGGCGCGGAAGGTGGCGTGGACCGGCTGCATGTCTGTCCCGCCGACCTGTCGGATGCGGCGGCGGCCGACGCGCTGGTCGCCAGCGCCGAGGAAAAGGCCGGTGCGCCACTGGCCATCCTGGTCAACAATGCCGGGCTGACACGCGACACGCTTGCGATTCGGATGAAGGACGAGGACTGGAGCCGCGTGCTGGATGTTGACCTGGCCGCCCCCTTCCGCCTGTGTCGCGCGGCCCTGAAGGGCATGCTGCGCCGCAGGGCGGGGCGGATTGTCAACATCGCCTCCGTCGTGGGGGTGACGGGCAATGCGGGCCAGGCCAATTACGCCGCCGCCAAGGCCGGGATGATCGGCATGGGCAAGTCGCTGGCGCAGGAAGCGGGCAGCCGGGGCGTGACCGTCAACACCGTGGCGCCCGGCTTTGTCCAGACTGCCATGACCGATGTTCTGCCGGAGGCGCAGAAGGAAAAGCTGGTCGGCTCCATCCCGCTGGGCCGCATGGGGCAGGCCACCGACATCGCCCCGGCCGTGGTTTACCTTGCCTCTGACGAGGCCGGGTGGGTTACCGGGGCCACGATCCATGTCAATGGCGGCATGGCGATGGTCTGACAGATGTGATATTTTGCTGGACAGCAGGCCGGAAGTGACAAAAAAGGTAGTCCTGACGGCCGCGCTGTCCCCTTAATTGCGGGGCGAGCAGACAGGAAATGCATTCGCCGCCTTGGCGATCGCATCAAAACCGTGCTAATCGCCCGCAGCTTCGTCCGAAGCGGGCTGGTGTGAAACACTGGTTTGCAGGGACGTTACAGGACGAACACGTTTCGAACCGCCCGTTTCTTTCAGGGGCAGACAGGAAGCAGAGACAGATGAGCGAAATCGCCGATAAGGTTAAGAAGATCGTAGTCGAGCACCTTGGTGTGGACGAAAGCAAGGTCACCCCCGATGCCTCGTTCATCGATGATCTGGGCGCCGACAGCCTGGACACGGTTGAACTGGTCATGGCGTTCGAGGAAGCGTTCAGCGTCGAGATCCCCGAAGACGCCGCCGAGAAGATCACGACCGTGAAGGACGCGATCGACTATATCGAGAAGCAGAAAGCTGCCTGATCGGTCTGTTTCCGATCATAATTACACGAATTCAGTCAGGTATCGTTACTTTCAGGAGCAGGACGGGTTGATGCAGTCTACCGGATTGACGTCTGGACAACGGCGCGTTGTCGTAACCGGTATGGGCATTGTCAGCCCACTGGGACTGGGTGTGGAGCGTAACTGGTCACGTCTCGTGGCCGGGGAAAACGGCTTTGGCCGCATTTCTTCGTTCGACGCGTCCGACCTGCCGGCACAGGTCGCGGGCGAAGTGCCCGCGGGGCCGACGGAAAGTGGCGGCCTGACCCTTTCGGACTGGATACCCGTCAAGGACCAGAAAAAGATGGATCGTTTCATCCATCTTGGTCTTGTGGCGGCGACCGAGGCGGTCGAGGATTCGGGCTGGAAGCCGGAATCGGAAGAAGACCGCTGCCGCACCGGTGTCATGATCGGTTCGGGGATTGGTGGCCTCCAGACCATTTACGAGGCATCGGTGACGGTGAAGGAAGGACGGGCACGCCGCCTGTCACCCTTCTTCATCCCGTCCGCCCTGATCAACCTGGTCTCGGGGCATGTTTCGATCAAATACGGATTCAAGGGACCGAACCATTCGGTCGTCACGGCCTGCGCCACGGGCGTACATGCCATTGGCGACGCCGCGCGCATGATCATGCTGGGCGATGCGGATGTCATGGTCGCCGGCGGGGCCGAAGCCGCCGTGTGCCCGCTGGGCATCGCGGGGTTCTGTTCCGCCAAGGCCCTGTCCACCCATTTCAACGATGAACCGGAAAAGGCATCCCGCCCGTGGGACCGTGACCGCGACGGTTTCGTGATGGGTGAAGGCGCCGGTATCGTGGTGCTGGAAGAATACGAACACGCCAAGGCCCGTGGCGCCAAGATCTATGCCGAAGTCATCGGCTACGGCATGTCGGGCGATGCGCACCACATCACAGCACCCGCCGCCGGGCATGAAGGCGCTTTCCGCGCCATGCAGAACGCCCTGCGCAGCGCGGGCCTGACCCCGGCCGACATCCAGTACGTCAATGCTCATGGCACGTCCACCATGGCGGATGACCTGGAACTGGAAGCGGTTGAACGCCTGTTTGGCGATGATGCGCGCAATCTGGCCATGTCGTCCACCAAGTCCGCCACCGGCCACCTGCTGGGGGCTGCGGGCGCGGTGGAAGCGATCTATTCCATCCTTGCCATTCGCGATAACGTGGCGCCGCCCACGCTCAACCTGGATAACCCGTCGCGTGAAAGCGTGATCGACCGGATCGCGCATACGGCGCAGGAACGCAAGATCGATACGATCCTGTCCAACAGTTTCGGGTTTGGCGGGACCAATGCCAGCGTGATCTTGCGCGGCGTGTGAGACCGGGGCGCCTGCGGGCGCCCCTTTTCATTTCTGGGACAGGGTAAGGAGAGGGCGTGCGCAGGGTTCTGGCTGCACTTGGGCTGGTGTTTCTGGTGCTGGTCCTGTCCGCTCTGGCTATCGCCTTCATGGGGATGCGGCATTACGAAGCCCCCGGTCCCCTGACCGAACAGCGTACGGTCGTGATCCCGCATGGCGGCACGGAACAGGTGCTGCTGACGTTGCAGCAGGCAGGCATTGTTGATGCCGGCCCGCTGACGCGCAGGGTGTTTGAAGCCGCAACCGCGCTGACCCGTGTGGATGGGGCGTTCCATGCCGCTGAACTGGTATTCCCCGCCCATGCCTCCATACAGCAGGTGCTGTTCGTGCTGCGACACGGCAGGCCGGTGGTGCACAGGCTGACAGTGCCCGAAGGCCTGTCCGCCATCCAGATTGCAAACCTGCTGGAACATGCGCCGTATATGGATGGCAGCTTTCCATTCCCTGCCGAAGGGGCGGTCATGCCGCTGACCTATGATTACGAATGGGGTATGCCGCGTGCGCAGATGCTGGCCCGCATGCAGCGCGCCATGGATCGCACGCTGGACCAGGCATGGGAAGGGCGGGAGGTGGACCCGACCATCATGAACCGACATGACCTGCTGGTTCTGGCATCCATGATCGAGCGGGAGACGGGAAACCCGGCTGAACGGCCGATCGTGGCGCGTGTGTTCCTCAACCGCCTGCATCAGGGCATGCGGCTGCAGTCCGACCCGACCGTGGTCTATGGGCTGAATCAGGGTGCGGGGCCACTGGGCCATGCCCTGTCCCATGCCGACCTCATGCAGCCTACGGCCTATAATACGTATGTGATAGCGGGCCTTCCGCCGGGGCCGATCTGTTCACCGGGGGCGGCGGCGCTGGAGGCCGCAGCCCACCCGGCACAGGGCGACCAGCTTTATTTCGTGGCGAACGGGCATGGGGGCCACGATTTTGCGGCGACGCTGGGGGATCATAACCGCAACGTATCGGCGTTTCGGGCCGGGAAACATGCACAGGCCGCATCCCCCAGATAGGGGGCGGGCGGCTGTGTCTGGCGGCGTGGTTACTGCGGCGGCAGGCTCTGGCTGCTGACCGATCCGGATGGGGCCGTTGCCATGGGCTGCGTCGTGGTGTCCGTATTCGTGGTGCTGGTCTTGCCATTCCTGTCCGGGCGGGCCTGTGCCGCAGTCAGGACCTCGGTCAGGGCAGAACGCAGCGGGTCCGCGCCTGAATTGTTGACCCGCATGGAAACCACGATGTCTTCCGGTCCCACGATCTGGTTGTAATAGGCCCGGTTGGCCGCACTGTTGACCCGCATCTTGGACCCGCCCAGGGCGGCGCCCGCGAACAGGCCCTTGGATTTCTGCACGCCCCGGATGGATGTGTTGTGTTCACCCGCCGTGCCGGTTTCCAGTCCCGACCCGGAGGAGGCGAAGGACGTGCCGACATCCGCGCTCAGCTTCATCTGGCTGTCCAGCAGGGACTGCACGCCGTCATCGGTCATGACGAACAGCATGACCTCGACATCCTGCATGCCAAGCTGGAGGCCGAAATTGGCCGAGGACATGCGGTAGAACGCCGGGTCCGACCACGACCCGTGGGCGTCACGCGTCAGGAACACACAGCCGCCGCCCCCGCCGCCAAAGGCGATCGACATGCGAAAGACGGATGGGCAGACGATGACCCCGCGGGATTCAGCAAGGTAACGGGTCACCTTGCTGCCTGCGGTCGCGGTGGAAAACATGTCACGAACGGTCAGGGTGGCGCGGTCCACCAGGCTCTGTTCTTCTTCCATGCTGGCAGCCATGGCGGCATGCAGCGGCATCATCAGGGCCAGGGCGGCGAATGATGTCCTGATGAGATGAAACTTGTGCAAACCCATGCTCCCTTTCCGATTCGTAACGGCAGATCCACCAAAACGGCCCGTGCCTTGGAGTGGTCCGTTTTCATGGCTGAATCATGGTCCATAAGGCAAGACCATGTGGCGCGATACAGCCATATATTGCGGTTATTTAAGGGAGACGCCCACCGCGTCCGACAGCGTATCGGCAATGCCGGGGGCAGCGGCAAGGATGTGGATGCCTCCCGTCAGCCCGCCATCGCGCAGGAAGGGCGACACGCGCGCGCCGGCTTCATCCAGCAGGACAAGGGCTGCGGCCACATCCCACAGGTTGATGCAGATTTCCAGATAACCGTCCTGCCGGCCGCAGGCGACTTCCGCAAGCGCAATGGCGCCCGAACCACCGGAACGCGGCATGGCGCCAAGGTTCAGGATGGCGTCGATCTTCTGCTGGAATACGCCGGGGGGCACGCGGTTGCTCCATCCCATCTCGATCAGGGAAGACGCGGTATCGGTCACGGGCGAGGCATGGATGCGCTGGCCATTGAGGAACGCCCCGTGTCCACGCACTGCCGTATAGGTTTCGCCCAGCGCGGGCGCTTCGATAATGCCGGCAACAGGCGTGTCGCCATCCAGCAGCCCAAGCGAGATGCACCAGCGGTTGCGGCCACGTGCATAGTTGGATGTCCCGTCAATCGGGTCCACCACCCAGCGCAGGGTGCCGGTGCGGGTACGGCCTTCTTCTTCCCCCTGAAAGCCGTCCTCGGGGAACAGCATGCCGATTCGTTCGGAAATGAAGGCTTCCACCGCGCCATCGGTTTCCGTCAGCCAGTCCTGCGCGCTTTTCAGCGTGCCCTTGGGGCCGCCGGGGGCGGGGCGCATTTTCATGGCCAGGGCTGCTGCATCGCGCACGACTGAACGGGCGGCTTCAAAACGGGTCAGAATGGCCTGTGTCATCGGGTAACCTTTTCTTGGGGTCAGAAAATCTCATTCCACGCGGAGCGCCGTTTTCACCGCGTGTTCCACCTGTGGCATTTCCATCCTGCCTAAACGCTCTGCGGCCTGCATGGCAAACTGAAGTGTAAGCTGCCGCCGCCGCGCCGGGGCCAGCGCGGTATGTGGCGAGGGGCGCAGGATCGCGCAGTCAACACAGGTCGCACTCCCTTCCACGCCATGGCCTGTCGCGGCCATGATCAGGCCGGTGGTATCGGGCAGGACAGCCTGTGGAAAATCCTGGTTCACGGCAAAATACATCTGGTCGCACCACGGTACATACTCGTGCCATTTCTGGTCGGCGCGGAAATCGGGCAGGCCGGACTTGATCTCGATACAGATGAAATGCCCCTTGGGCGTCAGCGCCATGATATCCGCGCGCCTGCGGCCCGGCAGGGTGAATTCATGCAGTGCTGCCCAGCCATGCAACCTGCACATCTGGCTTGCGCCGGTACGGATTGCGGACTGGATCTGCGGTGCGGTCGGGCGGGGCATTGGGCGGATGGGGCGATCAGGTCGCGGGCGCCACGGATAGCAGGCGGGTTACCAGTTCAAGGTCCGCGGGCTTGTCCACATCCACCGCCGCGCGCCCATCCGGCAGGGGCACCAGGGCCACCCGTGCATGCGATAGCTGCCCGATGCGGCGGCAGACGTCAGCGCGGGTCAGGCGCCGCAGGATAAAGCGCAGCAGGATACCTAGCCCCAGGATGCGCGCCATCCTGAACGGGTGCTTGCGCTCGGCTTCCAGCTTCTGCCACAGCCGTATCACGCCATAGGCGGCGGGCGTGCGGAACAGGAACATGTTGCAGCCCGAAAACGCACCATCCGCCAGCCGGATCATGGTGCGTTTCGTGCCCGGCACGTCACGCTGTATATCCGGTTCCATCGCGATGCCGGCCGCGACATCACACCCGCTGTCCCGCGCGCCCTGCATGAAGGCGCGGATCCAGCCTGGTTCCAGCAGGGCATGGTCGGCGGTCGTGACCAGCAGGGGCGTGCCCAGCGTGTCCAGCGCCCGCATGACGCTGGCGCTGGGACCGGCCGCGGGAGGAATGAAGGTCACGTTGTCAGGCACGATGCCGGCAAGGACGTCAGGCCGTTCGATGCAGATGGCAATCCTGCCGATGCCTTCGACCGCCTGCAGGGCCGAGATGACCCGGCTGATCATCGGGGTGCCACATATTGGCAGGATGGCCTTGTGCGAAATGCCCGCCGCCTGCGCCATCGGGTCGGGACGGCCCGGCCGGCTGCCCGCCAGGATCAGAACATTCAGCCCCATCTGTGGTCACGCCGCGTTACGGGTGGTGTTCGCGCCATCGGGCCGGTCACGCGGGGGGGCGCCGGTTTCTTCCATCACCCACGGGTAATGCTTGGCCTCGTTCACGTCATAACCGAGGTTGAACACGGTCGGGCTGCGCGGGCAGCCACGGGCGTCGACGTAATAGCTGCGGAACAGGCGGTCCGCCACAAAGCTGGTAATGCCGTAATTGCCGTTCTCGTTATGGAAATGGTGCAGCACGTGGCGCTGCTTCATCCGCTGGATCCAGCCCATGCGGGGCTTGTAGTTCAGGTGCTGGATGCAGTGGAAGAATTCATAGATGCACGTGATGGTCAGCCCCGCGCCGAAAGCCGCCGCCGCCCCGGCTATGCTGCCGATGGCGTAGCCGATGGGAATGGTGACGATGGCAATGGTCGGGATGGTGTTGAGCGGGGAGCCGAACAGCACATCCAGCAGGTGGGGATCCTGATGGTGATCGAAATGGATGCGCTTCCACAGCGAGGCGCTCCATTTCATGCGATAAAGGAAACGCCCATGCAGGATGAAACGGTGGATGCCGTACCATACCAGCGGATAGACCAGGATGACGGATGCGATGCTGACCGCCACCGGTGCGAGGGATGTGAAATTATATACCATCAACGCGTAGCTGACCAGCGCCAGTGCGAAATACAGCACGATGGTGGGATAGGTCAGGTAGGCAATCCAGAGCTGGGATAGGTTCATCTTGCCCAGGTCAAAGCTGCGACCCGTTCTGATGGAACTGTTTTTGAGGGTATTCGTAATCATCGCTCTTCGATCCTCAGTAGCACGGTGATGACGCCAAGGATGAAAATCAGGATCCCGACGAATATCGCCATAAGCGAGGGCAATGTTCCCGCATTTCCCAGTGCGCGCAACAGTCCCTGGAATACGATAAATAGCAGGCCCGCGCCCAGACACCAGATTGGCAGCCAGCTGCGCGTTCCGGCCCGCGGTGGGATATAGACCACCGGAACGGCCAGTAACAGCATTACCGTGAATGTCACGGGTAACATGATGCGTCCCAGTATTTCCGTCAGGAAAAAGGACGGGGACTGGCTGGAAGGCAGCGCGCCGCGCTGTTCATCCAGCATTGTGTTGATGGACTGTGTAAAGCTGACCGTCAACTGCATGATATATCCCGGCGTCAGTGACGCGGGCCAGTCCAGCCTTACGCTCTGGTCAGGGGGCGTATCAAGCAGGTCCACGCGCGTGGGGCTTATGACGCTGAGTACATGTGTTGGCGTGCCATACCAGTGGCCATGGATGTAATGGACATCCGCCAGCGTCGTGATTTTCTCCAGCAGGCTGCGCTGGTCGCGGTGATAGACGGTCACCGTATTCAGCATCGTGCCGCCAGAACTCAGGTAAATGATGTTTATCAGGTCATTACCGGAGCGGATCCAGTAATTGTGCCTGTTTTTCGCGGCATGTGGCGCGGTGGCGTTCCACCATTGCGCCAGCGCCAGTTCGGTGCGGGGCGTGACCTGGTCATCCACGATTCCACACAGGACGCCCAGCGCGATGGTGGTGGGCAGCAGCAGCTTGACCAGCCCGGGCGTGGACAGCCCGGCCGCGCGCATGATCGAGATCTCGTTTGATGTGGTCAGTTGCAGTAGGGTCAGCAGCGTGCCGATCAGCACCGCGATGGGCATGGCGTTGCCCAGCAGCAGCGGCAGGTGCAGCACGGCGTAGTACAGCACTCCCGTCAGCCCCAGCTTGCGGTGCATGATTTCCGTCACCTGCTCCAGCAGCGCCAGGATTTCCATGAGCGCCACGACGATGATGGTGGTCGTGAACACCTTGGACAGCAGTTCGCGCGACAGGTAGCCCAGCAGGACCGTGCCGTTGTCCAGACGCAGCCGGAGCTTCATGTCCCGCTTTCCACGATGCGGCGGGGCAGGCCATCGGCGGACAGTTCGCGTGGCGCAATAGCCGGCCCACGGGTCAGGAGGATGCGGATGCCACCGGCCTGGTGGATCAGCATGCCGACACAGATCACGGCGAATAGGAGGGTCGGCAGCCAGATGACCAGCAGCGGGGACATGTGCATGTTGGCGACAAAGCTCATCCCCATCTGCAATGTATGGTCAAAGCTGACCAGTGTGATCGCGGCGATGGCCAGGCCGGGATTGCCCCGCTGCCGCTTGCGCACGCCGGCCAGCGCGCAGGCCAGGATGGGGATGAACGGAATGGCCGCCGTGCGGGCCAGGCGGAAGTGCAGTTCGGCAATCATGTAGGAGTGGCTGACGGACGGGTTGCCATGTCGTATACCGTAATACAGTTCGGGGACCGTCAGTTCGCGTTCGGTCTCGCCACGTCCGTTATAGGCTTCATCATCCAGCTTGCCATTGCTCGAGATCATGCGGGTAGTACGGGTGAACCCCGTAACGGAAGGCTGCTTGTCACCGCTATCCGTCACGATGGTGCCATCTACCAGGTCAAGGCGTATCTGTGATCCGTCGGCGGGGTTGTAGAGATAGCCCTTCTGTGCGGAAATATAGCGTATATGCGCCTTGTCCGACCGGTCGCGTATGAAGACATGCCACAGGCGAGACCCGGCGTGGTCGACCGTTTCCGCCGTAAGCACGATATTGTCCGAAATCGCGAACATCTTTGATTGCAGATGCGGCGTCCATCCCGCGTGGCTGGCGAAATAGAAGGCCGAGCGGTAGTCATAACGCGCATAGGGCTGGATGAACCCGTAAAGCGAAAAGGCCAGCACCCCGAATACCGCGCCTGTCAGGACAAAGGGCTGGCAGATGCGGAAGATCGAGACCCCGCTTGCGGTCAGGGCATCGATTTCGTGGTTGGCGCTCATGCGCCGGATCACGGAGAACACGCTTACGCACATGGCGGCGGGCAACGCCAGCCCCAGGTAATGCGGCACAAGGTCGCTGAGCAGCGCGACAAACGTCTTCATCGAACTGCCATTGGCCGCCAGCATGTCGAACAGCACCAGCAGCCGTTCCAGCAGCAGGGCGGCCATGACCACGCCCAGCGCAATGGAAAACGGCGGCACGACCTGACGCAGCAGGTAGCGGTCCATTGTGCTGGGAGCGAGCTTTTCCATTATCCGCTCTGAAAAGGACATCTGACTCATGCAGGCGTGCTTACACCGGAAAAACACCCTGAAGGAGAGGGAAGGTCAAAAATAGTTTCCTGGCTGGTGCCTGTCGTTGCATCAGCCAGGAAAAAACGCCGTGTGACACCCAGCCTGTAACCGGCGGCGTGCGGGGTGACCGTAATATGGTTCCACCCCGCCGCGCGCAATGGATCGCATGACCGTGCCGAAGCCGATGCGATCCCCATCACCGGCACCGGCCCCACCGGGCCGGGGAGGGAGGACAGGGTCGAGGTATGGATGTGCCCGTGCAGGATCATCTCGGCGCCGTCCTGTGCGATACAGGTGGCAAAATCCTGTATGTCCGTCAGGGCTTTACGGCGTATGGCCAGATCGGGGACAGGGGGATGATGGATCATGACGATGCGGCACAGCCCCTGGTGCGCGGTTTCGCGCAGGATGTCACGTAGGCGTGCGGCCTGTCGCGCGCCCACCGTCCCGGTTGCACGGAACCATGGTGTCGGCACGGCGGAACTGACGCCAATCAGCGCCACGTTTCCCACCCTGCGGACAAAGGGAAAGGGAAGCGCCCCCATCCACGGCTGCCACAGTCCCACGGTCTGATGCCATCTGTCATGCACAAGGGTGTCATGATTCCCCGGTATGACTGTGCAGGGGGCTGGCATCAGCTCCAGCCAGCGCAGGGCCTGCCGGCATTCCCCCGGCAGGCCCATGTTGGTCAGATCCCCGGTCACGGCAATCATGCCGACCCTGCTGGTCCTGATGTCGTCCATGACACGGGCCAGGATTTCGGGCCGATGCAGGAAGCGGCGGCGGCCTTTCCACGAAAAATAGCTGAACATGCGCTTGTTCAGGCGTTCCCCGATGCGGGGGGGCACCATTTCGGTGGGCAGGTGGGGGTCAGACAGATGCGCAATGGTGATGGTGTTCAAGCTGACCTCGTTTCCCTGCCTCATGCCCGCCGCGTGCGGTCGGGACATGTGTTATGCCTGCCCGCGCGGAAGGGCGCTCCATCTTTTCGTGCCTTGCAATAGAAGGCAGATGGTTGCTTATGGCCTGTAAGTCAAATTTCAGACAGGGATGGAATATTCAGTGACCGGACGTTTTGCGCTTGTTTACAACCCGCGCAGCCGGCGGAACATGGGGGACAGGAGTGCATACGCCCGGACAGCCCGGACCCTGCTGGGAGAAAACTTCATTGATCCGGCTGACCGTTCCCGTCTGGATGCCCATATCGCCCAATTGGCGTCCCGCGGCACGGATTGCATCGTCATAGATGGCGGTGATGGTACCGTAAGCGACGTGCTGACCGCCATCCACCGGCATTATCCGCCCGACAGGCTGCCCGCCCTCGCCATCCTGCCGTCCGGCAATACCAACCTGATCGCGGGGGATGTCGGTTTCGGGCTGCGTGGCATCCGGGCGCTGGAGCACCTGCAGCGGCTTGATGCATCCGGGCAGTTGCGGCGCAACGTGCGCAGGCGCTGTGGCCTGGTGGTGGAATGGCCCGAACCCGACGGGCCGCTGCCGGTTGTGGGCATGTTCCATGGGGCGGCCGCATTTACACGTGGGATCGAACTGGCCCACCAGCCTGCGATCCTGAATAATTATTCACATGAAATGGCTGTCATCGTCTCCTTCCTTTCTTCGGTGGCGCATCTGCTGACAAAGCGTTCCCGCCAGGACTGGATGCGCGGCGACCAGATGGACGTGAAGGCTGGCAAGACCTTCCAGCGGCAGGGGAACTGTTTCCTGTTCCTGTCCACCACGCTCCAGCACCTGCCCCATGGCATCTGGCCATTCTGGACGGCGCCCGGGGCGCGTGACGATGTCATCAACTTCCTGCACGTGGCGGGGCAACCTTCCCACCTTGCGGCCGCGGCATGGGCGCTGCTGCGCGGGCGGCACCCGACATGGCTGCAGCATAACCCGGATTATTGCAGCGGGTGCGAAGACCGCATCGAAATGACGATGAAATCCGATTTCGTACTGGATGGGGAAGTCATGTCCCCCGGTGCTACCGGCCGGATCGTACTGTCGGCGACGGCCCCGATCGATTTCATCCACGCGTAAGGAATGGCGAGCATGTCCCAGCCCAGCCCCACAGACCGCACTGCCGCAGCCGGACGGGTCGCCCACCTACTGGCGCATGACCTGGTCCAGCCTGTCGCCCCCTTCGTCACGCAGTTTGTCACGCGCCTGCTGGGCGGGACGCAGCCGCTGGGGGTGGTTTTTTATGGCTCCGCCCTGCGTGCGCCCGATCCCGAGGGCATCCTGGATTTTTACGTGATTGTCGAGCGCCTGGAAGACTGGACGTCGAGCTATCTGGCACGTGAAGCCAACCGTATCCTGCCCCCCAATGTGGAATATCATGAAATTCCCATTGATGGCCGGACCATCCGGGCCAAGGTGGCCATCCTGTCCATCGCGCAGTTCCGGCGCATGACGGGTCGCGCCACGCTGGATACTACGGTCTGGGCACGTTTTTGCCAGCCCGTGCGGCTGGTATGGGTCAGGGGACCGGACGCGGCTGACGCCATCCTGGCCTGCATCATCCGCGCGGTGGGGCAGGCAGGTCGGTGGGCTGCGGCGCTGGGGCCGGCGCAGGGCACGGCCGATGACTACTGGCTGGCCCTGTTCGCCCATACCTATGGCGCGGAACTGCGCGTCGAGAACGGCCGCAGGCCGCGTAGCCTGCTGCAGGGACAGGAAGGGCGATACAGGGCGCTGCTGCCGGATGTATGGCGCGCGGATGGGCTGCCATTCCGGTACGAGGGGGATCAGCTGACGCCCCAGTTGACACCTGAACTGCGCCGGACCATGCGTGAAGGCTGGTGGCTGCGTGGCCGGCTGGGCCGCGTGCTGAATGTCAGCCGCCTGTTCAAGGGGGCCTTCACGTTTGAAGGGGGCGCACGCTATATCGCATGGAAGATCAGGCGGCATTCCGGAATCGAGCTGCCGCTGGGGCCGTTTTCGGAACGGCACCCACTGGTCTGCCTGCCGTATCTGCTGTGGAAATTACGGCAGGCAGGGTTTTTCAGGCGGCGCGGCTGATACCCATCTCGCTCGCCACCACGGCGAAGATTTCCACGGCCCGGTCTATCTGTTCCGGTGTATGCGTCGCCATGACGGAGGTACGCAGCAGGGGATGCTGGTCGGGCGTCGCGGGTGGCAGGCTGAGGTTGACGTAAACCCCCAGGTCCAGCAGCCGGTTCCAGAACGCCACGGCAACTGCCACATCATCCAGAATGACGGATACGACAGGACTGGCCTGCGGGCCGGTACGCAGGCCCGCGGCCTGCAGCCCGGCATGCAGCCTGCGGGCATTGTCCATCAGCCGCACGCGCAGTTCAGGCTGGTTTTCCAGTTCGGTCAGCGCGGCCATGGTCGCTGCGATGACTTCAGGCGGCAGGGACGCGGTGAACATGTAAGGGCGCGAGCACAGACGGATCAGGTCCAGCCCCTCATGGTTGGAAACACAGTAGCCCCCAACCGTGCCAAGGCTTTTGGAAAAGGTGCCGACGACAAAATCGACATCATCTTCCACGCCGTCGGCTTCCGCCACGCCACGGCCATGTTCACCCATTACGCCAACGGAATGCGCTTCATCCGCCAGCAGCCATGCGCCGGTTTCCCGTTTGACCGCCGCGAATTCCTTCATGGGCACGACGTCGCCCAGCATGGAATAGATGCCTTCGACCACGACCAGCTTAGCCCCGGGCGTGCCATCAAGGCGGCGCAGGCGTTTGTGCAGGTCGTCGGCGTCATTATGGCGGAAGCGGATGACCTGCGCATGGCCAAGGCGGCTGCCATCATAGATGCTGGCATGGCTGTCCGCATCAAGCAGCAGGTAGTCGTCCTTGCCCGCCAGCGCGGAAATCGTGCCCAGATTGGCCTGGTACCCGGTGGAGAACACCATGCAGTGCCGACGGCGGAAGAACGCGCAGAGCCGTTCCTCCAACTGGCGGTGCAGTCCCTGCGTGCCGTTGGCGATGCGCGATCCGGTCGTGCCGACACCGTAAGCCCTGGCCGCCTCGACCGCCGCTTCGATCGCGGCGGGAGACTGGCTCAACCCAAGGTAGTTGTTGGTGCCGAACAGGAGTGTCTCACGCCCTTCGATCAGCCCGACCGTGGAGGAAATGGGCTTTTCGATAACGACGTTGAACGGGTTGCGCCCGCCACCAGCCATGACAGCCGACAGGGCGGAGGCCAGGCCTTCATATTTCGAGAAAATTGACATGACGGATCAGGAGGCCTGCTTGAGGGAGACGATGCAGGCGGCCAGATCATCAATGGTGCGGATATCAGCCAGCCGGTCAAGCGGCACGGAAACATCGAGCGTATCCTCGATTTCCATGACAAAATTCATGACGGCCAGTGAATCAAAGGCCAGATCTTCAACGATCTTGCTGCTGCCATTGATATCACGGGGAACCTTGGGGTTCGCCAGCAGCGTCTTCACGATCAGCGCGGAGACGCTCGCTACCGTTTCACTCATTCCTACATCCTTATGGCATGTCCCGCCTGCTTGCTTGCAGGCAGGGGATCAGCATGAATGGCCTGCCCCACGGTCAATGACCGGGGTGGGGACTGCAATCGGCCCCCTGATCGGAAGTCTTATGATCGAAAAACAGGTTTTTGGCCAGTCCTGCTTTGCATTCCGGCCCGAAACGGCCGGGCCTCGTGGCCCCGGCTCCCTCAGACCACGGAAACAGACGACGTTTCCAGCGGCTGGAACGCACCCGACAGCAGCATGGCTTTCGCACGGGCGCGTGTCAGCTTTCCCGATGATGTCTGGGGCAGGGTATGGGGCGGCACCAGAATGATGGAAACATCCACGCCATGCTGCCGACGGAACAGGCTGGCCGTTTCGGTTTTCAGGGTTTCACGTGCTTCGGGGGAGGAGGCGCGGCACTGCACAAGGGCCACGATCTTTTCGCCCTCATCCTCATCAACCGAAAAGACGGCGACATCGCGGCTGCGCAGGCTGCTGATTTCGGTTTCGGCCGACCATTCCAGGTCCTGCGGCCAGATATTGCGACCGTTGATGATGATCAGGTCCTTGGCGCGGCCGGTTATGACAACCTGGCCATCCAGCATGTACCCCAGGTCACCGGTGTTCAGCCAGCCATTGGCATCCACGACGCGGGCGGTTTCCTGCGGGCGGCGGAAATATCCCTGCATCAGGCTGGGACCACGCACGAATACGGCGCCCACCTGGCGGTCACGCAGCACGTTTCCCTGTGGGTCGCGTACTTCAAGTTCATGGTGCGGCAGGACTTCGCCACAGATGACGAATGTGCGCAGCGCGCGTGCGGGATCGTTGGACGGCACGGCTTCGCCACGTGTTTCAAGCGCGCGCAGGTCAATCGTATCCGTGCGGATACCCGATCCAAGTGGCGCGAAACTGATGGCCAGCGTCGCCTCGGCCATGCCGTAGCTGGCTGTAAAGGCGCTGCTGTCAAAGCCTGCGGAGGCAAAACGCTGGGCGAAATCCTCAAGGATATGATAGCGGATCATGTCGCCACCGATACCCGCCACGCGCCATGATGACAGGTCCAGCTCGATCGAGGTGGCGCGTCGTGCGCACAGCTCGTAACCGAAGGACGGGCTGTAGGAAATCGTGCCGCGGTTGCGGCTGATCAGGTCCAGCCACACATGGGGGCGCCGGGCGAATTCACGGGTGGGCAGCATGTCCACGCTTAGCTGGCACGTCATGGGGGTCAGGAAGAAACCGACCAGCCCCATGTCATGATAGAGCGGAAGCCAGGACACGCAGCGATCCCCCGTTTCACGGACCTTCAGGCCATTCAGGGCAATGGCGTGCGCGTTCGCCATGCCGGAACGCTGGGTCACCGCGATTCCCATGGGGAAGCGTGTGCTGCCGGAAGAAAACTGCAGGTAGGACAGGTCATCCGGCTGGACGGAAGGCAGGGCCGCGACCGTAATCGGCGTTTCCAGCAGTTCGGAGGGCGTGCCCGAGAATTTGAGGTCCAGCCCGGATGTGATTTCATCCGTCCATGACGCGATGATGGACGCGATCACCACGGCCGATGCCGCGGCACCCTCGATCATGCCGCGCAGCGTGGCCACATACCCTTCGCGCCCGCCAAAAGCCACGGGCAGTGGCAGGGGGGCGGGAACAAGGCCCGCATACTGGCAGCCAAAGAAGATACGGGCGAAATCGCCATCACTCTCGGCCACGATGGCAACCCGGTCCCCGGGTTCCAGGCCAAGGGACAGCAGGCGTTTCGCCGTCTCGATCGCCTGTTCGCGCAACGTGCTGTATGGCAGCGTTTCGAGCAGGACGCCCTTGCCGGAATAGATGTTGAAGCCGCTCTTGCCCCGGGCGGCATAATCCAGTGCCGCCGGGAACGTCGGAAAATCGCCGTAACGACGGGGCAAACCAGAATCGGAGGGGGTCGGGAGGCTTATCATTTCCGGTAATGTGACTTCCACAGACGTAACTTGAAACGGCGAATGGGCGGTGTTCAACCAATTACCCTCAAAAAGTCAATAATCGATTTCGCGCCTTTGGCCGCCGTGTCTTCCGGAGCCGCAAACCCGAATGTATCGTTTATATACTCTTTTTGTCGATCAAGGAAATTTGCATGCGTAAGGAATGCCCTGTCAAGGGCGTGGCCCAGCGCATTTGCGTTTTCCATCACCGGCCCCAGTGTCCAGTTCACATAATTCGGGTCACCGCGCCACTGTATTCCATGCGCGTTCAGGAACAGGCAGGGACGCGGTTTTGTAAGGAATTCCCCGACTTGGCTACTGACATCACCAAGATACAGGTCTGATGCCAGTGTATAGGTCATATCCACGCTCCGGTCGCTGCCCGGATCAATGATCATATGCGGATATGCGGCATAGGGCGCCAATATATGGCGGCTTTTTACACGATCCGTGTCAAACAGCCGGTAATGGGGTGCGAAGATCAGGTTGTATTTTTCCTGTTGGGCAAAGTAATCAAGAACAGCCATGCCAAACCGGGGCCATGATGACAGGCTGGTGCTGAAATGCGGATTGTAGAGAATGGTCGGGCGCGTATTGGAAAACAGGGGCGCGCTTTTGGCATGCAGCCGGCGGACCATGTCGAATTTGGCATATATGCCAGTCATATAATGCCCGTCGCGCAAGATATTCGCCTTTTCCAGACGGTCTTTTATTTTATGTCCCGCCATCAGGATGTAATCGAATTGCCGTGCGTCATGGGTAAAGCCGATCGCCCTGTCGCCCGCGCCGTGGCGGGTCCAGATCAGGCGGGGGCGGGAAACACCCATTTTGCGTAAATAGAGTGATGTACGCTCGGGAACGACGATTGCCTGAAACCTGCTGAAATAATTCCTGTTCAAAAATAGCACCGCTATTTTGCTCAGGGGAGTCGGGCCATGCCGTCTTATATGGCTACGAAGCCATGAAGGCAGATGCAGGATATCAAAATGGACCCGGGATTCCGGATAATGTCCGGATAGCTGCCGTATGCGGGAATCGCGTTCTTGCGTCAGGCTGGCTATATGAACCTTAAATTCAGGATAAAGCCGGGCCATTTCCAAAGCGATAGGAAGTGAATGGAATTCCTGATGCGGCTGGGCAATGTATGGAAACAGGATATGGGACATTTATGGCTGGCCTGAAAATCCCCTGATTGGCCTGCATTACATAACACATGGATTTATAATAAGATTAAATAACAAATGCCGCGATATTGTATGCATTGAAAGGCCGGATGCTTCGGGTGCCATGCATATGGGCCTGCTACCCCCTCCAGATGTATCGCCTTGGTTGGCGATATGGGCGTATTCCTTCACTGGGGGATGGTCAGGTCCGCGGAGGCATGCGTCGCTGATGTCAGGCACAGGACCAAGGCACATGCATAAGCTGGCGTTTTCTTGCGGAGAGCGAGGAGTGCCCGCTTCAGCTATCCATATATAAGTAGATGGCAGTTCACTGGTGCGGCCTTTTGTAAAGGCGACCGCCAACCTCTTTCTGTCAGGTCGCCTTTCAGGCTGCATGCAGATGAAGCTGTCATTATCATGGATGGAGCGTAGGCAGGTCCGGCTTGTGGCCTGGAAAAAGCCAGCCCCTCCTTTTTTCATATAATTTTCATTTCAGCGCATTTTTTTAGTACGATTAGTGAATGGTTTTCGGGTTTAACGGCTGATTTCCGTGTGTTTTTTACGTTTTTGGTGTGGCGTTGACAGGATGGGCCAATATCCGTAAAAGCCCCTTCACCGGACGGCGATGCTGCTCCGGCGGGATCTTTGACAAGAGAATAGAGAGAGTATCTGGAAGGGATATGCTGGCGGCGCGGTTGTTGCTCTTTGGGGCGATGATTGGCGGTCTGGACTGGGTGAG
>NZ_NKUB01000109.1 GCF_003207895.1 Komagataeibacter swingsii
ACTGTTATCTGGAGAGGAATGTCTCGCCTGGCAGATATCGTTACAGGTGCTCTCTCCTATCAAATTACAGAAGAAAAAATTTATGGGTAACTGCAAGCCTCGTCGGATGCTTACGATTCAAGGTCTGTATGGATCGCTTCATACTGACAGATGCCCAATGGGCGAAGATGGAACCCCTGTGCCTTGGCAAGAAGACGGATCGGGGCCGCAGCGGGAAGGATAACCGCCTTTTCATCGAGGCGGTCTTATGGATTGCGCGGACCAGCAGTCCATGGCGGGATCTGCCGACATATTTCGGACATTGGAACTCGGTCTACTCACGCTACAGCGACTGGATGAAAGCCGGGGTTTTCCAGCGAATTTTCGAGGCTGTCTCGGACGACGCCGACATGGAATACGCGATGATCGACGGCACGGTGGTGCGGGTTCACCGTCATGGCCAGGGCGCAAAAGGGGGACCCAAAATCAGGCGATCGGACGCAGTGTGACGGGATGGTCGACCAAGATCATCGCCATGACCGACGCCTTGGGTAACCTGGTCCGCTTCACCCTTATCCCCGG
>NZ_NKUB01000110.1 GCF_003207895.1 Komagataeibacter swingsii
TGGGATCCATCCAAGTCTGGTGTTTCGCTGGCGGCGAGAGGCTCGGGCCAAAGCGCAGGCCAAAGGCGGGACATCGTTCATACCTGTCATGGTGGCCCCGGTCCCCGAGCCGCCGCCATTGGAGCGTCGGAGAGAACAGGGAACGCTGTCCGGCCAAGCCGTCAGCCTGGTCTTTCCGGACGGTGTGCGGCTGGAGTTCGACACAGGGCTGTCCGCTGATCGTCTGCGTGAGATTGTGGGCGCACTACGATCATGATCCCGCTTCCTTCCACGCTGAGGATATGGCTGGCGGCCGGTGTAACCGATATGCGCCTGGGGATGCCCGGGCTGGCGTTGAAAGTCCAGGAAGCACTGGGTCGTGACCCTTTCGCGGGTGACGTCTATGCCTTCAGGGGCCGACGCGGCGACCTGGTGAAACTGATCTGGCACGATGGGATCGGCCTTTCCTTATATGCGAAGCGGATCGAGCGCGGGCATTTCCTGTGGCCTTCGGCAAAGGACGGAGCGATCCATCTCTCCCCGTCACAATTGACTTGTCTGCTGGAGGGTGTGGA
>NZ_NKUB01000111.1 GCF_003207895.1 Komagataeibacter swingsii
GATCCGAAAGTTTTTGAACAATACCAGCCTGTTGTGATTCATCCGTCTTTACGAAGAGATGGAGTGAATGGTGACATGGACTGGTATTGCCCGACGTGAACATAGCCGGGAAGGACTGCGATATCCATCGGATATGATGGACGGGGAATGGGCTTTGATCGTGCCATTTGTGCCCCCTGCGAAACGGGGCGGTCGCCCTCGCACGACTGATATGCGCGAGGTGGTCAACGCGATGCTCTACATAGCCTCGGCCGGGTGCGCGTGGCGCCTGCTGCCGAAATGCTTTCCGCCGGTCTCGACCGTCAGGCGCTATTTTTACGCCTGGCGTGATACCGGGCTGTTCGAGGTCATGAATACGGTGCTGGTCATGACCCTGCGCGAGATCGAGGGGCGTGAAGCCTCCCCGAGCGCGGGCGTGATTGACAGCCAGTCGGTGAAAACTACGGAAAGCGGCGGGCTTTCGGGCTATGACGCGGGCAAGAAGGTCAAGGGCCGCAAGCGCCATATCGTGACTGATACCTGCGGCTTCCTGATCTTT
>NZ_NKUB01000112.1 GCF_003207895.1 Komagataeibacter swingsii
CGGAACCAGGCCGCGGGCGGTGCGGGGCCGCCGAATGGCCGGTCATCGCGCACATAGGTCCACAATCGCCCGGTCACGGTGCGGCTTTTCGCCAGCACCGGCACCGTGGTGTCGTCGCCATGCAGCCGTTCTGCCGCCAGCACATGGGCGCGGATCTGCGCGATCAGCGGCGCCAGGGTGGCGGTGCTGGCACCCACCCAGTCAGCCAGCGTGGAGGTGTCGAGATCGATTCCTTCGCGGGCAAAGGCCTCGCTTTGGCGGTTCAGCGGCAGGTGATCGGCAAATTTGCCGGTCAGGATCGTCGACAGCAGCCATGGCCCGGCGCGGCCCCGAGCGATCGGATGGAACGGTGCCGGCGGCTGGGTGATGCTTTCGCAGTCCCTGCAGGAGAATTTCTCCCGCACCGTCTGGATTACCCTGAATTGTCTGGGGACGACTTCCAGCGTCTCGGTCATGCTCTCGCCCAGTTTTGCCAGACGGGATGAGCCACAGCATGGGCAGTGCACGGGGGCTGGGATAACGACCCTTTCACG
>NZ_NKUB01000011.1 GCF_003207895.1 Komagataeibacter swingsii
TGATATTGAGATAGGGCAGAATCATACCAGCCCTGCAAAGGGTTTTGTTCCCGCCGAGAAAAGATGGGTGGTCGAACGCGGCTTTGCATGGTTAGGTGATTACTGGCGTTTGGCTGTGGACAGGGAACGTCTGTTGAAAAACAGCGCAACCTTTGTCCGTATAGCATTCATTCGCCTTATGTTGAGGCGATTGTGCCCTGTCCCTAGTTTATGGTGAGTCTTTACTTAAATGTGTGATATTCTTGGACTAAGTGGAAAGTCTTATAAATTCTCATGGGAAGACTCTCTTCCAGAGGAAAGAGGGGTTTATATTATTGCTCCGAAATCCAAGGATAACTATATCTATAGAACCTTTGAACCTGTCATGGGTTACTCTGAAAATTTGAAGAATGATGGTGTAAAAATTAAGCAGATAAAAGATAAATATGATTATATTTGTGATGTTGATATTCTTATTTATACTGGAAAAGACTCCGAAAACGTATTTAAAGATATAGAATACAACTTCAACTCTTAATTTTTTATAATGTTTTCTAATTCTCGTATGCGATTTTCAAGGGCGTATATTTTATAACGATTTTCCTGATAGAGCTTATAAGCAACCATATAAGCTGCACCTTCAAACGGACGAAAAAGCATCCGTGCAGCCGTGCATTTAAAATGCCACCATTCACTTTTTATTCTTTTCCATCCTTTTGGATTTGTAACTGAGTTTTTCATTCCATTCTCCTTGGGAGCCTAATAGGTTCCCTTTTCTTTGTTTCGAGGGTCACTCCTCAAGCCGACGACCGACTTAGAAGCCCTCATTACTGATTTACCGGCATTTCATGACCATAACATATTGATATTACACGGTTTTTATTTAGAAAGTTACTTATTACGAAACAGTCTCTAAATGGAAGAATGGCATTGATGCTGCCGGGCGTTCCCCAGCCCAGTGGAATGCATGGGATAGCGAAATCCGCCGCACGGTCGATGAATACAACCGGCATTTATCCAATGCACCTGGCTATCATCCGCTGGATTGACGCTGGATCAAGGCGATTATCTGGGTAGAGACCGGGGCGCACAGCCCCGCATGGACCCGTCAGCCCATGCAGATCGGTAATCCGGGTGATCCGGGACTGACTTCGCTGTTGTCTGGAAAGGAGGGTGGTGACCACATTGTGCCACCTGCGTGGAAAGGGCGTCTGACAGTTGGTTCTGCTCGGTCAAATCCGGTAGATAACATTCGTGCCGGGGTCGGATATCTGCTTATGAGGATGGCAAACTTCAGGATGGATACGGTTGTCGATCCTAATGCCAGGATTGAGAAAGTTATGGTCACGGCGTCGAACAACAATCTGTGGAATATCGCGAGGAACACGGGTACAACAGTTAAAAACCTGCAAAGCCTGAATCCGGGTATTACGCCAGTCCAGCTTAAGCCAGGAATGGAACTAAAATATCAGAAAGCGTCTGAACAACGGGTGATTTTTGGATGGAAAAACATTGCCGCATCCACAGTGGCAGATTTGTATAATCATGCTAACATTTATGATTATACAAGGAAACTGAATTATGTATTCCCTCGTGTCGGTCGATAACAAATTTTTAATGCGCCGAAAGATAATTTCTTGTTTTTGCCTAATTCTCTGTATTCCAATGACAGCTATGGCAGAGACCAAGTCTATAGTCCCGACAGACGAGGAATTATATGAAGAATGTAGTGAATTTTCGATGGCAGGAATACATGAATGCCTACAAAAAAAACGTGATGAAAGTCAAAAAGCGTTAACGCAAGCTGAAGCCCATGTGAATACCATGCTGTCCCGATGGGATGTGGAAGACCAATATATTGTTCAGGCTAAAAGTCATTTTGCAATAGATAAGCAGGAATTTATTAATTATCGTGAGGCGCACTGTCTATTTATAAAATCTTTGGGGGCTAGTGGAATTGGTAATGCATTGGAAATAAAGGAATATTCGTGTATTGCCGAATTGAATTACAGAAGAATTGCGCAATTGCGGGAAGCTGTTTCTCAGTTCCAGCTTAAATAACTCGCCTCTTGGGTGAAAATAAGATCCCCTTTCATGTTTTCTGCTACTGCTGAGACAAAGGCGAAAATCGCCAGACGGAGTAAGGAAACTGGTTTGTCATTTAAGATTATGCTGTGACGGTGAGTATGCGAAGTTGTGGCAGTATCTAAAGCGAGGATTGAGTCTCAAAGGAGCTTATTCATTATCCCGATAGTCCCGAAATCTCACAATTTTTTCTTTAATTTCTGTTGGAAAATCAGGAATGTAGCATTTTTGCAGGACTGTTAGAGGCTGTTTGAAAACAAATCATTGATAAAAAACAATAAAAGTTTTTGGGTGCCGCCTTTTTCTCAAAAAGGCGGCGTTCTTTCGAAGCTTCTGCAAAAAGCTTCACCAAAAACTTCCTTTAATTTTAAAGCGCTATCATGAGCTGACTTTTCAAACAGTCTCTCAGAAGGCGTTTGAGCAGCATGTATTTTTTTTGGGTGGAAAAATATTTCTTCATTTAGTATAGCCCAGCCATATAATACAAGTAATGTTATCATCTATTCAAGGAAATTAGATTATGTGCGAAAATTCACTGGTCCGTAATAATTTTCCTATATGGATGAAGATTATTCTTGGGTTCAGTCTGGCTACCTGTCTTTCAACAATAGCCAGAGCAGATGATGCGTCTACAACTCCAACAGAAAAGGAATTATATGACGAATGTAGTGAATTTTCAATGGCAGGGATACATGACTGTCTGCGGAAGAAACGCGATGAAAGTCAGAAAGTGTTGGCGCAGGCTGAAGCGCGCATGAACACAGTGATGTCCCGATGGGATGTGGATGATCAGTTTATCGCGATAGCCAAAAGCAATTTCATCAAGGACAAACAGGAATTCCTGAAGTATCGTGAGGTTCATTGTAATTTTATGAGATCGTTGGGTGGTCCTGTAATTGGTATCGGGTTGGATGCAAGATTGTATACATGTGTTGCTGAGCTGAATTACAGGCGCGCCAGACTTCTTGAAGATGTATTTCCTGATTTGCCATCTAAATAGATTGTTTATTGTACAGGAAAATAAAATTTCATCATTTTCGTGATTCTAATATCATTGGATAGGTCAGCACCCGTTTAACGATCGTATCGAGAGTAAATAAAACAATGGCTCACTGTTCTGGATCACGCTGTGACGGTAGTTTTTCGGACTGGTAGCGGTATCTTAAACTGAGATCGTAGAACAACATTCTGTGGAATATCGCGAGGAACACGGGTATGACAGTTAAAAACCTGCAAAGCCTGAATCCCAGCATTACGCCAGCCCAGCTTAAGCCAGGAATGGAACTAAAATATCAGAAAGCATCTGAACAACGGGTGATTTTTGGATGGAAAAACATTGCCGCATCCATGATGTCAGATTTACATAATCATGCCAAAGTTTATGATTATACAATAAAACTGAATTATGTATTCTCTTGTATCAGTCGATAATAAATTTTAATGTGCATGAAGATAATTTCTTTTTTTGTCTGATTTTCAGCGGTCTATCTAGAATAGACCAAGTATGTGGTGCCAATAAAAGATAAATCATCATGACGAATGTAGTAAATTTCGATGGCAGGAATACATGGCCGGCTGCAGAAAAAAGTATGATGAAAGTCAAAAAGATTTAAGGGGTGTTATGTAATTTTGTGCCTGATTTGTGCAGCAATCAGGCATGATACCTGCACGCAAACCATATCCCTCTGATGTATCAGACGAAGAATGGTTTCTGGTTGTCCCGTATCTGGCCCTGATGCGCAAGGATGTGGAACAACGGCATCACGCAGTGTGCGAACGGTTCAATGGGTGGCCTGGCGCGCCCCGGCGTCATGGTTCACGTGGCTTTTTTCTTCATGGCGCGGCGGGGCCTGCGATGTGACGACAGGCAGGCGCCCTGACATGCCCCCCGCGCTGGCGGAGCATTCATCCGATCTTTCCTTCAGCTGCCCCGACACTATTCCATGGTTGCGCCAGAATACGCGATACGACGATCATGCCATCGCATGCGCGGCGGGTTCTGGCCGCGCGGTCCGGAATCACAATGGTGAAAATATGGAGGGGGGACTAATTCCGCCCGGCCTCAGCCCGCGCCATCACCGCGGGCACGCATCCGGTGTCGCTGTCATATTCTGGCAACACCTGTCGGTTATATATAGACATATATAGGTCTAGATACGAATATATATAGACAAATCCATCCGGCAAATGGAAAACACCTGTAGATGTCCTTTGCTCATACTCATGGTTGAACAGTATTATGCGTCGTTGTTATAATGCATTTTTTTTCGTAGGAACGCCGGGCCTGGTTTTGCTGGCGGGCACGGCGCTGGCTGCGCCGTCCGATACCGTATCGACGGGTGCGACTGCCAGGCTGGTCCCTGTAAAGGGGGCGCCGCGTCATGATTCCAGACCATCTGCAAAAACCCCGGCGGACCACGCAGCCCAGGCGGCCGCGGCGGGTACGGACGCACCCATCGCCGGGATACTCGACGGGTCCAATGGCGAAACGATAACCGTCCACGGCCACCATGCGGCGGATGGCACCGGCGCCAAATATATGAACAAGAACATCTATCTCGGCCCGCTGGGCAACCGGGACACGCTGGATACGCCGTATTCCGTCATGGGTGTTACGCATGATGTCGTGGTCAACCAGCAGTTGCGCAACGTCAACGACATGGCGCAGTACCTGCCTTCCGTGCAGTTGGAAATCCGTGGCGACCCCAACACGTCCCGCCCGCAGTCGCGCGGGTTCGAGGCCGACGTGATCTCCAACTCCCGCCTTGACGGGCTGAACGTGGTGTCCACCACGCCGTACCCGGCGGAATGGGTGGACAACCTGCAGGTGCTCAATGGCCTGGCCGGGGCGATGTATGGGCCGGAAAACCCGGCGGGTGTGTTTGAATACACGCTCAAGCGCCCGACCAACCGCCGCACCGAACGGCTTTCGGTCGGTGTGGATTCCATCGGCACGCCTACGGTCAATGGCGATATTTCCGGCCGTGTCGGCAGGAAGGGCTGGTTTGGCTACCGCCTGAACATGCTGCACGCCAATGGTTCGGCCTACGCGCCCGGAAGCTGGATACGGCGTGAGATGGTCAGCGCCGATTTCGATATCCATTTCGATTCCAAGACGGTCCTTGAACTGGACGCCAGCCATTACACCTATGACGAACGCGGCATGGCGCCCGGCTTTGGCATTTCCGCCGGCACGGCCGCCAACCCGACCGGCATTGGCGGGCAGTTGCCCGAGGCCCCGGACCTGAGCCGGCGCATGGCGCCCGACTGGAGCGGGTACAACATGGAGACCAATACCTTCCTGGCCAAGATCAAGCACCAGATCAACAGGGACTGGAGCTTTACGCTGGGCGGGCTGTACCAGGACGCCAAGCGCCAGTCCTTTGGCATAAGCGATACGCTCAGCGCCACCGAAGGGTATGAAGGTTTCTATACGTCCAAGGCCACGGCCACGACAACGGCGGACGATTTCCGCGTTGGCAGTAACATGGCCTATTTCAACGGCCGCGTGCATACCGGCCCCCTGACGCATGACCTGGTCATCGGCACCAATGGGTACATGATGGGGAATTACAATCCGACCAAGGCCGTGACCAGCGCCCAGAGCCTGGGCACATACAACATGTATGGCGCCGCGCCCACCAACGGCACGCAGCCCTATTATACCGGCCGCTACAAATCCAGTTCCATCATGAGCCAGTCCTTTATCATTGGCGATACGATGCGGATCAACAGGCACTGGTCGGTGATGGGCACCCTGGCGTGGAGCTGGATCAGCCAGGAAGGCACGACCAGCTACAAAACCCCGCTCCAGAAAACCTTTGAGGCCGACGCGACGTTCAGCCCGACGGCCAGCGTCATATACAAGCCGACGCGTAACCAGACCCTGTACTTCACCTATGGGCGGTCAGCGGAGGCAGGGCCGGTCACGCCCAATAACGCCGCCTATACCAATCCGAACATAGCCTTGCCGGTCTCGCATTCCGAGGAATACGAAGTCGGGTACAAGGTGCGTTACCAGAAGATGCAGTTCAATGTCGCCGGTTTCCGCATGACCTCGCCCTATGCGATGTACGTGCCCACGGCCAGCAATGCCTGTAGCAACGGCAAGAACTGCCAGACCTATGAATATGGCGGCACGCAGCGCAATTATGGCGTGGAGGCCCAGATTTCGGGCGAGGTCCTGCCCAACCTGTCCGTGCTGGCCGGCATGACCTGGCTGGATGCGGAACTGGTCAACAGCAGGACGGCCACCTACAACAACAAGGAAATTGTCGGCGCGGCCCCGCTGCAGGCCAGCCTGCTGCTGGATTACCGCCTGCCGGCCTCGATGGGATCGTTCGCCTCGGGCTGGGCGTTCAATGCCAGCGTGCATTACATGGGCAACCGTGCGGCCAACATTACCAATACGCTGCATACCGGGTCCTACACCACGCTGGACCTTGGGACACGTTACGCCTTCCACGTATCCAAATTCCCGTGGGTCGCGCGCTTTGGCGTCAGCAACGCCACGAATGAACGGTACTGGGCCTCGGTCTATACGGGTGCGCCCAGTGGCACATCGGGCGCGGCGTCAACCCTGTATGCCGGGCTGCCGCGCGTCTATCACTTCACGCTCTCGCTGGAATTCTGACCCCGTATCCCGGGTCGCCGTCAGGTCACGGCCTGTGGCGGCCCGGATAAGGGCGGAACGGCCATCCGTGCCGCGGACTGGCCGCGACAGCCGCTATACGTCCTGAAGGTGCGGCAACCCTTCGCGACGCGGCCACGGGTTCGGATATCTTGATGAACGTCCCCGGCCTGCCGATGTAAGAGACTGTTTGAAAAGTCAGTTCATGATAGCGCTTTAAAATGAAAGGACGTTTTTGGTGAAGCTTTTTGCAGAAGCTTCGAAAGAACGCCGCCTTTTTGAAAAAAAGCAGCACCCAAAAACTTTTTCTAAGCGCGCAGGGGCCATTCACCCGATGCCGCCGGACCCCGTTCAATACCCGATACAGCCGCCACCATGGCCCCGATACGGGAGTGGTGGTTGATCTGTATCGAGATATGGCGAAGCTTTGCAAAAGGTTTCGCCTTTTTCATTCCAGAATGCGCAATGCCAGTGCGAAAGCGCCGGATCATCTTGCGCCCCGTGTCGCGCATGGTCGGGGGCGGGGCCGGTTTTCCGGAGATATCTGCACGCATGCGCCCTGCAAACACGCCGTGGCCGGTCGGGCGGGCTGCGTCAGCGCATGCGCGCCGGTGCGGTGGCAGGCTGGGGAAGGGAGATATTTTGATATTGCAATTCATTATCAATTGCTGAATAAGCTGCCGGGAACCGTCACAATGTGAGCTTTGATAATGAGTCTTCGTGCGCTTTGCCTGAGCACCATCTGCGCCACCAGCCTGCTGGCGGGTGTGGGCAGTCCCGCCGCATCCCTTGCCGCAACGGACGGGGACAGCGCCGTGCAGCAGAAAAAGGTTAAAACGACCGCCCGGCCCGATGCGCCCCCGGCCCATGCCCCCGATGCGGATGCACAGGCAGGCGCGGCCAATGCGCCGGACGCGGCCCCGGGCGGGCACGAGGATATTGTCGTCACCGCCGCGCGCCAGAACCGCATGTATGTCAGCAGCGGCGGCGACCTGGGCGCGCTGGGCAAGAAGAAGGGGCTGGACGTGCCCTTCAACATCCGCAGCTACAATGCCAGCCTGATCCTGAACCAGCAGTCACAGACACTGGGCGATGTGCTGCTGAACGACCCCACCGTGCGCACGACCATGGGCTACGGCAATTACGCGCAGCTTTTCCAGATCCGCGGGTTCACGCTGTATGGCGATGACGTGGCGATTGATGGCCTGTATGGCGTCACCCCACGCCAGCTTGTCTCGCCCCAGCTTTATGATTCGGTGCAGGTGCTCAACGGCGCCAGCGCGTTCCTTAACGGCGCGGCCCCCGGTGGCTCGGCCATTGGCGGCAATGTCAACCTGATCCCCAAGCGGGCGGCGGCAACCGACATCACGCGCATCACCGGCGATTACACCAGCAGCGGGCAGGGCGGTGGCGCGTTTGACATAAGCCGCCGGTTTGGCCGCGACCACGCCTTCGGCTTCCGCTTCAACGCCGCCGGCATGGATGGGCAGACCGCGATAAAGGGCGAACGGCGCGATGACGTGGCCCTTGGCGCGGCCCTTGACTGGCATGATGACGATACGCGCATCGACATGAACATGAATTACCAGAAGCAGCAGGTTTATGGCGGGCGCAGCGCCATCATCGTCTCCAGCCTGGCCGATGGCATGCCCGCCCCCAAGGCCACCGCGCCGTCGGAAAACTGGGGCCAGCGCTGGGCCTATACCGACCTGAGCTACCTGTTCGGCACGCTGAACATCGAACATGACTTTGGCAGCCACATTACTGCCTATGGCAAATTCGGCGCGCAGGGCGGCAATGAAATGGGCAATTACGCCACCACCACGCTGACGGATTCCGTGACCGGCGCGGGCAAGGTCGGCGCCATGGCGGATGCCTACAATGTCATGAACGAGGCGACGCAGGCCGGTATCCATGCCCATGCCACCACTGGCCCCATCAAGCATGAAATCAATGCGGGCGGGTCCGCGATATGGGAGGAATCGGACGCCGCCTATGCCATGAGCCTGACATCACAGGCGGGCAACATCTATCACCCCACGCAGTTCACCCCGCAGGAAACCTATAGCGGCGGCACGCTGGACAATCCCGGCCGGGTGGCGTGGAACAAGCTGTACAGCCTGTTCCTGTCGGACACGATGACCTTCTGGCACGACCGCATCGCGCTGACGGGGGGCTTCCGGTACCAGGATATCCTGTCGGATTCCTTCGCCTACGGCACGGGCAAGCTCGGCACCCATTACGATGCGGCGGCGTTCTCGCCCGTGATCGGCCTTGTCATCCATCCGGTCAGGCATGCGGCCCTGTATTTCAACCGCATACAGGGCCTGTCGGCGGGGCAGACGGTGGGCGCCACCTACGTCAATGCCGGGCAGGTCTTCGCCCCGTACCAGAGCACCCAGTACGAGGTGGGCGCCAAGTATGACGTGGGCCGTTTCGCGGCCGGTGTCGCATTTTTCCAGACATCCATGCCGCAGGGCATGACCGAAGCCTACGGCAATACCGGGCAGGAGATTTACACGCAGGACGGCAGGCAGCGGAACCGGGGCATGGAACTGACCTTCAATGGCGAGATCCTGCGTGGCCTGCGCTTCAACGGCGGGCTGACACTGATCGACGCCAAGCAGATGCAGACCGCGGGCGGCGCGTATGACGGCAAGACCGTGATCGGCGTGCCGAACTACACCATCAACGGCAACCTTGAATACGACGTGCCGTTCGTGAAGGGGCTGACGCTGGTGGGCCGTGTCATCAGCACCGGCAAGCAGCAGTTCAACAGCATGAACACGACGCACCTGCCGGCATGGTCACGCTTCGACCTTGGCGCGCGCTATACGTTCCTTGCGGCGAAAAAGCCGCTGACCGCGCGTTTCGAGGTCGATAACATCGGCAACCAGCGCTACTGGGCTTCGGTCTACCAGAGCGACCTGGTCATGGGTGATCCGGAGACCTTCAAGTTCTCGATCAGCGCCGACCTGTAAAAAACCGGACGCAAGTAATGGAAGTTTTCGGGTGCCGCCTTTTTTCAAAAAGGCGGCATTCCTTTTGACGCTTTTTGCAAAAAGCGTCACCCGAAAACGTCTTTGCTTTGGAGTGTCGTTTTACCGGATGACCCCGCAGGCCACGCGATCGCCCGCGCCGCCAATGGGCTGGCTGCGATAGTCATCGGGGTTGGCGTGGATGACCAGCGCCGATCCGTCCGTATCCAGCAGGGCAGGGCGGCCATCCGCGCCGTTGAGGGAGACCAGCGTGGAATACATCTCCACCGTCGCCGTCCCGTCCTGGCTGACATACAGGTTGGGCAGGTCGCCCGCGTCATTGGCGTTCGCATTCAGCAGGCCATGCACCACCGGCGTCGCCGCATGGACATGCGCCCCGGCGGAGGTGAACTTCGGCGGCCCGCAATCGCCCTTTTCATGGAAATGGATGCCGTGCCAGCCGGGGATCAGCCCATGGGCCGTAATCCGCAGCAGCACGCCATGGGGGGCGTCCGTAACCTGCATGGTGCCGTGGTCGGCGCCATCATTGCCGACCAATGTGCCCGACGCCGTGCCCGCGGCATGGGCCATGGCGGGCAGGGTGGCCAGCCCGGCCAGCAGGCCGAGCAGTCGAAGGCGTGGTGTGAACATGGTCTTTTTTCCTTATTCCCGTTCGCGCATGGGCGGCCAGCGTGCCGGAATTAAGACCAGTTCGCAATAACCCGGAACCCGTCCCGTATTCCGCACCCATGGCACATGATGCCCGGACCCGTGCGCGGACAGGGTAATCAGTGCGAAAGGGGACGGAATTCACTTTGTGCTGAACGGGGCAGGACGTACGCCGGCAATAAAGAAGTTTTTGGTGAAGCTTTTTTCAAAAAGCTTCGAAAAGACGCCATCTTAAAAAAAAGCGGCACCTGAAAACTTTTATTAGAGACTGTTTGAAAACAACCCCTTTATAAAAAACAATAAAAGTTTTTGGGTGCTGCCTTTTTTCAAAAAGGCGGCGTTCTTTCGAAGCTTTTGCAAAAAGCTTCACCAAAAACTTCCTTTAATTTTAAAGTGCTATCATGAGCTGACTTTTCAAACAGTCTCTTACATGATGACCAGAACGTTTTCCTGCCCCGGATCAGCCCCCAGGTCAGCATGGGCAAAGGGCGCGTTTGCCCGCAGCACCAGGTCGCGCAGCCGGTCGGGGTCTATGGCGTGGACCGTGCGGTTGCGGCGGCCGGTCATGGTGCGCGCGCCCGGCAGGCCAAGCCCCCCGATCATGCTGCGGCGTGGGATATCGGTCATTACGCACGCCTTGCGGCTGTTTCGCATGGTGGTTCGCGGGGGGCGTGGTGCTGGCCCGCGCTGCATGCCTTTGGTAGCATCGACCATGCTGTCGGGGTATCAGGCGGAAGGGGGATGGACGTGTACTGCTTGGGAATTACGGGATGCAGGTAAGCGACCTTGCATTCCACGCGGCCCTGGGCAAGCTGGTCGCGGATGTGGGGCATGCGGATTTCTGGTGGCGGTTGACAACGTTCCTGCGCCGGCAGGTGGCGTTCGATACATGGGTCGCGATGATTTTCCAGCCCGGGCGCAGGCCGGTCCTGCTGGCCGGCTGCCCGGGTGACGCGGCGGCCGAGGCGCTGCTGCGCGACTACCTGGCGCGTTTCCACCTGCTGGACCCGTTCTGCCGCTTCGCCCTGTCCGGCCCCGAGGCCGGGCTGTACCGCATTGACGATGTCGCCCCCGAACTGTTCCGCCAGACCGAGTATTACCAGACCTATTACCGCCACATGGTGGACCATGACGAAGCGCAGTTCCTGGTCCCGGTCGGGGGCGGGCGGGTCATTTCCCTCTCGCTTGGCTCGCACGGGGTCTTTTCGGCGGCGGATATGGGTGGGCTGCAGCTTTATGCCGCGTGGGTGCTGCCGCTTATGGCGCTGGCGGTCAGGCTGGAAGCCGGCCGGCGGCGCGGACGTGGAGGCCGTGCTGGAACGCCTGGGCCGCCCCCGCCTGACCGCGCGGGAAATGGATGTGATGGTGCTGATGCAGGCGGGGCATTCGACCAAGTCCATTGCGCGGTCCATGCGGATCTCGCCGCATACGATCAAGGTCCACCGCCGCAACATCTATGAAAAACTGGGCGTTTCCACGCAGGCCGAGGTCTTTGCGCTGCTGTCGGGGCGCATGGCGCGCTAACCATCCCCGCGCGCCGGGGCGACGGGCGGTAAAGCGAGGGGCGGGAAGGCGAAGGGTTCCCATCGGTGGCGGCACGCTGTATGCCCACACGATCCCTGTCATGACATCGCGGCCCATGAAGATCGGTTTCCTGTTCAACCACGACTGCACCCACCAGGTCTCGCACACCGCGCCGATCATCTGCGAGCTGGTGGCGCTGGGGCAGGATGTGACGGTCGTGACCTCCACCCCCGCGCAGGAAGCGCATGTGCGCCGGACCATCGCGCCCTGCATGGACCGCGTGCGCTTTGTCCGCATTGATATCGGGCCGGTGTCGCGGGCCATAAACGTGGTGGCGCAGGCGGTCGTGCCCTTCCGCCGCATCGCCAACCTGCGCGAAAACGTGGACCTGTTCCGCCAGTTTGACGCGCTGGTGGTGCCCGAAACCACGTCGGCCCTGCTGAAAAGCCACTTCAACCTTGATATCCGGCTGATCTATTTCCCGCACGGGGCGGGGGACCGCTCCATCGGCTTTCGCGACGTGACGCGGTTTTTCGACCTTGTGCTGCTGCCCGGCGCCAAGACGCGCGACCGCATGCTGGCGCGGCGGCTTGTCCGCCCCGGCCACCACGCCGTTGTCGGCTACCCCAAATTCGACACCGTGGACATGGCGGCCCGTCCGCGCCTGTTCGGCAACGACCGGCCCACGGTGCTGTACAACCCGCATTTCGACCCGGTCCTGTCATCATGGTGGGACATGGGGATGGACGTGCTGGAATGGTTCGCGCGGCAGGACGACTACAACCTGATCTTCGCCCCCCATGTCATGCTGTTCCGCCGCAGGCTGCATACATCGGTCGAACACCGCCGCGTGCGCCTGCGCCGGATGATTCCCGAACGCCTGCGCAACCTGTCGCATATCCGCATCGACACCGGCAGCAGCCGGTCGGTGGACATGTCCTATGTCCTGGCTGCCGACATCTATCTGGGTGACGCCAGCAGCCAGGTCTATGAATGGATCGCCCGCCCCCGGCCGTGCATCTTCCTCAATTCCCACCACGCGCGCTGGCAGGGCAACCCCAGCTACGCGCACTGGAACCTGGGGCAGGTGATCGACAGCGTCAGCGCACTGCCCCATGCCCTGGCGGTGGCGAACGGGCGGCAGCACGAATTCGCCCCGCTCCAGCAGGCCGCGTTCGACGCCACGTTCCATACCGTCGCGGGCGAGACCGCCGCCCGCCGCGCGGCACGCGAAATTGTTTCCTTTTTATCGCGGGATCAGTCCCGCTCCCCCTGAACCCCGGCGGCGCGGGGTGCTATGGTCCCGCGCGGGTTCATGGAGTGGATGGGGCAGGCCATGCGCATCGCCTATGTCATCAATACGTTCGAAGGCGGCGGCGCCGCCCTGCCCATACCGGCCATTGCCGGGGTCTTTCGCCGGTGCGGGCATGATGTGCATGTCGCCGCCCTGTCGCGGCGCAACGGGCGAGCCATGCCCCACCTGCGCCGCGCGGGGCTGGACCCGGTGGTGCTGGGCGCGGATGCGGCCCCGATACCCCGGCAACTGGCCGGGCTGGATGCATGGGTGCGCCATGTGCGGCCCACCCATATCTGGACATCGCTTACGCGCGCGACCCTGCTGGGGCAGGTGGTGGGCGCATGGCGGCGCATTCCCGTGGTCAGTTGGCAGCATAATGCCTTCCTCCGCCCCGCCAACCTTGCGCTGTTGCGCCTGATGCGGGAACGCAGCCGGATCTGGGTGGGGGATTCCGCCTATGTCACCGCCCTGACGCGCGGCAGGCTGGCCCTGCCGGAAAGCCGCGTCATGTGCTGGCCCATCTTCCGCGCCCGGACCGATATGGCGCCCGCCCCGGCATGGCGACCGGGGGAGGACGTGCGGATCGGCTCGCTGGGGCGGCTGCATGCCAGCAAGGGATACGACGTGCTGTGTCGCGCGCTGGTCCAGCTACGCGCCGCGCCGGGGTTGCCGCCCTACCGCGTCACCATCGGCGGCGAGGGGGCGGAACACGACCGCCTGCGCGCCTTCTGCCAGCGCCACGGGCTGGATAACGTGCATTTCGCGGGCTATGTCGAGGATACGGCGGCCTTCCTGCGGCAATGCCACCTGTATGTGCAGCCATCGTTGTACGAAGGGTTCTGCATCGCCGCCCACGAAGCCATGAACATGGGCCTGCCGGTCATCGGTAGCGACGTGGGCGAAATGGGCCGGTCCATCGTGGATGGGGTGACCGGCTGGAACCTGCCGCCCCGCCAGCCCGGCGCGCTGGCCCGCAGGCTGGAAGCCGCCCTGCGCCAGCCGGGGCTGCTGGCCGCCATGGGGCAGGCCGCGCGTGAACGGGTCATGCACGATTTCAGCACGCGCGCCTTCAGCCGCGCCGGCTGCGCGATCCTGCACCGCATGGCGGGGTAAGGGTACGCAAGGGGTACAGGAAAAGCCCGGAAAACCGCGCCCCGCGCCGCCTGTACCCCCTGTACCCCTTATTTCCCCCGACTTTATACGGCAATACAGGCCCATCCCCCGCCGCACAGGGTTTGGTTTGGTGGGGGTACAAGGGGTACAGGGGTACACACACCCCCAAAGGCGGCAAGAAAGGCCGGTTTCCCGCGCCCTGCGACCGGGGCGGAAGCGTACCCCCGGCCATGGCGGTCAGGGGTACACGGTTCAGATGATGATGTCCGGCGGGCTTTGCTTGGTCAGCCTGTCATACTGCAACAGGGTGGTCAGCAGGTCCTCCATGCATTCCAGCGGCAGCATGGTCGCGCCATCGCTGGGCGCGGTGTCGGGGTCGGGGTGGGTTTCAATGAACACCCCCGCGACCCCGATGGCCAGCGCCGCGCGGGCCAGTATGGGCGCGAACACCCGCTGCCCGCCCGATGCCGACCCCAGCCCGCCGGGCTGCTGCACCGAATGGGTGGCGTCATAGATTACGGGGTAGCCCGTTCCCGCCATGATCGGCAGGGCGCGCATGTCATTGACCAGCGTGTTGTAGCCAAACGACGTGCCGCGTTCGCACAGCATGATGCGCTCATTGCCGGTGGAGGCGACCTTGGCCGCGACATTGGCCATGTCCCACGGAGCCAGGAACTGCCCCTTCTTGATGTTGATGGCCGCCCCCGTCTGCCCCGCCGCCAGCAAAAGGTCGGTCTGGCGGCACAGGAAGGCCGGGATCTGGAGCACGTCGGCCACTTCCGCCACCGGGGCGCACTGGTCGGGCTGGTGCACGTCGGTCAGCACCGGCACGGCGAAACGCGCGCGCACCTGCGACAGGATATCCAGCCCCTGCGCCATGCCCACGCCGCGCGCGCCGTTGATGGAGGTGCGGTTGGCCTTGTCGAACGAGCTTTTGTAGATCAGCCCGATGCCCAGTTTCGTCGCAATCCCGTGCAGCGCGTCGGCCACCTCGTTGGCCTGTTGCAGGGATTCGATCTGGCACGGCCCGGCGATCAGCACGAAAGGGGCTTCGTTGCTGAGCGTAAGGCCGCCGATGGCGACGGCGTGGTGGTCGGTCACCGCTTTGCTCCCTTGTCCGCCGCCTTGGCGACGGCGGCCTTGATGAAGCCGGAGAACAGCGGATGCGGGTCAAACGGCTTGGAAATCAGTTCGGGGTGGTACTGCACCGCGATGAACCACGGGTGGTCGGGGTATTCCACCACTTCGGGCAGGATGCCGTCGGGCGACATGCCCGAAAAGCGCAGGCCGGTCTTTTCCAACTGCTCGCGGTAGTGGTTGTTGACCTCGTAGCGGTGGCGGTGGCGTTCGCGGATGTCGGTGCGGCCATAGGTCTGCGCCGCGCGCGAGCCTTCGGCCAGCTTCGCGGGATAGGCGCCAAGGCGCATGGTGCCGCCCATCTCGCCGCCTTCGCGCCGGCGCAGCAGTTCGTTGCCGCGCGCCCATTCGGTCATGAGGCCCACCAGCGGCTGGTCGGTCGGGCCGAATTCGGTCGAGGACGCATCCCTGATGCCCGCAAGGTTGCGCGCGCATTCGATCACCGCCATCTGCATGCCAAAGCAGATGCCCATGAAGGGGATGTTGTTCTCACGCGCGTATTTCACCGCGCGGATCTTGCCTTCCGACCCGCGTTCGCCAAACCCGCCGGGCACCAGGATCGCGTCGCTGCGGGCAAGGGTGTTCACCGCGTCATCCGATTTCTCGAAATCCTCGGCTTCGACCCAGTTCAGGCGCACGCGCGCGCGGTTGGCGATGCCGCCGTGCTGCAGGGCCTCGATCAGCGACTTGTAGCTGTCCAGCAGGGCGGTGTACTTGCCCACCACCGTCACCACCACCTCGCGGTCGGGGTGGCGCACGGCGTCCACGATCTTTTCCCACCGCGACAGGTCGGGGTCCGGCGTCGTGGGCAGGCCGAAATGGTGCAGCACCTCGGTGTCCATGCCTTCGGCATGGTAGGAAATGGGGCAGGCATAGATCGTGTCCACGTCGCGCGCGGCGATCACCGCCTGCGGGCGCACGTTGCAGAAGCTCGCGATCTTGCGGCGTTCGTTTTCGGGTATTTCCCGGTCCGACCGGCAGACCAGCATCTGCGGCTGGATGCCGACATTCTGCAGTTCCTTGACGGAATGCTGCGTGGGCTTGGTCTTCAGCTCACCCGCCGCCGCGATCCATGGCAGCAGGGTGAGGTGGATGAACATGGTCTGGTCCGGGCCAAGGTCGTTGCGCAACTGCCGGATGGATTCAAGGAAGGGCAGGCTTTCGATATCGCCCACCGTGCCGCCGATCTCGACCAGGACGAAATCCAGGTCCTCGGTATCCGCCACGATCGTTTCCTTGATCGAGTCGGTGATGTGGGGAATGACCTGCACGGTCGCCCCCAGGTAGTCGCCGCGCCGTTCGCGCGCGATCACGCCGGAATAGATCTGCCCCGTCGTGGCATTGTCCGCCCGGGTGGCGTGCACACCCGTAAAGCGTTCGTAATGGCCAAGGTCGAGATCCGTTTCAGCCCCGTCATCGGTCACGAAGACCTCGCCGTGCTGGTAGGGACTCATCGTCCCCGGATCGACATTCAGGTAGGGGTCAAGCTTGCGCAACCGGACCCGATAGCCACGGGCCTGGAGCAGGGCAGCAAGGGCAGCCGAAGCAATGCCTTTGCCGAGGGAGGACACCACGCCGCCGGTGATGAATACAAACCGCGTCATGGATGGCCTTTCTACACAGCTTGCGCCCGCGCTGCAAAGGCTACGATGCGCCACGGGCCGAAAAAATGGAAAACGCCCCGGCACCGGGTGCGGGGGCGTTGGCCATGCCTGCGGAAAACCGCCGGATATCAGCCAGATATCAGGGTGTCGTGGCGGGCGTGGCCGCGGCTGGCGGCTGGGCCAGGATATCATGCCCCGCGCCGGTCGAGGCCCCGCGGTTCATGACCGCAAGCGTCAGCGACAGCACCATGAACACCGTGCCCAGCACGGCGGTCGAGCGCGTGAGCAGCGTTGCCGTACCGCGCCCGGACATGAAGGAACCCATGCCCTGCGACCCGCCGATTCCAAGGCCGCCGCCCTCGCTGCGCTGGATCAGGATGGTCCCGATCAGCGCGATGGTGACGAACAGGTGCAGTAGAAGAAGAACTGTGATCATGCGTCTTTCCAGTAGATCCCCGCCCGCCGCGCGGCAATCACGAGGCGCGGGCGGCGCGGACAAGCGGCACGAAGGCGTCGGCCTTCAGGCTGGCATTGCCCACCAGCGCCCCGTCCACGTGTTCGACAGGCAGGATATCGGTGACATTGCGTGCGTTAACGGACCCACCATAAAGGATTTGGATCGTTTTGCCAGCATCACCGAACTGCCGCACCAGTTCGGCGCGGATGAAGGCGGCCATGTCGGCGATATCCTGCTGGGACGCGGCCTGCCCCGTGCCGATGGCCCAGATGGGTTCGTAGGCCACGATCCCCCTGAATCCCTGCGGCAGCGAGCCTTCAAGCTGCCAGCCCACGGTGGCCTGCGAATCCCCGGCGGAACGCTGGTCGTCGTTTTCGCCCACGCACACGATGGGGGTCAGGCCCGCCGCCATGGCCGCGACCGTCTTTTCACGCACGGTCTCGTCCAGCTCATGGTGTTCGGCCCGGCGTTCGGAATGGCCAAGGATGACGTATTCCACCCCAAGGTCGGCCAGCATGGGGGCGGAAATGTCGCCGGTATGCGCCCCGGATTTGTCCTTGTGGCAGTCCTGCGCGCCCAGTTTCATGCCGGCCTGCCTCACCTTCGGCGCAAGGCGGGCCAGTTGCGTGAACGGCGGGCAGACCACGACATCGGCCCGGGGGGACAGCGTGGCCAGTTCCGCCGCCAGCCCGTCCACCAGCGCGTCGGCATCCGCGCACAGGCCGTTCATCTTCCAGTTGCCGACAATTATCTGCTTCATGTTTCCACTCCTGCGCCATGCCGTGACGCGCCGCCTGCGCGGCGTGCGGCATGGCTGTCATGGGGGTGCAGCCTACACCATGGCGCGACCCCGGTTGCAACCCGCATGCGCCGCATCGCGGGCGTGCGTGCATCCTTGTGCTGGTCAAACCGCTGGCGTGACCGTATGGTGCCCGACCGGAAAACAGGGCGCCCGCATGGGGGCGCATGGTGCGCACGCCCTGTTCCATCCGGCTTTGTCTTGGTGCTGGCGCAGGGTTTTTCATGCTATCTTTTCTGTATCGCGTGTTTGTCGATTCATGGGTGGGCCGCATCGTCGCCGGGCTGTTTTTCCTGGCCTTCATCGGCTTTGGCGTGGGCGACGTGCTGATGAACATCGGCACCGAACGCGCCGATGTCGTGGCCCGCGTGGGCGACCGCCCCATACTGGTGCAGTCGTACCAGAACGCGTTGCAGTCCGAAATGCCGCAGGTGGCGCAGTCCATGCACCTGTCCGACCCGTCGCAGATACCGGCCGCCACGCGCGAACAGATCGCCCAGCAGGTGTTGACCCGCCTTGTGCTGCAGGCCGAAATTGCCGAAGCGGCCGACCGCCACGGCCTGATCGTGCCCGATTCCGTGGTGCGGGACGAAATCTTCTCCATCCCCGCGTTCAGGGGGCGTGACGGGCAGTTCGACCGCGCGCTGTTCAATGACCGCCTGCGCCGCACCGGCATGTCCGAAGGGCGGCTGGTTGAGCTGGTGCGCCAGGAACAGGCGTCGCGCGTGCTGTTGCAGCCGATTCGCGATGGCGCCACCGTGCCCGCCGTGATGGCCCGCCGCCTGTTCGATTTCGAGGCCCAGACCCGCACCATCGACCTCGTGCGCGTGCCGTTCGACAGCCAGCCGGTTACAGCCACCCCCACGGCCGCCCAGCTTGCGCGCTACCACGCCAACCACCCGTGGGAATTCGTGGCCCCCGAATTCCGCCATGCCCGCATTGTCGTGCTGTCGGCGGACACCATCGGCCGCCAGATCGCCATTTCGGATGATGACCTGCACAAGGCGTATGACGCGCAGGCCCAGACCTTCAACGCGCCCGAACGCCGCGACGTGCAGATCGTGACCGTGCCGACCGAGGCGCGCGCCACCGCGCTGCGCGCGCAGTGGACGGACGCCAGCGCATGGGCGCAGGTGCAAAAGGACGCGGGCAAGGACGCCGCCGCCGTCGAACTGCCGGGCATGAAGGTCACCGACGTGCCATCCGCCGACCTGGGCCGGCAGGTTTTCGCAGCCCCCGCCAACGCGACGCAGGGGCCGGTCAAGAGCGAGGGCGGCTGGGTCGTCTTTCGCGTAACCGGCATCACCCCCGCCCACGCCACCCCGTTTGATGAGGTACGCCAGGCGTTGCATGACCAGATCGCCCATGCCCGCGCGCAGGCGGTGCTGGCCGACCGGGTGCAGAAGGTGCAGGACGCCATTGCCGGTGGCGGGCTGGATTCCATCCCGGCCGACCTGGGCGCCACCGCCGTGTCGGGCGACGTGGACGCATCGGGTCTTACGCATGATGGCGCGCCCGCCCCGATCCCGGGCAGTGACGCGGTGCGGCAGGCGGTCGTGGCCCGCATCTTTTCACAGGCGAAGGGGGCGAACCCCGAACTGGTGCAGGGGCCGGATGGCGTATGGTACGCGGTATCGGTTGATGGCGTGACCCCGGGCCATGCCCTGACGCTGGCTGAGGCCGGGGCGCGCGTGAACGCCGCATGGCTGGCCGATGCCCGCCGCCACATGGCCGACCAGCAGGCCACCACGTATTACACGCAGGCGCAGGCGCAGGGCGGCCTGGGCCATGTCAGCCCCGCCATTGCCGGGCTGGAACACAGCCAGCCGATTTCGCCCATGCAGCCCGCGCCGGAAATCCCGCGTGAGGTCGCGGCCCTGATCTTCCGCCTGACCCAGCCGGGGCAGGGCGTGATGACCGAGGCGGGTGACATGTACGTGGTCGCGACGCTGACCGCCATCAACCACCCCGACCCCGCCACGCAGAAGACCCTGTACGACCGCGTGCGCGCGGGCCTGACCCAGTCGATGGGCGATGACCTTGAAATGGGCTACGGCAACGCGCTGGAAGGCGTGGTCAAGCCAAAGCCGAACAATGCCGCCATCCGCGCGGTCATGGCGGACGTAACAGGCAGCCAGAACACGGGAACAGCACAGTGACAGCAGACGCCCCACGCCCCTCCTTTCGGACCGCTGATGCCGCCCAGCGCGCGACGGCCCTGGCCGACCTGCGCGCGGGCCGGGGCGCCGTGGCGTGGCGGGTGGAGCCTGCGGACCTGCTGACGCCGGTGGCGGCCTTCCTGCGGCTGTCGCGCCTTGCGCGCAGCCATGGCGGCGGCAATGGCGGGCATAACGCCTTCCTGCTGGAAAGTGTCGAGGGCGGCACGTCGCGCGGGCGGTATTCGGTCATCGGCCTGCTGCCCGACCTGATCTGGCGCTGCCATGACGGGCGGGCCAGCGTGTGTACCGACCCTTCGGCCCCCACCCATGTTTTCGTGCCCGAGGCCGATGCGCCGCTGGTGTCCCTGCGCCGCATCCTGCACGCAAGCCGCATGGACCTGCCCGAAGGGCTGCCGCCCATGACCGGCGGCGTATTCGGCTACCTTGGCTACGACATGATCCGGCAGGTCGAGCACCTGCCCGACATGCCGATTGATGACCTCGACCTGCCCGAAGGCATCATGATCCGGCCCGGCCTGTTCGCGATATTCGATACGGTGCGCGACGAACTGCTGCTGGCCGCCCCCCTGCGCCCCACGCCGGGCCAGACGGCCGAAGCCGTGTGGGACGCGGCGCAGGACCGCCTGCAACAGGCCCGCGCGGCCCTGTCCACCCCGGTCGAGCTGCCCGACGGGCCAGCGGGCGCGATCGCGGCCCCCGTGCCGCAATCCACCATGACGCGGGCGGAATTCTGCGCCATGGTGCGCAGGCTGCAGGACTACATCGCGGCGGGCGACGCCTTCCAGATCGTGCCCAGCCAGCGTTTCAGCGCGGCCTTCAGCCTGCCGCCATTCGCGCTGTACCGCGCGCTGCGGCGCATCAACCCCGCGCCCTTCCTGTTCTACCTTGACCTTGACGGGTTCAGCCTTGTGGGGTCCTCGCCCGAGATCCTGGTGCGCCTGCGCGAGGGCACCATGACCGTGCGCCCGCTGGCTGGCACCCGCCCGCGTGGCCGCACGACGGAGGAGGATCTGGCGCTGGAGGCCGAACTGCTGGCCGACCCCAAGGAACGCGCCGAGCACCTGATGCTGATCGACCTTGGCCGCAACGACGTGGGAAAGGTGTGTGAACTGGGTTCGGTCAGGGTGACGGAGCAATTCGTGATCGAACGCTTCAGCCATGTCATGCATATCTCGTCAAACGTGGAAGGCACGCTGCGCCCTGACCTTGAGGCGCTGGACGCGCTGATGTCGGGCTTCCCCGCGGGCACGCTGACGGGCGCGCCCAAGATCCGCGCCATGGAAATAATCGATGAGGTCGAACCCACCCGGCGCGCCACCTATGCCGGGTGCATCGGCTATTTCGGCCCCGATGGCGACATGGATACCTGCATCGGCCTGCGCATGGCGGTGGTCAAGGACGGGCGGATGTACGTGCAGGCGGGCTGCGGCGTCGTGGCCGACAGCGTGCCCGACGCGGAATACGAGGAAACCCGCCAGAAGGCCCGCGCCCTGTTCCGCGCGGCGGAGGAAGCGGTGCGTTTTGCCAGCGGCGACGACGCATAAGGCATTTTGATGGCGGGCGCGCGCATGATAAGGATGGGGGGAGACACGCCGGGCCGGACCTTGAGGGTTTGACCCGGCCCAGCGGAAAAGCCATGATACGCCCATGATCCTCCTGATCGACAATTATGACAGCTTCACCTTCAACCTCGTCCACTACCTGGGGGACCTGGGGGAAAAGTGTGATGTCTATCGCAATGACGCGATCAGCGTGGATGACGCGCTGGCGCTCAGGCCGGAGGCGATCGTCATCTCCCCCGGCCCGTGTTCGCCCAACGAAGCCGGGATCTGCTGCGACCTGATCGCGGCGGCGGCGGGCCGGGTGCCGGTTTTTGGCGTCTGCCTTGGCCACCAGGCGATCGGCCAGGTCTTTGGCGGGAAAGTCGTGCGCGCGCCCGTGCCGATGCATGGCAAGGTCTCGCCGGTGTACCATGACGGGACCGATATCTTCGCCGGCCTGCCCGACCCGTTCAGCGCCACCCGCTACCACAGCCTGACGATCGACCCCGACAGCCTGCCCGATACGCTGGTGGCGACCGCGCATACATCCGATGGCGTCATCATGGGCCTGCGCCACGCCAGCCTGCCGATCTTTGGCGTGCAGTTCCACCCCGAAAGCATCGCATCGGAATACGGCCACGAGATCATGGGCAATTTCCTGTCCATCGCACGCGGCTCCAACACACCGCGCAAGGCCGCCTGAACGGTAATGGCCAGCAGCAGGGACAGCGCCTCGGCCGCCAGCACCACGTTCCGCAATATCATGGGGCGTGTCGCGGGCGGCGAAGTCGTGGCGCCTGAACAGGTCAAGGGGGCGCTGGACGCCATCAGGGCGGGAATGGTGGACGAAATTCCCGCCATCGCCTTCCTGACCGGGCTGTACATGCACGGCCGCATCCTGTCCGACCCGGTGGAACTGGAGGCCGAACTGCGCCATCGCGCGCCCGCGACCACCACCATGACGCCGGAATTCCGCGAAATACTGGACTGGACGCTGGCGGGCCACGCGCTGGATGCGGACAGGGCGCAGGCGGCCTTTGACCAGATCATGGACGGGCTGGTGCCAGATGGCGCGCTGGCGGCCTTCCTGACCGCGCTGCACATGCGCGGCGAGAGCGTGACCGAACTGGAGGCCGCCGTGCGCGCCATGCGCGCGCGCATGGTGGCGGTGCCCGGCATGCCGCCGGGGGCGATTGACGTATGCGGCACCGGGGGCGACGGCCTGGGCACGCTGAACGTGTCCACCGCCGTGGCGTTCGTGCTGGCCGCGCTGGGGGTGCCGGTGGTCAAGCATGGCAACCGCGCGCTGTCCTCGCGCTCGGGGGCGACGGACGTGCTGCTGGAACTGGGGGTGCCGCTGCCGGCGCGGCACGGGCCGATCGGCAGCATGGTGGCGCAGCATAAGCTGGCCTTCCTTGCCGCCACAAATCACCATCCCGCCATGCGGCATGTCGGCGCGGTGCGCCGGGCGCTGGGCTTTCGCACCATTTTCAACCTGCTTGGCCCGCTATGTAACCCGGCGGGGGTGACGCGGCAGATGGTGGGCGTGTTTTCCCCCCACTGGCTGGACCCCATGGTCCGGACATTGCAGGCGACCGGGTCGGCGCGGGTATGGGCCATATGCGGGGATTGCGGCGATGGGCGCTACATTGACGAACTGACGTTGGCCGGTCCCAACCATGCCACCCTCCTCGAAGGCGGGCAGGTCACGTCCGTGGTCGTGGATGCGGGGCAGGCGGGGCTTGCGCCCGCGCCGATTTCGGCCATCGCCGGTGGCGCGCCCGCGCATAACGCCGCCGCCCTGCGCGCGCTGGCGCGCGGCGCGCGCGGGGCCTATCGTGATACCGTGCTGCTGAACGCCGCGGTGGCGTTGCACGTGGCGGGGCGGGGCGACAGTATTATCCGGGGCGGCGCGATCGATTACGCCGCCCTGCGCGCGCATGTCGGCCTTGCGGCCGATGCGCTTGATAAGGGTGCGGTCTTGGCCGTGCTGGAGGCTGTCCGGAATTTCCGGGCGGACATGCCAAACAGAGTAACAGGGTAGAAAATGAACGACACGCCAATGACCTCCCCCCAGACAGGCAGTGTCCAGCCCGTGGATGTGGACAGCATTCCCGATGTTCTGGAACGTATCTGTGCACGGACCCGGGTGGACGTGGCGCAGCGTGCCAAGGTCATCCCGCTGAAGGAAATCACGGCGCGCGCGCGCGAAGTGACCACGCCGCCGCGCGGCTTCGGGCAGGCGCTGAAGCAGAAGACCGCCGACCACCAGATCGGGCTGATCGCGGAAATCAAGAAGGCGTCGCCATCCGCCGGCATCCTGCGCCCCGATTACGAACCGACCGTGATCGCGCAGGAATATGAAAAGGCGGGGGCGGCGTGCATTTCGGTCCTGACGGAAGGGTCGTGCTTCCACGGCAGCGCGGAAGACCTGACCCGCGTGCGCGAGGCGTGCAAGCTGCCGCTGCTGCGCAAGGACTTCATCATCGACCCGTGGCAGGTGCATGAAAGCCGCCTGATCGGGGCGGACTGCATCCTGCTGATCATGGCCATCCTGACCGATGCGGAAGCGGCCGAACTGCTGGACATCGCGCGCGGGCTGGACATGGACGTGCTGGTGGAAGTGCATGACGAGGGCGAGCTGAACCGCGCCCTGGCGCTTGATACCTCGCTGATCGGCATCAACAACCGCAACCTGAAAACGTTGCAGACGGATATCGAGACCACCTGCCGCCTGGCCCCGCTGGTGCCGCCCGACCGGATCATCGTGTCCGAAAGCGGCATCCGCACCCATGCCGACGTGGTGAAGCTGAACGCCGTGGGCGCGTCGGGCTTCCTGGTGGGGGAAAGCCTGCTGCGGCATGAGGACGTGGGAGCCGCCGTGCACGAACTGCTGGGCACCGCGCCGGACGCGCCGGCCGACAGCGCCGCGCCATGACGGGCGGGCGCCTGTCACACCTTGATGCGGCGGGGCATGCGGTCATGGTCGATGTCTCGGCCAAGCCCGACACGCGGCGCGAGGCCGTGGCGCATGGCCATATCAGGATGCGGCCCGCGACACTGGCCATGATCCTGTCGGGCGCGATGCCAAAGGGCGACGTGCTGGCCACCGCGCGGATCGCGGGCATCATGGCGGCGAAGAAAACGTCGGACCTGATCCCGCTATGCCACCCGCTGGCCATCGCATCGGTCAGGGTGGACCTGGCGCCCGACGCGGCGGGCGAGGGGATCGAGATCACCGCCCGCGTGCGCACAACCGGGCCGACCGGGGTGGAGATGGAGGCCCTGACCGCCGCCTCCGTCGCGGCGCTGACGCTGTATGACATGTGCAAGGCCGTGGAACGTGACATGGAAATCGGTCAGATACACGTGATCCATAAATCCGGCGGGGCGTCGGGCGCTTATGACCGTGCCGCCACGTCATGACGGCATGCCGGCCACGGTACCGGCCCGATTGCCATGCCCGCGCAGGCGTGGCGCAGGAAACATGAACCTGAGGACGTTTGATGAGTAACGAGACAGATCCTGGCCTGTCCGGTGGCCATAACAGCCGGACCATGACCGAGGCCGACCTGAAGGAAGCCTATTACCAGATGGTCCTGATCCGCCGGTTCGAGGAGCGCGCGGGCCAGCTTTATGGCATGGGGCTGATCGGCGGTTTCTGCCACCTGTATATCGGGCAGGAAGCCGTCGTGGTCGGGGTCCAGATGGAGCTGAAGCAGGGGGACAAGATCATCACCTCCTACCGTGACCACGGGCAGATGCTGGCCGCCGGCATGGACCCGCGCGGGGTGATGGCGGAACTGACCGGGCGCGAGGGCGGCTATTCCCACGGCAAGGGGGGGTCGATGCACATGTTCTCCTCCGAAAAGCATTTCTATGGCGGGCACGGCATCGTCGGCGCGCAGGTCTCGCTGGGCATCGGGCTGGCCTTCGCCAACAAGTATCGCGGCACGGATGAAGTCTCGGTCACGTATTATGGCGAGGGCGCATCGAACCAGGGCCAGGTTTACGAAAGCTTCAACCTTGCGGCACTCCACAAGCTGCCCTGCCTGTTCGTGCTGGAAAACAACCGCTACGGCATGGGCACCAGCGTTGAACGCGCCTCCGCCTCCAAGGCGTTGTGGCGCAATGGGGAACCGTGGGGCATCCCGGGCATGTATGTCGATGGCATGGATGTCGAGGCCGTGCGGGCGGCTGCGGCCGAAGCCGTGGCGCATTGCCGCGCGGGCAAGGGGCCGGTGCTGATGGAGGTCGATACCTACCGCTACCGTGGCCATTCCATGTCCGACCCCGCGAAATACCGCCAGCGTTCGGAAGTGGACGAAATCCGCAAGAACCATGACCCCATCGACCGCGTGCGCCGCGAACTGCTGGAACGCGGGGTTGCCGAAAGCGACCTGAAGGCGATGGATGACAAGGTCAAGGCGGTCGTGCTTGACGCGGCGGAGTTTGCCCAGACCAGTCCCGAGCCTGACCCCTCGGAACTGTGGACGGACATCCTGGTAGGAAGCTGAATTAGAGATGGCAACAGAAATACTCATGCCCGCCCTGTCCCCCACGATGAAGGAGGGCAAGGTCGCGCGCTGGCTGCGCAGGCCGGGCGATGCCATTGCGGCTGGCGACGTGATTGCGGAAATCGAGACCGACAAGGCCACGATGGAAGTCGAGGCCGTGGATGAAGGCATCATGGGCCGCATCCTGGTCCCCGAGGGGACGGAAAACGTGGCCGTCAACACGCCCATCGCCATCCTGCTGGCCGAAGGCGAGGGTGCGGACGCACAGCCCGCCGCCGCTGCCCCCGACGCCGCGACGGCAACACCTGCCGCCCCGCCGTCCTGTGGCCCGACGCCTGCCGCCCCCGGCGCGCCGCCCGTATCGGCCCAGCCGGAAAGGGACTGGGGCGAAACCGCCGAGATTACCGTGCGCGAAGCCCTGCGCGACGCCATGGCCGCCGAACTGGCCCGTGACGGGGATGTGTTCCTGATCGGTGAGGAAGTGGCGCAGTACCAGGGCGCGTACAAGGTCTCGCAGGGGTTGCTGGACCAGTTTGGCGAAAAGCGGGTGATCGACACCCCCATTACCGAACAGGGCTTTACCGGCATGGCCATTGGCGCCGCGCTGACGGGGCTGAAGCCGATCGTCGAGTTCATGACCATGAACTTCGCCATGCAGGCCATTGACCAGATCATCAATTCCGCCGCCAAGACGCGCTACATGTCGGGCGGGCAGATGTCGTGCCCCATCGTGTTCCGTGGCCCCAATGGGGCCGCCGCCCGCGTGGGCGCGCAGCATTCGCAGTGCTTTGCAAGCTGGTACGGCCATGTGCCGGGGCTGAAGGTGGTCGCACCCTGGTCGGCGGCGGACGCCAAGGGCCTGCTGCGCGCCGCCATCCGCGATCCCAACCCGGTCATCTTCCTTGAAAACGAGATCCTGTACGGACAGCGTTTTCCCTGCCCGGTGGATGAGGATTTCATCCTGCCCATCGGCAAGGCGAAGATCGAGCGCGCGGGCACGGATGTCACCATCGTCGCCTTCTCCATCATGGTGGGCACGGCGCTGGAAGCGGCGGCCAAACTGGCGGAGCAGGGGATCGAGGCCGAGGTCATCAACCTGCGCACCATCCGCCCGCTGGATACCCAGACCATCGTGGACAGCGTGAAAAAGACCAGCCGCCTGGTCACGGTGGAAGAAGGCTGGCCGTTCGCGGGCATTGGCGCTGAAATCGCCATGCAGGTGATCGAGTACGCCTTCGACTACCTTGACGCCCCGCCGGTGCGCGTGGCCGGGGCCGACGTGCCCATGCCGTTCGCCGCCAACCTTGAAAAACTCGCGCTGCCCAACCCGGACTGGATCATCAATGCCGTCCGGCAGGTTGTGTGAAGGGGGACCGCACGATGTCCATCAACATCCTGATGCCCGCCCTGTCGCCCACCATGAAGGAAGGCAAGCTGGCGCGCTGGCTCAAGGCGGAAGGCGACGCGATCGCCGCAGGCGACGTGATTGCCGAAATCGAGACCGACAAGGCCACGATGGAAGTCGAGGCCGTGGATGAAGGCGTGCTGGGCCGTATCCTGATCCCGGAAGGGACGGAAGGCATAGCCGTCAACACGCCCATCGGCATTCTGGTGGCCGAAGGCGAAAGCGTGCCCGCCGCCGCGTCCGCCCCTGCAGCGCAGGCGGCGGCACCGGCAGCTACTTCGACGCCCGCCACGGCCCCCGCGCCGCAGGCCGCGCCCGCGCCCGCCCCGGCAACCACGGGGAAACGGGTATTCGCCTCCCCGCTGGCGCGCCGGATCGCGACGCGGAAAGGCATTGACCTGTCCACGCTGAAAGGCAGCGGCCCCAACGGGCGCATCGTGCGCCGGGACGTGGAACAGGCCGCCACCGCACCGGCGGCCCCGGCCCCCGCGCCGCAACCCGCGACCCCGCCCGCAGCCCCCGTGGCGGCCGGCGCCGGGTATGAAAGTGTGCCGCATTCCACCATGCGCAGGGTGATCGCGCGCAGGCTGACGGAAGCCAAGACCACCGTCCCGCATTTCTATGTCGAAATGGACGTGCGGCTTGACGCGCTGATGGCGCTGCGCAAGCAGTTGAACGCCGCATCCCCCGCCGAGGGGCCGGGCGCGTACAAGATTTCCGTCAACGACATGCTGGTGAAGGCAGCCGCCCTGACGCTGCGCCGCGTGCCGAAGGTCAACGTGGCCTACAGCGATGACGCGACGCTGGTTTATGACGACGTGGATATTTCCGTCGCCGTCTCCATCCCCGACGGGCTGATCACGCCCATCGTCCGCCGTGCCGACACCAAGGGCCTGCGCCAGATCAGCACCGAAATCCGCGACCTGGCCGCGCGTGCGCGGGCGGGCAGGCTGAAGCCGGAGGAATTCCAGGGCGGCACGTTCTCCATCTCCAACATGGGGATGTACGGGGTGAAGGCGTTTTCCGCCATCCTCAACCCGCCACAGGCCGGTATCCTCGCCATTGCGGCGGGGGAACGCAGGCCGGTGGTGCAGGGGGATGACATCACCGTCGCCACCGTCATGACCGTGACCCTGTCGGTCGACCACCGCGTGGTGGACGGCGCGCTGGCGGCGGAATGGGTTTCGGCCTTCCGCGATGTGGTTGAAAACCCCATGAGCCTTGTGGTCTGAGGAAACGGTCTGATGAGCACCACGCAATTTGATGTCATTATCATCGGCGGCGGGCCGGGCGGTTATGTCGCGGCCATCCGCGCGGGCCAGCTCGGGCTGAAGGTCGCGGTGGTCGAGGCGGCACAGCTTGGGGGCATCTGCCTCAACTGGGGCTGCATCCCGACCAAGGCGCTGCTGCGCGCATCCGAAATCAACCACATGCTGCACAACCTTGGCGAGTTCGGCTTTGCGGCGGACAATGTGCGCTTTGACTTCGCCAGCGTCATCAAGCGCTCCCGCAATGTCGCGGCCCAGCTTTCGGCCGGTGTCGCCCACCTGCTGAAAAAGCACAAGGTCACGGTCATCAACGGCTTTGGCAGGCTGGCGGGTACTGCGGGCGGGCAGCGCACGGTATCGGTCAGCGTGGATGGGAAGGAAACCGCCACCCTGACCGCACCCAACGTGGTCGTGGCCACGGGCGCGCGCGCGCGCGTGCTGCCGGGGCTGGAACCCGATGGCAAGCTGGTCTGGTCCTATCGCGAGGCGATGGTGCCGAAAGAACTGCCGCGCAGCCTGCTGGTGATCGGGTCGGGGGCGATCGGGGTCGAATTCGCCTCCTTCTACCGCAACATGGGCGCGGAGGTGACGATTGTGGAAGTCGCCGAGCGCATCCTGCCGGTGGAAGATGCCGAAATCAGCGCCTTTGCCCGCAAGGCGCTGGAAAAGCAGGGGATGAAGATCCTGACCGGGGCCAGGCTGGGCGCGATCCGCAAGGGCGACAACGCCGTCACCATCGACGTGACCGTGGGCGGCAAGGTGCAGCAGGTCACGGTGGAGCGCGTGATCTCGGCGGTCGGCATTGTCGGCAATGTCGAGAATATCGGCCTCGAGGGCACCGCGATCGAAGTGGACCGCACCCATATCAGGGTCGATCCCTACTGCCGCACGGGGGAAAAGGGGGTGTACGCCATTGGCGACATCGCCGGCGCCCCATGGCTTGCGCACAAGGCCAGCCATGAGGGCGTGATGGTGGCCGAACAGATCGCGGGCCGCAGTGTCCACCCGATCAATCCGCTGAACATTCCCGGCTGCACCTATTGCCGCCCGCAGGTGGCGTCCGTCGGCATGACGGAAGAAAAGGCGAAGGCGGCGGGCCACAAGCTGCGTATCGGGCGCTTCCCCTTCATCGGCAATGGCAAGGCGATCGCGATGGGCGAGCCGGAGGGCATGGTCAAGACCATATTCGACGACGCCACCGGCGAATTGCTGGGCGCGCACATGGTCGGCGCGGAAGTGACCGAGATGATCCAGGGCTACGTCATTGCCCGCACCGGGGAACTGACGGACGCGGAACTGAAGGAAACCATCTTCCCGCATCCCACCATATCGGAAACCATGCACGAAGCGGTGCTGGCGGCCTATGACGGGGCATTGCATATCTAATTGATAAATAAGGAAAAAGTTTTTGGGTGCCGCTTTTTTTCAAAAAGGCGGCGTTCTTCGAAGCTTTTTACAAAAAGCTTCGCCAGAAACTTTCTGTTGTCCGGAAGGCAAGGGATGACCGCGCTGATCGTGCGGTTGTGATCCCCTGCCGGGACGAAGGCGGCAAGAACGCTTGACGTGGTGGGGCAGGCGTTACACTTCTGATTATCTGCCTGTTTACGGGAATTTTTGCGTCATGTCCGTGCGTTTGATGATCGATCACCGGAAGAAAGGGGAGGCCGCACAGCGACACCCCGAAAAGGCACACCGGCCCGACAACCCTATCGCGCGCAAGCCCGAGTGGATACGCGTGCGCGCGCCCAACCACCCGACCTATCACGAGACGCGCCAGCTCATGCGCGACAACAAGCTGGTCACGGTGTGCGAGGAAGCGGCCTGCCCCAATATCGGCGAATGCTGGTCCCAGCGCCACGCCACCATGATGATCATGGGCGAGATCTGCACCCGCGCCTGCGCGTTCTGCAATGTCACGACGGGCCTGCCGCACGCGCTGGACGGGGATGAGCCGCAGCGCGTGGCCGACGCGGTGGCCAAGCTGGGCCTGCGGCATGTCGTCATAACATCGGTGGACCGCGACGACCTGCCCGATGGTGGCGCGCATCACTTCGCGCGCGTGATCGCGGCCATACGCGCCGCCGCCCCCGACACCACGATCGAAATCCTGACGCCTGACTTCCTGCGCAAGCCCGGCAGCCTGGAAATCGTGGTGGCGGCACGGCCCGACGTGTTCAACCACAACCTTGAAACCGTGCCCCGGCTGTATCCCACCATCCGGCCCGGCGCGCGGTATTACCAGTCGATGCGCCTGCTGGATGACGTGAAGCGGCTGGACCCGTCCATCTTCACGAAATCGGGACTGATGCTGGGACTGGGGGAAGAACGGGCCGAAATACTCCAGGTCATGGATGACCTGCGGATTGCGGACGTTGATTTCATCACCCTGGGGCAATATCTCCAACCGACAGTGAAGCATGCTGCGGTGGCCCGGTTTGTAACGCCCGAGGAATTCACCGATTATGCGGGCATGGCCCGTGTGAAGGGGTTCCTGCAGGTCAGTTCCTCGCCACTGACACGGTCATCGTACCATGCGGATTCTGATTTTGCGGAACTGCGCGCCGCACGTGAACAACGCCTGCGGACAGAACGTGGCGCAACGGAGATGAAGTGATGCCCACCCATGCCGAACGTCGGCTTATCGCCTATACCCCCAGCCAGCTTTTTGACCTGGTGGCCGACGTCGGGAAATACCCCCAGTTCCTGCCGTGGTGCACCAGCGCGCGCGTGCGCACCCGCACGGCGGATGAACTGGTGGCCGACCTGACCATCGGCTTTGGCCCGTTCCGGGAGACGTTCACCAGCCGCGTCCTGCTCGAAGCGCCCAATACCATCCGGGTCAGTTATGAAAAGGGGCCGTTCCGCTACCTGAACAACGTCTGGACCTTCACCCCCGAACCGCGCGGGTGCCTGGTCGATTTCTTCGTGGATTTCGAATTCCGCTCCCGCCTGTTGCAGGCGGCGATTGGCGTGGTGTTCAACGAAGCGGTGCGGCTCATGGTTTCCGCCTTCATCCGCCGGGCGCGTGACATCTACGGGCCGCCGCCCGCCCTTACCGCACCGCAGCAACCCGTCGGCCCGGCCAAGGCCGGTAACGCCTGACATCCCCTTACGTAAAACCGGACAGGGAAAGACCCAGCATGAAAACCATCATCACCGCCATGGCAGGGGGCGTGCTGCTGTGCATGGCGCAGCCTGCGTTCGCAGCCCCCGCGTCGTCGCATCACGCCAGCAGGGAATCCGTTGCCGCCAGCGATGCGGAAACCGCCGACCTGAACAACCAGAGCCTGCAGAAGGCCCGCGCCTCGCTCAAGGCCGTGCCCGCCGCGACCACGGCGGCCCCCGGCCACCCGGTGCAGGCCGAAGGCACGGGCCAGACCGCGCCAGCCATCCGCGTGCCCGAAACCGGCAGTACGGTTGCTGGATACTAAGAGACTGTTTGAAAAGTTAGTTCGTGATAGCGCTTTAAAATTAAAGGAAGTTTTTGGTGAAGCTTTTTGCAAAAGCTTCGAAAGAACGCCGCCTTTTTGAAAAACGGCAGCACCCAAAAACTTTTATAACATCCTGACCCGGCGGCCTATTCCGCCGACAGCCGCCCCGCGTGGTCCAGCAGCAGGGCCAGCGCCGTGCGCACGGCCTGCGTGCGCACGTCCCACCGTTCCCCCGTGAAGATATGGGATACCGTATCCACCGTGCCGCTGGTGGCCACGGCGAACCAGACCAGCCCCACCGGCTTGCCCGCCGTCGCCCCGCCGGGGCCGGCGATGCCGGTAATGGCGAGGGACAGGTTGGCGTCGGGCGCATGGGCCAGCGCGCCCTGCGCCATCGCGGCGGCGACCTCGCGGCTGACCGCGCCGTACTGTTCCAGCAGCTTCGCGGGCACGCCCAGCGCATGGGCCTTCATGCTGTTGGAATAGGTGACAAATCCGCCGCATACCACGTCCGACGCCCCGGCGGCCTCAGTCAGGGCGGCCGCCAGCAGGCCGCCGGTGCAGCTTTCCGCCGTGACGACCCGGCACCCCGCCGAACGGAAGCGGGCCAGCGCGTCGGGCATGCGGGCCAGGAAGGTATCAGGTAACATCCGCTATGGTCTCCTTTCGCGTCCTAACGCATCACGCCAGGAAACGGATGCCTGTCAGGATGATGCCCGCCATGATCCCGGCCACGATGTCGTCGCCCATGATGCCCATGGCGTCATGCCTGCGGTCGAACCAGCCCACCGGGCCGGGCTTGGTAATGTCAAACAGGCGGAACAGGGCGAACGCCAGCAGCAGCCACAGCACATCCGCCCAGCGCAGGGCCGACAGGCGCAGGGGGGCCAGCGGGAACATGGCCAGCCACATGCCCGCGACCTCGTCAATCACGATCCAGCCATGGTCCTCCCCGTTGGAGGCAAGCTGTGTCGCGCGATATCCCACCGCTGTGCATACCAGCACCGCCAGCGCCATCCAGATCCAGTGCCCCAGCAGCGGCACCCCCACGATCAGCGCCGCCAGCGACCCCACGGTGCCCGGCGCGCGCGGCGCGAACCCCGCGCCGCCAAAACTGGCGATCAGGTGGGACAGGGGGCGCGCCATCAGCCCCGGCCCAGCGCCGGATCGGTTGCCTGGTAAATGGCCATGTTCTCCTCCACCCGTTCAACGTAGTTGCGCGTCTCCCCGAAGGGGATGCTTTCAATCCAGTCCAGCATGGCGTCCGGCTGGGGCGTGTCGCGCGCGGGGTTGCCCAGCGTCATGAGCCATGTATCCGTGCGGTGCGGCCCCGCGTTGTAGGCGGCGGCCACATACGGCACGGCGCCGCCCATGCGCTGCGCGATATCGGCAAGAAACGCCGCCCCCAGCTGCATGTTCAGCCGCGGGTCGGTCAGGCTGGCCGCCGTGACGTTCACGTTCAGCCCGGCCTTGCGCGCGACCTCGCGCGCGGTGGGGACCAGAAGCTGCATGAGACCCACCGCATGGGCGGGGCTGACCACGCCCGCGTCAAAGCCGCTTTCCTGCCGCGCCACCGCCAGTTCCACATCGGCGGGCAGGATGGAGGTGGGCGGGGCATAGGCGCGTGGCCAGCCTTCGCGCACCAGCGTCAGCCCGTCCCTGCCCGCCAGCCGCGCCACCATCACGGCGGCATCGGGCATGCCCAGCCGGGTGGCCATGCGCGCGGCCAGCACGTGTTTCACGACGCCGGTATCCTGCGCATCAAGGGCGAGGACGAAGTCACGCGCATGGTGCCGGTCGCCCCATGCCACCAGTATCTCCGCCGCGCGGGCCAGGTCGCTGGTATCGAAATGCACGGAATCGGCCACGTCGGGCACGGGTTCGCGCTCGCGCAGCAGGTAGGCGCGGATCTGCTGTCCCGCCTGGTTGGGCGCCACGAGCTGGTTCATGCTGTCGCCGGCCAGCCGCTCGATGGCCATCTGTCCATAAAACGTGTTGGCCAGTGCCGCCGCCTGCTGCCACTGGGCCTTCGCCGCCCCATGCCGCCCCTGCGCCCATAGCGCGCGCCCGGCCCAGTACAGCCCGCGACTGCGGGTAATGACGGGGACGGCCTGCGTCAGTGGCGTGAAATCCGCCAGCGCGTGGTCGGCGTCATGCAGGTATTCCAGCCGCACCCACCCGGTCAGGAACAGGGCGTCGTACTGCGTGGCCGACCCGGTATCGGCGCTGTCATTGGCCATGAACAGCGCATCATCCGTGCGATGGGCCAGCAGCAGGTCACGCGCCATGGCGTCGCGTTCGCGCCAGAATACCGCGGCAACCGCAGGCGTCTGCTGTTTTTCGGTGTCCACCCCGCGTTCGCGCCACAGGGCCAGGGCCGCATCCAGCCGCTGCGCGTGGTGCAGCCAGCGCAGGCGGTCCAGCACCAGCGCGCCATCGGCCAGCTGTTCGGGGGGCAGGGTGGCCAGCATGTCTTCGGCGTCCGCGTCATTGTGGCGGAAGGCCAGCCGGGCGCGGGCGACAGGCTGCTGGGCGGTGTCCAGCATGGCGACCTGCTTCGTTGCCGCATCGATCCTGCCCGCGCGTTCCTGCCGGTCGAATCGCAGCCAGTGGTCCTGTGGCGTCAGCACGGGGCCGAAGGCGGACAGCATGGCCTGCGCATCAGGCTGCGTATCGGCGCGGTTGACCCACGCGACACGCGCCCAGCTATCCAGCGCGGCGGGCCGGGGGGTGGCGCGCGCGCAGCGCAGCAGGGCCTGCACGTCGGTCAGTTGCTGGCGGTCGCACAGCGCGCCTGCCGCCGCGTCATCGGGTTCGGCCGCCAGCTTCTGCTGGAAACGCGCCAGCAGCAGCGCGCGCTGCGGCCATGAAGGGTTTTCGGATAGGAAGGTGGCGTATTCCCCCGCCGTGCCGCCGCCCGACAGCAGGCGCAGGTAGACCAGCACCCTGGCCGCGACGGGGTCATCATCGGCATTGCCGGTCGCGGCCTGTCCCGGCGTGGGCCAGCCGCCCTGCGGCGTAGCGGGGGCAGGGGCGGCATGCAGCGCGGGGGCGGCCAGCAGCGCCAGCCCGGCCACAAGCCCCCATGCCGCAACGGGGCCGGGGCGGAAAGCAGCCCCGCGTGGCATTACACGCCACCCCCCACATGGGTCCAGACCTCGCCCCCGCCCTTGACGATCAGTTCGATCGCGACCGCCAGCACCACCAGCAGCCCGACCCACGAAATCCAGCGATAGCGTTCCAGCAGGCGCGCGATCAGCGACGCCGCCACCGCCATCAGCACCACCGATATCACCAGCCCCGCCACCAGCACGCCCATGTGCTTGCCCGCCGCACCCGCCACCGCCAGCACGTTATCAAGGCTCATGGACAGGTCGGCCACGATGATGCGGATGATGGCGTTGCGCAGCGACGCGGGCGCGGGCGCGCCGCCTTCGGCATGGTCGTCGCCGCCCATTTCGCGGTACATGCGCCAGCACACCCACAACAGCAGCAGCCCGCCGGCCAGCGTCAGCCCGATGATGGCCAGCAGCCTGACCGCCACCAGGGCAAGGCAGATCCGGATCAGCGCCGCCCCCAGCACGCCGCACAGGATGGCGATTCGGCGCGAGGCATGCGGCAGGTTGCGCACCGCCAGGCCCACCACGATGGCGTTATCCCCCGCCAGCGTCACGTCAATCAGGACAACCTGAGCCAGGGCGTAAAGGGAGGACGGGGAAAAAATGGCAGACATGGGCAAGCTATGTTCCTGGGCAGATGGCCGCGACAGGGCGCGCGGGGTTTCACAATCACTTTATGCCGTTCGCTGCCCGCATCATGCAAACACACCCGTTCCGGCGCATGATATATGCCACGTTATGAATTGCGCGTGAATATAAGGGAGACGCAAGCAGCAGAATTGGTTAGGAAGGCCGCCTGATTCGTGTATCGCCCGTTGCAGCAAAGGAAGCCCGAGAACATGGTACCGCGCTATACCCGCCCCGTCATGGCCGCCATCTGGTCGCCCGAGAACCGTTACCGCATCTGGTTCGAGATCGAGGCCCTGGCCTGCGAAGCCATGGCGGAATATGGCGCGATCCCGGCCGGGGCCGCGAAGACCATCCGTGAACGGGGCGACGCCGCCATGGCCGCCTTTTCGCAGGCGGACCTTGACCGCATTGATGAAATCGAGGCCGAAACCCGCCACGACGTGATCGCGTTCCTGACGTGGCTGGCCGAAAAGGTCGGCCCCGACAGCCGTTTCGTGCATCTGGGCATGACATCGTCCGACGTGCTGGACACCTGCCTGTCGGTGCAGATGGTGCAGGCCACCGACCTGCTGCTGGCCGATCTGGACGCGGTGCTGGCGGCGCTGAAGCGCCGGGCGTTCGAACACAAATACACCCTGACCATCGGCCGCAGCCATGGCATCCATGCCGAGCCGACATCATTCGGCCTGAAGATCGCGGGGCATTACGCCGAATTCGCCCGCAACCGCGAACGCCTGCTGCGCGCGCGCGACGAAATCGCCGTATGCGCCATTTCCGGCGCGGTGGGCACCTATGCCCATATCGACCCGCGCGTGGAGGAATACGTGGCGGCCAGGCTGGGCCTGAAGCCCGAGGGCGTGTCCACGCAGGTCATCCCCCGCGACCGGCACGCGGCGTATTTCTGCGCGCTGGCGGTGATCGCCAGCGGGATCGAGCGGCTGGCGACCGAGGTGCGCCACCTGCAGCGATCCGAAGTGCGCGAGGCGGAGGAGTTCTTCCACAAGGGGCAGAAGGGGTCGTCCGCCATGCCGCACAAGCGCAACCCCGTGCTGTCGGAAAACCTGACGGGTCTGGCCCGCCTCGTGCGATCGCACGTCATCCCGGCGCTGGAAAACGTGGCGCTGTGGCATGAACGTGACATCAGCCATTCCTCGGTCGAGCGCAACATCTGCCCCGATGGCACGATCGGGCTGGACTTCGCGCTGATGCGGCTTGCGGGCATGATGGAAAAGCTGGTGGTCTATCCTGACCAGATGCAGGCCAATATCGACAGCCTGGGCGGGGTGGTGCATTCGGGCGAGGTGCTGCTGGCGCTGGCGCGCGCGGGCATCCTGCGCGAGGACGCGTACCGCATCGTCCAGCGCAACGCCATGGAGACATGGACGAAGCTGGGCCACAAGGGCGCAAGGACCTTCCGCGAGAACCTCGCCGCCGACCCCGAGGTCGCGGGCCGGGTGCCCCCCGAAGTGCTGGACGCGGCCATGGACAGCAATGCCCACCTGCGCCAGATCGACCATACCTACACCCGCGTGTTTGGTGAGTCCGGCCCCGCGCGGGCCTGACCACACGGACCACCCCGTGGCCTGACGCAAACAACAGCAGGATATCAAGGCGTGTGCACAGTCGTCATTTCCCACGACCCGGCCCAGGAATGGCCGCTGCTGATGGCGGCCAACCGTGATGAACGCCTTGACCGGCCATGGCTGCCGCCGGGGCGGCACTGGGCGGGGCAGCCCGATGTCGTGGGCGGGCAGGACCAGGTCGCGGGCGGGTCGTGGCTGACCCTGAATGACGCGGGTGTGGTCGCCGGCATCATGAACCGCGTGGGCAGCCTTGGCCCGATGCCGGGCAAGAACTCACGCGGGGCGCTGCCGCTGCTGGCCGGGCGCTTTCCCACCGCGCGCGACGCCGTGGCGCATATCGCCACGATCGACGCGGGCGCGTGGCGGTCGTTCAACATGATCGTGGCCGACGGGGACGACGCCTTCTTCATCCGTGGCCCCGGCTATGGACAGCCACAAATCGAGCCGCTGGCGCCCGGCGTGCACATGGTCGCCACCACCGACCCCGATGACATGGCCATGCCGCGCATCGCCCGCCACCTGCCGCGTTTCCGCGCGGCCCCGCGCCCGGTGCCGCCGCAATGGACGGCATGGACCACGCTGCTGGCCGATCGGTCCCTGCCCGCGGGCAGCGAGCTGAACATCCCGCCGCGTTCGGGCTTTGGCACGTGCAGTTCGTCCGCCATCGGGGTGGCGCGCGACGGGCGGCATTCATGGTTTTTCGCCGCCGGCGCCCCGGACCGCGTGGGCTACCAGCCCGTCAACCTGTCGGCCCCGGGCGCGCGGGCGGGGTAAATATGGTATCTTCCGGGGCGGATCGCTGCTATGCCATGCGCATCATCAGGGATCATGCCGACAGCAGATCCCGCAGATCAGGGGAGGGGCCACTCCCGGCCCGTTCCCGCAGCGTTATGTGAAGGACGAGTATGGGCCGCCGCCGCCAGCTTTACGAAGGAAAAGCCAAGATCCTTTTCGAGGGACCCGAGCCGGGCACCCTCGTGCAGTATTTCAAGGATGACGCCAGCGCCGGCAACGGCGCGAAAAAGGGCGTCATCACCGGCAAGGGGGTGCTGAACAACCGTATCAGCGAACACCTCATGCTGCGGCTGCACGATATCGGGATTCCCACCCATTTCATCCGCCGCCTGAACATGCGCGAGCAGCTTATCCGCGAAGTCGAGATCATCCCGCTGGAAGTCGTGGTGCGCAACGTGGCGGCGGGCAGCCTGTCCAAGCGGCTGGGCATCCAGGAAGGCACGCGCCTGCCGCGCCCGATCATCGAGTTCTATTACAAGAACGACGCCCTGAATGACCCGATGGTGAGCGAGGAACACATCACCGCGTTTGGCTGGGCCTGCCCGCATGACATGGAAGATATCGTGTCGCTGAGCATGCGCATCAACGATTTCCTGTGCGGCCTGTTCATGGGCATCGGCATCATCCTTGTCGATTTCAAGCTGGAATTCGGCCGCCTGTTCGAGGGCGACAACATGCGGATCGTGCTGGCGGATGAAATCTCGCCCGACAACTGCCGCCTGTGGGACGCCAAGACCAGCGAGAAGCTGGACAAGGACCGTTTCCGCAAGGACATGGGCAAGGTCGAGGAAGCGTATCAGGAAGTCGCGATGCGCCTGGGCATCCTGCCCGAGGCCACGAATTCCGACATGAAGGGACCGGAGGTAATGCAATGAAGGTGCGTGTGACCGTCATGCTGAAGGAAGGCGTGCTTGACCCCCAGGGCAAGGCCGTGGAACACGCGCTGCACGTGCTGGATTTCAGGAACGTGGGCGAGGTCCGCATCGGCCGCGTGATCGAGCTTGAGGTGGACGAGACCGACCGCGACCGCGCCCGCGCGCAGGCCGACGCCATGGCGCGCGCGCTGCTGGCCAACCTTGTGATCGAGGACTTCACGACGGAGGTCGTTGGATGAAGATCGCCCGCCTTCTTGCCCTTGGCTGCGTCATCGCGGTGGGCCTGCCCGCAGGCCACGCATCCGCCCAGCGCCTGTCGCGCTTGACCGGCGAACAGCTTGGATCGCTGTGCACCAAGCCCGCCGGCACCGGCATCTGTGACGCCTATATTTCCGGCGTTGCCGATTCCGCCGCCCTTGACCACCTGTTCGAGCGCAATGCCGAAAAGGACGCCAGGGATGTTTCGGCCTTCTGCATAACCCCCGCCACCCCCACGGCGGACATGCGCACCAAGGTCGTAAGCTGGATGAAGGACCACCGTGACACACTGTCCCGCCCGGCGGGGGAGGCCGTGTTCACCGCCCTGCATGAATCCTATCCCTGCGGCGGCGGCAAATGAAGGCGGCGATCGTAGTCTTTCCCGGCACCAACCGCGAACGTGACATGGCCATCGCCCTGCGCGGCGTGACCGGCCGGGCGCCCGCCATGGTGTGGCACCGCGAGACGGCGCTGCCCGCGGGCTGCGACCTTGTGGTGCTGCCCGGCGGCTTCAGCTATGGCGATTACCTGCGCTGCGGCGCGATGGCGGCGCATGCGCCGATCATGGCGGCGATCCGTGAATTCGCGCTCAGGGGCGGCCATATCCTGGGCGTGTGCAACGGGTTCCAGATCCTGACCGAAGCGCAACTCCTGCCCGGCGCACTCCTGCGCAATGCTGCGCTGCGTTTCCTGTCACAGGACTGCTTCCTGCGCGTGGAACGCAATGACACGCCGTTTACCCGCCATTGGGCGAAGGGCGACGTGTTCCGCACCCCCATGGCGCATGGCGATGGCAACTACATCGCCAGCGCCGACACCATCCGCATGCTGGAGGACACGGACCGCGTGGCCTTCCGCTACGTGGCCGAAGATGGCCGCGTGGATGAAGGCGACCCGCAACTGAACCCCAATGGTTCCATGAACGCCATTGCCGGCGTGTTCAGCGAAAACCTGCGGGTCTGCGGCATGATGCCCCATCCGGAGGATCTGGTTGATCCGCTGATGGGTGGTGAGGACGGAAAACCCCTGTTTACGGGACTTGTGGAGGCACTGGTCGGATGAGCGCAAAGTCACCGCGCCCCGTTGATGCGGCACTGGCGCGCGAATTCGGCCTGACGGCGGAAGAATACGACAATGTCCTGTCGATCATGGGCCGCACGCCCACGTTTACCGAACTGGGCATTTTCTCGGTCATGTGGTCGGAACACTGCTCGTACAAATCGTCGCGCGCGTTCCTGAAAACCCTGCCGACCAAGGCCCCATGGGTCATCCACGGCCCCGGCGAGAACGCGGGCGTGGTCGATATCGGCCACGGGCTGGCGGCCATCTTCAAGATGGAAAGCCATAACCACCCCTCCTTCATCGAACCCTACCAGGGGGCGGCGACGGGTGTGGGCGGCATCCTGCGCGACGTGTTCACCATGGGCGCGCGTCCCATCGCCAACCTCAACGCCCTGCGCTTTGGCGACCCGAACAACCCGCAGACCCGCCGCATCGTGGACGGCGTGGTGCGCGGCGTGGGCGGCTACGGCAACTGCGTGGGCGTGCCCACCGTGGGCGGCGAGATCAACTTCCACCCCGCCTATGACGGCAACCCGCTGGTCAACGCCATGACGGTGGGTGTGGCACGTCAGGACCGCATCTTCCTGTCGGCGGCGGCCGGCGTGGGCAACCCGGTGATCTATGTGGGTTCCAAGACCGGGCGTGACGGCATCCACGGGGCCACCATGTCCTCGTCCGAGTTTGACGAGGACGCGCTGGCCAAGCGCCCGACCGTGCAGGTGGGCGACCCGTTTGTCGAAAAGCTGCTGATCGAGGCCTGCCTGGAACTGATGGCCACGGACGCCATCGTGGCCATTCAGGACATGGGGGCGGCGGGCCTGACCTCGTCTTCCGTTGAAATGGCGGGCAAGGGCGGGGTTGGCATCGACCTTGACCTGGATCACGTGCCCCAGCGCGAACGGGGCATGACGGCGTATGAAATGATGCTGTCCGAAAGCCAGGAACGCATGCTGATCGTGCTGCGCCCCGACCGCACGGAACAGGCGCGCGCCATCTTTGACAAGTGGGAACTGGATTTTGCCGTCATCGGCCACCTGACCGATACCGGCAACATCGTGATCCGCCACAAGGGCGAAGTCGAGGCCGACATTCCGCTGGCCCCGCTGGCGGACCAGGCCCCGGTCTACCATCGCCCCACGGCACCGGCCCGCAAGCCGCTGCCGATGGAGCCGATCATCGACCCCGTGGGCGTGGAACAGGCGCTGATCCGGCTGATCGGCTGCCCCGACCTTGCCTCCCGCGCGTGGGTGTACAACCAGTACGACAGCACGGTGGGCGGCCAGACGGTGCGCAGGCCCGGTGCGGCGGACGCCGCGATCGTCAAGGTCGAGGATACGGAAATCGGCCTGGCGCTGACCACCGACTGCACGCCGCGCTACTGCCGCGCCAATGCGAAGCTGGGCGGCGCGCAGGCCGTGGCGGAAGCATGGCGCAACATTACCGCGACCGGCGCGCGCCCGCTGGCGGTGACCGACAACCTGAACTTCGGCTCGCCTGAAAAGCCGGAGGTGATGGGCCAGTTCGTCGATGCCATCGCGGGGATGGGGGAAGCCTGCCGCGCGCTGGACTTCCCGGTCGTCAGTGGCAATGTCTCGCTATACAACGAAACCCGCGCGCCCGATGGCACGTCACAATCCATCCTGCCCACCCCCGCCATTGGCGGCCTTGGCGTGCTGGAGGACGTGCGCAGGGCGGTCGGGCTGGAAATGCCTGATGGCTGCGACATCATGCTGCTGGGGGAGACGAAGGGCCAGCTTGGCCAGTCGATCTGGCTGCGTGAGATCCTTGGCGCGCAGGATGGCGAGCCGCCCGAACTCGACCTGGCGGCCGAACGGCGCAATGGCGATTTCGTGCGTGGGCTGATCCTTGATGGTACCATCATCGCCTGCCATGACGTGGCCGATGGCGGCGTGCTGGTGGCCGTAACCGAAATGGTCATGGCGGGGCAGGCGGGCTGCGTGCTGGATGCGCCGCAGTCGGGCATGCGCCCCGAAGCCTTCTGGTTTGGCGAGGACCAGTCACGCTACGTCGTCGCGGTGCGCGACGGGCAGGCGCTGGCCACCCTTGCAGCAAAGGCGGGTGTGCCATGCCGCAGGCTGGGCCATTCGGGCGGGCAGGGTTTGACATTGCCCAGCGGGTCCACAATATCCAAGGCACGTCTGCTCGCGGTGCATTCCGAATTCTTTCCGCGACTGATGGACCGATAGGGCAGGAGTTTTAAGCCAGATGGCAATGACGGCACAGGAAATCGAAACCTATATCCGCGAAGCCCTGCCTGATGCGAAGATTGAGATCGACGATCTGGCAGGCGATGGCGACCACTATGCCTGCCGTGTCGTGAGCGAGGCCTTTCGCGGCCTGCCACGCGTGCGGCAGCACCAGATGGTCTATGACGCGCTGCAGGGGCACATGGGCGGCAAGCTGCACGCCCTGGCCCTGCAGACGCAGACCCCGGACTGACATGCGGATCCTTACCCCCAACGCAGGAAACGAAAACAATGGCTGAAACAATCGCACAGCGCATCCAGGCGCAGATCGACGCCAACCCCGTCATGCTGTACATGAAGGGCGACGCCAACTTCCCGCAGTGCGGCTTTTCCGCGCGCGTGGTGCAGGTGCTCAAGCACCTTGGCGTGCCGTTCGCGACCGACAACGTGCTGGCTGATCCCGAGATCCGTCAGGGCATCAAGGATTTCTCCAACTGGCCGACGGTGCCGCAGCTTTACATCAAGGGTGAATTCATCGGCGGCTGCGATATCGTGACGGAAATGTACCAGACCGGCGAGCTGGAAAAGCTGCTGGCGGAAAAGGGCATCGCCACTGCCGCGGCCTGACCGCGCCGGCCCCATATCATGGTCGATCGGGACGGGCGGGACAGAAATGTTCCGCCCGTTTCCTGTTTTATGGGCAACATCCCTTGCATCCGGCCCACGCTTTCGCCTAGCTTCGTGCAGGTTTGAAAAACAAGGGGGCCTGATGCGCTACAGCGACTTGCGTTATGCTACAATGTTTCTGCTTGGCGCAGGTCTTGCTGGCAGCATCGTAACCCCCGCCCATGCCCGCACCCATGCCGTGACGGACATGGAAGCCGACCGCCTGACACTGGGCGCGCTGACCGCGCCCCCGCCGCCGGTCCGGCATGTGGCCTATGTCCGTCGCGCGGGGGGGCGTCACGCCCCGGTGGTGATGGCGGCGAACCACGCATCGGTCGCCCATACCCGGCATGCCATGGTTCACACCGTGGCCTATCATCCCCATGGCGTGGTGGTCCATCACATCCATCCGACAGCGTCCCGCCACCGCACCTGATTGCGGATCGCGCCTTCAGTACTGCCTGAAGGCATCCGGTATCCATTCCACGACATTGCCCGGCAGCACCGCGCACAGATCGAAGCGGATGCTGTCGTAAACCCAGTGCGGGTTGGCCGCGCATAAAAACCGCGCGGCGTTCATGATGCGCGCCACCTGCGCCGGACGGATCGCTTCGCCCGCCGCCAGCAGGGACGGGCGCGCCTTGACTTCGGCAAAGATCAGGCAGCCCGCCCGTAGCGCCACGATATCCACTTCCCCCCATCGCGTACGCGCACGGTGCAGCAGGACCTGTCCGCCACGGGCCTGAATATCCGCCATCGCCAGGTGTTCCGCCGCCATGCCGTCAGCACTGGCCCGCCTGCCGCGCAGCCGGCGGTAAAGGGGGGCAGGGGGCGCGTTACGCATTGTCATGCTTTGTTTTTCCTGCGGCTGGCATGGGTGTGTAAAACCCGGCTGGTAGGATATAGCAGGCAGCACGACCAGGCTCTGGCGGTCGGGGGCGGACGCCGTGGGCCGCGACGGGATGTGCGACATGCTTCTTCATTTCCTGACCATATGGGATCTTTGCCTGCTGCTGGCGCGCGTGTCCATCATCGCGGCGGTGGTGGTGCGTGTGCTGCTGACCAAGCGCGATGTCGGGGCGTCCATCGGCTGGATTGGCGTGACCGTGCTCATGCCGCTTACGGGCGGGGCGCTGTACCTGATGTTCGGCATCAACCGCGTGCACCGGCGTGCGCGGCGCATGGCGGGACAGCACCCGTGGCGCAGCCGCACCATGTCATCGCAATGGCGGCGTGACGAATCCGGGGATTTCGCGCCACTGGCCTCCATGGTGGGCAAGCTGACCGGCCGCCCGCTGCTGGGGGGTAACGCGATCACGCCCATGCATGATGGCGACACCGTCTATCCCCGCATGCTGGATGCCATCAACGCCGCGCGGCACAGCGTGCTGATGTGTTCGTACATCTTCCGTGACGACCGGATCGGGCGGCAGTTCTGTGACGCGCTGGTCGCGGCCCACAGGCGCGGGGCACAGGTGCGCGTGCTGGTTGATGGCGTGGGGTCGGGGTATTTCCACTGTGGCGTGGGGCGCATCCTGCATGAGGCGGGCGTGCCGGTGGGGCGGTTCATGCATTCCATGCTGCCGTGGCGCATGCCGTTCATCAACATGCGCGACCACAAGAAGATACTGGTAGTGGACGGGCTGACCGGCTTCATGGGCGGGCTGAACATCGGCGCGGAAAACATCGCCGCATCCCACCCCCGCCACCCGGTATCGGACACGCATTTTGAAGTGAAAGGCCCGGTCGTCCACCAGTTGAGCGAGGCCTTCGCCCGTGACTGGGCCTTTACTCGAGGCGAGGAACTGACGGCGGACATCTACTTCCCGCGCCAGGACAGCCATGGCCCCACCCTGAGCCGCGTCGTGACCGCAGGGCCGGACATGGATCTGGAAAAGATCGAATACACCATGTTGCAGGCTTTCACGCTGGCGCGGCGCAGCATCCGGATCATGACGCCGTATTTCCTGCCCGATGACCGTTTCCTGACCGCGCTGGCGCTGGCGTCCATGCGCGGGATCGAGGTGGATATCGTCGTGCCATGGCACAGCAACCATACCGTGCTGGACTGGGCGCGGTCGGCCAACCTGCCGCGTTTCCTTGATTCGGGCTGCCGGATCTGGCTGGCGCGGCCGCCGTTCAACCATTCCAAGCTTATGGTGGTGGACCGGCACTGGTCATTTGTCGGCAGTTCCAACCTGGATGTGCGCAGCCTGCGGCTGAACTTTGAAATCAACCTGGAAGCCTATGACGGGGCGCTGGCGACCCTGATCGATGATTTCATCGCCACCCACCGCCATGTGCGCCTGACGCATCATGACCTTGACCGCCGTTCCTTCGCGCTGAAGATGCGCGATGCGGCGGCGCGGCTGTTCCTGCCTTACCTGTAGGGCCGGGGTGAATTGACAGGGCCGGGCGTGCATGCCTACCATTGCATAGGGGTAATGAAAGGTTCTGGGCGCCGCCTGTTTTCAAAAAGGCGGCGTATTCCGAGGCTTTTTGAAAAAAGCTTCACCAAAACCTTTACGCCGTTCTATCAACAGATTTCCCTGAAGCAGTCCCTTATGGCCATGCCACATATACCGCGTGTCGCATGTTCCTGATCCTGCCATTATGCGCGGCCTACAGCGTATTCCTGCTGTGTCTGTGGCCATACAGCACCATGCACCTGTCCATTGCGTGGGAAGCCAGCATGCTGTGCGGGTTTTCGGCGCTGTTTTTCCTGCTCACGCTGTTTGCCCTGACCGGGCGGCCGCTGCCCGAACCCTTCTTTGACGGCCGGTTCTTCCTGACCCTGCATCGCTGGCTGGCCTGGCTGTTCGTCGGGCTTGTGGCGCTGCATGCAGGCGGGATCATATGGGTTGACCCGCAGACGCTGTATGACCTGTGGCCATCGGGCGCGCCCGGCATGCAGTTCGGTGCCGCCGCGGCGGCGCTGGCGGTGGTGACGCCGTGCCTTGCGTTGCAGCGCGTGCGGCGCGGGCTGTATGCGACGGCGGCGATGTTCCGCCGGTCGCACGCGCTGCTGGCGATGGCGGTGCTGGGGGCATCGGTTTTCCATGTCGTGGCGACGCGGGTGCATGTGGCGCTGTGGTGGCAGGTATGGATGTGTGCCGGGATCGCCGTGGTGGCCTGCGTGCTGCCGGTGGGCGAGCGCAGGCTGCTGGCGCGCCTGCCCGCCCGCCACGATGGGCGCAGGCGGCGGCTGCATACGGCGTACCTGGCCCGCCGGCTGGCGGGCGCCATGCTGGGCGTGGCGGCGTGTGAAACGGTGGCGTTCGTGTTATGGCGGCATTAGGGCTGCGGCGCGCGCTGGCGCCCGTGCTGACGGTGACCGGGCTTGCGGCCCTGTTCGCCCTGCTGGTGGTGGGCCACCGGATGACGGTCGCGACGGGGCAGGACATTCCCCTTGTGTTCCACCACCGCGCGCATGGGGGCTATAACTGCGTCACCTGCCACCATGATTTCCTCAGCCCGGTGGTGACACCGGCGACGCACCGCACCTGCATCGCCTGCCACAGGGAAACGCCGCAACTGGCCCCCATCATCCGCGACCAGTTCCATGACCTGTGCGAAGGCTGCCACCTGAACCTGCAACAGCAGGGGCGGCAGGCGGGGCCGGTGCATGAATGCCGCGACTGCCATGCCCGCAGGCCGGACATTCCGGCGCATGGGCGGCTGTTCTGACCCTGTGCCACGGGTTCAGCGCGTGGGCCGGAGCAGGACGGAAATGGGGCGGTGGTCGGATGCGTAATTCTCGATCACGTGGCGCTCGACACAGGTCAGGCCGCGCACAAGGCAGCGGTCGAGCCGGATGGGCAGCATGTCGGCCATGCGGTGCGTGGGTTCGCGCGGCCCCACATCGTGGAAATGCCGGATCAGGGCGGGACCGACCTGGTTGAAATCGCCCAGTATGGCGGCCTGGTGCGGCAGGATCTGCACGACGCGGCGCAACTGCCTGCGGTTGAGCAGTTGCCCGTGCGAAAGATGGACATTGGCCACCGTGACCGTCCCGCAATCGACAATCTGGGCCACGCGGCGGATCAGCGTGCCCGCGGGCAGGGTGCAGGTCAGCGGCTGGCGGCGGTAGGGCCACGGACTCCAGCATGCCAGCCCGTGTATGCGGCCGGGCAGGGGGGAGCGCGCGTAATGCCCGCCGATCAGCGTGGGCAGGGTGTCGATTTCCACCGTCGCTTCCTGCATCAGCATAAGGTCGGGCCGTTCGGTGCGGATCAGGTCGATCACGTCGCGCACCGTCGCCCCGATGCGGCGCAGCAGGTTCCAGCTTACGATCTTGATCGCCTCGGCCTCGCGCTTGGGCGGGGTCAGGTCCATCTGTGGCGGCGTGCCGTGCCGGGGCTGGATGGATGGCAGGCGAAGGTAGGGGCGCGCTAGGGTCATGGTTCGATAAACGGCTCGCGTATCTCGTCAGGGATGGGGTCTTTGGATCGGGGGTCGCCCGCGGCGAATTCGGCGGTCAGGGTATAGCCTACGCCAATCAGCACGGGGCCAAGGAAAATTCCCAGCCCCCCGAAGGTCAGCACGCCGCCCAGGACCCCCAGCACGGTCAGCAGGTAGGGCATCTGCGCCCCGCGCGCGATGAACATGGGCCGGATGACGTGGTCCGCCCCCGATACGATGATCGTGCCATACAGCAGCAGGAAGACGCCCCAGCCCGGATGGTGGGTCAGCAGCAGGAACACGGCGGCGGGAATCCATACCAGCGGCGCGCCGATGGGCAGCACCGCGACAAAGGCGGTGACCGCCCCCAGCAGCACCGGGCTGGAAATGCCCGCGATGGCGAAGCCGATGCTGGTCAGGATGCCCTGGATGATGGCGGTGCCAAGGATACCGTACACCGTGCCGCGTATGGTCCGCCCCACGATGCGCAAAATCCGGTCGGCATACACGCCCGCGATCCTGTGCACCACGGCGACGAAGGTATCGCCCAGCGCATCGCCCCCCAGCCAGAAGAAGAAGGAAATGAACAGCGCCATGGCCAGGTGCGCCAGCCCGCTGGCCAGTTGCATCATGGCGGTCAGGATGGATTGCCCGATGCGCCCGGCATAGGGGCGCACGATCTGGTCTATGCTGCCGATATCAACCGACCATTCCTGCCATTTTGCAACGATTTCGGGGCCGAAATGCGGGATACGCGCAAGGCGCGCGGGCAGCGGCGGCAGGTGCAGCGTGCCCACGGCGTCAACGATGTACTGCAATGTGGCCGGTACATCGGCAATGCTGTTGGACACCACGGCGGCCAGCGGCACCACCAGCACCAGCGCGCACAGCACCGTCATGGTCAGGGCGGCGGGCAGCAGCGACATGTGCCGCCGCAGCCGCATGAATACCGGCCATGTGGAAAAGGTCAGGATCGCCGCCCACAGCAGGGCGGTCATGAACGGATACAGGATCAGGACGCAGCCGAATGCGATCCCCCCCAGCATCAGTCCCATCATGATACGTTCGACCATAACGGTGGCGTATCCCCTCCTGCCATTAAACGAAAGACAAATGTTCAGGACTTTCGTTCCCGTGCCGTATGCTGCACCTTATCGTGCGACACGCAATTCCTAAACACCGGGAGAAGGTATGCATCCGCTGATTTCAGCCAGTGATCTGGCACAGGCCATCCCGCATGGCGACATCCTTGTGCTCGATGCCTCCATGGCGCTGCCGGGGCAGGCCTTCGACCCGCAGCAGCGTTTTGCCAATGCCCATATCGCCGGCGCCGTGCGCTTTGACATCGACACGTTCTCCGACCCGGATTCCCCCCTGCCGCACACCATCCCCGGCCAGGCCCGCTTCACGCGCCTTGCGACCGAACGCGGCATGGCGAACACGAAGCGCATCGTGTTCTACGACCAGGACGGCATGGTGTGCGCCGCGCGCGCGTGGTGGCTGGCGCGCCTGTTCGGCCATGAAGGGGTGCAGGTGCTCGAAGGCGGGCTGGCCGCGTGGAAAAGTGCCGGCCTGCCGCTGGAAAGCGGGCCGGACCTTGCCACGCCCGCGCCGTTTGTCAGCCGCCCGCGTTATGACCGCCTGCATGGCACGGGTGACGTGCTGGATATCGTGCAGGGCCGCCTGCCGGGGCTGATCCTTGACGCGCGCAGCCGGGGCCGGTTCGAAGGCCGCGACCCCGAACCCCGCGCCGGGATCGAATCCGGCCACATGCCCGGCGCGCGCAGCCTGCCGTACACCGAACTGCTGGATGACAATGGCCGTTTCCTGCCGGTTGATACGCTGAAGGAAAAGTTCGCGGGCCTTGGCGTAAGCGGGGCCACCGCCGTCACCTGTTCATGCGGCAGCGGCATGACCGCGTGCATGATCGCGCTCGCCCTGGTCAGCATCGGCGCGGGTGCGGGGGAACCCGCGGTCTATGACGGGTCATGGGCGCAATGGGCGTCCACGCCTGATGCGCCCATCGTGTGCGGCGCGTAAGGGCGGATGGCGGACATGACCGATCCCATGGCGCTGGTGCCCCCTGACCTGCTTGAACGCGTCGTGCGCGGCTGGCGCGACATGGCCACGCGGCTGGTCCAGATCGGGCGCGACCACCCTGAAGGCGACAGGGGCGTATTCGTCAACCCTGCCGCCGGGCGGGGTTCCACCGTGCTGTTTTCCAGCCTGGAGGCCATGGACCGCGCAGGCCACGGCCGCTACGGGCCGGAACTGATATACGGCGCCATGGGCACGCCCATCCAGCACCGGCTGGAAGCGGTCATCGCTGAAATCGAGGGCGGCGCCCACGCGCAGGTCGTGCCATCGGGGCTTGCGGCCTGCACGCTGCCGCTGCTGGCCTACCTGCAGGCGGGGGATCACTGCCTGCTGTCCGATTCCGTCTATGGCCCCACCCGGCGCTTTGCCGACCGGGTACTGCGCCGTTTTGGCGTGGCGGTCACCTATTTCCCGCCCATGGCGGGCGAGGATGAGTTGCAGGCGCTGGTGCGGCCCGAAACCCGCCTGATCTTTGCCGAAAGCCCCGGCAGCCATTCGTTCGAGGTGCAGGACGTGCCCATGCTCGGCCGCCTTGCCGCCCGCATCGGCGCGCGGCTGGTGGTGGACAACACATGGGGCATCGGCCTGTTCAACCCGTTCGCGCATGGGGCGCATGTGTCGGTGCAGGCGCTGACCAAATACCCGGCAGGCCATTCCGACACCATCATCGGCGCGGTCACGGTGGCGTCGGATGCCGACTGGCGGCCCCTGCGCGACACCGCGATACAGGCGGGCCAGACGGCGGGGCCGGATGACTGCTGGCTGACCCTGCGCGGGCTGCGCACCATGGGCGCGCGGCTGGAACGTCAGGCGGCCACCGCGCTGGGGGTGGCGTTGTGGCTACAGTCCCGGCCCGAAGTCCATCGCGTGCTGCATCCCGCCCTGCCGTCATGCCCGGGGCATGCATACTGGGCGCGGGATTTCAGCGGCGCGTCCTCGCTGTTCGGCGTGGTGTTTGACGCAGGCTTCACGCAGGCGGACCTGACCGCCATGATCGACGGCCTGCGGCTTTTCGGCATTGGCGCGTCATGGGGCGGGTATGAAAGCCTCGTGCTGCCCACCACCGGCGGGATTTCGCGTTCATGCCCGTCGGTTACGGGGGCGGGACCGGCCTGCCGGCTGCATGTCGGGCTGGAGGCGGGCGCCTTGCTGGTGGCCGACCTGGCGCGCGGGCTGGATGGCATGTCTGCCGCCCGCGCAGGGCGGGGGACGGGCTGACGTAGATCAAGGTTGCGACGGGGCAGGGATGGGACACTTGCCCATACATGATGCCCCCGCCCGGCCATGCCGGCCGGGCGGGTGGCGCAGGAACAATGGCTCCATGGCCGGGGCCATGACATCGGAACGGAAGGTGCAAGATGGCTGGAAAGATGAAGGCTGCGGTTGTACGGGAATTCGGCAAGCCGCTGACGATCGAGGAACTGGACATTCCGCAGATCAACGCCAACCAGATCCTGGTCAAGGTCGATGCCTGCGGCGTCTGCCATACCGACCTGCACGCCGCCCGTGGCGACTGGCCCACCAAGCCCAAGCCCCCCTTCATCCCGGGGCATGAGGGGATCGGCCATGTGGTCGAGGTCGGCAGCAACGTCAACTGGGTCAAGACGGGCGACGTGGTGGGCGTGCCGTGGCTGTATTCGGCCTGCGGGCATTGCGAGCACTGCCTGGGCGGGTGGGAAACCCTGTGTGAAAAACAGGAGGACACCGGCTATTCCGTCAATGGCTGCTTTGCCGAATACGTGGTGGCCGACCCCAATTACGTCGCCCACCTGCCCAAGGACATCGACCCGATCAAGACGGCCCCCGTGCTGTGCGCGGGGCTGACGGTGTACAAGGGCCTGAAGATGACCGACACCCGGGCCGGGGAATGGGTCGCCATTTCCGGCGCGGGGGGGCTGGGGCAGATGGCCATCCAGTACGCCGTGGCCATGGGCCTGAACGTGGCGGCGGTGGATATCAGCGATGAAAAGCTGGAAGAAGCCCGCAGGCTGGGCGCGCGCGTGACCGTCAACGCGCTGAAGCAGGACCCGGTCGCCTATATCCGCCAGCAGACGGGCGGCACGCATGGCGTGCTGGTCACCGCCGTGTCGGACAAGGCGTTCAGCCAGGCGGTGGGGTATGCGCGGCGCGGCGGCACGGTGGTGCTGAACGGGCTGCCGCCCGGTGACTTCCCGCTATCCATCTTTGACATGGTCATGAACGGCACGACCGTGCGCGGGTCCATTGTCGGCACGCGGCTGGACATGATCGAGGCCATGTCCTTCTTCACCGATGGCAAGGTCACGACGGTGGTCAGCCCGGACAGGCTGGAAAACATCAACACCATCTTCGACAACCTGCAGCATGGCCGGGTGCAGGGGCGCGTGGTGCTGGACTTCCGCAACGGGGCGTAAGGCAACTCCACAATGCCTGGCGCGTTCGGTATCCTGGTATGGCGTGGGTGCCAGACGCGCCCATGCCCGCATTTTGAAACATGAAGACAGGGTAGGATTATGATGAAAAAGACGCTGATTCTGGCAGGGCTGTGCGCAACCGGACTGAACGTGGCGACCTTGGCCCCGGCGCTGGCTGATGCCTGTGACGGTGTTACGGATCATGCGGAATGTGAAGTGCGCCTGAAATCCCGTGAAACCGGCGCGGAGACCCGTGAAAAGGCCCATGAAGCGCGCGAAAAGGCCGCCGAGAAAACCGGCGGCGCCAAGGACTGGGGCGACCGGACCGGCAAGAAGCTGGATAACTGGGGCCACAAGACCAAGGGCGACATGAGCCAGTTCTTCACCGGCCATCGCTAAGCGGCTGTTTGAAAACAAATCATTGATAAAAAACAATAAAAGTTTTTGGGCGCCGCCTTTTTCTCAAAAAGGCGGCGTTCTTTCGAAGCCTTTGCAAAAAGCTTCACCAAAAACGTCCTTTCATTTTAAAGCGCTATCATGATCTGACTTTTCAAACAGTCTTTAAGCGGGTCATTCAATGGAAGGGAACAGAAGTCTCCGGATGCCACCTTTTTTCAGGGAAGGTGAGGCTCCCTGAAATTTTTCGGGATATTTTCCAGACCGATTGTCCAAACAATCCCTGATAGGGCTGTCAGCCGCCCGGAACCACCAACCGCAAAGGGAACCCGCCATCCGTGCGGCCCAGGACAGGGTGGCGCCATGGCAGGTCGGGTATCTCAGAAAGCCCTTACAATTTCAGGCAATTTACGTTATTGGCCTTACTGTAAATCGATCTGGACGATAATTTTATCCAGTCAATCATTAAATAAAATTTGCCTACAGTTCAGGAAAAGCTTGAGATATCTGGTAATGGACGATTTGTAGGGCATCCATGGATCAGACCGGAAAGAATAAATTTGAAAATAATCGTTTGCGTCTAATTTATTTTGCAATTACCACGCAACGAAATAGTATTTATGAACAGTTTTTGTTTTCATGGAACATTTTTTATGAAAAATGGTAGATTTACTTTAGTGGATGGATTGCGTGGAATCGCAGCATCATCTGTTGTGTTGTTTCATTGCGTTGAGGGACATCATGTCGATCATTTACTTGATGCGCTTCCGGCCGTAGTTCGCCAGACGGTAGAATGCGGATATCTCGGCGTGTGGATATTTTTTGCGTTGAGCGGCTTTGTCATCGCGCATTCACTGTATGGTAAAAGCCTGTCCGTTTCCGATTTCGGACGATTTATTTTAAAGCGATCATTACGTCTCGATATTCCTTACTGGACGACTATCGCCTTAACCATAGCCTACACAATAGCTTCGGCACACATCGTAAAGGACAAGGGACCTTCAGGTTTCAGTGCCGGGCAAATCATTGCGCATGTCTTTTACCTACAGGATTTGCTTCATTTCCAGCCAATCAGCGCCGTGTTCTGGACTCTTTGTCTGGAGATTCAATTTTACCTGATCTATGCGGTCATTATCAGGGCTGGCATTACCGGAATTACCATTGCCTGTGTGGTCAGTCTCCTTGCCCCGCTGGGGCTGATGCCCTCTCTCCCCCATGGGGTGTTCCTGAAGTTCTGGTACGCATTTCTTGTCGGGGTCGCTGCCTATTGGGCCTGGAGGCGTAATGACCTGCGCTATAAATTTGCAGGCTTTGTCACAATACTTGTAATCATCGCCATTATGCGTGGTAACCCCACCATCCTGGTGTCGGCCATGACCGCTACCCTTCTTTGTGCGGCAGGGATTTTGGGGAATATCTATTCCGCGATGAACTGGCGGTGGCTACAGTTTATGGGGGGCATTTCATATTCGCTTTATCTTACGCATAATATGGCCATCGGTCTGACGTTCAGAATTCTATCGCTCATTATAAAGAGCCATACTGCGTTGGTGGAGCTGGCTTTTCTTGTAATGGCACTGGCCGCCACCATTGGGGGGGCCTTCGTTTTCTGGTGGCTGGTGGAGAGGCCAAGCTCCAATTTATCAAAAAAAATCACGCTCATCCCAAGCAGGATCTAGGAGAGACTGTTTGAAAAGTCAGATCATGATAGCGCTTTAAAATTAAAGAAAGTTTTTGGTGAAGCTTTTTGCAAAAGCTTCGAAAGAACGCTGCCTTTTTGAGAAAAAGGCAGCACCAAAAAAATTTTATTGTTTTTTATCAATGGGTTATTTTCAAGCAGTCTTTAAGCGGGTCATTCAAGGCGATGGCAGCGTGTGCATGGCCATGCCCCCGGCCCGCGCGGAACACATGAAAAAAGGGGACGGTACCAAACGGTACCATCCCCTTGCGCGTCTTTACGCCCTGCGATCAGGAATGGTGGTGATCGCCTGCTTCATGCTCGCGCCAGCCGGCTTCCAGCGTGTGGAGGAAGGTCTTGAAGTGTTTCTTCACCTCGTCAGGGGATGCCTTTTCCATCACTTCCTTTTTCGCGGCTGTCAGGGTGGCGGCCGCGTGGATCAGGGCGGCGTGGATGATGTCGGTCGGTTCTTTGGCCATGGTGGTGGTCTCCCGTTGGGTTGATGGGCAGAGGATGGAAGATGCCACGATGGCTGGCAACCGTTGCGCCTGCATGACTGCCGCTCCCTGTCGCCCCTTGAAACCGTACGGGAACGAAACGGGGGAAACCCGCGCCGCATCGCGCCGTTGAACGGACCGGATACCAGATCGATGGGATAAGACATGTTTTTCAGGCGTACCGCCCTGGCCCTTGCCACCACAACCATCCTTGCCCTGCCGCTTGTGGCGCGGGCGGAACCGGGGGGATGCGTCAAGGGGGCCGTCGCCCGTGGCCGGTAAAAGGTTCAGGTAGAAGTTTTTGGTGAAGCTTTTTTCCAAAAAGCTTCAAGGAACGCCGCCTTTTTGAAAAAAGGCGGCGCCCAAAAACCTTGAATTATTAAAAAACCCGCCGTCAGGGCACGGACCGGACGGAAGATGCCCCCATGGCGCGTGCGAAACACATGGTCAGCATGTTGTGCGGGTCGGGGTTGATGCCCACGAAAATGATGTCCTTGCGCACATAAAGCAGCTTGTGCCGTGGCCCCATCGTGACGCGCGGCAGGACAACCGGCTGGTCACGCGCCACCTGTTCGCGCGTGCTGGCCACCCGGTCGTGGCTTATGCGGGCCAGAAGCAGGAAATCAGGCACCACGATGGCCATGTGCATGACAGCCAGCCCGGCACAGCCCGCGGCCATTACCCGGCTGAAAACCCGCCCGACGGGGCAGGTGAACAGCAGGCAGGTCAGGTAGCACACCAGCAGCACGCTGGCGGGAAAGGACACGCGCGCGGCCAGCGCCTCCCGCGGGAACATCAGCAGCAGCGCCATGTAGGCCAGCGCCAGCCCGACAAACCCTATCCCGCGCCCCGCGCGCAGGCAGGCGGGAAAAGGCGCCTGCCGCCGGCCCAGGAACAGGCCGATGCCGATCACCACCACAAATGGCGCCCAGAACGGGTCAAACAGGCTGCCAAGGTTGCCCAGCAGCCCATCCAGCCGGTCCATGACCGGGCTGGGCGCCATGGTGCGCATGCGCACGTAGTTGCCCGGCGCGATCCCCAGCACCAGCGTGCCCAGCCCGTGGCTGCACAGCAGCGGCCATGGCGCGCGCTGGCCCCGCTTCCACGCCCGTATGGCATCCCCCGCCAGCACCAGCGTCAGCAGCAGCGAAAGCGGTTCAAGGAACGTGGCGATCAGGAAAACGGCGACATGCTGCGCCATGTTCATGTCCGTGCGGCGCGACACGATGCGCGACAGCAGCCACATCTCCCCCGCAACCGGCCACAGGTAGCCGATGGCCCCGGTTTTCCATAACGCGACCTCGCCAATGGTGCGTGGCAGCCACCACAGCATGAGGAACACAAGCCCGTACTGCGCCACCCCGTCCCGCCAGCGGGCCGGGGCGGGCCGTCCCGCCACCGCGCGGCACAGATGCGCCACGACATGGACCAGGAAGGTGAAGATGCCCGCATTCACCACCGTGAAGGCCACAAGCGCGCCATAGGGCCGCAGGTCCAGCACGAAAAAGGTCACCAGCGTGGTGAACCACCGCCCCGTCCAGAAATTGTAGTTGCCCCATACGATGCGCGCGATGGTGACGGGGTTGAACGGCATGGTGCGGCAGTAATCATCCGCCCATAGCGGCGTGACGTGGTTGGCCCACAGCAGGAAGGCGAAACACAGCGCCAGCCCCGTCCGCTCGCCGGGGTCGTGACGGGGGGGAATGCCTGCGGGTGGTTTCATGCGATGCTGGGCCTCTGCCGGTCCGGGTTTCGCCATGATGGCGGGGGCTACGGAAAAATGATGGGTTCCGACCCCGGGCCGTGCGTGCAATTGATCCGTGGCTGGGGTTGTATCATGGATCGGCGGCGCCGCATCGCCTAAGAATCCAGCCTGACCGGCCCCGTCAATCACGATCATGCCGGAGACCAGGGGATAGAGCCACGTGTTACAGCCTGCCGACCAGTCCGTCTCCCCCCCGCATGGCGCGGTATCCGCCACCCCGGCCACGGCCGGGTCGCCGCCCTCCTCCGGCGCGGGCGGGGGGGCGGCGCGCGCGGCCCTGACCACGGCGTGCGCCGGGTTGCTGGTGGGGCTGGATACCGGCCTGATCGCCGAGGCGCTGGGCTTCATCGGCCGTGATTTCCATGCCTCCGCCCGGGCGCAGGAATGGGTGGTGTCGGTGCTGATGGTCGGCGCGCTGCTGGGGTCAGGGGGGGCGGGCGTGTTTTCCAGCCGCTTCGGCCGCAGGCTGGCGCTGGGCACGGCAACGCTGCTGATCGGGGTGGGGGCGCTGTTATGCGCCACGGCGGGCCTGATCGGGCAGATCCTGCTGGGGCGGTTCCTGATCGGGATGGCCATTGGCATCTGCACCTTTACCGCGCCGCTGTATATTTCCGAACTGACGACGGGACGCATGCGCGGCACCATGGTCACCACTTTCTCCATGCTGCAGTCGGCGGGCATCCTGCTGGGGTACCTGGCTGGCGGCATCCTGTCGGGCGGGGGGCACTGGCGGATGATGGTGGGGCTGCCGGTCATCCCGGCGGCGGCGCTGTTCATGGGGTGCGCGTTCCTGCCCTCCAGCCCGTCATGGCTGGCGGCAAAGGGCCGGTTCGAGGACGCCCGCAAGGTCCTGCGCAGCCTGCGCGGGGATGAGGTGGCGGCGGACCGGGAACTGGACAACATCCGCCGCGAACTGGGCGCGGGCAGGCCGGTGGGCGGCCTTGCGCTATTGCGTGGCAAGCCGTTCTTCCGCCGTTCCGTCGCCCTGGGCATCGGGCTGCAGGTCATGCAGCAGCTGACCGGCATCAATGTGGTGATGTATTACGCGCCCAAGATCCTGGAAGGCGCGCATTTCGGCACCTCGGCGGCCGCATGGGCCACGGTCATGGTCGGCGCGGTCAATGCGGTGGTGGGCGTGCTGGCCATCTTCATGGTCTCGCGCTGGGGGCGCAGGCCGCTGCTGGTGACAAGCTGTGTCATCATGGCGGTGGCGCTGGCCGCGGCAGGCGTGATCGAAGGGATGCACCTGAGCGGATTTGGCGCGGTGCTGGCGCTGGTGGCGAGCCTGCTGGTGTTCGTGGCGGGGTTTGGCATGGGGGCCGGGCCGCTGGTGTGGACCCTGTGTTCGGAAATCCAGCCGATCGAGGGCCGCGACTTTGGCGTTGCGTGCTCGACACTGGCCAACTGGGGCATGGACTGGGCGGTCAGCAACACGTTCCTCAGCATCGTGGCGGTGGTGGGCGCGGGCTGGACCTTTGCCGGGTTCAGCGTGATGAACGTGGTGTTCGTGCTGTTTACGCTGGCGCTGGTGCCCGAAACCCGCGACGTGCCGCTGGAGGTGATCGAACAGCACCTGGAGGCCGGCCGCCCGCTGCGTGACATCGGGCGCTAGGGCGTGGCGCGAAACAAGGACGGCCGAGCGTGGAAAACGGCCTGGGGAGAACTGAATTTCAGTCGGTCATCGCGTGCGTTGATGTCGCAGGTCAACATCATGATGCCGGCTGTGGGCTTACTCGCCACTTTCGGCGGCCTGGCGCAGTACCAGGAATGCTTCTTTCAGCGCCTGGCTTACCGCTGAATCCGGTTCGTTCAGCACCAGTGCCTGATAGGCGGCAAGGTAGTCCGCCCGGATACGGTGGAACAGGTGAAGGAAGTGCCGCAGGAACCCGATGCAATCGAGAATGGCGATCTCGATGCCGTCGGTTTTCTCGTAAAACGTCGCGGCATATGCAGCTACAACCGGATCGATTACATCTGTAGTGACAAACAGATAATTGTTAATCCTGTTCGGTGCCCTGGCTATCTTGGCGACCGCCGCGTCGATGTCACCCTGCGTGACACGTTTCATCTTCATTTCATAGGCGGTGACAACAGCATCCTTGCCTGTCAGACAGATTTCAATGTCGCCCAATGAACCGGTCTGGAGGTCAGCGGCATTGTGCGCGTTCAGGGGTAACATGCTTTCGCATAATTGCGTCCCTGCGGCCTCATAGGCTGCGGCAACGACCAGTACCGGCAAACGACTGGAATTTTTACAGGCAAGGTGCTGTTTTATCAGTGTTACGATGGCTTCCGACGAAAGGGGCAGTGCACCGCCGGAACGCTCCAGAGCTTTCAGCAATGACGCCATGCGGGCCAGCTTTTCATCGCGCAGCAATAGCAGCACGCGCACGGTTTCCACAAAAAGAACATCGGCGGGAATGCGCCGCAGGGCGACATCCTCCAATAGCTCAAGCGTCTTTTTATAGAGGTCACGCGGCCTGCCAACCAATTCCCTGTCGGTTGTCAGTGGCTGGCCAATGTTGCGTAACGTGGGGGTCAGGAAAGCGGTCGTTGGATTGACCGGAAGCCGATGTTCGTTAATGAACCTGGTCAGGTAGCGTTCATCATAAGTGCGCCCGGAAAAACTGTCCGTCCCCCCGATTTCTGTATATGGCCTGCGTGGGTCGACATTCGGCCTATCCAGCTTTCCCAGCAGGCAGGCCATGAGCAACCGCACGCCGGCACGGTTGCTCATGCAGCGGCAGACGTCATCGACACGCGCCCGGATTGCCGGATCGGTAATGACAGAAACATTCAATGCAGCAGCGGCCCTGTGCTGGATGTCTTGCAATATCTTTTCTGGTGTCATTGGAATTGCTTTTGTTTTTCTAAATTCCATCGGTCAGGCAATATGCACGCCGTCGTGATGATATTGAAAGCATGTGGCGGTCATTCAAACAGTCGTTTCTGTGGCTTGGGGTCGTAGTTGGTCCACAGTACTTCTGATCGTCGGCCCTTGGTCGAGTGGATCGTTTTATCTGGTCCCATGGTTTTGTACCAACGTCCCGTCTGGAACAGTTCATCCATCAGGGGATGGTCATACCCGGAAACAGCCACCATGCCCTTGCAGTTATTAACCGTTTCGGCAAACGCCCTGTGCTGCGTCTCGTCCATTTCAAAGCCATAAGCCTTGGCGTCGCCGCGCGTGGCGTGCAGATACGGCGGGTCGCAATAGAAAAGGGTTCGGGAACTGTCATACAGGCGGATGATATCGACGGCGGGGCGGTTCTCGATCTGAACGCGAATCAGCCGCTGGGCGATTTCGTCCAGTGCATCAACACCACCAAGCCAACGTGAGACGACACCCGACATGCCGGCCCGGCTTGTATCCTTGCAGTTTGCCCACCGCCCCAGGGAAGCGGTCTGGGCAAGCCCGGTGCGGGTCTGTCGCGCCTTGATATAGAACCGTCTGGCCCGTTCCACATCACTGATGCCGCTTGTGTCGCCATGGATTGCCTGATGGTATTCCTCGCGTGAGAACGGCGTTAAGGCAATGGCTCTGACCAGTTCTTCATGCCGGTCACGCAGAACACGAAAGAAATTCACCACATCGCCGTCGATATCATTATAGGTCTCGACCGATGCGGGAGCACGATTGATCAGTACGGCGCCAGATCCTGCAAATGGCTCACAGTAGTGATGGCATTCAGGCAGCAGGGGAAGAAGCCATTCAAGGTGGGAAAATTTTCCGCCATACCAGCCAAAGACGATACGCCGCCGCCTGCGACCGCGCATATGAATGACGTTGGATTGCTGCGACTGTTCATCCTCATCCAGATAGATTGGAGATACTCTCCGACCACGTTTTGCGGCTTGTACGGCCTTGGTCATATTCTGCTTGCTTCTTTCGCTGGGTTCATCTCTGACCCTGTCCATGCCGTACGGTGTATCCGCCCCGGCGGGCTCATGTTTCACTGCCTGGCCACCTGTTTTCCAGCCGGGAACTGGTCGCTTATATCGCCCTCTTCGTGGATGTTCATATCAGATAATAAGAAATGCCCAGGTCTGCGTGCAAGCAGACCTGTCCGATTTTATTCATTCCCCCGGGCTGCTGGTATCAGGCGATTCACAGGCAGGTCAGGGAAAGGCATCAGGCTCTGCTGGTCTTGCAGCGCCATGCGATCATGGCGTTTTTTTGATATTCAGGCGTTGAATGCAGCGGGCCATGATCCGGTCAATCGCCTGTGGCGGCCAGCAGGGATATCCTCCCTGGAACCATCTGGTCATGATGGGTGATACGCGCCCTAGAAACCCCGCATCGCCCCCCGGCTGTAATGCAGCAGCATCGCTCCCACCGCAGCCATGTGCGTGCCCGCGCCCAGCACGACCATCACATGCCACAGCGCGTTGGAAAACGGCATGTTTTCACGCATGTAGAACACAACGCCGATACAGTAGAAAACCAGCCCCAGCACGATCAGGAAAAAGACGGGCGCGGGCAGTGCCCACACCGGCGGGTCGGGGCACAGGAAGAAAACCCATGCAACGCACAGATAGGGCACGACGTGAAACCGGCGCGACCATGTAAAGAAACACATCTTGGCCAGCACGCCCGCCCCGGCCATGGCCCATAACAGGGCGCAGAACCACAGGCTGCCCCGCCCGTGGCCGCCCAGCAGGATGAAGGGGGTGTAGGTGGCGGCAATGGCGATGAAGATCACGGACTGGTCAACACGCTGCAACCCGCCCTTGAGCCAGCATGACGGGCAGAAATTATACGCGGCCGAGGACAGGCACGTGGCCAGTATCGCCCCGCAGTACAGCAGCGTCACCCCGGATTCCAGCCCCGAATGGGACAGCATGGCCGTATGCGCCAGCCACAGCACGCCATACCCCAGCCCCGCCACGCCAATGACATGCACCAGCAGGTCGGCCGCCCGTTCGGACAGGGAATAGATGGGAAAACGCGTGCGGGTATTCATGGCGGCGGAAAATACTCCTTATTTTTCCGCAGGTCCGGCCCCATATGGTGAATAAGTCTGTTTCCACATATGCAAAAAAGATCATGCATGCGTGAGGTGTCCGGCAGGCCGGCTCCATCACCCGTCCCGTCGGGCCGCCTGCGGATCATACAGTCCACGCCCCATGCCGGGGTGGTTGATCCGTGTCCGGCATGAAGGGAGCGCGGGCAGGGGATTGTTTCAGGACAACCCGTTGACGGTAAAATAATAAATACGTCAGGCTGTTGTCTTTACTTGAAAGCCCGGACCGGGGACTTTCCGCAAGCAATACAGACGTTTCTGGTGAAGCTTTTTTCAAAAAGCTTCAGGGAACGCCGCCTTTTTTAAAAAAGCCGACACCCGAAAACGTTCTGAACGCCCGGCAACGGGATGAACCGGGGAACACCGGGGCACGCATGCGCCCGGCGCTCCCCGCCCCCGCGCCTTAGCGGGCCGTGCGTTCGCCCTTGATGTGGCTGCACAGGGTCTTGATTTCGGTCACCGTGACGCCTTCGGGGTTGTGCTGCGCCTTCTTGGCGATTTCATGCTCGGCTTCGGTGGCGTGGCCGTGTTCCTTGGCGACGTGCTGGCCCAGCGAGATGACTTCTTCCTTCGTCAGCAGCTTGGGTTCCTTCAGGCCCTTGTCCGCCAGCTTGTGCATGTGTTCGCGTGCGGCGGCGGTGGGTTTGTCGGTCATTATGGGCAATCCTGTCTGAATGATGCGCGGTATGCGCGGGGATGGATGATATAACGTATGGCAGGGCAGGAAAACCAATGGGGTACACATGCCCTTGCGTCATATTTCACATATCTGGTCAGTCACCGCGCGGCATAAAAGGGGGCGAGCGGAAGGGACAGACATGCCACACCCCATCGACCATACCCCCGACAGCGCGCTTGCACGCCTTGCCCCCACCATGGCGCTGACGGGCCGGCAGCAGGCGCTGAAGGCGGAGGTCATGGCCTTCTGCCGCGCCCACCGGCGCGATGACCACGCGCTGTTCATCATCGAAGGGGATGCGGGCACGGGCAAGAGCCTGCTGCTCAATGCGCTGTTCACCGCCATACAGGCTGCGGCGCGGGGGCGGGACACGCATGACCCGCTGCATGGCAGCCGCAACTGGCTGCTGGTCAACCACCCGGAAATGATCAAGCTGTACCGCAACATTTCCGAACGCCAGCCCGACCTGCGCAAGAAGGATTTCGAACGCCCCACCACCTTCATCAACCAGATGCACGACCGCGGCGGCCGCGCCGACATCGTGCTGGTGGACGAGGCGCACCTGCTGCTGACCCGCAGCGACCCTTACAACCGGTTCCGGCAGGATAACCAGCTTGCGGAAATCATCCGCAACACCCATGTGGTGGTCATCATATTCGACGCCTATCAGGTGTTGAAGTTCAAGAGCCTGTGGAACGACGCCACACTGGCCCGGCTTGTGGCGGGCTACCCGGTGGTGACCCGCAGGCTGGACCAGCAGTTCCGCGTGCATGCCCATGCGGATGTCATGGCGTGGGTCCATGCGCTGCGCGACGGCAGGCTGCTGCCCTTGCCCGCCCCGCAGCCCTTTGATTTCCGCATCTTTGACGACGCGCAGGCCATGTACGCGGCCATAAGGCAACGCAACGGCCAGTACGGCCTGTGCCGCATGCTGGCGACATATGATTATCCCTATACCCTGAACGGGCAGGACCATTTCATTACCGAGGGGCGTTTCCACCTGCGCTGGGACCGCGCCATGCCACAGGCGCGCCTGCCATGGGCGGAACGGCCCGATACGATTGATGAGGTCGGTTCGGTCTATACCATCCAGGGGTTCGACCTGAATTACGCGGGCGTGATCCTTGGCCCGTCCGTGACCTATGACCCCGGTACCGACCGGATCGTGATCGACCCGTCGCGGTACGAGGACCGCGCCGCCTTTACCGGACGGGACGGGATAGGCGACCCGCGGGCGGTGATGGAACGCATCATCCTCAATTCCATCAACGTGCTCATGACGCGCGGGGTGAGGGGACTGTACATCTATGCCAGCGACCCGCGCCTGCATGCCCGTCTGGCGGCATTGTGGCAGGCCCGCGCGGCCGTGCCGGCGGGGGACACGGTACCGTAATGGTTCGCTGTGGCGGTGGGCGATCAGGCCGGAAATGTTATAACGCAGGGCTGCGCTTGGTCCCTGAAGCCTGAAAGCCTGTTCTGGAACGGGGAAAAAGCTTAGAGACTGTTTGAAAACAAATCGTTGATAAAAAACAATAAAAGTTTTTGGGTGCTGCCTTTTTTCAAAAAGGCGGCGTTTTTTCGAAGCTTTTGCAAAAAGCTTCACCAAAAACTTCCTTTCATTTTAAAGTGCTATCATGAGCGGCCTTTTCAAACAGTCTCTTAGGGAACGCCGCCTTCGTGAAAAAAGGCGGCGCCCGGAAACGTCTGCCCACAAACAGCCTGTCAGCCGCGCTGGCCAAGACGCTGCAGATAGGGCAGGATTTCGGAGCCGGATTCAATGGCATGGCCCAGCACGGTTTCAACCAGTGTCGCCAGCTTCGCGGCGTCAAGCCCGGCAAGGGTCACGCTGAGGTCATGCTTCTGGGAATCGGACAGGCCGGGGGCCTGGATGATGCGCCGTTCAATGGCCGCCTTCATGGCGTCCGTGGTGAAGGGCATGTCGATGATCTGGTCTTTGCTCATGGCCGTCATTCCTGAATGGATTAGGTAATGCGGCCATCGTACGGGCTGCCGGTTTCCCGGCAACCTCCATGCGCGCGATGCGGTTATGCGTTTATCATCATGAATGGGGGGCAGGGTGGTCAGCCCTGTTCGGGCTGGTCCATGGCCGCCATGCGGTGCAGGCGGGCGGTCTGGGAAAAGCCCCGCATTTCCTGTGCGATGCCCTGGCGTTCCAGCCGCCGCAGGCCGGTGGCGTAGCCGATTTCCTGTTTCAGTTGGCCCAGCAGCATGTTGGTGCGACCGCTGAGCATCGTCTTGAAACGATCCATGTCAGACCTTTCATCCAGTGGTGGGAATGCTGCGCTATGCGCATGCCAGACAACAGCATGGCGCATGCGTAAATGCAACAATTAATGCATGCCTGATGGACATTTAATGCATGGGGAGTGCCATCCCGCCCCGTCCATCCCTGTCCGCGCCCGTATTTTGCGCCTGCGGCGGCCGCCGCCATGCATCCCGCGCCGGCGGGGCGGGTGACTGGCACGCAGGGCGGTTCCATGTCATTATTTTATCGAAATGATGATTATGGAAAGTACCCGATCAATGCGTAAAGTCGTGGCCCTGCTTGCCGTTACGGCCCTTCCGGTCCTGCTTCCCCCCATGGCGCGCGCCGACGTGGTGCCGCACCCGCAGGCGGATGCGCAGGCGCTGGACCTTGCGGAAAAGGCGATCGCGCTGCGTTCGGTCGCCGGGCCGGACAACAGGACGGCGGACGTGGCCAGGCTGTTCAGCAAGGCGCTGGTGGCCGGCGGCTTTTCCAAAAAGGACATCCAGATCGTCCCGGTCGGCAAGACCCTGTACATGACCGCCACGTGGCGCGGCACCGACCCGTCGCTCAAGCCGCTGGTGGTGCTGGGCCACATGGACGTGGTGGAGGCGAAGCCCGCCGACTGGAAGCGGGACCCGTTCACCCCGGTGGTGGAGGACGGCTACCTGTTCGGTCGCGGGGCCACGGACATGAAGCTGGATGACACGCTGGCGATCGCCTCCCTCATCGAACTGCGGCGCGAGGGCTACAGGCCGAAGCGCACGATCATCCTGGCCTTCTCCGGCGATGAGGAAACGGACATGCGCAGCGGCGCCGCCCTGGCGGACAAGCTGTCCGATGCGGGCATGGTGCTGAATGTCGATGGCGCGGACGGCGTACTGGACGAACAGACCGGCAAGCCGGAATATTTCGCATGGGCGGCGGCGGAAAAGACCTATGCCGACTATGAGCTGACGGTGACCAACCCCGGCGGCCATTCGTCCGAACCCCGGGCCGACAACGCGATTGCCGAACTGTCCGCGGCCCTGCTGCGTATCCAGAAATACCAGTTCAAACCCGAGGAAAACGACATCACCCGCGCCTATTTCGAAGGGGCGGCCAAGCTGGAGCCGGGCAGGCTGGGCGCGGCGATGAAGGCGTTCGCCGCCAACCCGGCGGACAAGAAGGCGATCGCCACCCTGTCGGCCGACCCGTCCATGGTGGGCAGGATCGGCACGACCTGCGTCGCCACGATGGTGAACGGGGGCCATGCGCTCAACGCCCTGCCGCAGCGGGCGACGGCCAACATCAACTGCCGCATCTTCCCCGGCCATTCCAAGGCGGACATCCAGGCCGAACTGCAGAAGGTGGTGGCCGACCCGAACGTGCAGGTGCGCGATGTTTCGGCCGGGTCGGTCGCGACCGATGCCTCCCCCATGGACAAGGGCTTCATTGACGCGGTGACCAGGGCGATCCACGGCGTCTATCCCGGCCTGCCGGTCATCCCGTCCATGGAGGCCGGGGCATCGGACAACATGTGGTTCCGCGCCCATAACGTGCCCAGCTATGAGGCCAGCCCGCTGTTCATCAAGCCTTCGGAAAACTTCATGCATGGCCTGAACGAGCGCACGCCGGTGGCCGCCATCGCGCCGGGCGTGGACTTCCTGCTGTCCATCATTCCCGACCTGTCCAACTGAGGGGCAGGCTCCGGGCGCGTTCCGGACCTTTCCGGCAGGCGCGTCGCCGGGACCTGCCTTGCGGCGGGCCGCGCCCGCGTGGAAAGGGATGCGCGCCTGCGTTCAGGGGATGGCTAACCTGCATGGGGCAGGGTGCAGGCCCGCCCCGTTTCTGATAGGGCAGGGATGATGTCCCGAACCATGCAGGAAGCCGTGATGCCGACAACCGTTCTCCATTCGCCCGATGATGTGCGCAGGCTGCTTGCCAGCGGCGACGCGGTCGTGATCGACGTGCGCGACCGCAAGGATTTTGACGCGGGCCACATTCCGGGCGCGGTCAACATGCCCGACATCTTCACCTATCTGGCCGAAACCACGCAGGACGGGCTGCACACGCTGCAGCAGACATTCGCCAACCTGTTCGCTGATTACGGGCTGGATGGGAAAAAGACCGCCATCGTTTATGAAGACGCCCTGCACACCCGCTATGGCGCGTCATGCCGGGGGTACTGGATCCTCAGCTACCTTGGCTATCCCGCCGTCGGCATCCTGGATGGCGGGCTGAGCGCATGGCGCAGGGGCGGCGGGGCGCTGACCACCGAAACCGTCGCGCCCGCGCGCACCACATTCCCGCTGCATGTCAATGCCGGCCTCATGGCGACATATCAGGACGTGCGCGCGGCCCTGGGGTCGCCCACGGTCAGGCTGCTGGACAACCGCGACCGGGTGGAATGGCTGGGTGAAAGCTCGTCGCCCTACGGTGTCGATTTCGCCCCGCGCAAGGGGCGCATTCCGGGTGCGGTGTGGATCGAGTGGTATGACTTCATGCAAGTCACCGACAACCACGCCGCCTTCCGCAGCGGTGACGACATCCGCGCCCTTGCCGCCAGCCGTGGCCTGCGGCCCGATGATGACATCATCATCTACTGCTTCAAGGGCGCGCGGGCGGCCAATACCTATGTGGCGCTGGCCTCCGCCGGGTTCAGCCGCCTGCGGCTCTACATGGGGTCGTGGAACGAATGGTCCCGCAATGCCGCCCTGCCGATCGAGGACGGCCTGCCCAAGGCCGCCGCTCCGTATCGCGGTAACTGACCGCGCCGGGGAACGTTTGTTTTCCATTCGTCAACGCAGTGTTTCGCGGCTGTCGGACCCGGCCCATGTGGGGTTTGGCGCCGCGCGGGCGGGGGCCTGCGCGCGGCTGGTCAGCAGGTACCACGCCACCGCCCCCAGCACGATGGCCCCACCCCCCATGACCGCCCCGGTCGGGCGTTCGCCATAGAAGAACCAGACCCATAACGGGCCAAGGGGCACGTCGAGCAGCGAGATGAACCCGGTCTCGCCCGACGAAATCAGCCGGCCCCCCTTCAGCAGCAGCATGTACGCCAGCCCCATCGTCATGGTGCCGAACAGGGCGCAGGCCAGCATGGACTGGAACGACGGGATGCCGGGCCGCATGAAGGGAATGGCCACCAGCATGCAGATCCCCGACATCAGGGTGATGATGATGGTCATGTCCAGCGCCGGATACCGCTTCACCAGCACCAGTTGTACCGCGAATCCGGTGGTCATGACCACGGCGGCGCCCAGGCCCAACAGGTCGCGTGGGCTGGCCGCGGCACGACCCATGATGGCAATGCCCGCGATGGCGATGCCCCCGGCCACAAGGAAGCGTGGCGTGACCCGTTCGCGCAGCCAGGTGAAGGCAATGCCCATGGTGATGAAGGGCAGGGCGGCATAGATGATCATGACATTCGCCACCGTCGTCATCCGCAGGGCCATGACGTAGCAGATGGCCGACACCACCGACACGGCAACGGCGCATGCCCCCGGCCACCCCTGCCGCCAGATGACGCGGCCCAGCGCCCGCCGGTACAGCACGATGGCAAAGCCCCCGAGGGTCATGAAGGAAAAGAACGAGCGCCACGCCACGATGGTCCATGTATCCAGATGGCTCATCCGCACGAACAGGCCCGCCGTGCTCCACAGCACGGCGGACAGGGCAACAAGGAAGATACCGGCTTTGCGGCTGTGAAGGCGGTCCATGGCGGCTCCGGGGCTGCTGCGCGTCACGTATATCCGATGACGGCAGGGGCAGCCATTCCGAAAACGGAACATCCTGGCATGCCAACCCTGTCCGGATGGCATACATCCCGGCCCGGGCCGATGCCCCGGACGGCGCTATCCGGCGGCGGATGGCGCGTAGTGCAATTTATGATACCGTAACGATTGCGATGCCAATATCGAAAAGGACCGGGCACAGTGTACATGCGCCATTCATTTTACGTGATCGCCTGCCTTGCAACCGCGATGCCGGCCATGGCGGCCCCCGCCAGCCAGCCCCTGCGCGCCGCGGTAAGCGCGTCAACCCGCACCCCGGGCCTGGTGGCGCGTGACACGGCGCGGCACCCGTACGAACTGCTTTCGTTCTATGGTGTCACGCCCCGGTCCACGGTTGTGGAGATATGGCCGGGCAGCGGCTACTGGACGGAAATCCTGGCGCCGCTGCTGCATGACAGGGGCACCTATTATGCCGCGATGGGCGTGCCGGGCGGCACGGAGGTCGAGCGTGAATACGCAACCTGGCCCGCGGCGACGCAAGCCCGGATCGATGCGCGTCCGGACCTTTATGGCCGCATTCATTATACGCAGTTCGGGCACGCGCACCCTGATCTGGCGCCCGCGGGCACCGCCGACGTGGTCCTGACCTTCCGCAACCTCCATAACTGGATGGCGGACAAGGACGCGCCCGAACTGCTGGCGGCTGTTCACAAGGCGCTCAAGGCCGGCGGCATCTTCGGTGTCGAGGACCATCGCGCCCGCCCGACCCGGCCGCAGGACCCAACTGCCGCAAGCGGCTATGTCCGGCAGGATTACGCGATCGCGCTGATTGAACGGGCCGGATTCAGGCTGATCGGCACTTCGGAAGTCGCGGCCAATCCCAGGGATACGACGGACTGGCCAAAAGGCGTGTGGACACTACCGCCTTCCTATGCGCTGGGCGCCGTCGATCATGCGAAGTATCAGGCCATTGGCGAGGGCGACAACTTTGAACTGAAGTTCCGCAAGGTCGATTAGGACGCAGCCTTGCCCCCCGTCACCGGATCATGGAGCGTGCAGGATGGGTGAAACCGCAGGCCGGCGGGACATGTGCCTGTCGCGTTTACACATCATGGATGTGGGGCGGCCATGATGAGTAAACGCGAAGAGGGCTGCCTGCCATTGCGGGCCGCGATTACGGGAAAGCCCTGACTGGCCTGCAGGCGGCAGGCAGCTTTGAACTGCCGACCAAGGATTTATGATTTTCCTGTTTTCTGATTCGGATCATCATGCCTTCCAATGAACGGAACAGCCGGCGACGGTTGGATGCGTTCATTTGCGCTCCAACTGTCAATCATAGCCTGTACGCGGCCACGCAGTTCCTCCCGATTGGCGATCAGCCGGGCTGCCTCGGCGTGTCGGGCATCATCGTTCCGGGCCAGCATTTCCGTCTCGTAGCCAAGCTGCCGCGACATCTCTACGTCAGGCATGGATGACAGGGGCGCATAGGCCACTGGTAGGCTGACCGTCTGCCCGCGCACCCGGCTTGCATCGGCCTGTGCGCCAAAGATGGGCGTTGCAGATATGGGCCAGACGCGCGCGTCAACGCTGAAAACGTCTGTCCCCTGATTTATATCGATTTTTTTGCATCACGTGATCGTGGGTAAACTACAAGGTCGTCTGTGATCTGGTCCCAATCGAGAATTTCGCCTGCCCAGACGTGGAAAGTTGGAGGGGCCGCGTTCGGGTTGTCCAGGCTCACTGTCATGACGTCGAGTTCGGCGGGACAGTCATCCCGGCGATATGTCAGGGGCGACCCGCACCGACCGCAGAAACTACGGGTGACGCCAACGGAGGACGTATAATCAATCGGTTCACCATGGGTATAGCGAAAGTCGGCGGATCGGACGCCAATGAAGGGAAGGCAAGGTGCCGATGCCGTGCGCCGGCAGGTCTTGCAATGACAAATACCACTACTGAGCGGATCCCCGTTAATGATGTAACGGATTATGCCGCACAGACACCCACCCTCCATTTACCCCTCCTGGCGAAATAGTTCCATGATCTTATTTTATAATGTTTTCAAAACAAATATTAATTAAATAAAGGCATATAAAATTTTATAAATTGTCTTTTATATATTCGTCTCGTGTGAGAATGAAAATTTGATCGTTTGTCGTTTCAGTGTGCGGCTCATTTTCTGGACGCATTTCGATCTACGTCGCAACATTGATAGATCCTTCATTTTCTATACGAATGTCGGCGATAATTTTATCCGGATCAGAAACTAAAAATGCGTATCGGAGAACTGCTGTTGCGGCTTCCGTCGCGTAACCTTTGCCCCATGCCTTTCTGACCAAGCGCTAACCAATTTCAATGTCTGGGCCGACACCGTCATGAGGGGCTAGCAGAATCCAGCTGAGAAACACATCGGGTTGTCCATGTTCAAATATTGACCAGTATCCGAGGCCGTTTCCGTAGTTTTTTCGATTTGTTTTCGTAAGAATCTTGCGTTATGAAAGCCGCGTCACGTGGGATGACCCGCAGGGTCCCTGGGGCGAACTGATGCCGCAATGAACTGTGGCGCACTGCAAACCATGCAGAATTTGGGGCGCCAAGTCATTGAAAACTGGCGCGCCCTGCTGGATTCGAACCAGCGACCCACAGCTTGGAAGGCACCGGTATTTCCTTTAAAAACAAAGGAATATTTTGCATGTGTGCTGCCTGCATGCGTCTCGATCCGTTTGTGCGGGTCGAGGCGTTTGCATTTATCAATAAAAAGAGGACTCTGGCCAAACGTGGAAAGGGAAGGACGCTGTCCATGCACGAAGCCAAGAAGGTTTTCTCGCTGCTTCTCCGCTACACCCATGCCTGCGAAATCGAACAATGGGGCTGGGAGATCGGAGAACATACATACGGCGCATCCGGATCTCCAATTGTTATAGAAGCCGAACATGCAACCCTTAAAATCGGGAAATACTGTTCGATTGCGCGTGAGGTGCTCATGATTCTCGGCAACCACCGTCCCGACACGGTTACCACTTACCCTTTTAAAGCCCTGTCCAGTTTCTGGCCCGAGGCGACTGATGCGACAGACGACCACTCCACGAAGGGAGATATCGTCATCGGAAGCGACGTATGGATCGGCGCTCGGGCCAACGTCATGTCCGGCGTGACCATTGGATCCGGCGCAATCATTGCCACCGGAGCCGTCGTGACAAAGGATGTGCCACCTTATGCCATCGTCGGTGGCAATCCCGCACGAATTCTCAAATACCGCTTCCCTGAGAAGACGATTGAGCGCCTGCTGGCAATAGCGTGGTGGGAGTGGCCTGATGAAATCGTAAGGGAACGCCTGCCGCTGTTAATGAATGATGATATCGAGGGCTTCCTTCAGGCGTTTGAAGTAGAGGCATCCTAATCATTCCTTCCCGGGCTATCGCCGGCCTCCAACGAAGGGCGCACCTGGCGTATGACTGCTGCACTGACCAGGCGGCCAGGAAGCAATCATTGCCTGCACCCGTTCCCTCAGTTGTTCACGATCAGCTTATCAGTCGGGCAGCTTCCGCGTGCCGCCCCCCGTCATCTGGCGCCCACACGCCCGGACATCAGGATTTCTGGACGCAGATGTGCAGCGGGTAGGAATAGGCTTCCATCCGCCACCAGAAATTGCGGTCACGATTGAAGATCGGGATGATGTAGATCGGACGGCCGAGGGTGTTGACCCATTCTACCGCTTCACCGGGAGCAAGAGCGCGCTGGAACACGCCTGGGGCATGCTGCACCTCGCAAATACGCCTCATTCGCCGCGACCAGCGCAGCCCAGTCATCGCCAGCCGGATACAGACTGCCAGGTGCATGCAGTTGCCCCCACGCCAGCCCGTGCGCTTCCATGATCCGCGACCGGACCCAGCGCCACGTCGCCTTTTGCAGGCTGCCCCATGTCAGCAGGGTGACCAGATCAGTGTCATTGGTGCCCGCATAATCCCATAGCAGCAGGCAGTGGCCGTTTTGCGGGTTCGGCGTAGGGTCGCCATGGTCGGCCGGGCTGTCTGTGTCCCACACAGGCGCCAGGTTGCCGTCCTGGTCTTCCCACATGTCCGCGTTGGCAAGCTGCACGCCCAGATAGGCGGCAGACAAGCCTGCGGTGATGTTGCGGATGCCGTTCAGGTCGCCCGGATCGGCGCTGCCCCAGATCGGGAACAGGGTCTGGTCTGCCAGCGCATAGCCGTCGCGCAGGGCGGTCGTCAGTACGTCCACCTCCACGCCGCCGTTGTCCGTGTCGGGATTGCCGGGCACGTAGCCGGTGGAGCGGGAATAGAACTGCACTGCGGCAGGCGTGGTTACGGCAATTTGGAAGCCTGCCAGCGCCGCCGTGGCGCGCAGATGATTGCCGATGCCCGCGCTGGTGCAGTCCCCCAGCATGTCGTTGCCCAGCATAAGCGGTGCGGGATTGAGACCGCTGCGGTCGAGTCGGGCAGGGGCCTGCCGCGCACAGAAGCCACGCATGGCAGATAGATGGGGCTGATTGGGACGGCGTTCGGCCGGGCGGCAGCCCAGCTTGCGGATTTGCGAAATTTTGCGATTTGTCATGCTGTTTCCAATAAAAAAGGCGGCTCCGGAGAGCCGCCCTGTGGTTACGCAATACGATTGATTGTTCTGATCAGAAATGCGCTGTTAGCGTATTATTTCCCTTGCGACTGATACGCTTCCAGCGTATAAAATGCCTATGACGGCAACACATCACGCCTTTGACTGGCACGATGAAAAAAGCGCAGCGTGCCTCGCCATCCGTGGTTTTGATTTCATATACGCCGCCCGCATTTTTCTTGGAGAAGTGATCGAACGCGAAGATACCCGCAAGGATTACGGTGAGACACGGATTCAGGCAGTCGGGATGATCGAAGGCTGCCGTTACATGGTCGTCTACACGCGGCGCGGTGATGTTACGTGGATCATCTCCGCGCGCCGCATGCACGGCAAGGAGTGGAAGAAATGGCAAGGATGACATTGAGCCAGATCGCCCGGCACGGTGGAACCATCGACCGGGACAAGGTGAATGCCACCACAGAGGACGATATCGACCGTCAGGCGCGCGAGGACGGCACGGATGACACAAGCCATCTGTCCGCCCCATACCCGACACCCGCAACCGTGCGGAAAACCTTGCGCATGACCCAGAAACAGATTGCGGAGATGACCGGCATACCTGTGGCAACGTGGCGCAACTGGGAGCAGGGGCGTGTAGGGTTGGATCCGGCCGTGCAGGCGCTGCTGCGTATTCTGGGGCGGGAACCGGATGCGGCGCGTCGGGCGCTGAATGTGGCGGCAGAATAGCGCGGACGCCATATCCTTCCCGATCATCCGATGGTTCTGGCAGAGAACTCGTATATGGCGGGCAGTCTAACGCCAGACGGAAGCCACGATCGAGGTCGTGGCTGTCAACAAGCGACGGGAGATTTACCGATGAGCCCGATTACACCAGTGTCCGAGATGGCGACCACGGTCATTGTCAACCGTGCGGACTGGGAGGCTATTCTGGACCGCCTGGATGACAGGCACGATCGGGAAGCGATTGCCCAGTCTGAATCCATCCTGCCGGATTATCGTGTGGCCTACATGGCCGATGAGACGCGCCGCATGGTTTTGGATGAGGTTTCACCCATCACCATGTGACGTGAGCACCGGAAACTGAGCCAAGGGGATGTGGCCGCCGGGGAAGGAAACAGTAAAAGCTATCTGTCTGAGATCGAAAGTGATAAGAAGACCGGCGGTACAGTTGCACTTCAGCGGCTGGAGCGTGTGCTACGTGTGTGCATTGAGGGTTTACTATTGCAATGTAAGGGACTTGAAAACGTAAATTATCTAGAGTTTCTTAAACATTTCTTCTCATCTCTACTCATGTTGTTGCCATATCTGATCAAAAAAACCAACAGAGGGATAGTATAGAAGTATTATACTGGATCGTAATAACTTTAACACTATAAAAATTAATGAGGCTTGTATATGTCAATTGACAATTTATCAGATAATAATGAAATATCTTATCTTATATATAAAAATAAATTAGAAAAAGATTACAATTCAAAAGAAAAAGAAAAAGAAAAAGAAAATTCAGAAAAAATGGAAGAAAAATTAAAAAATGTGATATCCGTTGTGAAAGGAATAAATATTGAAAATTGGAACTTGTTGTGCAGATTTAATTATTGCCGGTGCGCGGCAAGGGTAATTAAATTAGCAAACAAAGTAAGGGAGTCTAGGAATTTAGATTTGGCAGATTATTTGCTTGCTTCTGCTGAATATTTATCTAAGGGCGGATGTGGGATATATACTGCAATAAAGATAGTAAAATCACTAGAGGTTGATCATAGGATTGATGAATCTGCATACCTAAGAAAGGCAGATAGTAAATTCAATTTATCAATAATTGCATGTGTATTTCTTATTCTTTCTGTTCCGTTCTGTTTGTTATTGACAAGAAATGCTATGATTAATCAGCCTGAAGTATATTCTTTACTTCCATCTCCGGCATCTATATTTTATGTAACGGCAGGAGCGCTTGCTGGCCTTTTTGGCTCTATAGTAGGCTGGGCCGGACGATCCCCGCAGGCTTATGATATGTCTTCTGGAAAAAGAAGGATAGATATTCAGTGGGCTTTGCTTTCTGCAATAAGTTATCCATTCATTCCATCTATAATTGGGGCGGTAACAGCTATCGCAATTGTAACGGGGGTTTTTCCTTTGAAAAGCGATGAAAATATATTTGGTTATATAACGATTATTTGTTTTGCTATAGGGTTTAGTGACTCTTTCCGAACGTCAATAATGAAAAAATTGTCGAATTCAAAATAAAAACAATTACTAATTAATTGAAATGGCGATCCCGTAATTGCGATGCCACATAAAGCACATGTAGCTTGAGCGGGATCGTGACCAGCAACCCGATGAGGACGACAACGCCGCCCGCACCGGAGATGACGCCCTCCATGAAGGGCGTCATCGTGAATTGCTCGTCAGATAGGCCAGCAGGATAAAGCCCCCAAGCACGCCACCGATGGTGCTGGCAGCCCAGAGAGCGAAGATGCCGGTACGCGTCATGCCGTCACTCCCAGAACCTGGAGCGCCTGCTGCACCTGCGCTTGAGAGGGTGCGGCGGCAGAACCGGACAGCCGTGCCCCGACGTTCCGGCGTGCGGCCACGCTGTCCAGCAGGGCCTTGAAGGCCGATATGATTGTGTTCAGCGCGTTCAGGGCCGTGTTGGCGTTGGTCAGGTCCGTGCTGGGGACTTTGGTCGAGACCCCGGTGATGGCAGCGCTCAGGTCGCTTTCCACCTTGGTCAGCGCGGACAGGATGCTGTCCACCCAGCTTTTCCAGTTCGTGTCGTCATAGGTGATGGTCAGCGTGGATCCGGCGGCATCGGAGAAGGTGGTCAGGGCGGTGGACAGGGCCGTGTCGGCCAGGCCGATGATGCCCACGGCAGGGGTGCCGATCGCACTGGCGACGGCCGCAATGCTCAGGACAGTGGTGACGGCGTTCAGGCCGGCCTGCCCGTAATCCTTGATCTCGGCCACGTTGATCGTGATGGTGGTGACATTGCCGGTGGTGGTGCTCTTGCACCCGGGCAGCATTGCGGCAGCGGCGATGCCGGCCGCTGACAGCAGCCCCATGCCAAGGAAACGGCGGCGGCCGCCATCGACGGCGACGAAGTTGACACGCTGGGTCATGGACCAGTTTTCCAGTCTTGATGTGAAAATAGTCCACCCGCGCCACAACGCCGCAGAAATCCGGCGTTTTTCGTGTGATGCAGGTGGACCAGTTTACAGGTGGCAGGATGCGGGACGCCCGGCGGACGGTTTACAGACCGGCCGGATCAGGTTGACAGATCAGCGGATCGGCTGACCCGGCACGACCGGGTGCGGGGCCTCGACCTTGGCCGGGGCAACCGTGGCGGCCACTGTTGCCGGCTTCGCCTCGATCGCGGTTTTCAGGTCCGTGACGCCGCCCACGATCTTCGTGATGGCGGCATCGACACCCGCGAGATCGAGGTTCGGGGCGGCACGTTCGACAATCACGGGGATCAGCAGCTGCAGCACGGTGCCGGCCAGCTGGATGTCAGCCTGTGTCGCGGCCGTGTCCTTCTTGCCCAGCGCGGTTTCGAGCAGGCCTTCCAGCGCGGGAATGGCGGTGCTGGTATCGTCAGCCATATCTGGCGTCTCCATAAAAAAAACCGCCTCGCGGGCGGTTACCTTGGGTTGTATTTTGTTGCACAAATGCGCGTTCTGGTTGCGTATCCTGCGCGTGCAGTCCCGGCCTTTATCGGCCGTCCAACCACAAGGCCGGGGCTGTAGCAGTCAGGCTGGCGGGGCAGCGCACACTGGTGGCTTGCCCGGCCGGGTGGAACCGGGCGGCACGTCAAGGCGCTGCTCGACCTCCCTGCGCGGAACCGTGGCGGGGACCATCGCGGCCTTTTTGCCCGGCTGGTAGGCGGGCAGGTTCCAGCCGCGCGCCTGGGCAATGGCGGTGACGATGGTCCACACCAGCACCCATTTCGACGTGGGGTCCGGCGGCCGCCAGAACCGCGCGATCAGGGCGCAGGTCGAGATCAGGAATGACACGATGACCACGATGTCGGCGGCATACTGCGCGGGGAGCATCGACAGGACATCCTGCAGGATCGATGTGGGGTCCATGTCAGGCCTCGCTGGCTGGCTGCGGCACGGCAGGCGTGGCCTGTAGCACCTGGTCGATCTGGTCCAGGCCGAGGTGTCCCGGCCCGTTCTCCATCAGCGTGATCCCGTAGATCATCTGCCGCATGGTTGCCGGGTCATGCAGGTCCAGCACGGTCCCGGGCCGTACGCCCATCCGGCTGCACAGGACCGCGATATAGGCGCCGGTCGCGTTCTCGATGGGCGGGGCATAGACGTCGATGATCGCGGCGACCGTGTCCATCCCGTGCGCGACGTAGCGCAGCAGCTGGTCGCGCAGCGCGCGGATGCCATCCGCCATGGTGGGGAAAGCGGCAAAGCGTGGGTTGGGCACGCCCGTTTCCAGATGCGCCCCGGGCTGGTCCGCATAGTCCAGGTTGCCGGGGTTGTTGTTGCGGATGCCGCGCGGGAGCCTTTCGCTCATGTCGTCATGTTCCTTGTTCGGGGCATTTGCCCGCGGTCATGGATGGCCACCGTGCAGGAGATGCGTGACCCAGTCGCAGAAGGGCGGATAGGCGAACAGGGCGGCCGCCACGGCGCCGATGACGGTGATCAGGCCGACGGTCGCGGCCCCGATCATCTTGACCGCTTTCATGCCGCCGATCAGCTGGCCCATGCATTCGCGCATCTCGGTCGACAGGGTACGGACCTCGACCCGCAGGGCGCGCAGATCCGTCTCGGTTGCTTCGACCTTGGTCTCGACACGGACAAGCCGGTCACGCAGCTGGGGGTCTTCACCGAACCCCAGCAGTCTCCACAGAATGAACATCAGAATTCCAGGCATAAAAAAACCGCCTCACAGGGCGGTCGGGCAGGCGCGGATTGTGGGGATGGTCAGGCCGTGGCGGCGGCCACCGTCACGCTCAGGCTGGCCGGGTTCGTCAGTCCGCCACTGTTCGTGGCGCTGATGGTGACCGGACCCGCCGCCTTTGGCGTGTAGGTCACGCTCTGGGCCGTGTCCTTGCCCGCGCCGAACGTCACCGTGTCAGCCGAGAATGTCCCGCCCGCGCCGCCATCGGAAAGCGTGACCGTTACATCCGCGCCGGGGCCGCTGTTATTGGGTGTCAGGGCCAGCGTAACGGCGCTTCCGGCCATGGCTGTGGCTGGGCCTGACAGCGCATAGGCGCTGGAAACGGCCAGGGTCGCGTAAGTATTGCCCGGCGTGTAGGCGTTCGCCGCATCCGCCACGAAGGCATAGCCCGCGCCAGCGGGGAAGGAAGGCGCGCCCAGCCATGTGAACGCCTGCACGACGTAGCCATCGGTCGTGCGGTACTGGACATAACGGGTCAGGGTATTGGTAGTGGATGTCATTGTTTCCTCGCGTGTTAGCTAGCAACAAAAATGGCGGTTCCACCAATTAAAACTTCCGTAGTGGACGCCGAGAACGTGACAGACAGAGTGATGGTTGCTGTAACTCCTGCTGTAACACTGAATAGGCTGCTTCCTGCAAGTAGATTTGATCCGGCATTATTACCGGCGCCTCCTATATTAGTTGCTCCAGTTGCGCTTAGCTCCCAGTCAGTCATTTTAGCCGATCCGGCTGTGCCTGCGTTGTAGTCAATCTTGAGCGTGCCTGACTTTGACGGCGTAAATGTTAGCGTAGCAGACCCAGAACTTGCATCTGAGAACTGCGCACTAAAGGGCATCAGTGAGACATCACCGGCTTCTGCAAGCTCATATAGAGTGGTGGCCGTAAACACCTGCGGCCTCCCGGTATTACCGGAAACCGTCAGGCCATTGACCTGCACATCCGATTCAGACAACGCCCAAATGCCGGACACATAATTCGGCAACTGGCTCTGAACAGCAGAAACGGCAGCCACGCGGTCGGATGTTTCGGTTGTTACGTCCGAATACTCGGCCAATGTGTAATCCGTGGTGGCCGTAAACACCTGGGGCCTCCCGGTATTACCGGAAACCGTCAGGCCATTGACCTGCTGGTCCGCTCCCGACAGGTACCATATGCCGGACACATAATTCGGCAACTGGCCCTGAACAGCGGAAACAGCGGCCACACGGTCGGATGTTTCGGTTGTTACGTCCGAATACTCGGCCAATGTGTAATCCGTGGTAGCCGTAAACACCTGCGGCCTCCCGGTATTACCGGAAACCGTCAGGCCATTGACCTGCTGGTCCCCTCCCGACAGGTACCATATGCCGGACACATAATTCGGCAACTGGCCCTGAACAGCAGAAACAGCAGCCACACGGTCGGATGTTTCGGTTGTTACGTCGGAGTATGTGGCAATAGGTGCCCACTGGATGGCGGCTCCTGTTGCCCCGTAGCCAAGCATTGGCCTACCACTGACGGACCAATACAGCGAATACACGGACACATCGCCGTTGGAAGCAACCGCTCCGTAGTTCCCCGACACTAGAGGACCCAAATCCGTGCTTCCTACGCGGTAACGCAGGATGCCAGAGATGTCGGATGCGTTGCCGATACAGACCTTGTCGGCAGTCTGATCTGCTCCGCCGCCCTGCTGGACCGGAGTAAAAATGGCGCCGCCATATGGGGAGGCTATCATCTTCTGGATTGCTGCGGAGAGCTGGCCCCAGTTGCTCCGGTCCAGTGTCAGGCCGGCATCGATGATGACCTGCACCACCTCGGCCATCAGCATGTTGTAATGGCTGGCCGGGAAATCTGTGGCTGGGATGGTGGATGCCGGATCACCATCAGTTGCCCAGCCCGGTGTGCCGGTGGCGGGCATCGTGTCGCGCGAGGCCTAGACAACGGTGCCCGCGCCGATGATCAGTTCCATCAGTTATCCTTAGCTGTAATTGAAAATGAGGATGGTGTGCGCGGGCTTGCGGGCGGTCAGTTCGCATTCCAGCACAGCATTGCTCCAAGTCGCCCACGGGTTGCCGAAGGACTGGCCGAACTGCAGGCGGTTGATGGTCAGCTGACGGAAAAGGCGAGGATGTCGGTGTCGCCCGCGCCGTTGACGGAAATCACGTCAATGTTCATGCGACTGGCGACAGCCTGGGCAATGGCCAGCGCGTTGGTACTGTTCATCTGGAACGTGCTGAACTCGGCGGCGCACTCCACCAGATCGACGGATTTCGAGGCGATCTGCACCTCGATCATGTGGTCTTCCGGCCCGAGGTCATCCACTACGGTAATGACGTAGCCGGTGAACACCAGATCAGCCCCGATATAGACCTGACAGGTATCGCCCGGGTTGAGCGTGCTGGCCCCGGTGGCGGACGCGCGGGCAGCGGTCATGCCCAGCGTTGCCGTCCATGGCATGATCTCGATCCCCAGCCGCAGCACGGCCGACGTCCAGTTGGTGATCTGGCGTGACGCACCACCAGCCGTGACCACGATCGAGACCTGATCCGACGGGGCGTTATTCCACCCCAGAAAGTCGGACAGGGCGGTCAGTGCACCACTCATGATGACAGGGCCTCGAACGCGGTTGGCATGAAAGCGGGGTGGATGGGATCGGCGCGCCGGATCAGGTCGGGCGCGCGGGACCCATCGGCATAAAGCTGCTGGGCCAGCACCAGCGCGGGCAGGGCAGCGTTGCGGGTGACGGTGATCATGTCCGGCAGCCGCGCGCCCCGGTCGGCCAGATCCTGCAGAACCTGTGCCCGCAGGGAGCGCAGGGCCTGAAAGCTGGCGTCATTGCCACTGTCGGCTGCCGTGATGGCTTCGTCATCGAGCAGCGTGCCGATCTTGAGGCGCATGGCCTGCGCGTCCTCGGCCGAGGAGGGCTGCCAGTCGCCACAGGCGCGGGCCAGCGACAGCAGGGCGGCCTGCCGGCACAGTGTTGCGGTGGCGGTCCGCGCCGTTGCAATGGCCCCGCCGATCGGTGCGCTGGAGGCCAGCACCGTGGCATCGCATGACACCAGCGAGGTCAGGACCGCGATCTGCCCTGCCGGATCCGCGATGGCGGAGCGGACCGATTCCGGCACGGCAAGGATGCCGGTGGCCAGCGTCGTGGCGTCTGCCGCGTCCGCCAGCGCGGCCACATTGGCGCTGACGACCTGTCCGTTCCTGGTCAGGTCCTCCAGCACGCTAGCCTCGGTCGCATCGGGATCGATGGCGGCGCCATTGCCACCCACATAGCGGCCAAGGTTGCCCGGCAGGACGCCAAGGGCGGATGACCAGGCGCTGGGGGAACGGATGGCCGTCACCGCGCCCGCGCCCCAGAGACTGGCGACGTCGCGCCCGGCACTGAGGACGGAGCGCCCGTAGGAATACGGGGCCAGCGTGCTGGCGGTGTAATCGGATGACGCGGATGCGCCGAACGCGATGGCCGCGACCCCGATGGCGGCGTCGAGCGCCAGGGTGATGACCGAGCCGAGGTAATTGACGACCTCGACCAGTTCCATCTCGATATCGACAATGCCCATCACCCCGTCGCGTTCGTACCACTCGAAACGGGTGAGGGCGGCCTGCAGCGCGCCCACGGTGGGGTGGATCAGCGTGCCCGGCCCCTGTGCCTCGGCCGCCATGACCAGCAGGTCACGCTGCGCCAGGCATTCGCTGACCGCCTCGACCAGGGCGATTTCCGCCTGCAGGAAGGCTTCCGGTGTCCCCTTGGCTTCCGCCGCCTTCATGATCCGGCGTTCGCGCACCGTTGGCTCACGCAGCGTCATATCGCTGAATGTGCGGCCGGTGGCCTCGATCGGGTCAGAGAAAATTAAAGAGAAGGACGGGGCGGTGTCCGGCTCTTCATCGGGCCTGCGCCGCGCGTCCTCCTCAAACCCCGTGACGAACACGACAGCACGGTCAAGGATGGTGGAAGGCAGTTCGATGATGGCCCGTTCCGGCACGCCGGAGATGCGCGCGACCAGACCGATCTGGGAATTGTAGACCGATTCCGGTGTCATCTGCCGGCCCATGGCCTGCGCCGCGCATAATATATGGTACACGTTGGGTTCGTGCAGGCTCAGTTCGTCGAACGTCCCGGCCTTTTTTACCTCAAGCGGCGGGTCAAGATCGATGACAAGGACGCGGTCCCCGTCATCTTCCTGTTCTACTTCTTCGCCTGCGGGGATCACGATGGCCATGACTTCTTCGTCGGTGGGCTGTCTGTGGTGGTGGCTCACGAAACGATATCCTCGGTCACGGTGTCACTTTCGACATGCAGTTCGAACGTGCCTTCCTGCGTGTTGACGGTGATGTTTTCGGTCTGCCAGCCGGTGTTGCAGGTGATGACCTTGCCGTTGGCACAGACCAGCACGACGGTCAGGTCGGACGCGCCCTGCAGGCTGCTGACCGGGTAATCCCGGCGGTCACGGCAGGTGGCGCTGATGAAGCCCTGGCCGGGCATCTGAGTGAAACCCTCGACGGCAGACTGGCCCTTGGCGGTCTCATTGACCGGGCCAGAGGCCTGCCACTGGCCTTCGCCCACGACGTTGAAGGGGATGCCGTTGATGGTGAGGGTCGCGGTGCCGCCAAGCGGCCCGCGATAGACGGTTCCGGACATGGCGGCTCCTTACGATTTCACGAACTGGCAGTTGCCGGCGACGACCCACAGCTGGTTGGCGAAGTCATAGGGCATGAGCAGGAAGACCTGCCCGCCGCCCTGATTCTGCGCCTGCAGGTTGGCGGCAAAGGTCTCGGCGTTCTGTACCCAGAGCTGCGTGCACTGCCAGCGGTAGCGCGAGGCGCAGGCCTTGCCGATCAGCTGGGCCGTGGTCGCCTTGGCGCCCGCCGGGATCTTGGTTCCGTCCGCCACCAGGATGCAGCCACCGAACTGGGAGGCCAGATAGATGCGCATGTCGGGCAGGCAGATCATGGCGGTCATCAGCGTCTCGATGTCGAGGTAGCTGTTATCGGGCACGCCCTCGGCGTTTTCCTGATAGGTGGTGACCAGGCGATCGATGTTGACCGTGCCGCTGTCATCCACCGTGAAGGTGGAGATACCGTCCCACAGCAGGCTGTTGCGCTGGGCCAGCGTGAAGCGCCCGGCATCCGTGGGCGGCATGACGGTCAGGGCAACGCCGGTGACAGGAATGGCCGGATTGACGCGGATGCTGGCTGCGACCAACGCGCCAACCTGTGCCGCCCAGACCATGGGGCTGGACGGACTGTCGGACACGGGCATGACCGTGGTGTGCGGATCGTTCTGGGTCAGGCCGAATGTGGTGGCTTCCCCATACGTGCCCCGGTAGGCGGTGATGCCGTGGCCATACAGCTGGTTCATCGGTGCCCAGCGGCCATCGGTGTTGTTGAACAGGTTCTTGAACTCTGTCAGGCTGGCCGTGTCGGTGTAGGGATGGATGAACAGGTCATAGACACGGTCACCTAGCGTCGCCAATGCTGTGGCCAGCGTGGTGGGGTTCTGCGTGCCACCCGCCATCTGGGTCAGCGTGACCGACACGCCCGTGGGCAGGGACTGCCCGCCGGCAGTGCCCAGCAGATCCACGCCCAGCAGGATGTCATTGCCGCACAGCCCCTTGTTCAGGGCCGTGACATTGATCTGCCCCGCCGTGGCGGCATCCACCGCCAGCGAGACCGGCAGGCCGGTGACGGCTGCTGCTGCGGTGATGACGTTCTCCGCAATCACGTCAGCCGTGTCGCCTGCCGTGACCAGCGTGGGGATCAGCTGGTCGCCCACATACAGGCACAGCGTTCCGGACGCGGATGCCGGGCCTGCGATGGCAAAGGAACCCTTGGCGGCAACAGATGCGGCATCATCGGCCAGCGGCAGCACCCAGACCTCGCCCAGCGGGTCGAGGGCAAAATACTGCGCCACCATGATCGCAGCCTGCGACCCGATACCGTACAGGCCCTGCGCATCGCTGATCCCGGCGGACAGGCGCGCGGTGCCAGCAAGGGCCGCGCCGGTCGTGGTCTGTGCGATGATCAGCACGCGGCGGCCGTAGGAGGCGGTATTCGCCCGGGAATTGTCCAGGGCAAAATAAAAGCCGGGCACCCGGTTGTTGGTCGGGTAACCCGGCACCGTGATGGAGCCGCTCATGCGTGGGCCTCGGCGGGTTCAGGGATGGCCGTCGCGCCACTCTGGATGGGCGCAGGCGAAGGGGCAGGGATTGCCGGCGCTGCCGACGCTGCAGGCGGCGTGGCCTTCACCACGTCGCCATTGTGCAGGCACAGCAGCCAGAAGCCCGTATCGGGCACGGTTTCACCTGCGGACTTGAGCAGCCGCATGGTACCGGGCCACCGCACATTGCGGCCCGGGGCGGGTTTTACAAACATTGGGGACCTCAGTCTTGGGTGAGGGGGACCTGCATGCCAGCGAAGTCGTCGTTTCCGTTCGCGGTCATGGTGCCGGTGATTTCGGTGAGCGGGGTGCCTGGGGGCGGATAGGTCTCGATGTATTCGAGGCCGAAATGCATGCTGACTTCGCCGGTATGTTCGGCGGTCTTGCTGTTGATCTCGACTTCTGTGTCGATTTCCGTGACCTGCGTGACCATGGCCTGCAGGCCGACATCGAGCATGATGGCCAGTTCGATCTGTTCCGCGAAGGCCTCGACTTCCGCTTCAGCATTCTCGGGCGAGGTGTGGCAGAGCCGGGCATGCACGTACAGGTGCGACACGCGCGTGAACTGTGGCTGGGCGCGCCCGGCGCTGACCCCGTTGTCACGCGGGCAGGATATGATGATGGCGGGCAGCATGTCCTGTGTCATAGGCAGGCTGCGGTCGATAAAGACGTTTTTCACGCCATCGACATTGGCCAGCGCCGCAGCGGCGGCCTGTTTCAGTTCCACGCGGTAGAGGGTCATGCGCTGCTGTTCACCAGGTTGAGGTCGAGCCGTGCGCCACCGTGACTGTCCGGCTGGACCTCACGGATGGCGTATGTCCGACCATCGATGACAAAGGTGTCGCCCTGCACGGGCGGCACGGGGAAGTCCGACAGCCGCACCCCGAGCCGGGGCAGGCTGGTCGTTATGTCCGTAGGCGCCATGCCCGGGATGGTGCCCATGGGGTCGAGGGCCTCGTAACCGTCATCGAATATGGCGGTAATGGTTACGGGATCGGCCAGCGTCTGGGACTTCCATGCATAGGGCGCACCGAACGTGTCGAGACACGGCCCCAGGACAAGCTGGCCGAAGTCTATGCTCACGCGGGCGGCTTCTCTTTCGCCAGTGCCGGAGCCGGTGGCATGGATGCGGCGACCTTGTCCGGATCAACGGGCTGTGTTCCGTCTGTTGCAACCGGTGCAATGGTGCGGACCCGCTCGGCGTCGGACGAGCTGGCAGCCACTGCGATACCGCGCGCGATGAACATCGCGGCCTCATAGGAAGGGAGCGTTATTTCTGCCCCTACCGGGTGGGGACGACGCCCGGGCTGGGTATAAACAGGGCGACGCAGGATGACCTGCGCCGTATCTTTTTCAGGCATGTTTTATCCCTCAGATACCCGGTGCCGGAACGTCAGCCCCGGCGGCCATTACAGTGGCGCACAAGGATGCATTCGGGCGCGACGGGATGACCAGTGGCGCGGACTGCATGAGCAGGTTGACCTGTGCCGGGTTTTTCTCGATCCACATCTTGGGAGCGTAAGGCATGGGCATGTAGGCGAAGTCGGGATCAACGATCAGACCAAACACCTGCGTGCCCTGCAGTTGCGGCGTGGTCATGATAACGGTCCCGTCGGGGATCATTGGTTCCTCGATGTCCGTGTCGGGATCGACAAACCAGTCATTGAACAGCCAGCAGCGATACTGCCCCCAGTGCCCCTTGAACACGGCACCGGTCTCGATCTGGCTTCCAAGGTTCAGGTCAGCGCCGCCTGCGCGCGGATCCCACAGCACCGAATTGAGCACCCCGACATCTGCCTTGAATGCATTCCACGGGCTGGTCGTGAAAATGAGGTCACGCGGCGTCGCCCCGCTTTTCTTGAGCATCATCGCAGCCCAGGCATCGATCGATGCCGACGGCGAGACGCCCGTCTGCCCCCACTGCGCTGCACCGGACAGCGCGAAAGTCAGAGACGGATCGCGCCCGAAATCGATCTCGACAGCGGGATAACCTTCACCCTTTACGATGTAGGAGGAATTGACCAGCGCCTGGCATGCCATCCATTCCATCCGGCGCTTGATCATGTCCAGCTGGTCGGAAATCTCATAAGCGAGATTGAATTCCAGCCGATCGGCGGGGGACATGCCGCCCATGAGGCGTTCGCCATACTGACGACGCACCGGCTTGAGCAGATCGGGGTTACGCAGATCCTTGATGTAGGGTGGCGTGAACATGTTGGTGGTGAACCGGCGGGATTCCACCGGCTTGGCTTCGGACGTGGGAGCCGTAAAGGGTGCAAGACGCCGGACACCGATATCCACATCAAGCGCCACCTTTTCGGTTTCGCTGACCTCGATATCGGGGAAGAAATTATCCAGCACGAAAGTGTCGGCAAGCATAAGGTTGTCAACCGTGCCGATCAGCTGCGCCGTGTCATCCCGGCATGGATCAAAACCGCGACAGGGCAGGAGGACGCATGATGACGGAACCCCCGATCAAGCTGACCAGGCGCGGGCAGGAAATGCTGGCCAAGATCCGTACGCGCGCCCTGCATGACGCCCTGCGCGACCAGGAGAAGCAGCCCGCCATGGATGCGGTCCTGACCGCGCTGCTGATCCGCGCCACGGCTGGGTGCGCCCTCAAGACCGATGTGTTGGCGCGTCTGGTGGACAGGGAAGGGGACATCACCATCCCGCCGGCCGACCAGCTGGTGCGACTGGCCTGCGAGGTTCTGGCGCGCGACGTCCACATCACACCCGAACACAGGCAAAATACCGTCACGTATTCACAGGACCATTATGCCCGGGCTGAATGGATTGGCGCCCTGATGGATGCCGATTACAGCATGCCCCGCCTCGATACGGCAGAGATACTGGGTGAAATGTCCGGCGATCAGCTGCGCATCCTGTCCGCGCTTGTCGCGACCCGCCACGGCAAACCGCCCGCCAAGGTTGGGGAACTGCGGGAATGGCTGGTCGGCAAGCTGCCCGACTGGCAGCCCGTACCCTTCCATGCGCCCGGTCCAGTCCGCACACCTTTCCGCGTGATGGAGGAAGCATGATCCAGATCCCCGATCATCACCTCAACCGCATCCGCGACAACCTGCCCACAAAGCAGGGAATCGCCGCGCATGTCCTGCTGTTCTGCATCATCTGGGGCGCCCTTGTCCTGATCGTGCTGGAGGCGCTCCCATGAGGCTTATGTGCTCACCAGTCACGCGCCCGCTGTTGCGGTGGCATGGTGGAAAGTGGCGCATCGCACCGTGGATTACGGAGCACTTTCCGCATCACCGCTGTTACGTTGAGGCCTTCGGCGGAGCCGCTTCCGTTCTGCTGCGCAAACTGCGGTCCGGTGCCGAAGTGTATAACGATCTGGACGATGATGTCGTCAACCTGTTCCGTGTGCTGCGCAATCCTGCGCATGCTGACCAGCTTGTCCGGCTGCTGGAAATGACCCCGTTTGCCCGTACGGAGCATGATGACTGTCGCGAGCATGCGGACTGTCCGGTCGAGCGTGCCCGCCGGATGGTGGTACGCAGCTTCATGGGGTTCGGATCGGATTCATGCCGCATGGACCGGCGAACAGGGTTCCGGTCATCAACCAACCGCGATGGCGGTCGCAGTTCGCCGGCGCGGGACTGGGCAAACTATCCTGATGCGCTGAGAGCCATCATCGAGCGCGTGCAGTCAGTCGTAATCGAGCACCGGGATGCAATGGAAGTCATGCAGATCCACGATCAGCCGTGGACACTGCATTATGTGGATCCGCCCTATCTTCCTGCCACGCGCCGGATGCACGCAGGGCACGGTTACGTGCATGAACTGTCGGGCAAGGACCACCGCAAATTGCTGTCTGCTCTTCGTGGCCTCAAGGGAATGGTTGTCCTGAGCGGCTATCCCCACTCCAGCTATGACCGGATGCTCCGCGGCTGGCGATCAGTCTCTATCCAGACCTATGCGGATGGCGCGCGGCCCCGCACGGAAATGCTCTGGCTCAACCCCGCCACACAAAGCGCCTTGGCGCAGCAGGAACTGCCGCTCCACATAAACAAAGAAAAAGCGGCATGAGCGACCTGTCCAGCCATCCGCTCCTGCAGGGTCTCGAATTCGGCAAAGAGATCTACAGCATCGAAATCCACGGCAACGGCAAGGGCGAGTATGTCGGCATCACGCGCGAGGACGATGGCCCATGCTGCATCGTCTTCCGGGGTAGCCTCGTCACCGAGAACGGCCGCAAGCTGATCCGTGCGCGTGGCACGCAGGCTTGGGCTTCTGACAAGCAGAAGGACGATACGAAATGAAGGACGCATCACGCCTGCCAAATTGGCCGCGCGCCATGAGTGAAGAACTGGCGGCCGCGTATGCCGGCGGCATCAGCGTCACGACGCTGCGGCGAGAAGTGGCCGAAGGCAATGCGCCCAAGCCCCATCATATCTCCGGCCGCCGGGTCGTCTGGTTCATTGAAGAACTGGATGCCTGGATGGACCGGATCAAGGGGCAAACTGTCTCAGCTCAGCCCGAAAAGAAGCAGCAACAAATTCATGGGCTGCTGCTGCAGCGGCGGCAGGGAAGACCAGTGGCCAACGTCGTTCTACCTTACGTTAATACCTATCAGGCCCGTCGAAAAAAATACGCTTATTACCGTCGAGACGGTGTTCGCCTGCGGATCGCGGGTGAGATCGGCAGCCCCGAGTTTCTGAAATCCTACCAGGAAATCCATAATCGTTTTGAGCAAAGCGAAAGGCCTCGGCCGGGCATTATTCCCGGCAGCCTGGCCGAACTGATAACCCGTTATCGAGGAACACCGGAATGGACGCAGCTCAAGCCCAGCACGCGGAAGGACTATGAAAAGTTTCTCCAGCCGCTGGAGGACGATTTCGGCATGGCGCTGGTGTCTGAACTGGACAGGGCAGCCGTAAGGCTGGTCCGGGATCGCTACGCATTCCGCCCCGGCCGGAAAGAAGGGGATGACCCGATTCCAAGCCCACGTCGTGCCAACAAGACGGTATCGATGCTCTCGATCCTGATGAGCTACGCCATCGAGATCGGCATGCGTTCCGATAACCCGGCCCTTCGTCCCAAACGGCTCAAGACCGGTCCGGGCTATCGGGCATGGACGCGTGATGAAATTCAGACCTTCCTGCGGGAAAAGCCGCAGTTTCGGCTGCCCCTTCTGCTTGCACTGGGTACGGGGCAACGTGGGATCGACCAGATTGCCATGACCTGGAGCGCCTTTGATGGGGACGTGATCGAGGTCGTGCAGGAGAAGACGGGCGCCAAGGTATGGATACCCTGCCATCCCGAACTGAAAATCGTCCTTGAACGGGAACTGACGCTTCGGACCGCAGATACCATCCTGACATACATACCGGGCAGGCCGTGGGAACTAGGACAGTTTCAATCCGCTGTCAGTAAGGCAATCCGGTCTGCCGGGCTGAAAGGAATCGTGTGGCATGGCCTGCGGGCGACAGCGGCATCATGGTTGGCGGAAATGGGATGCACCGAACGGGAAATCATGTCGATCACAGGACACACTACGGCCGCATCCGTGAGCGTATATGTGCGTCACGCCGAGCAAAAAACCCGCGCGGTGAATGCCATTGCCAAGCTCCCCAATCGCGCCCTGGAGCAGCGGCAGGAAAAGAGGGGAGTGACTAACATTTCTAAACAGGGGAAAAAAAGTGACTAACAACGATACCGGCCAAGCCGTAGAGAAGTTGTCTAACTCCTTGAGGATAAACCCTAACGTGATGGTAGCGGTGGACGGATTTGAACCGCCGACCAAGGGATTATGATTCCCCTGCTCTACCGCTGAGCTACACCGCCATCGCGTTAGGATGAGTGCGGAATACCCGCGCTGCCGGGGCAAGTCAACCCGTGTTTTGAAACCCGGGATGAAAAGATCCGAAAACCCCATTGATTTGTCACATCCGCCCAATAGGGGGTACTACTGGTGGCCCCGCCCATATTTCGTAAACAACCCGAAAAGGCTGCGCATTTTTCGTGAAAACAGAATTCCTGGCACTTCTGACCAATATCCGGCACCTCTTCGGGTGGCTGCCGGGACTGCTGTCCTCCATACTCATGCTGTGCGTGGCGGGACTGGTGGCGGAGATGTTCAGCCGGTTCTTCACGAAACTGGTCCTGCGCATACCGGGGCAGAAACGCGGGGCCTTCGTGCGTTCCTTCACCATGGCCATGCAGCGCCCCGTGCGCATCATGCTGGTGATCGTGTTTGTCGGCACCGCGCTGCCGGTATCGGGCCTGCCCTATGAAATCATGCAGGCCACCATGCATGCGCTGGTGGTGCTGTTCGTGCTGATGCTGGGTTATGCGGCGGTGGTCGCCACCCGCATCCTGTCCGATGCCTACCTCAAACGGATCAATGGCAAGGATGACAAGGACGACATCCTGCTGCGCACCCACATGACGCAGGTGCGCGTGCTGCGGCGCACGACGGACCTGCTGATCGGCCTGCTGACCGTGGGCGCTGCGCTGATGACGTTCGAGCCGGTGCGGCAGTACGGGCTGAGCCTGTTCGCATCCGCTGGTGCCGCGTCACTGGTGGTCGGCCTTGCGGCGCGCCCGCTGCTGACCAACCTGTTCGCGGGCATGCAGATCGCCATGACACAGCCCATCCGCATGGAAGACCTGATCATCATCAACGGTGACTGGGCGTGGGTGGAGGAAATCACCTCCACCTATGTCGTGCTGCGGGTGTGGGACTGGCGGCGGCATATCGTGCCGATTTCGTATTTCCTGGAAAACACGTTCCAGAACTGGACGCATAATTCGGCGGCGCTGATCGGGGTCGTGTTCCTGTATGTGGACTTCAACGCGCCCATGGACCGTATCCGCGAGCGCCTGCGCGAAATCGTGCATTCCGCCCCGTTATGGGATGGCAAGGAATTCGCGGTGCAGGTGTCCGACTGCAATGCCCAGGTCATGACGATCCGCGTGATCGCCAGCGCGCGTTCGGCCATGCAGAGCTGGGACCTGCGGTGCGAGATCCGTGAACGGATCCTGGCCTTCCTGCGCGATGAATGCCCCGAGGCCCTGCCGCGCGAGCGCATATCGCACGTGGCGTCGGTATCGGGGCTGGATGTGATGGGCGATCCGGGCATGCTGTCGCCGCCCGTCAGGCGCCCGCCGCCGGGCGCCTATATGGGACCGCGCAGCGGCACGAGCGGCGGCGGCATGAGCATGACCGATGGCGGGCAGGGCCATGGCTGATCACACCCCAAAACTTTTATCGGCGTTTCAGAAGGACAGGTAGGCGAACGCGGCCCCGCCGGCCACGATGCAGTACCAGCCAAACGGGCGCAGCGCCCAGTCTTCATGATCGTGGAAATACCGCATGAGGATGCCGGTGCACACCAGCGCCACGACCCCCGCCACGACGGATGCGATGATGGCCATGTGCATCTGTTCGGGCTGGGGCGGGGCATGGCGCAGCTTCAGCGCCTCCAGCACGGTGGCGGCCAGGATGACCGGCTGCGCCATGAGGAAGGCGAACCGCGCCGAATTTTCATGCGACAGCCCGCGCAGCAGGCCACCGACGATACACGCCCCCGAACGCGACAGGCCGGGAAAGAACGCCAGGCACTGGAACAGGCCGATGACCAGCGCCTCCCCAAACCCCAGCGAGGCGAGCGAGCGGTCGCTGGCGGGCAGCAGGCCCGCGCGCATCCGGTCCACCAGCAGCAGCATGACGCCGTTCAGCGTCAGGAAAACCGCCGCGTACCGCGCCGTGCCGAACAGGCTGCGGATGGCGTGCTCGAACAGCCCGCCAATCAGCACGGCGGGAATGGTGGCCACAACCAGCAGCGCAAGGATGCGGATGCTGTCCATCTGTATGGTGACGCCATGGCGCCCGGCCGCCCCGGTGAACAGCGCCACCCAGTCGCGCCAGAAAAAAACCAGCAGGGCCGCGCATGTGCCCAGATGCAGCATGACCAGCAGGGGCAGGAACATTTCCCCATGCAGGTCGATGGGCCAGTGCAGGATGGCGGGCACGATGGCCGCGTGCCCCAGGCTGCTTATGGGAAACTGTTCTGTGGAACCCTGAATGATTGCAATGATAATAGCTTGAATGAGTGTCATTGTCCGCCCGTCCATGACGCAGTAGGATGAAAAGATGAGGCAAGGCATAGCGCCGGTTTCCCATCGCCCGGCATTGCGGCGGATTTCGGGATGGCGCGTCGCCGTATCGGGCAGGGAGCCACCATGGCAAGGCAGAGAAGTGGCGCGATCATATCCAGCGGGCTTGTCCTTCTGGTTGCGGGTGGGTTCTGTCTCTACGCCCGCGCGTCGCAAAGCGGCGGGTCACAGGACCGCTACCCCGTGATGGCGCGCTTCGTTTCGGCAAACGGGCTGGCGGTCGGGGCCGATGTGAACATGGATGGCGTGCCCGTGGGGCGCGTGACCTCCATCGCGCTGGACCCGGCAACCTACATGGCCAATGTCGGCTTCACGCTGGACCGTACATTGTCATTGCCGGAAGATACAACCCTTTCAATCGGCAGCCCGACGCTTACGGCGGACACCGCCCTGCTGGTGCAGCCCGGCCAGTCGGCCGACAGGCTGAAGCCCGGCGCGGTGATCACAAATACGCGTGAACCGCTCAGCCTGGAACAGCAGGTCAGCAACTACATCTTCGGCAATGGTGGCCTGCCCAGTGACTGACTGAGCGGACATGCCTGCCCGGGAAACATCCCGTAATCACAAGGAAGTTTTTGGTAAGGCTTTAAAAAGGCGGCGCCCGGAAACGTCTGTTTTTTACATGGTCATTCAGTCATTCAGCGGGTAGGACGCCATAAGCCTGCGCTGGCGCAGCCATGCGCGCAGCATGGCCATCGCCCCGCTGCTTTTCCAGCCCTCGCGCCGCTTCTTGGCCCCGATGCGGAAGGTCTCGCGGTAATGCATGAACTGCGTCGTGTAGGCATCGCGCAGGGTGGTGCGGGCATCCCAGATATGGGTGGCTTCCGACCCCACGCCGTTGATCTCGATGATCTGGAAATCCTCGCCCTTGCGCAGTGATGCAAGGCTGCGGGCCTTGGCGTCGATCCGGCCGAAATGGAAATCGGGGATGTCGCGCATGATGGTGTTCACCCGCGCGCGCAGTTCGGGCGTTATGTCGCCCGTGCGGTCATGGAAGATCGAGCCTTTGCAGTGATTGCCCGCGAACACCAGCGGCAGGGACTGCCCCGCCGGCGGGACTTCGTGCAGGCGCGCCTTCAGCCGCGGCAGGTAGATATGGGGGACCAGGCGGGTGCGGGCGTCAGCGTGGACCAGTTCCTCCACCGTGGAGGTGCCGTCACCCGTCAGGCACGGCACCTCCTTGTAGGTCAGGGAGGTGATGCGGCCTTCCGCCTCGTCAGGGTGGCGGATGTAGAACAGCCCGACCTCATGCCCGTAGGGGATCAGGTGTTGCAGCATGACCGGCACGTCGCGGCCGAAGGCGGCAAGGCCCGCGCGCAGGCCGTTTTCGTCGCGCATGATCCGCACGCCGGTGCCGTTGCACCCGATATCGGGCTTGAGCACGACGGGAAAGGACAGGCCCGCCCCCTTCATCGCCGCCAGCGCGCGCGGCAGGTCGTCGCGTCCCGTGGTCAGCACGGCATAGGGGGCGATCCATTCGCGCGCCACGTCGCCCGCCATGTCCAGGATCGAGCTTTTGCTTTCCCCGCACAGGCCGCCGGTCTCGATGCGCGGGTTGGCGGCGGTGGGCAGGCTGAAATCGCGATGCCACAGCCCCAGTATGATCCAGTACAGCACGATGGGGGTGTAGAAGACCCATCCCGGCCAGAATTCGAAGGCGGAAACCGTGGGGGTCCCGGCCTGCTTTGCTGGCCTGCCGTCAATGGCTGTGGTTACGTCGGTCATCGGGTCTCATTACTTTGCAAACGTGCGATCATGCGGCTGATCAGGAATATGGTCAGGATGAAACCGGCCATGCCCGCCCATTTCCATGTCCCCAGGTGGTCGATCAGGAACTGCCCCACCCGCAGCGAGACAAGGAACAGCATGGAGGTCCATATCAGGGTCGCCAGCACCGCCGCGATGCAGAACAGCCCGAACCGTGCGCGGAAGAAACCACACGCGGTGTAAAGCGGCAAGCGCGCGCCGGGCACGAAGCGGCTGATGAAGACGATGCGGAACACGTTGCGGTCGAACCACTGCCCTTCCCGCGCGCCGCCGGGCAGGGTGATCCACTTGCGCGCGGGCGGCCACAGCGCCGCCAGCCTGCCCATGCCGTACAGCCCCATGTCGCCCACGACAATGCCGATATACAGCGCCACCAGCGCCACCGTGACATCGACATGCCCGGTGCGCACCTGCATGGCGGTCATGATGGTCGCCGCATCTTCCAGTATGAAGGTGCCGATGATGATCGCCAGCCCCTGCATGAAAGGCGACGCCCCGGCCGCCATGAGATAGGCGGTCAGCGTGGGCATGCGCGCAGTTCCAGCAGGTCCCGGCCGTGCGGGATGGGAAAACCGTGACTACGCAAGCACAAGCCCTTCAGTCGGCCCGGCACGCGGGCATGGAAAACATTGGCCATGATGGGCCAACGGGAAATGGCGACGGGCGTTCTTGTGACATGCTTCGCCTGCCGTCACAAACGCGAAATTGTGTCGCAGCGTGTACACGGCCATGTCCGGGCGGGCCGGACATTGGCGTGTACGCAAGTCAGACATTGAAACGGGCGCAAGGCCGTGGCACAGCATTCGGAATGCTTTTACGTCGCCGCCTCCTTCATGCCGCCGCCGCCTCCCTAGCCGGGGCTGGCGCCGCATGGCGCGTGCCCGCGCGGGCGGCGCGCCATGCGGCGGGGGCTGTGGCCGGCGCGGGCGGCGATTACGCCGCCTTCCTGGCCGCCGTGCGGCGCGATGCGATTCGCCAGGGGCTGACGGCCGATGCCGTGACCCGGGCGCTGGCGCTGTCCGCGCCGAACATGCAGGTCATACAGCGTGACCGCAACCAGCCGGAATTCCACCTGACATGGGCGCAGTACCGCGACCGGGTGCTGACCCCGCGCAAGATCGCGGATGGCCGCGCGGCCTTCGCGCAGCAGCGCGCCATCCTGGAACAGCAGGTGCTGACCCGGTACGACGTGGCCCCCGGCGCCGTGATGGGCATATGGGGGCTGGAATCGGGCTATGGCGCGATGACGGGCAAATTCGCGGTGGTGGACGCGCTGTGCACGCTTGCGTTCGAGGGGCGGCGCGCCAAATTCTTCCATGACGAACTGTTCCACGCGCTGGCCATCCTCAATGCGGGCGACATTGCCCCCGAATTCATGACCGGCAGCTATGCCGGCGCCATGGGGCAGCCGCAGTTCATGCCCTCGGCCTACGTGAAATACGCCGTCGATATCGATGGCGACGGGCGGCGCGACATCTGGCATTCCATGCCGGACGTGTTCGGCTCCATCGCCAACTACCTTGCCGGGTCCGGCTGGGTGGGGGGCGAAAGCTGGGGCCAGCAGGTGGTCGTGCCCGACACCGTGGCGCAGGCCACGCTGGGCCGCGCCCAGACCCGCACGCTGGCGGAGTGGATGGCGATGGGCGTGCGGCAGGCGGGTGGCGCGCCCTTTGACCGGCCCACCGATACCGGCGCCGTCCTGCGCCCCGACGGGCCGGGGGGCGAGGCCTTCATGGTCTATCGTAATTTCGCCGCGATCCGTCGCTACAATCCATCCGATTTCTATGCGCTGGCCGTTGGCCTGCTGGGGAACGAAATCGCATGACGGACCCTGTCACGCCAGTCGTGGCCGCGCGCCCGGCTGGTACCTACCGGACCAAGGATGCAATGCACACCCGACGTTTCCTTCTGGCTGGGGCCACCAGCCTTCTTGTATCCACCCCGGCATGGGCCGCGGGCCGCCGCCGCCATCCCGCCGCCGCGGCGCCCGTCGCGGCCGAACCCGCGATCCCGTCATCCCCGGCCAACAGCCTGATCGGCCCGATCGACACCATCGCGCGGTGGGCGTGCATCGTCGATTACACCACGGGGGCCGTGCTGCTGGAAAAGGCGGCGGATGAACGCATGCCGCCGTCCTCGCTGACCAAGATGATGACGGCCTATGTCGTGTTCGGCATGCTGCGCGCGGGCCGGCTGACGCTGGAGCAGACGCTGCCGGTCAGTGAAAAGGCATGGCGCATGCAGGGGTCGAAGATGTTCGTGCCGCTGAACGGGTCCGTCGCGGTGTCCGACCTGATACAGGGCATGGTGATCCAGTCGGGCAATGATGCGTGCATCGTGCTGGCCGAAGGCATCGCGGGGTCGGAAGACCAGTTCGTCAGCATGATGAACGCGCAGGCCGCCCAGCTTGGCATGACCAACAGCCATTTCCTCAACGCCACGGGCTGGCCGATGGACGGGCACTACATGTCCGCGCGCGATGTCGCGACCATCGCCATGCACCTGATCCACGATTTTCCCGAATATTATCACTTCTTTTCCGAACGCAGCTTCACCTACAACAGGATAGCGCAGGAAAACCGCAACGCGCTGGTGGTCCGGGGCGTGGCCGACGGGCTTAAGACCGGCCATACCGACGCCGGTGGCTTTGGCCTGTGCGCCAGCGCCGAACGCGGCGGCAACCGCGTGGTCATGGCCATCAACGGCCTGCCCAGCAGCAACGCGCGCGCCAATGAGGGCGAGCGGCTGTTCGAATGGTCATTCGTCAATTTTGAAAACGCGACCCTGATCCGTAACGGCGCCGTGGTGGATAACGCCCCGGTCTGGCTGGGGCAGGCGCCCACCGTGCCGCTGGTGGCGACGCGTGACGTAACGCTTACGCTGCCCCATGGCTGGCAGAACCGGGTGCATGTCAGCGTGGATTACCGCAGCCCCGTGCCCGCGCCGGTCACGGCGGGGCAGGCGCTGGGTGAAATGGTCATCGCCAATACCGGCCTTGCGGAAATCCGCATTCCGCTGGTGGCAGGCGCGGCGGTGCCCCGGCTGGGGCTTATGGGCCGGGCTTCGGCCGTGCTGGGTCGCAAGCTGGGACACGGCTAGGCCATGTCCGGGCTGTTCATCACGCTTGAAGGCGGCGAGGGGGCGGGCAAGTCCACGCAGGCCCGGCTGCTGGCCGACCACCTGCGCGGCCTCGGGCTGGATGTGGACCTGACGCGCGAGCCGGGGGGCACGCCGGGGGCGGAGGCGCTGCGCGACTTCCTGCTGTTTGGCGGCCACGACCTGTCGCCCCGGGCCGAGGTCATGGCCCATTTCGCCGCCCGCGCCGACCATGTCGACCGGCGCATCGCCCCCGCGCTGGCGGCGGGGAAGGTGGTGATATGCGACCGCTTTGCCGATTCGACCGAAGCCTATCAGGGGCACGGGCTGGGTAATGGCGATCCGGCGCTGCTGGACCTGATCGCCCGCCTGCGCGCGCTGGTGCCCGCCATGCCCGACCTGACCCTTGTGCTGCAGGCGCCCCCGGCCATTGCCGCCGCCCGCATGGCGGCACGCGCCAACAGCCGCGCCGACCGGGGCCACACCGATCGGGGCCGCACCGACCGATATGAGGCTCTCGATACCGCGTTCCATGCCCGTGTCGCGGCGGGGTTCGATACGATCGCCCGGCGCGACGCCACGCGGTGCCGCCGCATTGACGCCAGCGCGGCGATGGATGCGGTGCAGGACGCCATCCGCGCGGTTGTGGCCCCGTACCTGGAACGGGTGGGCCATGCCTGATCCACGCGCCTGCCGCCGCCTGCTGGGGCATGACGCGGCATGGCAGGAATTCCTGTCGGTCATCCGTACGGGCAGGCTGCACCATGCCTGGCTGCTGACCGGGCCGGAGGGGATTGGCAAGGCCACCATGGCCTTCATGATGGCGCGCACCCTGCTGGGCGCGCAGGACCATGACAGCCCCGTGGGCCGCCGCGTCACCGCCGGCACGCATGCCGACCTGCTGGTGATCGCGCGCGGGATGGATGAAAAACGCCATCGCCTGCGCCGTGAAATCGTGGGCGATGACATCCGCCCCATTTCCGCCTTCCTGCGCCGCACGGCGGCGGAAGGGGGCTGGCGGGTCGTGATCGTCGATGGCGCGGAATACATGAACCGCACGGCGGCCAACGCCATCCTCAAGATCCTGGAGGAACCGCCCGAACGCGCCATCCTGATCCTGACCACGTCGGTGCCGGGGCGGCTGCTGCCCACCATCCGCAGCCGCTGCCGGGTGCTGGCGCTGTCGCCGCTGGATGACGCGGCCATGCGCGCGGTGCTGGCGGACATGGAATCCGCCCCCGCGCCGGACCAGGTCGCGCGCATCCTGCCGCTGGCCCACGGCGCGCCGGGGCGGGCGGGGGACCTGCTGGCGGGGAACGCGGCGGAACTGGCCGCACTCGTCGCGGGCGTGATGGATGGCACGGTGGGGGAACAGGCCGGCTATGACATTGCCGAACAGGTGACCCGGCGCGAAAATGGCTTTAGCGTCTTTTTCGATCTGCTGTGTGATGCCATATCAGACAGGACGCGCAGCCTCGCCCTCGACGCGGGGCGGGCGGGCGCGGGGGATCCGCACCCGGCCCGACTGGCCCTGCTGTGGCAGGACATGGTACGGCTGCGCGCGGAAACCGAGCGGTTCAATCTGGATAAACAGCAGGCGCTGCTTACGGCGCTTGCGCGGGTGAGTGGAACATGACACGGCGCTACTACGTCACAACACCAATCTATTACGTGAACGGGGCGCCGCATATTGGCCACGCCTATACATCGGTCGCAGCCGACGTGATCGCGCGTTTCAAGCGGCTGGCGGGATTTGATGTCTTTTTCCTGACCGGCACGGACGAACACGGGCAGAAGGTGGAACAGGCGGCCCAGGCGGCGGGCATGACCCCCATCGCCTTCGCCGACCGCGTGGCCGCCGATTTCCGCGACATGTACGACAAGATGGCCATTTCGTACGACGATTTCATCCGCACCACCGAGCCGCGCCACGCGGATGGCGCACAGGCGCTGTGGAAGAAGCTGGAGGAAAACGGCCACATCTACCTTGGCGCGTATGAAGGCTGGTACGCCACGCGTGATGAATGCTTCTATGGCGAGGAAGAACTGGTCGACGGGCCGGATGGCAAGAAGGTCGCCCCCACGGGTGCCGCCGTGGAATGGGTGAAGGAGCCGTCGTATTTCTTCGACCTGTCCAAATTCGGCGACAGGCTGCTGGAACTGTATGAAACCCGTCCCGGCTTCATCGAACCCGCCAGCCGCCGCAACGAGGTGGCGAGTTTCGTGAAGCAGGGCCTGCGCGACCTGTCCGTAAGCCGCACCAGCTTCAACTGGGGCATTCCCGTGCCGGGCGACCCGAAGCATGTGATGTATGTGTGGGTGGACGCGCTGGCCAACTACCTGTCCGCCGTGGGCTATCCGGACCAGACGGCCCCACGCTGGGATTTCTGGCCCGCCAACCTGCATCTGGTGGGCAAGGACATCCTGCGCTTCCACGCCATCTACTGGCCTGCGCTGCTGATGGGGGCGGGGCTGCCGTTGCCCGAGCGCGTGTTCTCGCACGGGTGGTGGACCATCGAAGGCCAGAAGATGAGCAAGTCGCTGGGCAACGTGGTGGACCCGCGCGACCTGGTGGCGGAATTCGGCCTGGACCCGATCCGGTTTTTCCTGATGCGCGAAATGCCCTTTGGCGGTGACAGCGACCTCAGCCGCCGCGCCATCATCTCGCGCATGAATGTCGAACTGGCCAACGACCTTGGCAACCTGGCCCAGCGCACGCTGTCGCAGATCGCGCGCAACTGTGATGGAAAGCTGCCCGCGCAGGGCGCGCACACGCCCGAGGACACGAAGCTGCTGGCCACAGCCAGCCTGCTGCCGGAAATCATGCATGAGCAGATCGACCGGCAGGCCCTGACCGATGCGCTGGAGGACGTGTGGAAGGTCATCCGCGCGTGTAACGCCTATATCGACCATCAGGCCCCGTGGAAGCTGAAAAAGACCGATGCCGCCCGCATGGGCGACGTGCTGCGCGTGCTGGCCGATGCGCTGCGCACCATCGCCACCGTGCTGCAACCCTACATGCCCGGCAGCATGGACAGGATGCTGACCCAGCTTGGCGTGCCGGAAAACATGCGGGACTTCGCCTCCCTTGATACGCCGCTGCCCGCAGGCTGCGCACTCCCCGCGCCGCAGGGCATCTTCCCCCGCCATGTCGAACCGGAGGCTTCATGACCCGTACGGGACTGACCGACTCCCACTGTCATCTCGACCATTTTTCCGATGCGGAAATGCCCGAAATCCTGGCCCGCACGCGTGAAGCCGGGGTGGATGGGCTGGTCACCATCGGCACCCGCCTGTCGCGCGCGGACCAGCAGAAGAAGCTGGCCACGCTGGATACGCCCGCCCTGCGGGTATGGTGCACCATCGGCACCCATCCCGACCATGTGGATGAGGAAGTCCTGCCTGACGCGGCGGCGCTGGCGGCGATGGCCGATGACCCGCGGGTGGTGGGGATCGGCGAAAGCGGGCTGGACTATTTCCATGGCCAGCCCGACATCCGGCCGAAGCAGCATGAAAGCTTCCGCGTGCATATCGACGCCGCACGCCGCACCGGCCTGCCGCTGGTGATCCACACGCGCGAAGCCGATGGGGACACGCTGGGCATCCTGCGTGACGAGACCGCGCGCAATGGCGCGTTCCCGTTCCTGATCCACTGTTTTTCATCCGGGCCGGACCTTGCGCGCGGGGCGCTGGAACTGGGGGGGTATATCAGCTTTTCCGGCATTGCGACGTTCAACCGCGCGCAGTCGGTGCGCGACGTGGCGAAAGACGTGCCGGATGACCGGCTGCTGGTGGAAACCGATTCGCCCTACCTTGCCCCGGTGCCGCGCCGTGGCAAGCGCAACGAGCCGGGATACGTGGCCTATACCGCCCGCATGCTGGCCGGACTGCGCGGGATGGAAGACGCCGCGTTCGCGGAAATGACCACGCGCAATTTCAGCCGCCTGTTCAGCCGGGCGGCTTGACGGATGGAAATGATCATCCTTGGCTGCGCCGGCTCGGCTGGCGTGCCCATGCTGGGTGGGCCGGAGGGTGCTGGGGACTGGGGCGAATGCGACCCGACCGAGCCACGCAACCGCCGCACGCGCTCATCCGTCATCATAAGCGACGGGCCGGGGCGCGTGCTGCTGGTCGATACGGGGCCGGACCTGCGTGACCAGTTGCTGGCGCAGCGGATTGGCGTGGTCGATGCGGTGCTGTACACCCACGCCCATGCCGACCATATCGCGGGGCTGGATGAACTGCGCACCATCAACCGCATCATTGGCGGCCCGCTGCCGGTTTACGGCACGCGGCAGGTGATGGATGAAATCAGCATCCGCTTTGACTACGCCTTTCGCCCATGGACGCCGCCGCACATCTTCCGCCCCATTCTGGATGTCCACCATGTGATGCTGCCCTCCACCGTGGTGATGGCGGGGATGGCGGTCCGGCTGTTCGGCCAGAGCCATGGCCGGACCGAAACGCTGGGGCTGCGTGTGGGGCCGATGGCCTACTGCACCGACGTGGCCGAAATGGATGATGTGGCGCTGGAGGCCCTGCGCGGTGTCGATACGTGGGTGGTGGACTGTTTCCAGCGCGAGGACCATCCATCCCACGGCTGGCTGTCGCAGGTCCTGCAATGGCGTGACATCATCCAGCCGCGCCGCACGGTGCTGACCCATATGGGGCCGGACATGGACTGGGCGTGGATGCAGGCCAACCTGCCTGATGGCGTGGAAGCCGCCTATGACGGGCTGCGCCTGCATGCCGGTGGGGAATGAAAGTTTCTGGGCGCCGCCTTTTTTCAAAAAGGCGGCGTTCCCCGAAGCTTTCTGGAACAGGCGTCATCACGGGCTGCCTTGTGAATGCAGGACCATTCGCGACGCGCCGGGGCGGTTTTGCCGCTGTCCGCACAATAAAGCGTACCGGACCTGCGTGTAATGCTTGCCAGCGCCCGATTAGCCCCCTATGAGGGTGCGCCAACGGTCGGTGACCCGAGGCGCGGGGTAGCCGCCATCTGCTGACGAGGCCCCTGCATCATGTCTTCCATCCCCAAAAACACATCCGCCCCCCGGCTTGAGGACCGCATCCGCGAAGCCCTCGCCTTTGATGACGTGCTGGTTGTTCCCGACGAATCGAACGTCCTGCCATCGCAGACATCGACCAGAACCCGGCTGACCCGCAAAATTACCCTGAACATCCCGCTGATCTCGTCGGCCATGGACACCGTGACCGAGGACAGCATGGCCATCGCCATGGCGCAGAATGGCGGCCTTGGCGTGATCCACAAGAACCTGACGATCGAACAGCAGGCCGAGCAGGTCCGCCGCGTCAAGCGTTTCGAATCGGGCATGGTGGTCAACCCCGTCACGGTCTATCCCGACCAGACGCTGGCGGAAGTGAACGCCATCATGTCCCGCCACGGGATCAGCGGCCTGCCAGTGGTCGAGCGCGACACCAACCGCCTGGTCGGCATCCTGACCAACCGTGATGTCCGCTTCGCCACCGACCCGGCCCAGCGCGTGTATGAACTGATGACGCGCGAAAACCTGGTGACCGTGCGCAACAATGCCGACCGCGACCAGGCCCGCCAGCTGCTGCACCGCCACCGGATTGAAAAGCTGCTGGTCATTGATGATGAAGACCGCTGCATCGGCCTGATTACCGTCAAGGACATGGACCGCGCGGTACAGTACCCGCAGGCCAACAAGGACAGCCTTGGCCGCCTGCTGTGCGCGGCCGCGACCGGCGTGGGGGATGATGGCGTGGCGCGCGCGCGCGAACTGATCGCGGCGGGGGTGGACGTGGTGGTGATCGACACCGCGCATGGCCATTCATCGGGCGTGCTGAAAAGCATCGAGCGCATCCGCGCCATCGAAAACGACATCCAGATCATTGCCGGCAACGTCGCGACGCCGGAAGCCGCCCGCGCGCTGATCGCGTCGGGCGCGGACTGCGTGAAGGTGGGGATCGGGCCGGGGTCGATCTGCACCACGCGCGTGGTCGCCGGCGTGGGCGTGCCGCAGTTTTCCGCCGTGATGGAAACTGCGGCCGCGTGCCACGAACTCGACGTGCCCGCCATTGCCGATGGCGGGGTGCGGACCTCGGGCGATATCGTCAAGGCGATCGGCGCGGGGGCCGACGTGGTCATGGTCGGCTCGCTGCTGGCCGGCACGGAGGAAGCTCCGGGCGAGGTGTTCCTGTACCAGGGCCGGACCTACAAATCCTATCGCGGCATGGGCAGCCTTGGCGCCATGTCCCGTGGCTCGGCCGATCGCTATTTCCAGCAGGACATCAAGGACACGCACAAGATGGTCCCCGAAGGGATCGAGGGCCGCGTGGCCTACAAGGGCGCGATGGGCGCCGTCATCCACCAGCTGGTGGGCGGCCTGCGCGCGGGCATGGGCTATACCGGGTCCGCCACCATCGCCGACCTGCAGCAGCGCGCGCGCTTCCGCCGCATTACCGGCGCGGGCCTGCGTGAAAGCCACGTGCATGACGTGTCGATCACGCGCGAAGCCCCCAACTACCGGCAGGACTGATCCTGCTGGTTCCATGACAGTAACGGTTTGACGGTTCCATAATCCATGACACCCAGCGCACGGCTTTCCGCCGCCATTGACCTGCTTGCCGCAATGGAGGCGACGCCACAGCGGCCCGCCGATGCGCTGGCCAATGCCTTTTTCCGTGAACGGCGGTATATTGGCGGCGGCGACCGCCGGGCCATTTCGGCCCGCGTGTGGCGTATCCTGCGGCACTGGCGCAGGCTGCACTGGTGGATTGAACGCGCTGGCATGCAGCCAACGCCCCGCCTGCTGGCGCTGGCCATGATGGCGCTGGACCCGCAGGGACGCGAAAACCCCGATGACCTGTTTACGGGCGAACGCTACGCCCCGCTGGGCCTGACCGGGCCGGAGCGGCGGCTGTATGACCAGCTTCAGGGTCAGGCGCTGACCCATCCCGACATGCCGCGCGCGGTCGTGCTGGAGGTGCCGGACTGGCTGCTGCCCCGTCTGGAACGGACCTTTGGCGACGGGGTGGAGGCGGAACTGGCCGCGATGGAAGGCGAGGCGACGCTGGACCTGCGCGTCAACCTGCTGAAATCCGACCGCCCCACCGCGCGTGCAGCCCTTGCGGCGGATGGCATCCAGTCCGAGGACACGACCCTGTCCCCATGGGGCCTGCGGGTCGCGGGCCGCCAGCCCGTGACATCATGCGCGGCCTTTCGTGGCGGCATGGTGGAAATACAGGACGAAGGCAGCCAGCTGGTCGTGGCCGCCGTGGGCGCGCGGCCGGGCATGCGGGTGCTGGACTACTGCGCGGGCGCTGCGGGCAAGACGCTGGGCATGGCCATGACCATGGAAAACCGCGGCCATATCGTCGCCTGCGATGTGTCCGAACCCCGGCTGGATGGCGCGGTGCGCCGCCTGCGCCGCGCGGGTGTCCATAATGCCGAGCGCCACCTGCTGGTCGCGGGCGACCGCTGGGCGCGCCGCCGCAGCGGCAGTTTCGACCGCGTGCTGGTCGATGCGCCGTGCACCGGCACCGGCACATGGCGGCGCAATCCCGATGCGCGCCTGCGCCTGCGGGAGCGCGACCTGCTGGAACTGACCGCCAAGCAGGCCGACATCATTGACCGCGCGGCCAGCCTTGTCCGCCCCGGCGGGCGGATGGTGTATGCCACGTGTTCCATCCTGCGTGAGGAGAATGGCGACCAGATCGCGGCCTTCCTCGCGCGCAACCCCGCCTTTTCCATGGTGACGCCCGATGGGGTGGACGATGACCTGCCGCCGGGCCTGGCGGTGGACGGGCAGGTGCGCCTGACGCCGCGCCAGCACCACACGGACGGTTTTTTCGCCGCCATCGTGCAGCGCGAGTCCTGACCCGTCCCGCCACGGCGCGCCCATTCGGCAGGCGGCGGCGTTTCCTGAAAAAAGCTTTACCAAAAACCTCTTTGTAATTTGCGTGGCGTCCCATAGGCAGGGTCTCTGGGACAGTCTCTTGGATAATAAGAAAAACCATACGCCGGGACCGCATTCCAGGCCCATGACACAAATCTGGTGGCGGCAGGGGCGTTTGCGTTTGCAACAACGCGGGGCATGGGCATGCAGGCAACGAACCTTGCGATCGGAATTCTGTGCGTGCTGGGTGGCGGGATCGCGGCCCAGTGGGTGGCGTGGCGGTTCAGGCTGCCAGCCATCGTGCTGCTGTTTTCCCTTGGGCTGGTCCTGGGGCCGGGCCTGGGCGTCCTGCATCCCGGGGCGGCGATCGGGCCGTATTTCCACCCGCTTGTGTCCATGGCCGTGGCCTTCATCGTGTTCGAGGGGGGGCTTGCGCTGGACCTGCGCCAGTGGCGGGAATCGGGGGAGGGCGTGCTGCGGCTTACGGCCGCCGCCCTGCCCATCAACTGGGTGCTCGGCTCGCTTGCCGCGCATTATGTCGGCTGCCTGCCGTGGGGAACGTCGTGGCTGTTTGGCGCGATCGTGGTGGTGACGGGGCCGACGGTGGTGCTGCCGCTGCTGCGCCATACCAAGCTGCGGCCACGGGTCGCGGCCTTCCTGCGGTGGGAAGCCATCGTCAATGACCCCATTGCCGCCATCCTCGCGACGCTGGTGCTGGAATGCCTGCTGATCCGCCCGTCGCATACCGGCGGCATTTCGCTGGCGACGGTGGAGATCGGGCCGCACCTGCTGTTCGCCACCATGTTTTCGATCGCGTGCGGTGTTTTCCCCGCGATCCTGATCAAGTTCCTGTCCGCGCGCGACATGCTGCCCGAAATCCTGCGCATTCCCATGATCTTGGCCTTTGTCATGACGGTGGCCGCCCTGTGCAACCTGATCATGCAGGGGGCGGGGCTGATGGCGGCCACGGTGTTCGGCATGGCGCTGGCGAACCTGCATGTGACCGGCATGTCGGAACTGCAGCGGATCAAGGAATCGCTGGGGGTGATCGTGGTGTCGTGCCTGTTCGTGCTGCTGACGGCCGACCTGCCGCGCACGCTGCTGACCGAACTGTCGCTGCCCATCATGGCGCTGACGTTCACGGTCATGTTCGTGGTCCGGCCGCTGGGCATTTTCCTGTCCACCATCGGGGCCAGCATGTCATGGCAGGAACGGCTGTTCGTGGGCTGGATCGCGCCGCGCGGCATCGTGGCGGCGGCGGTGGCGGGGGTTGTCGGCATGCAGTTGCATGAAGCGGGCTATCCGGGCGGCGACCTGATCACGCCCGCCGTGTTCGCGCTGATCGCATCGACCATGATCCTGCACGGGTTCTCGTTACGGCCGCTGGCGCGCGCGCTGCGCCTGACCCTGTCGGATGAGCCGGCGCTGGCCATCATGGGGGCCAATGCATGGTCCACCAACCTGGCCCGCGTGGTGCATGACCGGGGCATACCGGTGCTGCTGGTCGATACCTATGCCCCCGCGCTGAACAAGGCGGCAGGGTTCGGCATCCCGATCCTGCGCGCGGAACTGCTGTCGGTCGAGGGGATGGAAAGCCTGGAGGAACGCCCGGCGGACTACCTGATCGCGGCCACGCCGGATGCGATCTATAACGGCCTTGTCTGCGCGCGCATGGCCCCCGACCTTGGCCGCCAGCGCGTGTTCCAGGTCAGTCCCGGCATTGCAAGGCTGGACCTGTATCACGGGCTGAGCCGGGATTCGCGCGGCAAGGTGCTGGGGGAGCCGGGGTGGAATTTCTCCTATATCGATTCCCTGTACGCAAAGGGCTGGCGCTTTGGCAGCCACGTCATGGAGGCGCATGGGGCCGAGGCCGACCTGCCGGCCGGCCCGGGCATGCTGTTCATGATCATCCGCAAGGGCACCGCGATCTGGATTTTCTCCGCCGAGGACGCGATTCCGGCCGAACCGGCGCCGGGCGACATCATCGTCATGCTGCGGCCCCCCGCCATGGCCGCGGGGGAGGGGGTGGGGGCATCGGCGCCGGCTAGGCCGGCCTGACGTCGATTTCCCCCAGTCCCGCCGCCAGCAGGTGGCGCAGCACGGGTTCGGGCAGGGCGATGCAGCCCTCCGTCGGGCGGCCGCCCCTGGGTGGCAGGTGAAGGAAGATGGCCGACCCCGCGCCAGAATGAACCGGGTCGTCGTTATAACCAAGCACCACGACAATGTCGTAAACGTGATCCTCCCGCCACAGCCGTTCGTGCCGGGCGGGGTGGGGCAGGCTGACATAACGGTTATAATCGGGGTGGTGGGGGTCGTCACACCACCCATCAAGCGGGGAAAGCGGCTCCACAGGCAGATGACAAACAGGTGATGCCACCCGGTCGGCGCGATAGAACACGCGCCGCAGGGGCAGAATACCGCCGGGTGTTGCGTGATCTCCCTCCGTTTTGCGGTTTCTGATGCCGCCCGCGCCGATAATGGCGGGAAAAATTTCGCGCATGCAATGCAGTTGTGCATCCAGCCCTGTATTCGTTTGCAAAATAGCGCGTATCATGAATTCCTCTGGATCGGGTCGTATTTATGTTATCTCCGGCCTAATCCGGCAGCATACGGCATTATGGCCGTCGGGTCGCGGGCCTGTCGGTGGTGTGGCCGGAAATGAACACAAAGACAGAGACCGCCCCCCAACGGGGCGGGACTAAAGTGATAAAGAGGGTTCGATGGCAGGAGCACGTCCCATACTGATAGCGGACGACGATCAGACTTTACGTCAAATGCTCGTTGAACAGCTGCAGATTGATGGTGAATTTGAAGCGATCGAGGCCGGCTCCGTCGCCGAGGCCTGGGAAAAGCTGCAGAAACCGGGGGCGCGTTTCGATGCGATCATCCTCGATGTGTCCCTGCCTGACGGGGACGGGCGCGATTTCTGCGCCGACCTGCGGCGCAAGGGCAAGCGCATTCCCATCATCATCCTGACCGGTTCCGATGACGAGACGGACGTGGTGCGCGGCCTTGACGCCGGCGCGAACGACTACGTCGCCAAGCCGTTCCGCATTGCCGAGCTGCTGGCCCGGCTGCGCGCGCAGATGCGCATTTTTGAAAACAGCGAGGACGCGGTCTTTGCAATCGGGCCGTACATCTTCCGCCCGTCCGCCAAGCTGCTGCAGGAAACGGCCAAGAACCGCCGCATCCGCCTGACGGAAAAGGAGGCCGCGATCCTGAAGTTCCTGTACCGCGCGGGCACGCGCCCCGTGCCGCGCCAGGTGCTGCTGAACGAGGTCTGGGGCTACAACGCCGCCGTGACCACGCATACGCTGGAAACGCACATCTACCGCCTGCGCCAGAAGATCGAACCCGATCCCACCAACGCCACCCTGCTGGTGACCGAAGGGGGCGGCTACCGCCTCGACCCCGAAGGGGGCAAGACCGCCCTCGCCTGACCGGGTCGTGGCCCGCATCGCTGGCTGTTCTGACGGGCCGCCCGGTTTCGGGCGGCCCGGTCGCGTCTGTGGGGTACCGTTCAGGCGTCCAGGTCGATCATGACCGGCACGTGGTCCGATGGCTTGTCCCAGTCGCGCGCCGCGCGTAGCACGTCCATGCCGCGCAGGGCGGGTTGCAGGTCGGGCGTGACCCAGACATGGTCCAGCCTGCGGCCACGGTTGGACCGGCTCCAGTCCCGGTTGCGGTAGGACCACCACGTATAAAGCTTTTCCGTCGCGGGCACGAAATGGCGCATGGCGTCGACAAAGCCGGTCTGCTGCCATGCCAGCAGGCGCTCGGTTTCCGCGGGCGTATGGCTTACGATCTTCAGCAGTTGCCTGTGGCTCCATACATCGTGTTCCAGCGGGGCGATGTTCAGGTCGCCCACCAGCACGGTGCGCCGCATGTCACGGCCGGAAAACCATGCCCGCGCTTCCTCCACGAACGCCAGCTTGTGCGCGAATTTGGGATTTTCCACCGGGTCGGGAATGTCGCCGCCCGCGGGCACGTAGAAATCATGCACGTCAATCGCGCCAGCGCCCGTACCGTGGCGTATGGCGATGTGGCGGCAGTCCCCACGCTGGCACCAGTCGGGGGCGTCCTCCAGCACGGTTACGGGCTGGCGTGACAGGATCGCGACCCCGTTATACCCCTTCATGCCCCGGAACGCGACGTGGTCGAACCCCAGCGCGCGCACCGCATCAAGCGGGAACAGGCTGTCGGGCACCTTGGTTTCCTGCAGGCAGACGATATCGGGGGATGTGTCCTGGCACAGTTGGGCCAGCAGCGGCATCCGCAGGCGGAGGGAATTGATATTCCATGTCACAATACGCATATCGGGTGCATTGCCGATCGGGCGCGGGCTGACAAGAATATTTTTACGCGGCCGCGGCGCCGCGCGAGACAAAAACAGGAACGAATGACAGAAGGCGGCTGATATTCCGGGCAAAATGGCAGCCGGGTTTTCCACCACGGAGAAGCCACAATTTGTCCACCTGCGGGGTTGACAGGCATGTTTTGGGTTCACGTGGGGTGGGATTTTTTTTCCGGCCCATAAGCGGCCGGATATAGTAGTTTAAAAACAATAGGTTATCGTTAGTGATGTTTTTTTGGGCAATCCAAGTGCAGGAAAGGAAAACCGCCATCCGCGCGTTTTTTTCTGCTGCTGCTCCACAGACTTATCCACACCATCGGTGGATGAACGGCTGCCATCCATGACAACAGCCATTTCAACCGCCCCCATCCAGCCCCCCGTCCAGCCGGTCGGGGTGGAGGCGATAAACCATGCCCTGCAGACCATGCCGCAGTCGCCGGGCGTGTACCGCATGCTGGGGCCGAAGGGGGACGTGCTGTATGTGGGCAAGGCGCTGAACCTGAAAAAGCGCGTCACGTCCTACACCCATGTCAGCCGCCTGACCGAACGCCTGCGCCGCATGGTGTCCGAAACCCGCGGCATGGAAATCGTCACGACCCATACCGAGGCCGAGGCCCTGCTGCTGGAAGCCAACTACATCAAGCGCATGCAGCCCCGGTACAACATCCTGCTGCGCGATGACAAAAGTTATCCATGGATCATGCTGACGGACAAGCATGATTTTCCCCAGATCAGCAAGCATCGCGGCAAGCCGGTGAAGGGGGCGTCATACTGGGGGCCGTTCGCATCCGCGTGGTCGGTCAACCAGACGCTGAACCTGCTGCAGCGCACCTTCCTGCTGCGTTCGTGTTCCGACAGCGAAATGCAGGGCCGCACGCGCCCGTGCCTGCTGCACCAGATCCACCGCTGCGCCGCGCCCTGCACCGACCGCATCAGCCGCGCGGACTATGCCGAACTGGCGGGGCAGGCGCGCGACTTCCTGGCCGGGCGCAACCCCCACATGCGCGAGCAGCTTGGCCGCGAGATGGAGGAAGCGGCCGGCGCGCTGGAGTTCGAGCGCGCGGCGGCGATACGCGACCGCATACGGGGGCTGTCGGCGCTGCAGCAGGATTCCAGCGTCATCAATCCCTCCACCATGACGGATGCGGACATCATCGCGATCTGGCAGATCGCGGGGCAGTCGTGCATTCAGGTGTTCTTCATCCGTGCCGGGCGCAACAACGGCAACCGCGCGTTTTTCCCCGCCCATGCGCGCGACGAGAACGCGCCCGACGTGCTGGCCGCCTTCATCGGCCAGTTCTATGACGACAAGCCGCCGCCCGCGCATGTGCTGGTCAACCAGGACCTGCCGGAGCTGGACGTGCTGGAATCCGCCCTGAGCCTGCGCCGGGGCCGCAGGGTCGAGATCACGCACCCGCGGCGCGGGGAAAAGCGCGCCGTGATCGAGCATGCCGAAATCAACGCGCGCGAGGCGCTGGAACGCAGGATGGCCGAAAGCGCCGGCCAGGCGCGGCTTTTGCAGGGGGTGGCCGACCTGTTCGGGCTGGACGCGCCGCCGCGCCGGATCGAGACCTATGACAACAGCCATATCCAGGGGGCGAATGCCTATGGCGTGATGGTGGTGGGCGGCCCGGAGGGATTCGACAAGCGGGCCTACCGCAAGTTCTCCATCAAGGGGCCGGTCACGCCGGGCGATGACTTCGCCATGATGCGCGAGGTGCTGGAACGCCGATTCCGCCGCGCGCTGAAGGACCGCGAGGAAGGCGTCCGGCCCGGGGACTGGCCCGACATCCTGCTGATCGACGGCGGGGCGGGGCAGTACACCGCCGTGCGCGGCGTGCTGGACGAACTGGGGGTGACGGGGGTGACGCTGGTGGGCATCGCCAAGGGGCCGGACAGGGATGCGGGGCGCGAATGGTTCCATACCGAAGGCCGCGCGCCCTTCCAGCTGCCGCCGCGCGACCCGGTGCTGTATTACCTGCAGCGCCTGCGTGACGAGGCGCACCGCTTCGCCATCACCACCCACCGGGCCGGGCGGTCCAGGACGCTGGTGCGATCGGAACTGGACGACATCCCCGGCGTTGGACCTGCACGCAAGCGCGCGCTGCTCAAGCATTTCGGCTCGGCGCGTGGCGTGCGGCAGGCTGGCCTGGGGGAACTGGAACATGCACCGGGCATCAACCGCGACATGGCGCGCGCCATATACGGATATTTCCATCCCGACTGGACAGGGGAGTGATCGGCTGTCATGCAGATGTGAGCTTGTGACCTGCCTGACAGGCAGTATCAGTATTTCGGTTTTCCCTCATTCTTGGTTATAGCAGTACCAGCATGCTTACCGACCTGCCCAACCTCCTGACCCTGTCCCGCATCGTCGTGGTCCCCATTGTCGTCGGGCTGGTCGTCATCCATACGGCGCAGACCGACTGCGCCGCGTGCATCCTGTTCATACTGGCGGGAATCACCGACTACCTTGATGGCAAGCTGGCGCGGGCGTGGAACCAGAATTCCGACCTTGGCCGCATGCTCGACCCCATTGCCGACAAGCTGCTGGTGGGCGCGTCGCTCATGGTCATGGCGGGGCTGGGGCGGCTGCCATATGGCTGCCTGTACCCGGCCATCATCATCCTTTCGCGTGAAATCCTGGTCAGCGGGCTGCGGGAATACCTTGCGGCGACGCGGGTGGGCCTGCCGGTGACACGGCTGGCGAAATGGAAGACCGGGTTCCAGATGACCGCCATCGGCTTCCTGCTGGCGGGCGACAGCACGGCGGGGCTTCTGCATATCGGGTGGCTGCCGGTTGACGCGCTGGGGGCGGTCATGATGTGGATTGCCGCCGTCCTGACGCTGGTTACGGGGTGGGACTATCTCTCCACCGGGCTGCGGCATGTCAGCCGTGGCGCGCCGGGGGCCACGAAATTATCTTCCTGACCTACATGAAAAATTAACGCGCGCCGTGGTTGCTCTCTCCTGTGCGGGTCATCTGGCCCGCCTTGTGCCGGACAGGTCAGGGGGAGAACGCGGTGCGCAATGCAATGGTCCTGTCATTGCTGGTGGGGCTGACCGGATGTGGCGGTTTTGGCCAGATCCTGTCCGACAATACGGAACTGCCCGGCAGCCTGCCCAATACCCCGCGCCCCGAGGTCGAGAACATGCGCCGCGTGGCGGGGCAGGCGCCGCAGATGCTGCCCATACTGCCGCAGGAACGCAATGTCTGGCCGGTTGTAAGGCCCGGGCAGTCGGTGCTGGCCGCGATTGGGGCGGGCGACGCCCCCCGCGCCGACGCGCGTTCGCGGCTGCCGGAACGCGAGGTGGACCTGCCCGCGGGCGGCGAGATGCAGATCGGCAACGATGCGGACCCCGATGGCGGCCCGGCGGCGGGGGCGCGCGTTTCCGCATTGTCTTCGGGGCCGTCGGCGACGCATAAGGGCGTATCGGATTCAGCCATTGTCGTCCCGAACGGCGATGGCACCAACACCGTGGTCGCATCCGACGGCACGGTCCACGAACAGCAGGCGCCATGACCGGCACGGGCCGCATGGGACGCCATGGCACAGGGAGATGACACCGGGATGCTGCGCATTCTCTATTTCGCATGGTTGCGGGACCGGCTTGGCCGCCCCGGCGAGACACTGCCCCTGCAGGGGCAAGCGCATTCCGTGCAGGACCTGATCGGCCAGTTGCGCGCGCGTGGCGGGGCGTATGGGGAGATATTCGCGAAACCCGAACTGATCCGTGTCGCGGTGAACCAGAGTTTCGCCACGATTGACGCCCCTATTGCCGCCAATGACGAAATTGCCTTCTTCCCGCCGGTCACGGGGGGCTGACGCGGTCATGCCCTGCGTTACGGTCCGTGTTCAGGCGGAAACATTCGATGCCACCCACGAAACCGCCCTGCTGCTGCGCGGGCGGGACGGGGTGGGGGGAATTGGCGCGTTTACCGGCATTGTCCGTGGGGGCGACGGGCTGGTGGCGCTGGAGCTGGAACATTACCCCGGCATGACCGAATCCATGATGCGGCGGATTGCCGATTCGGCCTGCGCGCGATTCGGCCTGACCGGCTGCACCGTCATCCACCGCGTGGGCCGGCTGGAAGCGGGCATGCCCATCGTGCTGGTGCTGTGCGCCGCCGCCCACCGCAAGGCGGCGCTGGAGGCGACGGACTTCATGATGGACTGGCTCAAGACCGGCGCGCCATTCTGGAAACGCGAGGAATTCGCAGACGGGCGGCGTGAATGGGTCCAGCCGCGCGCGCATGATGACGCGGCGACGGCGCGGTGGGGTGCGCTGGATCAATGAAGCGTGTGGGGGAAAATTTAAAAAATATTCTCCCCATTCCGTACTTGACCCAAGCTTGCCCGCTGATTCGGAAGATCAGTCCACAATTTGTCCCCACACATTATATGGTGCATTCCAGTACCGTTTGCTCCATATATAGGGGGCAAAATCAAAAAACCTCACCACGCCGCACAGGATCGAAAGGCCCTGTGCGTCGGCGTGAGCCGATTACGGAGAATGTAAATGGTCCTGGATGACGTATCCGGAAGCATGCCCGATCGTTCGGCTGGTGAGGGCGGGACCACCCGGGGAAAGGACAGTACGACGATGTCTGATATGCCTGACATGCTGGATAGCGTGGTGCAGCTGCCGGGCCACCATCCCGTGCGCGTGGACCATTCCCGCGATGCGCTGCTGACGGCATTCGGCAAGGCGACGCTGGACAACCGCTACCTGCTGCCCGGTGAAAGCTACCAGGACCTGTTCGGCCGGGTTGCGTCCTATTACGGGGCCAGTCCCGCGCATGCGCAGCGGCTGTATGACTATATCTCGCGCCACTGGTTCATGCCGGCGACGCCGGTGCTGTCCAATGGGGGCACCACGCGCGGGCTGCCGATTTCGTGCTTCCTGAACGAAGCCAATGACAGCCTGCGCGGCATCGTGGACCTGTGGAACGAGAACGTATGGCTGGCATCCAAGGGCGGCGGGATCGGGTCGTACTGGGGCAACCTGCGTTCGATCGGTGAAAATGTCGGGCGCAATGGCAAGACATCGGGCGTCATCCCCTTCATCCGCGTGATGGACAGCCTGACGCTGGCGATCAGCCAGGGGTCGCTGCGGCGCGGGTCGGCGGCGGTGTACCTGCCGGTCTGGCACCCCGAAATCGAGGAATTCATCGAACTGCGCCGCCCCACCGGCGGCGATCCCAACCGCAAGGCGCTGAACCTGCACCATGGCGTGCTGGTGTCCGACGCCTTCATGCGCGCCGTGGCGGATGATGATGAATGGGCGCTGCTGTCGCCCAAGGACAATGCGGTCATCCGCAAGATCTCGGCGCGTTCGCTGTGGATACGCATCCTGACCGCGCGGATGGAGCAGGGCGAGCCGTACATCATCTTCTCCGACCATGTGAACAACGCCCGTCCCGAACACCACAAGCTGGCGGGGCTGGAGGTCAAGACATCCAACCTGTGCGCGGAAATCACCCTGCCCACCGGCATGGACCAGCACGGGCGCGAACGTACGGCGGTGTGCTGCCTGTCCTCGCTCAACCTGGAAACATGGGATGAGTGGAAGGACAACCCGCAGTTCATCGAGGACGTGATGCTGTTCCTCGATAACGTGCTGCAGGACTTCATCGACCGCGCGCCGGACGACATGGAGCGCGCGCGTTACGCCGCCATGCGCGAACGTTCGGTGGGGCTGGGGGTCATGGGCTTCCATTCCTTCCTGCAGGCCCGCAACGTGCCGTTTGAAAGCGTGGTGGCCAAAAGCTGGAACCGCCGCATATTCAAGCATATCCGCGCGCAGGCCGACGCCGCGTCGCGCAAGCTGGCGGAAGAGCGCGGGCCGTGCCCCGACGCCGCCGATTATGGCGTGATGGAGCGTTTTTCCAACAAGATGGCGATTGCGCCCACCGCGTCGATTTCCATCATCGCGGGCAATGCCAGCCCCGGGATCGAGCCGATCGCCGCCAACGTGTTCCTGCAGAAGACGCTGTCCGGGTCGTTTACGGTGCGCAACCGCCACCTTGACCGCCTGCTGACGGAAAAGGGGCAGAACACGAACGAGGTCTGGTCCTCCATCACCCTGAACAAGGGCAGCGTGCAGCATCTCGACTTCCTGACCCAGCAGGAAAAGGACGTGTTCAAGACCGCGTTCGAACTGGACCAGCGCTGGGTGATCGAACACGCCGCCGACCGTGCGCCCTTCATCTGCCAGGCGCAGTCGATCAACATCTTCCTGCCTGCCAACGTGCACAAGCGCGACCTGCACCAGATCCATTACATGGCCTGGAAGCGGGGGGTGAAATCGCTGTATTACTGCCGTTCGCTGTCCATCCAGCGTGCTGATGCCGTAAGCGACGGGCAGGAAAAGCGCGACATGACGAAAAAGGAAGGCGACATCCCTGCAACGCCGGCCACCACGACCACGGATTATGAGGAATGCCTTGCCTGCCAGTAAGGGCGGGGCGGTTTCATGTATTGTTTTAATTTTATTTATAGAATTTTCTGCCACTAAATAGAAATTTCAGTCCAAAAAGCAACCATGCCCATGCGGTGGCTGGTTCTTGCCTGCCGTTATTTCGTATGGACATGGGATTGGCCTGCTGTTTATTGTTCGGGCTGTCGGGGTTGTGCCCGGCGCCCCCGATTCATGTAACAGGACAGGCATGGCCATGACCGATCAAGCCCCCGGCGCAGGTGCCCCGACGCAGCCCGAACCCAGCCTGCTGACCGCCAATCCCGTCTACAAGCCATTCCGCTACCCATGGGCCTATGATGCATGGCTGACGCAGCAGCGCGTCCACTGGCTGCCTGAAGAGGTGCCGCTGGCCGATGACGTGAAGGACTGGCACCGCACGCTGACGGAAAGCGAACGGCATCTGGTCACCCAGATCTTCCGGTTTTTCACCCAGTCGGATGTGGAGGTGAACAACTGTTACATGAAGCACTACAGCCAGGTGTTCAAGCCGACTGAAGTGTTGATGATGCTCTCGGCGTTTTCCAATATCGAGACCATTCACATCGCCGCCTACAGTCATCTGCTCGATACCATCGGCATGCCCGAGACCGAGTATTCCGCTTTCCTTAAATATAAGGAAATGAAGGATAAATATGACTACATGCAGCAGTTTTCGGTTGACGATAACTACCAGATCGCCCGCACGCTGGCAGCCTTTGGCGCGTTTACCGAAGGGTTGCAGCTGTTCGCGTCGTTCGCCATCCTGCTGAACTTCCCCCGCCATAACAAGCTCAAGGGCATGGGGCAGATCGTGTCATGGTCGGTGCGTGACGAATCGCTGCACTGTGATTCGATGGCGCGGCTGTTCCGGGTGTTCGTGCATGAAAACCCGGAAATCTGGACCGATACCCTGCGTGATGACATCCGCCAGATCTGCCGTGATATTGTCGAGCACGAGGATGCATTCATCGACCTTGCATTCGAGATGGGCGCGGTCGAGGGGCTGGATGCGGGGCAGGTGAAGCAGTACATCCGTTTCGTCGCCAACCGCCGCCTGGGCCAGCTTGGGCTGGACGGGATTTATGATATCGCCGCCAACCCGCTGCCATGGGTGGATGAAATGGTGAACGCGGTCGAACATACCAATTTCTTTGAAAATCGCGCCACGGAATACAGCCGGGCCTCGACTACGGGGTCGTGGGATGAAGCCTTTGCCTGATGGCTGGTTTCGGTACATCGCACTGATAAATAAAAACAAAAGTTTTTGGGTGCCGCCTTTTTTCAAAAAGGCGGCGTTCCTTTGAAGCTTTTTGGGGCCTGTTGGGGATTAGCGTGAATTGATGACTGCGGCCACGAGATAGATCATGGCCGAGAATGACCTGTCTGTCTTGTCGCTGCGCATGGCGATGCGCTTGAACTCCTTGAGTTTGCAGAAGAAGTTCTCGATGAGGTGGCGCGCTTTGAACAGGGCTTTATCGAACGGGCGTCTGTCGAGGCGGTTTTTGCGCTGGGGAATGACCACACAAGCGCCTTGCGCGCGTATGCT
>NZ_NKUB01000012.1 GCF_003207895.1 Komagataeibacter swingsii
CGGATCTTTCCAATTGTTTCCACAACAAGCATCCCAAACCGGGCCTCCATTCAGCATGAAGGCCATCGTGAACCCGTTTCTCAGAAAGGGGTCGTTTTTAGCTGCCTGTCCCCCTTCCGAAGGGGTCACTTTTCCATGCCGCTTAACAGGCAGCGCGAGGGCGCCACGAAATTCTTCTGGCTTGATCATCGCCTCAAGGTTCGCGAGGGCTGGTGCGTCCTGCCGGGCAGCGAGGCGGCAGGTCGCGTGACGCCATCCGCCGTCATTGAAGCCCTGCCAGAAGGGCCGAGGGAACGGCCCGATATTTCGGGGCGCGGTTTTGACATGATCGGCAGTTTCCGCACCCAGGCGCTGCATGCTGCATTGGACGGCATGCGGGGCTCTGCCGATCCATGGATCCTGCTCGGGCTGATGATCGCGGCCCTCAACGCGCAGAATGTCCGGGTGGATGGGGATTCCAACGCACACTACCCGCAGCGCCGTCCGTCACGCCGGCTCGTGGCCGCCGCCGGACTGTTCCAGGATGGCGAGATGGCGCTGGACGAGGCGCTCCTGCGTGGCGCTGCTGTCGACGTGCTCAAAGCCGTTCTGTCCTGCGAGAAGAACGCGACGAATAGCGGCGACTGGGGTGTCCTGGTCGGCCATATCGTGAAAGCGGACGACCATCTGCCCGCCATGGCGGATGAAGACTTCCTGAAAACGCTCAGCAAGCCCGGCATCACGAAGGCCATAAAGGCGGAAGGCATCCTGCCGCGCAATACCGGCAAGGAAATGCGCCGCGCCCTGATGGACCATGTCGGGCAGGGGATCTGGGTGCATCCTGCCGCGCGTTTCCAGGTCGATGTCGCGGCGCTGAACGCCACCTTCGCGGAAGCGCTCGCCCCGCCATCCGGAGCGGATGACGATAATGGGGAACTGGCGCATGACGACGATATCGACCCGGAAGACGACGTGGATGCTGGTGCGCTGGCTGGTGGCCCGGTAACCGATGATCCTGCCGCGACGGGCATTGAACGGGATGAAGTGACTGACACGCCCCCAGACCAGGCGGCAGATCAGGAGGATGACGTGCTGCACGGCAGGGCGGAAAGTCTGGCGCCGCCATCGCAGACACCTGAAGAATTCCTCAGGGCGCATGTTGAGTTTGTAGGTTTCAGCTGAGCGAGGCTGTTGCCGCCGTACTGCTCTGGCTCACGGTCCGTCGCCCCCATGGGGACGTCGGGCGGTGAGCCAGCAACGGCCTCTGGCAGGATGTCGACCGGGAAATGCTGCGATGTGCCCCAACCGGGCTTATCCGGAACGTCAGGTTACGCGTTCACCTGCGTCGGCGAAGGAGAACCGTGATGACCCATGAATACGTGACGGAAAAGCGTCTGATCGGCAGGTATGTGGTTGAACTGGGCTTCCACCCGGATGGTGGGGTTCTGATCCGGACGCCTGAAATCTATCCGCCCGCGGCCCGCCGATGGCGGGGACCCTATGAGAGCGTGGAGGCGGCAGTGGTCGAATTTTCCGCTTTCACGGCGGTTCCAAGAATCACGTCGGACGAACTGGCCCGGCTGAGAGAGCGTGGCTGTGTCGCCGAAATCTGCGGAAAGGACGTGATGGTGTGGCACTGCCCATGGCGGGAAGCCAAGACACTGAGCGAATTTGTCCTGGCAAGGGAGGACGGCAATGCCTGATTTTCGTATCACGCTGGTTGAGCGCCTGTTTGAAGCGGATGCCGGCGATTTCAGGGTCACGGCGACGGACGCCGAGGCGGCTGCGCGGATCGTCCTCAATGCGGTCCCCGACAGTGTGGACTCTGACGGGATCCGGACCACCATTCTGCCTGACGGTCAGGAAGTGGACCTTGAGGTCGAGGAAGTCGTCCATGGCGAGATCGTGGCCATGGTCCACGATGCGGGAACTGGCGTGCTGCAGGGACAGTTTGGGTTTTCCCTTGTTTTCAGCCCGGGCCGAGAGGCAGCCTTCGTTCTCGCCAGAGTGATGGATCGTGTCCTTGCGGATGACGGTGAGCGGGACACTCATGCAGCCTGCGTGCTGCTGCGCCGGTATCTGCACGAATACCTGAACGCGGACGCGTAGGAAAAGCAGGAAGAAACAGGAAAAAATATGCCCGAAGGGCCATCGCGCCTCAAACGGTGGCTCTTGTCCCGCTCCGCGGGCCTGCGATGCCGGTGCACGCGCCGCGTTTGACCCGCGATATCCCTTCGGACCGCCAGAAGACATTCAGACAAGGAGAATGTCCATGGTGACCGCAAGCCTGTCATCCCGCCTGGGAACTGTCGTGTCGGGGCAGGGAGAGATGCCTGATCTGGCGCGTTATGATCACGTCATCGTCGCCTGTTCCTTTGGCAAGGATTCCCTCGCCAGTACGCTGCACCTGCTCGAAAAGGGCGTGGCGCCGCAGCGCATCGAGTGGTGGCACCATCTTGTGGACGATGACGGGGACGTTTTTGACTGGCCGCATGTGCCCGATTACGGGCGGCATCTGGCTGCAGCCCTTGGCGTCAGGCTGCATTTCTCCGCGCGCCAGGGTGGGATCGTGCGGGAAATGCTGCGCGATAATGCGCCGACCGCACCGGTCTGGTTCGATACCCCGACAGGGCGGGTCACTGTCGGTGGCAAGGGGCCGCCCAATACGCGACGCCGCTTCCCGCAGGTTTCGGCGAACCTGTCGGTCCGCTGGTGTTCCCCATACGCCAAGATCATGGTTGCGGATGGCGCCCTGCGGAACCAGGCGCGCTTCAGTCATGCCCGGACCCTGTTTGTAACCGGAGAACGCGCGGCGGAATCCGCGAACCGTGCCCGTTACGCTGTCTTTGAGCGGCACCGGGCAGACTGTCGTGATGGTCGGATCCGACGGCATATCGATCACTGGCGGCCGGTACATGCCTGGAGTGAAGCGGCTGTCTGGCAGATCCTGCGTCGGCATGGCGTGATCCCGCCGCTTCCCTATCAGCTCGGGTTTGGCCGTCTGTCCTGCCTGACATGTGTATTCATGTCTGCTGATCAGGCTGCAACGCTGCGGCACATGGACCCGGATCGGTTCGCCCGGCTGTGTGAGTGGGAACGCGCATTTGGCTGCACCATCCGACGCGACCGGGACCTCGGCACGCTGGCCAATGGCGGCACGGTTTACGGCCCCGTGCGCCGGCACCCGGATCTGGTGCGCCGCGCGCTCTGCCACCGCTGGCGTGGCCGTGTCCTCACATCCCCCGAACAATGGGTCCTGCCCGCTGGTGCATTCGGCGAGAGCGCCGGGCCGGTCTGACCCGCCTCATCCTCCAGCAGGGAGAAACCCGATGTTAGCGCCGTTCCAGATCCGGAAATTCCTCGACCTGAGCACCGGCCACCTCCCCCTGTCGGACCGTGGACACCTTGAGAGATATGCAAGGTCAGGTGGCTCCTTTGGGCTGACCTGCCTGTCCGGCCCGCACGGATGGTTTGTCCATGTCCCGCTGGATCCATACTCCCATGATTGGCCGGGGTCGCGGTCACTGCGGGCCATTCTTGCCCTGGCCCGGAATCACGACTGTGATTACGTCCTGTTTGATGCGGACGGCCCGGTCGATGCCTCGCTTCGTTTCTTTGATGACGATGACGATGAAGATGAATGACCGGCAACGGCATCGGGCGTCCCTCGGGCCAGAGGCGCCAGTTCTTATTTCTTAAGGCGGGATACTTCGGTGTTCCGCCTTTTTTGTGTCCTCGCAAGGGGCTCATACAAAGGAATACTGCAATGAAACTTCATTTTGACCACGCCCTGGTGGCGCGTCTTCTTGCTCATGCGCAAGCCGCGAGCGAACATTCCCCTACCTATGATCAGCTTGTTGACCCGGCCTTTCTCAAGGCTGGCGTGTCGTCGCGCCATCCGACCGGTGCGGATGTCGACCGTGCGAAGATACCGGCAGGTCTCATGCTGGTTGGCGATCATGGGGTGTACCTGATGTCGAATGGTTATCCGGGCTTCAGTGACGCTGAGGGTCAGGCGAACCTTGTCGCCTATGCTGTCGAAGCGGACCCGCGCACATGTCCTGACGACTGGTACGATGTCAAACGCGCGTCGTTTGGCGGTGACGATGGCGCGGAATTTCTTTCCGCCGATACCATCCGCAAGGCACTGGAGGCGACTGCGGGCAGTCGTTTGTGGATTGATGTCACGCCTGCGCAGATCAGTTGCCCCTATCTGGCATCCCCGAAAACACCCTGACGCGAACAAGCATATGTCGGATATCGCGAGGACTATTCTTTATTAACGTAAGCAAAAATGTAGGTAACGGGCGAGGTCTGGGCGTAAAAAATAATAAAAATCATGGTAAATATGATCGGAAACGCTATGCTTAACAATCCTATATTAAGGCATTACCTGTCATTGATCTGCTTACGACATGGTTTTCAACGTCCGGCCCGCTTCATTTCCGATAACAAGTGCGGGTATGTGCCCGTGCCTGAGCAACCGAGGGAACTCGCCATGACTGAGAACTTCGAACGAAGCTTTGCGGAGCATGCAGAGCGGTTACTTCGCCATGAAAGAGCATACAATGAAGCTTCAGCGCAAAATCGCAGGATCATCTTTGAAGCGCTTTCGGTATCCAGGATTACAGCCGTTACAGTGTCGTTTGACGGTGAAGGAGATAGCGGCCAGATCGAGGAGATTGCTGTTGTGCCTGAAGGGGAGGATACACTGCTCGACGTCCTTGTCGATGCGGTGACGGCGAGGTGGACTGACTGCGAGACTGTCTCGGAACGTACTCCCCTGCGGGATGTCATCGAACAGGTCTGTTACGCCGCACTGGCCGAGACCAACGGTGGTTGGGAAAACAATGAGGGTGCTTTTGGCGACTTCAGGTTTGACGTGGCCAACAGAACGCTGACGCTCGAATTTAACGGACGATATATGTCCACTGAATATTCCGAGCATAGCTGGACAGAGGAGGCCTGAAATGGCGCATAGTTATTATCATGCTCTCTCGTCGGTGCGGCAGTGGGGAGGTACGGCTGATGACTTCCTGCCTATCCATACCTGGTTCGACGAATCAAAATTGATTTCGGCCGATTTTCGGCATCGTGCGCTGAGACATCACGCGGAAGGAATCTTCCTCGCTGAGAGACTTTTTGGCGTTGTGCTGACAATTTCCACCGGGCGGGTTGTCCCGGTGCGGTTGATCGCCGAGCAGCATATGCGCGAGGACTTTGGATTTATTCCGAGTTTCGTTGATTGGCTGAAGGAAATCCGCCCCCAGCCCTGGATGGGACGGGCGCAGCCCATTCATCGAAGCCTTGATCCCGCTTATGGCAGACTTTCAGAATAACAGAAGACTTCTGAAATACTGGCCGTGACGTAGCCCGTATGCGGCGTCGTGGATATGTCGATACGAGGACCATGGAGCTACAGCTTTTCGTCCTATAAATCAGATAAAATAATGATTGAGGCGAACTTCCGGATGTCACGGGGATAAACGCGTGAAAAAAAAGCTGCGTAGCCCCTTGTCCGGCAGTCCATCCCATGCCTGCACAAAGCTTCCGACCCCGTCTGTCATTTCTCTCGCGAAAGTCCGGACATGCTTCGGGCTTTTGTTTTATGGGGAGTTTCCCGATGGCCAATTACTTCACTCATTTTTCGTGTGTCCTTGATGTAGGGACGGCTGAAAATGCGGAGAGGGCGCTTGAACTCTATCGGAACGAGCCGGAAGATCCTGACGGCTTCTGTGTTTCAAGTGGGTTCTCTCTGAGCGTATCAAGCGAAAACATGTCCAGACTGTGGATCCAAGACGACGGTAGTGGTGACCCTGAGTGTGTTGTTATTTTCGTTTTGAAGTGTGCCTCCACATTCAGTTTGTCGGGACTGTGGGGGTTTGAGTACGCCAACACCTGCTCGCGCTCACGTCTCGAAGCCTTTGGTGGAGGCGCACATGTGATCGATCTCGGCGCGCGACGATCTGTCGGCTGGGTTACCACCAATGACTGGCTGGCGGCTGCTCTCGAAGGAGACACTTCCGATGCATGAAATTATTGCCGTTCCTGTCTATCAAATTGATGAATTGTCCGGATCAGCTCGTGAAAAGGCTCGCTGCTGGTACCGGGACTTTCTTCACCGCTTTTCCTGGTGGGATGCGGTCTATGAGGACTTTCTGCAGATATGCGGCATACTTGGTGTGGACATTGCTACGTTTTTACCCCGGGGTGCAGTAACTCCAGAGCAAGGCGGTCCGTGCCTCTATTTCCGAGGATTTTCTAATCAGGGGGACGGAGCTTCATTCGAGGGGATCTACCGATATGAACGGCATGCATCCCATGAAATCCGCCGTTACGCGCCACGGGATACGCAACTCCACGCGATTGCTGACACCCTGGCGCAGATCCAGAGACGGAATTTCTACCAGCTAATCGCCCGGATTAGCCAGACCGGGCCCTATTATCACGAATTTACAATGACCGTCACTGTGATACGTGAAAGTCAAACCGGATGCGAAATGACCGAAGACGCCGCGCAGATACTCTCTGATGTCATGCGTGATCTTGCACGATGGCTGTATCGCTCTCTCGAAACAGCATGGGATTACGAATCTTCCGATGACGCCGTCGATGAGGCCATTCGCATCAATGAATATACGTTTACGACGAACGGTATCCGGTTCGGATAGATCGTCTGCGCGCAAGGCCGTGGCGGCCTGAAACCGGTCGGCATGGTCATCAGAAGCATGAATATACGGCATGGCTTTGAGAGGGCCCATCAGGACATGCGGGTGAACCGTGTTTGCAAGCAGAGAAAAAGACATGTTTACAAATATAAAATATAAAAATATTGTTTTAAATGATGTTCCGAGATGTATGTATAAAAATATAATATAAAATAATTATAATCAATAAATAAAAAGAAAATATAGAGAGGATCGGCACCACAGTCCAGCCTGCCGCGCAAGGGGTGGCTCCTCGCCGTGCGCGATGGCTGCGCCATCTGTGCGCGGCTCCGGTGCCGCCGCTGTGCGGCGCCCTTGCCCGCCAGTCTGGCCTGCGGTCGCCGGAAGGGGTCGAAACCCCCGAAAAAAGGATCTGGAAATGGCACAGAACCGCATCGCGCCGCCGTCCCGCCCTGCCGTCGAAATCGCCAAATTCGTCGCCATCGTGCTCCTCTGGACGGCCTCCATGGTCACTTTCCTCCTGCTGCCCGACGTCTTCCTCGATCCGTGCACGGGCATCATCGATCTCAGGTGACACCACTCTCGCCATCCGCTGCCCATCCGCACCGCCCTTCGGGGCGGCGTCTGCATTTTCTGGAGACTGATCATGGCCAGAACCGAACGTACCGATATTCACCAGTCCGTCACTGACCGCATCATCCGCGAACTTGAAGCGGGAACCGTGCCGTGGGTCTGCCCGTGGAGCCGCGCGAAATGCGGCATTGCCCTGCCGCGTAATGCCGCGACCGATCGGGCCTATTCCGGGATCAACATCCTGTTGCTGTGGGGTTCGGTAGAGATGCAGGGGTTTTCTACCCAGAAATGGCTGACGTTCCGTCAGGCGCATGCGCAGGGCGGCAATGTCAGGAAAGGCGAGAAGGGAACGACGGTGTTTTATGCTGACCGTTTCACGCCAAAATCGGAAGCGGGTTCCGACGAGCCACGCCAGATCCCGTTTCTAAAGCGGTTTACGGTGTTCAATCTTGACCAGTGCGAGAACCTGCCGGAGAGCATGGTCACGCCGACCGCGCCGCTGCCGGAACGCGAAATCGTGCCGCACGCGGAAGCGCTGATGCGCGAAACCGGGGCGGACATTCGCATCGGTGGCGACAAGGCATTTTATGCCCCGGATGCGGACTTCATCCGGGTTCCGCCCCAGCAGTCCTATTTCAACCAGATCGATTGGTACAGAACCGTCTTTCACGAGATCGGGCACTGGACCGGGTCCGAAAGCCGACTGTCGCGCACCTTTGGCAAGCGGTTTGGTGACCATGCCTACGCGGCCGAGGAACTGGTCGCAGAGATGACATCAGCTTTCGTGTGCGCGGAACTGCAGATCGAGCCGACGGTCCGCCATGCGGATTACATCGGGAACTGGCTGGCACTGCTGAAGGCTGACAAGCGCGCCATTTTCACCGCAGCGAGTGCTGCTTCAGCCGCGGCCCAATACATTTTCAGCTCATCGACACGTCAGCCGTCTCTCGAGGACGTGGCGTCTGCCGCCTGAAACCCAACCCTGAAAACCTGTGCGCCCGCAAGGGCCCACTGGGCGATGGAGTTCATCATGCCTGTCTTTGCCCTGATTGCCACTCCCGCCGTGCGCATCCGTTCCGAGCGCAGCACCATCCTTCAGGCGCTGCCGATGGAACACCTTGGTGCACGGGGGATGACAGAAGCCCGGACGCTCGCGGAAATCTCGACTGCCGTAACGCTTTACGGTGAGAGGATCGCCAGCGCACATCCCGGGCGCTCGTTTTCCATCAGTGTGCATATCCGTCGGGGCGATCGTAAGCCACGTGGCTTTGATGCGGCTTACCGCGCTGGCGCCCTGGGGACGGACAGATGGGTTCTCATGGTCGATAACGACGCTGATGGCGCGCGGATCCTGCATGGACGATCCGCAGCCGAAACCGGAAACATGGCGTCCTGCAAAGGAGACGTGGCATGATCCGCCAGTATTATACGTCTCCATTCCAGGGCGGTAATAACCCGCTCCGGGTCGGGACGATTGCCAGTGGAACCATCTTCCGTCTTCCGGCACCTGTTTCAGGACGTCCCTATCGGACCCGGCCGTGGATCGTGGAATGCTTTCTGAACGGCACGATGGGGGCGGCTGCGCTGAACCCCGTCACGGGTCTTTGGGAAGACCGTTATATGCGAGGCCGCTCGGATCTGGTCGTATTGCGCAGCCTCGCCAATGTCCGCCGTGTGACCGTGGCAGTGCGCTATCTGGAAAGGATGAATGAAGAGGGCCTGGGCGAGGGGCATTATCCGGATCTGCCGGATGTGAACCGCTTTCATAACGGCTATCGATGCCGGAGCCGGGTGTCATGACGGCGGGGCCGATCCTGTGCGAGCGGCTTCGGATCCCGCCTTTCGACCCGGCTGTCCTGAAACCCACCCAATGGGCGACGGCCCAGCAAAAGGCAAAGCTTGGTAATGCGATCCTGCGGTTCATCGCACTCGGAATGCCTGCAGAAAAATTTACCCCGACCCTGTATAGCCGGCTGAGCAATATGTTCGGATTTATCGCGCATTATAATCGGACCGGCTTCGCGCAGACATGGTTCGACAATGCAGCCACACGGCGCGATTTCCTCGATCAGGTTGCGCGCGAGAAGGCGGAGCTGGCCCGTCTGCAGGCAAAGCATGGCGGAACAGCGACGGCATCGAATTCATCCGTGCCCACCGTGCAACTCGGGCTGCTCTAGCCCTGGGCCATGCGCCAGGAGCCATGCCCGTCGAGGCACCGGCCCAGGAACACCAGTGCGGCACGCGGATATTTCCGGATTTCCAGAAGGCTGCCGGTGGGTACCTCCATGTGGTAGGCGCTAATCCGGGTAGCGCAATGCGGCTGGCCGCGCAGGAACTTTATGCCCCTGCCGGTTCGAACTGCCTGACGGGGACCAAAAACACCGACAACGTGACGGCCACCGAGGTAAATATCGGCGTTGAACTGGCGCCACAGCGGTGCCCGGATATCCTGCTCGTCGACTTCGACCTGCACGGTGCAGCAGTCATGCCACGCATCTGGCGTGCCATCCACGCCATACAGGGTCTGGCAGAGCTGGCGGATCGCCTGCTCGTGTTCGGGGAGGAAGGACCAGCCGATTTCCTTGCCGAGAAAACGTCCCCTGTAACGTCGGGCCTGGATTGCCAGTTCGGGATGAAAGTCGGCCTTCAGGGTGATGCGGCCTTCCGACGCAGTAATCACGGCCATGATGAACTCCCAATGTAGAGACAAGGAAATTCTAGGACGACTATCATAATTGTACAAGAATAAATGACACGATTATGAGCGAAATAGAAAAATAAAACAGAAATCAAAATCCAAAAGCATGACCTCGGCCCCTGCCGGGTCTCTGACCTGGTTTTTGCGGTCTGAAGCGGTCGTCGTCGGGCGCAACCCCCGGGCCTGCGGTCGGGACGGCACCGTGAAGCCGCATGCGCGGCTTCCGCACCACTGCCGCCCCGAGAGGTTGCGCCCGCCGCCTGTGGCCCGCTTCCGCGCGACCGCACCAGGTCAGAGATCCGGCAGGGGCCGGAGACGACCAGGAAGGAAAAAAGGAACAAGACCATGAGCCAGTCAGTCAATCGCGCCATCATCATCGGTCACCTGGGCAGGGATCCGGATCTTGCCGCACGTAGGGAAGGGGAGGGCAAAATCGCATCCTTCGGCGTGGCGACAAGTGAAACCTGGACCGATCGCGCCAGCGGTGAGCGCAGGGAAAAAACCCAATGGCACCGTGTCGTCTCTTTCAATGATCACCTTTCGGCCGTGATCGAACGTCGGTGCCAGAAGGGAACATTGGTCTATGTCGAAGGCCATCTCGAGACACGCAAATGGACCGACCAGCAGGGACAGGACCGTTATGTGACCGAGATCATCATTGATCGGTTTGATGGAAACCTGAAGGTGCTGGCCAATGGTCGAAGCACGGGCGATGGACGCTTTGATGAAGAGCGTCCCTCGCGGAGCACTGCACAGCGCCCCGCTCCTGCCGCAACTTCCAACGCGCAGGACGTGGATGACGAAATCCCGTTTTAGGCCGCGCGGCGTTCCGGGTCGTCAGCGACCCGGAGCATTGTGCCTGTTCAGGGAGAAGAAAGTGCGGCTTTTGCCGCGCCAGTTCTCGTCATGAATACTTGTGAGGACTGTCAGACCTGATGGCGCGGGCGATCGGAAACGCCTGTCTGCCGACACCGGAACGCCGGTCGTCCGTCCACATCGGGGATGAGCTGTGTCTCTCCTGTTTCTCTATCGCCCTTTATACGGGCTCGTGAACCTTATTTTTTCGTCAGTCGCATGATGTGGGCGCAGACGGGATACTCCACAGGGAGTATCTGGCGCCGTGAATGCCCGCTCGTCCATAGTCCCGGTAATGCGTGTGCAGTGGCGCGGGCACATGCCGTTTTCTGCCGCGCGTAAACTGCAGCCATTCGTGCGTCCTGTATTCTTTTGCAGGTTACGCAGAATAAAAACTCTCAACGCGGAATATCAGGACGCAATATCTCGACGAACCATACAGAGGTTGTCGGATGTTTCCGCACGATCATCTCAAATACTCACCGTAAATACCGGAGCGGTCTGAAACACAACCCATGCTGTTCGTGAAGGAGTGTCTTTCATGGCTTACACGTCTTCCCCAGAAGCACAGCAAAGAGAACTTGATGAGCTTCGCAATGCTGTAAACTGCGCCGTTGTGCTGGAGAAAGCCGGGTTCCGGCTGGATCGGCAGGCCACCGCGCAGCGTTCCGCACGTAACCTGAAATTTCGCCGTGATAGTGAGGCCATTATTGTCAATCACGATGGCAAGGGCTGGTGGGACCCCAAGGGCGACGGCAAAGGTGATGTCTTCAAGCTTGTCCAGTATCTCGATCCCTCGAAGAACCTCGGTCATGTCAGGCAGGAACTTCGCGCCCTGATCGGCAGGAGCCCGACGCTCGAAGTTGCCGAGCGTACGAAGGGAGCCGATGACAGACCGCGGCGCGATCCCGCTGAACTGTGGAACCGTCGCGCCGCACCCGGGCAGGGGACGGCTGCATGGCGCTATCTGACGGAGATCCGTGGTTTGCCCGACCATATTGTCGCGATTGCCGGACAGCAGGGGGCGCTGAAGGAAGGCCCGCACGGAACCGCCTGGTTCGGCCACCGGGATGCGGACGGGCAGTTCACCGGCATGGAAATGCGGGGGCCGGATTACAAGGGGTTCTCGACAGGCGGCATTGGCAAGCGTCTCTTCGGTTTCCGGGCCGACGGGGGAGAAGCGCCCGTGACGCGCCTTGTCGTCACCGAGGCGGCCATTGATGCATTGTCCTTTGCTGCACTCGATCGCTTCCACAAAGGAACGCTCTATACCTCGACGGGTGGCGGCATGAGCCCAGAGAGCGAAGCTAACCTGAAGCGGGTCATGACGCAGGTCGCCGCCCAGCCTGAAGCGCGACTGGTTGTTGCCGTTGATAACGACCTGCAGGGGGATCGTTATGCCGGGAAATTCGCTGCGATGGCGCAGGACGTCGGTCTCTGGTCGGGACGGATATCTCCGAAGGGGCCGGGAGAGGACTGGAATGCGGTACTGAGGACCCGCAGGGAAGGAATGCAGGCAGGTTCTGTTCCCGTTGCGCCCTTGTGCCGCCTGTCCGAAGTCCTGGGTTCAGGGTCGAAAGCACAGCCGGAGACGGTGTCTCCGTCATGGCTGGGTCAGGTCGAGGCGCACGGCACGCAGCGGCCGCCGCGGGTTTCGGACGCCTCATTGCCTGCTTCGTCTGAACCTGTGGGCAAGCCCGCCGGGCCACGTTCAGGTTCATCACCGGGGCTGTCCTTGTGAACCAGCGTGAATCCTTTGGGCTCACCCGGGCAGACGGCATCACGGGCTGCAGGCTTTGTCCAGATATATGCAGGCCTGCGCGCATGCCCGAACGGCTCTGCCAGGGTGGCGACGGGTATGCGGGAATACGTGGCGCGTCGATTGCGGGGCAACGCGCGGCCTCGATGGCTCGAGGCCGGGATTTGGCGGGCCGCATCGCCTCCTTCGCCGGCGATCACGGGATGATCGTCATTTACGGCTGGCGTGCCACAGAGGTGGGCGCCGAACGGTCCTGCGCGCAGGATCATCTCACACAGGAGAGGGTCATGGGATCTGTTTCAGACTATGCGGATCGGGGGATCGCGCGTCTGGCGATGAAGGCAGACCTTTCACGGACGTTTGCCCGGTCGCCCCTGGCCCAGACCATCTGGAACCGCCACCTGCGCCAGCGTTTGGCGCGGGCAGAAGATGATCCCCCGATACCGCAAAGTGCAGTCCGCCTCTACGAGCGGCCGGGCTGTCCTGTCGGCCTGGTTATCGATGGACGCTGGGAACGCGGGCTGGGGAACTGGGATCTTTCCTGTCCGGCGACAATCCTGCTCTCGACCGGTAAGATCACCACGACCCCGGGTTGCATGGCGGAAGGCATGGAAGAATTATGACCGGCGATAAGCCAGTTTCCTGACTGCGTGTGCGGGTCTTCGTCGAATTGACGGTGCGTAGTGGTGTCATGCGCATGTCAGTATAAGGTATCGCTTATGCTTTTTTAATCGTATCTTACACTGACACTAACTTTCAGAACTCAGCCTTCTGTCTGTGCAAAGATAAATTTCATTATTGTTTCATCGAGATGAGAGCACTCAGGCCCTAGACTTCCATTTCTCGAACTTCTGTAACCTTGCCAAGGTCGTATGTTGTCTGCTCCTATGGGCAGCGCGCATTAAGGATGGTTCGAATATGGTAAGTGAACAGGAGTTATCAAAATTAACTCCACGGTGGTCGCCTGGTACATTTCGCAAAATGGTGATCGCTGCTGCTACTAAGCTTGCGGACCATGGTGTTCGCAGTCCTTCAATGAAATTCTTCGAAAATTTTGGTTCAGAATGCGAGGATTGGGCAAATGAAAAAATTGACCAAGCAATAACAGCAGGATCGGACGAGGAAGCTGTCTCTTGTATTCACGACGTTCGGCGCTGCCTTCGTAGTGTCGAGCATGATGTATTCCTTCTCGTTGAAGAAGCAATTGACCCAATAATTTCTCGCCTTGCGTTGAACCTGTTCCTGTACGGAAATGATGGCTACAACGATTTACAGCATTGCCATGCTTGGGGGGCTTCGAGTGACGAGCCCGAGTGGGGCACTATCTGGTCGATGCATCAGACGATACGCGACTTCACTCCCGCTTTCCTTTTCAAAATTTGTATGAGAGGGGATAGTCGCTTTCTCGCAGTAGAATGCCATGCGCCAACCCGTATCTTACCGGAGGATGAACGCGATCGTCTTCGGGCTAGAACACTAATGATCTCAGGTGTTCCAGTTATTGCGTTTTCTCCGAGTGAGATAGAAGCTGATGCTTGCGCATGTACAAATGAAATTTGTGATGCTCTGGCAATATTGGCAACAGAATTAATTGATCTTAATAATATTGATTCCGTAATGCGAATTGACTTCCGCCCGAGGTCGTAACCAGTCTGAAATATACCTGTCTATTGAACGGGTAGGTGGCATTCTCCTCTACTCATATTTCCCTGATCATGTCCTTTATGAGAAGGGATTAAGATCTGGAGATGACGGGCTGTCTTGACTAGATACGAGAGACAGCAACTCCTTTCCAAGCTATCAATACGCCGCTGTCGAAATTAGAACTACCGTGTGAAGCTTGTACGAGACCAATAACCGTGCCTCACCTGCTGTTGCAAGCTAAACCCTCGTCTCCGCAGTTCTTTGCCGATTATCCTGTTCATCCATCCATGCCCGACGAGAACAGTATTGGCCACGGCTGCTGACGCCATCAGTGCGTCAGTCGCGGCCTGGGCACGAAATCGGAAATCGATAAAATTTTCACCTGTCGTTCTCCCCAGTAGCCAAAGTATTCGACCGACTGAAGTCCAGGCGGTTGAATGCATACGGAAGGGCACTGAAGGAATGGCAATGGCAGCCTCATTAAATAAGGGGTCGCTCTTTGCTCTGCCCGGTGCCACGGCGTCAGCTGACTGAATGGCTCTGGGTAGAGAGCTTGAAATCAGGTTTCCTATTTTTGCGGTCCGCAGCCAGTCTAGGAGTGAAGCCGGTGGCTGGTCCATGATGCCCATCGCGTCATAGGAAATAAGCCAACGTGCGTATTCGTTGCGGGATAATGCTGGTTGCGGAAGGCAGGCGGGACGACCATGACGGATCAGGTGAATATGCATATGATGTCATAGACCTCTATTCCCGCCCATGACAGGATCGGGCGCCAGATCATGTTCAACGATTATCTTTACGATAGCGCTTGAATTCAAACATATTTTTGCAGCCTTATACACGAGTGGACAAGGTGATGTTTCGGGACGATATGCGGCCAGTTAACCGGTTGGCATGAGGTTGGCTTCATCTGTGCGTCGGGCGTTGAGCCAAACAGGCTAGTGCCGTCCGACGCTTTGGTCTTAAATTGCTTTTCTTTTGGTCGAAGGACGTCTGCTTTATGGCGAAAAAGCCGGTGCCGCCGATTGAGCCCGATGACTGGGGTGATGACGAGGCGGATTTTCTGCAGCCTCTGGAGCCACCGCCGCCCGTCCGGGACCCGACGGATCTCAGGCTGCATACGCGCCAGCTCACCGAACTTCTCCGGGCCAGATTTCCCGACAGATGGGTCGGTGTGGAAATCGGCACGCTTCCGCTGCGGTGTGAGGACGACCTGTTCTCTGATTTCATCGACCTTGGAGATGGCCTCGGGGTTCGCCTTGATTATGATCCCGAGGAGCCGGAGCGGGTACTCTGGATCAGTGCCGGCAACCGTGATCATGGCGGCGAGCCGCTCGACTTTCCCCGCGACGGTGAGGCCTGTCGTGGGCGCATGCTTTCAACCGGGGAAATCGCGGAACTGCTCGATTTTCTTGACAGGGAGGCCGCTTACTGATGCCCGCTGGCATGGCAGGCAAGCCCGATGCGCCGCCATGCGTCAGTCAGTGTGCCCCGCGGCACGTTGCGCTCAAGACCATGTAGCAGGGCTTCCAACCCGGAAAGGGAAAGGGTGCAGGCGACAAGCGCCGGTGACAGGACCGCAGTTCCCGTCATCACGACGTGGCTGAAGACCTGGATGGTCGGGTCCACGAGGCGGGCCAGCGCGTAGACGGCCCGGCAATGGGCGGCATTCTGCATCACCGGGCTGTAAATCAGCCGGGGCGGGGCATCGGGCGCCTCGCCCGCAAAACGCTGTCGCCACCGTTCATCTTCCGGGTGTCCGGTCAGTTCGCCGCCATACCGCTTGGTCTCCACGACATGGATGCCCCTCGGGCTGAGGAACAGGTGGTCAATCTGGGTGGTCCTGCTGTCACCTGCCGGCAGCATGGCGTTGTGCAGCACGGCCAGGCCGCTCCGGTCGAGCACGTGGGCTACGGCGCTCTCTCCTTTCTCGCCCTGGATGGCGGCGCGAAAGGACCGCCAGACCTGCACCTCATGGGCCGTCAGGCGGCAGCTGCCGGGAGGCTTCACGCGATGACGTCGAAGTCTTACCACGCAGTCTCCCCCTGTAGTTCCATGGCCCGATAACGTGTCCCATATATCTGTCCGTCATGCGACTGGGGCGGGAAATGCCGGGAACCATGCGTGCTCGGGGTGAGCGTCCGGGTGCATGTCCGCAACGCGGATCCGGATCACCAATACTGCCCGCTCACCCGCCAGCCTGAACGCAGGAGATCGGACAATCGGCGGCAGGCTCGTCCAGGTCCGCAGGGGATTCGGGATCCCGCCTGAACCCGGTATTCTCGTCCCCCCATTTCTTGAGGGCCATGATGACCGGCTCCAGGGTCCGTCCCCGCGGCGTCAGGCTGTATTCCACCTTCGGGGGCACCTCGGCGTAGACTGTCCGCAGGACAAACCCGTCCTGTTCCAGTTCGCGGAGCTGCGCCGTCAGCATGCGCTGGGTGATGTTGGGCAGGCGCCTGCGGATTTCGTTAAAGCGCAGGGTTCCCTCAAGCAGGTGGTAGAGGATCACCCCTTTCCATTTCCCGTCGATGAGCTGAAGCGTCGCTTCAACGGCACAGCCGGGACTGCAATCAAGTGATTTATGCCGGATACGGGCCATGACGGTATCATTTCCGATACTATGGGCGTTAAAAGTGCGTTCTTGTCCGAACCCAGCATAATGCTCACTGTTCTCCTTCATCAACACAGGAGCAGACATCATGCGCGCCGTCGGTTACCAGACGCCTCTCCCGATCGACAATCCCGCGTCCCTTCAGGACATCGATCTGCCGAAGCCTGTTCCTTCAGGGCGGGATCTCCTGGTGGAAATCAGGGCTGTGTCGGTCAATCCGGTCGATACAAAAGTCCGTCGCAGCGCCGCGCCGGACGCGGGTCAATGGCGGGTCCTGGGCTGGGACGCCGCCGGGATCGTTGTCGGCACCGGACCTGAAGTCACGGATTTTGCCATCGGGGATGAGGTTTTCTACGCAGGCGCACTCGATCGTCCGGGAACCGATGCCGAATTCCACCTGGTCGATGAGCGGATTGTCGGCCGTAAGCCCCGTTCCCTGAACTGGGCTGAAGCCGCGGCCCTGCCGCTGACAGCGATCACCGCCTGGGAGATGCTGTTCGATCGCCTGGATATCCGTCGGTCCGTCCCCGGCGTGAGGCCAGCCGTGCTGATTATCGGCGGCGCTGGCGGCGTCAGCTCCATCGCCATCCAGCTGGCCCGGGTCCTGACCGATGTCACGGTCATCGCCACCGCCTCCCGGCCAGAAACGCGCGACTGGGTGACATCCCTCGGGGCACATCATGTGGTGGACCACAGCAGGCCTCTTGCCGCGCAGGTCGCCGCCCTTCCGACCGGTGCGCCCGGCTTCGTCTTTTCCACGACGCAGACGGATCGGCATATGCCAGAGATTGTCGCGCTGATCGCGCCCCAGGGGCATTTCGGCCTGATTGATGACCCGGCCGCGCTCGACGCCCTGCCGCTGAAGAAGAAAAGCCTGTCGCTGCACTGGGAGCTGATGTTCACCCGCCCGCTGTTCGGCACAGCCGATATGGGCAGGCAGGGCGAGATTCTCAACGACGTCTCACGCCTCGTGGATGACGGGCGTATCCGAACCACGCTTGGCAGGCACCTCGGCCTGATCACGGCGGCGAACCTGCGGCAGGCCCATGCCCTGATCGAGAGCGGTCAGGCAAAGGGCAAGATCGTGCTCGAAGGTTTTCCTGGCTGAAATGGAGAAGACCATGAAAGCGCTCGTCGAGACATGGTGTGGAACATGGGCGGAGAACAGGCCTCATGACTGATGAAGAGCACCTGATGACCCTGAACCGTACCGGTGGGCGGTTCGATCTCAACAGGATTGCCGCCGCGTTCCCGCAGACCGCGGATACGATGCTGCTGGATACCTATCTGACCGACAGGCCGGAAGCCAGCATCAGGGTGTTCCGGATCTATCGGGACGTGCCGCCGCATTATCATACCCAGTGTGATGAAGTCCTCCATGTCCTTTCGGGAGAAGGGACATTCTGGATTGATGATCCGGCTGAGGAAGCGCCGTTTGTCCCCGGGCACCTGCTGGTCTTTCCGCGGCGTGCGGTGCATGCGGTGCCGCGTATCCTGTGTGATCCTGTCATTTTTCTTGCCATCGACACACCGCGCCGGGCACCGGATGATGTGGTGTTCGTCAATCCTGCCGAAGGCACGCCTTCCGGCTTCATCAAGAGTATCTGAAGGAATGTCGCGGGTCACAGACGAACGGGAGCTGTGGCCCTGCAGCGCATGCCCGCAAAACGCGGCGCAGGTACAGGGCGTCTGGATACGGTTTCCTCTCCCGAAAGGGCCGGTCCGGGAAACATCTCTGTTCAACAGGAAAAAAAGAAAATCAGGGCGGCCCCTTCGGGGTTCTCTCACTCTGGTTCGCTAAGCGGCTGCGCCGCTAACCTCACTGGAGCCCCCTGCGGGGTCTCCACGCTTTCGCGCAACGGTTCGACCGCTCGCCCTGGGGTTCTACAGGATGAATACTTATGAAATACATGATAATACTGTGATTAATAAAATGGGCATAAGGAAATAAAGGGAATAAAAACAATAGTAAACTAATATTTACTCATAATATATTGTCTTTTTTATTGTATTTATATTCTGTCTGTACTATTCTTTATTTGTGGAGAGGGAAATGGTTCCCGCCACAGACGCCCCGCCCGGTGCTCCAACACCGGACAGGGCTGACGCCAGACAGAAAGGTCAAGTTTCATGTCCAACGCTACCAACACAATGACCGCCGCCCTTGCTTCCGCGCAAGAGAAGAAAGCCGCCAGCAAGGCAAAATCGGGCCAGAAGGCCCCCGCCGCCCGCCGTTTCGAGGAAGCGGCCCGGCGCGTGCCTGTCATCACCATCGAGGCCGCCGAAGCCCTGATCCCCGTTCCCGACCAGATCACCAAGATCGTTTCCCATTTCGGTCTTGAGGACTTCGACGCCGACGCCCTCGCGGAAACGGCCCGGCAGGCTTTCACCGTCATCGCCCGCAGCCTCTCGCCCGTGCTGGTCGTGACCACATGGAACGGGGAGCAGAACGACAAGGGGCTGGAAATGCACCTCCAGCGCATGGCTGGTGCCGCTGTCGCGTCCGCCTTCGGGGCCGCCCAGTTCTACGACGCCAAGCGCGCGCAGGCCCGCGAACTGTCCTCACAGTTCAACGAATATCGCGAAGAGGACCGGATGGGCGTCGACGGGCTGGAAAACAGGGCGGCCAACGCCCGCCGCTTTGCAGCCGAGCAGGGGATCAAGGCCGCCGCTCTGGTTGCGTCCGCCCGCGGGGCCCTTGCGGCCTACGAGGACATGATCGGCACCCCGTGGAAGCCCTACACGGCCAGCAACGCCCGCACCATCGACCAGCGGGCCGCAGCTGCCGAGATGGACGCCCTCGGCTTCTGACCGACCCGGCCGGACCCAAGGCGGGTCCGGCCACCCACGGCAAGGTACCTTTCCGCAAGGATCGACCCGCATGAGCGAATATGAATCCATGGCAGACCGCGACGAGGCCCTTGAGCTTTCGCGTGCTGCGCCCCACCACGCATGGGTCCTGACGGACCGGGACGTCTGGCATCGCAATCCTTTTTATCACGGCCCGGAAATGCCGCACCCCGAAGATGACGGCGCCCATGACTTTATTGCCGACCACGGCATCGACGCATGGCGGGAGGCGACCGAGGCCGTAAGGGCCGCAGTCATCGCCGCAGCCGAAGCGAAAGCGCGCGAGATTGCGGACGCTCCCGACCCCTGGTGGCCTGACGATCCGACGCCTTGAGAGACCACGCCGCAGGAGCCCGGAAACCGGGTTCCTGCTTCTGGTGTCCGGGGCCGCCATCGTGCGGGAAAAAAATGCCCTGATACCAGCATGCCGCCGCGAGGCGCCCGCCTCAAGCCCGCTGCGCGCCGCGCTTCGCGCGGTGAGGACACGCCCCTTTCAGTGAACAGGGCCGCCCGGATCGCAGGGCGGTGCCCCGCGCTCCGGGCAACCCGGTTCACCTCAGGGGCATGCCCTCAGGCTTGACCCGGGCGCCTCGCGGCCCTCCCGGCGGGCAGCGGCCTTCCCTGTTCCGCTCCCGGGGAAAACAATGTCGGTCATGCAGCATGCCGGACTGTGGAGATGACAAACCTATTGTGTCGTCCTGCCGAACACGAAGCCCAGCTTGCCGTCATTCATGATGTAGGGCGTGCAGGTCATGCCGGGATGGACCACGTCGTAGGGTTTCAGCCACCTTGTCGAGACCCAGCCGGGACGCAATGCGAGGGTCATGCTCCGGACGTAGCCGTTCGTAGGCGGTGCGTCCGTGGCGACCGGAAGTACCGCCAGCGCGGGAGCAATGCTCGGGGCATCGTCCCGTGGTTCGCTCTGCAGTGGAACCGGATGCCGGAAATCCATCATGACCCGCTCCGGCGCATCAAGGGCCATGCATCTGTACCCGTCGAGCGCACGCATCGGGGTTCTGTGCAGCGCGAAGGCCGGATGGCTGATGCTGCAGGTGATGACCGCAAGGATCGCGGCCCGGTGGGAAAACTTCATGCTGGACTCCTCGTCAGCCGGTCAGGATCGAACTGGACGCGGCACTGCCCATTTTTGCTGCGACTGCCGCGCGCCATTGGCCGACCGTGGTGGTTGAACTGATATTGTTCCCCGACATTGCCGTGCCCGATATGTAGGACGACATGAGACTGCTGTCGTCGGCCGTCGCGATTTCAGCACCCGCGCTCGGGCCAAAGTTATAATAGGCCCGGGCATCAAGGGCCGTCGGGTTACTGATGCCGCTGTGCTGCAGACTGGTCGCGGCATCCTTGAGATACTGCGCCGCAGCCACCGCCTGCGTCGCCGGGTCCTGCTGGCCTGCCGTGCCGCTGGTGATGGATGAGGCCAGCGAGGGGTCTGCGGCCAGTGCCTCTCCAAGGGTCTGGCTGTAGGTCCCGTTGCTCATCTGGAACGCGCCGGTGATCGTACTGCCGTTTCCGGCCGTGTAGAGGTTCTGGCAGCCGGACTCGACCACGCAGGTCGCGGCCAGTGCTGACGGATTGACGCCCAGCGCCTCGGCGTTCTGGGCTGCCGCATAGCCCCATGACTGCTGGTATAGGATCCCGAGCGCATCGCTGTCGGACGTGCCTGCTGTCGTTGTCTGGGTGACGGCGCCGCTTCCGCTGGTGGCCTGGGCTGTGCCTGTCGTGTCCGGGGTCCAGCCACCGAGCCCCGGTTCCTGATAGGTTGCGTTGACATGTATCGGGAGTCCGCCGGGCACGTTTACTGTCTGTGCGTGCCCGATGGGGGGCATGACGAAGCCGCACGTCACAAGGACCACGGTCGCTTGCGCCGTGCGGCGGCATGGAAAGGGGAACCGGATCACCTTGGCCTCCTGTTGCGAGGCGGACAGGATCGGCCAGCATCATGCGACCTGTGTCAGTACTTCGTACGGCGTTTCCGTTCCGGCCCTGAGCGTGACCGTTGCAGACATGCTCATGGCATCCGTCCGAGTGCAAATCCCGCTATCAGGACGATGGAGCTGTAGCCCAGGATGCGAAAGGCCGTCTCCAGGTTGTACCGTCTGGTCATGGCCGTGGCCTGGCTCTCGATGGCGCCCCTTAATCCTTTCGTCATATCCGCGGTGATCGCGAGGAGTTTCTTCTCGACCAGTTTTTCGTTGATGGTGCGCAGCGTGTGCACCGCTTCAATTCCGTCCCTGAGGTGGCTGCGGATGGCGATCGTGTCCTGCGCCAGGGTTTCGCGCTGCTGTTCGGCCACCAGCCTGCTCTCGGCAACGGAGCGGATGGAGGCGCGCCTGGCTTCAATGCAGAGGGTGCCGATCTGGTCTATCGCTGCGACCAGTGCCGAAAGCACTTCGACTTCGGGCGCGATCGGACGCTCGACCCATTGGGCGGCGACCCTGCGCAGGTTCTCCATTCGGACCGCGAATTCACGGTCTGCCGCCTCGATGTCGCCCTGGGCTGCCATCAGACATTCTCCATAACCACGTCGGGCAGCCCCTTTGGCATCCGGGGCAGATAGTCCGCTCCGAGGTCGCGCAGGAAGAGGGGCACGTCCCGCTTGAGCCAGCGATTGACCCGTAGTCTGTCGAAGACCGAGCTTTTCGGCTGTCCGGGAACCGGCTTGTTCGCAGCAAAATCCATGAACGACTGCCCACGATCCGCGATTTTCTTCAGCCCGTTGATCGCGGGGAACACACCGTGCGCGGCGCCTCGGTCCAGAGCGTTGAGCACCGCTTCGTTTTCGAGGATCTGGCTTACCGCCTGAGGTGTGTCGATACCGACGGGAAGCAGGCCTTCATTTATGACAATCGCCGTGCGGCGTGGCAGGAAGCCATGCTGCTCCTGAAGGTCCTGCAGATAGTCGATGTCCGCATTCTCCATACCGATCATGAAGATCGTCACAAGCGAGACCCCAAGCTCGTCCAGCGCCGCGACAAGGGGAGATGAGCGGATCAGTTCGTGCATCGCAGTCCATCCTCCCCCGATGTCGAGAATCGCATCATGGCGGGATTCAACCAGCTTCTCGATCTGCCCTTCGAGCCAGGCAGCCTGCCCGGTCGGGGACATGCTGTCCGCTTCCAGAACCTGCGGACCAAGCGATGAAAGCGTATGCGAGCGGTTCATGGAATCCGTGTTCCAGATCTCCGGTCTGCCTCCCTGCTGGGCCGTGATCTCGGCCAGTGATTTGAGGAATGTCGTCTTTCCCACCCGCTGGCGCCCGATGGCTACGAGCAGGGTTGGGCGTGTCACCAGCTCCGTTGGGTCTGCGGCGTCTGTGATCGTGGCGGATGCCATGCCTTACTCCCGATGAAAACCGGGCTCCTTTCGCTTCAGCCGCGCAAGAAGATCCCGCTTGATGGCCTCGGCCCGGGCGCGACCAATGGGGAAGTTCTTCTCCCCGGTTGTCTCGCTGTCCGAGCACACTGGCACTGTCGCAGGCAATGATGCGACCTGTGCGTTTTCTTCGGCGGGCACTATTTGTGCGGGAACGCCAGTTCCATCGGGCGCGCAGCTTACGCGACCGTCATCGACAACAGCGGGCCTCCAGCCGCGAGGGAAGCGGCTGGGTTGCATGGCGCTTTCGGTGTCAGGAGATTGTGGAACCTGTTCAGCTTCCGGATGCATGCGGCGGGTGCCGGCCATACGGCGCCAATAGCGCTCCATACGCCTCATCGCTTCCTTTTCGTCCGGAAGGTCAAGGCCATCTTCTCGGGCTGCCGCAACATAGGGAGCCCAGGAATCCCCTTTTGATCGCAGTGCGCTTATGTCCTCGCAATTGGTGAGCAGCCACCGATAGAGAGGTGTCGCACTGTCTCGGGCCCTGTGGTTCTCGATGAGCGATTTCAGCCGTTCCTTGCCGAACCTGCCTGTCATGATTCATCCCCTCCTGCATCCTCGATCGAATGCAATACGGCCAGATCATACCTGGGTCGCAGCCTCGTCAGCATGCAGATTCTCACATGTAATCTGCGTGCGCATACTCATGAGCGACCCATATATCTACCCTTGACGCACGGACGGAACGACTGTTTCACGACCCTACGACGACCCATCGACATATCCGAGGCTGACATTGCGCCTACCCATAAATAGCGGGTTCTCATACACCATTGCACCGTTGGTGCGGGCGGCTTCGCCGCCAGGAGCGGGGAAGTTGGAAAAGGGTATAAGCAATGCTTAGACCCTTCCGGATGCCGCTGAGCTCATCTTAACAAGAGGTCGCATGTTCCCCGCGCACAATCTCCTTAGGAAAAGGGGAGACATGAGATGCGAGATACCATCCCTAACAGGCCACGAGTCAGGAAGCCGGTCAGTGATCCGGTTCAACCTATTCTGCATAAAAGCGAACGAGACTATCTGACATTCGAAGACACCCGCATCTCAGTTCAGGAAGTCACCGGAAGGCGATGGATCTCGGCCCGGGAGATTTGCTCCATATTGGGCCTCAGCAATCCTTCTGCGACGGTCAAACGGCTTGATGATGATGAATATTGCCGTATTGGCGTGGTGACGGCAGGCGGGATGCAGGACCAACTCTTCGTTAGTGAAAGCGGAGCCAATCACCTGACGTTCATTTCTCGAAAGCCTGTTGCCAAACGGGTTCGGCGCTGGATTACTGGAGAGGTGATGCCACAGATCAGTCGAACCGGTGCCTATATCCCCGGTGGATGCCCCGGAAGTGGCGTGCAACTTACAGTCACCAGCAGCCAGATGGATCTTCTCAGGCGCCTTTCTCGGCCCGGTCCTCACATGGTTTTTGTGATGCCGGGACAGGAGCCATACATTGAGGAGGTTGATCCTCACCAGTTCATTCACGATCTGGATCGTCACGACGTGGAGGGGCTGGTTCATGCCATGAACCTGATCGGGTCGGTCTGGAGCGTATGCCGCAAAATCGACGGGGTGATGTATTGTTCCGCCGTTCTGCAGAGTGGTATTGGTCGCCAGCTTGATGACGCCATTCGCATCGGGGTAGACCTGTCCCGCAGCATCATCGTGCCCACCCGAGAGAAATCATAAAGCCGCCACGGTTGTGATTCGATCTTTCCATGTCACCTTAATTGAAAGAGACAGCGTTGATGAAAAGTACCGATCTGATTGACCGTATCGCCGAAGCCACGGGCGGCACGAAGGCCGATGCGAAGACCGCTCTTGAGACCGTCCTGACCTCTATCGTTCAGGCTGCAGAGGTCGGCGACGAGGTATCGCTGCCCGGCTTTGGCAAGTTTACTGTCCGGCACACCGCTGCCCGCATGGGTCGCAATCCGGCGACCGGTGCTGAGATGCAGATTCCGGCCTCGCGCAAACTGGTTTTTGCGCCGGCCAAGGCCGTCAAGGACCAACTCACCGGGGTCAACCAGAAGAAGGCCTGAACGGTCGCATGATTCCGCGTCACGCTTCCCGTGATTCTGACACGGGGGGTGACGATAATGAGCGAGTCAGTCGGAAAACCTAACACGACCGCAAGTTGGGACGACGATATCCGGGAACGGCTTCGAATGATCGAAGACAAGCTGTCCCTGATCATTGAAATTCTCGCCCCGAAGGAATCTGATGGTCCGACACTTGATGAGATCCTCGGCCGACTGGTGACACTTGTCGCCGCGCAGTGCCCTGTTCTCAGGCATATTGACGCCACAACCGGCAGAACCCTCGATATTCAGGAGGGCCGGGTGCCCCTCACCTCTCGACCCGAGGAAAAGGACGGAACGGGTGTCTGATGATGACGTTCCGGAAAATCTCGGCTGAGAGTAGTGGTCGCCTGATCACTGCCTATTTCACGCAGGAGCTGCCAGAGCCAGAGCACGATTTCCGTACCCAGCCCGGAAAAGTGCCTGACGCAGATGGTGGCCGACTGACCAGCTATTACACTGGTCGCGATGGGCGGGCCTCGTGGCGACCGGGCATGCGACCCGAGATTGCAGCGGCTCTTGGCATTGATCCGAAGACACCACCGAAGAACGCGCAACTCAATCGCCTGTTTGAAGCAAAGAGGGCCGATAATGGCGATGACTGGTCAAGGAATGCCCGCAAGATCAGTGCCTATGATCTGACCCTTGCGCCACACAAATCAGTTACGCTTGCGGCCGAGTTTGCGCCGACCGAGGCCGAGAGGGCAGTCATCTGGCACGCCATTGATCGGGCAAACGACGCCACCATGCTCTATGTCGCGCGGGAAATCGGTTTCGCGCGGCGCGGTCATGGGGGCGAAGACGGTGCCAACCCGGGCGAGGTCGCCTGGGTGTCATTCCGGCATGATACCGCGCGCCCGACGGTCGAGGCGCGTGACGCGGGGACAGGCCAGACCTATCTGATCGATACGCCAACAGGCGGTGATCCCCATGCCCATATCCATAATGCCCTGTTCAATGTCGTAGTCACGGAAAAGGGACATGTGGGTTCACTCGACACGAAGCGGCTGCGATCGCGCGTTCACGAATTTGGAGCATATTTCCAGGCACAGCTCGCTGATGAACTGCGCCGGATCGGCATCGCCCAGCAATACGATGCGAATGAACAGGCGACGGTCATTTCGGCCGTGCCGCAGGATATATCGGATTTCTTCAGCAAGGGACGACGCAACGTCATCAGGGCGGCCAAGGAGTACGCCGCGGCGGAAGGAGCGGACTGGGCGCATATGCCGATCGACCGCAAGCGCCGCATCCTGTCCATGGCCGGCCTGGCAGCCCGGCTCGACAAGGACAAAGGTACGAGTGACCATGAGATATGGCGCGAGCAGGCCAGGCGTCTTGGCTGGGAGGAAAAAAGCCTGCTTGGCACGCCAGTAGCGCCCGTGGGTACCAGGGAACAACGATACGATATTGCCTACCGTTTCGCTGCGCGCCATCTCGCAGGGGAGTTTGAAACAGCCGCCGTGATCGATCACGACAAGCTTCGAACATATGCGGCCCGGGGCCTGATCGGCACCGGCATCGAGGGTGGGGTGAAGGACATTGATCATGTCGTGGCCCTTATTGAACAGCGTGGTCTTGAACTCGGCGGGGAACGGGTCTCGCTGATTCAGGAGATGCGTGGCGACAGGCTGAGGGTGACAAATTCCGCGCAGATCGCCATCGAGGAGGACCTCGCGATTCAGGCGGCTCGTGCGTCAGGAAACCGAAGCGGGGCGCTGTCGGACCGCCAGATCACGGAAGCGATCGGACGATCATCCCTCGACTTCGCAAGCGATCATGGAAAGACGCAGAAGGCCGCGATCTACGCTCTTGGCCGGGGCGGCGCGCTCTCCATGCTCACCGGTGTCGCAGGCTCCGGAAAGACGGCGCTGCTGTCTCCGCTGGTTGATGCGTGGAAACATGATACGCGTTATGACACGAATGGTCGCAGGGTTATCGGGATTGCCAATGCCTGGCGTCAGGCGGACGCATTACGCGAGGCCGGCATCTTTGACACAAGCGCGATGCTGCCCTTTCTGGCGCGGCTGGAGCGGGGTGACGTCGATGTGGATCGAAACACGGTACTGGTGATTGACGAGGTCGGTCAGGTCGGCCCACGCCAGATGCTTCGCCTGTTACAGGTGCAGCGTGATACCGGTTGCACGATCAAGGCGCTGGGTGACCACGAGCAGGCGCAGAATATCGAGGCAGGGGACGCCATCGAGATGCTGCGTCGGGTCCTGGATCCGGAAGATATGCCTGAGCTTCTGTCCAGTGTCCGGCAGGTATCTGCAAGAAATCGCCAGATTGCTGATCTGTTTCGTGGCGCAGAGCCGGAAGAGAGCGATCTGGAATCCCACGAGTTCAGGGGGGCTGCGGCCAACGCGCATACAGACGAGGAAAATGATGACGACGTCCGTAACAGGTTCCATCTGAAGGAAGTCCGGGACGCGATTGATATGAAACGGGCGAACGGAACGATCCGTCTGGTCGGTGGCGACCATGAGGAAGTCCTGCAGGATATTGCCCGGCTGTATGTGACGCGTCGCGATGCCCTGGTCGCCGAGGGTGCCTGTCCGCGGCGTGGCCGGACCAAGACGATCAGCATGTCAGCGCTGACCAATCAGGATGCTGCCGACCTGAGTCGTGCAGTCCGTAAAATCCTGCAGGAGCGCGGCGAGATCTCGACGTATGAAATCACCGTGCAGGCTATTGATCAGCGTGGCGAAACCTATGATCTCGCGATCGCTACGGGCGACCGGCTTCGGCTGTATCGTCGGACATGGGGCAGCGTGGATGGAAAGGGCGCCACGGTTGGAAATAACGGTGATGTGGTGGAGGTTCTGGCTCATGGCGATGCGGGGCTTCGCGTCCGCACGAAGGAGGGGCTTGTTGCCGATGTTGAATGGCGGCGGTTTCGTGACGCGAAGACTGGTCGGGTGTTGCTGGGGTTCGGACATGCCATGACGATTGATGCGGCACAGGGGCTTACTTCAGACGAGCACATCAACGCCCTGCCGCGAGGCGTTGAACTGGCGACGGGATTTACCTCATACGTCGCGGAAAGCCGGGCGCGTGGAACCACATGGACCATGATCTCCGATGGCGCGACGTTTGAGGCGGTCCGGAACCAGAGGCCGCTCGGGGACACGACGCCCATCACCAGTGACGACCTGTGGAATCATGTGGCAAAGAAAATGGCGCATAAACCCTATAAATCATTGGGCACGGATCTGGTTGCCCGAACCCGCAAGGCCCGGGATGCGAGGATCCGGGAACTGATCGCGCTTGGGCGCACGCATGAGACACTGACGAAGTCAGGTCGCCCATATGGGAGGGAGATTATTCTGGAAACCCAGGCGCGGCAGGCCGAGCGCCTGCATAAAGCGCGTCTGGTCGAGATCGACGCCAGGCTGCAGGTCATGATCAGGAACGCACCAGCGGTCATGACGGGTGCAGAGCAGGCGCTTCGGAGCCAACGGGCCGCCCAGGTGCTGGGCGGGCGTCACCATGTGCCGTCTGCGTCGCCAGGCGCCGCCAGCTAGAGCGTCCGGTTTTCTGCTGTTCTCACCCGGATTTGAATCCTGCCGACAGTGTGCCATACCGCGACAACATCTCAGATCTGACGCATGCTTTGGTCATTTGCGCAACGAAGTCGGCTGCGTATCGTTAGGGAGGCGGGGAGCAGCAGATAGCAGGTCAATGATGGATGATGTGTCTTTCCGGGGAGATCCTGATCCGTTCGACTGTTGGTTGAAGAAGGAGTTGCGTACTCGGTTCAATGATGTTGTACGCGAACCGATCCCTGAAAGCCTGCTATGCGTTATTGGTCCAACTGAAACTTCCGGGCATATTCACGCCTCAAGACCTTTCTGGACCGAAGAGGAAGCTGTGTCTGAGTGTTCTGCTGACACCGGATCCAGATGATCTCTTATCGCAGATATGGCGTCTTGATGCTGGGCGGGAAACGGGTAACAGGATTGCCGTAGAAAGCAAGAAGTGTTGACGGTCAGATGAAATACAGATGAGCAGGCGCAGGATCCTATTGGATATCTGCTCAAGAGCATACCTGTTCTGCAATCTGCCAAATCTTCGAAAACGTCGAGGACTATTCCCGATAGCGGTGTTATATACAGGGCCACAGTTTTTTCGTCTGTTAAGGTGATGGACAATGCCCGAAGAACGACAAAGACAGCTGGCGCTGACCGTGGAAATCATAACTGCTTATGTATCGGAAAATAAAATATCGCCAGATGAACTTATCAGGCTGATTGGGACTGTTTACAATTCATTGTCCTTCCCGACTACTTCGAGCGTGAAAGAACAGATACCTGCCGTTCCCATCAAGCGGTCCGTATTTCCGGATTATATCATATGTCTTGAAGACGGGAAAAAGCTGAAAATGCTCAAACGGCATCTGCAGGCGTCCTATGGCATGACGCCTGAAGAATATCGGCGGAAATGGGGACTTCCAGCTCATTACCCTATGGTCGCTCCCAATTACACAGTACGCCGATCGGAACTTGCAAGAGAGATTGGGCTGGGGCGGGATATAATGTCCACTGCCACCAAATCTGGTGATGAGGGCGTGACGGATCCTGCATTGCCTGACAAGCCACAAGAAAGGCGCCGGGGTAGAAAGAAGGCCGTCCACTAAAAGGGGAACGCGCCGCCGGACCGGGCGGCGCGGCGATCTCCTGGCTCAGGAACGCAGCAATATGCGAAGGCAGAACTTCTTCGCTACGCTGTAGGGTGTCGACAGTGGATGTTCCTGTTTGACCGGACCATGATCCAGTTCGGGGCGTGACGTCGATAAATCCCGACGAAAGATGCCTTTTATACAATCCAGGTTGCGGATCGCGATCCTAAGCCCTTGCGTTATGCACCTTGTGAAAGAATTCAGTTCTCAGTGAAAATCCATAAGCGATGTCTACAAAGTTGTGTTCTCACGAGGGCAGCCTGCCTTTTCCACTCGGACAATCCTTTTTCAGATCCCATGTCTGGTGACGAACAGCTTTCTACTTATCATGGTCGGTTCATGTGTAATCATTCAGAGAAGGAACGTCTCAGCGCCTCAGAGATGGCGTTCCAAAGCCTGAATTTTCCGATCATGGGATATTCTTTCTGAATCTTGCCGCTGGGTATGAAACGAGTATCCCGTAATGACCTGATGATGCGGTCGGCATCCATATCCGGCATTTCAACAAGCTCCTTGAGTGCCTGCCGGGCATTATGGTGCGACCGGAGATATATGGCTTCCTCTTTCATGTTGTGCTTGATGGTCATCTCCAGTGCTGCGCTGAGATAGATAACGTGGGGGGCGAAATTGATATAGCGCCAGGCCGGTCTCGCCAGATCAGGGTTCGAGAAGTCGAGATTGGATTTTATCCCATCAGGATAGGTCTGCATGTCACGATCGAAAGAGACATGATCCGTGATCTGTCGCATCAGGGGTTTTGAAACCCTGTCCAGAATCTGGTCGTAGTTTCGCCTGCTCGTCGGGTCTCCAATGATCGTAGCTGAGATGGGAAGGATGATCTGGTCGGGGATGGCGCCGTCCCGCCTGAGAACGTCATTTATCAGGAACCGGTGGACACGGCCGTTCCCGTCAGAAAGAGGATGGATGTAGACAAACCCGAAGGCTGCCACGGCGCTACGCATGACAGGAGACTGTCCTTCCGTCCTGTCGAGGAAAATTTTTAATCCCTCAAGCATATCCGCTACGTCTTGTGCGGGAGGCGCGAGGTAATGAACAACATTCTCGTACCTCATCGTGTATTCTCCAACGAATACCGGAGACAGTCGCAAGCCAAAATGCTCGGTTATTGTGACGTCACCGAGGATGTTGCGTTGCAATTCGGCAAGGTCAGTATCTGTCAGGGGGACTGTCCCTTGCCCGGTTCTCGTGGCGAGTACGTGGCTGAAGCGCTGGATCCGGTCAAGTTGATGCTCCTCGCCTTCAATGGTGAAACTTGCCTTGCTTTCACGATTTGTCAGCCACACTGCGGCCCGGGCAAGCATGCTCTCGCCGAACTCCTGCACCAGTTCACCGTAACCGGCAGATACGTCCATCTCCGCAGCCGTCTTGAGTTGACTGGAAAGCGGGATAAAGGGGCAAAAAAAGCGGTTCCCAGGCATGTTGTCACGGACGCGCCATCTGCTGACGTTGCTCGTTTTGTCCGGAGAAGCTGTTACCTGAAAAGATGCGTCCAGTGCGAAGACGTAGTTGCCGCCGAGGTCGACTGGCGGCACGAGCGTTTGTCCGGTGACGAACTCAAAGAGAAATGACGCCCGTCTGGCATATTGTCCGGTCGGTGCACTGTTTATCCACTCCTGGACAAAACCTGGTCCGGTCTTCGCAAAGACGCGCGCCAGCAACTCAAGGCAGGTGGGTTCGTGTCGCAGATGAAACTGCAGATGCGCGGCTGCGGTGTCGGCCGGACGCATGTTTTCGGGATACGTCTCGATGCTGTATAAATTATGATGACTGCTCGACCGGCGACTTCCAAGCTGGCTTTTGACAGCCAGTCCGCCGAATGGCTCTGCATCATATTTCAGTGCGAGCCACATGCCGCCAATCGGGTCCGCCATTGGAGTTAGATTCCTGCCGAATTGTCCAAAACCGTTTATTGATGCTTAAAATCGCATATAAACGGTGCCTTGTGTAAAAAAATATATATGGACAGCCGTGGCCACGCGTATGCTTCCGTCACTTCGTCTTTGTGATCAATAATTCCCACTCGCTGAAGCGCCCTCACGGCGTTGATCTTCACTGAGAACTGATGGTACGGATCAACTGCGGCGTGATGGTTTCCTCCACTGGACAGTCAACTCTTCAGCATCCTCTCAGGACCACTGCGAGCCGTCCACACCGTCAGTTCTTAGTGAAAATCAACATCCTATGGCGTGACGCTTGAAGAATATCGGCGGAAGTGGGGACTTCCGTCTCATTATCCTATGGTCGCTCCCAATTACACAGTGCGCAGATCGGAACTTGCACGAGAAATCGAATTGGGGCGAGACATAACGTCTGCTGCGACAGATTTTGATGATATGGGCAACGGAACCGGCATTGCCAGAGAGGTCGCAGGAGAAGCGTCGGGGCAGAAAGAAGGCTATCCACCAAAAGCGGAGCGCGCCGTCAGACGAGGCGGCGTGGCTGTTCTTTTGATTCAGTCATGATGATGAACAGACGGCTGTCTACCTTATATCCCGACGCTAGAGTCCGGCAGACGAAAGATTCCTTTTATACAATCCAGATTGCGGATTGCGATCTGCGTGTGTGTCTTTTCCCGGAAGGCGCTACCGGGATAGAGTTCGCCGCCTTCCTGGAAAAGGCCGCGCACCGTATCATAAGGTGCGAGATGAGACTCTGGGGCTTCAATAGAATCGTGAAGATACCTGATAACAGCGCAGTCGAGGTTACGAAAAAGTTTATCACTATTTACGTCGTGCCGGGAATCACGGTTCACCGGCATCGGTATATCATCCGTGCTTAATGTCTCTCGCAGGCCTTCATAGGCGGTCTTGAGCATCTCTAGGTCTTCGCGTGTCGTTAAATCAAGACAGTTGCCCAGATCTACGACCAGACCAATAACGAACGGTTTGAAACCGGAATCCCTGCGCTGTTTCTGATATGCCCATTCTTGCGCACGTAACGGGTCGGACTCCCAGACATAGAAACCCGGTCCAAGCCAATCGTAGTCGGTCTCCGACGGAGTTGGTGCGCTTTCTCCGTTAATCAGTTTCCGGCCGACCTCTTCAGAACAACCATGATAACCGAGTACAAAAGATGTATGAAGAGCTGTCAACGCAGTTACGCTTTAAGCATGCCCTCAATGCGTGGGTCACGCGTGTACTCTTTGGTAACCGCGCCTTTGCTATCGATAATCCCCATTCGCAGCAAAGCCGCATGGGCTGTCCGCTTGCTCTTCGTGTTCGCAAGGGTCTGCTTTCTTATTGCTGCCAGAGCAACCTGATGGGAGTTCAGCTTCATGGTGCTACATATAAGGCAGCCAAGTGAAGAAGTCACCCTGTTTTATCTCAGCCTGCCTGATGGAAAAGGCGGCATCCGGCTCCCTGTTGTCGCATCCCATGACCACCATCCACCCGCTCCGAAGGTCGCGTCGTAGTAATTTTCCTTTTCGGCTCGTCTGGTAGTGTAGGCCTCGTCCGTGCGACCGAAAACTTCCATTGGATATCCGTCATTCCGCGCCGTGTCCTGCAGGATGAAATCCGGGAAAACGAGATCCCGTTCCGCGTCGAAACGCAGTGGTTTTTCGAATGCGCGTCCCGCTGCCACGAGGGCATCGGCTACCGCCAGTTCATGGCCGCTTTCGAAAGGAAGCATGCTGCGAGAGACGGTCATCAGGGCACCGGTCCTGACTTCCGCCTGGATCCAGCCCTTCCATCGGCTATTGGGCGTTCCGATGTTTCGTGCCGTCACATAGAGCAACGCCACAACATGTGCCTGCCGCGCCGCTTCGGGCAGGGCGAGTGTGGCTGCCGCCAGTTGGTGCGACCGGACAAGACGGTTCCTCTCGGCAGCAGGCACTGTCAGAAAGCAGCGGTAACCGTTGCGCTGACCGCTCAGGGCCATCGTGAAATTGCCCCTGGGATCTGGTTCCAGAGCCTCCACGAACCCGATCAGGAACAGATGGTTTTCCTGTCCTTCTGTCCTGACAACGGTATGGAGACGCCGTCCGAACTTTTCATGCCCTGGGGCAACAGGACAGAGAAGATCGGAGATCAGTCTGCCCTGCGCCCGGATCCGGGTTCCGGCAGAGGCGATCCGGCCCAGGGCGACCGTCGGTGTGCGGTGTCCGGCGAATTGTGGCCGCCATTCGGTCAGCCCCGCCCGCTCCCACAGGAGATGGAGCAGCCCGAGAGGCGTCATCCGGCGCTGTCGCGCCTGTCCGGGCCGATCTGAAGCAGGCAGCGGCGTGTCATCGACTGGCCGGGGTGGTCCCTTGCGGCGCAGGCCGATCGACAGGGTCACAGCGACATCCCCATCCTCACACTCGCGAATTACGCTATTTACATAGCTGGCGCGCCCACTTTTCTCCGGATCAGGCTTGTAGAACGGGCATGTCTTTTCATGCAGCGGCCCTTCATTTGGCCAGACGGCGAGGTGATAACTGTGACTGTCCGCCCGGTAACGGATCTGTAGAGGTAGTACGGCGCCGCGATGCTGGCATAGGCATCGCGCCTTGTCAGAACGCTCCGCGCTCCGGCTCTCATCATATTTTGCCTTCAGGCGGCGTTCCCACCGCGCCGGGTCGGTCCGGCGCCATTCGAGCTGGAACCTTTCCCCGCCGGGAAGGATGATGATCGTGCCCGTCATGCCGAGGTTTTTTCTCGCAATATCCTGATCTGGGCGAGGATTTCCTTTTCGGTCATCCCGGTGCTGGCCGCGCCCTCCTTCGGTGCGCCTTTTGTCATCGCGTCCCTGACACCCAATATAAGCAGTGCCCGACGCCGGGCTATACCAGGCTGCCGGTCCACGCGGCGTTCAATGGCTTCAAGGCGTCCAAGCAGGTGACCGTCGATGGGAGGTATGGTGCGGGGCGGTGTCTGAAAACCGGGTTTCGGGGTGGAGGCAGCATCACGCAGCATATAGGAAAACGGTGTCAGCATGTCTGTGCCGGCTGTGTGTTCATTCCCTTCATCGTCACTGGCGGTCGCAACCCGGCGTGGTGTGGCCGCGACCGCTGCACCGATCTGTGCAAAATTGCGCAGGATGTCTTGAGAACCTGGACCGAGGCGGTCGACTGCTTCCTGGAGTGCGCGAACATCCGGCTCGTCGTGTACCGTGGTCAGTTCAGACTGAAACAGGCCGCCTTCGATCGTCGCGAGGAGGGCGAGTAACTGCTGGTCCGGGGGCACCCGATTCAGGTCCAGCGGCGCTGCAAGCATGACCGGCTGGGCCATGCGGATCGCGCCTGACCGCCCATTGACGGCGGCAAAGAACGTCTTCGAATGGACGATGCGACCGGCATACATCGTTATGGCCTCGCCTTCGATGAGTGACTGAAGGTCTGCCCAGGGAATACGGGCGACTTCCCGGACTTCGGCACCCCGTCCTTCCCGGTAACTGCCAGCCGAGTTGCCTTCAAAATGCGTGGCCTGACTGACCTCGATCCGATCGGACTGCTTTTCGATCCACTCGCGCGTGCGCATGGCATCCTGCAGGCGCATGGCGTGGGTGAGGTTGGCGTTGCCGAGCAGGGTAAAGGCTTTGTCGCCGATGCGTGTCGTAAGACCCGGAAGATCCTGAAACCCCAGCCAGAACATGCAGTTCAGGCCGCGTCCCATGGCCAGCTGCCGGTCCATGCCGTCCGTGACGTAGGCGGAGAGTTCGTCGTAGAAAAAATGGAACGGCGCGTCGCCGCTGCCTGCCTTGAGCTTGAAGACCTGCTCGGCGGGGCCGTCGAGGCGGGCGCCAAGAAGCTGGGCCATGACGCCGCGACCGGCAGCAACCACGATCTTGCCCAGTCCGGCCAGCGTATCCGATGAATTCTCCAACGCGGGCAGCGTGACGACGAGAATGCGGCGGTTCAGCACCACATCGCGCATGTCGATATCAGGGATCTGGGCACGGAATATGTGCCCGAGACTGACGCCAAGCTGTGTGAAGACCCGGGTGAAATACATCTTGGCGTAGCCATGCTGCTCGCTCGGTTTGTTTTCCTTCTGCTCATTCCAGGCCAGAGAGGAATCATATCCTGGCAGTTCGCCCAGATAGGCCTGGGCCGGATAGAGGATATCATCGGGAATTTCGGGAACGCTGATCTCGATGGGGTGATCGGAGCCGGGGTTGCGGATCAGGAACACACGATGGCGGGCCAGCGTGCCGATCCAGCGCAGTTCCATGGCGTAGCGCATGGTCTCGATGTTGATCGGCACGCCGTGCGTGTCGCGCATCCAGGTCAGCACCGGCGCGATCGTGCCGGCAAGGCCGACGGCACGGTCCCGAAAGACGCCGTTGGCGTCGTTGCTCGACGGCTCACCGAGCTGGCTGACCAGCATTTCACGGATGGCGTCGGCATTGCCGGTCGCAAACGGATTGAACGTATTGGACTGGCGGATGCCGCTTGCGGTCAGAAAATTGAGATTGAGCACCTGGTCGTCCAGCCCGAAGCGGCGGGCAAGCGCCAGCACATCCCCGTGGACCGTGTTGTCGCCCTTGCCGTCGATCAGGATGAACCCGGATCCATGCGCGAGAGGATTGGCCAGCAGGGAGATGGCGGATGTCGTTTTGCCTGCACCCGTTGTGCCGGGCACGGCGGCGTGTTGGCGCCCCGCGTCGGATGAAAGCCAGAGTTGCTGGCCGGTCAGTCCGTCCGTTCCAAGATATATGATGCCTGCCGCCGCTCGCGGCCGACGGGTTTTGGGATCAAGATCGTGTTTGTCCTTCAGGCCGGAATACCTGGGCAGATGAAAAGGCAGCACGGGCTGGCGGGTCATGACCCAGAGCGTCAGGCAGAGGGCGAGGGGAAAGGTGATCCCGACGATCGCGGGAGCCAGCACGCTGAGCCCTGCCAGAATCATGAGGGCGAACCCGGAACTGCTGGATTGCAGCTCTTCGGCGATCCGGACCGTGAAGGGACGCGTGTCGCGATAGGTAGAGCCGTGTTTCAGTTGCTGGTGGACCTGCGGCCCGCCGATTTCGCGCTTCACCATGCGTCAGTCTTCCAGCCCGAAAGGAGATTTTCCCGTGTCGATCGTGGGCGCCACGGGAGCGGTTGGTGCCGTGGGGGAAACCGGCGCCGTCGGCGCTGTCTGCGCGCTACCTGGGGGTTGCGGATAAGTGATGACAGGCCGCTGCGTCATGATGCGTCGTGCGGCATCGATTTCCGCGCTCGCCGGGTGACCGTCGGGATTGCCGACCACATTTCCATCGACCGGCATGCGCGCGCCCGGCACATAGGTTGAGCGGACCCCTGGCGCGCCTTCGTCCGTCATGGGCGCGCCGGAGAGTGGGGGTAGAATTGCAGGCGGCCGTAGCATGCCAGTGGGCCCCGTGTCGGGAACGGCGCGGTCGGAAACCATGGCCTGACGTGTGCCGATGATCAGGATGGCGGCCAGCCCCCCGGCGATGAGCGCGGGCAATGCTTTTTTCAGGCGCCCGCGCCGTGCTGCTGCCGCTTCTGGTAAAGTCGGTGCCGCATCGCTCGTCTCCGTCTGCCCGAAATCAGATTCGATATGAAGATGGAGGGGCTGTAAGCCTGTCCCGTCGAGTTCAATGGTGATGGGCGCCCGGCCATCAGCGTGGAGGATGATACGGGTCATGGGAAGATCCTTGTGCTTCGGGCATCGGGCGCAGGATGGCGAGTGCGTTTTCAACCGCAGGGATGTAGATCGGACGCTGGTAGCGCCGCTCTTCGCTCCAGTGCGCACGCGCGCCAGCGGCCTCGATGCGGGGATTGGGATGAAGGTCTTCGGCCGGGATTTCAGCAGGAAAGCCGAGTGAGTGCAGCGCGTACCACAATGATCGGTCGATAAGCTTCACGATGGCGAATGAGGAGGGTGCCAGTACGCCCGCCTGACGCCGGGCTTCGTGCAGCAGGGTCATGAGCGCGGTCACGCTCCATCCGCTGCGCTCGCAGACCGTATCGATACAGTTTGTGATTTCCTTGTCCTGCAGGGCAGAGCGGGCGCTTCGCACAACGGACTCTGGCACCGTAAGCGGCGCCAGCGGACCATGGGGACCATCAAGGCCAGCGTCGGCCAGGCCGGCAGAGAGTTCACCAAGCAGGGCGAGGGCTTCCCGGCGCCTCTGGAGGTAGTGCATCGCAAAGGCAACGAGAAGCACCTGTTCAACAGGGGATGCGGCGTTGATGCTGGACCAGTGGCGGCCCAACTGGCGCGTGAACGCCTCGAGCGCGCCGGTTTCACTGTAGCGGTCCTGTGCATCGACAGCGAAGCGCGCGCCCCATTCGGCACGTGTCAGGGCCGGGTCCGCGGGCAGGGGAATACCATCCGTAGGCGTTACAAGCCTGTCCAGTCGACGTCGGACGAAGCCTTTCAGCGTCGGAAACATTTCTGCCTGGACCGCGATCAGACCTTCCAGATCGAGCGCTTTTGCAAATCGGCCGGGGGCAGCACGCCACATGCATAACCCGCCCAGGAGGGCAATCACGATGGCCAGCGGCCATTTCAGGGCATTGCCCAGGATTGCAAGGCCATAATAAAGCTGGATTGCCCGCACCAGATCCGGTCGATATTGCGCGGCCTGCAACTGGAAACGCAGGCGCATCAGGTCAGGATTAGACGTATGCAGCAGGTTGATCTGCCCCAGCATGGCCCGCAGATAGAAGGCTGTGATCTGCGTATGCCACAGGCTCCAGGCCATGTAGCTGAACAGCAGGACCCCGACGATGATGATGATCGAGGAAAAGAGCAGATAGTCATCGCTGGATGACCATGGGACGCGGCTCGTGCTCATGAGCGATCGTCCCTGTGGTTTCTGGCCATCATCGTGAGGGCGATGTCGTAGAAACGCCGGAGATAGGCATTGCCGTGGCGTGGGGTATGAGAGTGATAGAATGCCACGGCCTGCCAGAGGTCGCCGTGTGCTTCGTGCATCGCCTGACCAAGGATCCAGGCGCCTGCCTCAATATTGGCGCACGAACTGTCGCGCAGGGCTGCATATGTTTGCGCGGGCGTGCTGTGCCATCGCCTCGCGATGCGATCGACCCATGTCGTATTGACCTGCATCGGCCCGAGATCCGCCGTGCCGTTACCGTTCGGGCTGACCATTCCGGGGCGGCCGGCCTCGACATAGAGGAGGACAAGCAGCACGCCACGGGGCACACTAGAGATTTTTGCCGAAGCCTCCAGACAGGCTGCAATCTGGCGGCCATTTTCTTCGATGCTTGCGGCACTGGCGGTCGTGCTGGCGGCAAAAAGGGGAAACGCCCCGAGTGCCGCCAGAGCGAGGCGGGGGATCATGTCGCCCCCTGCAAGGTCGGCGCAACATCAGCGATCCGGCCATGGGCTTCGCCCCAAAAGTCGATCAGATGATTGAGGACCAGCGCGTCGTCCATCTCCGCAAGCCTCATCGTGACATCGATCAGACATAACATCACGACCGTAAATGAACCGGCGCGCACCTTGCGGACGGCATAGCCGAGCGCGCTGTCGGGCGTCCTGCTGACATCAAGGGCAAAGCCCGTTCCCGTCAGTTCCAGCCACAGGGTTTCGGCACTGATCAGGAAAACGGGCAGATAGGCTTCAGGGTGTGCCGCGTCAGCCGGTGATACGACCACCCGTTTTCCGGTGCCACGGTCCAGCAGTTCAATCGGCTTGCCGATTTCGGCCAGAAGCCGTGTCTGCGCCGCACTGATCGCCGCCAGGTCGATCGCGCTCATGAGAACCGCCTCCTTTGCCATGTCGGCAGGGCGGTGCGGACCGGCCCGATGAGGAAGCGTCGTATGGAGCGTATCGCGGCCGGCAGCGTCAGCCCGAAAAACGAGATCGTCCCGAAAAACACCACGCCGAAGACCCCGATCAGCAGGGTGGTGAGGCTCCAGTGTGTCACGGAGATGAGAATGGGAAAGCAGCTGCGGGCATCGAGAATGAAAACCCGGACAGGATAGGCCGTTGCACGCCACATCACGCGTCTCTCCTTTCTTCCGCCAGAGCGGTGTCTTCGGTGATCAGATCGGCATCGAGCAGTTTGCGGATGGCCTTTCCGAAAGACTGGCCCTGCGCCTCGACCGCGTCGGCCACGACGTCGGGCCAGTCCGTTGGCTCGGTCCGGGTCAGCTTGCGGCGCAGATCACGATCGAAGGTGAGGAATTCGCGGATCGCAACACGCCCGCCGTCCTTTCGGGGCACAAGGCGCTGGTTGATGCAGAACCGGAGCGCCTGAGCGAGGGCCGAGACCAGGTTGTCACGTTCCAAGGGGGGACAGAGCGCGATCGCGCGCTGGATCATGAGGGAGACGCTGTCTGCATGCAGCGTCGTGCCCAGAATACCGCCCATCATGGCGATATTGATGGCTGCATTCATGGTCTCGCCGTCCCGACATTCCGTGATGATGCCATCGCTCATCTCGCGGCGTGTCAGGCTGCGGGTGAACGTGGGAAAAGTCAGGGTGGGGGGGCGGATCTCCGTCTGGCTGATCCGCGAGCCTGAAGGCGGACGCAGGTCGTCCAGCAGGAACTCGATGGGCTCCTCGCCGGTTGCCATGTCGCAATACACGGTCGGGTCCATGAGTTTTTCGATGGCGAGCCCGAATTGCAACGTGGTCTTTCCGGAACCGGTTGCCCCACCAAACAGGATCATGCCGCTTTTGAGCCTGTTCGTGTCCCGGATTTCCTGCTCGACCATCTGCTGGTCAAGGCTTGCGGGGCGGGCGGGGATCGGACGCATGACGATGTGGACGCCACTGCCCCGCTTGACCGAAATGGGTGAAAGATTGATCCGGAAACGCAGATTGACCTTGCGGTCCAGTGCCACGCTGTAGGCTGTATCGAGGATATGGCCGACACCAAGCATGGCCATCCCGTCAGAGGCATAGACATGGCCGACGATATCCGCCAGCGCAAGGGAGTCCGTCGCTTTACATGTGGCGTAGCGGATCACGCCGTGCACTTTGATCGTGACCGGATGGCCGGTCTTGATGTCGATGCGCGAGGCGCCGAGGCCATGCGCCCAGCGAAGGAGGGAGTCTAGCCCTGGCGCGTTACGCCGTCGCTCCTCGACCCAGGCAAACGCTTTCCTGCCTTCATCTGGCCAGCGTTCGTCGGTCGTGACGGGGATGGTGATATTCATCGGCAATGCTCCGGATAACCGTAATCGCTTCCGCGCCGGACGTGGCCTTGAAGCCCCGGCTGGCTCGCGATCCGGATCGTGCGGTCATTGAGGTGGAGGGTGTCTCCTCCTCCCACGGCATCTTGGTGCTCGAACACGACGCGCGGTTCTTCGACGCGCCCAGCGTTCAGCAGCACCCGGTAGCGGGCCATGCCGGTAATGTCGCGCTGCAGGCGCGACAGGTCGGAGAGGAAGATCTCGGTCGCCTGCTTTTCCCCGTCTGCCCAGCCTTCGGCCACCCACTGGTTCCAGTGTGACACTTCCGCCTTTGTGCGGGGCAGGGCCGCGGCTACCGGGTGATGCGGTTTGCCCCATGTCCGGACGAGATACGTGCGCCAGTCCGGGGGCGCGGATGTCAGTTGTGCCTCCCGGGTGATCTCGAAAACACATTCTGTCTCGTGCGCCACCTGGCCGGTGTCATTGAGCGCAAAGGCCATCTGTGCCTCGGTGACGATGGGGGGCTGCATGAGGGTCTGGCCGCTCCCGATCGGAAGCACGATCGACCGGAAATCATAAGTGGCGTCGAGTGTCTCCTCATGGCGCCGCAGCATCTCGTTGATGGCGAATGCCCGGGCGGCCAGACCACCCTGCGCGCCGTAAATATGCGCGGCTTCCCGAAGCTGGGCGCTTCGACCGGGTTTCAGGTCATCGCCTGGCTCGTCATTGGGGCGGGTGTTCTCAAGGGCCTCAAGAGAGGGTGGTGCTTCGCCGCCCACCACCTCGTCGAGCGTTGAGGCCCCTGTCACCGGTTTATTGATGGGATTGGCAAGGGCGGTATCAGCCCCGTCCACCTGATCCGCACCCGGCTGGGGCGGCTGTGGCTCCGGGACCAACGTGCCGCTGCGGGCGGGTGGCGGGGATGGAGACGATGTCGGTAGCCGGACGTGCTGCCCCTCCTCAATGACAACCTTCCCCGTGGAGACAGACGCCGCATGGGTCGGGCTGCCTGCGGCCGTCACGACGATGGCCGAAGATAGAAAGAGCGCCATCTTACGCATGCCACGCCACCGTTATCGCGTGGTGAAGCGGGTCTACCGAGACCATGGCCTGATCTCCGGCCTGATCGCCCAATGTCCGAAGGATATCCACCACGGCGGCAACGCTGTTGGTCGCGACGCGCATTGCTCGGGGATGGCCGGTGACAGTCACACTATAGCCGATTTCCTGGCCGAGTTTTGCGACGGCCTTCCCCAGGGGGCCGTCCCACACGAACCAGATCCGGCGGGTCAGGTCATCGGGGAGCGGGGGTTGGTTGGTAGATGCCACGACCGGAGACGGGCGGATGCTGCCAAGTTCCCGAAGATCAGTCGTGGTCTCTGCTATTGACCGCTGCAAGGCCAGTTCAGGATTGGCCATGCCGGTCGTCGCAATGGGAGAAGGTGACGACAGGCTCTGCGCGCAGGCGTTGAGCGCCATGGGCAAAAGAAAAATGAGCAGAGAATGTTTCATAAGCTTCTCCGGATAATGGGAGCAGCTTCGAAGATCATCTTGCGACTGCTGCAGCAAAAATTGGCTGCGTTGCTTTTTATTTCATGCAGGCCCCGAGAGCAGATTCGTGTCCTCTTTTGGGGTATGCTGTCGCTGGATTGACGCGCAGAATTGCGTGGGACAAGAGCAACCCTTTTCTGTTTTCGGCTCCGAACGTGAGGGGATCACCGGCAGCCATCCATGTTGCTGACAGTCCTACCAAGCATCTGATGTGCGCTGAACAATCTGTATCGATGGGACACAATGAGGTATGTCGATGATATGTAGCCGAGAGGGTAGAGTGCAGGATGAAGATCATCAGAACGGCCATCGTGATGGCGATCATTGCAGGCACGAGTGCCTGTTCGTCCACGGGTGATGCTTCCATAAAAAAAACAACCATCGCGGAAGTTGATCAGAATATTCATGATGGTGTGACAACTTCATCCCAGGTGCGTCAGATTTACGGTGAACCGGGGCAGAAAACCTATGAAGATGGTTATGAGGTCTGGATTTATAGTTTTACGTCCGGCAGGGAGGATGGTCTTTCAATAGCGCAGGACGTAGTCGGGCTTGGCATGCTTGGAGAAAGATCAAATAACAAAAGCAAGATGCTGACTGTTGTGTTGAGTAACGGGATCGTGCTGAAGCATAGTTTTGCCACCTCGCATTTCAGTTCCAGCAGTGGCTTGAGGTAGTAATATCGCAGGCAGTTAATGGTTTGGTATGAATGTATTGATCTGGGTAAGGCATGCAGCCGGGGCTGACTATAATCAAGACGTGTGTCGCAGAACTTAAGTTGGAAGAAACCACCTGCATGGTCCGTAGTAGTGGGTCGCGGTAAGTGCGTATTCGCATGTCTCCTGATCAGAAACACAGCTATACGCGCTCCAGACGTATATCCCCCTTTAAGTCACTGCATTGACGGGTAAGCGGTCCTTTTGGTGACGAAACCATGGGACCATGCGGCGGATGGCTTCTTCAATCTGTTCCGTTGCGACCGCAAAGCTGAAACGGATGAAGTATTTCCCGTCTATGGGGTCGAAATCAATGCCCGGTGCTGTCGTAACACCCGTATCCAGCAACAGGCGCTTGCAAAACGCCATGCTGTCATCCGTCAGATGCCGGATATCGGCATAGATATAGAACGCTCCATCTGGTGGCGCGATATGGCGCAGCCCCATTTCGGGCAGGGCACGCAACAGCAGGTCACGATTGCGCCGGTAGGTTTCCATATGCCCTTCAAGCTCATCGCGGCAGTCGAAGGCGGCAAGGGCCGCGTGCTGGCTGAGGGCGGCGGGCGGCAGGAACAGATTACCCATCCGCGCGCGGGCGGCTTCCACCTTGGCTGGCGGGACAACCAGCCACCCCAGCCGCCACGGCGCCATGCTGAAGTATTTGGAAAAACTGTTTACCACCAGCGCATCGGGATCATATTCCAGAATACTGTGCGCGCGTTCGCCAAAACTCAGGCCGTGATAGATTTCATCCGATATGATGCAGATCCCGTGCGCGCGACAGACGTCAACAATGCGCCGTATTTCATCTGCAGACAGGATGGTACCGGTGGGGTTGGCCGGACTGGCCAGGATCAGCCCGTCGGGAGCGGGATCAAGCTCTGCAATGGCATGGGGGGTCAACTGGAAGCGTTCTTTTTCCCCACATGGGATTTCGACCGGTTCCATATGGAGTGAGCGTACCACATTGCGGTAGGCCACATAGCTCGGTCGCGCCATGGCCACACGCGCGCCGGGCACAAAACTGGTCATGAGCGCCAGAACCAGCGCGGGTGATGCGCCACAGGTCAGGATAATCTGTTCAGGCTGGAGCGAAACGCCATATGTTTCGTCATAGTGAAGGGCGATCCGTTCCTTCAGGGGCTGGCTTTCCCAATAGCCCATGGGGTCGGTCGCCAGTACGTGCTGGGCGCGTTCGATCGCCGCGCTTGGCGCGCCGGTGGAAGGCTGGCCAAATTCCATATGAATGATGCTGCGCCCCTGCGCGGCCAGTTCATGCGCCAGTGCGCTGATGGACAGCGCGTGGAAGGGATCGATTGGCGGAACAGGCATCATGACCTCAAGGTGAAAAATAGACTTATAGGGTGATGATCGCCCTGCGACCAGAAACCGCCCTTGGAAATCAGGCGGCCTGCCCACCGTTTTCTACGCGACGTGCCAGTTCCTGCCAGGAACGTGTTGTGAAGGGCAGAGGCTGTGGAGTTTACAGAATTCCATATATGATGCTATAAGGCATTTTATATGCCAAATATGAGTGATAGTAATGGGCTCACCAAAATCCCGCGCGGCTCTTGAGCGACTGGGGCGTGACCTTCGTGGCGCGCGCCTGCGGCGCGGCATAGCGATAGCCGACCTGGCCGCTCGTGCCGGCACGTCAGCAAGTTCCATCGCGCGCCTGGAAAAGGGAGACCCGGGTGTGGGGATCGGCACTCTGGCCGACGTGCTGGTCGTGCTTGGTCTTCTGGACCGGTTGGCCGACCTGATTGATATCCGCAAGGATGATCTGGGACTGGCGTTGGCTGCTGAACGTCAGCCTCGTCGAGGCCGGTCTTCTGCGACCACGTTACGCAGGCAGCAGGATAAGGATAAGGCCACGCATGGGGGAGCGGATGTTATTGATATGGACGGTGCTTCGTTCTGATGCCTGATTTCAGCGCCCATGTCGTTCTTGGCAACAGCCTGACTCCCGTGGGTCAACTGCGTTTTACGCAGGCAGGTCCACGGCAGTTTTCGACCTTCACTTATGATCCGGCCTGGGTCGAGAATTCTCGGGCCTTTGCCATCCAGCCAACCTTTCCCCTTGGCTCTGGGCCGTTTCATGCGGCTGGCCAGCCAGGGAACGTGCGCGATGCCCTTGCGGGTGTCTTTGCTGATGCTGCGCCCGACAGTTGGGGGCGCAGGCTTCTCGAGCGTGCCTACGGTAATGGGCTTTCCGAGTTTGAATATCTCACACTGTCGGATGACGTATGTCGGCAGGGTGCGCTTCGTTTCGCCGATGATAACGGAGAAATCATTCGTGGCGGCGCCGATGACATCATACCGCGTCTGGTCGATCTTGCCGCTATTACGGCTATCGCGCGGGCATATGAACAGGGCAAGGACATATCCGAAAGGGATATGCAGGCGCTCGCTGGTGCAGGTGGTTCGGGTGGGGCGCGACCGAAGGCCAATGTTCGGGACGGCGATGTGCTCTGGCTTGCAAAATTTACCTCGGTTCACGACCAGTGGCCAATAGAACGTATTGAAGTTGCCACGCTTCGTCTGGCAAGAGCATGCGGAATCCGGACGCCAGAGGTCAGGCTGGAACTGGCTGAAACGCCGTTTCCTGTGGCTCTGATCCAGCGGTTTGATCGGCGTGGGGCTGGCCGGATTCCTTATATTTCGGCGAGGACTGCTCTGGGGAAAACCGGAACGGAACTGGGTTCCTATACGGAGATTGTCGATTTTATCCGGACCTATGCCGCCGATCCCCAGGCAGAGTTCCGCGAACTCTTCCTGCGTCTGGTTTATACTATTCTCGTGTCAAATAAGGACGATCATCTGAAAAATCACGGATTTCTCTATGTGGGCGCTGGACACTGGCGGTTATCCCCCGTTTTCGATGTGAATCCAGCACCCGACCGTAACCCGCATCTGGAAACGGCGATACTGGAGGGCGGTCCGCATGATCGGTCCATCCGTCTGGCACTGGAGGCGTGTGAATTCTTCGAAATTACCCCTGCTGAGGCCCGGCAGATGATCCGCGTGACAGCGCGGCGAATTTCGGATGAGTGGAGGCCTGTTCTGCGAGAGGTTGGTGTTTCCGGGGCGATGGCGCGTCATTATGAAGCCGCCTTCATAAACGATCAGATCGGGATCGCGCTAACGATCTGATAGTCACATATGACTGATAATATCGTATAATATACCAGATACGACACATAAATTTGTCGAATCTATCCCTGCCAGACGTCGCCGCGCTATTGATCGAACAGCATGGTCAACATCATTGTGTCCGCAATGATCGGGATGTGAGGCCGTCAGGAAAATATCGGTCACCTTCTACCCAATGGTAAATTCGAGTTCCGATTGTTCATCAATGGCGCGCAGGGTTTCATACAATCCTGCGGCCACGCCTCTACCTTCCACGATCTCATCCGCCAGTTCATCCAGAACGCCGGCAAACGCTTCATCGGTCGCGAGACCGAAAACATTCATGCGCTCGCTTTTTCTGCGTTCGATCTCGCTGTTTGCTGTTCCCGAGGGAAATACGGTGGCGAGCATCCGCAGGGCTCGAGCAAAGTGGATCCGTTTGTAAAGGCGCGAACGGAGCGCCGTGTCGCCAGGCGTCGTCGAGAAAGACCAGAGTTCGATTGGCCCCAGGACGTTCACCAGAAGCTGTTCATACTTTGCTTCTCCGGCCGACATGTCCACGAAGAATGGCGCACCATTCTTTCCCGGTCCCGGCAGTGCGTTGCGGATCACATAGGCGCTGGCATCGGACAGCTTAAAGCGTCGGATAAGGCTGTCTGCCGTCTCCTGATCACCGCATTTGAGGACCCATCGGGCGGTTGATATCTTGTAAAGGTCCTCGCTGAAATCGGTATGGTTCTGTGAAATGAAGGCGAGTTGGACGTTGTGCTTGCGCCCCTCGCGGCCGTCGCGGACAGCCTGCTTGTCTACCTGGGGCGCTGGTTCGGTACGGTGCCACTCATCGAAGTCGACACGCTTCGTCGTTTCATACATCTCAGTGAAGCGGGCGAGATGATAGTCCCGCATGGACGGGGGCATATGCGGGTCGTCGGCATAATCGGGATGGAGAAAGAAATTCCGGGCCAGGATATGGCGGCCAAGCATATACATGAGCGCTGTCTGGCGGTTGGCCGCGGGAGAGCCGGATGGTGCCACCTCGGCAAGATCGAGAACGATCACGCGCGCGTCCCCCATATCCAGCCTTGTCGGGGACGCCAGCATGGGAAAATTCTTGATCACGTTCATGATGTAGCGATCAAACGTGTCGATCAGGCTTTCTCCAGTTTCCAGGGTGATCTTGGAATAGCGTTTTTCGATTTCCGGGCTGCGGGCCGCAATCAGCAGATCCTGCAGGACCGGTACTGCATGGCGCTGGGCAAAACCTGCAAGGCGGTATTCCCTGAGATTGACAAGGGCATCGACGACATCCCGCCACCATGTCGGATCGTCCTCTCCCGCATGGTGGGGCAGGCTGATGCCCAGCGATGTTATTGCGGCATCGACGTCGGGCTCGATCCCCGGAGTGTAGATTTTGGGCGTGCCCCCCTGCACCCCGGTACAGAGGCGGTAGGCTTCATCAATCACGTCCTCTACCAGATGGTCCATGCCCTCCCACGGCCTGCCATCCAGCGGCGTAGCAAGGAGCGAGATGAAATTCTGCAGGAAAACGCGCTCGAGTGGCAGAGGATATTCCAGTCCGACCTGGGTATCGAAGACATTGACCTCGAAGCCCGGGATTGCCTGCATCTTGACGTAAACCGCCTCGTGCTGGCGTTCGGGGCCAAGCGCGTTGCGCAGCATCTCGATCAGTCCGCGCGAGGACGGCCCGATATCGAGCTTGCCGATATAGGGGAGCTTCGTGCCGTGGCTGCTGATCGCGGCGCTGCTGAGGATCAAGCCCAGCAGAATGGTATTGGCCAGAACGGATTTTCCGCCGCCAGGCGGGGCGATGATAATGTCTACGACGGATGGGCGTAGCCCGCCCCCGGTCGGATCATAGGGCCAGATTGAACCATCGGGTTTGCGGAAGAGAATGGATCCCCTCTGCCACGGTGACGCACTGCGTGCCCACGGCATCATGGAGAACGCGTCACCGACAAGAGCGAGCGATGAGGTCGCAGTCGAACCGAGCGCCAGGGCAGGGACAGAACCCATGGCCGCCTCCAGCGGATCGCCAGAGATCCGCGTTGTCTTGCTGTTGCCCCACGCATCAATTGCCTGGGAGAGGTCCGACGCCTGCCGTCGCAGCTTCGCCTCTGCTCCAACCGGAGCCCAGGTTGTGGCGGTCATGCGCATCCGCACGGAATTATGGTTGTTTTTCTGGCGCTCCAGCTTGAGTGCGGCAAACGCCCGTCGAATGTCGCTATTTCCGGGAAACATCGCCAGAAACCCGGCTCCGGCTTCCTTGAAGCCGAAGGCGGCGCGGCCACCACCCTCCAGGATCATGGCGCTGCGCCACGGCAGTCTCTTGCGGCCAAGCACGCTGGAGAGTTCGGAAAACGGGCGCGGATCCTCTGGGCCAATCGTCATGTCGACCGGGGCGTATGTATAATCCCCCACGGTCACGAGCTGTCCGCCTTTCGTTTCGGCGTCGGCATTGAAGATCTGGTCCCGGATCGCTGGCCAGAGCAGGCCCTGCGGATGTGGCTGCGGGTCATCCAGATCGTCCGGAAGCCGTGGCATTACCCGGTCACCCAACAAGGTCGGTTTCCAGGCGGAGCCCGCCGTTTCACGATAGGTCGCTTCGCGCGCGACCTGCAATGCCTGATGTGGACCGAGGAATTCGCAGGAAATGTCGAACCCCTGCAAGGCGGCCTGGACGCGTGAAATGAACGATTCATGGCGGGCCGCCATGATATCGGAGCGCAGGGCAAAACGTTGGGTATTGCCCACGCGAGGAAATTGGGAGGCAAGGGTCCGGCGCTCCTCTGCCACCTGTTTGCGGTCCTCACGTGTCAGCACGCTGGGCCGGGTCCACAGGACATAGCAAGTGGTCTCCCAGCGCATGACGTTTGGCCAGCGTCGGCGCCTCTCTTCGATGACGTCCGAAAGGTCCGCTCCGATCTGTCTGGCTATGGACCGGCAACCATTGAGACTCAGGCGGTCAATCTCGATACCTGAGCGCTCGGGATCGGAAATATACCATCCCACAATGGCATGGCCACGTTCTTCAAGGAGACCCTGCAATTCTATACGCTGCTGCTCGGCGAGCGCTTCCACTTCCTGCCGCGTGCACATGCGACGCAGGCCATTGATGCGCAGTACGGAGACATATTCACCGCGTTTGGTGATGAGATGGTCCCCGTGCGTACTTTCCACATCGCAGAATGAGGCAAGGGGCTGGCGCAGCCCGAGGCTGATGCCGGCCAGCAGACTGGAAAGAATACCGCCCATTGATATGATCCTGTCACGTCATGACCGGTTGGGGATCGGCATCAAGCCATCCCCTGACAAGCGCCGGGTAGATGTCGGTGGGGCCGTTATGGAGACGGCCCAGGGGGAAGAGCCGGATGCCGTCCATCAGGGCGGTCGCGCTTTCATTGATCTGCGGGTCAGCCCGGTTCGCCATCAGCAGGGCAGTCGCCAGCAGTCGGGGAAAGGTTGTCTCCAGCCGCCGCCGGGCTTCGGTCGTTCGCGCGTGCAGAGCGCGGAGCACAGCGAGAGCGCTTTTGCATTGCGCAGGCATCATCGCGGTGTCCGACCCTGACGCGATCGCGTCCATTGCACGATGCCAGACGACATCCTGTCCGTTTGGCCCATTGCCGAGCGTCTGCATGAGGGCTTGATGCGCGCAGCGGGTCAAGGTCATGATGCGGGCCTGCGGCAGTTTCGGCCACCATATCAGGACGGCTTCGCGTTCAATGGCCGGACGGGTCGGATCCTGCAGGATGTTGCATAAGGCGCAGACAGGCCCGGGTCCGTCACCATGCCATGGAAACCTGCGACCAGGCGTTATCAGGCCGCAGCACGCACATGTGAAAAGGCCCGGCTCACCCATCTCCCCGGCGTCTGGCGCTGACGGATCCCATGGGCGCGGCAGCAGCCGGAAAGACTGTGTGAGACGGGCCATTGCGATCGGGTTCCTAGCCGCCGCTCGTGAATTGATAGGCCTGAGCCTGCGTACCAACGGTTGCCGAGCCACCGGACGCGGTGTTGGCAGCCTTGTTGATCCACTGCGGACCCGTTGCGAAAAGACCGCACAGCACGATGCCGGCGATTGCCATACCGACCTTTCCGGGCGAACGGTTCTGTTCGTTGCGGCTCTGCCAGGCCGCCCATACGCCGCCGATGAAGCAGATGAAGGCAGCGACATACATGCATGCAGCAGCGACAAAGCCGCCCGCTGTCAGTCCCTCCTGGGCGGTGGCCTGCATCTGGGCCCCGATACCGTTTGCGCTGCCGGTTGCGGATTGGGCCAGCGCATGGCTGGCAATGAGGATCGGGACGGCCAATGTGCCAAGTGCCGTGACGGCACGCTGTCTGTATCCGGCCCGTTGTGTCACCAGACGCGTCAGTCGCGCCGCGCTGGTGGTGCCTGTGCGAGAGAGGTTCATGGTCGAGGGCTCCGTTGAAAGAGGGATCATGTCCCCCAAATCATTGTTCTGTCGGCAACATGCGACTTCGAACGCTTTCTTTGCGGACAGGACCTAGCCGGACGTTGTCCAGTGGCTCAGGATCCAGGTTGCTTCCTTGACGGGATTGAGGAGGATCACGCCGAAAACGAACTGGATGAGGCAACTGAGTTTTGAGCGGTTTGTTTTTCCGGTCGCTGACGCGTTCCACGCAACGACCGCCATGAACGCCGCCCAGGCGCCGAACATTTCGAAGAACAGGGCGAAATTACTGACGATTGACAGGATGGCATCCTCTGGGCCTGTCCCGGAAATGACGCTTCCGGTCGCGGCATCCGTATAGCCGGTGACAGAGGCTCCCAGCGCAACCTGTGTATCGAGACCGGCAGAGGTGGTGGATTTTGTGAGTATCCTGTCAAAAGTGGCGAAGACGCCGGAGAGGACAATCCCGATCCAGGGCACCCAGGGACGGCCGACGAACGGGTTCTGGGGCTGGCGCTGCTGCCATAATCCCCATGTCCCGGTCAGGAAGGCAATCCATGCCGCAATATAGCAGGCCATTGGCAGCAGCCAGGCCATGGCGAGAGCGAGATCGTTGACGAGGTTGACCAGACCTTGCACGTCGATGTGTCCTTGCCTTACTGGATGATGCCGCGTTCAGCCTGGATCACCCACATCGTGCCGCGTTGAGAGATGGCGCGCACACGACCATATCCGCGGAGATCGGTGCCGATTTCGATTTCGGACTGTGGCGGTTGCCCGGCTGGCGCCGCATCGTCCTGCACCATGGCAAGCTGGGGAGATGCAGCAAGTATCCGGTAGTGCGGCGTCCATGTTGGGGGCGAAGCAGGAGGCGTCTGGTGCATTTTCGCTGTCCGGGACGCTGGAGATTGCGGCGGCGTTGGTGCTGGCTGTGGCTCGGCCGCCGCGGCTTCCAGAGTTGCCCGTGCCTTGTCGGCCGCGGCGCGTGTGGCGGCCGGTCCATTTGACGGGGGCGCTTCGGCGTCGGCCACGGCTCGTTTGGCTTCGAGGAGCGACATCCGGCGGTTGAGATCCGAAGCCTTTGCCGTATCTGCGATACGCAGCCGGTCAAGATCCTGCCGGAGTGCTGCGATGTCGCTGCGGGTCCGCTGCACCAGTGCTGCTTCTTCCGTTACAAGCTGCAGCACCTGCAACTGGTCGTCCGATGTCATGGGAGCCGCTTGCAGGCGGGTTGCTTTCTGGACCGCATCGTCCGTCGTAACAGCCTTTTCGATGCCAGTGTCGTGTTTCTGCGCGGGTGTTGTCTCGGCCGACGGAGTTTCCGGTAGTAGGCCGGCGGGATGGGGCGGCTTTTTTATCGCAAGAAGTGCCTTGAGATCCTCATTTGTAGCCGAGACCTGAGGTGCCGGGGATGATGGCGATGATGTAGGTGAGTGCCTCGACGCGGGAGACGCTTTGGGGCCTGATGGTAGCGGGGCGGAAATCATTCCGACTTCCTGGCCCACGGGAGACGCCTGCCTCTTTGCTATGCCCATCACGAGGAAGAGGGAGAGCAGACTGCCGACGGCAGTACCCGCTATCATGACCTGCCTGCGACGCGGAAGCGCCCTGAAAAGGGCTATTGCATGTGGAACGGGTCGGTTTTTGTCAGGTGCTGCTGTCACAGGTTGCGGGTGAGGAGAGAGAGGCTCGGCAATTGTGTCCGGTTCAGGCGAAGGGTCAGGCTCGGGCGTCGTGCCCAGCTTGCGAAACGGAACAGGTTCAATGCCGCGATCCGCGCTGAACGGATCCCGGGACGTCGTTGCGGTTGCGGCTGAGGTCATGGTGAATGCTGCCTTCTGGTAGAGAGTGCAGAATTCGCCGATATCATGCGACCGGTGCCCGAAAACTTACTTCTTCATGACGACGTCCGACATGAAGATCACGCCAACACTGACCTGAGCGGCAAGATTTACGCGCGGCTGGGTCGGCATCTGCTGCATGAGCGCGCTGTTGACCTGCGAGGCCGCTGCACCGGCCGCCACGCCCAGTTGTTGCGGGAAATTCAGTGACTGGACGTAGTTGACGTTGCCGAGGGCTCCGATCGAACCGGTCGTGTTCGACGTCATCTCGATCGCCTGCCCGAGCCCTTGGACAAAGGCGGCTGCGGCGGGAAGAACAAAGCGCTCAACGTATAGCTGGTCAACGCTTGAGGCCACCGCAGCTTCCATGGTGTCCGGCGCAACCACCATACCTTCGACCTGGATCGGGGTCGGATCATTCTTATGGAAGACCTGATCAACGCGGACAACCAGCCTGTTCAGATGTCCCCCGGCCCTTCTGACGGATGCTTTCATCCTGTCGCCAGCGAGTGGACCTGAATCAGCTTCCAGGATGATTTCTCCCCCGAGATCGCTGTTGGTTGCTGAAACCGTATGGGCGTAAATCCCCCGCCCGGCAGGAACAAGGACGCGGGAGAGGGCCGTCTGGGAATTTGCAGTTGCCGCTGAAGTCATGGAAGGAGGGACCGCTGGGTTTTTTTGCTGTTCCCTTCCGGTTTCCGTCTTTTCATACAGGACATTTGTGACAGGAAAGCGTCCATCAAGACGGCCTGCAAGATCCATGATCGCATGTCTGTATACGGCGATTGCGTCCTTCTGGAGCTGCGGGTCACGTGGCATGGCAGCACGGAAGGCTGCATCCGTCTGCACTGGTACGACGGGAACGCTTGGCACGACCTCAGGTGCGTGTGGGGCTGGCGCTGCGGCGGCCTTGGCCATCGCCGGGTTGACGTCCACCCCGACCTCCTGGGCGACCGGGGGCGGGGGAGGCTTGTCGTCGGGATGGGTGGGCGTGCCCGGCGCAATATCAGGTGAATACGACTGTCCCGCAGTCTGTGCCCGGTCTGCCTCGTCGCGGATCTGATCTTCGCGGAGTTCCTGCTGGCGTGGATTGGAATTCAGGCCGCCGGGCAGGGGGTTGGCAGCGGGCGGCCTGCCGGGGTCCGAGCGTGGAAGCTCCTTACGGTGGATGGTGGAGATGAGCAGCGTGACGCCAAGAACGGTGCCGATACTCCCAAGGATTGCGAGCAGACGCCGGTTTCCGCCCCGCGACGCATCACTGAGCAGCTGGTTGAACCTGGGTTTCATCACTGTGCGTCCCTGATATGGGCCGAGACCGTCCGTCCCGCATCGGAGAGAAGGACAACGGGGGACTCATGGAAGGCATAGAGCGTGTATCCCCCTTCACCCTGCTCCATGCTGTCCGAGGAGGGCGTCATGAGATGAAGGCGCGTGCGAAGATAGACCTCGTTTCCAATCCGCCAGGCGTGCACGTCATCGGGTGAAATACCCTCGACGGCCAGCGGAACGGCTGACGCTGGTGGAATGCCGCTTAGCATGGCGTTCATGTAAGGCTCGCCTGTCGCGGGTACTCCGGGGCGGCTGTCGACCGGCTCCCGGGCATTGGGGCCTCCCTCGGACATGCGAACGGTCAGGTTGTCATCATAGGATCCACGTCCCGCGATCAACAGGAAGGAGACCGGCTTTGGCGCGTTCTGAAGCGTTACGAGCAGTCCACCTCTGGGCTGGAGCGACATCGGTTCGATATTGATGGTATTGGAGCCCTTGAACGGGACGCAGGTATAGAAACCTGTTGTCTCAACCGCAGGATTCCCGGCCGACGCGCCGCTTTTGCCGGAAGCACAGTTCGTGCTGCCGTCCGGGTTGGCGGAATTGCCAGACGTATTCCATGCGATCGGCCAGGGTTGTCCCGTGCTGTCCACGAAGGACAATGCGGTCGGATAGCCTTTTGTCGTAAAGATCAGGCTTGTCTGCTGACCAGGCGCAAAGGAGACACGGATCGCCGGGCGCGCATTAGGGGTCGCGAATTCTGTGCCGACCTGCTCCGTGGCACGACGCACGTCCTTCAGGCGTTCCCCCAGCCGAAGGATTTCTTCGGGGGTGAAAGGAATGGCCTCATGCTCGGCCTCACCTTCGGCTGCTGTATCAGGATCGTCTGCGGGTGTCGTTGCCGCCGGCCCGGGCTGTGATGGCTGCTGCGCGAGTGCCGCAAGTGGCAGGACGGACAGGGTCAGCGGAAAGAGAGAAAGAATTCGCACGGTTGTCACTCCCTCCCCGACGAGACGACAAGCTGTTCGATGGCCAGTCCATCCGGGTGATCCAGGTCCTCCACGCGATCAATCGTCACGGTTGCCATCAGCATTTGCGTATTCTGCTGGTTCACGTTTTCGCAGGTCTGGATGAAAGGAAACTGTATTACGTAGCGCGCGTGTCCCTGCACGACTGTCTCGGCGCGTACGGTCGCGGCCCGTGTCGGCTGCGCATAACAGAGCAGTTTTGCATCCCTGAGTTTCGCCAGATTCCCCTGCGTAATGAAAGACTTTGCAAAGGTGTTCCATCCGTTGAGCGTGTAGTGAGCGCCCGCGGTGTTCATCTGGGTTGGAAAATCACGATAGTTGATGTTGTAGGGTGCGATCGCCCATTTGACGGCCCAGCCGAGAAGCTGGTCCTGGCCAAGTACCGGACTGGTGAGGGCCACGGCCGGTCGGGGAGCATTCTGGCCGTCAACGTAGAAATAGAGGGGTGTGGGCGGGTGTGCACGGACATAGGCGTCGTGCGCCGCGAATACGATGACCACGCCCGCCAGTGCGATGTTGAGCAGCAGTGATCTGTCTACAACAATCCCCTGAAAGTCGGGGTCGGTAAGGCGCCTGGTTACTGCGGAATTAAACAGCCGCATGGCGCGCCTCCCTTACGGGGGCATGAAAAAAGATGGTCATCACTCTACTCTCATTTCCCGACGGTGATGAGAGCAGGCTGGAAGTCTATCTTGCGACCGGCACGTTTTTTCTTTGACGGTTCCCGCTACTACTCAGGCGGCAATGCCATGCGTGGCGGCAATGCTGCGGCGGTATCGTCTGCTGACCCGGTCACCACCCTTGCGGGTGGTCCAGAAAAAGCATCCGCTCTTGCAGAGGCATTCCCGCCGGATGTAGTGGTGTTCGCCGATATAATATTCGGCCCTCGCGTGAATGAACCAGGGCACTTTGGCGCCGCGTCGTGGCGGAAGCTGTTCCCAGCAGCTTTGGGATTTCAGCGCGCTTTCCGAAATAAGGAAGTCCCGCGCAATTTCACGCGGGTTCTGAAATGCAAAATGGCGGTATGCGATTTCAATGTTGGCGGCCTCGTGCCACCGTACCTTGTCTCCTCCCGTATGTCCTGTGAGGGTCAGCTTGTTGAGGCTGTTCCTGACAAGCCATGTCCGTCCCCGCCGGGCTTCATGAGGAAGCAGGGAGGCCTGTTCCCATGTCAGGACAGCTTCGGGATCTGCGGGAATGGCGCTCCGCTTTTCGGCAAGTATGGTCTCCGCCTGTATTTTTGAGAGCCTGATGCGCGGTGGCAGGCCAAGCTGCTTTCTTTTTGCACGCACGCTCCCGGCCGAGCGGCCAAGCATCTCGGCTATGTCGGCGGTTTTATCACCACAGAGCCAGCGTTGGCCAAGGATGAGCAACTGGGTCCTTGTCCATGCTCCCCTGCGTGCAGGCGCTTCATAAAAAACATTCTGGGGTCGGTCGGCCCATTGCGCGACTGACTCCTTTACCTCCTGCACTGTCAGGGTAAGCATTGTCGCTACAAGGACCTCGTCGCACAGCCTGGCATAGAGGGCGCGCGTCATTTCTGGCGTGGGATAGGTCTGAAGCCATGTAAACAGACCGTGTTTTATAACCTGGCCGAACGATGCTGACTTCATGGCGGTATGCCCTCGTCATCGCGTTTTCGGGATAGGCTGCGTGTTTTGGGAATAATATCTCTTAAGCGTTATATAACCGTCAAGAAATAAATAGCGCAGAACGCGCTAATATGACTCCGGACGCGGTTTCCGGTCCGCGTTGGTGATCAGCCGGGGCACATCACCTGGAATGGACAGTCCAAGGCATAGTGCCTGCCATAAGAAAGGAGACCCCTTTCCTGGCAGCCTCCATACCTTCATGCACCCGGTCAGTGGTTTGCGATATCGTCGAGGTGACCAATAATGGACTCGAGATCAGCGAGGGCTTCGAGTTGTGATTGCGCGGACATTGCCCACGCGGTCATGTCCAGGGAACGCAAAAGGTCTGCGTCGTCATGTATTCCCGGGATCAGGTAATAAACGGAGACAGACAGTCCTTCGGCAATGCGATAAACCGTTTCAAGGCTTGGATTTCTGAGTCCTGCTTCGATCAGGCTCAGGCTGGTCAGGGAAACGTGTGATTTATGGGCGATCTGGCTCGCTGTTGCCCCCTGAAGCGTCCTGAAGATCTGAATCCTGCGCCCAAATATCTCGAGGAGGTCCTGCCGTTCCCCCGAGGTGAAGGCGACACTGTGTGAATAATGATCGATCGGCAATCTGGCCGGTATTTCCGGCAGGTTAAACGTCTTTGAAATATTGCCAATAATGTCGCGTAATTTCTGGATTGCCAGATTGTAGTCCGAACACTGCTTCATGGTTTTTTTCAGCTGCGTGGCGGATGCCGCCAGATCCAGATGGGCAAACCATGTACCTTCTGGTGCACCTTGCGGAAGAATATCGCGCGGATCTATTTCAAATACCCGTAGCAGCGCCGATAATGTTTCCAGGGAAACCGGACGACCTGCTTCGATGCTCCGTATGACCGATACATTCAACCGTGCCAGTTTGGCGAGGTGCACCTGCGTCCAGTCAAGCGCCGTCCGCCTGTCATAAATGATTTCCCCGATGTCTTTATATAATTGGCCGGATGCAAATAAAGCCTCGGCTTGCATCTTGCCATTGTCATGGGACATTTTCGTTTACTCTCACGGCAGGCATTTTCCTCAGCAAAAGAAACTTCCAACATCCAGAAGATATCGACTGGCCGCGTCCTGACAGCGGATCAGCCGTGACGGAACGTCATGATAGTCGAGTTGGAGCCCGTAAAAAAGGTGTCTGAGGTCGCAAAGGCCGCTGCTCTGGTCAGGAGAGCTTGATGGAGACACTCATATGCCTGTTATGCCTGCCGTGGTTATGGCGCTGGCCTCTGGCCCCATATCTGCCACATCTGCCGCGTTTCATCTGGTCCAGACAACCTCTCCGGACACTCCGCCCCGGCCGGCATTGACGTTGCCCTCAACGGGGACGACCGGCGGGGAGACCTTACCCTCACCGGGAGATGCTGGTCAGGAAGGGCCGGGCGTATTGCCGGGTACTGGTACGGATCCTCGAACATCCGGCAATGTTCCAGCCCGTCGATATTTCCATATCGCCAGTGGATACGGAAAGCAGGTTCCACTTGGCTTCGCCGTACGCCAGATCGTTCCGCATGGGGTGCGCGTCGTGTTCGCGGCGGACGTGGACACCAGCGTTCCTGTTGACTGGCAGGGCGGCCGGGAATGGAACAAGGTTCTGGCGACCACGGTAGCCCAGGCGGGCGACGTCATTGATGTCGGCCATAATAAGGTCGCGGTCCGACATCGAATTCGCTGACCGGTCGCATGATGGCCCGACACCTTCGTCGTAACCACCCGAGGAAGGTTCCATGAACAAGCCCTCATCCGTCCGGAAATCCGGACCTCCTTCCCCGATGCCCAATGTCGCCCTTGCGCTGGATGCGCTCGGCGAGATCTGGCGCATCAGGGGCGGAAAGGACGTCATTGCGATGTTGGACAATGATATGACAGCGAGGACGGCCTGGTACGCCATCCTCGCTGGTGTTGCGCCGCATGAATGGCCTGATCTGGTCAGCTCCCTTGACGCGCTGATCCCCTATCTGCGCGGCCGCAGGGACCTGTTGTCGCCGGACAGCCCTTTTGGACGTGGCGTGATCTCGGAAAGCAGGCGCCAGGCGCTTCATCGCCTTCTTGCTCCGCAAAGGATTGCCCTGCTGGAGGCTGTGACGCGTCCGGCTACACGTCAGGAGGCCGCATGATCCGTCTGCGCTTCCGTGTCCTGTTGTCAGTGGCTGCCGCTCTTGTATCGATACAGGGGCATGCGCAGACCACGTCATCAGGCGCCTCTGGTGCCACGACATCTACGGGAAGCGTCGGCTGCGCCGCCCTGACCCAGGCGGCGGCAACAGCCGTAAACGAACGCGTCCAGGCCAACGACGCCTATGAAAAGCAGCCGGATAGCGTCAACGGCCTGTCCTGCCTGAGCAATTTTTTCAACGGCACCGGACTGAATCTCATCACGAACGGCCTTGACCCCGCAGCCCTCCTGCAGGCCGTCGAGGGCCAGATAGGCGGCCAGGTCTGTCAGGCCGTACAGGCGGCATGGGGGAACGCCATGGGGTCGACCCAATGTGGACTCAGTCTGTCGGGCGTTAATCTGGGGCTCGGTTTTGGCTCGAGTAGCGGACTCATGTGCCCGAGCCTGAGTTTCGGTGGTGGTGGTCCGCCAATTGCGACTGCCATTGCGGGGACGTCGAGCGGTACGACTGACCTGTATATCAACGGATCTCCCCAGCTTCCGACCGGATACAGCCTGAGCAATCTCGTGGACGGAGTATTCTGATGCGCAGGCTGCAGATGGTTGCCATTGGTGCCGCTTCGTGCGTCTGCGTGCTGGCAGTCACGCCGCGTCCGGCATACGCGCTTTTCAGTGATGCCGCTGTCGTTGCAGCGATCAAGCTTCTCCAGGCGTTCACGGGCAACGCCCTCAATACGATGACGAAAAACCTGACGGACAGCATCGATTCAAATCTCAGTAGTCTTACAAACCCGAATTCCGTTGCGTCTCTCCTGACGAAGGGTTTCACGCAGGTTGCCAATTACGCGAAAGCCCAGGTTGGTGCCCAGTCGCAACTCATGGATGCCCAGGACGCGGCGATGGCCGGATTTCTACGGCGTCAGCAGGAAACCGGAATCCGGGACGAGCATATGATGAATCCGGAATTCTGCGCGGGCCTTGATGCCCAGCAGTCCACCGTGGCCGCGTCCAAGGCGGCTCGATCCGCGGTGTATGCCATTGCGACCGTGAGCGATCCCCGTGGTGAGGCAGGTCAGGGGACTCCCTCCTATTACGGCAAGTCACAGGGCACGGATGCGAACATGTCCCTGCACCTCAAGCGCTACTGTTCATCCGACGACGTGGCGCAGGGGCTCTGCTCTTCCGTGTCCCGGCTGCCGAACGCCGACCAGCGTGCCGCCAGCCTGTTCGGCGCCGATACCCTGTCCGCGGATGGCGCAGTGGATGCAGCCAATGATTATGCGACCACGCTCATCCAGCCGGTAGCGCCGGCGGCCCTGCGTGGCGAGCAGCTGTCCAGCCTTCGGGGACGTGAAGCCGCAACCCGGCGCCGGTCGTACAACAGTCGTATGTCTCTTGCCCGCTGGGTCACGGGCTACGTCACATCTCTTGGTGTTCCGTCTGTCGCGCTCACGCGGGACCAGAAGGCTGAAATGACGGCCGAGGGGCTCACGCCGCTCGACAAGGCGTCGTGGCTGCAGGCTATGGCGCTGGAAGTCAATCGCAGGGTCTCCAGCGTAAGCTGGAACGCCTCGCTCCAGGCAATGCCTCCCGCGTCGGTCATGCGCGAGGTTGCCACCGAGATGGCGCAGTCCAATTACCTTGCGCTGCAGAACTACCGTCTCGGGCTCTACCTCGCGACCATGGGAGCTGCCCGGGTCGCGCAGGAAGAAGAGGTCGCCTTCAGGGACGGCCTGACACCGATGCCTTCCCCCACGATCAATCCCTAGAGGTTTGCCATGTCTGAGGCCCAGCAGAAAACCGGCGATATCGAGGATGTGCTGAAAACCCTTGATCGCGTGCAGTCCGAATACAGGAAGCAGGCACCCGGGCAGGCCGCCGCATATGATCGGCTGCGGCAGGAATCCCGCGAGCCTGACGTCCATAATGATCCCGGCTTCCGTACGCGCGTCGCATACGCCGTGCAGGATGTAGAGCGCCTTTTGGGACCGACGCTTGAAAAGGAGCATCCTCTCCGCACCGAGATGACAGAGCGCGCGGCGCATTACCCAGGTCTGAACGAACCTGTGGTCGCTGCGATGATGCGTGAAACGCATCGCCTTCAGCAGCCAGAAGTAAACGCGATCCGGACACTTGCCAGCGAACTGGTTGAAGGACGTCAGGATCCGGACCACCCGGACATCGCGCACACCATCGAGAACCTGAGGGCGACCGTCTTTCCCGAACCAGGGCATCAGCCAGCGCCAGGGCATGACCATGCTGCCGGGTCTGCGCACGATGAGAAAGGTCAGCCGGACAAAACCCGTGGAATGGCGTCGCCGGGGGAGGGCGCTCCGCCTGGACCGGAGCAGTCGGCCAGCAGTCAACCCGGACAGACCCATACGACGGATCCTCAGAAGGACTTTCGAGAGAAACAGACAGGTCCCGCAAAAGACGCGCCGGAAAGCCGATCGACGATGGATGGCAACGGCACAAAGGAAAAGGCGGCAGCGAACACACGGGAAACGAACGGGGCGGCCAGGGATCAGGAGGACGTCAAGGTTATTCGCGGTGGCGGCTTTGCCCGCCTAGCAGAAGCGATTGCCTCGCGCATTGATAGCCAGCCTGCGAGCCCGGCATCATCGTGGATGGAAAAGGCCGCCGATTTCAGCACCCGGCTGCACAACGCGCGTGACGAAAAGAGCCTGGAGGCGACCGAACGTCTGGGAAAGCAGGCGGTGGAGGCCCTGCGTGACCTCAGGGAGCGGCCAGCTTCCTCCATCATGGCGGCGATTTCAGATGCAGGAAAGGGCGACCCTGACGGTGTTGCCGGTGTGTTGTCGGAGATGAAGGCCGGTGGCCGGTATGCGGATCTGCATAGCCAGTTTGTGACGGAGAAACAGAATAACCAGGCATTTGCGGCGCAACTGGAGAATGTCACCAGCAAGCTCGAAGCCTACGGAAAGGGAAGGGACGCCGCCGAGGCAACAGGCCAGCGCATGGGAATGCCCGGCAGTGTGACGCAGCGCTTCACCCAGATCGATGCCGAGATCGGCAGGACTGCTGCCGAAGTGCCCGGAAAAAAAGAGGGGGCCAGTGCGCTGGAAGACATGAGCGAGAAGGTCCGCGAGATGATGCACAAGGCTGTGACTGCAGTCACGGATTTCATGACGCGGATGAAGCCCGGTCCCACCGCCAGTCCTGCGCCGTGACTTCGCCGCTGGAGGACAAACCATGACGCCCTTTCGTCGCCCTGTATTCGCCATCCTGCCGCTTCTGTTTCTGTCGGCTCTTACCGTGTCCGCGGCAGCGCAGACGGTTGTCGCGACCGGTTCGGGAGATGCAGCCAGCAGCACGGGCTATAACGTGACATGGGACCTGCTTGATCCGGGCAGTGACTGGGCGGCGCAGGTCATCCGGTCTGTATTCCCGGTTTTCGGCCAGGATACGGGCGCGCCCAGCATCGGCAACGAGGCGACCGTCATAGGAACCATGATCGGGTGGTTCTCCGGGTTTGTCATGGCATTTGCGATGGCGGTCGTAAGCTATATCTACTTCATGAACATCCACCGGGGTGCAGAAACAGCGCAACTCCTTGGTAACAACCAGACCAGCATGTCGATCGTGCGGATCGGGATTGCGGCCATCCTGATGTGGCCGCTGCCGACAACCGGCTTCAATGCAGCGCAGGCCGTTGTCGTGCAGGGCTCGCTCTGGGGCATCGGTATGGCGAAGGTCGTTTACGACAAGGCGAAGCAGGCGATCGGACCAGACGGCAAGGTCATTGCACAGCCCCTTATCCCCGGCACAAAGGGGATTGTGACCGGCCTTGTAAAAAATGAGTTCTGCCGGGCCATTATTAACATTGCTGCGAATAACACGAGCCTGATTGCAGCCCCGACCGGGCAGACCGTCCTGTCCGTGACCGGCGGAAAGATGGGGATCATCAACTATTCTTACAATATGGCAGCCGGCGCAGGAGACGGGACACCAGTTTGCGGGGCCGTAAGTCTGCAGGCGCCCAATACTGACGCAGTGAATCTGGCCGGTTTCCAGGTCGACCAGGCGGGTATGCAAAAGCAGGTCCTTGATTCCGTGATCCTTGGCGACATTCGCAGCCAGGTTGAACAGGTGGCGCAGAAGTACTGGCAGACCAAAACGACAACGTCCTTGGCCCCACTCATGACCATCATCGTCAATGCCACCAACGATTATGCGTCGCGTCTCACGACGCAGGCGGCACAACTGCGTTCGAAGCTTCAGGACACGGTCAATAATCAGACGCTCGCGCTTCACCAATGGGGAATTTCGACGAACGGAGATGCGGTCAACACCAGCAGCCAGATGGATACTCTCGGGTGGACTGGCGCAGGAGCCTACTATCTCGAATTCGCGCGCCTCAATGGCCAGACCCTGTCTCTCATGACCGCAACGCCAACCATCACCACGCCATCCTATTCCGGTCTCGGAAACTATCTTGCCTCGGACATTGCGCCCCTGGTGCAGTCTGCGGACACCTTTATGGAGAACATTGACAGCATGGTTGCAACGCAGGATGGCGTGACCGCGCCAGGCGGGAATGCTGACCTGTACACAGGAGCGATACCGGGCGGAGACGGTGCGGGTGTGCTCGACCAGCTGTTCCGCGCCCTGCACCTGAATGATTACGCCCTGCAGATCGTGACCGGATTTATCGAGCCGTCCGGTACGAACGGCTACTGGACGGATCCGTTTGGCAATCTCATGTCACTTGGCAACTGGATGATCACGACCGCCCTTCTCACCATGGGCACTGCGTCGGTTCTTTCTTCTACGGCCGGCACCGTCGGTATTGGCGTGCTGTCGCTTCTGAGCGGAAATCCTGAAGGTGCCGTTGCGGCAGGGGCCGGGCACGCACTGATGCACTTTTTTGGCGCGCCGATTATCGGCGGCTGTTTCGCCATGCTTATGCCAGGCCTCACCATCGCCTATGTCATCCCGATGATCCCGTTTGTCATGTGGATGTTTGCCGTGGCTGGATGGTTCATCATGGTCTGTGAGTCCGTGATTGCAGCGCCTCTGTGGATGCTCGCGCATATGACCATGAACGGGGAGGGGCTGCACGGTCATGCAAAACAGGGTTATGCCCTTCTGTTCAATGTCATCTTCCGGCCGGTGCTGATGCTGTTCGGACTTTTCCTTGGATATTTTATATTTGATTCAGTGTCGTGGCTGATCCACATGTGTTTCGGCATTGCGGCCGGACTGGTGCTGTCAAACGGCTGGATTGTGAGCAACTTCCTCGGCATGATTGTTCTGGTCAGCCTGTTTGTCATGATTCATGTCACTTTGGCGTTCATTTCATTCAGGATGATCTCGATCCTACCCCAGCGGGTTCCCGCCATGATCGGATTTGGTGACGTGGACCGGGTCGACATCGACCAGTTCAGCCGGGACGCCGCCGTTGTCGGTATGGCGGGCACGTTGCTCTCGATTCAGCAGTCGCTCGGTGGGAGCGATCGAACTGCGACCCAGCCTATGGATGATAAAAATAGTAAGCAAATATATACGGGTGCAAATAAAGCTGTAGATACGACAATGAAAAAGATCCTATAGTGCGTTACACTTGGAGGGCATGAAATGTTTGGTGGCAACGGGTTGAGTGGGCCGGCAGGCTTCATACTCGGACGCATGTCGTGTCAGTATAGCGAGAGCTTGCAACGCAATATCCGACAGGCCCTTCATGGTGCTGCTCCGCCGCATTTTAACGAACTCGAAGAGCAGGTTCGGTTAATCAGTCGCTTGACCGAGGCACTTAATCTGGCAAATGCTCACTCCGATAAACTCGAAAGCCAGTTGGAAGACTGGAAAGACTACGCTCATGGCCTGGAATCCCAGATCAGAGAACTGAAAGACCATTTTTGTCGGACGAGTGCTCATGCTGAGCAGCTTGCCAACGATCTCAAAATATCAAGGGAACAGGAAAAAGACCGGGCGCAAGAACTTGAGGCAATCCGTGTCAATTACCGCCGACTCAGCGATGACCATGTCACACTGACAACCAAGGCCGAGAACATGGAACGACGGATTTGGGGCTATCTTTCCATGGAAAATGAATGGAGAAAGCGGCAGTCCTAGTCGCAAGATACTTGGTCAGGATGGTCTCCTCTAAGCGGGAGACCATTCGTGAAACATCTCATTCTACCTCTTGTCCTCTCCCCCTGGCTTGCGGCATGCAGCGCTGGCAACGTGTCGTCTGCTGCCCATGTGCATGGCCCAAAGGCTCCGCCGACCAGGCATGCGCGTTATGATCCGCACGCTGCCTACGGATCGACACGTGTAATCTGGACACCCCCTACGTGCGATCGCGCCGGTACGATCGTCCGGCCTGATGATCCACGGGTGATGCAGGGGCGCGAGGATTATGAACACGCCTCTTGGGCAACAGGCGCTCAGGGCGGCGACAAGAACGCGCCTCCCGGGACGTTCTGAGTGCTCCGCCGATCCTATCTATTCACCAGCGCAATGCAGATGGACTTGCGCTTACGGCTTGCGGGGAATGAGGCTGTCGGCGGTCGCGACAAATTGGCGGGCGGAACACAGGCGGCGTTCGCGGATCTGCCAGTTGAGCCACGCGTTCTGAAACGCCACGAGTGCCAGAAATGTCCAGAAGGGTGCGAACTCCAGCGCAGCAAGGAGTTGGGTGCCCTTCCAGTGGGAAAGGAGCATCTCTCCGGCCCAGCCAAGAATCAGACCTACAGCGAGCATACTGGCAGCAAGCGCCCGCCTGTATGTCTCATGCTGTCTCCGATCGAGTAAGATCGCCACAACGCGGGGTTCGACGCCATATTCGGCAGCGATCGCGGCGATATCAATAGGGGTACCGTCTGGCGCCCGCGGGCCCTGCATACTGGCTTTAGGCTTCAGTAATGCCTTCCCGAGGGCTTCAATCAGCGCGGCGTTCCTCGTCACATCGGACCAGGCGACCAATGTACGTGGGTCGCCAATCATCAGGCGGGCCACTTTGCGCGTTTTTGCAAAAAAACGCCGCGGGCCGGTCTGGTCCTGTCGTGTCTTCATTGCGAGACCGAGGTGAGAAACGTGATGACATCCGTGGGAACGCCGTCGAGCCGGCCGATCCTGCCATTGCGGTGCATCCAGACGAAGGTTGGGGTCCCTGTGAGCCCTATCTGCCGTGCAATCCCGGTATTGCGGGCAAGCTTCTCCCCACTATCCGGTTCAGGTACAGTCAATCTCGGGTTTAGACGACCGTTGACCCACGCTTGTGCCATCTCGTTTGCCGGAAGCGACAGCATGGCTCTCGCATTGACGGTACTGGCGCCATTATCCTCGTAATCAAGCAATGACAGCGGGACTATTTTCAGGCGAACTTTCCCCGCATCGATTGCGGGCTGAAGGATATGCATTGCCTTCATCGAGTAGATACATTGCGGGTCTATGAACATGATGACTTCCGGGGCTGAAGGTGTCCCTATAAGGCCTCCCGAGAGACCCAGAAGCCCGGACTGTTCGTTAGTGTCGGATGAAGGGCCAGAGATACTGATTTCTGGGACGGCTCCGGGAATGTCCCTGATCTGGTCTTTCGTGATGTCCTGTCCAGTGGCGCCCCACATGCGGGCCGCGACTGCTGCCTTGCCATCCGGGGTCGCATAGACGACCTGAAAACGGTTATCCGCCCGAACAAACATTCCCCTGATGCCTTCGACCGGCGTGAGATCGTGGGCGCGCGATCCGGCCAGGGAACGTAGGGTGTCGTATGGTACCGGAACCAGCGTGCCGCTAAGCACGATTGCATGGCTTTCCGGAGCGAAAAAGACGAGGAGTTCGTTCCGGGTATGGGCGATGCCAGCTTCGAAGCCGTGGAGATCGGGCAGTTTTTCGATGTTGGCCCCTGCTATCCCAAGGTGGGCGACTGCATCAGTCCTACCTTTATTATCATGTTCCAGGGGCGGCCCTATGGTGTTGCTCCTGGACACAATCGGAGTGGACACAGAGCATTGCTGTCCTCGCGCTGGCGCGTGTATGAGCAGGAGAAATGGCAACACGTAGAAACTGCGCATGGCGGACTCCGGACAATACTTATGTCCTGTACGCCCTGATCATGCGACTGCGATTAAAAAATCATTCCTTGTCGTTCCCCCTTTCTCGAGATGGGGGATTTTCAAAAGCAGGGTTGATCGGGGAGAGAATAAACGTCTCTTCTGCTTCGCTTCCTAACTCGTCGACCGACATCTCACTTATCATTTTTACAAGAATATCAACGCGGAGTTGCAAATAATGGGAATTCGGATGGTCGTCTTTCAACTGACGGCCTTTTTCGTGGCAAAGCACCAGAATGGGGTGCAATGATCTTGCCTGCTCACGCCTGGCAGTTGATGTTTTCGCTGGAGAAGCAATGTATTCAATATTGCATCTCAGCGCTAAAATCGCCTGAACCAGCGTCAGACATAGCTGTCCGGATTGTTCGTCATCGATAAGCTCGAAACGCGAGCGAAGTTCATCAAACTTCATGTCATCCTCACACGGATCAAGACGAACACACTGAAGCAACGCAGTGCACGGTTGCCATGTTTCTTACGGAGCGCTGGAGCGGCATAACCCGATATACTTTGCTATTATTCACGATTTTCGTCGTGATTTAATCTGGTCACCTAGCTACACGGAATCATGATCAGGCTGCCCAATCTACACGATTCCGTCTTGTTGTAACGTATATCTCATTATTGTTACCGAGTGTTTCATAGATATTCTGCGGGCAACGTATGTTCGAAACATGCGGAGCTATTGCTGGGTGATCGAAGGGCAGTCATGCCTGGATGGCAAGAAAAAGCGTCTTCTACGTCATCTTGCGATCGGTCGTGGCTTGAAGCAACCACCAACATGCTGGATGACTGACGTATCGGAAGACATCCGCATCGTACCATCCGACCCATAGATCGCAGGAAATGATCCATGCATGCTCCAAGCGAAGTTGCAAAAGGCTGAAAGAAGTTCAGAATATCTGTACTTGGATAATAGATCATGTTAGCATCATGCGATGCGCAGGACCAATATGACATCCAGAAGATCAACGAGCGCCGTTCCCCCAGAGAAAACAATACAGCTTGGACTGTTCCCACTATCGGTCCAGTTGCGCCGTATTCAACCCAGTTTCAATGAGTGGCGGTATTACGGACTGTCAGTTCAGCCCGACCTGTTCGGTGGTGCCGCGCTTGTTCGTAACTGGGGCAGGATCGGGACAGCTGGCACCCAGCGCGTGGATCTCTATCCGGATGAAGGCGCCGCGGTGAATGCCCTGACCGCGATGATCCGTTATCGCCTGAAACGCGGCTATATCGTTACACAGCCATGACTGGCTGCATTACCTGCAGGGGTAACCCGGTGTGATCATCGGACAGGTGATAGAGATAAATACTGTATCCGCTCACCACGTCATGGAAAATTCGTGTGTGGATATATTCGGACTAAAAAACTTATCATCGACATTGGGGTGAGCCGTAGTTTTCGTGAAAGGCCCGCTGCATAAGCCAGTTTACGCCGTCTGATAGCGTAATCAGGGGCAGGCTCCGCCGCATACAATTTGCGTAAAACTTGATGTTCATGGTGCAATGTGATCGATGTAGGCAACGTGCCGCAATATATAATTCAGCTTTCGATACGCCATATTTTGCCGATTGCATAAAGACTTACACTCCGGCAATGTTATTCGGTAAAAATATAGCGGAGAGGCTTTATCATGGACCAATCAGACGACCTATCCCCGGCAATTGTAATTGCCATGAGCGACATCGTGGCAGCGCATCTCGGCAATACCAATACCTCTCTGCCGACAGAACATGTCCCGGCGTTTATCCGCGATGTCTACGCTGCTATCCGCGAAACAACACCGGCCACAGAGAAAAATAGCAGCATCCCTGCCCAGCAGCCTGCAGTTCCAGTCGGGCAGTCGGTATTTCCTGACTACATCGTCTGTCTGGAAGATGGCAAAAAACTCAAAATGCTCAAGCGTCACCTGCAGACAAGGTACGGAATGACGCCAACGCAATACCGAGAGAAGTGGCAACTTCCTATGGATTATCCCATGGTTGCTCCGGAGTATGCCAAAATGCGGGCGACTCTGGCGCGAGACGCGGGTCTCGGACGTAAGGTTTTGGTGCCCCAGACCGCTCCCGTGGACGAAGCAACCGCAGCACCTTCTGTCGATAGTGCGACGAAAGAAGTGTTGGTCGACACTGCTGAGGCTGTATTACCCCCCAAAAAAACGATTTCGAAGCGATCCAGGTCGTCGGCAACTGAAACCGGATCTTCCGCGGCATCGCCAAAGAAAACGCCGGGTTCCAAGACTTCAGCGAGACCGCGTGCGGTACGGAAGACCGGCACGAAAGCAAAAGGGGCCAAGGTCTGACTGATCAGCCCGGCCTATCCGGCTTTGTCATAAGGCAGCCAGGCATCACCCGAACGTCAGGATGATCAGATGGTGAATGTTCATGAGGAAGATGTTCGAGTTATCATTGCGCCAGTTCGCGCCACACTGCTCAAACTGGAAGATCTCGTCGCCGGGATTACCGATCTGAACGGGCATGATGAAATTGACTTTGGACAGTCTGTAGGTGACGAAAGCTGGTGAACACCAAATCGCAGGTCACGTGGGTTCCGGACTGCGGCGACATTGTCTGGTTGGAATTTGATCCCTCAGCCGGGGCGGAAACGGGCTGTGCATCGGCCTGCGGTGCTTCTCAGCCCTGCAAGTTATAATGCCAAAGCGGGGATGACGCTTTGCTGCCCCATGACCACTAAAATCAAAGGCTATCCGTTTGAAGTAGCCGTAGTAGTAAAACCCGCCAGTGTGGTCCTCTCTGATCAGGTGAGAAGTCTGGACTGGCGGATGCGGAACGCGAAGCTCAAAGGAAAGGTCTCGGCAAAGGAAATTGAGGCAGTTCGTCAGCATGCCAGATTACTGGCTGGCCGAGGAAAACAGGGAAGCCCGAACATTTCTATGTATTCAAACATGTCCTGCCGGACTTCTTAATATGTGTTGTAGGTTCGACGCTCCATGCGCTTGTCTGATGAGCGATCAACCACGTTCTACGCCGACATACAGGGCAACGTTGGCCTCTGCGCCAGAAAACGGAAACATGAGATGTGCAGCACAGCCGAACAGGGTCACGTTCGGTTGCGGCTGCCAGCACATTCCTGGCGGTAGGTTGCTATACGTTAGCAATGGCACCGGGCTGTGGTCGGGTTTTGTAATCTAATTGGGCAGGGGTGTGAAATCACCTGTTTCAGTCTGGGTGCGGGGTGAGTCTGGAGCCTTATCCTGACGCCGATGAGCGTTCAAAACGCCGGGTACCGGCTAGACGAGCCATCAGCCCGCATATGAGTGCGGCTGCACAACGCGGGCCTATGTATGATACCGGTGATCGGGTTGAAAAAGGCAGAGCTGGGTACCGAGGGCACGACAGCATCATGTCCGTCCGTAGCAAGGAACTTTAACAGATGCTCAAATCCGAGATACGAGCCTAGCCAGCTGTGGCAGAGCAGCACAAGTGGGCAAGACGCCACGCCTTCGGTGGGTGTTATTGACAGCCAGTCGGTTAAAACCGCTACAACAGCGGCCGCTGTGGTTATGACGCGAGCAAAAAAAATCAAGGGTCGCGAGCGGCATATCTCGACCGACACGCTGTGTCATGTCGTGGCAGCTGTCGTGCATCCCGCCGACATTCAGGATCATAACGGTGCGCCGCCGGCAGCAACCAAAATACGCTCATTGTTCGCTTGGCTGCGCCATCTGATTGGTGAGGGTGGATATGCTGGCGAGAAGTTGCGTGGTGTGCTGGTCGAACGTGGCCGACGGACGATCGAGATCGTCAAGCGCAGCGATCGGGCTGAAGGCTTCATCATCATGCCGAAACGCTGGATCGTGGAGCGTCGCTTCGTATGGCTCGGACGCTGCCGCCGTTTCACGAAACATGTCGAGGCACCAATCTCGTTATCCTGTGCACAGTTGATGATTGTCCATATCTGCAGGGTGCTGAGACAAATCAATCAAACCGCTTTCTAATTCAGGCTCTAACAGAGCCTTAAATTCACATATGAAATTATCGCTTACTCTAAATATAGAAATGATAATCATTTTCATAATATAAATTCTCTTTTGTAGACCGGATGTTCAGGTTCACGTCAGGTTTCTCTGTTACCGTCAGAAAGTCATCGTCGTGATGGCAGGAACTTTATGTACGCCGGGGAACAGACGCTTATTATGCAAAGGATAGTGCGGGATAGTCTGTATGCAGCCTGTATTTTCTTCCTAGGGGTGTCGGCCGCTTGGGCGGATGATGGGACAGAGGGCATATGTATGACGGTCCGGCATGGTATACGTTTGCATGTAGATGGCATGTATGGGGGTTATCCCCATTCCGTACTGCGTGACGCCGTGCTGCAGGGCGTGGCGTGCCCCTCTGATGAAGCTGAACGGCATGTCTTCGGTCTCATTGCCGACCCGCCGCCACACCTGCGTATTTCCGTTACGAGGCCCATGGGGCAGGGGCAGCAGGGGGCGATTTCGGCCCGGCTGTTCTCGCAGGGGCATTTTGTCATCGGGGAACGCATGTCCCTTTCGCCCCTGGCGCGTTCGCAGTCCCCGTTTTCGGTCACGTCCGAGATCAATCTGCTGATGGCGCGACTGTGGAGCGATTTGGCCGAACGGATCAGCCATGGTGGTCGCGCCATTCCATGATGGCCTGAAGCATGAACCGCGCCATCCCCCCCATCCCCCCCATCGTGTCGATCGCCATGGCCTGTGCCCTGCCATGGATGGCCCTGGCCCAGGACGCCCGCCCTGGCCCATCCTTCCATGAAGCCGTCGGCATGGCCTGGGCGATCGATCCCGTCCGCACCGAACTTCAGGTCGGCCATCATTCCGCCCGCGCCCGCGCCAGCGCTGCCGGGTCATGGTTTGCCGGCGGCCCGACCCTGTCGGGTGAATACATGGATGACCACATGCTGGGCAGTAACGAAGGCTATACAACCTATCAGGGCGGCGTATCGGTGCCGCTGTGGTTGCCGGGGCAGGGCAGTGCAACAAAACAGGTAGCCAGCGCGGAAGCCGCGTCGATTGATGAGCAGCTCAATGTCGAACACATGGCGCTATCCATCCGGGTGCTGGACGCAGCTGCCGCCGCCCTGATTGCCCGTACCCGGATGGATGTGGCCCATGCCCTGTACGATGCGACAGCGCGCATGGCCGGCAATGCGACGCATGCGGTGCATGGTGGGGAACTGGCCTCGGTCGATGGGCAGATGGCGCAGGCGGCGATGGAGAACGCGCGCAATGAACTGGCCCTGGCACAGGAGGAAGCGCAGAACGCGACTACGGCCCTGGAGGTGCTGCTGGGGCGCCCGGTTGTGCCTGACCTGAGCCGTTATGGTGGCGGCGACGTGACGCAGGCCCGTTTTGTCAGCCCGCGCGACATGGAAGACAACGATCCCCGCATAAAGGTCGCGCACCGCAATGTGGAAGCCGCCGAAGCGAACATGAAACTGGCGCGCCGTTCGTTCATGCCCAACCCGGAAATCGGCGTGGACGCCATTCATGAAAAGCAGTACGGCAGCCCGTGGGATGATCGTGTGGGCGTGAATTTCAGCATCCCCCTGCCCAGCGAGGTCCGTAACACCCCCATCATGTCCGAAGCCCGCAACCGCCTGGCCACGGCCACCAGCCAGGAAACGCAGGCGCGGCGCATGGTGCATCTGGAAATGATGCGCGTGCGTGAACGCCTGATCGCGGCCACCACGGCACGACAGGCTACCCGCAGTGCCGCAGAGAATATGGAAAAGCGGGCCCAGGCGCAGGAACGGGCCTGGCAAGTAGGCGAAGCCGGTGTGGATACGGCGCTTGCCGCCCGGCAGGCGGCCGCCAATACCCGACTGGCCAGTGTCCGGGCTGAAGTGGAATGGCATGTCGCCAGCATCCGCATGCTGATTGCAACAGGTGTCGTGCCATGAAGCGGATTGCCTCCATCCTGTTTCTTCTCGGCCTGTCCGCCCTGCCTGCCCATGCCGGGGAGGGGACGCTGCCCCCGATCGTGAAGCTGGACGGGGCGGCGGTTGCCAATGAAGGGGTAACCATCGTCACAGCCACGCCGGGTCGCGTGGCACCCATGCTGCCGGTCATGAGCCGGGTCATGCCCGATACGACGCGGGTCGTTCATATCCATCCCGCCGGCAGTGGCAAGGTGCTGGCAGTACTGGTACAGCCCGGAGCATCCGTGCAGCGGGGGCAGGCGCTGGTGCGCTATCAGGATCATTCCCTGCATGTTGCGCGCCTGCAGGCGGTTCAGATGCGTGCAGCGCTTGCTGCCGCCATTGCGGCCCGGACCGATGCGGCAGGCGCGGTGCAGCGGGCTAGGGCACTGGCTGGCGAGAGCATATCATTGGCCGAACTGCGCCGCAGGCAGGACGTGCTGGCACAGGCGGATGCCACCATGCGTGCACGCCAGGCGGATGTGGACACGTTGGGCCACCGTTTTGCCGAGGAGTTCAATTCATCATCGGAGCAGGACAGTCAGGGCGCGGAAGACGAAACCTCGACCCTGATCTCCCCTGTCAACGGCATGGTGCAGGTGATCGGTACGTCAGTGGCGGGTGATGTGGACCCGAGCATGGACGTGGCGAGCGTGGCAGATCTGTCCAGCGTATGGATCGTTTCCGATATCCCGCCCGATCAGGCGGCGCGGATCGCACCAGGCGGCCAGCAGGTAACGCGGACGGCAGACGGCCCGTTTACATCCCGTATCGATACGGTGGACGGGATGGCCAGTTCCCTGACCGGGCTGGTCCGGGTCATAAGCCGTGTGTCAAACCCCACTGGCGCGCTGGTGCCCGGTATGGTGCTGGATTCCGCACTGGCTCAGCGTGACAGCGTGGCGGGTCTTGTCGTGCCGTCCGAAGCCATCCAGCAGATTGACGGGCGCAGCGTCGTGTTCGTGCGGGTGAACGCGACGGACTACCGGCCGGTCGTGGTCGATGTGGCACTGGATGACGGGCGGCAGGCAGTGCTGCGTTCCGGCCTGACAGAGGGCGAGCCGGTGGTGGGTCATGGTAGTTTTGCCCTGCGTTCCGTCATCGGTCTGGCCGGAATGGATGCAGACTGATGGCACATGCCTACCTTGCCACCCTGATCCGCGCGCGCATGCTGGTGCTGGGCGGTCTTGGCCTGCTGCTGGCCGCGGGCATCATGACTGTCCTGGGCCTGCCGGTGGAAGCGGTGCCGGATATTTCGCCCCGGCAGGTTCTCGTCTCGGTCGTGGCGCCGGGCCTTGCGACGGAGGAAGTGGAAAAACTCATCACCTTTCCCGTCGAGACCAGCATGACCGGAATCCCCGGCATGACTGACCTGCGTTCCGTATCGCGCGGCGGCGTCTCGGTGGTGTATGTGCAGTTTGCCGATGATACCGACATCAACCTGGACCGCACCCGCGTGAACGAGCGCATACAGCAGGCGCGCGCCAGCATATCCGTGCCCGGCATTACCGTCAGCATGGGGCCGCTGGCTACCGGCATGGGCGAGATCATGCAGTTCCAGATCCGTGGCGCGGGGGGTTCGCTCATGGAACTCAACCGCATCATGAACTGGACCGTGGTGCCGCAGATGCGTCTTGTACCCGGTGTGGTGGATGTCAACGTCAATGGCGGGGCGGAAGAAACCTATGAGGTGACGCTGGACCCCGCGCGGCTGATCGGCAGCAACCTTTCGGTAGGCGAGGTCTATCGTGCGGTGGATGCCGGCAACGCGGCATCCGGCGGCGGATGGATCACGCACCATGCCGAACAGCAGAGCGTGGTCGGACGCGGGCTGGTCGGCAGCCTGGCCGACTTTGGCAACATTGCCGTGCGCACCAACCCCGATGGGTCCGCCGTGCGGCTGCGCGATCTTGGCCGCGTGCGCGCAGGCGCGCGCACCCGTCTGGGGGCGGTAACGCGTGACGGGCAGGGCGAGATCGTGATCGGCGTGGTGATGATGGAAAGCGGGGCGAGTTCCAACGCAACGCTTGCCGCCATCAACCGTGCGCTGCCGGGCATACGGCAGGCTTTGCCCGCAGGCGTCACGATCGAACCCTATTACACCCGCGCCACCCTGACCGGGCAGACCATCGCCACCGTGCGTGACAACCTGGTCATGGGCGCCGTGCTGGTGGTGGGGGTGCTGGTGGTGGTGATCGGGAGCTGGCAGGCCGCCCTTGTCATTGCCTCGGTCATTCCGGTTGCCCTTGTCTGCGCGATGGCGGGCATGCGGCAGTTCGGTATCTCGGCCAACCTGCTCAGCCTTGGCGCAATCGATTTCGGCATGATTGTCGATGGTTCGCTGGTGGTGATCGAACATGTGCTGTCGCGCAGGGAGGAGGAGCCGGACGCCGAATTCATTCCGCTGGTCATCTCCTCCGTGCAGCAGGTCATGCGCCCGGTGGGGTTTGCCATACTGGTCATCATCATGGTCTATCTGCCGATCCTGACCCTGCAGGGGATAGAGGGGCACATGTTCCGCCCCATGGCGCAGACGGTCATCATGGCGCTGCTGGCGTCGCTGGCGTACTGCTTCATCTGCGTGCCCGTTCTGGCCGCCCTTGCGCTGGGGGGCGTGCGGCCTGCGGGTGATACGCGGCTGATTGCCTTCCTGCGCCGGCCCTATACCCATATGGTGACATGGGGGGAAACCCATCCACGCATCCTGTTTGGCGGTACGCTGGTGGTGCTGGCCCTTTCAGCGGGGCTTGCGATGAGGCTGGGCGGTGAGTTCATTCCCCAGCTTGATGAAGGGGCGCTGGCGGTCACCACCACGCGGCTGCCCTCGGCCTCGCTTGATACGGTTCTGGCGTCAGTCACGAAGCAGGAGCAGATCCTGCGCCGCTTCCCCGAAGTGCGCGCGGTGGTCAGCAATACCGGCACATCGGCCATTCCCACCGACCCGATGGGCGTGAACGAGACCGACAGCTTCATCTTCCTCAACCCACCCGCCACATGGAAAACCGCCCGCACGCAGGCGGGGCTGGTCGCCGCGATGGATGATACCCTGCGGCGCGAACTGCCCGATGCGCTGTATTCATGGAGCCAGCCGGTGCAGATGCGCATGGATGACCTGCTCTCTGGCGTGCGCACGCAGATTGCCGTCTCGATCTTTGGCGATGACCTGGCCATGCTGGCCGAGCTGGGTGACCGGGTGGTGGCGGCTATGTCCGGCGTGAAGGGGGCAGCGGACGTGGCGGCTGCGGGGGACGGCACCGTGCCGCTGATCGTGGTCGACATTGACCGCACGCAGGCTGCCAGCCGCAATGTGGCGGTGCAGGACATTCTCGATACGGTGGAGGCCATAGGCGGGCATATCGGCGCCCGGCCGGTGATCGTGGATAACGCCATCATCGGCACGCAGGTCCGCCTTGACCCCCGCGTGGCGACATCCGCCGCCGCCATTGGCGCGCTGCAGGTCCGGCGGATGGACGGGCAGGGGAATGCGATGCTGTCACAGGTGGCGCATGTGCATGAAGTCGATGGGCCGCCGCGCATAAGCCGCGACCGGGTACGCCGGCGCATGGTGGTGCAGGCCAATGTGCGCGGGCGTGATCTGTCTTCCTATGTAGCCGAAGCACAGGCCCGTGTGGCGCGGGACGTGAAGCTGCCCGCGGGCTATACCATGCAGTGGGACGGGCAGTTCCGTAACCTGCAATCAGCTACAAGGCGGCTGGAGATCGTGCTGCCCGTTGCCCTTGGCCTGATCTTTGCGCTGCTGGTGGTGGCGTTTGGCGCAGTGCGGCCCGCGCTGCTGGTGTTCGTCAACCTGCCGGTGGCGGCAACCGGCGGCATCGTGGCGCTGACGCTGCGCGGCATGCCGTTCAGCATTTCGGCGGGGATCGGCTTCATCGCGCTGTTTGGCGTGGCGATCCTGAATGGCGTGGTGCTGGTCAGTGAGATCGCAGCCCTGCGGGCACGGGGAATGGCCGTGGCACAGGCGGCCTTTGCGGCCGCGGAATCCCGCTTCCGTCCCGTCATGGCTACAGCCCTTGTCGCCAGCCTTGGCTTTTTTCCCATGGCGTTTTCCGAAAGTGCGGGCGCGGAAGTCGAGCGCCCGCTGGCCAGTGTGGTGATCGGCGGGCTGGTCACGTCCACGTTGCTGACCCTGCTTGTGCTGCCATCACTGTATGCCCGGGTCATGCGGGAAAAGGATCAGGACTGATGCGTATCCTTATTGTCGAGGATGAATACGATCTGGGTGTGGCGGTGCAGGAGCGCGTGGGTCTGGACGGGCATGCCGTGGACTGGTTCACGACGCTGGAGGACGCGCGCGCGGCCATGGCAACGGTGGATTATGATTTCATGCTGCTCGACCTTGGCCTGCCCGATGGAAGTGGGCGCGACCTGTTGCGTGAGGTCCGTCGGACATCATCAGACATCGCCATCCTCATCACCACGGCAGAGGACCAGATCAGTGACCGTATCGCGGGTCTGTCCGAAGGGGCAGATGATTATATCGTCAAGCCCTATGACCTGAATGAACTCGTGGCCCGTATTGCGGCAGTGGCCCGCCGGTATGCATCGCCGCGCAGGCACGCGCACTGCCGCGTGGGAGAGATTACGATAGACCGGGAGAACCGGTCTGTATCGCGTGATGGCGAGCGGCTGGACCTGACCGCGCGGGAATGGAGCATCATGGAACTGCTGTCGCGCAGTCCGGGCCGGATCTATTCGCGCCAGCAGATTGACACCGCGCTGTATGCGCTGGACCGGGACGTGGACAGCAATACCGTCGAGGTTTTCATCAGCCGCCTGCGGCGCAAGGTCGGCAACACGGTCATCCGGACCATACGCGGCCGTGGCTACTGCCTCGATGCAAGGGACGGCGCATGAAAAGCTGGAGCCTGTCTACCCGGATCATCAGCAGCGTACTCATGGTCGTGATACTGGGGCTGCTGATCCTCAGTGTCGCGGTAGGTGGATTTACCCGCTACGAGGTAACGGAACGGCTGGACAACTCGCTGCAGGAAGTTTCCGAGCGCCTGCAGACGGCTGTGGAGACACGACTGCATGATCCGGGTGCGGCGTCATCCATCGCCTGGCTGCCGGAAGTCGGGCCACGCACCCTGGCCTATCAGATCGTGGATGTGACCGGGCATGTCGTGTTGCGTTCCCAGAATGCCCCGCAGGACGCATTCGAGCGCGCGTGGCGGACCGGGTTTGCTAATGTTCCGCATTTTCGCGTTTATGTCGCGTCACCCGTGGCGGAGAAATACCGCGTTCTTGTGGGGGAACCGACCTTCCACCGGCGCGAGGCCGTCCGGCGCGCGATGCTGATCTCTGTCGTGCCCATGCTGCTTTTCATGCCGGTGATCTGGTGGCTGGTGCGCCTGATCGTGCGGCGCGCCCTGCGCCCGCTGGACCTGCTGCATGACGAGATGCGCGCACGTGGCAGCGGCAACCTTCAGCCCATTCCCCCCCTTGATCTCCCTGACGAACTAGTCTCCATCCAGCGCTCGATCAATACGCTGTTGGCGCGGTTGGAGGCAGCGCTCTCTACCGAGCGCGCCTTTGCCGCAAGCGCTGCGCATGAACTGCGTAACCCGCTTGGAGCCCTTCTGGCGCAGGTACAGATGCTGGGCCGACTGATGCCGGCGGGTTCGGATACGGGCCGGCGGGTGGAGCTCATTGCCGACCGGACCCGCAGGCTGGGCCGCACGGTGGAAAAACTGCTGCAGTTTTCCCGCGCCTCGTCCGGCGTCGCTTTCCGGCGCGACCGTTTCGACCTGATGACCGTAGTGCATGTCCTTGTCGATGATCTTGGGCATAATCCGTGTGACGGGCAGGGCATTGTCATCGCGCCAGACGGGATTCACCACATATTCGTACATGGTGACATGGATGCGACCGGCATCATGTTGCGCAACCTGCTTGAAAACGCCCTGCTGCATGGAGGGCACCATATGCCCGTGCGGGTGGCCGTGCTACCAGATGGTGGAATCGACATCACCAATGACTGCCCCGCGCTGCCACCCGGCATATTCCAGCGGCTGACTAGCCCATTCGTGCGCGGCGGGACCGGTAATCATGGCAGTGGCCTGGGTCTCGCCATTGCCAGTAATATCGCTACCCAAATGGACGTTACTCTGCGCTTACGTTCCCCACTTACAGGATCTGCCAGAGGATTTGGTGTGTGTGTCACCTTTCCAAACTCGAAGGTAACCTAATTCATGACAGTAGAGGAACAGACGCGCAGGCAACTCCATTTTGCGTACTCTACTCCCCTATGTCACGAATGCCCTGCGTCACGGTTGCCTGGTACAGCAGCCCGTTGGCAATATTCTTAGAGGCTGCTTGGGAAAATCAGTCAACACGTGCCTATGGGTGGTGGGGTTGATGCCTCTTTCGCTGCGTACCGACTACGCTTTCCGTGTGTTGATCCACTTGGCGTGTAATCCTGATTCGCGTGTTACCGTCAGGAACATCACTGAGTTGCAGGGCATTTCGCACAATCATCTTGTGAAAGTTGTACAACACCTGTGTCATGCCGGGATCGTACAAGGTACCCGGGGAGGTACTGGTGGCATCCGTCTGGCTGTGTCTGCCAGAAACATCAACGTCGGTCATATTATGCGGCTCATGGAAACTGAAAAAGAATCCCCTGGCGCCTGTCACCCATCTGGCAATAACCAGTGTATACTGGGCAATGCTTGTCAGTTTCGCCATCTCATAGTACAGGCCGTTGATGCATTTATGGCATTTTCCGATGGAATGAGCTTACTGGATCTCACTAGTGGTTCAGGATAATGTGTTTGCTCACTTTTCCATCCTGGCATGATGCCTCCCTCAAACAGTTGATAGAACATTTGAAGCCGTCGATGAAAAAAATGTCACTGTAGTCATAGTGAATCTCGTGTGAAGTAAGATTCATATAATCTTCAGGTGCAAAGTTCATTTTGTTGCGGGTAATATAATGATAGCGGACGTTATTATTATTACGGTGTTGAAAGGTCTTTACCAAAGTACGGACGGCTTCTAGGCTCGGGACACATAGCCAGAACATGACGGTTGCGGTGAGACAGATGGCTGAGAAGAAGACGGTCGGGCATCTGTTGTAGCGGGTTGCAACCCGCCGCCAGCCCTTGAGCCTTCCGAATATGATCTCGATGCGATTGCGGCGTTTATATTTTCTCTTGTCGTATCTGACCGGTTTTCCGCGAGATTTCTGTCCTGAAATGCAGGGCTTTTATACCTTTTGCTTCCAGGGCGTCCCTGAACCAGTCGGCGTCATCCCCGCGATCTCCCGGCATCCATTGTGCTTCAGGAAGACTATCCAGCAGGGCAGCGGCATCGGTATAATCGCTTATCTGTCCCGCAGTCATGAAAAAGCTCAGCGGTCGCCCACTCTGGTCGGTGATCGCATGCAGCTTCGTGTTTATGCCCCTCTGGTGCGGCCGATCAAGCGACCTGGATCCCCTTTTTTAGCCGCACGCTCGAAGCCGTGCGGTGTGCCTGGAGATACGTCGCATCAGTCATGATGGTCTGGGGCTCTGCCTTTCCGGCAGCCAGACCGTCCATCATCCGGGCGCAGATCCCCATGGCGCCCCAGCGCTTCCAACGGTTTTAGAGCGTCTTATGTGGACCGTATTCCCGGGGCGCATCGCGCCAGCGCAAGCCGTTCCGATTGACAAAAATGATGCCGCTCAGCATTCGGCGGTCATCAACGCAGGCTCTACCATGGCTCTTAAAGAAAAAGGGCCGCAGACGCTCCATTTGTTCGTCCGGCAGCCAAAACAGGTCGCTCATCTCCAGTCTCCTCACAGAGCCTGAATCAGATTCCCGCACTTAAATCAATGGGTTGTTATCATAGGGGATGAAGCCAGTCTGGAAAGCACTCGGGGGCTCAACTCGCGTTCATCACCATTTTCCCATTCGACCGCGAAAGTGTGTTGTCGCCATGACACGGACGCTGCGGCTTCATGGGCTACGTGGGCGAAATGCACCGTGACATTTGCCTGCCGCGCTAACTGACTACTGGCGGAGATCACCATCATGACACCCGCCACGACCATGGCGGCATGACCAATATGGTGAAACAGGCGATCATGCAGGTGCGGCAACAGGTACTTCATGATTATTGATGACAGAACCGCCGCCGCAGCAACAGCGATACCCGCAATGCTGGCCCGGGTATTCAACAGGCCGAACTCAGCGTAGAGAGCGATCTTGAGCACATGCAGCATGATTTCGTTGGCCGCGCGGGTTGCGACGATTTCTTCCTTCCGCAGACCAAGTCGATAATAAAACCCATTGAACACCAGGCCGACCGCTCCGGTAAAACCGGAAATGAAGCCGGCGGTAGCACCCAGCACGTGCAGTTCGATAGCGTGGGGCGTTTTCACAGTGACCTGGGGTGCAGGCTTGCGAAAGAGAAGGGGAAGATTCCCCATCAGGAATACGCCAAGAAGCAGCGACAGATAGGCTGGCTCCATACGGCTCAATGCCCATGCGCCCAGGGCGGCGAAGGGCAACGCGGTGGGCGCAAAATGCCGGACGATGTCCCACCGGATCGCCTGCCGGAACGAGATGATGCGCGTCGCCGAACTGGCAACTGTCCCGATCGACAGGGCGGCTGGCACCTGAGTGCCAGGCAGCACCAGCCCCAGCAGGGGCATTAGGAGCAGCCCGGCACCGCCTCCCGACACGGCGCTCAGGCCAAATGCCGCGGCTGATGCAACCAGAATCAGGGACCAGAGCAGCATGGTTTGTATGAATCCCGATTTGGATCCCTGCTCGCCGGGACCGTTGCAGGCGGCCACATCGCATGGGCGCGCGGCATCATTATTTCTGGCGAAAGCTCACGGGGATGTCAGCTTACAATGCCCCAATCTTCAGTCGTATTTGCACATCTCTAACCAGCCAGGAGGTCTGCTGTCTATGAGGCCGTGAAGGCTAGAGCTCTATGGGTAATTTAACGATACACCTTACGCCAGGGTTGTTGTGAGACAAGACGATCGTGCCCCGGTGCAGTTGTACTACGGCTTTCACCATGGTAAGCCCTAGCCCGTTACCGTCATGCGTACGGCTTGTATCAAGACGGACAAAGCGGTCGAATACCCGAAGCATGGCTTCGTCCGGAATGCCTGGACCATTATCGGCTATTTCTATCGTGATGGTCTTGTCCGAAAGCATTATGGTCGCTGTGATGGTGGTCTGGTCGGGCGTATGGCGTACGGCATTCTCGATCAGGTTGGAGAACGCCTGCCGTAAAAGGACTGGATGACCGGTGACGGTAGGGCAGGCGGGAATGATTTCGGTTTCCAGGCGCTGTCCATTGTCTTCGATAACGGAGCGATACGGTTCTAGAACTGATTCCAGAAGTCGTGCGGGATCGAGGGGTTCCATTTCGTTGTTCCATGCCCCGGACTCAAGTTGCGCCAGCTTGAGCAGCGAGGAAAATATTTCCAATGCGGCATCCAGATCCTCGATTGCACACTCGACCTGCTCATGCATGGTATCGGAAGGTCCATGTGCCCCAATGGCGCGCTCAAGATTCTGGCGCATACGCGCCAGCGGGCGGCGCATGTCGTGCGCGATGTCATTGGAGACCTGTTTCAGACTTGCAATCAGGTATTCATTCTGGTCGAGCATCGCATTGAGGCTCTCCGAGAGATGATCAAGCTCATCATCCGTGCCACGTAGCGGGATGCGGCGAGACAGATCGCCCTGCATGATGCTCCGTGCCGTCCTGCTTATCGTCTCGATCCATTTCAGGATCAGGTTGCTCAGGAAAAGGCCGCCTGCTACCCCTATCAGACCAAATCCTGCAATGCCCCACAGGATCGTTGTCCATAATGCGCGTTGGAGATGCGTCAGGGGCGAGGCATCCATGCCCACGAAGTAATAGCCGCCGTCATCAAGGCGATAACCTATTCCATAAACGATATCCTGGTTGATTTCTTTCGGCAGGCGATGGGACCATGCCAGCCAGCGTTCGCCCGGCACTGGTCGCAGATGCAGCATGTTGCCTGCGACAATGACCTGTCCGGGGTCCTGAAGCAAATAATGGAAACCGGGTTCATGTTCGATCAGTCCTTGCACAACTGGCAGGAGATGACGGACATCCGCAACACCAGCATCTGCAAATGTCTCATGGCTCTCGTTCTCCACTTCCCGGCGGATCTGCTGGCGCATGGTTGACTGGCTGTAAAGGCCTGACGTTATAGTCATGACCATGCCGCCCAATATAAAAAGACCGGCGAACAACGTGACGATACGAAACGACGTCGTGGCGATGATACGTCGTGTCTCCACATTTCGGCGTCGGGATATCCTATTCCACGACATCATTGGACATATTTATCATGTAGCGACATCCTCTCAGGATATGGATGACCGGACAAGATCCACCCGTCCCCGATCATGACAGGTCCGGTTGGCATAGGCTCCAGCCCTGTAGCCTGACTTTACCCCCAATGGTCTTTCCGCGTTAACCCCTTTGCCTTGTCCTGTCCGGAGAGAACTTACCGTCTTTTATTTTTTATATGCCTGCGCGTACGTAGTATTTGTTTTAATACCGTATAAAATATAATACATATACATCCACATTTATGATATGTATCACATGAAATATTGATATTATTTATTCTGTATTCAATTTGGAGACATGGTCGATACATTAAAAAATGCCAATAATTGTCTATCCATCGTCATGGATGGTGCCATGTAACAATGATTCTGATAACCTGATCAAGAACTCAGTCTCGCTGGGCGGGACATTAAATTTGTTGATTGGCCTGCTTCATGACGCTGGTAACACGCCCCCGCCTGCTTTTGGTTGAAGATGACCACGCAACTACGGATTACGTGCGGCAGGGACTGGAGGAAAGCGGAATTGACGTGGTTTGTGTCGCTAACGGGACCGATGGATCGCAGCATGCCCTGTCGCAAACGTGGGATATCGTCATTCTGGATCGCATGCTGCCTGGTCTGGATGGACTGACAATTCTCATGCGCATGCGCTCTTATGCCATCATGACGCCAGTCCTGTTCCTGACGACGATGGATGGCGTACCAAGCCGTGTCGCCGGTCTGCGGCATGGTGCGGATGATTACATGATCAAGCCATTTGCATTACGCGAGTTGGTCGCGCGCGTGCAGGTACTGCTTCGTCGATCATCTTCCTTCCAGCATACAACAATAATGAATGTGGCTGACGTTGAACTCAATCTGCTGACGCTTGCAGTGACACGGAATGGCGAAAAGGTTCTTCTGCAGCCTCAGGAACTAAAACTTCTGGAATATTTCATGAGGAATGCAGGCACGGTGCTTTCCCGGCAAATGTTGCTGAAGGATGTCTGGCATATGGATTTCCCGGTTCGTACGAACATCGTCGAAACGCATATTTGTCGTCTGCGGGAGAAACTGGGGCAGGATGGCCAACCTCTGATCCACACCGTCAGGGGTAGCGGTTATGTCATGAGTGCGTGACTCCCTGGCGGTATAGGATGATCTTGCATGCATGCCCGGTTCGGCCATCCTGGATGAGATAGGTACGCAAGCAGGATGACCATGGCGTGTAGGCAAATGCCTTTCGGTCCGACATCGTAGTCGGCCATTAATGATCGCAGCGACAACGGAATAGAGATCACTGCGCATATAATTCGCGTCCCGCAGGAGAAGCGGGGTTCCCATAGCCGCCTTGGGAAAGTATTCAAGGAAGTTGATGCCCACTATCTATTGCCGGGATAGCATAATCCCACAGACCTATTTCTATGTAATATTATATTGTTTTTGTCACGATATAAATGAAATGCAAGTCGCATGCAGAGCACTGAAACGACTGCCTTTGATAGCACAATTACAAGAAGTACATTCACGATATCATTCCATTCGTTCAATATACAGAAATATTTAATACATTATGTCTGTACCCCGAATATCCGGCCGATGGCAGCCGTCACGGCCATCGCTACGATGCCCCAGAATATGACCCGCATTGCCGGACGCCATGGTGAGGCCCCACCTGCACGCGCACCCACGACTCCCAATACCGCCAGACCAATCAGGGATACAGCGGATACACTCCACGAGACCACGCTGGCTGGCGACAGCAGGGCTGCCAGCACGGGCAGTATGGCACCGGAAGAGAATGCGCTAGCCGATGCAAAGGCGGCCTGTACCGGACGCGCCGCTGTCGCGTCCGAAATGCCGAGTTCATCGCGGGCGTGCGCCCCCAGTGCATCATGCTTCATGAGCTGAAGGGCAACCTTGCGTGACAGAATATCATCCAGGCCACGCTGACGGTATATCCCGGCCAGTTCGCTCACTTCAGCGTCCCAGCTACTGCCAAGCTCCTTTTTTTCGCGGGCGAGGTCAGCCTTCTCAGAATCCGCCTGCGAGCTAACGGACACATATTCCCCCGCGGCCATGGACATGGCCCCGGCAGCCAGACTGGAAATTCCAGCCAGCAGGATGCTCCCCTGTGTCGCATGGGCGCTGGCAACGCCGATGATCAGGCTGGATGTTGACAGGATACCATCATTCGCCCCCAGAACAGCGGCCCGCAGCCAGCCCAGACGGGAGGTCGCGTGGATTTCTTTGGGGCGCAGCGGTATTTTACTTTCCATATTCATCGGATACATTCCCTGTCAGCAGCATTCTCTGAAAAACATTGTCCCGGAGAATGAAGTAATGAAAACACGCGGCCAGCGCATGACCCGTGGCAAGCACGATGATCAGCCAGCCATTCCACTGGTGCAGCCAGTGCAGAATGCCGACTGTCGATGTCGGAAACCTGCCAAAGGGCGGCATGATCTGGATGGACAGGAAACTCATGGCCTGCCCATTGCCCCATCGCCACAGATACCCAAGGAGGATTTCCAGCAGGACTAGCCCATACAGGCTGTATTCCACGTAGCGCGCCAGCATGGCATCAAGCCAGCGATCGGCGGCGCGGATCTGCCGCCCCCAGCCTAGTCGCCATAGCAGGCGTGCGGGAAACAGAACGCTCAGTACCATGCCTGCCGTCAGGTGGGTCACCACCAGTTGATGGTGTAGCGGGTTCCGGAACAGGCCCCATAAATTCGCGGTTGCGAACTGCAACATGATAATGGCCGTGCATCCCCAGTGGAAAATGATTGTTGGTGCGTCATAACGTGCTGGGGAAAGGCCAGATTTGTATTTCATCCGAACGATCATATCACTCAAACATGACGCGAACCTGAACGATTGGCCGCCTTGCCGATACCTGCGGCCTGTTGGTGTTCAGACTGTAAAAAAAGAACGGAGATGGTAAACCCACGACGACACCGGCAGCGAGCAAGGAACCTGTATCCAGATAACTGTGTGGCGCCCGTCACCTAATGACATCGCAGAATATGTGCAAGCTACGGCCATTTTCGGTAAACCGGATCGCAAATGTGATGGACTGAGCGTGTTTCCCCATTATGGAATGGCACGCTTCCCCTGTGCGATCCGGTTCGCCAGATCGCCCCATAGGCGTGCTGTTGCAAGGTTGATGTCTGCCTTTACCGAAAAAGGAGACTGGGTGCGTGAGAAAGGAGAGAGGGACATCCGTTCGCCGATAACGAAATGCCCTTGTGAAAACAGCATGATGGACAGCGATCCCTGCTGGCCCTGCCCGATGGGGCGCATGACGGCAATACGCATATGGGGCGGCGGTATCGCAATGGTATGGAAAGCGCGTAGTTCTGCATCCCCCGAAGGACAGGCTACGCTCTCCAGCACCGCATCACGCAGGACGGAATGGGGATATCCGCCATACGTGCCGTCGACATGCAGCCGGATACCCTGTTCCACTGTCTCGCAAATACCGTTTGTTTCTGTTTCTGTTTCTGTTTCTGTTTCGGCGCGCGCCACACAGCCGGATATGCTGACTATCATCAGGATTGCCAATCCGTAATGCACTATCGATCTCATAATATTTGTCCGGCCTCCTGGCACCTGACCCTGGCCATGCCATCATGCCGATGCTCGCTGTTCTTGTAACACGCAGACATGACGTGAACCTGAACACGGAAAATAAGGTCACGGGGGAGACGCTGCTAGCAAGAGATCAGCCGTTATGAGCAATGGTAGGGCCGCCAATCCTTGTAGCAGGCAGCATGGTACTCAGTATTACCACGCATGCCGGCGATCATTTTGTGCAGGCAGCCAAAGTGAAAAGTCTGAATTGTTTTCCATAGAAGCGGCAGCCGCGATAATTTATTTTCCGCTATGTGTTTTCGTCCATCGCCAAAGCAGAATAGACACCTTTTTATGACCTTCAGGCATATTTTTTAAAAATAATAAATTAAATTACGAGAACGATATAATATCACAATTCTCTTTTATTCACATTGTGTCTTTAACAAAAACATCATGTTGTGGAAAGAAGACCGGGTATATGATATCTGTCTGGATTACGACCTTTTTTACGATAATATGAGAAACATTTGCGACCGTGCGAACTGACATCACGCAGGATTCCGGCGGTTTGCGTTACCCGATTGTTCCGGCGTGTATGTGAGGGAATTTTCTTCTGGGGCATCGGTGGTTTCATCTCCGTTGCGGGGCAGGCCCAGACCGCCATTGCGGGTGGGCAGGCCCATCTGGGCGCCAGTACACCTTTCTTGGCCCAGATTGACCCGGCGACCGTGCGTGATTCCTGGCAAGCAGGCGCAATCACGACCAGCCACAGCCAAGATACGCCGTCTGCCGGTGGGAGCCTGCTGGGGAATATGGGGGGACTGCGTCCATGGCTGGCCCGCTACGGCCTGACGCTGAGCATTCAGGACGTCAACGAGTTATGGGGTAGCGCCACGGGCGGGATCGGCAGTACCAATGGCGATGGCAGGGGATCGGGCACGGGCCCTTCCTATATCGGCATTACCATGCCGACCCTGATGGCGGATCTGGAAAGGATGATCGGGCTTAAAGGCGCGACAATCAACATCAGTGCCCTGCAGATCCGGGGACGTGCCGTCACTCAGGACCATCTGGGCAATTTCAACCCCATCAGCGGATTTGAGGCGGATCGCTCCACCCGCCTGTTTGAACTTTGGTACCAGCAGTCCTTTCTCAGGGGCGCGCTGGACGTCAAGATCGGCCAGCAGGATCTCGATACGGAATTCCTGATCAGCGATTACGCGTCCCTGTACCTCAACGCCAATTTCGGATGGCCAATGGGTCCTTCGGTCAACCTTTATGCTGGCGGTCCTTCATGGCCGCTTGCAGCTCCCGCAATCCGGTTGCGCTACCGACCCGGTGAAAAATACACATTCATGTTCGCGGCGGCGGATGACAATCCGTCGGGTAATCAGGATAGCAGTGTCTTTGGCGTGACCGGAAACCCGGCGGACCCCACCAGCCAGACCATAAGGGATGGAAGTGGCACGCAGTTCAATATGGGAACCGGCGCGCTACTGATTACCGAAATTCAGTATGCCTTCAATCCTCAATCTGGCGACAGTGGACGCGCGGCCAGTCATCCGGGCCTGTCAGGCGTTTATAAACTTGGAGGCTATTATGATACGGCACGATTTCCGGATTATCGATATAACACACAGGGACTGTCTCTTGGCGCGGATGGTGGTACACCCCGCTGGGATCGGGGAAACTGGCTGATTTACGGGATAATCGACCAGTTGATCTGGCGTCCGTCGCCTGATGCATCACGCGCACTTGGCCTGTTTGTCCGGGCGACGGGTAATAGTGGTGATCGCAATATCATAAGCTTCGCCATTGATGCCGGCCTTAACCTGAAGGCGCCCTTTTCAGGCAGGACGAATGATACACTTGGTCTGGGCTGGGGTATCGGTCGCGTCACATCAGGCGTGCGTGCCTATGATCGCGCGCGCGGTGCCCTGGTGCAGGGAAACGAAAATCATTTTGAACTGACCTATCAGGCCCAGATCACACCATGGATGGTCGTGCAGCCCGATTTCCAATATGTCCTGAACCCCTCGGGCGGCACGGGAGATCCATCCTGTCCGACGCACCGGATTGGTAATGAAGCCGTATTCGGGTTGCATACCAATGTGAATTTCTAGGGCGTGTCGTCAGTTAGCATCTGACGGCATGAGGCTTGTACTCCCGTTTGATCTGTGATGTTTTCTCCCTGTTTTCAGGGAGAGAATGAATGCGACGATATGGCCTGAGTGACAGCCAGTGGGAACGGATAAAAGATCTTCTCCCGGGTCGTGAAGGCCATGTCGGCGGAACGGCTGCCGATAACCGTCTGTTTGTGGAAGCGGTTCTATATCGTTACCGTGCCGGCATTCCTTGGCGTGACCTGCCTGTCCGTTTTGGTGACTGGAAAAACGTCCACCGGCGACTGCGTCGCTGGTGCGAAGGCGGCGTGATCGAACGGATTTTCCGGCATCTGGCCGCCGATCGTGACAACGAATATATGATGATCGACAGCACGATTGTCCGGGCGCACCAGCACAGTGCGGGTGCCCGTAAAAAAGGGGCGCGGATCAGGCTATCGGGCGGTCCCGTGGCGGACTGACTTCGAAAATCCACGCTATTGTCGATGCTGCAGGAAAGGCGGTTGTCCTGTCCCTGACGCCCGGTCAAAGAGCGGACATCACGGAAGCAGGTCCCCTGCTGGATGAAGTCGACCCTGCAGCTTTTATCGCCGACAGGGCTTATGACGCCGATCCGCTTATCGAAAAGATCGAAGAACGGCAGATCACACCGGTTATCCCTTCAAGGAAAAACCGACGTAATCCACGAAAAATCAGCTTCCTGCTTTACAAAAACAGAAACATCATTGAACGCTTCTTCGCCAGGCTGAAGCAGTTCAGGGGCGTTGCAACACGCTACGACAAGCTGAAGTCAACATTCCTCGCAGCAGTGCAACTCGTTTCCGCCATCATCGGAATTAACTGACGACACGCCCTAGATGAACCTGGAATGAAAAGGCGGGACAACACAGTCTGGTCGGATCTTTTCAAAAAAACCTTGTACAGAGTGGTTCAGAATGTTACGCTGCTATGCAGACCGAAGATGGCTTCGTCATGCACATGCTGCCCTTTATTATCGAGAACACCACCACTGGGCGATATGATGCCCTGAATATCAGGCTGAAGCATGAACCATGGCGTGATTGGGATCTGATAGGTCAACTCCAGATGATATTCGGTGCCCTGCATGGGCAGGCCAGAACGCCGGTCCGCCTGGGCAAGATAGGGACTAGCCGCCCCCAGGCCCGCACCAAACCCCGCCATGTCGCCTGCACGTCCAAACGGCCCCTTCAGGGACAACCCAGCATCTGCGGCATAGACGATCTGGTTGCGGTCGGTGTCCGCTGTCCAGTTCCCCCGAATGAAAGCGTCAAGCTCCGTTATTCGCCCGAAATGCTGCAGCGTCTGATCCGCAATGGCGTAGACGGCCCAGTTGGTTTTATGGTTTTTTCTGAGATCGGACTGGTCGGGAAAGCGTCCGGTATCAAAGTAACCGCCAAGTTTATATGTGCCCTGCCTTCCGTACAGGGTCCGCCGGTACTGGACCTCCCCGAAGAAAAGAGCGCCCGTGCGGAAACTGAAGCGCGTGCCACCGGGGTCGCGGTTTTGGTTCCACGGGTCCTTCGCGTTGATGAAGGGGCCGCCCACAGGATTGTCATCGGCTGCCGCGAACAGGAAATTCCAGTGTGGGGACAGGGTATAGCGCAACCGTATCGCAGGCGTGGCCACGGGGGAGACGGGGCCTTGGTCATACAGGTCATTATCGGGCATGATGGGCCAGGAAAAGGACGCGTTGAGGAAGTTCAGCCCGACGCTGCTGACCATGAAGTCATGCCCGAGATCCAGCTTGCCAATCCGGAAGGCCAGGCGTTCTCCCATGAATTTCTGGCTGTACCACAGTTCATATAGCCGCCCGTTATCATCCGCTTCGATATTCGATGTCTGGTTGAAAACATACAGGGGCGTATTACTGAATGGTCGCCCACGGATTTCCATGGCGCTGATGTCAAATGTACCCAGTGGCAGGCCCGTCAGGGTGTGCAGATCCGTCACCATTTCAACCGCGGCGGACCCGATGTAGTTGCTGGATGCCTGCGCGCCCCCCACCGGGTTGGACCAGAATTCATTGGTATCCGATATACGGATATCAATTCCCTGTGCCAGCAGCCAGTTCCGTATTCCGCCCCAGTTGCCGGACAGATGGGTGCGCGGGTCAATATGGTCGGGAATATTCTGCTGTGGCGTAACGCCCGCGCTCAGCACGCTTACGGGAACAGGCTGGGCATATGCAAAAGAGCAGGTTTTCAATAATATGATTGTATGTAACCATATATGATGATTATGCCAGATGCGCCTCATTTTTCGAAAAAATATCGTATAATAAAATCTAAAACAAATTATTTATTGAACAATTCTTTTCATTAATTCAATATATATTTTGATAAGTGGAATAGCTTCGTTATGTCGGAATTTATACGAAATGCGCTTTAACAGGCAATGCATATTAGCGCCTTTATTGTACATCATGCATACTCCTTCATCTTCCCTTAACACGGTTTAGGCTGGCACGAGTTCTGCCTTGACATGACGTACAACGGGCGGCACATGCCAGCGGCCCTGTTCCACATCCGCGATCTCGCGGTCGATCTCGGCAATGACCTGGCGTGAAAACGGGCCAAGATGCAGGTAAAGCGCGCTTGTCATCACCACATAGGGCAGCGCGCGCGGGTTATGCAGGGCGCAGTCCAGCATCATGCGCCAGAACTGCCCGGCCGTTCCCGGCCCCGCACGGTGGATGCGGAACATGAGCCGGACAAAGCTGCGCAAATCACCCTTTATCATCCGGTGCGCGCGCTTGCGCCCGAGCATCCGGCCCAGCCTGCGCACGCGGCCGAAATAGGCGACTGGGTCATAGATGGCCGCAAGCACCGTCCTGTAATCGTTCAGCACGTCGCGACGCGGGCGTTTTGTCTCGAAATTCAGCCCCGCCGTGCATTGGTCGCCCGACTGCGTCTGTTCACTGCCGGAAAAAAGGCGGCCTTCCGCCAGCAGGCGCCGCGTCAGCTGCGTCGTGGGCAGGGCGTAAAGCAGGCCGACCATGCAGACTGGGATGGACGTATCCTCGATACAGTCGATCATGCCCTGGGCGACACTGCCCTTTTCGCTGTCGAAACCCACGATGAAGCCCGCATTGACGAAAATCCCGGCCTTGTGGATTGTCTCGATGCTCTGCTGCAGGCTGCGCCGCGTGTTCTGCTTTTTCTGCATCAGCACGAGGGAGTCTGTATCCGGGCTTTCGATGCCGACGAATATGGCGAAGAAATTGGTATCGGCCAGGCTGCGCAGCAGGTCGGCATCATCGGCAAGGTTGATCGATGCCTCGGTCGAGAACTCGAATGGAAAGTTCTTCTCGTTCTGCCAGCGTTTCAGGTCGGGCAGGAATTTCTTGAGCGCCTTCTTGTTGCCAATCAGGTTGTCATCGACAAAATCCACATGTCCGCGATAGCCAAGCGCGTACAGGGCATCGAGTTCGGCCATGACCTGCGCATTGGTCTTGGTGCGCGGCACTCGGCCATAGAGTTCAATGATGTCGCAGAACTCGCAACTGAACGGACACCCACGCGAGAACTGGATGCCAACATGTAGGTACTGGTCAAGCTTGAGCAGATCAAAGCGCGGCAACGGACTTTTTGTAACATCCGTCTTGCCCATTGGTGCTTCAAACACGCCCTGCCGCGCACCGCTGCGCCAGGCCGCGACGAAATCATCCATGATTTCCTCGGCCTCGCCCAGTACCTGAAAATTGGCGGCGCTGTAAAGCGATGGGCTAGAGGTCACGTCGGGGCCACCCACCACCACCGGCTTGCCGCGCGCGCGGCAGGTCTCGATGATGTGCAGCGCATCATTGCGCTGCGGCAGCATGCCGCCGGTCATGACCATGTCGGCCCAGTCGTAATCGGCATCCACAAGGTCTTCGGTATTGCGGTTGACCAACCGGACTTCCCAGTCCCGGGGCAGGAGGGCTGCGACCGTGACCAGGCCAAGGGGGGCCGCCGGATAGCGTGCGCCCGCAAGATCGCAGGCTTCCTTGTAGTTCCAGAATGAATTGGCGTTGAAAAGCGGGAAGATCATCAGGACCTTGCAGGTTTCGGTCATCATGCAAGGATCCATTGCTGCAAGGACTGGTCATGATCAAGACAGATGCCTTCCCGTCCATTTCGAGACGTGGCAGCCTCAGGCAGGGCGCAACTCGACTGTAAGGGTAACATGGGGTGAACCCCTTTCGTAGTGGTGTCGGTCAGGTGGGCCGGTACAATATCGGTGACCGCCACTATTGCTTTTATCCTGGTAATCTCGAACGACCGTGGCCAACGGCATGAGCAGGCTATGATGCCCAGGCACATCAAGGCGGTATAGGAAGATCGCTATATGCGAAATCAGGACACGGTGTTTGTCTTCACGTCAGGAGGGTGTTGACCACAAGAACCTTGGTAGTTTCTTGTGGATCGTGACGGATTTTACTGTTTATGGAGGTTTTCAATTGGAAATATTCCATAACGCTATGTTCATGACAAAGTATTTCTTTTTGTTTTTACAAGAGCTTTGATAAAGCGACAAGATGGTCGCACGAAGATTGGGGTTTATTAATCCAGATCACAGGATCACGGATACGGTAAGCCTGAAGTGTTGCCGCTTTGGCGTTGGCTGGAGCGTAGCAGGCTTACGGCCCCGCAGCATGGCCGCCATCCGCAATCACCACGTTGAACGGTTCCGTCCCGTCCCGTCCCGGCCTCACCGCGCTTCAGGCGGGCGATGGTCCTGCCTGCGCTCGCTATAGCGATCAACGAGGTAATCGGCCCGGTCCCGCAGCAGCCATGTGAACTTCATCAGTTCCTCCATGACATCCACCATGCGGTCATAGAGCGGGGAGGGCTTCATCCGGTCATCATCACCGAATTGCGTATAGGCCATCGGCACGCTGGACTGGTTGGGGATGGAGAACATCCGCATCCATCGGCCCAGAACCCGCAGGGCATTGACGGAATTGAAGCTTTGCGATCCGCCTGAGACCTGCATCACCGCCAGCGTGCGGCCCTGCGTCGGACGGATCGAGCCTTCGGACAGTGGCAACCAGTCGATCTGGTTTTTGAACACAGCGGTTATGTTACCGTGCCGTTCGGGGCTGCACCAGACCTGGCCTTCCGACCAGAGCGAGAGTGCGCGCAGTTCCTGCACCTTCGGATGGGTGGCAGGTACGGAATCCGCCACCGGCAGGCCGGTCGGGTCGAATATCCGCGTTTCCGCGCCGAGGGCTTTCAGGATGCGCTCCGCCTCCAGCACCAGCAGGCGGCTGAACGAGCGTGGTCGCAGCGAGCCATAGAGCAGCAGGATGCGGGGCGGATGGTCAACCCGTGGGTGTGGCTCAAGCCGCGCGAGGTCAACCCGTTCGAGATATTCCGGATGCAGGGCGGGCAGGTCAGGTGCGGTCATGGAGCGGTTCCCTTCATGCGTTACGGGTGGCTGACCCGGGGCAGCCACAGGGCCAGCGCGATGAGCGTGGCCAGCAGGACCGGCGGGGTGATGGCCAGCCCGACCTTCATGTATTGCCCCCACGTGACCCGATGATTCTTGGATGCCAGCACATGCAGCCACAGCAGTGTTGCGAGACTACCAATGGGCGTGAATTTCGGCCCGAGGTCGCAGCCGATGACGTTGGCATAGATCATCAGGTCGCGTGTCAGCGGCGTGATGTCGTGAGCCTGCTGGATCGCCAGCGCCCCGACCAGCACACTCGGCATATTGTTCATGATGGACGACAGAACAGCCGCTAGAAAGCCGGTGCCGATGGTGGCCGTGAACGTCCCTTGATGACCGAGCCAGACCAGTGCGGTCGCAAGATAGTCGGTCAGCCCGGCATTGCGCAGCCCATAGACCACCAGATACATGCCTAGGGAGAAGATCACGATCTGCCACGGAGCACCCCGCAGCACCTTGCGAACAGAGATCACCCGGCCATATCCGGCGACGAGCAGCAGGATTGCAGCAGCCAGGCAGGCTACGACACAGACCGGGATATGAAACGGCGCGGTCAGGAAATAGGCCGCCAGAACCAGGGCTAGCAGCGGAAATGCCGCCCGGAATACATGAGGGTCACGAATGGCCGTGGCAGGTGCGGGCAGTTCGGCGACGGGATAGGTCGCAGGCACCTGCCGCCGGTACCACAGCCACAAGACGGCCAGCGTTGCACCAAGTGCTACCAGATCGACAGGGACCATGATCGTGGCATAGCGATCGAACGCAATGCCAAAGAAATTGGCGCTGACGATGTTCACCAGATTGGAGATGACCAGCGGCAGGCTGGTGGTGTCCGCGACGAAGCCGGTCGCTATGATGAAGGCCAGGGCTGCAGTATGGCTCAGGCGGAGCTGAGTGAGGATGGCGATGACAATGGGCGTGAGCAGCAGGGCCGCGCCGTCATTGGCGAAAACCGCTGCAATGGCCGCTCCCAGCACCACGATCAGCGGGAATAGCGTCTGGCCTCGCCCTTTGCCCCAACGCACCGCGTGCAGGGCGGCCCAATGGAAGAACCCGGCCTCGTCCAGCAACAGCGAGATAACGATCAGCGCGATAAAGGTGAAGGTCGCGTCCCAGACGATGTGCCAGATGACCGGAATGTCGTGCCAGTGGATCACACCAGCCGCCAGAGCCACGGCGGCACCTGCCATTGCGCTCCAGCCGATGCCCAGCCCCCGAGGCTGCCAGATGACAAAAACCAGCGTGACAACGAAAATCAGAAGCGCCAGCATCAGACGATCCGCTTTCCGGATTCATCGACGGTTTTCTCGTTGTCCGCTTTGACGAATGCGCCCTGCTGTGGGTTGGGCAGGATGTCCAGAACCGTCTCGGACGGACGGCAGAGCGCAACGCCGAGCGGGGTGACGACGATCGGTCGGTTCATCAAGATTGGGTGTGCGATTATGGCATCGATCAGCGCGTCATCGCTCAGGGCCGGATTATCGAGGCCAAGTTCGTGAAAGGGCGTGTCCTTTTCCCGCAGGACCGAGCGCACCGGAACGCCCATAAGGGCAATCAGATCGACCAGTTCCGCACGATTGGGAGGCGTTTTCAGATACTCGATAATGCGAGGCTCCTCGCCGCTGTTGCGGATCAGTGCCAGCACATTGCGCGACGTGCCGCAGGCCGGGTTGTGATAGATCGTGATGGTCATGAGCAGGATTCGGGGGACGGACAGCAGGAGGACAGGGTCGCGATCAGGGGCGCACAGAGTTCGGGACTGCCCGCACAGCAGTCCCTGACGAGGAAGAGCATCAGGTCCTGCAGGCGAGAAAGACAGGCGCGATAGACGATCTGCCGACTGTGGCGTTGCGCGCTCAGCAGGCCGGCACGTGTCAGGATCGCGAGGTGGGTCGAGATCGTGTTCTGCGGCATATCAAGATGGCGAGCGACATCTCCGGCGGGCAGGCCGTCCGGTTCATGGCGCACAAGCAGGCGGAAGATAGCCAGCCGCGTGGACTGGGACAGGGCGCTGAGCGCGGCAAGGGCCGATTCCATATCCATATATCTTTGATTGTGGATATATAAAATAATGTCAATCCCTGTCCTGGCGCGGGGGGGGGCGTACGTTCATGCATAAGCCATGAGAGCCTGTGTTCCTTACCCTGCTTGCCGATGGAGGCACCATGATAGATCGATTTCCGGCCGCCATCCTGTCAGCCTGCCTGATCCTGACCAGTGCGACGGCCCGTGCGGATCCGCCATGGGGGCATGGCGGTCATGACCGTCGTGGCAGTGGCGGGGCCGTGACTGGCGGCGCTACCATGGCCTGTGGGCACCGCCATCAGGCTATTACTGGATGCAGTCCGGAGCGCAGTACCTGCTTGTGGCGGCGGTAACCGGACTGATCGCGGGCGTGGTTGCTGCCACTACAGGCGTGGCGATGTCTGTACCGGTCGTGCCTGCTTACCCGACGGCGCCCTATCCGGCAGCACCAGCTTATACGCCACCTTATTGAATGGGCCGTTGATCGTGAATGACCTGTAGCCGACCTCGAACCCCTTCGTCCCTTGCGTGGCGACCGCGTCGGCGCCCTTTCCCAGCCGCTGGAGTTCGGCTACCGGGTCGCCCGCAAGCGCACCCACCGCCATGTCGCCGCCACGGCTGAAGAATGGCGCGAATTCCTTCAGCACAAGGAATATCTCGCGGTCATGGGCGCCAGGATTATCCTTCGGCTCGATATAGACCAGCCCGACCTGCCCGGTATAGGTACCACGGTTGAGATCGCCCCCGGCCATGCCAATGCACCAGTTCCGGCGTATCGGTATCATTGAAGATGTCGATCACGCTGAGCCTGCTTTCCTCAAGCCGCAGCAGGGGGCCGGGAAACTGGCCATTATAAAGCGTGGTTGAAATGATGCGCCCGGGGGCAAGTTCGACCTGTCCCGTGGCGATCCGCAGCGTATGGTCCGCTTTTCCACCCATGACGGGGCCAGCGCCACGGCCCCGGCGCGGGATCATGGCCGCCGGCGTCGTTCGTCCGGACAATGCCAGAAAGGAACGGCGATCCAGCATCATGGTAATATCCGATTATGGGCAAACAGGCAGGGTTCCCAACGCCTACAGCGTTGGCCGGTTTCATCGGGCTGGCGCGGGGGCAGGCCGTCCTGTCGCCGGGACCTGTCCATAAATGGACCGTAGCCCGGGCCATGCACACCGGCGCGATGCCGGTCGCCATGTCCGGCGAGGATATAATATTTCCTCATATCGAGAAATTCAGATATGGGAAAAGGCCCGGGACTGGACGCAACGTGGCTGATGTCTTCGCGCGAACGGGCAGGGATGGCTGTTCAGGAGGATGGATGACTGTAGCGACAGATCAGGCCAGGCCTGTGGCGCTGGAGGTACTGGCCTTGCGCAGCGTCCATGGTGGCCCGTTTGCATTCACTGTCCCGGCGGGGGCGTGCGTGGCGATCACCGGGTCATCAGGCAGCGGGAAGTCGGTACTGCTGCGCATGATCGCGGATCTTGACCCGCATGAAGGCGATGCACGCATCGATGGACAGGCCTGCTCGGGCATGCCTGCGGCGCAGTGGCGCCGCCTGGTGCAATATGTCCCGGCGGAACCTGCGTGGTGGTCCGATATCGTGCTGGACCACATGGTGGATACGGACGCGGTGCGCGCGCTGGTCGCGCGCCTTGGCCTGCGGGAAGACTGCCTGCGCTCGCCGCTGTCACGCCTGTCCACGGGGGAACGCCAGCGGCTGTCCCTGATCCGCGCCCTGCTGCTGCATCCCCGTGTCCTGCTGCTTGATGAACCCTGTTCGGCGCTGGATGCCGCCACGACGGACAGGGTTGAAGCCGTTCTTCAGGAGGCAAGGGCGCAGGGGACGGCCATTGTCCTGGTCTCGCACGACATGGGGCAGGCGGGGCGCATGGCCGGGACGCGGTTCCGGATGGCACGGGGACACATGGAAGAAATCGCGCCATGACACCCATAGTGCTGACGACCGGGGACATGCTGGTGGCCGCTGCCCTGATCGCCATCGGCAGCGCGCTGTCGTTCCTGCTGTCGCTGGGGTTGCAGCGGGTGCTGCTGGTTTCCGCCGTGCGCATGGCGGTACAGCTTGCGCTTGTCGGCAGTGTGCTTTTGTTCGTGTTTGGTCATGCCTCCGTGTGGCTGACCATCGGGCTGCTGGCCTTCATGTTCACCGCCGCCGCCCGGGAAGCCGGGTCACGCCAGCAGGTCCGCCTTGGTCTGTGGTGGCATTTCGGGATCGCGGGTGCCTCCACGGTAACAGGGACGGTCATCGTGGTGCTGATCGGGCTGTTGACCGGCCTCCAGCCCCACCCGTGGTATGTGGCCCGCACGGCCATTCCCCTGACGGGCCTGCTGCTGGGCAATGTCATGAATGCAACAAGCCTGTCGATGAATACACTCCTGTCCGCCATCACGCGCGAACGGCAGGCCATCGAGGCGCGGATCATTCTCGGCGCGACCCGCGCGCAGGCAATGAACGGCCTGATTCGCCAGGCCATCCGGACGGCCCTGCTGCCGACGCTGAACCAGATGGCGGCCGCCGGGATCATTACCATGCCCGGAATCATGACAGGGCAGATCCTGGCGGGGATGAACCCCTTGGCAGCCTCAAGGTACCAGGTCCTGCTGATGTCACTTATCGTCAGTGGCAACCTGATCGGCGCGACAGCCGCGGCCTACCTGGCAGCCTGGCGGCTGACGGACAGCCGGGGGAGGCTGCGACTGGAACGCCTGCTTCCCCGATTGCAGAAGGGGTGAGGCGGTGGAACCACGTATCATGGCATGACAGCGCCGATCAGGGTCATACAGATGCGGAGCCTGTTTCCAGATCATGATCCGGGCTGCACATATGAACTAATTGGACGAAGGATAGCGCCGCATCAGCCTGAGTTGCCGCCACCATGCCGTGGCCAGCGCCATTGCGCTGATCGGGACCGCGCCATCGGCCCGCATCCGGGCCGCCAGCGCGAACAGGGCCGCCTGCTTGGCGAACACGCCACGATAGGCATCCCGCAGGCGCATCGTCGGGTCCCAGAACTGGATGGCTTCGGATCCGGCGCCGTTGATTTCGATAATCCGGAACTCTCCGCGTTGCAGGGCCGCCTCGCTGCCAAAACGTACGTCCAGGCGACCGAAATGGAAGCCGTGCATGGAGCGGGCTATGGCATCGACACGGTCTTCAAGGGCAGGGGTATTGAGCCGCATGGCATCCTCATAGCGGCCGCCCACCCGCAGGGACGCGACCGTGCCAAGGATGACGCATTCGCCACGCATCGGAACATGGTCAATCCCTCTGGTGGAAAGGGCGCGCCGGTAATGCCCGATCCGCGAGCACAGCCGTGGGTCGGCGGCCATCAGGGCCGCGATGGAACGCACGCCGTCGCCCGTGACCTGTGGGGAATGCCGGATGGCGAGACCGATAAGGCGGCCATGGGCTTCGGTCGGGCCACGGCTGTAGAACAGTCCGGCCTCAAAGGGGCCGGGCACGAATTCCTGCAAGAGGAAGCTGGCGTCGGGGGGGAAGGCCGCGATGTAGGCCGTCAGCCCATCTACGACATCGATCCGTCGCACGCCATGGCCGCACCAGCCGATATCGGGCTTGGCAACCAGCGGGTAGCCCAGTGTCCGCGCCATGGACGCTGCCGCCGGGATGTCAGCGGGGGAGACGAGGACGGTACGGGCGACCCATGGCGCATGCGCCTGACCGATCCGGGCCAGGCAGGCTGCTTTTGATTCGCCTGCCAGTCCCCCGGTCTCGATCGCCGGATTGACCACCGATGGCAGCGTCAGGCTGCGATAGCGTAGCCCCAGCCATAGCCACTGCAGGACAAGGGGTATACACAATACCGGCTTCGGAAGCCGTTCCATCGCACCAAAGCTGCAGGCGTTGCCAGCATGGTGGGAACAGGCGTAATTCGTGCTGCGTTGGGGCTTCATCATGGACAATCCTATCTTCCCCGCGGCAGTTCGGGATCACGCAATGCAACAGGTGGGGATCACGCTGTTGCGATCAGGCTACAGGTTTGTCTGCCCCACGCCAGAGACCCAGCGCCGCGTCAACGCGCGACCGGGTAATGGGTGGGCGGCGAACCCCGTCGATATCTTTGGCTGGAGCCGGCCCTTCCGGCGTGATGCGCTGCCCGTGTCCCTCTTTGCGCAGGCGACGGAAGCAGGGATGCTTGTCGCTGATAACGGGGCCTGGCGCAGCCGGTTCCGGTTCTCCACGCTGGGGGGCAACGGGTTCTTCCATTCCGCCTTTCCCACCGTGGCGGCGGATGCGGTGTTCTTCGGCCCCGACAGCTACCGGTTCGGCGCGGTGCTGGCGGCCCACCTGCGCTCCGCCCCGCCGCCCGTGCGGGCAGTGGACATTGGCTGCGGCACGGGACTTGGCGCGATCATGATTGCACAGGTCTGCCCGTCAACCGAAGTGGTGATGGTCGATATCAACCCCGACGCATTGCGGCTGGCGCGGATCAACGTTGGTCTTGCCGGCGTCGGCGGCATCATGGCGTGGCAGGGCGATCTCCTGTCGGGGCTTTCGGGTGCATTCGACCTGATCATCTCCAACCCACCCTATCTGCCCGATCCCGGTTGCAGACTGTACCGAGATGGCGGCGGCAGGCTGGGGGCGGGCCTGTCACTGGCGATTGTCAGAACGGCCATGGAGCGGCTGACGCCCGGCGGGACGTTGCTGCTCTATACCGGGACCGCAATCATCAATGGGGACAATCCCTTCCTGCGCGATGTGGTGGCCCTGCTGGATGGCCGGGAGTTTACGTGGGCGGCCACTGAGCTCGATCCGGATGTCTTTGGTGAGGAGCTGGAGAATGGTCCGCTATCCACGGCGGAGCGGATCGCGGTGATCTGCCTGACCGTGACACGGCGATAGCAGGAGAGGAATGGTGTCAATGAACAATATCCTGACGGGCAAGAGTAGCGACCGGGCGCAGCGGGAACTCCATCTGGCACTGGCCGGGCTCAATCGTCTAAGGCTGACGCCGTGCCTGCCCGAGGAGGACGGTGCGGCGGGACTGGATCTGCCCCGTCTGCTGGCGGAGGAAGCGGGTTTTCTGCGCTCCCTGCGCGAACAGGTCGCACCGATCGCCGCCCAGGCTCCCCGGGAGCCCGCGGCTTTCCTCGCATGGTTCGAGGAACTGGAACAGACCGGTCCCGGCCAGCACGACAGCCTTTTCCCCTGGCTGGCGCATGATGCATCCCGTGAGGCCATGTGCTGGTTCCTTGAACAGGAAGCCGCAGGGGAAGCGGGTTTCGAGGACCTGACGGCACTGGTCCAGGTCCGTATGCCAACGCGCCCCAAGTTGGAATTGGCGCGCAATTACTGGGACGAAATGGGTCATGGCCGGGAAGCCGGCATGCACGGTCCGATGCTGGCGCATTTGGTCCATGCCCTCGGGCTGCGGTCCCAATCGGAGACGACGGTGTGGCAGTCGCTGGCCCTAGCCAACACCATGTCCGGTCTGGCCTGCCGCCGGCATCTGGCGTTTCACGCGGTCGGCGCGTTGGGCGTGATCGAACTGACCGCGCCGGGTAGGGCGGCCATGGTCGCGGCAGGGCTGAAACGATTGGGCGTGCAGCCCGATGACCGGCATTATTTCGACCTGCATGCCGTGCTGGATGTGCGCCATTCCGCAACATGGAATGCAGAGGTTATCAGCCCGCTCATCGCGGAAGATTCGCGTCGTGCCCCGGCCATCGCCGAAGGCGCCCTGATGCGGCTGGAATGTGGCGCGGCCTGCTTTCGCCGCTATCGGGATCATCTGGGCCTGAAGTGACCCTACCCCGAGCGTGCCCTCAGTTTTAAGTTAGGGTCTGTGGGTTGCTGTATGCCTTGTCGGTGTGTTGAGCGAAAGCCTCTGGGGTCATGCCCCCGAGGCTGGTGTGGGGCCTGACGGCATTGTGGTCAGGCCGCAAGCCCTTGATGACCGAACGGGCGTGGGCGAGGTTGCGGAACAGGTGCTCGTTGAGGCATTCGTCACGGAACCGGCGGTTGAAGCTCTCGATGAACCCGTTCTGCTGCGGATTGCCTGGTGCGATGTAGTGCCACAGCACCGACCGTTTTTCCTGCCAGGCCTCGATCGCGTTCGAGGTCATCTCGGTGCGGTTGTCACGGACGATCATCATGGGAAAGCCGCGCTGTTCCCCGATCCGGTCGAGTTCGCGGCCGAGCCGTTCGCCTGACAGCGACGTATCCGCTACCAGCGCCAGGCACTCTCGCGTGTAGTCGTCCACCACTGTCAGCACACGGAAGCGTCGTCCGTTGTTCAGCGCGTCCGAGACGAAGTCCAGGCTCCATCGCTGGTTTGGCCCGTCGGGCAGCATCATCGGCGAGCGCGTGCCCATCGCCCGTTTACGGCCGCCATGCTTACGGACTGACAGCCCTTCCTCGCGATACAGCCGGAACAGCTTCTTGTGGTTCATCACCAGCCCCTCCCTGTCGAGCAGGATCTGCAGGCGCCGATAGCCAAATCGTCGTCGCTCTGCAGCCTGTTCACGCAGCCGCCCCCGCACTGTGGCATCATCCGAGCGGCGTGACGCATAGCGCCAGGTCTTCGGATCCATACCAATAAGCCGGCAGGCCCGTCGCTGCGAATAGTCTTTCTCCCGGATCGCGCAGGCCACGGCGTCCCGCCGCAAACCGGGCGTCACGAGTTTTTTGCCAGCAGGCCTTCAGCGTCGAGACGTCCATTACGCTCTCCGCCAGGAGCCGCTTCAGCTTCGCGTTCTCTTCTTCAAGAGCCGTCAGCCGACGCGCTTCCGACACTTCCATGCCGCCGTATTTCGACCGCCAGGTGTAGAAGGTCGCGTCGCTGATCCCGTGCCTGCGGCACAGATCCGCAGCCGTCGCGCCCACCTGATGCTCCTTCAGGATCCCGATGATCCGCTCCTGTGTGAAACGTGCTTTCTTCATCGTCTGTCTCTTATGGACAGACCTTACTTCAAATCGAGGGCATTTCAGGGGGCAGGGTCGATATTCCCGAACTGGGAACACTGGGAAATGGACAGGTTGTTGGGCTCGCAGACCAGGCAGTGAGGAAAGTGGCAGGGTAAAAGCTTTATTCGGGTTGGTCGGATTCATGTCAGAAACGCTCTGTACATGCCTACTCTGGTTGCCATGCGGCATAACCCTGACCTTCGAAGCATCTATTTTACGGCGTGTCGTCAGTTAAGCCCTGAATGTGGCACGTGTGGGTTGTACTTTATGGCTGCGTGTGCTGACTGTTTTCCCAGTTTTGGGGGAGACAGAGGGATGCGGCGCTATGGTTTACGCGATGACCAGTGGGAGCGGATAAAGGATCTTCTCCCCGGTCGTGAGGGTTATGTCGGCGGCACTGCGGCGAACAACCGTCTGTTCGTGGAGGCGGTACTGTATCGCTATCGCGCGGGCATTCCATGGCGCGACCTTCCTGCCCGTTTCGGGGACTGGAAAAACGTGCACCGGCGTCTGCGCCGCTGGTGTGAAAGCGGTGTCATCGAACGGATATTTCGTTATCTGGCCGCTGATCACGACAACGAATACATGATGATCGACAGCACAATTGTCCGGGCGCATCAGCATAGTGCCGGAGCTCTCAAAAAAGGGGCACGGATCAGGCCATCGGACGATCACGAGGCGGGTTGACTACAAAGATCCATGCCATCTGCGACGCTCTGGGCAATCCGGTGGAACTCGGCATCACACCGGGACAGGACGCAGATATCACCCAGGCGGAACCGCTTCTGGAAAACATCGACCCGGATGCTTTCCTTGCTGACAAGGCGTATGACGCGGACAGGTTGATCGATCGGCTGATACAGCGCGGGATTACCCTGGTCATCCCGCCAAAACGCAACAGAACAACACGACGGAAAACCGATTTTTCCCTTTACAGCGAACGAAACCTTGTTGAGAGGTTATTTTCAATAAACTCAAGCAGTTTCGCGCTATCGCAACCCGCTACGATAAACTGAAGTCAACATTCCTTGCAGCCGTGCAGTTCGCCTCAATCATGATCCTGCTTAACTGACGACACACCGTAGCTGGGCACTTTTAAGGTGCGCCTTGGCGAAGCGCTTGCCGACTGTATGGACGAGGTCGGAAGACATCGAGTAGCCGCGTGTATGGCTTGCCCGAGCACCGTGGCTGACATCCTACAGCGCGGGGCACGGCGATCACGGCTTCATGGGACACGAGAGATGGGCGGACGGCCGTGTCGTTGAGACCGTGCGCGACTGGCGTACCGAGGAGATGTCGCTCCACGTCGTGCGCCTGACATATGCCACGCGCCCACGCGTGCGGAACTCGTGCAAAGCTTCATGGTCTACCTGACGAGACGCTGGATCGAAGGTTTCGTCGGAAGAGATGCGATGGACTAAGACCACGAACGTCCGCTCCCGAGCAGGTTAGACGGGCGGCGGCGCGTCTTAGATGAGGGAGATAGCGGACCAACTATATGGAACCAGCATGGTGCGGGTCCGTAGGGCGCCGAGCCTAAGCGCATTGGTGACGACCGTGAGTGGGATGGCAAGAGCGGGGGCCACGATCAGGCGGTGCGTGAAGTCCTTCAGCTCCGAATTGTCGTCAGGCTGTTCGGTCGGTTCCTCCGCCTCCAGCGCAATGCCGCAAAGCGCGCAGTTTCCAGGATGGTCCTGCCGGATCTGCGGACGCATGGGGCATGTCCAGATCGTGTGGCCACCAGTAGGCGGCCAGGCAGCGGTCTGGGGCGCATGGCGGTTCTGATCATGGCAGGCCATATCATGAATCGCCTGGTCGTGGCCCATTCCCTTCTTTGGTTCCATAGTATCGGGGCTGCTCATCGGCTGAAGTGTCATACCGCATATCGGGCATTTGCCAGGATGCGCTTCCCTGATGTCCGGATGCATCGGACAGCTCTAAACGGCACCAGATGTGGACGTATGCTGACCGTCCATCTGCTGTTTTCCTGACATGCGGTCTCTCCCGATGGACGCAACGGGTGAAGACGAGGAAGAAGAGGCGTCTCGGTCAGACATTTAGAATGTCATGGTACATCCGCAGTCGAGCCGAAGGAAGAGTAAAGGGTCTGAAGCCGTTACCCTATTGATTGGATATGAAAACGTGCCTCAAGGAGGCGTCATCGGTGTGGGACCCGATTTGGTCATGGCCAGTTTCTGCGACTGGATCTCTGTCTCTAACCATCAGGGGTTACGTGGCGTCGCCACGCGGGATATACTGTTGGGAGAAGGGCAACGCGGATATGCCGAGCTAGTGTCTGTACAGAAACTGCAGGCTTGTTCTCTACATTCTCTTGTGTCACCCGTTTAAAAAAAGGGGATTAGCGGAGTTCCCACAAACTAGTGTATGAGTATAGCTGGTACTGTAACAATATTCGGGGGCTTTTGGCATTCTGTTGGGCGGGGCAGTCAGCCCGTGATCATTGGGAACTGGGACTTGATCAATGACTGAGACGTGGGTTTCAGGTCCGGGAGATTTGTATGATTTACAAGATAAAAGAAAATAACTTTCTGATATATGACTTATTAAATGGTGTAAAAAATAAAAGGAGTGGAAATCAATGGGTATTGAGCACGTAGTTGTATTAATGCTAGAAAATCGGTCATTCGATAGTATGTTTGGACAGTCGCCATCGTCCACCGATCCGATCGACCGACTAACGGGAACGGAGACTAATCCCTGGCATCATCCGGACGGCTCCGTCGAATCGATAGCCGTGTGGACTACGGACGGAACCGACCGTCAGGTGGTGCGCATTCCAGATCCTGATCCCGGTGAATCATTTAAAGACATTTACGAACAGATTCATGGACGCCAGGAAAAGGGCAGCTTGGCTTCGAAATTACCAGACATGTCAGGATTCGTAGATAATTATATGGCCCAGCCTGATCGCCCGGGTTCGCATAGTCCTGAGTCAGTCATGCATTTCTTCACCCCCGATCAGCTACCTGTATTGACGACGCTGGGTCGGGAATTCGGCATTTCAGACCGTTGGCATGCATCTGCGCCATGTCAGACATGGCCAAACCGTATCTTTGCGCATACGGGCACGTCTGGTGGATGGGTCAATAACTATCCGGACAAGCTCCCGTTTGAAATGCCCACCGTATTCAACAGATTAAGGGAGGTTCATAAGGATTGGAAAATATATTTTCATGACTTTGCGCAATCGACGACTTTGTCCTCTCTTTGGGAATTCTCGCTCTCGAATTTCAAATATTTTGAGGAGTTTGAGAATGATGCGAGAAAAGGGACTTTACCCGCGTATAGTTTCATCGAGCCGCGATATTTTGCTCACCCCATTTTGAGAAAGATGCCCAATGACCAGCATCCGGCGCACGATGTCGTATACGGGGAGGAACTCATTGCATCGGTCTATAATGCGGTTCGCAATGGTCCCTTATGGGATAAGACACTTTTAATCATTACCTACGATGAACACGGAGGATGTTATGATCATGTGACTCCACCAGCAGCAGTATCACCCGACGATAAACATCAAGATGGTTTTAATTTTGATTACTTCGGTGTCCGTGTCCCTGCAATAATCATCTCACCATATGTAAAGCCGGGTCACGTATTCAGGCCACAAGGCAATACCCCTTACGATCATACGACAATAATAGCGACACTTAGAAAACTATTTGGTATTCGTTCTCTAACCAAACGTGACCAGGCAGCGCCGGACTTTCTTGATGAGCTTCTTAAAACACCTGACAATCAAGGTCCAAGCAGCGTTCAGGCTTCAACGTCTTATTCGATGCGTGATTCGATTGATGCCGTCAAAGAGCCTTTAAACAGCCTTCAGATCAGTCTGGCGCAGGCAGCTAGACAATTGCCAACCGCTGGCGCTGATCTCGCGCTTCACAACAAGCGCGTCGCGGCGATGACGACTGCTCAAACGTACCCGTCGACCGTTGGAGAGGCATCTCTCGAAATTCAGGCTCATATGAACGCATTTACAGGACGGAATGCATAATTGCCGCTTGGTTGTTTGTCGCTCTTCAAAAAGAGGGGCGCCCGTTGTTATGGTTGGTGATCGACGTGACGTAATGGTCCCAATGGCTTCCGTTGGGACTTTTAACCGACTAATATCGTCGCAAGTCCTTCATTTATTCTCGGTTTACGACCATGACGTTGCGGTTGCTGGCAAACGCTTTTCATCGTCGATGACGGTTACGCGGGAGGGTAGACTGTCTGACCACTGCCAGAAGACCAGCTTCCTGTCATTTTCCATTGCTCCGGGGGCAAAACTCGGGACGATGATGCCAGCCACACCATTGGCTGTGAGCATTTTTGCGAGTTCCCACGAGGGCGGCATCTTGCCCTGATCGGCAAGATCTTCCCAGGGGCAGGGGAGGAGAAACCGCGATTATCAAGATTGGACGGGTCGGTCAGATCGAGGACGGGTTCGCTATCGACGTCATAGCCACAGATGGTCAAGGGCTGAGGCTTGAACGGGAAGCCTTGCTGGGCCTCGAGCCAGGCAGTCTCCATCCGCAGAGATGTGTAAAGGGCAGGTGTGCCGTCCAGGTTGAACCGGCCTCCATGAAGCGCCGCACCGTCGCCTGACAGTGGGGTGAAAGACCAGCGGGGATTATGAGCCCGGAACACCCGTCCGGTAAACCTCGCGCGTAACCGCCGGTTGCAATCCGATCGAGATAGCGCGCCGGACGGCGTCGGCGTATCTTTCCCGAACGAGCGCCTCGACAGTCTGATCACCGAAGGAGGGCAGGGGCTGTGACCGATACCATGCGAAAGCCTGTTGGGCTGAGCCCGCCCATGGCCGGACACGATTGAGGATCTCGACCATGTCGCGCAGCCTCGCCTGGGTGGTGGGGCGGCCGAGGCGGGCACTTTTGGAGACGGCGTCGCGGGACAGGCCCAGGGTGGCAGCCAGTTCGCCACGAGTGATATGCAGCATGCTACTCAGCCGTTCGGCCGCGATCAGTCCGGACGGATCGTAGGCGTCAGTAGAGAAACGTGGTCTCGGACATGACAGGTTGCCTCATATATTGACCATAGAATGGGATTATATATGAGGCGGTCTGTCCATGACAAGGATTCCAATTGGATATGCCCATGCGTTTTGGCATGATTACCTTGTCACGCGGCGAGACGGGGTATCTTGCTGTCCGCTAATCGCAAGTATCATTGGTTGCCTTCCCGAACAATCAAACTTGTAAATCCCATAATATTTGTTATGCCAACAAGTGGCTAGGTACATCTGTAGCTTTCGTGACAGACAGATGGATCTTCGGAGCCATAACCTATCTCACGACTGCAATCATAAATTCCTGTTGAACATCCATTCAATGCGGGTGCAGTTCCTATAACGCCGCCGCTCTGTTTTTTGTGGGGCGCTGCGGCCTTTACATGATGGAATGACAGCAGGAGCACATGGATCATGCGGATCCCGGTGGAAAATGTCGCTGTCATGCCCCCCGATCTGTCAGCATGCAGTTGTGGTTCGTGATAGGCAGTTCCATCAGGGCACCTATGGTCTTGTAGTCCGAAACCTGTCCCGCGGGTGAGAACAAAGCCAAGAAGACGTCCCTGATTGTCACATCGGGCATTGAGTGTGCTCGTAAAGCCGCCGCGTGATCGACCAAAAGCCTCCAAATGCCCCCTCTTTTGCGCCTGTTGCCTGTGAATGAGCATGGATCACGGTGCTGTCGACCATATGCTGCCAGTCATCGGTCAGTTCCAAGTCTACCAGGGTTTGCAGCAGTGACTGGCGTTTCCGGAACGCGCCCTGTTGCCGCCGTGTAGATTTCATCATCCTCGCGGCGCCCCATCGCGATGACAAAAATAACGATCCTCTGTTCAACGACCTGATAGCCGTCCTGGCGAAGCTTGATTTTGTAGAATCCGGCGAGATCGCCGTGCAGTTCATTGCCGGGAGAATGCGGGGTCAGAACCAGTTTTTCGAGCTTCTTCTCGAATTTCCTGCGAATGCTTCCGTCCAGCCCGTCCCATTCCCGAAGTGCACGATCATCGAACTCGATCGCGTATTCAGTCATCGGGATGGCGGGCCTTGAGCTCCGCCAGCGTCATGCGGTGGCGGGGGGCGGGATCGGCGAGGCGTTCGCGGACGATTTCGATCAGCCTAGCATCTTCGTCGGTCACAAGCCGCCGCTTTACCGGCGGCTGGCCGGTCTCGGCGATATAGGCCAACGTATCGCGCAGGACATCGGAGAGAGAAAGGCCGTGCGCGGAGAGTTTTGCAACGGCAGCTGATTTGAGGGCGTCATCGACGCGGAATGTCACGGCGGACATATAACTACCTCCCTGATTTCAGTACAAACGTATTACATTTGTACGAAAAAGGGAAGCGGAAAGTCAGTGTGGGGCTGGTGGGGGATGGCGGCAACTGTCACGCGGGTTGCCCTACCGCCTGCTTTCTCTATCGTCAGAACGATGACGCAGGGCAGATGCTTGCGGCCTTCCTCTAGTCCTCGGTTGTGTTCATGTCGCCACAGATAGGCATAGGAAATGACAAGTCCCGGTTCTGAATTCGGTAAAGGCAAGCGGTCAGTCTATCAATGCGTTAAGGGCGTCGTGGCGCATTGACCTGCATGGTTCTTTGACGCAGCAGCAAATCCCTCGTCTTGTGCTGAAGCAACGCTGCCTGCTGAGCCGGTGACCTGACTGGCACGAAGCGCATCGTCGGCCGGGTCACCGCCTCGCAGATCGCCTCGGCGTCAGCGGCATCAGTTTTACCCCGCTTGACGTATGGCTTCACATAGACCAGCGGCATCATCCTGACCGTATGTCTGAAAGCCGCAATCGAGCGCGCCCAGTAATGCGACGTGCCACACGCTTCCATACCGGCCAGGCATGGCGGGAGTGTTTCAAAAAACCGGAGAACTTCACCGCGCCGTAAGCGACGGCGTACGAGAATGTTCCCAAGACTATCGATCCCATGCACCTGAAAAATATTCCTCGCCAGGTCAAGGCCAATCGTCGAAATCGTTCCCATAGGTGGCTCCATGCGTTGCAGACGGTGACGATTTCATCCTCGCACATTTCGTGCGGGGGCCGTCCACAACATCACCTCCGAGTAAGACACAGAAGGCGAGAATGGTCGCTCGACCTTCTCAGGTTTCTCCGTCCCCGGTATGAAAATCTGGGCGCCATATTCTATCGAGCTCGCCTTGTAGGAGATGGTTTGGCAGTTCTGGAGGCGCGAAACGCCGTGGCAATTAGATATCAGATATGATATTTTGTACCGGAAAACATGGCATAAGAGATCAAACGTGATACATTACATGTTACCGAAAACAGCGGCTGAGGTGCATGATGAGATAGCGATATCGGCTCGTACGCGCCGGTTGGCAAAGAACATCACGCAGGAAGATCTAGCTGAGCAATCGGGAGTAGCCATAGCGACGCTTCGAAGATTTGAAAACGGGGGTGCTGTGAGTTTGGCAACGCTGCTAGCAATAGCTGAGGCGCTCGGGACACTTGACGCTTTTTCTGATCTTTTTCCCATGCCAGAGGCTTCTTCCCTGGATGAACTGGATGAGTTTAGTCAACTCCGTCGACGCGCAGCGAAGCAGAGGACGCGATGATTGAAAGACTTTCTGTTGCGCTTGACTTCGGTGATGGAGAAAAGCCTCTACAGGTGGGACAGCTTGGCCGGGATCCTGAGCGAAGAAGCATAGCTTTCGAGTGGGATGCCGGATTTGCGGCAAGTCCTCTTCCTCTCTCTCCGGTGCTTTGTCGGTCATATGATCAGTTGTTGAGGCCAAACAGCGGTCGGGGTGCAAGTCTTCCTTCCCTGTTTGAAGATAGTCTCCCAGATGGTTGGGGACGTCTCCTGCTTGATCGGGAAATTGCGGCGAGAGGTATCAGCCGAACCACAATCGGAGATATCGAGCGCCTCGCTTATGTCGGGCGCTATGGTAGCGGGGCCCTGACATACGCCCCTGAAACAGACAGCCTTCCGAATGAGAGCATTGATCTGGGCTGGTTCGAAGAGATCATACCACAAGTGGTGAATGGTGCGTCCGCAGCGGATCTTTCGCGGCTCCGTGTCATGTCCGGTGGCAGTCAGGGCGCGCGGCCCAAGTTTGTCGCGCAGATCAATGATGATATGCATTCCTTGCGCGATCACCGTCTGCCGCTCGCTTCCGGCTGGACTCAGGTATTGATCAAAGGGCGTGCATCATCTGATCCGATCGGGACGGTGGAAGCCGAGATCGCTTACGGCATTCTCATGAAAGAAGCTGGCATCAACGTCTGTCGAATGTTTCCGCTAGAAGGTAATAAAGAGCGATTTTTTGGCACTGATCGGTTTGATCGTCCGGGTCGTGGCCGCTTGCATATGTCCACGGTAGCGGGGTTGCTTGATACCGGTATGCAGCACGGTGTGGTTGATTACGTTGATCTCATCAAGCTTGCCAAACTTATGTGTCGTCGGATTGATGTAGTCGAGGAAATTTTTAGACGTATGGTATTTAACGTGCGGGCATTAAACCGGGACGATCATGTTCGAAATCACGCGTTTCTCATGAATGCGGCTGGTGAATGGTCGCTGGCTCCCGCCTATGATGTGTCGTTTTCTGCGGGCCCCGGTGGCGAGCATTCTATTTCGATCGCTGGTGATGGGCGCCACCCGGGCAAGGTTGCCATCAATAAAGTAGCGCGGATCGCGGGGATTAAGCCTGTTCGAAGGGACAAGATTATTGATGCGGTCGACAGTGCGCTTTGCTTGTGGGAAGAGGTCGCCGCAAATTGTGGAGCGCCTGATTTTCTGATCAAAGAAATTGGCAGTGAAATGGCCATTACCCGCGGATGGAAATGAAATATCGTAGGAGGCTAGTCATCTGGAACTGAAATAAGCATCATTATATGATATTCCTGTCACAATGACGGGAGCAGAACGATGGCGGGACGATAGGCAGGTCAGGTGGTGCTGAGTCCGCAGGCGCGGACGTTTCCTGAAGGGCAGGTCCGGCGTCACAAGGCGCCGCGGTCGTTGTCGGATCGCTGCCGGATGGTTCTGCTCTGCGCTGAAGGCTTGCAAAGCAAGGAAGTTTCTGCACGCCTGGGGGTGCATGAGCACACCGTCGGCAAATGGCGGCGGCGGTTTGTCGAAGATGGCATCGAAGGCCTGACCGACGAATACCGTGCCGGCCGGCCCCGCACGGTGTCGGATGCGCAGGTTACGCAGGTCATCGAGCGCACGCCGAACACAACGTCCAAAGACGCGACCCACTGGTCGATCCGTTCCATGGCCGCCGAGATCGAGAGTGTCCGATCTTCTGTGTATAACTGATCTGGTCCATACTTCACCGAAAGGAAGTATGAATGACCATCTCGATGGAAATCCTCGACGAATTGCTGACGGGCGTAGAGCGTCCTGAAGACCTGCCTGGTGACGCCGGGCTGCTGAAGGAGCTGAAAATTCGGCTCATGGAGCGCATGCTGGGTGGGGAGTTGACCGCGCATCTGGGCTATGAGGAGGGCAAGGCTGCCCCGCCGGGCCAGTTGAACCGGCGGAATGGCTCCACGACCAAGGTGCTGAAGGGCCAGGACGGCGTCTTTCCAGTGACGGTGCCGCGCGACCGCGACAGCAGCTGGAGGGTTCTAAAAACCCCCTGGTTTTGAGGTCTTCTGTATGATTCTATTTCTTCTGCGTTGATTGAGGGAATGGCGATATGAAGCAGTCTGGTTTCT
>NZ_NKUB01000013.1 GCF_003207895.1 Komagataeibacter swingsii
GCGTCAGATCTCCCTCAACCATATCCTGCACTGGTCACGCTTCAGACGAATACATCAGGCAAAAGCCTACGCCTCTCACATCAAAACACAACTGTAGTGCTAGGGCCTGTTAGGTCTTGAATAACAGAACGGACTGCATAGCTGTTTATGATGAGCATGATGCAGTCTGTCTTTTCTGATGCCGCCTGGTCCGTCTGGGAGCCTTTGATCGAGGAAGTCCGTCCGAAGGGCAAGACCCCACCGAAAAACCTTCGACGGACGATCTCCGCGATTTTCTGGCGCCATCAGAATGGCGCGAAATGGCGCGCCCTTCCGCCTGAGTTTGGTCCCTGGTGGATTGCCGCACAGTTGTTTATTCGCTGGTCGAAGCTTGGTGTGTGGCAGCGCCTCTTTGAAAAGGTCAGAGGCTCGGAGCCGGCATTGGGCATGGTCTTTCTCGATGGCACGACGATCCGTGCCCATCACAAGGCGGCCGGGGCCGCCAAAAAAGGGGATACAGTGAGCGCTGCAGAGACCGTGAGGCGCTTGGCCGCTCACGTGGAGGCTTTGGCACCAAGGTCTGTGTAGCTGCGGATGGACATGGTAAGGCATTGTCCTTCACACTGTCGCCCGGACAGGCACATGAACTGCCATCCGCTTATGCCCTGCTCGACGACCTGCCACACCCACCGACCTATGTTGTTTGTGATCGCGGATATGCTTCGCATAAATTCCGTGAATATCTCTGAGACCGGGGATCTCGTCCTGTTATCCCGCCAAGGAAAAATGATCCAGAAGTCGCCTGTCCCAAATGGGCTTACAGGCACCGACACCTGGTCGAAAACCTGTGGGCAAGGCTCAAGGAGTGGCGGGCTGTCGCGACCCGATACGAAAAGACAGCCGCATCTTTCCTCTCTGTCATCCTCATCGCGGCTACAGCAGACTATATCAAGGCCTAACAGGCCCTAAACATCTAGGGATGGAGAAAACATGGCAAGCGCCGGAAAACCAGCGCTTTGATACAGCATGTTGTCTATTGATGAAGGAGAATGGTGGAGGGAGTTGGATTCGAACCAACGTAGGCGTACACCAGCGGATTTACAGTCCGCCCCCTTTAGCCACTCGGGCATCCCTCCGGGTTGGCGCGGTAATTACGGGGATTGGTGGGGGGTGTCAATAGGAAGTGTGAAAAACTTCACCCATGCCCGGTTTGGGGGCATGACGCAGGCTGCGGTTGGGCTTAAAGAACGGTCATGAACATGCGCACTCCCCGTCGTCGCGGCGCGTCAGCCGCCTCATCCGCCCCGTCCGCCCGTCCCGCATCCGACCGGGGTGGTCGGGGCGGGCGGGGTGCGGCTTCGGCCCCGCGTGGCACATGCTGGCTGTATGGGCAGCATGCGGTGCAGGCGGCACTGGAAAATCCGGCGCGCAAGCTGCGCCAGCTTCTGGTCACGGCTGAAGCACAGGAAGCCCTTGCTGCCCGGCTGGAAGGCGGTTTCCCCATCCAGCCGGTACGCACCGAACGTGCCCGCCTTGATACGCTGTGCGGTCCTGATGCGGTGCATCAGGGCATGGCGCTGCTGGTGGATGTGCTGACCCCGCCCGACCTTGATACCGTTCTGGAACGGCCCGGCCCCGTGCTGGTGCTGGATCAGGTGACGGACCCACGTAATGTGGGGGCCATCCTGCGTTCGGCCGCGGCGTTCGGCGCGGTGGCGGTTGTCATGCAGGACCGCAATGCCCCGGACGAGACGGGCACGCTGGCGCGGGCGGCATCCGGCGCACTGGAAATCGTTCCCCTGATCCGGGTGGTCAACCTGTCGCGCGTGCTGGATGCGCTCAAGGCCCGTGGCCTGTGGGTGGTGGGACTGGACGCAGGCGGCGGCATACTGGATGGCGCGTCCTTCAGCCAGCGCCGCGTGGCCCTGGTGCTGGGGGCGGAAGGCGCGGGCCTGCGTCGCCTGACGCGGGAACATTGTGACGAGATCGCGGGTCTTGCCATGAGCAGCGACATGGAAAGCCTGAATGTATCCAACGCGGCGGCCGTGGCCTTGTATGAGATGTACCGCCATCGCTGACGGCCGCGTAAAAAACCATAAAAGCTTCACCAGAAAATTCTGTCTTCAATCCCGTGCGATATGGCACCGGCCATCATCATGGCTGTGGTCATAATCGACATTCTGGTTGGCCGTGCCGTCCCCATGCACGATCCGCGCCATGCGGGCGGGATGGGCTGACAGTACCGACAGGGCTTCATCCGCCGCCCCGTAATGCAGCCCCGCCGCATCCAGCACGCTGGGCGGCAGGGCCGCAAGCGTCAGCGGGACATGCGCGTTGTCCCGCGCGGCCTGTACCGCCTGCGGGTGGGCCGCCTGCCACGCGGCGGATGTCCACAGGTAGAACGGTATTTCATACGCGGCGCGCACATCCCCATGCACGGGAATGCCGCCTGAACATTCCGCAATCCGCACCCCATGGTCGGATACGTAGAACAGGGCGGCTTCCCCCCCATGCGCCGCCAGCGTGGCACGGACATGGGCCAGCATGTGGTCGGTATAGGCAATGCTGTTGTCATAAGCCGTGCCAAGGCTGGCAAAACCGCGTGGAAAACGATCGGCCGCGTTTTCATGGCTGCCGAACAGGTGCAGCACGATAAAGGCGCGCCCGTGCGCATCCGTAATGGCATGGTCTACGACCGGCAGCATGCGTTCGTCCAGCACCGGGCTGCTCATCAGCCCGTCATGCACGGTGGTGTAGGCGATATGGCGCGCCTGTTCCGAATACGCGCCAATCACGCTGTCATATGGCCCCAGGCGCGGGTGGTTGCTGATCCACCACGTATCGAACCCCGCCGCGTTGAATACGGATACCAGGTCACGCCCCGGCGCAGCCCCGGGCCGCAGGCGGTCATAACCGGACAGAATGACCGGTACGGCGCCCACCGTGTAATCAAAGGGGGTGACCATGTCATCAAAGCGCACCAGCCCCGGCGCCTGCTCCATTTCCGGTGTGGTTGCGGGGCCGTATCCATAAATATGGTGATGGTCCCGCCGTGCGCTTTCGCCGATCACCAGCACGATCACCTGGGGCGTGGCGGGCGGCGGGGGATTGAAATGGATCGGCTCATGGCTGATCCGCCGCGCCATGTCGGTCACGCGCCGGGTTTCACGCCGGGCGGCGACATAGCCGGTCGCCATGCTCCACGGCCATGCCCGGTCAAAACGCGAATGGATGGGCACCATCGGGTTTTCGGTCCCATCGCGCGAAGGGGGCAGGCGCCCCCACAACTGCACGGTCGGTATAACGATCCACCCCAGCAGCACGGCAACACAGGCCATGCGCGTGCGGACCCGCCAGCCCACGACCGCCCCACGCGGCCGCGACAGGTAGCATCCGGCCAGCACCACCCACACCAGCGTCCATAGCCCCAGATAGGGCAGCACCGGCCACACATACCCCACCACAACGGGAAAGGAGCAGTAGAACAGGATCAGCCACAGCGGGTATCCCGGCGGCACACCACTCATGCTGATGTAATACAGCGCCGCAGGCAGCAGCACGACCACCGGCAGCAGGCATGCCAGCAGCACCCGCCTGCTGTTGAACACCAGCGCCACCACCACCCACAGCACGACCGACCGCACGATCCCCTGCAACGCCGTGCAGGCGGGCAGCAGCGCAAGGATGGCCATGAGGCCAAGCAGCATGTCGGGCCACAGGCGCTGGAATGCGGCCTGCCTGCGGGCCGGGCCATGGAAGAAGCGGGCGGTCATGACCGTTTCATGTCATACGCCCCCGCCCACGGGTAGCCCCACCGAGCGGGGTGGCGGCACGATGATGGCACGTTTGTGAATGAACCCACATGCGGCAATGCTTTTTATCCCCTGTCGGCACGCCTAATAATGCGACCGCCGGGAGGCCCGCGCGCGAACGGGCGCCAGAAAGAAAAAACACGCAAAAACAGTAATCATTTAAAGGCAGACAAACGTACCATGGCAAAAATAAAGGTCAAAAATCCCGTTGTCGAAATGGATGGCGACGAGATGACCCGCATTATCTGGCACTTCATCCGCGAACGGCTGATCCTGCCGTATCTGGATATCGACCTGAAATATTACGACCTGGGCATCCGCCATCGTGACGAGACCGATGACCGCGTGACGGTGGAAGCCGCCGAGGCCGTGCGCCGCTATGGCGTGGGCGTGAAATGCGCCACCATCACCCCCGATGAGGCACGGGTGGCGGAATTCGGCCTCAAGAAGATGTGGCGTTCGCCCAACGGCACCATCCGCAACATCCTTGATGGCACGATCTTCCGCGAACCGATCATCTGTTCCAACGTGCCGCGCCTTGTCCCGCACTGGACCCAGCCCATCGTGATCGGCCGCCATGCCTATGGTGACATCTACCGCGCCGCCGAAACCCGCATTCCCGGCCCTGGCAAGGTCACCCTGCGCTACACCCCCGCCGATGGCGGCCCCGAACAGGTGCTGGACGTGCATGACTTCAAGGGACCGGGCGTGGCGCTGGGCATGCACAACACCCGCGCCTCGATCGAAGGGTTCGCGCGCGCGTCGCTGGCCTATGGGCGCGACCGCAAGCTGCCGGTCTACCTGTCCACCAAGAACACCATCCTCAAGGCCTATGACGGCATGTTCAAGGATGTGTTCCAGGAAGTGTACGAACGGGAATTCAAGGCCGAGTTCGAAAAGCTTGGCCTGACCTACGAACACCGCCTGATCGATGACATGGTGGCCTGCGCGCTGAAGTGGAAGGGGGGCTATGTCTGGGCGTGCAAGAACTATGACGGCGACGTGGAAAGCGACATCGTGGCACAGGGCTTCGGCAGCCTTGGCCTCATGACCTCGGTGCTGCTCAACCCGACAGGCGACGTGGTGGAGGCCGAGGCCGCCCATGGCACCGTGACCCGCCATTTCCGCGAATACCAGAAGGGGCGGCCCACCAGCACCAATCCCATCGCCTCGATCTTCGCATGGACGCGGGGCCTGGCCTATCGCGGCAAGTTTGATGACACGCCCGACGTGACCCACTTCGCCCATACGCTGGAACGCGTCTGTGTGGAAACGGTCGAGGGTGGCCAGATGACCAAGGACCTTGCCCTGCTGGTCGGCAAGGACACCAAATGGCTTGATACCCAGCCCTTCCTTGACGTGCTGGATGAAAAGCTGCGCGCGGCGCTGGCTAGGGCGTAAGAACGCGAACGGGACGGCTTACTGGCCGTCCCGTTTTGCATGGACCCCGCTGATAAAAGTTTTTGGGTGCCGCGCTGGTACCCGTCATGCATTCCATCCTGTCCCCGGTCCTGCGCCGCAGGTCCCGTCCCATGATGGCGGCAGGGTCATGCCTGAACACATAATCGTCATCACCGGCCAGAACCGGGGAAAAAGCCCGATAAAAAAATCAGGGTATGCAATATAGACCTACCCATTCGGGTAGGATGAGATTATATAGGCCCCATGCACGATCCAACGCCGCAGGCGTCGTCTCCGGTTCCCTCACAGGGAACGCCATGGCTGGAAAGCGGCCTGGAACGACTGTTCTTCCGTGCACGGTGGTTGTGCGCGCCGCTGTATCTCGGGCTGACGGCGGGGTTGCTGGTCATACTGGTCAAATTCTTCCAGACCGTGTGGACGCTGGTCAGGCACAGCTACACGCTGGAATTCGATGATGTGTTTGTTGGCATCCTCGACATGATTGACCTGGTGCTGCTGGCGAACCTGCTGCTGATCGTGATGTTCGCGGGATATGAGAATTTTGTTTCCAAGCTGGATGTGCGCAGCCACCGGGATTTTCCCGACTGGATCGGGCACGTCACGTTCGGGGACATCAAGATAAAGCTCATGGCCTCCATCGTGGCCATGTCCGCAATCCATGTACTGGCGGATTTCATACGGGTTAATGAAATCTCCAGCCGGACACTGGCCTGGAGCGTGGGTATCCATCTGGCCTTTGTCGTGTCGGGCCTGATGCTCGCGATGATGGACCGGATGATGGAACCCCCCGCCACCCCTACAGGGTCACAGGCGGAATCGGGCGGCCACTGACAGGTTGCCATGGCCGTTACGACGGCCACGAACATGGCGCCCCGGCGGGCGTTGCAGGCATGGATTGGCGCCTGAGGGCACTCGCACCCGTTGATTTGGGGCGAGGTGAAGGCGTTCATGCCCCATTACAATCACATTTACGTGATAGTATAGGACTGTTTCCGTCGCTTTTATTTGGCATGGGCTTACTAAAACCAAGGGCCAGAGCATGTTTTGACATATAAACGGCATCCGGAATACCGTTTATATGGGTCTGTTTCTGTCGATTGCCCCTATGTTAGGTAGCCACATGCGCCTGACCCTGCACACCGATTATGCCTTACGCACCCTGCTATACATGGGAATCCATGCGGACAGACGCGTGTCGATCCATGAGATCGCCAACGCGTACGACATATCCGAAAATCACCTTGTCAAGGTCATTCACCGGCTGTCGCGCCTTGGGCTGATTGATGCACGACGAGGTCGGGGTGGGGGGCTGTTGCTGGCCCATGACCCCAGGGACATCCGGATTGGCGATGTCGTGCGCCAGACCGAGGATGACATGCGCCTTGTCCATTGCGAACCAAACGTCGATGCCGCAAACGGCACCGGCTGCATCCTGTCGGACATGTGCCGCCTGCGCGGGGTGCTGTCGCTGGCGCTGGGGGCATTCATGAAAGTGCTGGATGACACGACACTGGCCGACCTGCTGCCGCCAGAAGAACATGCCATGCTGCGCGAACGCCTGCCTGGCCCCCACCTGCCCGCCCCGCCCGCCGGGCAGGCCACGCCCACGGACAGGCCGACGCTACAATAAATCCTGCCCGCGCGGGGGTAGCCGATGGCGACCTGGTTACGCCACCGGCGCCCCGGGTGCATCCGCATCCCTGGCCTGCACGGCCGCATCCGCACGGGCTTCACGCAGGGCCTGCTGGGTCAGGCGTTCTTCATTACGACGCAGGAAAAGGGCGCTGGCCACCAGTCCGGCAGCCACTGCCAGCCCCATTGCGATACTGGCCGGGCCGGATACCTGCGTCACCTTGCGGCCAAGGTAATACGCACCCGTGGCATACCCCCCCGCCCAGCACAGGCCACCCAGCGCATTGAACACCATGAAGCGCGGCCACGGCATATGGTTCGCCCCCGCCAGCAGGGCGACGAATACCCGCAGCAGGGCGATGAACCGCCCGAAAAACACGATGCCGCTGCCATGGTGACGGAACAGGAAGCGCCCCAGCAGCAGCCGGTCCGGGGTCAGCTTGATCCGGGCACCATATTTCTGCAGCAGTGGCAGGCCGACCCGGCGCCCGATCAGGTAGCCGATATTATCCCCGATCACGGCACCCGCCACCGCCGCAAGCGCCACCCACTGGATATCCAGCTTATGGGTCGCGGCGCAGTAGATGGAAGCTGAAATGATCAGCGTTTCAGCCGGCAGCGGCAGCCCCATGCTTTCCAGCATGACGATGAAGGTGATCACCCCATATCCATAATGCTGGAACAGGTATTCAAAATGATGCAGCAGCGTTCAGTCCTCCATCGCCGGGAAACGGGCACGGGCCATGCACCCCGCATGCCGGCAGGACCGGCCCGGGATGCCAACAGGTGGGTGGAAGCGCATCACCTGAATATGACCGGCCTGGAACCCGGCAGGCACAATGGGTGAAACAGGACGGCAGCAAAACCGGCTTTAGCGAATATCTGCCACCCGTTTTTTTTCCTGTCCTGTTCCCCGCCCTTTACGCCAGACCGGCATCCGGTGCCCTGACCGGGCAACGCTGGTCATGATCCGTGCCGCCCGGGGATGCAGCACCGGACATATCCCGCGCCACGGGCAACGGGCAACCGGCACGCCCGGCCGGATCGAACCCGGCGGCCCTAGCGCCTGATCCACTCCCGGCGTTCGGGCGCGCGCCGTTCCCATCCGCGCCGTTCCAGTTCCGGCGTGCTGGCAGGCCGGGCCGGGTAGCCCACGCACAGATAGGCCACCAGCTCCAGCGCGGGGTCCACATCCAGCATGGCCTTGATCCGTTCGGGGTCGATGATGGAAACCCAGCCCACCCCGATTCCCGCCGCCGTGGCCGCCAGCCAGAACGTATGGATGGCCATGACCGTGGACCATGTGGTGGTCTGTGGCATGGTCCCCCGCCCCAGGCCACGCCCCTGTGCGGGTTCGGGGTGGGACAGGACCGCCACATGATGCGGCGCATCATCCAGTCCCGCCAGTTTCAGCCGGGCATAACGCTGGGCATCCACGCCCGCGCGGTCCGACAGGGCACGGGCGTTGCAGCGGGCAAAATCCGAGCGCACCGCCGCGCGGCGGTGCGGGTCATCCACCCTTACGAAGCGCCATGGTTCACTCAATCCCACCGACGGGGCAAGGCAGGCGGTGCGCAGCAGGCCATCCAGCACGGGTTCGGGCAACGGGTCACGGCGGAAATGGCGCACGTCACGCCGCCAGCGGAACAGGTCGTGCAACTGCTCCCTGAAAACGGGAGAAAATTCGGGCATGGAAGTCATGCCCCCTCTTTCGTTCATTGCAGGCGGTCTGTCACGTCCTGGATGCCGTCCGGGTCTGCGGGCGCGGGTTGCGGCGCCCCCCCTTCCTCCGGTGTCAGGGGGGCGGCATAGGCCGGGTCTTCCTCGAATTTGGAGGCTACTTCGCGGATTTCATCAAAACTGGCCTTGTACCAGTCCACCTGCGTATGGGTATGGCTGTTCACGACAAAGCTCAGGAACGCGGGGGCGGCGCTTTCCTCAATGCCATACAGCGCCTCATCCTCGCCGCCGCTGCCGCCTTTCGCATGGAAGACGAAGTGGCAGCTCACCGCATCCGTGTATCGCAGGAAGGTATGGTAAATGATGGTCGGCACGATTTCATGCATGGCTTGCCCGATATAATAGGCAGGCTGCCTGCTGATGATCGCCGGCGTGACATTATCCAGTATCCCTTCGTTTTCCAGCGCGCTGGCACTGTCGATAAAGCGGGACTGATTGATCGTGACCGTCACCCCGCACTGGCGCACGTGATAGGCGCTGGTGACCGTAATGCCGAATTTCTCGTAATCAGGCAGCTTGTTGAACGCGGTCGTGGCTGCATGGGCTGTTCCCATCTGCGCCAGCATGGCTGCCGCAAGCCATGCCGCACATCGTGGCATATGTTTACCCATGTCCTTTCGCTGCTCCCCATGTGGCTGCCGGTCAGGTGTATTTTACGCTCCTGTCATGTGTCGTCCAATGAATATGGCGGCGCACCGGAATGCGCCGCCATATGATCATGCGACAGGACCAGCCTGCCTGCGGGTCGGGACTGTCAGGTACGGTCCCAGCCCCGCAGCGCCTGCAGGGAGGGCGATCCCTCCATCCCCGCATGGCAGCCCGATGGCACGGCGACACTGGGCAGCGTCGCGAGCAGCATCATCCCCTGCCTGCGGTAGGCGGCCGCCACCCAGCCCACGACGCGCTGACGCATGGACCGGATCGGAAGGGGATGGGAAGAAGGGGAAAATCCCACGGCGGGGACAGGAGAAAAACTACGCATCGAGGCGTTTCCCGTGAGCCTAGCGGGCGAGACTGCCGCATGCTGCTCCTGCGCGCACGCTACGACGCAACCGGGGGGTTGGAAATACGATATTTTCGCAGTTTTTCAGGGCGATCCATGCTTTTTTCGCAAGGCTTATTCCGGCGGGTGTTGCATGGAAAAGACACCTGCCGGAAGCCTTGCCGGCTCAGATGCAGCCAACCTGCCACGACGCCCGCCATTCCTGTCCGGGCTGCAGGTGGAACACGCCCGGGCGCGTGGAAAAATCACCCCTGAACCCGACCGGGCTGGCCATGCCATGCCACGGTTCGATACACAGGAAACCCGCGCCGGGCTTCATCCATATGCCCAGTTGCGGGAAGCCTTCCCATGTCAGGCGCAGGCCCGGGCCACCGGGGATGCGATAGGCCAGTCCCGTGCTGGCGGGCCGGTCGAAAATCAGCGCGTCCGCCGCGAACAGGGAGTCGTCAAGATGCAGTACCCGCCCGGCAACCGGGGTGGAGAAGGATTCGGGCAGCAGCAGGCCATCCTTCAGGCGGCGCACGCCCTCAGGCTCCGGCTGGTCGAATTCAATGATATGCCGGTCCTTGGGCATATCGGCGGCCAGCGGCCATATGAAGGCGGGATGCGCCCCCAGCGACGCGGGCAGGACACGGCTCGCGTCGGGATTGGTCACGCAGTACCCGACCCGCAGCCTGCCCTGTTCGATGCGGTATTCGATGACAAGGCTGAAGGCGAAGGGATAGATCCGGCGCGTGGCGTCGGTGTCGCACAGTTCAAGGCGGCAGCCCGTCTCGTCACGTTCCAGCCAGCGGAAGGTGCAGTCCCGGGCAAACCCGTGCTGGGTCATGCGGTACGCCTGCCCGTCCACCCACGCCGTATCATCCACCAGCCGCCCCACAATGGGAAACAGCACGGGTGAATGCCGACGCCACGGGTCCCCCCCGCCCCATAGCAGGTCACGCCCGCCCGCGCGCAGGGCGCACAGTTCCGCCCCGTGGGCACGCACGCTAGCCGCGAGTCGGCCATCGCCAAATGTATGGGTGTCTTCCGTCATGCTGGTGGCTCCATCCGTTTTCATGATGGCGCCTACCATGCACGATCAGGGGGCGACCTGCCTATTCATGTGAAGCAGGGATGGTCGCCGGAGACGGGGGGGCGGATGCGGTCTTTGCGTCGGGCGTCAGGCTTATGGTCAGGCGTTCGACGGAAAACGCCAGTCGCGCGCCGCTGCTGCGCGACGTGAACTTGATATAGATCCCGTTGTTGTTTTCCATGACGGCGCCGCCCTTCCCCGCGCCAACCGTCGCCTCGCCCTGGACGGACCAGTATGTGCCTTCGATATCCTGGATGCGGTACAGGTTATAGACGGTGCCAGTGGCACGGGTTTTGGAAAAGCCGATGGCCGCGCCCGAGCCGCCACGGATGCGGAAAGGATAGTCGTGTCCTTCAAACGTCAGGACCCCTTTCCCCCATGACATGCCCGCCCCCAGATCGGCGGCTGACAGGGTAAAGGCGACCGTCGCCGTATGTTCACCCAGCGCATCCACCGCATGGGCACAGGTGAAAGGCACGATACCGGACAGGGACACAGCCGCCACGGCGGCCAGAGATACTAGGCGCAAAAGCGAACTCCATGACTTCTGGCGGGCAGGGTCGCCCCGGGTCCTTACGTAACGGACATAATTTCCATGTCACCATTGCACTGTGCCGCACAAATAGCAGCCATGCAAACTATATCATGGACATGATCCCAATGGGTTGCGGTTTATTTTCCCCCGCCGGGGCGAACGGGCGCAAGCTGGGCGCGGGCCTCGCCATTGGGCTGGGCGGCAGTGTGCAGGTTGACGTAAACCTGACCATCCTGAAGGGCCTGCGCCTGTTCGGCCGACAGCAGGACGGACCCGTGCTGGCCGGATTTATAGGGGCTGGGAATGGGCACCAGCACGCCGGCTTCCTCGCCAGCCGGGGCGGGACCATGGAAATGGGCGGCGACCACCGGGCCGCTCAGCCCCGTCCAGGTCAGGGTATATTTCACAAGGTTCGTGCGCGTATTCAGCGTCGCCTGCACGGTGCCATCGGGCTGGCTGGTCGTGCCATGTTCAGGGGTGAAATGCCCTTCCAGACGCACGGTGGCCGCAAGGGCGGGTGACGCCACCACGATGCTGGCGGCGACAAGGGCGGGCAGGGCGGGAAAACGGATCATGTCGACCTCCATCACAGGCTGGGCCTGCGAAAATGTTCTGTTGCTGAAGTCATGGATAACGCAGCGAATGCCTGATTGGGTGCATGATCCCTGACAGGGCGCAACACAAAACATGATCGGGCGAAGGGGCCGGTCCCGCATCCGGTGGACGGGAAGCTGTTTGCAAGGCCAGCCGGGGAAACCGCCTGCAATCCAGGGTCGTTTCGGGTGAGGCTTTTTGCGAAAAGCTTCGGGGAATGCCGCCCGTGGCTACCAGGGATGGGAATCGGAAATGAAACGCCCGGCATCGGTAATCATGCCAAAGGCGTAATAACAGGCTGCAACCCCCAGCAGCATCAGCAGGCCGGACATAATGATACGCATCCATGCCATGTGCCATTGCCACGCCGGGGTTGCAAGGGCAGTACGCGCTAGCCCACGCCCGTCCCGCCGGCGGCGCCATAGACTTGGCCCGTGATGTAGCTGGCCTCCGACGCGGCCAGCAGGACATAGACCGGGGCCAGTTCCACCGGCTGCCCCGCGCGGCCCATCGGGGTCTCGGCGCCAAAATTGTGTATGTTTTCCTCCGTCTGGCCGCCACTCACCTGCAGCGCGGTCCAGAACGGGCCGGGGGCCACCGCATTGACGCGGATGCCACGGTGGACCATCTGCTTGGCCAGCGACTTGACGAAGGCGACGATCGCCCCCTTGGTCGCGGAATAATCCAGCAGGATTTCCGACGGGCTGAACGCATTGACCGACGCCGTGGCGATGATCGCGCCCCCGCGCGGCATGAGCGGGATGGCCGCCTTGCTCAGGTAAAACAGCGCGTAGATATTGGTGCGGAAGGTCTCGTCAAACTGTTCGTCGCTGATATCAAGGATACTGTCCTGATGGCGCTGGCGACCGGCATTGCTGACCAGTATGTCCAGCCCGCCCAGTTCCCGGTGCGCGCGCTGCACCAGGGTATCGCAGTATTTGCGGTTCCGCAGGTCACCGGGCAGGGCCACGGCCTTGCGCCCGGCCGCGCGGATCAGGGCGATGACTTCGCGCGCGTCGGGTTCCTCGGCTGGCAGGTAGGCAATCGCGACATCCGCCCCCTCACGCGCATAGGCGATGGCGGCTGCGCGACCGATGCCAGAATCGCCGCCGGTAATCAACGCCTTGCGCCCCGCCAGCCTGCCGGAACCACGATAGCTGGTTTCCCCATGGTCGGGCCGTGGCGTCATCTTGCCTGCAAGGCCGGGCCAGGGCTGTGACTGCTGGGGAAAAGGCGGGCGGGGATAGGCGTTTTCCGGGTCCACCAGCGCGGGTGTGGGGGCCGCCATTTCCGCGGCGCGGGACCGGCTGGCGCCAGCGGCGGTGACAAGGCCGGCCGCCGCCACCCCTGTCAGGATCTGGCGGCGGGATGAAGTATGGCTGTTATCATCTGGCATGGTGGTCTGCTCCCTGTCGTGGGCGGGTCCATGGGATCACGTTCACGACTCTGAACAGCCCGCCCATCCCGACGGTTGCATGAAAACCGGCCTTCTGGGCCGCCCGCAGGTCAGGGCAGGGCTGCAATCCCGGTGATTTCGACCTTCCAGCACGGATCGGCCAGACGGGCTTCCACCGTTGCGCGGGCGGGTTTGGCGGCCGGGTCCAGCCATGCGTCCCATGCGCGGTTCATCGCGGCCATGTCGCCCATGTCGCTGAGGAAAACCTGCACCGACAGCAGGCGCGCCTTGCTGGTCCCCGCTTCCGCCAGCAGGGCGTCGACCTGGCGCAGGATGTCGGCTGTCTGGCCTTCGGCATCAAGGGTGGGATCATCGGCCACCTGCCCGGCCAGATACACGGTATGCCCGTGCACGACGGCGCCGGTCAGGCGTTCCTCAGGTTGCAGGCGTTTGATGGTCATGGATGGCTCCTTCGGGCTGGTGCTGGTGCTGGTGCGGGTTCATGCCCGGCCCGGTCGGGTGCGCGAATCGGGCGGGACGTGGAAACGGTGGGTAATATCAAAAAACCGGGCATGGGCCACAAGCTCGCGCACCAGTATTTCCAGATAGGCGACACTCCACCCCAGGTCGAGGCGACGCGACAGGTTCGCTTCCGTCGCCACACGCGCCCGCACGCAGGCCAGCGCGTTTGCCGTCATGTGGGCCAGACCGGCAGGCGGCTGGCCCCGCCATGTGGCGAAGCCCGCAATCGTGCGTTCCACCGCCTGCCGGGCATCGGGCGGCAGGCTGCCACGCTCCAGCATGCGCCGCAGCCGGATCAGGTTCAGCCCCACGGTCATGGCCGCCAGCACGCCATCCAGATAGGCGTTGGTCTGGATATCCGACATGGAGGCGGAATGGCGGACCAGGCGTGCGAAACGCGCGGTCAGCACATTCACCCATGCACCAGTATCGGGAAGGGCGGGCGCGCGGGCGATGCGGCGCAGGTCAGCCACCATCTGGCGGCGCATGCGCCAGCGTTCCGTGTCCTGGTCAAACGGCAACACCAGCCGGAACACCAGCACGCTGCACCATATCCCCAGGACGACCGCGCTGTTGGTATTGAAAAAGGTCAGTTCGTCCAGCCGCGACTGGTTGCCGGGATAGACCATGAAGGGCAGGAAATTGTTATAGGGCGCGGCCGTGCCCACCGTGCGGGCATCACGCAGTGCAAGCCCGCCCACCATCATGGGCACGAACAGGGACGCAACCAGCGTTTCCCACACCGCCTGCCGGGGCAGCACGACAAAGGTCAGGACAGCCGCCACCACCACCGCCCAGACCGCGCCGCGCAGGAAGCCGAGGCTGTCCTGCACCGGGTTTTCATTCGCGGCAAAACGGCTGCAGGTCACCACCACGAACATGGCGAAAGTCGGCCCGTCGGGCCAGCCCGTCACTTCCCACACCAACCCGCCCACCAGGACCGCGCCCGCTGAACGCACGCCGTTATGCCAGGCATCCGTCCGGTCGCGCCATGGCGGGGTGGAAAAGTGGAAATGGTCATGGGCCGGGGCCACCTGCGTCGCCGCCAGATGCGCCAGCGCCGCATCCAGCCGGACCAGCAGCACCCCGAGCGAGGCATTGAGGATATACCCGTCCAGCAGCGCCTGCGACCCGGCTTCATCCACGCGCACGGGGCCGCTGACGGCAATGATGTCATTGACCAGCTGCTGGCGGCATTCCGCCCCCAGCATGCGGATGCGCGCGCGCAGGCCCGGCACGGCGGCGACGGGATCGGGACCGTCCATCCGCGCCTGAAGATCGGCAAACAATGTTTTTGCCGTAGCCAGCGGCGTGATGAAACCGGGCGGCACGCCACCTGCCTCGCGTATGCGCGCGGCCAGCCCCAGCCCGCGCGACATCACCACCGCGACCGCCGCCAGCGCCGCACGCGCGTGGTCGCCGGCATGGGTGCGGTGCTGCATTTCCACCTCACTGAACTCGATCTGGTCTGAAATGGAAAAGACGGACCCCAGCAGCGTGCGCGAGCGCAGGAACCCGGAATCCCGTCCCGCCATCATGCCCGTCAGGGCCTGCGCCGCCTGTCCCACGCCAGCCGCGACGCGGCGCGTGATCTCCCTGTGCGCGACATCGACCAGATTGGGCGCGAACACCGACGCTAGCCCGCTTTCACACAGGATGCCAAGAAAGATGTAGGTTGAACGCGACATGGCGATGGCGAACACATCACGCGGATCATCCGCCGCATTCAGGGCAATCAGGCCACTGGTGAACGCCATGAGCACCAGCGCATAGGAATGGAAATTGCGCAGGAAGGTCGCAAGCCCGCAGCATATTCCCACCCAGACCGCCAGCACCGGAAAAAACAGCCACGACGACTGTGGCAGGGCCGCGATCAGCGCCACGCCCACCACGGCGCCACACACCGTGCCCAGCAACCGCCACCGCGCCTTGGACATGCTCTGGCCGCGCGAATTCTGCGCCACGATCCATGTGGTCATGGCCGCCCATTGCGGGTCGTCCATTTCCATCCACAGGGCAAGGACCAGCGCCAGCAGGGCCGCGATGGTGGTGCGGAGCGCAAAGCCGAAATCCGCCGCACGCGGGGCATACAGCCACCGGAAACGACGCAGGAAGCCACCCATGACGTCAGGCACGCAGGCAGCGGAGCATCGGGCTGCCGCCATGCGGGCGGGTGGTATCACGCGATCGTGTCATCCATCCCGAATGACAAGAATGCCGCGATAAATCCATGCGTTATAACATGAATAGTTTTTCATGATACGGCCCGGCCCTGTGGCCACGGGGCAGGCTTGCAGCCCTATCCGGAAACTGTCTGGAAAACCCGCTTATGGAACAGCCCACAAATCTTCACGGGCTGCTTTACCGGGGGCACCCATAAAATATTTTGAAAATCCATGATGTCTTTGGTGAAGTTTTTTTCAGGGCCTGTTGGGAATTATGCTTTTCTGAGGCATCTGGATGTGATTCAAGGTCTGTATGGATCGCTTCATACTGACGGATGCCCAATGGGCGAAAATGGAACCACTGTGCCTTGGCAAGAAGACGGATCGGGGCCGCAGCGGGAAGGATAATCGCCTTTTCATCGAGGCGGTCTTGTGGATTGCGCGGACCAGCAGTCTATGGCGGGATCTGCCGACATATTTCGGACATTGGAACTCGGTCTACTCGCGCTACAGCGACTAGATGAAAGCCGGGGTTTTCCAACGAATTTTCGAGGCCGTCTCGGACGACGCCGACATGGAATACGCGATGATCGACGGCACGGTGGTGCGGGTTCACCGTCATGGCCAAGGCGCAAAAGGGGGACCCGAAATCAGGCGATCGGACGCAGTGTGACGGGATGGTCGACCAAGATCATCGCCATGACCGACGCCTTGGGTAACCTGGTCCGCTTCACCCTTATCCCCGGCCAGCATTACGACACGGTTGGGGTTGCGCCCCTTCTTGAACCGGCCGATTTCGGGGCATTCTTGCCGACAAGGCATTTGATGTGCACTGGATTGTGGACAGCATACGCGCGCAAGGCGCCTGTGTGGTCATTCCCCAGCGCAAAAACCGCCTCGACAGACGCCCGTTCGATAAAGCCCTGTTCAAAGCGCGCCATCTTGTCGAGAACTTCTTCTGCAAACTCAAGGAGTTCAAGCGCATCGCCATGCGCAGCGACAAGACAGACAGGTCATTCTCAGCCATGATCTATCTCGTGGCCGCAGTCATCAATTCACGCTAATCCCCAACAGGCCCTGCTAAAAGCTTCGAAGAACGCCGCCTTTTTGGAAAAAGGCGGCGCCCGAAAACTTTTATTACTTTCTATCCGCGTATCGGATGGGAAAAATCCCTTATTTCCCGCTGGGGTGCGTCTTCAGCCATGCGTCATAGCGGCGCTTGTCCAGGCAGTAGGCCAGGTTCTTGTACAGCTGGATGTGACGGATATGCGTCACGTCCTCCTGGCAGGTGATCTTGTCGCTGTCCTGGTACTCGTCCCATGCGGGTTGCAGGACCAGCGCACGCTCCTTTTCGCGCGTGACGCAGGCATTGGTGACGTCGTCGCCGAATTCCGTCGTGCAGTCGTCAACGATCGGATAGTTGGGGAATGTCAGCGCGGGCGCGGGCAGCTTTACTTCGGGGCGGATGTAGAGCGAGTCCAGTTCCCCCTCCGGCACCTCGGCGTGTGCCATGGGGGCGGCGCCGGCTGCCAGCACGCCCAGCAGGGCACAGGTAATGATCTTTTTCATGTCTGTATGCCTTTGTTCAGAACGGGATATGGCGGTCATGTGGCGAATGTGGCCCTGCCGTCGCGCCATGCCAAGGGAAACGGATAAACCGGCATGTGGATTTAGGGTAGTGGCCCCATCCATTCCCGCCACGCTGTCCAGCCATGGACAATCCGCGCCAGTGCGGCATAGCCGCCACCGGCCGGGTGGGCGCCATCGCCGCGCGCGATTTCAGCGCACCACGCGGGATGGGCCAGCAGCGGTTCCCATACCGGCAGGAAGGGCACGGACAACCGTGCGCATAATGCCGCCATGGCGTGCGAGAGCGCCCGCGTGCGCCCATCGGGGCAGGCCCGGCCGACCGGCGGCGGGCCGATCATCATCACCGGCCATGCCTGCCGGGCCTGCTGCACGATCCGTTGGGTCGTGGCGATGGTTTCATCGTGCGGCACGCGGGGCTGCCCATGCGTGGTGGCCGTGCAGTCATTGACGCCAAAGGACAGCACGATGCCCCCGTCGTGGCGTCCCGCCAGCCGGGGCCGGGTTTCGGCATGCCACCGCATGGCGATGTCACGGCTGGTCTGCCCGCGGACGCCCAGATTGTAGGGCGTGATGTCATGGCCTGCCTGCCGTTCCGTGGCGGACAGGCGTCCCACCCATCCCTGACAGGTTTCATCGCCGGTTCCCGTTACGTAGCTGTCGCCGATAAAACAGATTCGCATCCCCGCATGATAGGCATGGCAGACGGGAAAAACCATGGTGGAAAGGATTGGGGTTTCTCCACTTTCCTATTTTGTTCTCATGCTTTAGGGTTGTGGAACAGGTTATGAACACGGGGTGGGAACACGGGGATGCGCGCAGGGATCATGCCGTGGTTGGGATGCGGGCTGCTGCTGGCCCCCCTGGCCGCCATGGCGGGAGAGATGACCCGTCACGTGCCCCCCGCAACCGTGGGCTGCACGCAGCCGGGCGCGCTGCACAGGGTGGCGGGCCTGTCATCCACGGTCGTGCCGGAACACATGCTGGCCCAACTGCATTGCAGGCGGGTGGACGGGACGGGAAACTGGCAGATGCTGGGCCACCATGGCGATGCGGTGCTGCTGCGGCGCCTGCCGGTCCGCAAGGGGGAGGGCGCGCTGTATTTCCCTGCTGCCGTTCCGCAGCCAGTGCCGGGCTGGGGGTCGTCGCGGCCATCCGGCCTGCTGCGCCTTGTCATGGCGGCAATCGGGGCGATGATGCTGTGGCCGCTGGTACGGTATGGCTGGCGGTCTGCGCGCAGGCGGCAGGCATGGCGCGTGTGCAGGCGGCTGGTGGCCCGCCATGCCGATGCCCTGCGTATCCGGCGCAGGCAACTGGTGCAGCAGAACAGCTATGGCGTCGAACGCACGACCAGGTGGCGACGGGAACAGGCGGAATTCATCAGGACCATCGTGCAGCCCGCGCTGCGCAAGGCCCGCCTGCAGTGGGCGTGGCCCATCATCGCGGATCGCGTGCAGGCGCGGATCGAACATGTGGCCAGCCAGAAGCTGTCGGGCGAGGCAGGGCAGGCCGGCAGCGGCTATGCGCCGGACATGGACCCGATTGCCTATGAACGGTATTGCGCCGGACGCCTGCGCGCATGTGGCTGGGATGCGCAGGCCACCCCACCCGGCGGGGACCAGGGCGCGGATGTCATCGCCACACGGGGCGGGATACGCCTGGTGGTGCAGTGCAAGCTGTACCGCAATGCGGTGGGCAATGAAGCCGTGCAGCAGGTTTCAGCGGCCCGGATGCATTACCATGCCGATATCGCGGCCGTGGTCTCCAACGCGGATTACACGAACCCGGCCCGGCAACTGGCGCGGTCCAATAACGTGTTCCTGCTGCATCATGACGAACTGCCCGCCTTTGCCACCCGCCTGACGCGGAAAAAGGCATGATCCTTCGTCATGTCATAACATGACAAAACATGTCTGGCAGGCTGCGCGGCGGGCTGTCCCGGCGTGGCGGGTTCAATCGCGCGATGCCGCGGGAACAGGAGCGGAAGGACGATTGCGCGTGCTCAACCGGACCGTGATCAGCAGATGGGCGATCATACGTGCAGAGTTGCTCATGTGTCATATCTCCTATCCTTCCTATACATGAATCGTTTCACGAAAGCGAAGGTTTCCTGTCGGGATGAGACAATTTTTCCATGCCGTTGCGTTTCCTGTCCGCCGTCCCCATCTTTATGGTCAGATAGGGATGGGATGAGGGACAGGTTTGAGACGACATCGTGTCATGCTGGACGGCCGTGAACTGTATGCGGGTGCGCAATGGACCCATGTCCAGCGATTCGCGGATGCGCTGCGTGCCCGTGGGCATGATGCCGTGGCGATTCGCGACGAAACGCCGCTTCCGGCCCGTGCGCCCCGTCCCCGGCTGACGGGCTTGCCCCCGCGTGGCGGGGCGGCCCGTCGGCGCGGATAGGAGCGTGGCCTATGTCTGCCTGCTGGTTGCGATCGTGGCGGAGGTCACCGCGACTTTCTGCCTGACATTGTCCAACGGCTTCACGCGGCTGGGGCCGTCATGCGTAACCGTGGCCGGATATGGCGTGGCGTTCTATGCGCTGTCGCTGGCGTTGCGCGCCATTCCCACCGGCGTGGCCTATGCCATCTGGTCGGGTATCGGCACGGTGCTTATCACGCTGGTCTGCCGCGTGGTGCTGGGGCAGAAGCTGGACCTGGCGGCGATTGCGGGCATGACGCTTATCATATGTGGCGTACTGGTCATGAACCTGCTGTCCAGCACGGGCCAGCACGGATAAAAAAGGCCGGTCCGTAAACAGGACCGGCCACACACATCAATGCCGGCCCGGGCCGCCACCGTGCCCACCACCGCCACCGTGGCCGCCGCCGCCACCGCCCGGCCCGCGTCCACCCCCGCCGCCATGGTCACCACCACCATGGAAACCGCCATCCGGCCTGCCACCACCGTGAAAGTCACCGCCGGGCCTGTCGCCACCCGGCCTGTCGTGATGGCCGCCATCGCGGCCCCAGTTGCCGCCGCGGTCCCAGCCCCCGCCGCGCCCCATATACTCGGGCACGCCGCCGTAATAATCGCCGTATCCACTATAATAGCCCCCCGTGGGGCCATAATCGTACCCGCCATAATAGCCGCCATATCCGGGGCCATCCACGCAGGCGACAAGCGGACTGGCCAATACCAGTACCGACAGTGACCGGGTCAGTCGTTTCATGGGAAAGAATATCCTTTTTTCCATATACAGCCTCACGTCCTGATCCTGTCAGGTTTCCAACTGTATAAAGAAAAAAGGTATAAAGACGACCATTCCTGGCCGCCATCGCCACAGGTAACGGAGGCGGCAATAGCGCACGCCCTCCGTCGCCTGCGGTTTCAGGGAATGATTCAGGCCGTCTTCAGGTTGTCGGCCTTGGCCAGTTCCTTGACGCGGCGCAGCAGGGAAACGCCATAATCCTCGGCTTCCATGGCGGAGGAAAAGCCGCTCAGCGTGCCGGTCAGGCCACCGATGTTGACTTCCAGGCTGTACTTGCCCTGTGCATCGGGACCACTGGTTGCCACTTTGCTCATGATAGCATCCTAATTCTTGTTCTGTAGGGGCACACGGCGTGCCCGTTCCTGTTTACATGGGATGGGACCGCGCCACGATCCATGCCCGCCGCCGCATGGCAGCCTGTCATGCGGTTATCTTGACAAGGGGACAGGCGATACCGTGCCCCTGCCGGGGCCGGATGTGCCGCCCCCCGATCCGTCCGGCCTGGTTATTTCTGGCGTGCGAGTTCGGCTTCCAGCTTTCTGGCGCGCTGTTCAAGCGCACGGGCGTGTTCGGGCCGGTCCTTCAGCGCAATGGCGTAATCGCGACGGACCTGTTCGAGTTCACGTTGCAGGTCCGTGGCGGATGGTAGGTGATGTTCAGATGACATTGGGCATTCCTGTGTCTTGTATCGGCTTGCCTTTTCATGTCGGGTCATCTTTCCCCTGCCGCAACCTGCCCTTTGTGCGGATGTGGTATGACATTGCCGGACAACGGTTTGTGATACCTGCCATCGCTGGCATGATTGGCGCCTACGGGTGGGACATGGGCCACGGTGGCCCGGTACCCCCGGACAGGACCACCGTAATGGGGAAAGGGAGAACCGGACGTGGATTTCAAGGCAGGCGATATTGTGGTGGTCAGGGACGATGCGGCGGTCAGGCCGGAACTGCGCGGCATGAAGGGCACCGTTGTCGAAATTATTGAAAACGGCCAGATCCGCGTGCGCAGTGACAGCACGGGCAATGACGAATGGTTTGCCGCATCCGAGCTGCGGCATGAATGAACCGCGTCGCGGTCAGTCCCCATCCCACAGGTGCACGAAGGCGTATGGATAGGCGGTGCATGCCCGGACAAGGTGCCGCATCCGCGCGGACCAGTCGCGTGGCGGGACGGAAGGGGTGCGGACTGCCTGCATGACCTTGCTCCTTGCCGGTGTGGGACGCCCCCCGTCGTGGGCACACGCGGTGCATACGCCATGGGGTCCATGAATTCAGCAACGTCATGGCGTTATGAAAGATGCACCGGCGCGGATCACATCCGCATGAATGGCCCCTGATACGCGGCAGGCGCATTGCGGCTGCGCATGCTGTGTTTGGACGATTGCCCGTTCAGGGTGTTAGAAGGACAGGGTGCCGGGCCTGCCGGTGACCGGATCGACAGACAGCGAAGAGATTGATGAATCGCGGCAAGATTGTAAAATGGGTTACCATTGTGTCCCTGCTCCTGATGATTGGCAGCGTGGGCGTTCTGGTGCGCGGCATGACGGCTGAGGGGATCGGCCCGATATCATGGATGGTGGCTGAAGGGCTGGCCGGCCTTGGCCTGCTGGGGCTTGGTGTCATCAACCTCAGCGGCGGGCGCGACTGAATACCCCCACGCCCGCGCCGTACGGGCTAGTTGCCCATGCCCGGCCCGCCCGTTCCGCCGGGGCCATCGCTGGGCGCATCCTGTCCCGGTGATCCGGTCATGCCACCGACACCACCGCTTTCGCTTGGATCACTGGGCGAACGATTGGACTGGCATGCCGCCAGCCCGGCGAGCAGAAGCAGAACGGCAATCTTTTTCATCTGGCTCTTATGTCCTTCAATCACGCTATGGTGATGTATTTAAGGATATTCCCCCGGGAATCAACGGTATTTCCCGTCCCCGCCCGGGAACGCCATGCATCCATGGCGACGTTTCTGATGAAACGTTTTTCAGAAAGCCTGGGGAGGTGCCCCCTTCGCGGAAAAAGGCGGTGCCCGAAGATGCCTGTTTTTCCATCAGGTATCCATTTCCTGGCAGTTCCTTAATGGTGCTGGCGTGACGTGGGTTGCACGCCCATGCGGTAAAGGGTGGTTTCATCATATGTCTGCCCCGGTCTCAGCGTGATACTGGGAAAACCGGGATGGTTGGGGCTGTCGGGGTAGTGTTGGGTCTCCAGCGCCACGGCGTCCGTCTGCCGGTAGGCCCGGCCCGACGGCCCGGCGTAACGCCCATCAAGCGAATTGGATGTATAGACCTGCAGCCCCGGCTGCGTGGTCAGCACATCCAGCACCCGTCCCGATGCCGGGTCCCACAGATGGGCGGCGGGCACCGGCGCGCGCGATAGCCGGGCGTTGACGATCCAGTTCTGGTCATAACCACGCGGGTACATCATCTGCGGGTCCGTATCGCGCAGGCGGTCCCCGATGCGGCGGGGCGTGCGGAAGTCCAGCGGCGTGCCCGCAACGGGTGCGACCGTGCCCAGCGGCAGGGATTTCGCATCGACCGGGGTGAAGGCTTCGGCATTGACCTGCAGGACTTCGTTTTCGATCGACCCGCTGCCTTCCCCATTCAGGTTGAAGTAGCTGTGGTTCGTCAGGTTGACCACCGTGGGCCGGTCCGTTGTCGCGGTGTAGTGCAGGGACAGTTCATTGCCATCGTTCAGGCTGAAGGTGACATGCGTGGTCAGCGTGCCGGGGAATCCTTCATCCCCGTCCGGGCTGACAAGCTTCAGGGTCACGCTGGCGCTGCCGGCGGCAATGCTGGTGTTTTCCACCGTCCATACATGCTTGTCGAACCCCCTGCGGCCGCCATGCAGGGCATTGGTCCCCTCGGTCCGGGGGATGTGGTAGGTATGCCCGTCCAGCACGAAGGCGCCATTGGCGATGCGGTTGGCTACGCGCCCGACCGTCGCCCCGAAAAACAGGCCGCCCCGGGCGCTGTCACGCGTGTATCCCTCCAGCGTCGGGAAACCCAGCACGATATCGGCGATATGGCCGCTATCATCCGGTGCATCAATGGCGGTGATGGTCGCGCCATAGGTCATGACCTGCACGCGCATGCCGTGCCTGTTGGCCAAGGTGAAGCGTTCGACCTCCCGCCCGTCCGGCGTGGTGCCAAACGGCGCGCGGTCCAATGTCACCGGGCCGGCGGGGTCCGCATGCGCCACGGTGGCAACCGCCATCGCCAGCAGCAGCCCGGCTGCGGGAAAACGGCAGCCCGCGCGCGAAAAAAAAGCGTGCATGGAGCATTCCTGTCATTATGGGTTCGATATGAAACCCTGTTATCTGCTGTTTATCTTGCCGCTATGGGTCCGATCCTGCAAAACAGGGCAGTGAATCCGGGTCTGGTGCATATGCGCGCGTTTCGTGCGCCTGAAAGGGAGAAGATGCGATACAGGGTTGTGGCGGCGCTTGTGGCTGCGGGTATTGCCCGGGGCGGGGTGGCAAACGGTGCATGGGCGACACAGGCGCAGGACCTGCCTGCATCCCCGGTCCCGCATGGCGAGGCGGAACTTCAGAAGCTGCCGCCGTACCAGAACAAGGTGAATGAATATATCGACCTTGCATCCATCCAGGTCCATGGCACGCATTCCTCCGCCACCTTCATCCAGGATTTTGACGAGGACATGATCCGCCACGGGCTGCCCTTTGCCTCGGTCCGGTTTGCCGTCATGTACAACTGCGCGGCGGATACGTACCGCACGCTGTCCTATGCCACATGGTCGGGCCACATGGGCACGGGCCGCCGGATTGCCGATGGCCCGGTGCCGCGTGGGGAGATGACGGTCGATCCTTCCCTGCGCGATGGCAGGCGTATCGCATGCGCCCGTGTGGGCCATAATCATGCCGGTGGGCAATAATCCCCCTTTTGGGGATAAACCAGTAAGTTATGTGGATAACAGCGTGGATGGCCCGGCGCGCCACACGCTGCATGGCTGGGGGAACTGCTAAAAATGAACGATCAGGTTTCTGTGGATAGTCATGTCGTTGATGTCGTGGCGGCCTGCCTGCCGGCCGTTGTGGACCATGATGCGGCACCCACCCCGGCACAGGACCAGGCGCGTGTTTTCCTGCGGCGGCTGGAACAGCGGGGGCTGGTGGTCGCCCCGCGCGAAGGCACGGATGGCGCATCGGCCCTGCACCAGATTTCGGAAGGGTTGATCGACCTGTTTTCCAGTGAGGACCGCAAGCTGAAATACAGCGCCCTGCTGGTGCTGTTCCTTGTGCTGGTGGTGCTCTACATCCAGCCGCTGGTCATCCTGTTCGGGCTGCTGCTCAGTGGCGTGGCCTTTTTCATGTTCGCGCTGACACGCCGTAATTCCACCGGCTGATTTTCAGGGCCTGGCGGCGGGTGCGGGGGATGCATCGCCCGTCTGCGCCGGGTTCTTGGCGGGCATGATGTCGTCGCTGCCGCTGGAGCCGGAGACAAGCTGCCACTGCCGCCGGTCATCCTGGTAACGCGACAGGCACATGAGCAGCGCCTGGTATTTCTCCAGCCGCCCCGGATCGCTGACCAGCGACAGGCAGGCGGCGCGCAGGTCGCTGTCGTATCCGGTCCAGTGCGCGGTCAGGGCCGCCTGGCTTTTCTGTTCGGCGCCAATGCATTCCCCATCCGTATCCTGCATCTCGATATGGGCGCGGTCGCAGTTGGCCGCGATATCATATTGCGGCAGCACCAGCCTGCGACCGTGCTGGGTATCGTACGGGTGATGGGCCAGCTTCTCGATATCCACCGCCGGGGCCGCCGCATGGGGGGGCGGGGCGGGTTGCAGTGGCGGCGGCAGGCTTTCCCCATGGCGGGCGGCATATTGCGCCAGGTCATCAAGGGCGGCCATCGCCCCCTTTACCGAAAACGGCACCGGTTCGCGCCCGAACGGGATCAGCGCCCCCGTTGCGGCCTCCTTCAGGGCGCCGACCAGGTTGGGCACGGTGTCGGGCTGCAGGTCGCCACCGGCGGTATCCCACTTCCGCGTATCGCCGAAGACCTGTAGCGCAAGGGTGAATTTGCCGATCATCACCATCGCCGTCTCCACCCCTTTGGGGTTGCGGTAACGGCCGTGGCGCTGGTGGACGGCAATGCCCACCGTACCGCTGGCCGCACGGTAGAACATGATATCCAGCGTGCCCTGATGGGACATGATCATGGGCTGGCCGCCCGGCCCGTTATTGGCGAATATCCAGTCCGGGTCGGCGGCGCGCGCATATGATGTGGCGCAGAGGGTCCCGATTGCCAGGATGGCAGCAGGTAGCAGGCGCATCCCGGCTATTTCCTTCCAGTGTGCATAAAACGTCATCAACGGCCACCATGATAACGGCGTGATCCCCAACTGGCCAATGCCGACCACACAGGTCGCCCCTGTGGCGGGTAAAATGAAAATCTTCTTTAGTATTATTTCTGCCGCCGGCATGGCACGCATCGCGTTGAGGGGCGGACACATTTTGTCGCAGACCGGCCACGATCCGGCGACATGGCGTCCATGCTTTCCCGTCATGGAAACAGGCATGTGGAAATATCTTTCCATGGCCTGAATTATGACAATATATGTCTATATCACGTCACAGTGATGCTGAGTTTGTCCACCACCCCGATTCGTCGGTCTTTGTTGCAATGGGATTGTCGCAAGGTGAACAGGAAACTGAACTTTCTTCTGGGCTGCATGGCGCTGGTCTCCCTGCCGGGCATGGCGGTGGCGCAGTCCTACGATGACCGGCCCCGCGCCATGCCCGTGGCCATGCAGCCGGAAGATGAAAACAGCAGCCCCAGCCCGTCGCAGATGCTGGTGGATGAACGCGCCGGTGGCTGGGTCGCCATTCATCATACGCCCGATGCGGGCGTGCATACCGACCTGTGCATCGCCGGGTCGGAAAGCGAGATCCTGATGTTCCGCGCCGATGCCGATTCGCTACAGGTGCGCAGCGCGGATGACCACTGGACGCTGGCCAATGGGGAAAAGGGCGACATGACGGTAAGCGTGGGGACCTATACCCGCGTGTTCCACATGCAGGCCAATGACGCCACGACCCTTGCCGCTGACATCCGTGCCGATGACCTGGCCCACCTGCTGGACGCCATGGCGACGTCGCACATGGCGGTGGTGAAATTTGGCAACCGCACGACGCTGAGCGTCAACCTGGCGGGCAGCATTCCCGTTCTGGACCGTTTCCGTGGCTGTGCCGAAACCCAGCATTTCGCCAATCTGGGCCAGGGCGCGGGGCAGAAGGCGTCTCCGTTCTAGGCGCGCGTGACCCGCCAGACCTTATGGGGGCGGGAAACGGGTCAGCAGTAATCACCCCCAGTGGCACAAGCCTGCGCATGGCAGGGGGATGCAAGCCGGTCGTGCATGCATGGCAGCCCGCACGCCGTGCCGTGGTGACAATGGCGGTGTGTATGGCAGACACTCTATCCTTTTCGGATCGTCAGCACGGGCTGACCCACATGAAAAGGAAAACAGGACGTGAGGCGACGTTTTCATCTTGGCGTGCTGGCGGGCGGGCTGGCCATTATCGCGGCAGCAACGGCCCCCGGCCCCGCCACGGCACGGGATGCGAAGGCACGCCATGAAGCCGCCCCGGCCCCGGTGGCGACACTGGACGTGGCGGCGTTCCAGACGCAGGCGGCCCAGTATGTGGGCAAGCTGGTGCGGGTCGAGGGGTGTTACATCACCTCCGCCAATTCAGGCGGGGCGGATTGCGCGGCCTTCCGTATTGCCGACCTGCCAGGGCAGGTGGACTGGAACGGCGCGGTGCCGCTTGACGGCCCGACGATGGAGGAGTCCTCGTTCCACAAGGCCCAGCAGATCTGTGGCGATACCGGCAAGAACGCGCAGTGCCAGGCCGAGGTCAGTGGCGTGGTCTATGACCCGTTCGGGGATATGGGGGTGCAGGGACAGCGCAATTTCGAACTGCGCAACGCCCGTATCCACTGGCTGGCGGAACCCGCGCCGCACAAGGCCGAACGCCACCGCGCGGGCAGCGGACATCCGGCTTCCCGCTAGCGTTCGCCTGGACCCGGCCCCTGAACCTGTGTTCCGGGGCGGGCATGCCCTGTCAGTGTCCCGTCAAGTGCGACAGCAGGGTACCCACCCCGCCGCACAGGACACTGCCCATGACGACCATGGGCACGATCCACATCTCGCGCATGATGCTTTTCGTATGGTCCATGGCACGACGCGCGTGAACGCTGCGTGCGGAGGGCAACGGCGTATTGATCATGATTGTCATGGCATGCGTCCCGGGGCGGCCTGGCCCCAAAAAAGCGACTGCGGTTCGTGACCGGTGGGGCGTAATGCAGACAGGATCGGGACCTGTCAAGCATGAAAATTCCCCCAGTCTGGCAGGGGCATGGCAATTACCTGAAAAATTCCGGTTTCCTGCCATTTTTGCCGCAGGATATGCTTTTCGTGCGTGGCGGCGTTGCGGGCCGTGTCGCGATGCCCGATAAGATCCGTCTGGCCACCCGAGACTGGCCGCCCTTACGCCCGGGATTCCCTGCATGACTTCGCTTGCGCTGATTCTGGTCGGCATTGGTTCCATTGCCGTCCTGCTGTTGCTGATCCTGTGGCTGAGGCTGCATCCGTTCATAGCCCTGCTGGTCGTCGCGGTGGGGGTGGCGTTGCTGACCGGCATGCCGGTGGCGAAGCTGGCCGACGCGGTTCAGGGCAGCATGGGCCGCACCATGGGCCATATCGCCATTATCGTGGCCCTCGGGGCCATGATCGGGCGCATGATCGACCTGTCTGGCGGGGCCGCCGTGGTGGCGCGGGGGCTGGTGCGCCGGGTGGGGGTGGCCCATGTGCCACTGGCGCTGGTCATTTCCGCCTTCGGGGTTGGCATTCCGGTGTTTTTCGAGGTCGGCGTCATCATGCTCATGCCGCTGGTCTATGGCATGGCGCGGCAGACGGGGCGGCCGCCTGCGGTGTTTGGCATTCCCATGGCGGTGACCATGCTGACGGTGCATGCGCTGCTGCCGCCCCATCCCGGTGCCGTGGCGGTGGCGGCGGCCCTTGGCGTGGGGGCGGGGCACATGCTGCTGCTTGGCCTGCCGCTGGCGGCGGTGGTGACGGGGCTGACCTATGTGCTGACGCGCCCGATCATGGCGCAGCCCTTCGGCTGCGCGCCCGATATCCGCGCCGTGGTGGATGAGGCGCGTGACGCGGCGCAGGGGCATGGCGCGGCGGATGGACCCGCCCGCCTGTTCATGCAGGCTGGCCAGAAACGTCCGGTCGGCATGGGCGAAATCGTCGCGGTCATTGCCGTGCCGGTCGTGCTGATGGTGGCTGGCACGCTGGCGGGGGAACTCATGGCGCCGGGCCGCCTGCGCGCGGTGCTGGTCTTTGCGGGCATTCCCTTTGTGGCGCTGGGGCTGGATGTCATGCTGTGCGCGTGGCTGCTGGGACTGCGACGCGGGCTGGCGCTGGCCACCGTGTCCGAAGTGGTGGCCGCCGCCCTGCCGGGTACGGCCATCATCATCCTGATTACCGGGGCGGGCGGCGCGTTCGCGCAGGTGCTGGTGGGCAGCGGCGTGGGTGATGCGCTGGGCAGCCTGCTGGCGGCAAGCGGCCTGCCGCTGCTGGTGCTGGCCTTTGTCCTGACCATGATCCTGCGCGTGGCGCAGGGGCCGACCACGGTGGCGCTGATGACCACGGCGGGCATCCTTGGCCCCATGATCGGGCGGCTGCACCTGGACCAGACGCATCTGGCGCTTGTGGCGCTGGCCATGGGGGCGGGCGGCATGGCGCTGTCGCATGTCAATGACGCGGGGTTCTGGATCGTGACCCGCATGTGCGGCGTGAGCGTGCGCGAAGGACTGCGGAGCTGGAGCCTCATGACGCTGGTGGCAGCCGTGCTGGTTTTCGCCGGTGTCGCCGCAATGTGGGCAGCGCTGCCAGCCTGAAAGATGAAGTCATGAAAGTTTTTGGGCGCCGCCTTTTTTCAAAAAGGCGGCGTTCTTCGAAGCTTTTGAAAAAAGCTTCACCAAAAACGTCTGTCTGTTTTCAGCCGGTCAGCGGCAGCAGGAACGGCGCGGTCGGGCTGCCGGGCATGCGCGCGACAGCGCGGGGCGTGCCAGCCGCGACGATCCGGCCCCCCGCATCCCCTGCGCCCGGTCCCATGTCGATCACCCAGTCCCCGCGCGCCGCGACCCGCATGTCATGTTCGGCCACCACCACGGTATGCCCGGCATCGACCAGTGATTGCAGGTGGGTCTGCAGCCGGTCCACATCCGCCGGGTGCAGGCCGGTTGTCGGTTCATCAAGGATATACAGCGTGTGGCCCCGACGCTGCTTCTGCAGTTCGGTCGCCAGCTTGATGCGCTGCGCCTCGCCCCCCGAAAGCTCGGTCGCGGGTTGCCCCAGCCGCAGGTAGCCAAGGCCGCCCTGTTGCAACGTGCCCAGCGCGTTGGCCAGTGATGGCGTGTCGGCAAAGAATGTGGCCGCGTCATCCACCGTCATGTTCAGGACATCGGCAATGGACTTGCCCCGTATCGTGACTTCCAGCACATCCGGCTGGTAGCGCGTGCCGTGGCAGGTGGGGCAGGGGGAATAGACACTGGGCAGGAACAATAGTTCCACCATGACCGACCCGGCCCCCTCGCAGGTGGGGCAGCGGCCCTTGGGCAGGTTGAAGGAAAAGCGGCCCGCATCGTAACCGCGTGATTTCGCAAGGTCGGTTGCGGCATACATCTGCCGTATCGTGTCGAACAGGCCGGTATAGGTCGCAAGGTTGGAACGCGGCGTGCGGCCGATCGGCTTCTGGTCGATCATCACCAGCCGTCTGATCTGGCTGGCCCCCGTGGTGACATGTCCCTGCGGTATGCCGATGGGCATGTCCTCGATGCTTTCGCCATCCATATCCTGTGCCAGCGTCTGTCCCAGTGCGTGCGCCACAATCGTGGGCAGGGCCTGGCTGACCAGGCTGGACTTGCCCGACCCGGACAGGCCGGTGACGGTCACGAACGTGCCCAGCGGGATCTCGACATTCAGGTCATGCAGGTTGTTCCACGTAATCCCAGCCAGCTTCAGCCATCCTTTCGGCGCACGCGGCGTGCCCGCGATGGGTGCGTCACTGGCGAACAGGTAGGGTGCGGTGCGCGACAGCTTCACGTCGCGCAGCCCGTCTGGCGGGCCGCTGTACAGCACCTCGCCCCCGCGCGTGCCCGCGTCGGGGCCGACATCGACAATCCAGTCCGCGCGGCGGATCAGGTACAGGTTGTGTTCAACGATGAACAGCGAATTTCCCGCCGCCTTCAGCCCTTCCAGCGCATCCAGCAGGTTATGGGCATCCGCCGGGTGCAGCCCGCTGGAGGGTTCGTCGAGCACATAGACCACGCCAAACAGGTTGGAGCGGATCTGTGTCCCCAGCCGCAGCCGCTGGTATTCCCCCGGTGACAGGGTGGTCACCGAACGATCGGCCTGCAGGTAGCCCAGCCCCAGATGTTCCAGCACGCCAATGCGGCCGATCAGGTCGGCGGCCATGCGGCGGGCGGCAATGGCGGTGGCGTCGCCCGCCTGTGGCGTGTCATCGGGCACCTGCGTGCCGGCGGCCAGTGGGGCGAGGGTATGGGCGATGGTGGACAGGGTCTGCCGCGTCATCTGCGCGATGTTCAGCCCGGCCAGCGTGACACGCAGCGCATCGGGGTTGAGGCGCTGCCCGTGGCAGGTAGGGCAGGGGGCCGCGGTCAGGAAGCGCTCGGCCCGCCTGCGCATGTTGGCACTCTGTGATGTTGCGAAGGTATGCAGCACGTAGCGCCGCGCGCCGGTGAACGTACCGTTATAGGACGGCGGCACATGGTCACGGATCGCGCGCTGCACGGCGGCATGGTCCAGGCCGGGATAGACGGGGTAGGTCGGCGTTTCCTCGGTATAGAGGATCCAGTCGCGTGTTTCCTGCGGCAGGTCGCGCCACGGGCAGTCCACGTCCACGCCCTTGGTAATCAGGATGTCGCGCAGGTTCTGCCCCTGCCATGCGGTGGGCCACGCAGCCACGGCGCGCTGGCGGATGGACAGGCTGTCGTCCGGCACCAGCAATGCGGTTGTGGTGTCCATGATCCGGCCCTGCCCATGGCATTGCGGGCAGGCCCCCATGGGGGTGTTGACGGAAAAGGATTCCGCCTCCAGCCGTTTCATGCCTGCCGGGTAATGCCCCGCGCGGGAATACAGCATGCGCAGCAGGTTCGACAGCGTGGTGATGCTGCCGACCGAAGACCGCCCGGTGCCGGTGCCGCGCTGCTGCTGCAGGGCGATGGCGGGGGGCAGCCCCTCGATCGCGGTCACGTCGGGCACCGGCATCTGCCGGAACAGGCGGCGTGCGTAGGGGGAGACGGATTCCAGGTACCGCCGCTGCGCTTCCGCATACAGCGTCCCGAAGGCGAGGGATGACTTCCCCGATCCCGAAACCCCGGTGAACACCACCAGCCGGTCGCGCGGCATGTCCACGCTCACATCCTTCAGGTTATGTTCGCGCGCCCCCCGGACATGCACGAAATCCGCGCGGTTGCGTGGATCGGGGCCTGAGGGGAAAAGGGGGCGCTGCGACATGGAAGGGCCTTCGTGCAATGTGCCGGTTACGGCGGTGCGTCTGGTGACCCTTCGTTATAACGTGTCCGCCAGGTTTTGTCTGGCGCGCGATTTTGGTATTATCGAACGTTATATAATTACATGTGATCCGGTCACAGGCCGCCCGCTTGACCGATGGAACGGGGCAGCGCATCAGAAAGACTGGATCATGACAGAACGAACGATCAGGCAGGCGGAAGCATGAAAAGGTTCATCATACTGGGCATATCCCTATGCGTGCTTTCCGGGGCGGCCCATGCGGCGGGCACCGGCCGGCATGGGGCTGCGGCTTCCGTCATTGCCGAGGCGGAGCGCCATGTCGCGGCCACCCTGCCTGACCCCCACGGGGCGACATTCCGCAATGTCTCGGTGCATTCCATGGATGCGACATCGGTCGTATGTGGTGAAATGGCCCCGCATGACACGCCCGCGGGCGGGACGTTCATGAAGTTCGGTTATGTGCAGGGGCAGGATGATCCGGTGGTCTTCAGCGGTCGCGAAGTGCCGCAGAAAGTCGAGTTCAATGAGGTCAATTCATGGCTGAATGACAGCATCAAGCTGGAGGATCTGGAGGAAATGGGTTGCGTGCCCCGTGGCACCTACCATAGCTATAACGAACGGCTGAATAAGGTCATGTCCCAGCGCAAGCAGTTTGGCGTGAACTGAGGGCAGGGCAACTTGTGTCCCCGGTGTGTGTTATGCGGGGCATGAATCCGGTAGCGCCATGTTCATGGCGGCATCAATCGCAACCTGTTGCCGACCCGCGTTGCCGGGGCGGCCCCGTAACCGGATAATCCTATAATGATGGCGGGGTTCAGGCCGACAGGGTAGCGCGGCTTTCATGTCGCGCAGGGAAGGGAAATTCATGACAGATGTAACGCAGTCCATGCTGGGCCAGGATGTGTTCGCGACAGGTTCGGGCCGCATGGGCACGCTGACGGCGGTCAACACGGATGCAACCATCCAGATCACGGTTGATGGCCCGGCGGAAAGTACCTTCACCATTCCCGTGTCATGGGTGCAGTCCACTGATGGCGGCAAGATCCTGCTCAGCCATACGCTGGAAGATGTGCAGTCCTATACCCCACCCGCCTGAAAGGCGCCATGCAGCCCCGGTGACGTAATGGAAGGCGCCAGTCATGCCGCATGAACACCAGTGGCATTCCAGGCCGGTTGCCGGTGCGCCGCCGGATGACGATACGTTCCGCGTGCCGTTGCAGTACCCACCCGATGTGCTGCTGGCCCATGCGCGGGCGGCGCGCATGCCGGTGTTCGCACCCACGCCCCGGGCCGCCGACCTGGTTGACATGACGCAGGTCGATCCGGCGATCGCGCTGGATATCCGTTACGCCACGGCGCGGAATTTCCTGGGCTTTCCCGTCTATCCCGCGCCACGGGCGTTTTTGCAGCGCCCGGCGGCGCAGGCCCTGTCTCATGCACGCACGCTCGCCGCGCGGCATGGTTACGGGTTGCTGGTTTATGATGCCTATCGCCCATGGCATGTCAGCTACCTGTTCCGGCAGGCGGTGCCGCGGGACCTGTACGAATTCGTCGGTGATCCCGCCATCGGTTCCCGCCATAATCGCGGATGCGCCGTGGACCTGACCCTGTGGGACCTGGCGACGGGGCGGGTTGTCTCCATGCCGTCGGGTTTTGATGAAATGACACCACGTGCCCATGTGGCCTATGCCGGTGGGGATGAGGGCGCGCGCGCCCTGCGTGACCTGCTGGCCCGTATCATGGCGGCAAGCGGCTTCCTGCCGCTGGCCGAGGAATGGTGGCATTTCGATTATGCGGACTGGCAGGACTATCCGGTGCTGGACCTGCCGTTTGACGCGATCGGGCGCGATACCATGCCCTGACCGGATCAGGATTCAGTCGTTGTGGATGGTGCGGTCAATCGAGCGCCCGGCCCTTTCCGCCGGTCCCTTGGGCGGGTCGAGCGTGTCCTGCATCTTGTCCCCGAAATGATCTATTTTCTCGCCCATGGTTTCATGATGCCGCTTGCACGCGCCTAGTCCCGTGCTGGCAAGGACCAGCGCCAGGCCGAGTGCGGCCAGCGAACGCATGCGGTGCCGGGACGGGCGCGCGGCACGGTCATGATGCAGGGACAGGCGGAACTGGATACGGGCCGAGGCATGGGGTGCATTCGGTGCTGTCGGGGGTGAGGACATGTGCGTATCCATGTGTGGGTCCCTGCCTTGGTTTGATGTCTCACCAAGTGTGAAAGCGGTGGCCGGGTTCCGGTTGCACATAAATGTGAGTCGCGCCCTAGCTGAACATGGCCCGGCATTCCGGGCACAGGCGCAGGAAGCGGCCATCCGCGACAAAGGCGGTATCGCAGTTCAGGCAGGTGCGGCGGACCTGGTCGGGGCGGTCCATGGGTATGGCGTGGCGGATGCGGTGGCGGCGCAGGTGGGCTTCCAGTGTCTTGATGTTCACGCCCAGCCTGCGCGCGGTTTCGCGGGTGGAGCAGCCCTGCCCGCGTAGCTGTGCGATGGTCGGGGCAATGGCGGTCCAGTCCAGCCGTGGTGGGCGTGTGCGACGGGGTGCGGGCGGGGTCTGTGCGCTCTGTGCGACTTCGTGTGCATGTTTCATACGATATTTGTGTTAAAAAAACATACATACAGCAAGGAAATAATGCGGGAATAAAGAAATCAAAGCGTGCCTGCGGGATATTTGTGTATTTTATTCATACACATACCAGGAACCCTCATGCACGATCCCTATCTGCCTGCCGGCTGTACCCAAGCTGACATCGATGCCCGATTCGAACCCGAGGAACCGGGCTGGGTCGCGTCTTATGTCATGCAACTCCAGCATCGCCTGCACCGCCTTGTGGCGATCCGGGCCGAATTTGCAGCCGACCGTTTTGATGGCGCCTATGACGGGGTGGATATCCTTGCCTATCTGGATGACGAGATGGCAACGGTCCGCATGGCAATGGCGCATCCACAGGACAGGGATTGATCCCATCCATGGGGGGCGTAGCAGCAGCCGGATTACGGGCAACGATGCAGGATATTTCCATTTGAAAATGAAATCGGGAACCGGCACAAGCAGGGGGACGCCTTTAATTCATGGATTATGGAATGACCAAGCCTGCCTGCCTGCCCGATCTGGATCACGAATATTTCCTGCGGCAGTCCTTTGCCGTGGCGGAGCGTGCGCGCCAGGCGGGCGACCATCCTTTCGGCTGCGTGCTGGTTGATGCGCAGGGCGATGTGGTGATGGAACAGGGCAATGGATACACGGCGGAAGGCGGTGACATGACCGCCCATGCCGAACGCCTGCTGGCCACGCGGGCATCAAAAGCCCATGCGCCGGACGTACTGGCGTCGTACACAATGTACACATCCGCCGAACCCTGTGCGATGTGTGCGGGTGCGGTGTACTGGAGCGGGATCGGCCGCGTGGTCTATGGCCAGGGCGAGGCCAGCCTGAAGGCGATAACCGGCAACCACCCCGAAAACCCGACGCTCGACCTGCCGTGTCGTGTGGTATTCGCGGCGGGCCAGCGGCCGGTTGCGGTCATTGGCCCGCTGCTGGAAGACGAAGCGGCTGAATTGCAGCGCACGTTCTGGCGTGAAAAGGACGGACCAGCCGCCTGAAAACTTGAAAGGTAAAAGCTTTTGGGTGCCGCCTTTTTGAAAAAAGGCGGCGTTTTCCGAAGCTTTTTGCAAAAAGCTTCACCAAAAACTTCTTTATGATTTAGCGATCAGAATCCGTTGGTCGTGGTCTGTCCGTTGGCCATGGAATAGGAACAGGCCCGATCCCCGTCAGTCACCACCAGCCAGATGATATTGCGCAGCCCGATATAGAACTGCCCCGCATCCCGGAGCGAGGTATAGCCATGGTGGCGGAACCACGACGCCACGATGGTCGTGGGCTGGGTGCCAAAGGATTTCTTGACCGTTTCCAGCAGCCTGTCGCACTGCCCGCGATTGAAGGTATCATGGTCCTGGTACCATATGCCCACCAGTATGGTGTTACGCCGGGGGTCGAAATCGGCCACGGGCATCATCGTGCTGTCATAGCTGTCGGGCAGGCTGTCGATTTCATGCTGCATGGCGCGTTCGGCGCGGATCAGGCCCAGGTCCATCATGGTCAGCTTGTCGGCAAACAGCGTGCTGATGACCTGTGACGGGGCGGTCTGGGCGGCGGCAGTGCCGCAATATCCGCACATAAGGGCAAGGAACAGGAACAGGTAACGCAAGATATCCCCCATGGCAGGACTGGTTCGGGCCATCCTTGTCATGGATGGGGCCGGTGCGGGCGGCCATGCATGTCATGTCATGACATGGATTAAATAAAAATAACCTTTTAGGCCATCTGGCTTACCTTGAAAGTTATGCGGATAACTCTTATCTGCCATGATAATAATGACTGACATGGCGGTGAACGGGAGTGCGCGCGATATGACACGGATGAAACTTGCCCTGCGTGGCTGGTTGCAGGTGCTGCGTGGTCAGATCGTGCGCGAAATCGGATATGCCATAAGCCATGACCGCATGCAGCGCCGTGGCATCCTGATTGAAAAACTGGGCCACGGCCTGCTGTACCGTGCGCACCGCATGGGTCATGTCCCGGTGCCGGATATGGGGAAGACGGACCCCTATGCGCGGCCGCCGCGCGCCTGATGGGGCTGCGCGGTATCGAACGGGCGGGATATCAGAAAAAATTCATACGACTCTCCACGAGTCGTGGAAAACACACACCTTATCCCCGGTTCCCGACGGTTCTATCCACAGGGTTGCCCGGATATTCGTCCCCCGAATCTGTGGATAAGGCGAAGGGGAACTAGACAGAAGTTTTTGGTGAAGCTTTTTTCAAAAAGCTTCCGGGAACGTCGCCTTTTTGAAAAAAGGCGACACCCAAAAACTTTTATTCTTTTTAAAAACAATCCTTTAACGATGCCCCGCAAGGTGCTGCATGTCATCCCCCACATGCCGCAGCGCATCACGCACTGACATATGGCGGCGGTTGCCCGCTTCCGACACTACGGTCACCGTGGCCGTCATGCCTGCGGCCAGCACAAGGTCTGGCGGGATGCTATCGATCTTCACGCGCACCGGGATACGCTGCGCCAGTCGCACCCATGTATAGACCGGGTCCACTGCCGGCAGGCCCTGTATGGATGTGGCGGCGTTGTTGCTGGCGATCCCGCGCGTGATGCTTTCCACATGGCCGAACAGCGGTTCATGGAACCCCATCAGGTCCAGCCGCACGGGTTCGCCTACCTTGATGGAATGGATTTTGGTTTCCTCGAAATACCCGTCCACCCAGTATGAATCCGCATCAATGACCTGGATGTTCACCTGCCCCGCATTGGCATAGTCGCCCGCGCGCATGGTCAGGTTGGTGACATAGCCGTTGATCGAACTGCGCACCTCGGTGCGTTCAAGGTTGATGCGCGCCTGTTTCAGGTCCGCAAGGGCCGCTGCATACTGGGCTTCCGCCTGCTGGGCCACGGCCTCGAACTGCTGCTTTTCCTCGCCCGATACCGCAACGCCCGAGATCTTCTGGCGGCGTTCGTACTGCGATGTCTTGAATTCAAGGTCCGCGCGGCGTTCGTTCACGGCGGCATCGGCGATATCAAGCTTTACCCGGAAATCGAATGGGTCGATGACATACAGCACGTCGCCCTTGTGCACGAACTGGTTGTCATGCACGCGCACTTCGTTGATCTGGCCGGAAATGCGCGGCGCGATATTGGCGACCTGCGCACGGACCTGGCCGTTCCGTGTCCAGGGTGACGCCGTGTAGTAATCCCACAGCACGATGGCCACGATGGCCGCGACAGACAGGATGACAGCGGTAACGGCCAGACGCACAAGGCGGTTTGCATATGCGAACACGTCAGGATTCTTTCACAAGATCAGGGTATACAGGCCAACAAGGCAGATCAGCAGGCCGAACTGCGCCAGCGGCGGGTTCCAGACAAACCGCCACAGGTTGAACCATGACAGCACGATGCGCAGCACCAGCAGCGTGCACAGCGCCAGGCCAAGGTTCATGACAAAGGCCGAGATCAGCACGCCTTCCAGATCAACAACCTGCCGCATCAGCCTGCCTTCCTCGTCTTGATGATGCCGTAATGCCGCAATCGTGGCGCCGCCGCCTGCCACGCTCGCATCACGCCATCCAGCCCCGCCAGCAGGTTGATGGCCGCGATCTGTGTCTGGACTGGCAACTGGGCCTGCGGGGCGGGGATGGCGGCCATCGCCTCGCGCATGCGGGGCACCACGTCCCACGGCGCGTGCAGCAGCAGTTCGCGTAGCGCCCGTTCGGCGGCGGGGCGCAGCAGGGTGATCGCCTGCGCCTGCCGGGCATAGGTCCGCGCCCGCGCCAGCGCGCCATCAAGCTCGGCAAAGGTGGTGAAGCTTTCCATCTGGCGTGCGCTGCTGGAACTGCCGGGCAGGCGGTCGGTCCAGAACTGCATCTGGGCCAGCCGGTCATAGGCGCGGGTCAGGCGGGCCGGGCTGTCGGCTTTGCCATGGCCGGCCATCTGGCGTTCCAGCGCGCGTACGATGGTGGACGCCATCCAGAACCGCTGCCGCCGGGGTGAGGGCGGAAACAGCAGCACAAGGATGATGAAGGCCAATAGGGCCGCCAGCAGGTAGAAGATGTTGCGGTTGAGGAATTCCGTCGGATTATAGCTCTGGTGATTGTCCAGCCCCAGTATGGCGAAGAAGAACACGCCATAGTTGAAGCCTATGGCCGCCGTGGACGGACGCATGAGCAAAAGGCAGGCCAGGAATGTCTGGGGCAGCAGCGCCAGCGCCAGGAACGGCATGTCCGCCCCGTGCAGCAGCACGAAGAAGTTCAGCAGCGCCGCCGCCAGCACGCTGCAGGGCAGGCCGATGATCGCCCCCATGCCAAAGCGCGCCGTATCCACATTGGTTGCGGCAAGAGTCAGGGTCAGCGCGGTCTGGGCCAGCGCCACGGTCGATCCCGGCAGGCCGGTCATCACGCACACCCCGGCGGCGAACGAAAACCCGACCAGAACCCGCAATGCCCCGATCAGGGCCAGCAGGTAGTTGGGCTGCACCGCGATATTGATGGTCCTGTCATGGGCGTTGCCCGTACCTTCGGTCAGTACCGCCTGTCCGGCATGCATGCGGGTGCGTGCACTCAGCATGCGGGCGGCGCGTTCAATGGCGAAGGCTTCATCCGCGTTGGGCGCATGACCCGGCAGGGCGGCGCGCACGGCATCCAGTATATGCGTGGTGAAACCGCCCTGGTCGGTGCGCAGGTCGGTCTGCCGGGCGACGCGGGCAATGGCGTCCTCCACGGCCGGGTCGATGTTGCCATGCCCGGTATGCCGCCCCAGCCCGCGCGCGCAGTCCAGTATGGTCAGCATGGACACCATGGCCAGCCGTGCGCCGTTGGCGCGCGTGCCGCCGCGTTCCAGCTCCGTGCGGGCATAGGACAGGGGTGTGGTCAGGGCGAGTATGCGCGCGCCCAGCCGGATGTCGGCCTGTGCGCCCCGGTCGTACATGTGCTGCAGGGCGGCGCGCGCGGTTTCGCTCAGCGGACGGATAAGCTGTTTCAGCCCGGTTGCCAGTCCTCGCCATGCCTCGGGCGAGCCGGACAGGATATTGACCACGGCGACGGCGAATACCCCAAGCGTAATGGCTGAGGCGCGGGACACCGCGATGTTGAATATGTTCTGGGGCGTATCAATGCAGTTCACGGCCACAAGGGCGACCGTATAACCTGACAGCAGGGCAGCGTAGGAGCGGAAGTCGCGTTCCAGCGACCCCACGAAGGCGCAGGCCGCAAGCCACAGCGCAACACCCCCCAGAAAGGGGCCGCGCTGCTGGTTCCACACCGCCACCAGCACAATGGACACCCCCATGCCCACCATAGTGCCCAGCAGCCGGTAAAAGGCCTTGGACAGCGCCTGCCCGCGCAGGGGTTGCGCCAGGATCATGACCGTGACGCCAACCAGCAGCGGATTATCCAGTTGCAGCCAGAAGGCCGTGGCCAGTCCCAGCACCAGCGAACACCATGTGCGCAGGCTGAATCCTACCCAGCCCGCGGGCAGGTGGTCGGTCCGGGGAAGGAAGGTACGCATGATGTCGTGAATACGCCGCGCGCTGTGTGCCTGTAGGTCTGGCATGGCCTCCCTGACCGTTCAGTGGCCTCATGGCGCTTGATACAATGGAAATGGCCGGGAATTCATAACAAAGGATGTACAGGCATAAAGTGCATGCCTGTTATTCACTCCGGGGATATCACCCGGTGCCGGACCACTTCCCCCACAATGATCAGCGCGGGGCTGCCCACCCCTGCTTCCGCCGCCTGCCGCGCAAGCGCCCCCAGCGTGCCGGTCAGCACGCGCTGGTCCACGCGCGTGCCGCGTTCGACAATGGCTGCGGGCCAGTCCGCCGGCAGGCCGTGCGCCATAAGCTGCGCGCACAGGGCGGGCAGGGCGGAAACCCCCATATAGATCACCACCGTCTGCCCCGGTCGCGCCATGCTGTCCCATGGCAGGTGCAGCGTACCGTCCGCGCGGGCGTGTCCGGTCACGAACATGCAGGCCTGCGCGCAGTCGCGGTGGGTCAGCGGGATACCGGCATAGGCGGCGCAGCCATTGGCCGCCGTGATGCCGGGTACCACCTGAAACGGGATGGCGGAGTCCATCAAGGCCTCGATTTCCTCGCCCCCGCGCCCGAACACGAACGGGTCGCCGCCCTTCAGCCGCAGCACGCGCTGGCCCATGCGCGCGCGGCGGACCAGTTCGGCATTGATCTCCTCCTGCGGCATGGTGTGTTTGTTCCGCCGCTTGCCCACGAACACCAGTTCCGCATCGCGCCGCACCCGGTCCAGCAGGGCAGGGGACAGCAACTGGTCATACAGCACGCAATCCGCATTCTGCATGAGGTGCAGCGCGCGCAGCGTCAGCAGGTCCGGGTCACCCGGTCCCGCGCCGACCAGCCAGACCTCGCCCCGCGTGCCGGTGACGGCGATGATGTCATCCAGTATGGCGCGCGCGCGCGCGCCATCTCCCCGCCGGGCGGCCTGCGCGCCCGCGCCGTCAAGGAAGGTTTCCCAGACCTGCCGGCGGCGGGAAATGTCGGGGCAGGCCGCCCCTACATGCTCGCGCTGCTGCTGCATGAACACGGCCAGTTCCCCCGTGCCATCGGGTATGGTGCTTTCCACCTGTTCGCGCAGGCGGCGGGCCAGCACGGGGGCCGCGCCGCCGGTGGAAATGGCGATGCGTACCAGCCCGCGATGGATCTGGGCCGGGGTGATGAAGGTGGAGGGCTGCGGGTCATCCACCGCGCAGACGGGAATGTTCATCTCCTGCGCCAACGCTGCGGCCGTGCGGTTGACCGCGCGGTCATCGGTCGCGGCATAGACCAGCCGGCAGCCGGGCATGGCGGCGCGCAGGGTGGTGGCATCAGCCGTGCTGGCGACGTGGGTGATGGTGCCGTCTTCCGCCCATGCCTGCATTTCCGCATCGAGGCGGCCCGCCACGACCGCGACCTTCGCGCGGTGGGCCAGCAGCAGGCGCACCTTGTTGGCCGCGATCATGCCGCCGCCAATCACCAGCACCCGGACATCGTCCAGCCGCAGCGCAATGGGAAACCATGCGGGTTCGGGAATATGGGTCATGCAGTCAAACAGCCGGTCGCGCCGGCATCCTGTAGCTGGGGAATATCAGGTCTGTACGGGAACGCGCGGGGTGGGGAGGCGGTGGCGTCAGTGGGAGGCGACGTTCTTCACCCCTTCGGCATAACCCCAGCGTGCCCATGTCGAACGGTCGTTGACCGATCCCGGTGTGTTGGTGGCGCATGCGGCCAGTGACAGCACGATGGCACAGAGACCAAGAACGGGAAGAAAACGGGCCAAAAAAACCTCCTGCATGACGCAATGGCCGACATAGCAGAAAACCCATGCCTGCACCACGTCCATACATGAATTGGCGCGCGGTCTCACGCCCCATCGTGTCTGCGGGCGGAATGATGTTATGTAACCCGTCCCGTCACCGCATCAGTGACGGATAGGGGAGAGGAAAAGGCAGCGCATGGAAACCATCAGTACCGTCGCCGGATTGCGTGCATATGTCAGGAAATGGAAGCAGGCGGGTGAGCGCGTGGGCGTGGTGCCGACCATGGGCGCGCTGCATGAAGGTCACCTGTCACTGGTCCATGCGGCGCGGGCGCGGGCGGACCGGGTGATTGCGACGGTTTTCGTCAACCCGATCCAGTTTGACAACGCGACCGACCTTGAAACCTATCCCCGCACGCTGGAAGCGGATGCGCGCCTGCTGGAAAATGCAGGGGTGGATGTGCTGTACGCCCCCACCGTATCGCAGATGTACCCGCCCGGTTTCGCCACCCGCATCAGCGTGTCAGGCGTATCGGAGGGGCTGTGTGGCGGCACACGCGCGGGTCATTTCGATGGCGTCGCGACGGTGGTGTGCAAGCTGCTTATGCAGACGCTGGCGGATTGCGCGTTTTTTGGCGAGAAGGATTTCCAGCAGGTTCAGGTGGTCCGCCGCATGGTCACCGATCTTGACCTGCCGGTTGAGATCGTGGCCTGCCCCACGCAGCGCGAGGCCGACGGCCTGGCCCTGTCATCGCGCAACCGGCGCCTGCCCCCCCGGCAGCGCCAGATTGCCGCGGCCCTGCCACGCATCATGCGGGCCTGTGCCGCTGATATCGCAGCGGGCGCGGATGTACCCGTGGCGTTGGCACAGGCGGCGGACCAACTGGCGGATGCAGGTTTTGACCCGGTGGAATATGTGGAATTGCGCTCGGAACTGGACCTGCAGCCGCTTGCCACTGTGAGCGAAGGCACCCCCGCACGCCTGCTGGCGGCGGCATGGCTGGATGATGTGCGGCTGATCGACGGCATGGCGGTGCCATCGCCGGAATAAAGAAGTTTTTGGTGAAGCTGTTTTCAAAAATCTTCGAAGAACGCCGCCTTTTTTAAAAAAGGCGGCACCCGAAAATTTTTGTTTTCTGTCAGTATTTCAGGCGTCGATCTTGCGGGCTTCATCGGGCAGCATGATGGGAATGCCGTCACGCACCGGGAACGCCAGGCCCGCGCGCTTGCTGATCAGTTCACCGGCCTCACGGTCATAGACCAGCGGCCCCTTGGTCACCGGGCAGACAAGGATGGACAGCAGCCGGGGGTCCAGCGGTGGGGCGGGCGGCTTTTCGGTCATGGCGGCAGATCCCATGCAGGTTGCGGTTATTCAGGCGTTGGTGGTCACGATGGGGATGCACCCTCATCGGGTTCATGTCCAGCCCCGTCCAGCAGATTGCGCAGGATCTGCGCCCGTGCGGCGGGCGTGGGGGCTTCCAGCATCATCTGGCGGGGTTCGGTGCCAAACGGGCAGATCATGGGCAGCGTGACCAGCAGGGCGGCATCATCCATCTGGCGCAGCGCGTCCCACTGCGTACTCACGCCCTGGGCTTCGCAGAAATCATGCAGGGCGTTGAGCAGACCTTCACGGTCGAAGGGAATGTCATCGCCGCCGTCCGTCAGGTCGGACACGAAGGAAGAGGCATCAACGCGCGCCACGCGGTAGCCCCGGCGCATTTCCGTCTCGCGCAGCAGGCGGAAGCGGGCAATCCCGGTCAGCGTGATGGCGTATGTGCCGTCCGCCCGCTCGGTCATGGCGGTGATACGGCCGATGCACCCTATGTTATACAGCGGCGGGGTCGTGCTGTACCCATCATCCATGTCGGCATCCCCGGCATCATCAAGGGGACTGCCATCCATGCCGTCCAGCGGGCGGGGCTGGATCATGCCGATCAGCCGGTTGCCCGCCAGCGCGTCTTCCACCAGCGCGATATAGCGCGGCTCGAACACGTTCAGTGGCAGCCGGCCCTGTGGCAGCAGCAGGGCCTCGTCCAGCGGAAACAGCCCCAGCTCCGCCGGTAAGTCCGCCAGCGTCATGTCCCCGATCTGCGGGATGCGGCGGGGGATGTCATCATGGATGATGATGGTCCCCCGTGGGTCATGCCGCGTCACGAAAACAGCAACGATGACATGCGCCGACGCGCCGCGACCGTGTCAGGGTCGGTCTGGCCCCAGGCTTCGAACAGGCGGATCAGCTGCTTGCGCGCGGCGTCGTCATTCCACGTCCGGTCCGCCTTCATGATGGTCAGCAGTTCATCGGCGGCCTCCGCCCGCTTGCCCGCGGCGTTCAGGGCCGCGGACAGTTCGAAGCGGGCGGCGTAGTCTTTCGGGTTGGCGGCGATGCGGGCGCGGATTTCCTCGGCTTCCTCGGCCGCCTTGCGCCCTTCGCGCTTGAGTTCAAGCGCGGCCTTCGCCCCCGTGATCTCGGCATTGCCGGCAAGGGACGCAGGCGCATCGTTCAGGGCGGTTTCGGCGCCTTCCTCGTCCCCCATTTCAATCAGGGCACGGGCAAGGCCGCCCCATGCGGCGGGATTTTCAGGTTCGATTTCCAGCACCTGTGAAAAAAGACCGGCAGCGGTTTCGGCGCGGCCTTCCTCCATTTCCTTGCGGGCCGTTTCCACAAGGTCGGCGGCCGGCAGGGCGCCGCCTGCGGATTTCAGCACGTTTTCCACGAAGCGGCGGACTTCGCTTTCCGGCTTGGCACCCTGGAACAGATCAAGGATCTGCCCCTGCCAGAAGGCCGCGACCAGCGGGATGGACTGCAGCGGCAGGCCAATCTGGGTCAGTTGCTGGGCCAGCGCGCGGTTGGCGTCCACATCCACCTTGACCAGGCGCACGCGGCCACCGGCGGCGCGCACAACTTTTTCCAGCACCGGGGTCAACTGCGTGCAGGGCTTGCACCATGTCGCCCAGAAATCGACCAGCACCGGCATGTCGCGACTGGCTTCCACCACGTCATGCATGAATGTGTTCTGCGTGCCTTCCATCACCGGATCGGGCCTGCCGCTTGCGATTGGCGGGCTGCCCGCGGGGGCGGAACCGGCGGGGCGGGGTGTCTGGCCGATAATGTAGTCCATCTGGTCGTGTTCCTGTTTGGTCTGGCGGCCGGCAGGGGGACGGGGGCACTGCCTGCCCTTATGCCCATGCCGGTCGGTTCATATGCTGTGAGGATAGATTGGCATTCCCGGCAATCCCCGCAACCGCATTATGGGGGGATGAAAAAAAACTTCGACAAAAGCATTTTAGCCCCTTGCGCGCCCATCGGGTTTGCCGTAAACACCGCTTCACCGACACGGAGCGCGGGCGTAGCTCAGGGGTAGAGCACAACCTTGCCAAGGTTGGGGTCGTGGGTTCGAATCCCATCGCCCGCTCCAGGTTTTTTAAGGAAAATCAATCGGATACGAGAAAGCTGCCGCAAGGCGGCTTTCGTCGTTTTTGGCTGTGGCTACCATCCAATTGGGAAGCAGGAAATTGGAGGGTATGCCGCACTTAGATGGGCTGCCCAAACCGAGAGCGTCGAAGCCGCGTGGTCCAACACTTCGTAGAGGCCGTGTGGATCAGAGACAATTTTTGCACCAGCGACCGTGCCCGCGCTGTAGAAAAGCCCCTTCACAAACCGATGCGCGGGGTCCTTGGTCCAACGGGGGATCTTTGCAGCGAGCCTGCGGAAGGCCCCTGCGGCTCTTTCGATGATTGCCGGGTCAGCGGTTACCGCGCGATCCGGTTTGGCCAACTCAGCACGAACCTTCGCCACGCTTCTCTCGACCGCGACAAGATCAGCGTCACTCGGTTCAAGGCGGAATGCATCCGGCGACCCATTGTGTCCGACCCGGTGATCTTGCCCGCGCCAATAGGTGACTTGCGCCTCGATACGATCGAGTTGCCGAACAAGCGCTCCGAGGTGTTCTTTCAGTGAAGGCGACACTATCTCATCGTCCCCCACTTTCCATGCCCTGCCTATATTTTATCGATGGACGAACATGCGCAAGCAAACAGAAATTCATCGCGCCATCTTCTGAAGTTTTGAGTGACCGCAATTTGAATAGAAAATAATGAGGCGGATTATGCTATATTTATATTTACGACTTGGGTTCGTATATTTATTGCTATTTTATAGTTAAATTCGTTGATGGTGTTGTTTTTTCTATTAGAGACTGTTTGAAAAGTCAGCTCATGATAGCGCTTTAAAATTAAAGGAAGTTTTTGGTGAAGCTTTTTGCAAAAGCTTCGAAAGAACGCCCCTTTTTGAAAAAAAGGCAGCACCCAAAAACTTTTATTGTTTTTTATCAATTGGTTGTTTTCAAACAGTCTCTTAGACAATGAGAGCATTTTTTCAAATCTCTCATTGCCTTGTCGTGAGCGGAAAAGACACTATTTCCATCAGGCGCAGTTTTGTCCTGCGGCCGTGCCGACGGGGTGTGGAACGGTCTTTCGCATGTTTCATGCCCAGAAACGCTGCTATACTCGCTCACAGTGCATGGCACTCTCTACATTAATATTGATTTTAATTAGTAAAAATAATATGTTCCCCGTATCTTTATGTTTTAGGTGGGTTGGAAATGAAATGTCTTGTCACAGGAGGGGCCGGTTATGTGGGAAGTCACGTTGTAGCTGGTTTATTGGACGCAGGGCATGAGGTTGCTGTCATTGATAATCTCAGCACGGGCTATCGTGCGGCCATACCGAATGACATACGTTTTTTCCAATTCGATCTTCTGGATGCTGAAGCCATAAATCAGATTCTCGCAAACGAGAAATGGGATGTCGTCCTTCACTTTGCCGCCTTATCCCTTGTTAACGAATCAATGTGTAAGCCGTTTTATTATCTTCGTCAAAATTATATTACAGCCCTTAACCTTATAGAAGCATGTGCCATAAATGGCGTAAAGCGATTTGTTTTTTCGTCTACCGCGGCCTTGTTCGGTGGCAAGGAGCGATTTTCACTGATTCCGGATGATGCAAGGGTTGAAGCCAGTTCCCCTTATGGAGAAAGTAAATTCCTGATTGAACGTGCGCTGGTCTGGGCTGACCAGATATACGGCATGCGAAGTGCATCCTTGCGTTATTTCAACGCCGCTGGCGCCGACCCACTTGGGCGCCTGGGGGAAGAACATACACCTGAAACGCACCTTATCCCGTTGGCGGTTGATACTGTTCTGGGTCTTCGTCGGAATCTGAAGATTTTCGGGAATGATTATCCGACACGGGACGGTACGTGCATTCGCGACTATATCCATGTCACGGATCTGGCAGAGGCCCATATACGCGTCATCGAACTGCTCGATCATCGGTCCGTTACTTACAATCTTGGTAACGGTCTTGGTTTTACCAATATGGAAGTCGTTCAGGCTGTTGAACGTGTAAGCGGCAGGAAGTTACCATGGGATTGGGCACCGCGGCGGAAGGGTGATCCCAGTATGCTCGTGGCTGATTCTACCCTTATACGTTGGGAAACGGGTTGGTCTCCCCGTTATTCGTCCATTGATGTCATTGTGGAAACGGCGCTTCAGTGGCGAAAAAAGCACCCTCATGGATATGAAAAATTAGTCAATGAGTGCGACCTATATAATAGTATCCTTATCAAGGATTAAGAGCGCGCTCTTGGGTTCTGCTGGCAAAAAAACGTGATGTCCGGTTTGCGGTGGGAAACCCTGATCCGGGCAATGGCGGAGCGGGATTGCGCACGGCAGCGGGGTTGCCCGTCCATGCCTCACGCTGCCCATCTGCCGTAGTGCGCGCGATCTCTGGCGGCTGGGGGGCAACCCTATTCTGTTTATTCGTCAGGGGAACTTGGAAGCGCAGATGGATCATATCGTAAGTGTCCTGCATATCTGGACCCGGGTATGGATTTTCTGTTTCTAAAATATCTTTATGTTTTTTCGTCAATGCAGTGACGTACGGTCTATATTTATCCCGTGGTATGGTCTACATATAGGCGACAAGGTCTATAAATTTTCTTGCATGACAGCGATTAATTTTTCGTATCTGAAATATATCTATATGAAAACATTATGATTTATTTCGGATTGCAACGATGGTGCATTTTTTTTGCCATTATTCAGGGCAATATGGCTTGCTGGGCTGTGGGAAAAGAGATGGCGGTCCGCGCCGGACATGGTCGTGCATATCTGCGGAGGCTATGTATGGCCAGACGAAATGTGATCTGATAAAAGGTGCCCGGATCAATCCATCTTCTTCATAATTTTAATGGCATGCTGAAAATGTGCGGGTTTCATGACACTTTGATTACCTTTATTCGCCATAACCTCTAGTCACGGTGTTACATTGACCATTTCCTGTTTTCTGAAAGATTCGGGCCGGCTTCGACGCCGCGTTCGCACAGGGCAGCGTTTTGCTGCGATTGGTGGGGCGCTGCTGCTGCTGGCCGGGTGCAATACCCTGCCGGATAGCGGTCCTACGGAAGCACAGGTCAATCATGCCCAGCGCGATCCAAAAAAAAATACCGTTGGGTATGGAATTGTTCAGGTTACGCCGGAACTGGTTTCCCAACTGGCGCAGGAAGTGCCACCTGCGCTAGACAGCCTGGATACGGGCAACGTACCTACGATCCAAACCAATAACGATACGGTCGGACCGGGCGACGTCCTGCAGGTTTCGATATATGAAATCGGCAGCGCGCTTTTCAGTCCCAGCAGCGCCGCCATGACGGCGTCCAGCGTCAGTGGGACCAATACACTGCCCAGCCCATCGACCGCATCCAATCTTCCACCCTTGCCCATTGACGGCAACGGCGACCTTGATGTTCCTTTTGCCGGACTGATTCACGTGACCGGCATGACCACGGATCAGGTGGCCGAGACGATCCAGGCCCGTCTCAAGACCAAATCCCAGTCGCCTCAGGTTCTGGTCCGCATATCTTCCGACATTGCCAATTCCGTCATGGTGTACGGGGGAGTACAGCGCCCCAGCCGCATACCCCTTACCCCGAACCGTGAGCGTATTCTTGATGTGATCGCCCTTGCGGGTGGGGAGGAACGTCCCAGCGGGGATGAACGCCAGCCCCAGACGGATGAGGATTACGTCGTCCGGTTGACCCGTAATGGCCGGATTGCGGAAATGCCACTCAAGGTCATTGAAAACGAACCGACCCAGAATATCCTCATGCAGGCGGGGGACCGGGTGCAACTGACGTTCCAGCCCCGTACCTACACGGTCTTCGGCGCCAGTGACCACGTGACCCAAACGCATTTCAAGACGCCTACGCTGACAATGGCGGAGGCAATTTCCCGTGTGGGCGGGCCGGTTGATTCGCGTTCGGACCCCAATGCCGTCTACCTTTTCCGTTTTGAAAATACGGATGTCCTGCGCCGTATGGGCCTGCCGGTCGAGGGGAACGCGCCAACGGCGCCGATTGTCTATCAACTCGACATGATGAATCCCGCCAATTACTTTCTTGCACAGAAATTTATGATGCGTGACAGAGATCTGATCTATATCGCCAATTCGTCCAGTAACAAGTTCTACAAATTCTTCGGGCTGATTAGTACCATTATTGCGCCCGGGATTACCGCGGCATGGATGGCCAAATAATGGTCAGACTGAGACGTAGAATGGTATCTGGTGATATGTCTGTTGCCTTCTGTCCTGCCGCCGTTCCTTTCATTTTTTTCTGGAAGCACACTTCATGAGCACCGATGTGCATGCCCTTGACGATGGCCAGTACCGTCCTGAAGACGTATCGGTGTTGACGCGCCTGTTCAACTGGGGGCGTGACCATTTTCCCTTTATGATCTGTGTCGCGGTGCCAACTTTCCTGACGGTACTGTATCTGATTTTCATCGCGACGCCACAATATGTGTCCGAAGCACATTTTGTCGTACGTGGACGATCCGCGCAGTCCGGCATTTCGCTAAGCAACATCCTGCAGTCAAGCGGCGGAGGAGGTGGTGCGACGTCCGAAAATACGTACGTGGTGCAGGATTACATGCAGTCACGCGACGCGGCGGAACTGCTGATCAAGCAGAATCATCTGCTGGATGTCTATTCGCGACCGGAGGCAGATTTCCTTGCCCGTTATACACTGTTCGGGATGGGGGAAAAATTCGAACATTTTTACAAATATTATAAACGGCACATTATTGTCGAACAGGATTCCGAGACCAGTATTTCCATTCTGACCGTCCGCACATTTCGTGCACAGGATTCCCAGCAGATTGCCCGTGCGCTTCTGGATGCGGGCGAGAATCTGGTCAATGAAATCAATCGACGCCAGCGTGAAAACCTGATCCATGCGACCTATCAGGAAGTGCAGTCAGCCGAAACCAAGCTGCGTGACATCAACCAGAAGCTGGCCGACTACCGGAATGCTGTGGCGCTGATTGACCCCATGCGCCAGTCTGTTCCGATGGTCGGGTATGTGACCAGTTTGGAGAACATGCTGACGTCGACCAACATGCAGCTCAGTCAGTTGCAGATTTCTGCGCCGAATAGCCCGCTGATCGCCGCCTATCAGCGGCAGGCCGCGATCCTGTCTGAGCAGATCAAGAAGTCATCAGGTCAGATTACCGGTTCCGATGAATCCCTTGTGCCAAAGATTACAGGATACGAGGACCTGATGCTGCAGCGTGATATTGAGCAGCGCGTGCTGGCAAGTGATGTCGCATCGCTTGAATCCGCGAAGCAGCAGGCGAACCAGCAGATGATCTACGTGGATGAAGTGGCGCAGCCCAACATCGCCGACTGGCCGGAATATCCACGTGATACCGTTGTTCTTGCAGTCGTGTTCCTGTCGTGCCTGGGCCTTTATGTCATGGGCAGGCTGCTTATCGCCAGTGCGCGTGAACGTAATCTTCGTTAATTCTGTCGGTCCGGTGACATGAAGCGTGGGAAAAAAGATCCGTCATGCTGCGTTGTATAGATATCGTTAAGGACTACCATATTGACAAGGGAACGCGTCGTATCCTGGACCGTGTCAGTTTCCAGATAGAACGGGGGGAAAAGCTGGGCATTCTGGGGCGCAACGGTGCCGGCAAATCAACGCTTATCAAGATTATCGGGGGGGTGGAGCTTGCAACCTCCGGTCGTATTGAAATGGATATGTCGGTGTCGTGGCCCCTGGCGTTTGGCGGCGCGTTCCAGGGCAGCCTGAGTGGGTTGGACAACTTACGGTTTATCTGCCGGATCTATAACCTGGACTACAAGAAAACGCGTAAGTACGTGGATGATTTTTCGGAACTGGGAAAACAGCTTCTGGATCCGGTCAAGACATATTCATCCGGTATGCGCGCGCGCCTGGCTTTTGCCCTGTCCGTTGTGATCGAGTTTGACTGTTATCTTATCGACGAAGTCATCATGGTCGGTGATGCCCGTTTTTATCAACGTTGCCGGGAGGAACTTTTTGTGAAGCGGGCGGATCGCGCGTTGATAATTGTTTCCCATGACATGAACTTCATTAAGGAAATATGTGATAGAAGCGCCATCATTCATGATAGGAAATTGATCGAATGCAATAACGTGCAAGAGGGGATTGATTTATACTATAGTCTGTAATTGATTTAATTCTGCATGTGGTTGTCTGGTAATGAATGGTCGGATGGTGGTTGTCGAAACAACCAGGCCCGGCCTTTACACTTTATGTGCATATATTTTATTTTCATTCATGGTGATTTATACAAAATGAACAAAAACAAGCCATAAAAGGCATCATGCTGGAAATGAGGTACTGTTCTGCTGATGGATGGGGACATTGCCATATGATTTGTCCGTCATTCTCTCTATGATTATACGCTTCTGTAAACTCCCAGCCCACGTACGCAGGATGTTCCTGATGACTTCGTTGCTCCAAGAGGAATTGGCATGTATGTCAAGCCCGAACAGACTGATGTGTGATGCCTGATACGTTCACGCAAAGCGATGTTTCTTCTTCCCGCCGCTTTCTGCTGCTTCAGGGGTTGATGGGTCCTTTTTTCCATGAAATTGGAAAAGCGTTCCGCAAGACGGGCTATGCAGTTTATAAAATAAATTTCAATGGCGGGGACCAGCTGTTCTGGCGTCTGCCAAACGGCATTGACTTTACCGGCGGCATGGATGAATGGCCGAAATTCCTGGTCGATGTCCTGACCCGGTATGGCATTACCGATGTGATGCTGTTTGGTGACTGTCGCCCATTGCATCGCAAGGCGACGGAACTGTGTATCGAACGCAACATTCGCGTCTACGTGTTCGAGGAAGGATATATCCGTCCCGACTGGGTCACGCTGGAACTGGATGGGGTCAACGGGCATTCTTCCCTGCCCCGCAATCCCGAATGGTACCGGCAGCAGGCGTGCCTGCTGCCCCCGTTGCCCCCGCATGGTCAGGTGCCGTCGTCTTTCCGGCGGCGCGCGCTGGAAGCGGTGGCCTATAATGCCGCTGATCTGCTGACGCGATGGTATTTCAGGAACTGGCACGATTATCGTCCCTGGCATCCATGGAAGGAAGGTGTCGGCTGGCTCAAGCGTCTGTACCGGCGCGATGCGGCACAGGTGCGGACCGAACGCATCCTGAAGGAAATCGAGGATGACGGCATTTCCTACATGCTGTTTCCCCTGCAACTGGACGCGGATGCCCAGATTCGCCTGCATTCGGGTTTTGACGGCATGGAAGGGGCAATCCGGGTTGTGCTCGGTTCCTTTGCCCGGCATGCGCCGAAAGACCTTTTCCTGCTGGTCAAGGAACATCCCCTGGATAACGGGGTCAAGGACTGGCGGAAGCTGGTCTCGACCATGGCCCGGCAACTTGGTATCGGCAATCGGGTGCGTTATCTGGAAACGGGTGACATCGCGCAACTGGTGCGTGTGGCAAAGGGTGTCGTGACCATCAACAGTACCACGGGAACGCTGGCGTTGATCCACAATGTTCCGGTCATCACGTTGGGACAGGCGATTTACGACATTCCTGATATCACGGATCAGGGATCACTGGATCATTTCTGGGACGCGCCGACCCCTCCTGATCCCGCGACATTTGAAGCTTTCCGTCGTGTCCTGATTGATCGTTGTCTGATCGAGGGTGGTTTCTTTTCCCGTCAGGGACTGGCGCTTCTGGTGCAGGGGACGCTCCGGCGTATCCGGCGCACCTCGCCCGCGCAGGATGGGAAAGTATTTACGATATCGCATCTTGATGTCCCGCTACCGTCCTCCCATTAAGCCGATATGCACGCAATGTCAGGTCAGCCCCATATTTTCATGGACATTTCACGCCTGCTGTCACGGGCGCGGAATCCGATCCCGACGGGGATTGACCGGGTGGAATATGAATATGCCCGGTATCTTCTGGCGCATGAAGGGCATCGCCTGACATTCGTGGCCTTTCATCCTGCCGGTCTTATCGCGCAGGTCGGTACGTCGGCCGTCCGTGATTTTCTGGATGTCATGGGACCCGTGTGGGATGGCGACACGGGACTGCGCGCGCGTCTGCCCCACATGGCGCAGCGCCTGGTGCAGACCGTCCTGCTGTCATGCTGGACCATGCCGGCGTACAGGGGGGACAGTATCTACCTGCTCGTATCCCACCATCACCTGACCCGACCGCGTGCCATTGCACAGTTTCTGTCCCGTCACGGCAGCCTGTTCATGCCGATGGTGCATGACCTCATTCCCATTGAATTTCCGGAATATGCCCGTCCCGGTGAACCGGAGCGGCATGAACGACGCATGGCGACTGTTGCCCGGCTTGCCGCGGGCGTTATCGTTCCCGCCCGGGCCGTGGCGCAATCGTTGGCGCCTTATATGCAGGGGCGTCCGGCACAGAAACATGTACACGTCGTACCCCATGGATTGCATGTAAGGCTTTCCGGTCAGGGGGCGGGCACCATGCGTTTTCCCGCTGACGGTCGGCCCTATCTTGTATGCCTTGGAACGATCGAGCCACGTAAGAACCACCTGCTGTTATTGAATTTATGGCGACAGATGGTGAAGGAAACAGGTTCGCGCAGCAACACGCCGCGCCTGATTCTGGTCGGGCGGCGCGGCTGGGAAAACGAGAATGTTCTGGACATGCTGGAACGCTGTCCGGCGCTTCGGGACAATGTCCTTGAATATAACGACCTGTCCGACCCCGAGGTTGTCACCCTGTTGCAGGGATCGGCAGGGCTGCTGTTCCCGTCCTTTGCGGAAGGATTTGGCCTGCCGCTTGCCGAAGCACTCGTGCTTGGTGTGCCGGTGGCATGCAGCGATATTCCCGTTTTCCACGAAGTGGCAGGCGAGAACGCCATCTATCTCGACCCGACCGATGGTCCGGCATGGCGCGCGGCTATTGAACGGCTGTTGAAACAGGAACGCGGCGGCGACACGTCTGCGAAACGTGGCCTGCATCTGAACCTGTTCAACTGGCCGCGCCAGGTGGCGCTGGGGGTGCAGGCAGCAGACCAGACCGCAGCCTTTTTTCATTCCCGATCTTCCCATGGCCTGTGAGGATTTTTTGCGGTTTCAGCCGTGCATGACGATGTTCATGTCGGGTCATGGCCGGTCTGTTTCTTCATGAGGTTTTTCAAGTTCGGACAGGAAAATGGTTCCTCCGCCGGGGCCGCGTCCGCTCCGATGGTCTGGCTGGATAGCAGGAATGTTGGCAGGGCCGGGGGAACGGGGGTTGCAACCTATGCGCGTGGGTTGCAGGAATGCCTGGTTGCCATGGGGTTCCAGACCCGGTTCCTGTGGGATCATAATCCTGACCAGGCGGAAATGCGCGCAGGGGGCGCTGCACAACGTATCCTGAGATTCCTCAGGGCACTGGTGCCCGTGCGGCGGATCGGTAGCGGTTATCGGCAGTCAGGGGAAGCATATCCCCTTGTTCCTGATCTGTACAGGATTGCCCATGTACATTTCCGGATATGCAGGCACCTGTTGCGGCTGCGTGCGCCGATGCCGCCTGCCATCATGTTCTGGACATATCCACTGGCGGCCATTGTTGAAAATACGGTTAATGTGGTGACGATCCATGACCTGATTCCCCTGACCCACCCGGACCTGACCGGCATCCGTCCGGATTTTTTGCGTCGGCTTCTTACGGAACTAGTCAGGCGTGCGGATGTTGTTGTCACAGTTTCGGAAACGGTGCGGCAGCAGATCATGGACAGGTTGGGTGTACCGGCGGACAGGGTCTTCAATCTCTACCAGCTTGCGGGCGTGTCCCGGCACGAGCGTGAGCAGATGGTGGATGCGCCGCAGGTTGCACCCCAGGGCTGTTTTGTCTGTATCGGCCGTGTGGAAAAGCGCAAGAACATAGAGCGTCTGGTGGATGCCCATGCCCGCAGCGCAACACGGCGCCCGTTGGTCCTGTTGGGGCCGGATGGGGATGACATGCCTGATTTTACACCACGCACCCCGCAACAGCGGATCATTCGCGTGCCGTGGTGCAGCCGCCTGTCCCTGCTGCGCACCCTTGCGGATGCCCATGCCCTGCTGTTTCCATCCATGGCGGAAGGTTTTGGCCTGCCTATAATCGAGGCAATGGCCCTGGGCGTGCCGGTACTGACGTCACGGGGTGGGGCCACGGAAGAAATCGCGGGACAGGCGGCCGTGCTGGTTGATGCCCATGATATACAGGATATCACACGCGGCATCCGGGTGCTTGATGGCCTGTGCGCGGGCATGCCGGCATGGGAAACGTTGCGGGCTGCCGGTCTGCGGCAGGCGGAAAAATTTTCGCCTGCCGCCCAGAAGGCCCGTCTGGCGGCGTTCTATGCGCAGCTCCGCTTCCGGTTTCCTGATCTGCCTTTGCCGTCATGATGTCATATTGCGTTGTTAAACATCTGGATTAAGGGTTTTTTGCCGGTTTGGAAAAAATTTCTCTCTATTGCGTAGTGAATAGGATTCAGCGTAAATCGGACAGACCCAATCATTATGATAAAATGCCAGAAGTCAGATGTTCGCGGGATATCAACGGCGGTGAGCAAGAATAAAAAAGATATCATATCTGGCAAAATGGCAATACGATGTGCCGAAATATGTTGTCTGTAAAGGGCTGTTCAGGCAGGGAAGCTGAATTCATGCCGAATATGATTTTTCAAAGGTACCTATTATGCAGCAAAAGTGTAGGATAAAGGAAGAGGCGCCCGTTCGCCTGTTCAAGAATCCTGTCATGGAATCCCTGACGCTGCTGTCCTTTGGTGTATTCGCGGCGGTATGGACCGTTGTACTCTCTGTCGCCCTGATCGTAGCATGGTACATGTCGTCATCGGTAGGCAATCTGCTGTGGCACTGTCTGATCGGGTTTGTCGCCTGGTTCCCGTTCGAATATCTGATGCACCGGTTTCTGTTTCATTTTAACGGCCAGTCTGCATTCATGAAATCCATGATCTACCTCCTGCATGGCAACCATCATGATCAGCCCAATCATCCCCTGCGGAACCTGATGCCGCTCAGTGCATCGCTACCCCTTGCCCTGCTGATCTGGGTGGGGTGCGTATGCAGCATGGGATATGATGCGGGCAGCGCAGTGGCCGCAGGGTTCCTGTGCGGGTATGTCGCCTATGACATCGTGCATTATTCCTGCCACCAGTTCCCGATGCGTATGAGCCTGCTGCGCAAGATCAAGATTCACCATATCAACCACCATTATCGCCAGAGTAACGCCAACTATGCGATTACGGCGGTTTTCCTTGACCGGATATGCCACACGGATGTCAATCGTCCGGGCAGCAAGAAAATTTCCTAGCATCAGTATCCAACAGGTGATCTGGTGCATGGCTTTTTGCCGTGGCGCCATTTCCCTTCCGGTTCATGCATACGATCAAGCCGTGTGTGGCGTCTCCCCCACGCCCTGCCGGGGCGCCGGGATAGGGTGTCCTGTCATATTCCGGGTATCTTGCCGCACCGGCTCCAGCATTACGGCGTGGTTCTGCCGTCTATACGGTGGCCTGATGCTGTCCGCATGGTTTGATTTCAGTAAACGGATACTGCTTCGGCTCTCAGGCATTTCAGAAGATGGCCCCAGGTTACTTACTTTTTTCATGTTACTTTCAATAAAAAATCGTAAATCAAGCATGCGGCAGCCTGTTTCCTGCTGGAATATCTTAGAGACTGTTTGAAAAGTCAGATCATGATAGCGTTTTAAAATTAAAGAAAGTTTTTGGTGAAGCTTTTTGCAAAAGCTTCGAAAGAACGCCGCCTTTTTGAGAAAAAGGCGGCACCCAAAAACTTTTATTGTTTTTTATCAACGATTTGTTTTCAAACAGCCTCTTAAAGAATGTTTTTTTATTCACCGGGAAGGTGCGTAGGCAGCCCCATTGTCAGCATCCTGCCGGATGGTGGCAGGGGGCGTAATCGACTACATCGGCACTGGTCATGGTGCTGCATGCGGCCATCCGGATAATAAAGGATTGCTGCCAGTTCTTCCTGTGCGAAACTGCATTCGCGATTATGTTCATGTCACGGATTGGGCGGATGCGCAGATCCGGGTGATTGAACAAGCGGCCCTGGTGTCAGGGTGTCGTGGGAATGGGCGTGGCGTCTGCCGGATGCTGGGTGGCCAAAGCCGCGATCAGCGCGTTCAGTTGTGCCGGTGTCCGGCCAATGGGGGCAGGGGGATGGCCATTTTCCGCCAATGGAAAGGAAATGACGACATATGGGACATCGCGAACGGGGCCTGGCGTAATGATGCCGGGGATCGAGGGACGATGATCCCCGAAGAAAACAAGCAATGTCCGGCGTTTCTGTCCTGACAGGTCATTAATCAGGTTCAGGAGCATCTGGTCGCTGTTCGCGACATGCCTCAGATAATGCCGTAGCGGCGCGTCTGTGTCCGCATCCGTAGGCCACGGTCCGTGATTTTCCATGGTGACGGCATAAAACAGGGACGGTGTGCTGGCTGCCTGCACCATCCCGGTCAGTGTCCGTCCCAGCGCGATATCACCAAAATAGGGCATTCCCGGTGTCGGGACATGGGGACCGGGACTGACAACATGGGCAAATCCCATGACGGGCATCAGGGTTTCACGATCATAAAACCGCAGGTCATGCGGGTGGACGAATGTACTCTCATACCCGATGCTTTTCAGCCGCAGGGGAAGGGCATGGGCGCATTCACGCCGTACGGTCAGGAACGGATCATATTGCCGGAAGCCCAGCGTCCCTTCGTCCTGCCCAAACAGCACGCCATATTCGGAACGCATGGTATAGGCCCCGAACCCGCTGACATATAAAGGCCCCTGCTGCAACGCCAGTTGCCGGGCGCGGGCCAGGCCAGGCATGGGGGGCGCCTTGATGCCCGCTGGCAGACCCAGCGTTGCGGGATCGGCGAAGGATTCACATTGTATGATGAGGATCTGGTCATAGGCCGCCCTGCCCCGCAGGGGCGCAGGCGGCGGCAGGTCCGGACTGGCCCGCCACTGGCGCCAGTACATCAGCATGCTGCCGGGCAGCCCCAGTCTGGACAGGTCGCGTTTCATGTCAGGCAGGGGCGCCCATGATCGCGCGGGGCAGAGCCATAGCCCCATGCAGGCTGCCAGCACCATGCCTGCGCCCAGCAGGTGGGGAAGCAGGGCGGCTGATGCATATATCCATAACAGCAAGGGCGGAACCGTCGCCAGTATGATAAGGGCAATCCGGGCCATGGCGGGAATGGAAAAAAGATAGAATTTGGGATGCTGCAGGAAACTGCGTGCAACCACAAGGTCACTGAACAGCAGCGGCTCCCCCAGCACCCGATGCTTTATGTTGGATGCCACGACCGTGATGATCATAAGCACCGGGGTCATGAGGGTCGCGACAGGTACGCTGCCTGTTACCGCCAGCCATCCGCCATATCCGGCCAGGCTGCATAACATGTCCAGCATCCAGCGGCGGAGGGACGGGGGAAAGGTCGCGCGGGGGACCACGCCAGTACATTCAATGGCAGGCGTCACCAGAACAATGGTCATGAAGGCAGCCAGAGCCAGTGACGGTTGCATGAAAGTCCTGTCGTACGAGCGGGGCAGCAGGGCGCTGCAGGATAGGCGTCATCAATTGTGGCCCCTTGTATAAGCTATCCACAAATGGTTAAACACCCGGGTCATTGCTGATGGCTGTGAATCCATGAATGGCTGCATAAGGATTTCCGCAAGGGCCATCACCGGTCGGGAGCACCAACCATGACATTGGCATCGCGTTCCTGTCTGCTGCGGATGCCCCCTTTCCATCGGAAATTGCCTGTCATCGCCGTTCCGGCGTCCGGAACCGCCCCGGCCACGATCACGGACATGGATGATCTGACGCGACGTATCGTTGCCGACAGGACGGGTGGCCGGTTCTGGGCTGCTCCCCCGTCATGTACGCGTCCTGTCCTGATTTGTGCCGGTTCCGGTCTTGACCGGGACAGGACACGGGTCCTGGCCCGTCTGCTGGAACGGCTTGTTGCGTCCCGACCGGCGGCAGATCTCATGCTGGTTGCCGCCGGTCCCTATGGTGCTGCCGCCCGTGTCGCGCGCCGTCATGGCATTGTCCATCTTCATGAACCGGTCGATCCCCATGGCCTGCTGGACAGCGCGCATGAAATCCATGAAGTGGGACAGGGTGAGATAGGTGACCTGGCGGCCCTGCGTGGTCTGCCCGTCACGCGTTATGCCCGCCCGGATCAGGGTACCCGGATCGAAGGCCGGCAGGTTGCGCGCGGGCTGATCGAAGACTGGCGGTATCACGATCCCTATACCGGGCGGATTGCCACATTCGGTCATATCCTTGCCTGTCAGGCCCTGTGGCGGCGCATTATCGACACCAATCGCCAGATCGGGGCCTGCGTCGGGATGGCGTTGTGGAAACGTGGGCGGATGGCGGAATTTTTTTCCGTGCCGCCGACCCATCCCCCGTTCATGCGCAGCGCCCGCGCGGCGGCGCGGCGATGCGCGGCGCGTGGGCGGGCGATCGTGACATGGGCTACGCGGATGCCTGCGGGACTGATGACGGAGGCCGGTAAGGCCCGGGTGCCTGTCTGGCGCGTGGAAGACGGGTTTGTCCGTTCGGTCGGGCTGGGGAGCGGGTTGCAGGTCCCGGCCTCCATTTTCGTGGATCAACGGGGCATCTATTACGATCCGTCGGAACCGAGTGACCTGGAACATATTCTGGCCACCACCCCGTTTGATGACCGTTTGCGCGCGCGTGCGCATGCCTTGGCCAATCATCTGGTTCAAAGGGGGATCTCGAAATATGGCCGCTCTGAAGCTGGTCATCTTCGTGACTGGCATGCGCAGGGGCGGAGGACCCTGTTGGTGCCGGGACAGGTGAGTGATGATCTGTCCGTGCTGAAGGGCGGCGGCGGGATACGCGGTAACCTGGAACTGCTACAGGCGGTGCGGCAGTATAATCCCGATGCATTCATCATCTATCGTCCGCATCCGGATGTGACGGCAGGCCACAGGGCCGGGCATCTGTCGGAAGATGCCATACTGGCTTATGCTGACCATGTCAGTACGGGTGGATCCATTACGGATATGATGGCTCAGGTCGATGAAATTCATACCCTGACGTCACTCGCCGGTTTTGAGGGCCTCATGCGGCAACGCAAGGTCGTGACCTATGGCTGTCCCTTTTATGCCGGCTGGGGACTGACAACGGATATGGGAAAAATTCCAGCCGGGCGGCGAGGACGGGTTCTGGCGCTGGAAGAACTTGTGGCGGGCGCCCTGATCCTCTATCCCCGCTACATTGATCCCCTGACCCGCATCCCCTGTGAGGTGGAAGTCGTCATCGAGCGTTTCGGGGATCTACGTGTCTGGCGCCCGACGATACTCATGCGCATCAGGGCAGCGCAGGGACGCATGAAGGCCATGATGCCATCCTGAAGACCGGGTCTGTGTAATCCGGGACGGGCATATGGCCACGCATGGATGCCGGAGATCGGGGGAAAACATGACGGAGCATCACGGTTTCTGTAAACTGCTGTCGCCCTATCGGTCCGATTAGTCGATTTGTAATGCCCTTTCAGGATATAGCGGCTATGAAGGAGGAGATATGAGGATGAGACGCAGACGAGAGTGCATCATTAAATGAGAACGGTTAGCACCTTTGGCAGTACCCTTAAGGGGCTTGCAGTCGACTTTGGTTGTTTGTTTCGTGTCATTTACGCCCTGATGATGCGTGAGATCCATACGCGATATGGCCGTGAAAATATTGGATTTCTATGGGTTTTGGGGGAACCTATCCTGTTCTGCGCAGGTGTTGCGATCCTCTGGACAATGATACGGCCTTCCCATGAACATGGCCTGCCCATGACGGCCATCGTGGTGACGGGTTATGTGCCGCTAACGATGTGGCGGCACTGTTTGGGCCAGTCAGTCAAGGCGTTTGAAGCCAATGGTAGCCTATTGTTTCATCGTCAGGTCACGCCGATTACGATTATTGTTGCGCGATCGAGCCTTGAAATAATAGGCACGATCATGGCTGGAATTTTTGTTGTATGCGGTGCTGTTTTCTTGGGATTTATGAAGCCACCACAGTATTATGGAATTCTGTATCTGGGGTTGCTTTTTCAGACAATATTCTGCACGTCAATGTCCATGATTTTCGCTTCCCTGAGTGAGATGTCGGAGATTGTTGAAAAATTAATGAGTGTTTTTAGTTATCTAAGTTTGCCATTTACAGGCGCATTTACAATGGTCGACTGGATACCGCAAAAATATCGCTGGTATATGATGCTCTCCCCAAGCGTGGATAACATCGAAATGATACGCGAGGGGCAGTTTGGGATAAATGCGCATGCACATTATGATATACTCTATTGTTGTGGGATAAATGTTTTCCTTCTTGTTGTGGGACTCTATTTGACGCTTAATGTCAGAAAATATATACTTGTCCAGTAATATAATTAATATTAGGAAATTGACCCGTATTTATTTGTAATATCCTGAGCAAGATTTAGGAATTCAGGAGTAAATTATTAGGCGCTTCATGAGGTTCCCCATGGCCCCGATCCTTTGCATGGGGAACCCTGGTGCTTTGGCTATCGATACAGCCGCCTGTGGGATTAACCTCTCATGCATCTGGTCTTTTGAACCGGCATCGGGCGGGTCTTATGAATGGCCCGGAATGGAAAATGGCTCGTATGCCTGTGGTTCCATCAGAAAGCCGCCGGTTACGGATCGGAATGAACCGGAAGCCACTGGCTTCCGGTTGCGGCCTGAAGCGGGTAATGGGCCACCCTGAAACATCATCAATGCGATTTTCAAGACAGAATCATGAAGTGAATGAAAATCCCGTCTGTTTACTTGGCGATCCCACCCATGGATGTGCCAGGAGACAAAATCGTCGTGATCAGGTTCATGAACTTATAAAATTTATTACTGCTGGAATTGGCGATATAAATAAGATCGCCATTTCGCATCATGAATTTCTCAGCAAGGAAATAGCCGTTTGGATTCATCATATCCAATTGATAAACAACAGGTCCTGTTGTCGCATTTTCGTCAATGGGCATGCCAAGACGACGAAGGATATCGGCATTTTCGTAGCGGAAAAGATATACGGCATTGGGGTCCGCGCGTGAATCCAGTGGGCCGCCTACGCGGGAAATGGCCTCGGCCAGTGTCAGCGTCGGTGTCGTGAACTGGGTTTCGGTGACCTGGCCACTTGCGCCCAGCACCGAAAAATTGCGTGGCTGGAACGTGAGCTGTACCCGGTCGCCCGGTTGCATGACGATATTCTGGGCCGGTTCGTTTTCGATGACCTTGAGTGGCATTTCCGCAATCCGGTCATTGCGCGTCAGGCGAACGATGTAGTCCTCGTCCGACTCATTCGAATGTTCTTCCCCGCCCGCCAGGGCGATGACATCCAGAATGTGTTCCCGATTGGGGGTCAGGGGAATGCGGCTTGGGTGTCTGACGCCGCCATAGACCATAACGGAATTGGCGATGTCGGATACGATCCGGACTACGACCTGCGGTGATTGGGATTTCTGCTTCAACTGGGTCCGAATGGCCTGTGCGACCTGGGTCGTCGTCATGCCGGTGACATGCATGGACCCGACGAAAGGCATACGGATATTGCCGGCGCCATCCACATTCAGGGGTGGGAGGGTGCTGGCTGTGGATGCGCCGGGAATATTCACGCCGCCACTGGCCGCGGCCATGCCGGCGTTTGTGGGACTGAACAGGGCGCTCCCGACTTCATATATGGAAACCTGCAGGATATCCCCGGGGCCGACCGTATCATTCTTGCCTGGATTGCGGGGCGTGTTATCCGCATCCAGACTGGTGAACAATGCGGGGGATTCGCTCTCCAGCAACGTAATCAGGTCAAGACTGATCTGCACAATTCCATAGCCGACGGTATTCTTTTTCGGATCACGCTGGGTATGATTGACTTGCGCTTCCGTGGGGCCGCTATCTGGCAGGGCGTTGCATCCGGTCAGCAGCATGAGCATTCCCCCGATCGCAACCAGACACTGTCCCCTGCCCACGCGACGTTGCATCGGGGTCAAATCTTTCGGGCGATAGGAAATTGTCAATGTAACACCGTACATGGAAGTTATGGGGGAAAGCAGAGAGCAAAAAGGGGGAAATTCTAAACGCAGGCATCCAGCATGCCGTCAATATGGAAGATGGGAATAGCGTGCTGCTTCATTTATCAGTTTGCATTTTGGCTGACCATATACATATTGATCCGATCATCAGAATCCATACAGTTTGACTCAGTGCGCAACAGGAAAACGGTTCTAGAGGGTGTTATGCACTTTGTGCAAGCCATGGCGGCGTTTCCGGGCATGAAGCATGTGAACGCAATGACATGGAGATTTTCGGGCGTTGAAGCATAACGCCCGTAATCCTTGACAAGCCTGCGGCAACGTATGGCCCATGCGAAAGATCGCTCGACATCCCATCGGCGCGGCGGCAGGACGAAGCCAGGTCTGGCTTCGGGCAATCTGACGACCTCAAGGCAATTCCCTGTGCCCATGCTGCCTCGGCCGACTTTTCGCCTGTATAAACCCAGGTCGACATAAGCCAGTCCCGCGCTCGTCTGTCGCATCCTGAATGCGAAGACTGATGCTGTCTGTGACGGTCCGGAAGGCCCCGTTACCATGATTCTGGCGGGTGGGCAGATGAACGATCATCGCGGTGTCCGCCTTGCCAAAGGGGTATCGGATGAATGGTTGTAAATGAATCAGTTTCTGGTATTCTTTTAATCGCATGATATAATTAATTATTTAAATTTTAATGGGAATGCGATGCAGATATTGTTGAGCGGTGGATGCGGCTTCATAGGTTCTGCCGTTGTGCGGCATCTTATACGCCATACCGGCCACAGCGTCGTGAATGTCGATTGCATGACCTATGCCGCTTCCAGGGACAGCGTGGCGGACGTGGCGGCTGACAGCCGCTATCGCCATGTGGCCGCCAATATCGTGGATGGTGCGGCGATGCGGCAGCTGTTTGAAACGTATCAACCCGACGCCGTCATGCACCTTGCGGCGGAAAGCCATGTGGACCGGTCCATTGATGGTCCCGGCGCATTCATACAGACCAATGTGACCGGAACCTATTCATTGCTGGAAGCCGCCCATCAATACTGGCGCGGGCTGGACAGCGCGCGACAGAAGGCGTTCCGCTTCCATCATATTTCCACGGATGAAGTGTTCGGCCATCTTGGCCCCACCGATCCACCATTTACGGAAACCACTCCCTACGATCCCCGCAGCCCCTATTCCGCGTCCAAGGCGGCATCGGACCATATTGTCCGTGCATGGCATCATACCTATGGGATGCCGACCTTTGTGACCAACACGACGAATAATTACGGGATCTGGCATTTCCCCGAAAAGCTTGTCCCGCTTGTCACCATCAATGCGATCGAAGGCAAGGAACTGCCCGTTTACGGCAAGGGCGAGAATATCCGTGACTGGCTGTTTGTCGAGGATCATGCTGAAGCCCTTGTCAAGGCCATCGAACATGGTCAGCCCGGCGAGACGTACGCAATCGGCGCCCGCCAGCCCCGCACCAATCTGCAGGTTGTCAAGACGATATGCGCGGTGCTTGACGAACTGGTTCCCGATCCCAAGGGACCGCGTGAGCGTCTGATCCGTTTCGTCACGGATCGTCCGGGCCATGATTTCCGCTACGAGATTGATCCAGGCCATGCCGAGCAGGCGCTGGGCTGGAAAGCCCGGCATGATTTCGAGACCGGCATCCGGCGTACCGTTCAATGGTACCTGGATAACCGGGCATGGTGGCAGGGCATCCGTGCACAGCGCTATACCGGTCAGAGATTGGGGACACAGGCATGACCATTGTTCCTGTCACACAACCCCGGCCCATGAAGGGCATCCTGCTGGCAGGTGGATCGGGCACGCGCCTGTACCCGATGACGATCGCCACATCCAAGCAGTTGCTGCCGGTCTATGACAAGCCGATGATCTATTATCCGCTGACGACATTAATGCTGGCGGGTATTCGCGACATCCTTATCATCACGACGCCGCAGGATATGGCGCAGTTCAAGCGCCTGCTGGGGGACGGGTCCCAGTTCGGGGTCAAATTCACCTATCGTGTCCAGCCTTCTCCCGATGGTCTGGCGCAGGCCTTCCTGATCGGGGAAGACTGGATAGACGGCGCGCCATGTGCGCTGGTGCTGGGTGATAACCTGATTTTTGCCGATCACCTCAGCGTCCTGCTGCGCGCGGCGGCGGTGCGGCCGGAAGGGGCGACGGTGTTCGCCTATCAGGTCCGCGATCCCGAACGCTATGGTGTGGTGTCATTCAATGATGCCGGCCGGGCGCTGAGCATTGTTGAAAAACCGCAGCATCCTGAATCGAACTGGGCCGTGACCGGCCTGTATTTCTACGATCACCGGGTGACGGAATTCGCGAAACGGGTAAAGCCCAGTCCGCGTGGGGAACTGGAAATAACCGACCTCAACAGGATCTATCTGGAAGAGGGCACCCTCAGGGTCGATCGGCTCAGTCGTGGCTGCGCATGGCTGGATGCGGGCATGCCCGACAGCCTGATGCAGGCAGCCAGCTTCGTGCAGACCGTCCAGTCCCGCCAGGGCATGCTGGTTGGATCTCCGCTCGAAGTCGCGTTCCGTATGGGTTACATTGATCGTGAAACCCTCAAGGCGCAGGCGCTGAAAATGGCCAAGACCGAACTGGGGCGCATGTTGCTTGAACTGGCCGAACCTGTCCGACACCATCCCTCTGGCAAATAGAACAAGGTTTCCATGAAAGTCGAACGCCTCGAAATACCGGACGTCATTCTGGTCATGCCCCCGCGCTTTGGTGACAACCGCGGTTTCTTTTCGGAAACCTATAATCAGGAACGCATGAAGGACGCAGGAATCGCCCTTCCGTTCGTTCAGGATAACCAGAGTCTGTCGCGGCAGAAAGGCGTTGTCCGGGGATTGCATTGCCAGATTGCGCCGCATGTGCAGGGCAAGCTGGTCCGCTGCACGAAGGGCGCGATCTGGGATGTGGCGGTTGACGCCCGCACCGGGTCGTCGACCTATGGCAAATGGGTGGCGGCCGAACTTTCGGAAGAAAACTGGTCGCAGCTATGGATCCCGCCGGGTTTCCTGCATGGTTTCGTGACCCTGGCTGAAAATACGGAAGTGCAGTACAAATGCACGGATCTGTATGACAAGGCATCGGAACGGGCAGTGCGTTGGAACTGTCCGGAACTTGATATCGCATGGCCTGTTGACCCTGCCACGGCCATCCTGTCCGACAAGGATCAGGTTGCGCCCGGTTTTGCCGAAGCCAAAGGCTGGTTCAGCGTATAAGGGGGGTATCAACATGGGCGGTTCTATTCTTGTCACGGGTGGACGTGGGCAGCTTGCGCAGTCTCTGGCGAAACTGGGTGGTCAGCGTGTCATTGTCGTCGGACGGCCTGAATTCGACTTTGACAGACCTGCGACCATTGCGGCCACTATTGACCGGTACAAACCGTCCCTTGTTGTCAACGCGGCGGCATGGACGGCCGTGGATCTGGCGGAAAGCGAAGTGGATGGCGCGACACGCGCCAATGAAACAGGTCCTGCCGAACTGGCACGTGCCTGTGCGCGGCATGACATACCGCTTATTCACGTATCGACGGATTATGTGTATGCTGGTGACAAGGGGACCCCATATACGGAAACGGATCCCATCTCTCCCCAGACCGTGTATGGCCATACCAAGGCGGCAGGCGAGCAAGCCGTTCTGGCGGAAAACCCCAGGACCATAGTACTGCGTACGGCTTGGGTCTATTCCCCCCATGGCAAGAATTTCGTGCGTACCATGCTGAATGCAGGCGCCAAGAATCCGCAACTGAAGGTGGTGGGTGACCAATCTGGCAATCCGACCAGTTCGGACGATCTGGCTGAGGGTATTCTGGCCATTATCGAAAAGCTGCAGCAAGGTTGGCAGGATGGGTATGCCGGTGTGTACCATGCAACCGGTTCTGGCGAGGCAACCTGGCACGACCTCGCCGTGACGGCCCTGCAGGAAGCTGCCAAGGCCGGGCAGCCCATGCCGGAAGTGACTGCCATCCGCACGCAGGACTGGCCGACCCCTGCCAAGCGCCCGAAGGATTCACGTCTTGATGGCGCGAAGCTTGAAAAAGTCTTTGGTGTAAAATTGCCCCACTGGCAGGACAGCGTCGCCCGTACCGTCAAGGAGATCATGGTCCCGCAAAAGCCTTAGTCGTCTGTCGGACCGGGATCTTGCTTGTAATGTCCTGGCTGCGGCCTGTGCCGGATGCGTCCGGGATGGGCCAGCGTTTGCTGGCCGGAAACACGAGTTCTACATCGGCGGAATAGACTTTCTGATGACGTGGTATCCCGACTGTCCAGCGCAGGTTCCGCGCGCTCAGGGCCTGAATGAAGGAACGGGGCAGACAGGCCATAACCTGCATCCGCAAGACGACCACAGCCAGAACGGACACCTGCGGCACATGGGCGATCAATCTCTTCGATAGCCTTCTCCGGTGTCTGACGATTTGCTTTCCTGCCCAGAGTCGAGGCATATTGGGGCGCCACGCCAACAGAATGTTCGCCCTTTTTGGGAAGGGAGGTATCCTTGATGATCAGCCATGAACGCGTGCCGCCCACCAGATGGTCACTATGACGCCGCAGAGTAGCCTCAGGTAGCGCACTGTCCCACACACCGGCACTGACGAAATGATGCAACCGGTCATGAGGGATATCGCCACTGCGTGCAGCCATGGGCTGGATGCTCCCGCGCTAACCAGGTCCGATCAGGCCTGCAGTGTAAGCCGGACACATCGCCCTCTGCGCTTTGTGACCTAGGGCGGCCAGAAATGACGCAAGCCATACTTCCAGATCCGATCGCCAGCCGTTGTTCATCGCCAGATCCTACTGCAGATGGCCCGCCATGAATCACTGATCGCACCCGTTGGGAATCCTTATTCCGAATTGTCTGCCAAAGTAGTGCTGGGCCTGAAATAGCATCTGGTGGGATCAATGCTCAATGAAAACTCGGGCCGGTTCTTCGTGAAAATTGACATACAGTATTTACTTTTTTTCATAAATCATATAAAATAGAAGAAAGATATTTTTTTCTGGAGATTGTCGCGTGTCGAGGTTGGGTGAAGCACTAAAAGCTGTGGTTAATATGGAAAATAAGCAGCTTAATTCTATATTTCTTTCTGAAGCACGGAAGTCTGCTCGACAACAAGATTGGAAACTGGCAGTAGAGAAATATCGGAAATTCCTTAATTATTTTCCGAATAATAGTAAAGTTTTAGTCCAATATGGACATGCTCTTAAAGAGAGCGGTTTTATTAATGAAGCCGTATTAGCCTATGAGCGTGCTGCGAGGCTAGATGACACATATGACATTTATCTTCAATTGGGACGTGGCCTCAAGTCGCAGGGGTTGACTGATCGTGCTGCTTTAGCTTTTGCGCATGCGGTCAAGCTGGGTTCAAGCGATTCATCGGCAGAAAAAGAATTGCATGCTTTAGGATATAATCTTCATCATTTACCCCAACCTCCAAAATTTATTCAAGATGAGGAGTTTCAACAGAAAATATACAATGAAAAAAATATAAAATTATTTGGATCAAGATTTAATAATATAATAAAGAACAAAAAATTTTCCAGTCTGGATGAAGTGCTGTATGTCAATCATCTGACAAAAGATTTTGTGCATCTATTTGATGGAAAATATTATTTTGATTCGCTCGACATAGGTAAAAATTATGAATATGATTTAAATTATTTGTGCATAATTCATTTTATATTATACGGAATAGATAAAATTTCACCCATAAATGCTGAAATGGCATTTGATAAGGAATTTTATGAAGAAAATTATAGAACTTTATTTAGAATAAGTGATGCTGATCTTTATCGATATTGGATAAATTTTGGTATCAAACACAAGCAAGCACCAAACGAAACAATATCAATTCTTTCAAAAGAAAATTTTGAAACAGATCTTTTTCTGAATTCGATAGATTATAATTTTTTCAAAGAATGTAAGGGCAGCTTTCCTGATGAATGCAATAAATCTGAAATTATTAAAGATTTCATAAGTGGCGGTTTCTTGGAAACTACAGCTGTTCTGGTCCCTAATGAAAAAACTGCACAACTATATAAATCCATTGCCGATAGAGCGCGTATAAAGGGCAATCTTGAGTTATCTGTTTCCATATTAGAGCATATCTTGACATGGCTGCCAGATGACTATGAAGCCATACAATCTTTAGGCGACAGATATTATGATCTGGAAAGATATTTAAACGCCTCTTGGTGTTATGAAAAAATAATTGCATCAAACAAAGAAGATAGATGGGTTTTGCAGAATCTCGCCGGCGCTTATGCCCGCATGAGGCGGTACAAAGATGCTTATGATTTAATTACCAAGGCTTCCATTGCATATCCGCAATATCCTATGATAAGAGAAAAAAGAAATAAAATAATAGATGATTTTTTCATACAAAGCGTTAAAGACTATGAATCTTTATCCAGTATAGATCGCATTTCTGAAGGCCAAGATATTATAGATGAATATTGCAAATCTGTTTCTGAGATAATAGATGAAAGCTTCAGTAGTCATAAAAAAATAAAGTCAGTAGCTCTTTATAGTCTCCTAGACCTAAAACAGTGTAAATTTTACAGGGTTGACCAAAAGCTCGAGCAGTTGAAAAGCGCAGGCTTTGAGGCCGAGGTATTTGATTCGAATAAGGATTTAGATAAATTTTTATCGAGCATAGATAAATTTGATGCTGTTATTTTTTATAGACTTGCGCCCCTGCCTAATATCGTGCCTGCGATAATGGGAGCTAGACGCGCCGGCCTAGTCACGTTTTATGAGATAGATGATCTTTTATTTTTAAGAAAAGATTATCCTGGCTCTTTTGAAAGTTATGCTGGCCAGATTGATCGTGCAACCTACAATATGTTGGCTATGGGGGTACCACTCTTCGCACGAGCGATGAGTATGTGCGATTATGGTATAGCCTCTACACCTACACTTGCGCGTGAGATGAAACCCTTTGTTCAAAAGGGTATAGTTTATGTACATCGCAACGGTTTGGGTTCCGATCACGAACGCTATATCGAATATCAACAGATCAAACGTGAAAATTTCCCTGTAACCATTTTTTATGGTTCAGGCACCAAGGCTCATAAACAAGATTTTGTTGAAATTCTGGAACCTGCCCTGTTGGAACTGGCAAATAAGTTTGGAGAAAAAGTCAAGTTTGTCCTTATGGGATGGTTGCCAATATCAGATACATTCAGGAAAGCTGCTGGTGCCAACTTAACTTTGCTGGAACCCGTATGGGATATCCATGGATATTGGTCCATTATGAGAGCATGTGACATCAATGTTGCCATCTTAAAGCCTTCGCTGAATGTCGACTGCAAGAGTGAGATAAAATGGATCGAGGCTGCTTTGTTTGGGATTCCTTCAGTCGTAAGCAGAACAGCTACGTATGAAGAAGTTATTGAAGAAGGTAGAAGCGGTTTTATGTGTGACACCGTAGCCGACTGGGTGCAGGCCCTGGAGGCATTGGTAAAGGACGCAGATCTTCGCAGGCGAGTAGGACTGGTCGCCCAGGATTATATCCGTAAAAATTATACAATAGAAAAAATGGGAGAAAACTTAAGAAATATTTTTGATAGTATTCCGTGTCAAATTAGGAATGAAAATAGAAAAAAAGTATTAATTGTAAACGTCTTTTATGCGCCGCAAATGATTGGTGGGGCTACCCGTGTAGTTCATGACAATGTGAAATATATAAATAAAAATTATGGAGATAAATTCGAAATAGAAGTTTTCACTGCTATTGATGAAGCCGAAATAGATTACAAGGTTAACACTTACTGTAATGAAGGCATTCGGGTAACGGGCGTTACGCGCTCTGTTGCCGGTGAGGTATTGTATCCATATGAAGATAAAAGAATGGGAGAAATTTTTAAAAATCATTTAGAAACATTTAAACCTGATCTTGTTCATTTCCATTGTATACAGAGGCTTTCACTATCTGTAGTCAATGAAACGCGTAAGGCAGATATACCTTATATTATAACGGCACATGATGGATGGTGGATATCGGACAATCAATTTATAATAGATAAGTTTGGCGAAAGTTGTCTTTATGATTATCTTGATCCTATTTCTGTCCTTAATAAGTTTGGTCGCGATAGTTTTTCGCGTATGCAAGCACTCCAACCTGCCCTTTTCTCGGCGAGAAACGTGCTGTCTGTTTCACGGAATTTCGGGAAGATTTATCGTCAGTGTGGTCTGCCAAACGTTATAGATATTGAAAATGGTGTATCTGACATTTCTGTATTTGATAAAATTCCCTCAGAAGACGGTCGTGTCAGAATTGCTCATATAGGTGGTATGGTAAAACACAAGGGATTCCATTTATTTCGTGAAGCAGTTCAAAATAATTCCTATGAGAATATACGAATTATTTTGGTTGATCATTCAAAACCGTCGGGATATATTTATGAAAGCATTTGGGGTACAACCCCAGTAACTATAATTGGGAAAGTAAAACAAAAAGATATGGGCGAAATATATCGCCAGATTGATGTTTTGGTTGCACCTTCCATATGGCCAGAGAGTTTCGGTCTGGTCACGAGAGAGGCATTAATTAACAATTGCTGGGTGATAGGCTCTGATAGAGGTGCCATATCCGAGAATATCTCGGAAGGGAAGAACGGGCATATTGTAGATGTTTCGAGCGCTGCTGGAATATCAAGTATATTACGCAAGATCGATTTGAACAAAGATGTTTATCTATCGTCCCCTGTTCATCAGGCTGTCATAAAAACTGCAGATGAACAAGGAGAAGAATTGATCTCCCTATATGAAAACATAATATTTGGGTCTGTTAGCCCATAAATAAAACAATGGTTATATTGCTGTTTGTGATTATGTCGTACTCTCCTTTTTTGTATCTACTCAAAGGGGGAGTTCCTGGTTTTTATGTCTAGAGGGTGTTATGCACCTTGGGCGAGCATAGCTGCATTTCTTAGCATGAAGCACGCGAACGCGATGACATGGAGACTTGCGAGGGTTGAGGCATAACGCTCGTAATCCTTGACGAGCCTGCGGCAGCGTGTTGCCCATGCGAAAGATCGTTCAACGACCCATCGGCGCGGCAGCAGGACAAAGCCGCGTTTGGCTTCGGGCAACCTGACGACCTCAAGGGCGGTCCCCTGGGCCCGTGCTGCCCCGGTAGGTTTCGTAAGCATCCGGTAGAAGCCGCCTTGTAGGCTGATAGGACCGGATATCTCTTCTGTGCATGGACGATTTTATCGAGAATGAACACGAGACGGTCGCAGCGAATGTCGCAGCGACTGCCCGGAGAAACCATGCAGCAATCGAGATTGTGGGGGAACGCCGCCGGGCCTATACGCCGGCCTTTCGCTCCCGGGTTGTAAAAGCCTCGTTTGAAAGCGGGCTCTCCATTCGTGAAGTGGCCCGCCAGTATGGGATCCATGTCAGTCTT
>NZ_NKUB01000014.1 GCF_003207895.1 Komagataeibacter swingsii
CATCACTGCGACATCATCGAGACAGGGAACGAAAGCTGGCGGTTCAGGAACCGTAACTGAACCTCTCTCCAGATCCATACCTGCCCCGGCCTGTCTCCTTACGCCTACGGCTTCAGGAGACAGGCCGGGCCTTCAACAGGGGGTTAATATTGCATGCCGATCAGGGGTTATTTTTGAGTGCCGATTGACAAAATGAAGGCAAGCGGATGATGCCGGTAAGGCTGCAGGTCGGCCATCCCCGCCCTGCCGGGCGCGGGATCGGTATCCGCCGGGTGGGGCGGACGGGGATCAATTACGGTCATGGATGTGATGCTGCCCTCCAGGCATGGCGAACGGGTTGGTCCGTATTTCTGCCGTATTCGGCCCGGTATCATGGCTGCATGACAGGCACATCCCTATCCCGCGTGGCGGGACGTATCACGTTCGTGTCCCTGCTGGTCCTGTGGCTGGCCATCATGGCGCATGACCCGGTTCCCCTCCCCTTCTTCTGAAACCCGCCGGGGCGGCGGTGGTTCATATCCGAACACCGACCGGCCGCCATATTCGTGTGAACGGTTGCATTCCTCCGCCATGATGGCGGAAAAGGTGGGGCCGGTCGCATCGCGCTCCAGACGGCGCGCCGCCGCATCCAGCCTGCGGATGGCGTCCAGCCGCTCCTCGCGTCCCAGCTTCGCTGCCGTCACCGCCGCCTTCATGACCGACAGCGTGCGGTCATAAACCGCCACCGGCACGGGATAGGGATGGCGGTCCTTGCCGCCATGGGCCAGCGAAAACCGCGCGGGATCGGAAAAACGGCACGGCGCGCCATGCACGACCTCGGCCACCAGCGCCAGCGCGCGCACCGTCCGCGCGCCCACGCCGGGCACGCGCAGCAGGCCCGCGAAATCGCGCGGTCCCGCTTCCGCCGCCGCCGCCAGCGCGCCATGCAGGCGGCGCATGTTCACATCCTGCGGCTGGACATCATGGTGGCCGGGCATGGACAGGTGCGGCAGTTCCCCCTGCGCGGGCACGGGCGGGGGTGGCCGCCCCTCGATGCGCATGAGTTCGCGTGTCAGCCTGTCCGGCCCCATGTCGTGCAGCAACCCCACCTGCCCCCGGCGCGCGGCGTCGGCCCGCCGGTCGGTCAGGTTCATGATCGCGCAATCCGTGGCCCGGCCATCAATGGCCGCGTGCGGGGCCTCGACAAAGTCCTCCAGCCCCTCCGACAGCCAATGATAGCGCCGCGCCATGCGCCGTCCCGTATGCATGCCCTGCTGGACCACGCACCACCGTCCATCCGCCGCCACCACGAAGCCATGCAGGTACAGGTCGAAACCGTCCTGCACGGCGGCGCTGTCCACCTTGGCCACCATGCGGCTGGTCGCCACCAGCGCGGTGGCGTCAAGGCCGGTCGCCTGCCCTACATCCAGCAGTTCATCGGGCGTGCGGCGCGAATGGCGGCCCCGGCCGCCGCATACATACAGGCCCAGTTCGTCCTGCAGCGGGGCCAGCCCGCGCTTGAGCGCCCCGATCACGCTGGTGGTCATGCCCGATGAATGCCAGTCCATGCCCATGACCGCGCCAAAGGACTGGAACCAGAAGGGATGGGCAAGGCGGCGCAGGAATTCATCGCGCCCGTAATGATGGATGACCGCCTGCGTGATGACCGCGCCAAGGCGCGCCATGCGCTGGCCCAGCCACGCAGGCACGCGCCCGGTATGCAGCGGCAGATCGGCGGAACCCGCGCGTCTGGTCATGGTGTTCCCCCCGTGGGCATTTTCCCTGTGGGCGTTTCCCTTGCGGGCGTTCCCCCTGTGGCCTGCCCCCGCCGGGGGTCAGTCGTGGCGGTGCTTCCGGGCGGTTTCCATGAATGCGGCAAGGCCCGCATCCAGCGCGTGGCGGAAAGCATCCAGCGTTTCAGCGCCCACATAATGCTCCATGCCCTCGGCATCAATACGGGCATTGGCTTCACTGATGCCCAGCGCGCGCAGGAAGCATTCAACCGTATGGTGCCGCGCGCGGCTCAGCGCCGCCATGTCATGCCCGGCCTCGGTCAGGAAAATGCCGCGATACGGGCGGCGCGTCACCAGCCCGTCCGCCTCCAGCCGCACCAGCATCTTGGCCACCGTGGGCTGTGATACCCCCAGCCGCGCCGCGATATCCACCTGCCGCGCTTCCTGCCCGTTATTGAGCAGGTCGTCGATCAGTTCGACATAATCCTCGACCAGGGCGGTCTTGCGCGCCAGCCGCGCCTGACGGAAACCGGCGGACTGCATGTCGGCGTCCGGCATGGGATGCGGGTGCCGGCCGCGCCGTGGCCCGCCGCCGTGGCCCGCTGGCGTCATGGGTTGAACACGATCGTCTTGTGCCCGTTGGGAATGACGCGGCATTCGGTGAAATACCGCACGGCGCGGGCCAGCACCCGGCGTTCGATGTCGCGCCCCTTGCGGATCAGGTCATCGGGGCTGTCGGCATGGGTGATGCGTTCGACATCCTGCTCGATGATCGGGCCTTCATCCAGGTCGGGCGTGACGAAATGGGCCGTGGCCCCGATCAGCTTCACGCCACGCGCAAAGGCCTGGTGATAGGGCCGCGCCCCCTTGAATCCGGGCAGGAAGGAATGATGGATGTTGATGCAGCGCCCGGCGAGCCATTCGCTCATGCCATCGGACAGGATCTGCATGTACCGCGCCAGCACCACCAGTTCGGCCTCCGTCTCGCGCACGATATCCGCGATGCGGGCTTCCTGTTCGCCGCTCGTGGCGGCGGTGACCGGTAGGTAGTGGAACGCAATGCCGTCCAGATCGATATGGGCATAGGTCTGCCGGGGGTGGTTGGCGATGATGGCCACGGGTTCGATGGCCAGTTCGCCAATGCGCCAGCGGTACAGCAGGTCCACAAGGCAGTGGTCAAAGCGCGAGACCATGATGACGGTGCGGGTGGGGCGCGGGCTTTCACGCAGTGACCATTTCATGCCGAAGCGGGCGGCGATCTCCGCCAGGGCTACGTCAAGCCCCCCGCGCACGATGCCGTCGGCCGGCACGCTGAACACGACGCGCATGAAGAAGATGCGGCTTTCGCGTTCATCAAACTGCTGGGCACCCGCGATGTCCCCGCCCAGTTCGAACAGTGTCTGGCTGATCGCGGCGACAATGCCCGGGCGGTTCGGGCATGACAGGGTCAGGATATAGGAACGGCGGTCACTGTTCTTGCGGTCGGGCATCATTTCCCCATTGCCGGACATGGCGCGCTAGCGCGTGCGGCCCGTATCGGGCACGGTGTTGTAGAACCAGCATTCACCCGCAGCCTTGCGCACGCCGGCCTGCGTGGTGGGCACGGGCCTGACCACGTCACCACCCGGCACCCAGCCTTCGGGCGTCATGACGGTATTGCCCGCGCTGCGGCGCAGGGCCTCGACAAGGCGGAGCAGTTCCTCCACCGAGCGGCCAACGGACATGGGATACCATATCACGGCGCGGATGACGCCATCGGGGTCAATCACGTAGCACGCGCGCACGGTCGCACTGTTCTGCGCGGTCTGGTCCAGCATGCCATAGGCCCGGCAGACCGCCATGGAAGGGTCTTCGACCAAGGGAAAGGGAATTTCGACCCCGAAGCGTTCGTATATCGCCTCCACCCACGCAAGATGGGCGTACAGGCTGTCAACCGACAGCCCCAGCAGGGCGCAGTCCAGCGCGTCGAAACGGTCCTGCGCCCTGGCCAGCGCCATGAATTCGCTGGTGCAGACCGGCGTGAAATCCGCCGGGTGCGAGAAGAACAGGAGCCAGCGCCCGCGGAAATCCGACAGGCGTATCTCGCCTTTCGTGGTGCGGGCCTGAAAGTCCGGCGCCACGTCGCCAATACGCAACGGGCGTGGTTCGGTCACGCCGCCGGTTGCGGGAATGCTGCCCTCGTTATTCATACCCTGCCCTTTTGCATCTGTCGCGCCTTGACGCAAGGCATCTTATAACATACATTTATTATGTAATTCATAAAGTATGGAAAGCATTCCATGACCGACCCTGTCATCGCGGCTGCCACAAAACAGATCATGACATGCCGCGACATGGGCAATGTGCCTGTTGTCAGGACGTTTTTTGACGATCCGACCTTCACCGCCACCCATGTCGTCCATGATCCCGCCACCATGGCCTGCGCCATTGTGGACAGCGTGATGGACTACGACCCCGCATCGGGCCGCACCGATCACGCCATGGCGCAGGAAATCGTGGATTACGTGACGGCGGAAAAGCTGAAGGTGGAATGGCTGCTGGAAACCCATGTCCATGCCGACCACCTTTCCGCCGCCCCCTGGCTGCAGGAACGGCTGGGCGGGAAGCTGGGCATCGGGGAATCCATCATCCGCGTGCAGGATATCTTTGGCAAAATGTTCAACGCGGGCACGCGCTTCGCGCGCGACGGGTCGCAGTTCGACCGCCTGTTCAGCGACGGGACGCGGTTCATGCTGGGGTCACTGCCCGCCATCGCCATGCATGTGCCCGGCCACACGCCGGCGGACATGGCGTATGTGATCGGGGACGCGGCCTTTATCGGCGATACGCTGTTCATGCCCGATTACGGCACCGCGCGCGCCGATTTTCCCGGTGGCGACGCCCGCACGCTGTACCATTCCATCCGGCGGTTGCTGTCGCTGCCTGACGAAACACGTGTATTCCTGTGCCATGACTACAAGGCGCCGGGACGCGATGAATATGCGTGGGAAACCACAATCGGCGCGGAACGGCGCGACAATATCCACGTTCATGACGGCGTGGACGAAGATGCATTCGTCAAAATGCGCACCGCGCGCGACGCGACACTGTCGCTGCCAAACCTGATCATGCCTTCGGTGCAGGTCAACATGCGTGGCGGGCACCTGCCTGAACCGGAAGACAATGGTGTAAGTTATATCAAGATTCCGGTCAGCGGTTCATGACATCCCTGCTACAGCCGATGACAGCCGGTTATTCATTCTGAGTTACGGAGACCCTTTCATGACAGATACCGACCCAGCCACCCCGAACCTGTCCAGCCCCGCGCACGGGCTGACCTATGATGTTGTCGTGGTAGGCGGCGGGGCGGCCGGCCTGTCCACGGCGGCCAGCATCCTCAAGCGCCGGGGCGGTATCACGGTCGCGATCATCGAACCGTCGGGATCGCATTTCTACCAGCCGGGCTGGACGCTGGTGGGTGGCGGCGTGTTCAAGCAGTCCCAGACGCGGCGTTCGGAAAAGCGGCTGATCCCCGCGGGCGCCGACTGGGTGCAGGCGGCGGCGACCGGGTTCGAACCCGAATCCAACCTGGTCCACCTGTCGAACGGGTCGTCCATCCGTTATGACGTGCTGGTTGTCGCGACCGGCCTGACGCTGGACTGGGACGCGATCGAGGGGCTGAGCGAAACGCTGGGCCGCAATGGCGTGACCTCCAACTACCGTTACGACCTTGCCCCCTATACATGGCAACTGGTGCAGACGCTGGGCCGGGGCAATGCCGTGTTCACCCAGCCGCCCATGCCGATCAAATGCGCGGGCGCGCCGCAGAAGGCCATGTACCTGGCCTGCGACGCATGGCGCAGGCGGGGGCTGGCCGACAATATCAACGTCTCCTTCCACACCGCGACGCCCGGCCTGTTCGGGGTGAAGGAATTCGTGCCGGCGCTTATGGAATACATCCAGCGCTACCACATCGACCTGTGCCTGAAATCCAACCTGACGAAGGTGGATGGCAGGAACCGGGTCGCCACCTTCACCAACGTGGCCGAAGACGGCGCCAAGACCACGACCGAGACGGAATTCGACATGCTGCATGTCGTCCCGCCCCAGCGCGCGCCGGACGTGATCCGCAACAGCCCGCTGGCGGGTGAAGGCGGCTGGGTATCGGTTGACCCCGCCACCCTGCGACACACGAAATATGAAAACGTGTTCGCCCTGGGTGACGTGGCCGGCACGTCCAACGCCAAGACGGCGGCGGCCGTGCGCGTGCAGGCCCCAGTGGTTGCGGTCAACGTGCTGGCCACGCTGGACCACAAGCCCGCCGTCGCCGATTACGACGGTTACGGCGCCTGCCCGCTGACGGTCGAGCGCGGCAAGATCGTGCTGGCGGAATTCGGTTATGGCGGCAAGCTGGAACCGACCCTGCCGACATGGCTGCTCAATGGCCAGAAGCCCACGCACCTGGCATGGCTGCTGAAGGAATGGGTCATGCCGGTGCTGTACTGGGATGGCATGCTCAAGGGCCGCGAAATCATGGTCGCCCCCCACAAGATCGGCACGCCACGCTAAATTACTGATAATGCATGGCCGCGTGGGGTGGACCTTCACGCGGCCATGCGTATGAATACGGCCATGGATACCAAGCAGCCCTCCACCCACCATGTGGGGTCCTCGCGTCCGCTGCGCCTGGCCGATGACGTGGTCAGCCATGCCGTCTATGGCGGCCCGGACAAATGCTACCGCTACGAGTTGACCCGCACGTGGGATGCGGGCCGCCCCGCCGTCATGTGGCTGATGATGAACCCGTCGGTCGCGACCGAGGACGGGGATGACCGCACCGTGGCCAAGTGCCAGCGTTATGCCCGCGCATGGGGCTACGGCACGCTGCTGGTCGGCAACACGTTCGCCTATCGCTGCACCGACCAGAAACGCCTGACGGAAGTGCCCGACCCCGTTGGCCCCGATAATGACCGTCACCTGCTGGCCATGGCGCGCCGGGCCGACCTGGTGATCGCCGCCTATGGCTCGCCCCAGATCAAGAGCCTGCTGCCGCGCGGGCCGGACGTGGTGCGGATGCTGCAGCAGCACGGCATTACCGTCAGCGCCATGCGCCTGAGCCGCCGTTCAGGCCGGCCGGAACACCCGCTCTACCTGCCCGCCGACATGCGCCCCGAACCCCTGCCCGCCTATCCGCCTGCCTGAACGGCTGCGACGGAACGCGGCGGACATTGGCCGGCAGGCTGGTCAGAAGCTTTCCTCTGCCCGGCAGTTGACCGGCACTTCGGAAATGCTGACCTCATTGGGGGACGTGACAAGGAAATGGGCAATGCGGCCGATTTCCTCCGGCGGGGTCATCTTCAGGTCCGGCATCATGCCGGCCACCATGTCCGTCTTGACGAATCCGGGGCAGATGACAGTGGAACGGATGCCATGGTCAAAGCCTGCATGGCGGATGGCATGCGCCAGCGCCAGCGATCCGAATTTGGACACGGCATAGGCCCCCGAATCCGCGTCATAAACCCGCTTGCTGGACAGTGAGCCGATCACGATCACCCGCCCCTGCCCACAGGCCACCAGCTGGTCCCATGCGGCGGCCACAAGCCTGCGGGGACTTTTGATATGGACTTCCAGCATATCATCCATGTCACGTTCGGAAATGTCGATGACGCTCTTCCATGTGCCAATGCCCGCATTGGCCACAATGGCGTCGATCCGCCCGAAGCGGGCCTGTGTCTCGGCCACCCATGTGGCTTCACTTTTGCCATCAAGGGCGTCATAGCGGGAAACCAGCACGCGCGCCCCATCCGCCCATGCGGGCATGTGGGGGGTACGCATGCCAAGGCTGACGCACCAGCCCTCGTCATGAAATTTGCGGGCGATGGCGGCCCCCATGCCGCGCGCGGCACCTGAAACCATAATGACCCGTCCGGACTCTACCATTTAGGCTTTTCCTGCATCCTGTTTGTTGTCGATACAGGTACCATCCTTTCACATGGCGAACGATCTGACGAATTCATATGCACGCCGGAATGAAAAGGGACACCATCATTCCTTGAACAGATAAAAGTTTCCGGGTGTCGCCTTTTTTCAAAAAGGCGACGTTCCCTGAAGCTTTTTGCAAAAAGCCGCACCGGAAACTTCTTTATTATCCGAACAGCGCCAGTTGCCGGGGCGCGGGCTGCGTATCGCGCGCGCGCAGTCCCGATACGGTAATGCCCAGCAGCCTTATGCCCCGTGGCGGGGGAAAGCACGGGGCCAGCAGCGCCTGCGCCCGATCCGCAAGATCGGTTGTGTCACGCACCGGTTCCACCGCCGTGCGCCCGCGCACGATCTGGCGGAAATCGTTGTATTTCACCTTTATGGTCACGGTAACACCCGTCAGGCCGCGGGTCGTGCAGCGATCCCATACCCGTGCCGACAGGTCCCCCACGATATCGCGCGCGGCGGGCCAGTCATGGATATCGGCTTCGAAGGTTTTTTCAGCCCCCACCGAACGGCGCGGGCGATTGACCTCGACGGGGCGTTCATCAATCCCGCGCGCGATGCCATAATAGAAATCCGCCGCCTTGCCAAAATGGCGCAGCAGGCGGGACAGCGGCTGCCGACGCAGGTCAAGCCCCGTGCGGATGCCCAGCGCATGCATCCGCGCCGCCGTGGCCGGACCGATGCCGTGGAATTCCTCCACCGGCAGGGCCGCCACAAAATCGGCGCCCATGCGCGGCGTTATGACAAACTGCCCGTCCGGCTTGCGGTAATCCGACGCCAGCTTGGCCAGGAATTTATTGTAGGATACGCCCGCGGATGCGGTCAGTCCCGTCTCTTCGCGGATAAGGTCACGAATGGCCTGCGCGATCGCCGTGGCGGATGGGTAGGGCAGCAGGGGGTGCGTGACGTCCAGATAGGCTTCATCAAGCGAAAGCGGCTGGATCAGCGGGGTAAAACGCGAAAAGATATCATGAACCTGTGCCGAGACGGCACGATAGACATCAAAGCGCGGCGGCACGAACAGCAGGTCGGGGCATTTACGCTGCGCGGTCACGGACGGCATGGCCGAACGGACACCGAAGCGGCGGGCTTCGTAACTGGCGGCGGCCACCACGCCACGGCGGCCCACGCCCCCTACCGCAAGGGGCCTGCCCCGCAGGGCCGGATCGTCACGCTGTTCAACCGAGGCATAGAATGCATCCATGTCCACATGGATGATACGACGGTGCGCAGGCTGCCGCGTCACGGCGCACCATGCGCCCGGTGGCATGGCGTGCCGCGCGCGGCCACGCCCCGATGGGGCATGGCCGACACGGCATTACGGCGGATCAGCCGTTGCACTTCTTCTTCTTAAGGAAATACGCGATGACGCCGGCGATCGCGCCAAGAACCAGGATGCCCTTGAGGCAAGGGGACTTGGAAGGGCACTTGGTTGTACATTCAGACATGGTTCATTCCTTGATAGACAGGTCCGTTCCAGACGGGAACGGCACTGTTTGATACTAGCGCATGGCGGAAACATGACCATACCGCATTTTTACACGCGTGCGCCCGGTCAGGCCTGACATGCGAAGACAGGGCAGCCGCATTGCGTTGCCACATCTTTTGTTACATCTGGCACCGCGCGATGATGCAATGACAGAGACCCGGAGTATGAACCATGAAGAAATTCGCCCTACTGCCCGCCGCAGCCCTGATGATGGGAACCGCGCTGGGTTTTGCCCATGCCGCCCCTTCCAGCAGCCGTGCCGTCAACCGTGACTTCGCCAAGCTGTCGGCTGATGGCAGCCGCGCGTTTGACGACATCGCCATGGCCCGCACCGCGCTGGCCAATAACGACCCCGCCGGCGCGGCCAAGCTACTGACCGACGCCAACAACGCCCTGACCCGCGCCAAGAGCGACAACAAGGTGTTCATGAAGGCGGAAGCCCAGCTGACCCCGCCCAAGAAGGCCCCGGCCGGCGCGCCCGCTCCCTCCGCCTCGGCTTCCACCCAGCCTGTCGCATGGCTGCCGGTTGATGGCGAATATATCGTGACCGAGGACCTTGAGCCTACATCCGCCAAGGGTTCGGCCGTGGCATCCGCCAATACCAGCCTGAACAAGGGCCAGACCGCACAGGCGGCGCAGAACCTGCAGGTCGCGGCCGTTGATGTTGACTTCGTCCTGGCCATCGCCCCGCTGGATGCCAGCGCGGGCGACGTCTACCGCGCATCCAACCTGCTAGCGGGCAAGGACACCAAGGGCGCTGACAGCGCATTGCAGGAAGCCCAGAACAGCATCCGCTTCGTATCCGAGGACATGGTCGGCTCGCCTGCGGGCCAGGGTAGCGGCAAGAAGTCCGCCAGCCACTGATACGCAAGCCCCTTCCGGCCGTTTTCATGCAGTGCATGCTGACGTCACATGCCGCTTCCCGGTCATCGGGAAAGCGGCATCGCCTGCCTGACCGGCTGCGCGCGGCCTGCCGCATCGCCGCATCTGCCGGTCTAGCCTGCGCCGTCCTGTCGGCCCGGCCCGCATGGGCAGGCGGCGAAATCGAACTGTGCCTGGAACAGCACGCGGTGGAAAACGCCTTTGTGCAGGATGCCCCGGCCCGGGGGCCGGTCCATGTGCCCGCGGGCACGGCGCTCAGCTATGCCGGGCATGCCTTCGGGCCGGCGTCCGACCCGCTGGACCGTGCCCACGCCGCCCCGGACGGGGACGGGTGGCGGGGTATCCCGCCTGCCGAAGAAGCGCGCCGCCGCCAGTTGCAGATGGAAGATATCGGGGGTGATGGCGATTATCACCGCCCGCAGGCGGCCCTCATGACCACGACGGCCACGACCCTGTCGCATGCCCATCCCTGCGCGCGCCTTGGCGCGACGGCGCTACTGTCCGATGACTGGACATGGACAATGGATACCATCCCCGCCCGTCCCGACATGTATTTCCAGGTCTATGGCACGGTCGCCAACGACCAGCTTGACCCGACATTCAACAATGATGCCGACCCGTTCCAGTGGACCGCCGCCCATGGCGGCCTGAACGCCATCGTTACCCAGACCATTGACCAGTCACTGACCCTGCATTCCGGGGGTTAGTATTACACGAATTTAAATAATATACTGCCTTATACTCCGGCCATCCCGAACCGTTCCATAAACTGCGCCCCATACCCCATCCGGGGTATTGCATTAAGTTACCGGAAAGGTGAATGACCGGAGATGATGGCGTAATATAACATGCATGTTAAAGGTTATTTTAACAGCCCCACTGGCAGGCTGGACAACCCTGCCAGCCGACGGGAAACCATGGAGAACGGGATGGCCCTTTACCAGTCCGCACAGTTTGTTGATACGTGGACCGATCCTGAATTCGACAAGATCCATCCCCCCCGTACCGTAGCCCCCCATTCCGGCATTTATCGCTGCGTTGGCTGCGGTGTTGAAATTGCCGCAAGCGAGGGGCATCTCCTGCCCCCCGCCCATGCCCACCCACACCGGCTGGGCACGCGCGAGGCGTGGCAGATGGTGGTCTATGCCGACCACCGCCCCAAAGTGATGTGAAATATCACTGAACAGGCGCGGTACACGGATGTACCGTCCCCCTTTACCACCAGCCGCCGCCCCATGGGCCGCCCCAGCCACCACCCCAGCCCCACATGCCCCAGTTCCATGAAGCATCCTGGTACATATCGGCGGTCATCTGCTGCTGGTCCGCCAGGTTCTGGGCCTGTACATAGGACATGTACCGTCCATAGGCCGCCTGGTTGCCAACATACAGGCAATTGCATACCTTGGGGTCGGAATAGACATACAGCATGTGATCCCCGAACGATTTCTGGAGAAACCGGTTGGGGGGAAGTTTCTGCAGCATTTCCTGACGTTCCGGCGTATTGGCGGGACGGGCAACGAACCCTGCCGCGGCCAGGCTGTTTTCCTTGTCCACAATCTGGTCATGCACGCTTTCGCACGCAGTCAGGCCCCCTGCCACCGCGACCAGCAATGCGCCGCCAGTGTACAGGTTCCTGAACCTTTTCCTGTGTCCCATCGACATTCTGCCTGATTCCATCCTGTTAATCCCCGCATCCTGTCCCATGCGCGGAACGGAATAAAGATGCGACAGAAAAAACATATGCATTATTCCGACCGACTTTGATTTATCTCATGTCCGGGGGTGCAACACCAATGCAATAACAACAGGGCGATGGGGGCATCGCATATCGAATCATCACTTTAAAACTCAGGCAGGCCCACCATAGGGGGCCTGCCTTTTTTTATTGTTACCAGATATTACAATGGCATCCATGGCTTTTCAAAGGCACGGGGTATCCGTAATTTCAACCAGCGACAGGTGGGCGTTCAGAAAACCGTGGCATGCGTCCTGGCCCGTTCGGGGGGTGCCGCAAGCGGGCTGCCCTCATCACGCAGGACATATCCCTGCCCCCATACGGTGGAGATCAGCTGCCCTGCCCCAGCCATCTGCAGTTTCTTGCGCAGCTTGCAGATGAAGACGTCGATAATCTTCATTTCCGGTTCATCCATGCCGCCATACAGGTGGTTCAGGAAGGCATCCTTGGTCAGCACCATGCCCTTGCGCAGCAGCAACAGCTCCAGGATCATGTATTCCTTGCCGGTCAGGTGTACATTCTGGCCATGGACCGTGACTTCCCGGCTGTCCAGGCTCAGTTCAAGCTCCCCCGCGCGCAGCGTCGGTTCGCTATACCCTTTTGAACGCCGTATGACCGCCTGCATCCGTGCGGTGAGTTCCATGGATTCGTAGGGACGCGTCACATAATCGTCCGCACCGCTGGAAAATGCCTTCACCTTGGCCATCGGGGCCCGTTCTTCCGACAGGACCACGACCGGGGTGGGTACACGCGCAGCCCGGCTGATGCGCAGGACTTCATACCCATCCATATCAGGCAGCCTGACATCAATGACGGCCAGGTCATAATTATAAGATTTCAGCATGCCCAGTGCATCATGCCCTGTATTGACATGATCTACTATAAATCCACCTTTTTGCATATGCAGGGTGGTCTCTTCGGCTTTTCGTGCAACAGGCTCAACAAGCAGGATCCGCATATCAACCATCCAGTAGATATTTTACAACACAACCACCTATAGGTGCATTGTAATTTCAGGACAACCTAAAGTTGATAATATATTACTCTGCTGTTGCGATATTTATGAATTAATGCCATTCATTTTATTAATTAACTATTAAGATCCCCACATCGGCATTCCGGCCGTATGGTCCAGTGGCCCGGCCCCCGCCCCATAACCGGGCGCTCCTGCAATCGCTTCATGCACATAGGCGCGTGCCCGTACCACCGCATCGCGCAGCGGCATGCCCTGCCCCAGCCCGGTTGCAATCGCGCTGGCCAGCGTGCAGCCCGTTCCATGCGTGTGACGGGTATGGATGCGCCGGGTCACGAATTCTTCCGCCACGCCGCCACGTTCCAGCAGCACATCCACCAGTTCATCCCCTTCCATATGCCCACCCTTGAGCAACACGGCACGCGGCCCCAGCGCCAGCAGGTCGTGTGCGGCGGCAATCATGTCCGCCCGGCCATCGATGCGCCGCCCCAGCAGGGCCGCGGCTTCCGGCAGGTTGGGGGTCAGGACGGACGCAAGCGGCAGCAGCCGGGATTTCAGGGTGGACAGCGCACTGTCCTGCAATAACGCCGCCCCCCCCTTCGCCACCATGACCGGGTCAAGGACATAGGGAATGCCGGTGGCCGTCATCAGCACGCTGGCGACGGCCCCGATCACTTCGGGACGGTCCAGCATGCCGCTCTTGAACGCATCCACGCCAAGGTCATCCATGACACAGCGCATCTGGGCAATGACAAAGGCGGGCGGTACCGGCATCACGTCCTGCACGCCCAGCGTATTCTGCGCGGTCAGCGCCGTCACGGCGGTCATGGCGAAACCACCCAGCATGGTGACGGTCTTGATATCCGCCTGGATACCGGCCCCGCCCCCGCTATCGCTGCCCGCCATGATAAGGATACGCCCACGCATCGGTCAGCCCGCCATCTGGATCGCGTTGATCGCGTCGCACATGTCCTCGACCACTTCCTTTACCAGCACCTCATCTTCCGCTTCCGCCATAACGCGCACCAGCGGTTCCGTCCCGCTTTCACGCAGCAGCAGCCGCCCGCGTTCCCCCAGCCGTTTTTCCGCGGCCTTGCGCGCTTCATGCACCTGCGGGTCCTGCAACGGGCTTTTCCCGGCAAAGCGGACATTCTGCAAAAGCTGGGGATAGGGCTTGAACATGCGGCAGACCTCACTGGCGGGACGGCCGGATTCCACCACTTCCGCCAACACCTGCAGGGCGGCGATCAGGCCGTCGCCGGTCGTGGCGAAATCGGACAGGACCATGTGCCCTGACTGCTCGCCACCGATATTCGCACCCAGTTCACGCATCCTTTCAACCACGTAACGGTCGCCCACCGCCGTGCGAACCAGTTCCAGCCCCTGTGTTTCCAGATAGCGCTCCAGCCCCATATTGGACATGACGGTCGCCACGATATACCGGCTGGACAGCCGCCCCTGCCGCGCCCATGACTTGGAAATCAGGGCAAGGATCTGGTCGCCATCGATCAGGCGGCCCTTTTCATCGGAAATCAGTACCCGGTCGGCATCCCCGTCCAGCGCGATGCCGATATCCGCCCGGTGGCGCAGCACGGCGGCGCACAGGGCCTCAGGCCGGGTGGACCCGCAGCCTTCGTTGATGTTGATGCCATCGGGGTCGCACCCGATCCGCACGACTTCCGCCCCCAGTTCCCACAATGCCGTGGGCGCAACACGGTAGGCCGCGCCATTGGCGCAGTCGATCACGATACGCAGCCCATCCAGCCGCAGCCCGCGCGGGAACGACGACTTGGCGTTTTCCACATACCGTCCCGCCGCGTCATTCAGGCGGGACGCGCGGCCAATCTGGTCCGGCGCCGCCAGCATGTGGGTCAGGTCGGAATTCATCGCCGCCTCGATCCCGGCTTCCGTCTCGTCCGACAGCTTGAATCCGTCCGGACCGAACAGCTTGATGCCATTATCCCCATACGGATTATGCGATGCCGAGATCATGACCCCCAGATCCGCGCGCAGTGAACGGGTCAGCATGGCAATGGCGGGTGTCGGCATCGGTCCCACCAGCGTCACATCCATGCCGGCCGACAGGAAACCCGACACCAGCGCGCATTCGATCATGTACCCCGACAGGCGCGTATCCTTGCCCAGCAGCACGCTGTGGCGGTGCGTTCCCTGAATGAAGCGAAGGCCGGCGGCCTGTCCCAGCTTCTGCGCCACTTCGACCGTCATGGGAAAACGGTTGGCGGTTCCCCGGATACCATCAGTGCCGAACAGCTTTCTTGTTTTTACCATGACTGGGAATCTCCGGATGCATTCAGGTCGTACACCGACCTACCTTACCTGTCAGTGACGATCCAGCCCTTGGCAGACCCGCACGGCCTGCATCATGGCCGGAACGTTGTGGACACGCAGCACGGTACTGGCGAAAACCAGTCCCGGCAGGCTGGCGGCGATGGTGGCCGGGTCGCGATGGCCCGCATCCGGTTGCCCGCAGAGTTCCCCCAGCATGCGCTTGCGCGATACACCCAGCACCACCCGGCAGCCCAGATTGGCCAGTATCGGCAGGCGGGCCAGCAGGTCCAGGTTGCCTTCCACCGTCTTGGCAAAGCCAATGCCGGGATCAACAAGTATGCGCGCCCTGTCGATACCGGCGGCCACTGCTTCCCCCACCCTGCGCGCCAGTTCACGCACCACGTCCACCGCAACATCATCATAGGCCGTATGGTCGCGCATGGTGGCAGGCGTGCCGCGCATATGCATGAGCATGACCGGGCAGCCATGCCGCGCCACCACCGCACGGGCCGCCGGATCATATGTCAGGGCCGAGACATCATTGATGATATTGGCCCCCGCCCCCAATGCGCGGTCCATCACCATGCCCTGTCGCGTATCAATGGACAGAAGCAGGTCATCAAGGCCAGTACATTCCCGCACCGCACTGATAACGGGACCGATACGCCGCCATTCCTCTTCCGCCGTTACCGGCGGCGCGCCGGGACGGGTACTTTCACCGCCAATATCGACAACCCGGCATCCGGCCGCATACATCGCCCGTATGGCCTCCAGTGCGGTGACCGCATGGTAATGCCGCCCCCCATCGCTGAAACTGTCAGGCGTGACATTGATGATTCCCATTACCTGCGGGCCGGGCGGCAGGCCGGCATCGGGAAATGGCGCGCTGATCCGGTCCGCGACCCGTGCCCATTGCGCGGGAATGGCGCCGGCAGGCAGGATATGCCCGTCTTTCTCCCCGCCCCACAAGCGCGCCAGCGTATAGGCGGACGGCCCCCCCGCCAGCCAGCGGGCCAGACCGGCCGCCACGGCCTGCCGGGCGGCTGGCCCATGCAGCAGGGCAAGGGGTTCAATCAGCCAGTCGTTCATCGTCATCCTGTCAGCAGGTATCCGGAAAAGCATTTCGGAAACCTGTCTATCCCAAGGATGGTTCCTACAGCTTCAGACAACACCGCCTTTTTGAAAAAAAAGCGGCACCAAAAAACCTGTACTACTTCCCTATCAAGGGATTGTTTCAAAACAATCCTACATGCCGCAGATACAAACATGGCGGGGCAGCCATAAGCTACCCCGCCATATTCCTTTCCATCCGGATCAAACGTCCTAGCCAGCCGGTGCCGTACCAACGCCACCACCACCTTCCGGTGCGGGCAGGGGCGCCACCGGGGCGGAAGGCGCCGAAGGCGGCACGGACGGGCGCCGGTTTTCGGGCATCGGGTCATCAACCACCACGCGCTCGATCTTCTCGCCTCGCAGCACCTGCCGGATTTCCTCACCCGTCAGGGTTTCATATTCCAGCAGGGCGCTACCCAGACGATGCAACTGGTCAATATGTTCCAGCAGCAGGCTGCGGGCACGGTCATAGGCCGCGTCGATCAGCTTGCGGACCTCGTTATCGATCTCGCGGGCCGTTTCCTCGGATACGTTCTTGTTCTGGGTCACGCTGTGGCCAAGGAACACTTCCTGCCCGTTGCCGCCATAGGCCACCATGCCCAGCTTTTCGCTCATGCCCCATTCGGTCACCATGCGGCGGGCCACATCGGTCGCCATCTTGATGTCGCCCGAGGCCCCGGTGGAGACGTTGTCCGGGCCAAAGATAATCTCCTCCGCCGCGCGCCCGCCCATGGCCAGCGTCAGCTTGCCAATGCACCACGACCGGCTTTCGGAATAACGGTCCTTTTCCGGCAGGCTCATCACCATGCCCAGCGCACGGCCGCGCGGGATGATGGTCGCCTTGTGCACCGGATCGGAACCGGGCGTGAGGATACCGACAAGGGCATGGCCACCTTCGTGATAGGCGGTCATCTTCTTCTCGTCCTCGGTCATGACGAGGGACCGGCGCTCGGCCCCCATCATCACCTTGTCCTTGGCATTCTCGAATTCCAGCATGGCGACGGTGCGCTTGCCCAGCCTGGCGGCCATAAGGGCCGCTTCGTTGACAAGGTTGGCCAGATCCGCACCCGAGAAACCGGGCGTGCCACGGGCAATCACCTTGGGGTCCACGTCGGATGCCAGCGGCACCTTGCGCATATGGACACGCAGGATCTTCTCGCGACCGGCCACATCCGGGTTGGGCACCACGACCTGACGGTCGAAGCGGCCGGGACGCAGCAGGGCGGGGTCAAGCACGTCGGGGCGGTTGGTGGCGGCAATCAGGATCACGCCCTCATTGCTGTCAAACCCGTCCATCTCGACCAGCATCTGGTTCAGGGTCTGCTCGCGCTCGTCATTCCCGCCGCCAAGCCCCGCGCCACGGTGGCGGCCAACGGCATCGATTTCGTCAATGAAGATGATGCAGGGCGCGGCCTTCTTGCCCTGTTCGAACATGTCACGGACACGCGAGGCGCCCACACCCACGAACATTTCCACGAAATCGGAACCGGAAATGGTGAAGAACGGCACGTTCGCCTCACCCGCGATGGCGCGCGCCAGCAGCGTCTTGCCGGTGCCGGGGGGGCCGACCAGCAGCACGCCCTTGGGGATCTTGCCGCCCAGGCGGGTAAATTTCTGCGGGTCACGCAGGAAGTCGACGATTTCCTGCAGTTCGCCCTTGGCTTCATCAATGCCCGCCACGTCATCAAAGGTCACGCGGCCCTGTTTTTCGGTCAGCATCCGCGCACGCGACTTGCCAAAGCCCATGGCGCGCCCGCCACCGGACTGCATCTGGCGCATGATGAAGATCCACGCACCCACCATAAGCAGCAGCGGCGCATAGTTGATGAGGTAACGCAGGAAGGGATTGGTGTCGCTTTCCAGTGGCTTGGCCGCGACCTCCACCCCCTTGTCCGTCAGGCGGGAAATCAGGGTCGGGTCCTGCGGCGCATACGTGTCGAACGAGGTGCCATCCGTCAATGTGCCGGTAATGTTATGTTCCTGCACCACGACGGACCGGACATGCCCGCTGTTCACATCCCCGATGAAATCGGAATATGCGAGTTGCTGCGATGCGTGCTGCACGCTTCCCGGCTGGAAAACGTTAAACAGCAGCAGCAACAGGACGATGATGATAACCCACAGGGCCAGGTTACGGCCGAAATTGTTCATCTTGCCTACTGTTCCATGCGCTGGCCCCTTCGCCATCACCCCACGCGGGCAGACGAACAGACGCCACGTTCACTACGTCCTATCATACATAGGACGATCAAGGGACATTCACACCCCCAATCCACCACCTTTTATGACAATGGATCAGAAGGCCCGTCATCGGCAGCATAAAACATGGCTCCGGGCAGCACGGGATGGGGTGGCTGGTTCACAAAAACCGCATCGGCCACGCAATCCAGCATGCGCAGCCCCATATGCGGAACGGCCATGACCCGTCCATCATGCCACAGCGCGGGCAGCGTGCGCAACACGCGCGCGGGCCAGATGGAACGCGACCGGCCGGGCGGCCACCACGACGCCACGGCCCCCGCTGCCCCCATGGTCCACCCTGATGGCAGGGACCGCGCCCGCAGCACGAAGCGCCGGTCCCATGCATCGCCCGCGCGGGCGGGCATGGGGGGGGCAAGTGCCGATTCCTCACGCGCGATGATCCACTGCCCGTCGCGCCACGGGATGATGGCCGCACCCGCTAGGGTTGCGGGCCGGGGCGCATGGGCCAGCCTTTCGACAGCCTCGCGCCCCGGCGGGTAATCCCGCCCCCCGACCACGCCGATCAGGGCGGAAAGCAGTCGTGCAGGCGCCAGCGCCGTCGGCAGCACCACCCAGCCCCCGCAATGGAAGCGTGCATGGGCTGCAAGCCACCGCGCATCCGCCCCGTCGCGCGCCATGCGCCCGGCCCCCGCGTGCCACGCCGTGGCCAGCAACCGCGCGCCACGCCCCCCGTCATGCGCCAGCGCCAAGCGCGCCCGCGCGCGTTCCGTACGCAGGTCATGGTTCGACGGGTCTTCCACCCATGCCACCCCCGCCGCGCGGACCGTGGCATACAGGGCAGCCTTGGCAATGCCCAGCAGGGGCCGGACAATGCGCACATCGGCCACAGGAATCGCAGCAGCCATGGCCGCCAGCCCGTCATCGCCACTGGCGGCGCGCCTGCGCATCATGACCGTTTCGGCCTGATCCCCCGCATGATGCGCCACCAGCAGGTCCAGCGCCCCGATTTCCCGACACGCCGCAAACAGGGCCTGGTAGCGCATGCGCCGGGCACGTTCCGCCATGCGCGGCCCGCGCGCCAGCCCGGTCAGGGCCAGCAAGTGCGCGGGAATGCCAAGCATGGACAGCCGGGTCAGGGTCTGCTCGGCTTCGGACCGGGATTCGGCACGCAGCCCATGATCGACCACCAGAGCGACCACGTCATGCCGCCATTGCCGCGCAAGGATGGCCAGCGCCATGCTGTCCGCCCCACCCGATACGGCAACCGCCACCGGCACGCCCTGGCCCGGCCACGGCCCAAGGGACGCCATCATGGCGGCAAAACGTGACGGACTGACCGGTTCAGCCGAAAGCACCAGCGCCCTTTCGCCGGTCAGCTACACTTGGCGCGTTTGCGGTAGACCTGCTCGGCCGACTTGATGCGGGCGGCAGGTTCGGGAAACTCGCTGGACAGCTTGTCCAGCGCCTGACAGGCCGATGCCCTGTCATTCAACGCCACAAGCGTTGCCGCCACCCCCAGCAGGGCGCTGGGCGCGCGCGGCCCATGCGGGGCGCGATTATAGGCGTCATAATAGGCCAGCGCCGACTGACGGTACTGTTTCTGCCCCGCCAGCGACTGGGCCAGCAGGTACTGGGCATCCACCAGTCGCGGCGATTTCGGACCGGACAGCACCTGCTGCGCGTCAGCCTGCGCCGTGGCGTAATCCTGTTTCAGCAGCGCATCATTGCCGGCCTTCAGCACGTCATCAGGCGATCGCTTGGCGGCCGCCGGGGCAGCAGGGGCGGCAGTGGCCGCCGCTGGCGGGGCAAGGGTGCCGGAACCCGTGCCGCCATGGCCATGCTGCATGGCGAAATCCATGTCACCGATCTGCTTGCTCAGGGCGGCATTCTGCTGCTGCACCTGATTGGTCAACTGGTCGATCTGGCCACGCATTTCCCGCGTCTGGTCCTCCAGCGCGTTTACACGGTCAAGCAGTTGCAGGGTCAGGGTATTGTCACCAGCAGCCTGCGCCAGCCCCATGCCCGCCAGCGAGACCCCGCCGGCCAGCACGCCCACCCTGCCCCACCGCCGGCACAGGAACGGGAGCGAAAGGAAACATGACATCACAGACTGCATGGACCAAACCCTTTGAAACACAAGACATGCATACCTAAAACAAAACCGGCCGAGCGATAAGCGCCCGGCCGGTTCCATCACTGTCACGCCATCAGAAGCGTGGGCAGAAACTTACTGTACCGCCGTGATGGCGTTACGGTTCTGGGCCCAGGACGCTTCGTCATCACCAACAGCGGTCGGACGGTCCTTACCATAGGAAATGGTGGTGATGCGCGATGCATCGACACCCTTTGCCACCAGGTAGTCATGCGCCGCGTTGGCACGACGCTCACCCAGCGCGATGTTGTATTCTTCCGTGCCACGATCATCGCAGTTGCCAGCGATCTGCACGTGCACCTGCGGGTACTTGGCCAGCCATGCAGCCTGCTTGTCCAGCGTGGCCTTCGCATCGCTCGACAGCGTGTTCTGGTTGAACGCGAACAGGACGCGATCACCAGCGGTTGCGACCAGGTCAGCTTCGCTGCCCGGGGCCGGACCGACCTGCTGCGTTGCGGCGCCCGTGTTCACGTTCTTGTTCGCATGATCGGAACAGGCAGCGAGAAAAAGGGCCATACCGGCCGCACCAAGAAGCTTCAGTTTCATTACTTTTGATCCTGGATCGGTTTCATTGCTTGAAACCATTTGTTGAATTTCCGGATTTAAATATAGAACGGTCCCGAGTCTCGTTGCGCCCTGCCAAACAAACTGTCCAACAGAAACTCGCGATCGCTGGAAACCACCACTACCATAGAGGTAAAATCCGGCCATAGTCAATGTTGGACAAACACATACCCGCCATTTGCTAAATGATTAGGTGGCGGAATATTATCTGTCCAACATATTGAAAGCATTATTTGTTTAGCGGCGACCATGTCGGGTCGGACGCGCTGCCCGCCGGCAGGGCACGTTCGTGGAAGCCGGTAATGTCAATTGTGCTGATACCTGTTGCAAATCCGGCACCATTATGGCCCGCCGCACTCTGGCGGCAGAAGGCCAGCACGCGGCCATTGGGGCAGAAGGTCGGGCTTTCCACCGTAAAGCCCTGCGTCAGGATCCGCTCCCCCGTTCCGTCAGGCGCCATGACCCCCAGCGAGAAGCTGCCATTGGCAATGCGCGAAAACGCGATCAGGTCGCCACGCGGGGACCAGACGGGCGACCCGTAATTGCCATGGCCATAGGAAATCCGCTTCGCGTCGCCGCCTGCGGCACTCATGATATAAAGCTGCGGTGAACCGCCACGGTCGGAGTTGAAGACGATCTGCGACCCGTCGGGGCTGTAGGACGGGCTGGTGTCAATCGCGCCGGTGGACGTGATCTGCCGCCGCGCCATCGTGGCCAGATCAACCGTATAGATGTCCGACCCGCCACCGCGTGTAACCGACAGGACCACGGAGCGCCCGTCGGGGGAGAAATGGGGCGCGAAGGAAATACCCGAAAAATCACCCAGCAGTCTCTGCTGCCCGGTATTCAGGTTGAACAGGTAAACACGCGGCCTGTAGTTGGCATACGACATGAATGCCAGTTCACTATTTGCCGGATTGAAACGCGGCGTCAGCGTCAGCCACTGCCCGTTGGTCAGGTAACGGCTGTCCGCCCCGTCCTGATCCATGATGGCCAGCCGGGTGGTCTGGTGCGCGCGCGGGCCGGAACGGGCGATATAGGCAATGCGGGAATTGAAATATCCCTGCTCGCCCAGCAGGCGGCCATAGATCACATCGGCGATCACATGCGCGATGCGCCGCCAGTCCTGGGCCGCGGCGGTATAGGCCGTGCCCTGGATCTGCTTGCCGGTCATGACATCCCACAGGCGGAATTCCACACGCAGGCTGCTGCCCTGGTCCACGACCTTGCCCGTCACGGCCGCGCGCGCGCCCATGGACTTGTAGCTGCCAAAGTCAGGCGTGCCCTGCGGCATGCTGGCGCTGATGGGACGGAACAGGCCGCAATTGCCCAGATCGGCGGAAATGACATCCGTGATCTGCTGCGCAACGCCACCGCCCAGCGAAGGCAGGACAATGGGAATGGGCGCGGTGCGGGCCTGGTCTACCGTGATTTCGGCATCGCCCGCCTGCGCGTGGGCGGCACCCGCGGCAAACAGCGGCGTGGCCATAAGGCCACCGGCCACACCCGCCCCCATGAAACCGCGACGGCCCAGAAAGGCCGCGGCCAGCCGGTCGGCATCATCATCGGGAATCAAAGGCTTTACGCTTGACGTCATTTTCCTCTCCTCGCCTTCGTCCACTGTTGTTCAGGGACGGAATACGAATTTCAGTTGCCGGGTCTGGCCCAGAAGGTTCTGCGGAATGGGCAGTTTGGCACAGGTGGGGCTGAGCACCGCATCACGCGCACGTTCCGCCAGCGCGCGGTAGGACGGGTCCGACGCCATCTGTGCCTGTGTCTGGGGGGCAAAGTCCACCAGGCGCGCCGTGCCCGTCTCATCCACCGTCACGACCAGATGCGCCACGAACTGGGCATAATTACGCGCGGCCGTATCTTCCGAATAGCAGCGGCGCACGGAATTGCCGATCGCCTTCTGCTGCGTTGCGGTCAGCGCGCTGGTGATGTCCCCGTCCGGCGTCCCGCCGCCATCGGGCGCGCCGCCCTGCTGCGGGTTGGGCCGCGCCTTGGGCGGGTGGGTCTGCTTCTGGTCCGCGCGGAAGGAATCCAGCGTCGCCAGCAGGGAATGCGTATCGGGCACGTGCTTCTTCGCCTCGTTGGGCTGCGTCGTGCTTGAACGCTCCTGCACCTTGGGTGCCGCCGTCGGGTCCGGCTGGGCCGAAGGGGGCACCGGGGCATGGGCCTGTGCCGGGGCGGCCTTGGCTGGCGTGGGCGGCAGCTTCACCGCATCGGGCGAAGGCTGCTCCTCACGCGGGGGCGTTGGCGCGTCGGGCACCGGCCTGGACACCTGCTGCGGCGGCGGCATGGGGGGTGGCGGCGGGGGCGGGGGTGCGGCTTCCTCGTTGGGAGCCTTTTCCGGCGGGGTGGGCGCGGGCGGCGCCTCCTGCCGGACCGGCGCTGGCGCCGGGGCGGGCCTGGGCGCCGGCTTGTCCCCCTTGTGCGGGGTGGACGTGCCGGTATCGGCCGCGAATTCCATCTCGATCGTGGGGGGCGGCGGCGGTTCCTTGGGTACCGGCACCGGCATCCGCAGCAGCACGGCCAGCAGCAGCGCGACATGCAGCCCGCCCGACACAATGACGGAACGCCGCATGAGGATACGTTCGGAACGACGCGGTGGCACCACGATCAGACGGCTCCCGGTATCAGGTTCAGCTTAATGGCCGCCGGGCGGCTGCTGCGCCAGCAGCGCCACATGCGTAAAGCCACCTGCCGTGATCTGGCCCATGACCTGCATCACCCGGCCATAGTCGATATGGGAGTCCCCGCGCACGAAAATGCGGTGTTCACGGTCATTCTGGGCCGCCGCCTTGAGCTGGTCCACCAGCTGGTCGGGCGAGACGGGATCATCGCCCAGGTACAGGTCGCCATTGGACCGGATCGAGACGGTAATCGGCTTGGTGTCGGTATTGACCGGGGCCGCGTCCGTCTTGGGCAGGTCCACGTTCACGCCGCTGGTCATCATGGGCGCCGTCACCATGAAGATGATGAGCAGCACCAGCATCACGTCAACCAAGGGGGTGACGTTGATATCCGCCATGGGCCGCCGCTTGCGCCGGCGTCCGCGCAGGTCGCTCAGGCTTGCCCCCATGCTCACGCACCCCTTTCTTCGGACTGGCGCGACAGGATGGCGGCGAATTCGGTGCCGAAGGCGTCCAGCCGGTCCTCGAACACGCTCATGCTGTTGCTGATCACGTTATAGGCGATCACCGCCGGGATGGCCGTGACAAGGCCGATGGCGGTCGCGAACAGGGCTTCGGAAATACCGGGGGCCACGACGGACAGGTTGGTGTTGTGCATCGCCGCGATCGACCCGAAGGCATGCATGATGCCCCATACCGTACCGAACAGGCCGATGAACGGCGCCACCGGCCCGATGGTGGCAAGGAAGATGATCCACCGGTTCAGGCGGTCCATTTCCCGCGTGATGGTGATGGCCATAGCGCGGTTGACACGATCCTGCACCCCGCCATGCACCAGGTCGATGCCGGTAATGCGCGACGAACGCCGCCATTCCCCCATCGCGGCGCCAAATACGGCGGCCATAGGGTGGACGGGCTTCGCGCCATCGGATTCGTACAGGTCATCAAGGCTGCCACCGGCCCAGAAGCGTTCCTCAAAATCATTCGCCTGCCGGTTGACCCGGCGGATGGTCGTGAATTTGTCGAAGATGATTGCCCACACAATCACACTGCAGGTCACCAGGCCAATCATTACCAGCTTGACGACAATCGATGCGTGCATGAACAGCGCCCACATCGACAGATCACCTGCTGCAGCGCCCAGATTCGCCGCGTTAACCGCTTGGTCCAAATATACCTCCTGCCCACCTTGACCGTTCGCACAAACACGAAACTTGCCCCTTTAGCAAGTCGCGGCCAACCCGCTTTCCGCACAGCCTTGCGTCCCGGTCAACCCATGGCACGAAAAGCACATGCATACTGCATGCCTTCGTCAGGCTCAGGCCACGAGTCCGCGCAAAAGATCACGCCATCGCGGCGGAAATCGGGCAGCGCGCCCGTCCTGCGCGCGCACGCAGGCCAGGCGGACATCCAGCGACCCGCACCCCAGGTCCCCCTCCCCGTCCGCACGGTAAAAATCCTGCATGAGCCGGCAGCTTGCCGCCCCGAGTTCCGTCAGCCGAGTCGTGATGCGCACGATGTCATCCAGCCGCAGCGGGGCGCGGTAGTCGATGGCCGCGTGCCGCACCACGAAGGCCAGCCCGTAATCGGCCAGCAGGTCGGACGCCGCCAGCCCCTGCGCGCGGATGGCTTCCGTGCGGGCGCGTTCGGCCAGCGCAAGGTAGCGGGCGTGATAGACCACGCCACCCGCGTCCGTATCCTCGTAATAGATACGGAAATCGATATTATGTTCCACCATCAGTCATCCCCCAGCAGGTCGCCCTGTCCGGGCGTGCGGGCGGGGGGCGGCAACCCGAGATGCCGCCAGCCCCGTTCGCCCAGCATGCGCCCGCGGCTTGTCCGTAGCACAAGACCTTCCTGGATCAGGTAAGGCTCGATCACGTCCTCGAGCGTATCGCGCGCTTCGGCCAGGGCGGCCGCCAGCGTTTCCACCCCCACCGGGCCGCCATGGTGATATTCGGCAATGCGGCGCAGGTAGCGGCGGTCCATGCCGTCCAGCCCCATCGAATCGACTTCCAGCCGCGACAGCGCGGCATCGGCCAGCGCCCGGTCGACCGGCCCGCTGCCCGCGCGCGCCACGGCGGCGAAATCACGCACCCGGCGCAGGAGCCTGCCTGCGATACGCGGCGTCCCACGCGAACGGCGGGCGATTTCCTCCGCCCCTTCCGGGGTCAGGTCGAATTCCAGCTTGCGCGCGCCACGGGTCACGATCTGGCGCAGTTCTTCAGGCGTGTAGAACACCAGCCGCAGCGGAATGCCGAAGCGGTCGCGCAGCGGGGTCGCCAGCAGCCCCGCGCGCGTGGTGGCGGCCACCAGCGTAAAGGGAGCGAGGTCGATCCGCACCGAGCGCGCGGCCGGTCCCTCGCCAATGATCAGGTCAAGCTGGAAATCCTCCATCGCCGGGTACAGCACCTCCTCGATGGAGGGGTGCAGGCGGTGGATTTCGTCAATGAACAGCACGTCGCGCGGCTGGAGGTTGGTCAGGATGGCCGCAAGATCGCCTGCGCGCTGGATCACCGGCCCCGACGTGGCGCGAAAGCCGACACCCAGTTCGCGCGCCACGATCTGCGCCAGCGTGGTCTTGCCCAGCCCCGGCGGCCCGTGCAGCAGCACATGGTCCAGCGCATCGCCACGCTGCCGGGCTGCGGCGATGAAAATGGCAAGGTTTTCGCGGCTGGCCTTCTGGCCGGTAAAGTCATCCAGCGTCTGGGGGCGCAGCGAGCCTTCGCTGCCGTCCTCCTCACCCCGGCGGGCGTCGATCTCGCGCTCGGGCTGCTCGCTCATCGGGCCAGTTCCTTCAGCGCGTCACGGATCACGATATCCAGATCAGCCCTGCCGTCCAGCCGGTCAATCACCCGTTCCACCACCGGCTGCGCCTCCGCCCGGCGGAAGCCAAGCCCGGACAGCGCCAGCAGCGCATCCGCCGCGATGCTGCGCTGCGTCGGCGCGGTAATGGTCACGCCCGGCACCCCACCGCCTGCGGGGGCGCCCGTGGGCATGCCTTCGCATTTGTCACGCAATTCGGTCACGATGCGCTGGGCCAGGCGCGCACCCACGCCGCCGGCGCGGGTCAGCATGGCCTTGTCGCCGCCGCCGATGGCCACCATCAGGTCAGATGGCGGCAGGATGGACAGGATGGCCAGCGCCACCTTGGCCCCCACCCCCTGCACGGTGGTCAGCAGGCGGAACCATGACCGCTCCGACGCCTCGGCGAAGCCATACAGCAGGATGGCGTCCTCGCGCACCACGGTTTCCACCAGCACGCACGCCAGTTCCGGCGGCTGCGGCAGGACGGCCAGCGTGCGCGAGGATGCCTGCACCAGATAACCGACGCCGCTTACGTCAATCACGCAGCGATCCGCCTCCACCTGCGCCAGCAGGCCACGCAACTGCGCGATCATGCCATCCTCGTCGCATTGGCGATATGCATGGCGCTGGCGCGATGATGGGCGTGGCAGATGGCCACCGCCAGCGCATCCGCCGCATCCGCGCGCTTCAGCAGGGCCGTGGGCAGGATACGGCGGACCATCATGCTGACCTGTTCCTTTGTCGCGGCCCCGGTGCCGACCACCGCGCGCTTGACCGTCTTGGCCCCGTATTCCGATACGGGAATATCCAGCAGCATCGGCACCAGCAGCCCCACGCCGCGGGCATAGCCCAGCTTCAGCGTGGCAGCCCCGTTGCGGTTGACGTAGGTTTCCTCGACCGCCGCCTCATCGGGGGCGAAGTTGCGGGCCAGGTCCAGCAGCGCATCATGCAGGTGGCGCAGGCGTTCGGGCACGCTGAGCGCCGAATCGGTGGCGATCACACCATCGGCCACGTGGCTCAGCCGGTTGCCCTGCGCCGTCACGACCCCCCAGCCGGTAAACCGCAGGCCGGGGTCAATGCCAAGGATGCGGACCACCGGCCGGGTCAGGCCGACAGCTTTTCGGCCACGTCGTCCGGCACGTCGAAATTGGCGTACACCGCCTGCACGTCGTCATGGTCTTCCAGCGTGTCGATCAGCTTGAACACGCTGCGCGCCTTGTCTTCATCCAGTTCGACCGTGTTGCCAGGCCGCCAGTCCAGCTTGGCCGAAGCGGGTTCGCCAAAACGGGTTTCCAGCGCGTCACGCACGGCAAAGAAGGATTCGACCGGGCAGGTCACTTCATGCATGCCGTCCACGGTCTCGACATTCTCGGCCCCGGCTTCAAGGCCGGCCTCGATCAGGTCGTCCTCGCTCGCGGCATCCAGCGGATAGGTGATCACGCCAAGGCGGGTGAACATGAAGGATACCGAGTTCGTCTCCCCCAGCGATCCGCCATGCTTGGAAAACGCGGCCCGGACATCGGACGCCGTGCGGTTGCGGTTATCCGTCAGCCCTTCCACGATCACGGCGACACCGGCCGGGCCGTAGCCCTCGTAACGGACTTCGGTGTAGTCATCACCACCGCCGGCACCCGATGCCTTCTTGATCGCGCGTTCCACCGTATCCTTGGGCATGTTGACTTCACGCGCGGCCGAAATCGCGGCCCGCAGGCGCGGGTTCATGGCCGGGTCGGGCATGCCTTCGCGCGTGGCCACGGTGATTTCACGGATGACCTTGGCAAACTGCTTGGCCCGCTTGGCGTCCTGCGCGCCCTTGCGGTGCATGATGTTCTTGAATTGGGAATGACCCGCCATCGTTCGTCCCTGATCCTGTTTCGTCTATCGTTTCCGGCCTGCCCGGAAGCGACTGGTCAGACCAGCCGCCCGTGGCAGTGCTTGTATTTCTTGCCCGACCCGCAGGGGCAGGGCGAATTGCGCGAGACCTCGCCCCAGCTGGACGGGTCATCGGGCATGACCGCCGCCCCGCCGATGGGCGTCGCCATGGACGGATCGGGCTGGCGGCCCGTCGCATCGGGCATGAGACCCGGCCCCGGTTCGTTCTCCAGCCCCGGCACCTCGGGGTCGGAATGGATTTCGGCCACACCGGCAAAGGGGTTGTCGATCGGCGGCGGCGCCATTTCCACCCGTGCCATGGTGGATGTCACGCGCACCCGCAGGTGATCGAGCATGGCGTGGAACAGCTCGAACGCCTCGTGCTTGAACTCGTTCAGCGGGTCCTTCTGGCCATAGGCGCGCAGGCCGATGCCCTGGCGCAGCTGGTCCAGCGCAAGGAGATGTTCTTTCCATACCGCGTCGAACGTGGTCAGCAGCACCTGCTTTTCCACATAGCGCATGACGGAGGGGCCGAAATTGGCTGCCCGGCTGGCCTGGGACTGCGCCGCCGCCTGCTCGATCCGTTCAGCGACGACCGTGGCGTCCACGCCGTCTTCCTTCGCCCATTCCGCGATCGGCAGGCTCAGGTTCAGCGTGGTCTGCACATCCTGCGCCAGTTCGTCCTTGAGCCACTGTTCGGCAAAGGACTTTTCGGGGATGCGCCGGGCCACCATGTCGTGGATCACGTCTTCACGCATTTCGGTGATGATGGGGGAGACATCCTCCGCCCCCATGTATTCCCGGCGCTGGGCATAGACTTCCTTGCGCTGGTCATTCATCACGTCATCATATTTGAGCGTGTTCTTGCGCATGTCGAAGTTGCGGGCCTCGACCTTCTTCTGCGCGCGCTCAAGGGCCTTGTTGATCCAGGGATGGACGATGGCCTCCCCTTCCTTCAGCCCCAGCTTCTGCAACATGTTGCCCATGCGGTCGGTGCCGAAGATGCGCATGAGGTCATCTTCAAGCGAGATGAAGAAGCGTGAATTGCCCGGGTCGCCCTGACGGCCGGCGCGGCCGCGCAGCTGGTTGTCGATACGGCGGCTTTCGTGGCGTTCGGTACCAATGACATACAGGCCACCCGCCTTGCGCACGATATCGTGATCACGGGTCACCGTCTCGCGCAGTTCCTGCTCGCGCCGCGCGCGTTCGTCCGGGTCCTCGATCCCGGCAAGGCGCTGGTGGATCAGCATGTCCACGTTGCCGCCCAGCTTTATGTCCGTGCCACGCCCGGCCATGTTGGTCGCAATCGTGATCGCGCCGGGTGCGCCCGCCTGCGCCACGATCTCCGCCTCGAGTTCATGGAAACGGGCGTTGAGCACGTTGTGCCGGATGCCGTGCTGGCGCAGCAGGGAGGAGAGGTACTCGCTCTTCTCGATCGAGGTGGTGCCCACCAGCACCGGCTGGCCGGATGTCTTGCTGATATCCTTGATCAGGCCCGCGACCGCCTCATATTTCTCCCGCGCGGTCAGGTAGACCTCGTCATCGTCGTCCTTGCGTGCGACGGGCAGGTTGGTCGGGATCTCGATCACGTCGAGCTTGTAGATATCCGCGAATTCATCGGCTTCCGTCATGGCCGTGCCGGTCATGCCGGACAGGCGGGGATACATGCGGAAGTAATTCTGGAACGTGATCGAGGCCAGGGTCTGGTTTTCCTGCTGGACCTCGACATGTTCCTTGGCTTCCAGCGCCTGGTGCAGGCCGTCCGAATACCGGCGGCCTTCCATCATGCGGCCGGTGAACTCGTCAATGATGACCACCTTGCCGCCGCGCACGATGTAATCGACATCGCGGGTGAACAGCGTATGCGCGCGCAGCGACTGCTGCACGTGGTGGATGACCGCCACGTTGTGGCTGTCATACAGGCCGCCTTCATGCAGTACGCCGGCGGTGCGCAGCAGGTCCTCCACCTGTTCCGCGCCTTTTTCCGTCAGGATGACGGAGCGGAATTTCTCATCCTTCTCATACGCCTCCGGATCGGCCACCAGGGCGACCATTACCTCATCCACCGCGCGGTACAGGTCGGAACTGTCCTCGGCGGGGCCGGAAATGATGAGCGGGGTGCGCGCCTCATCGATCAGGATCGAGTCGACTTCATCGACAATGGCGTGGTGGAAGGGCCGCTGGACCATGTCCTCGACGCGGTACTTCATGTTGTCGCGCAGGTAATCGAAGCCGAATTCGTTGTTGGTGCCGTAGGTTATGTCGGCACGGTAGGCGGCGCGGCGTTCGTCCTCCGGCATGTTGGGCACGACCACGCCCACGCTCAGCCCCAGGAATTCGTACAGCCTGCCCATCTGGTCGGCATCGCGGCTGGCCAGGTAGTCGTTGACGGTCACGACATGCACGCCCTTGCCCGCCAGCGCGCTGAGATAGACGGCAAGCGTCGCGACAAGGGTCTTGCCCTCCCCGGTGCGCATTTCCGCAATCTTGCCATCATGAAGGACCATGCCACCAATCAGCTGCACGTCGAAATGCCGCATGCCCAGCACGCGCTTCGAGGCCTCGCGGCAGACGGCGAAGGCTTCGGGCAGCAGGTCATCCAGCGTTTCGCCCCTGGCGAGGCGTTCGCGGAATTCGGGCGTCTTGGCGGCAAGGGTCGCATCGTCCAGCGCCTGGACCGTGCCTTCCAGCGCGTTGATCGCGGGCACGCGCCGCTGGTACGATTTCAGCGCCCGGTCATTGGCGGTTCCGAACAGGGCGCGGGCAATACTGGCGAACATGAAGACCTTCCCGGAATGGCATTCCCGCACGCCCGCGACGGACGACCGGCGGGGGCAGGCTTGGCGGATAAAATTCTCGCGCGGAGACATGAGATAGGACCCACGCCGCCAGCGGTCAACCGATGGACCGCAGCGCCGTGGCAAAAGCGGGGGAAAACGGCCATATCGCATCCGGCCCTTGCAGGCCGGGCCGCCCTTCGCCATGATGCCCGCCGAACGCGTTCATAACTAGGGTTTTTTGCACATGCGGACTATCAGTCCGGCAAAGGCTGTCGCAACGATGGCCCTGCTTGCTTCCTCTTTCATCATCCCTCCTGCATTCGCGGCGACGCCCGCCCCGGCACCCGCCGCCCCGGCGGCGAAGCCGGGCGCACCGGCCACGGCGGACCAGAATCCGCTCCTCGCCACGGTCAACGGGCAGGACATCCGCCTCAATGACGTGCGGCAGGCCATGGCCACGATGCCCGAGCAGCTGCGCAAGCTGCCCGACAACATCATCGTGCCGATCCTGCTCAACCAGCTTGTGGACCAGCGCGCCATCCAGGTCGCGGCCGCCAAGGCCGGGCTGGACAAGCAGCCCGACGTCCAGCAGCAGATGCAGCAGGCGGCACAGAATGCGCTGCAGAATGCCTATCTGTCGGCACAGGTCGCCCCCACGCTGACCGATGACGCGGTCAAGGCGTATTACGACAAGAATTACGCCAACAAGCCGGGTGCGGAGGAAATCCACGCCCGCCACATCCTGGTGCAGACCGAGGCCGAGGCCAACGACGTCATCAAGCAGCTCAAGGCCGGGGCCGATTTCGGCCAACTGGCCACCAAGCTGTCCAAGGACCCCGGATCGGCCAAGCAGAATGGCGGCGACCTTGGCTGGTTCAAGAAGGGCGACATGCTGCCGACCTTCTGGGACGCCGCATCAGCCATGCAGCCCAACACCTTCAGCCAGACCCCGGTCCATACCCAGTATGGCTGGCACGTGATCCAGGTGCTGGGCAAGCGCACCGCGCCGACGCCCACGCTGGAGGCAACCCGCGACCAGATCCGCCAGAAGCTGATCCAGGAAGGTGTGCAGAAGGCCGTGAGCAACGCCCTGTCGCAGGTCAAGGTCGTGCGCTTCGGCCCCGACGGCAAGCCGCTGCCTGAACAGCCCGCGGCCCACTGACCGGGCTGTGGCGCGGGCGGGCATGCAGCCGTATGTCCACCCGCGCCGGTGTCCTATCCATTTCCCGTTTCCCGCTGTCATCCCAGGATCCTGACCGACCATGGCCAATGCCCTGCCCGTCTCCCCCCTTGCCCGGCCAATGCCTGAACTTCCGCCCGTGGCGGGCGTGCGTTTTGGCGCAACAGCGGCGGGCATCCGCTACAAGGGGCGCACCGACCTGGTGATGGCGGAATTCGCGCCGGGCACGACGGTGGCGGGTGTCTATACCCGCAGCAAGTGCCCCGGCGCGCCGGTGGACTGGTGCCGCGCCGCGATGGCCGATGGCCGCGCGCGCGCGCTGGTGGTCAATGCCGGGAACGCCAATGTCTTTACCGGCCGCGCGGGCTTCGAGGCGACACAGGCCAACGCGGCGGACGCGGCGCGGCTGGTCAACTGTGCCGCGAGCGAGGTCTTCCTCGCCTCAACCGGCGTGATCGGTGAGATCCTGCCCTACCAGAAGATTTCGGCGGCCCTGCCCGGCCTGTACGCCACCCTGTCTGATAACGGGTGGGCGGACGCCGCCCGTGGCATCATGACCACCGACACATTCCCCAAGGCCGCGACCCGCACCGCGCGCATTGGCGATACGACGGTGCGCATCCAGGGCATCGTCAAGGGCAGCGGCATGGTGGCGCCGGACATGGCGACCCTGCTGGGCTTCATCGCGACCGATGCGAAACTGCCCGCCAGCGTGATCCAGTCCCTGCTGGCCGATGGCGTCGGCCGCAGCTTCAACTGCATCACGGTGGATTCGGATACCTCCACCTCCGACATGATCCTGCTGTTCGCCACCGGACAGGCGGGCAATGTGGAAATCGGGGATGCGCACTCGCCGCATCTGGCGGATTTCCGTGACGCGCTCGATTCCCTGCTGCTGGAACTGGCGCTGCTGGTGATCCGCGACGGGGAAGGCGTGACGAAGATGATGCACATCACCGTCACGGGCGCGGTATCCGATGAATCGGCCCACCGCGTGGCCATGGCCGTGGCCAATTCCCCGCTGGTCAAGACGGCCGTAGCGGGGGAAGACGCCAACTGGGGCCGCGTCGTCATGGCGGTTGGCAAATGTGGCGAACCCGCCAACCGCGATACGCTGTCGGTCGGCATTGGCGGGACATGGATTGCCCGGAACGGCACCGTCGTGTCCGATTATGACGAAACCCCCGTTGTCGCGCACATGCGCGGGCAGGAAATCGAGATCGCCATCGACCTGGGGCTGGGCAATGGCACGGCGCAGGCATGGGGCTGCGACCTGACGCATGGCTATATCGACATCAACGGCTCCTACCGCAGCTAGGCCATCACGGGCGGCTGTTTGCGGGCGCCCGTTTTTTCCTGTTCCGTTGCGCACGCAGCGATGGCATTGCTGTCAGGGTATATCCATCACGTCTGCCAGACAGGAACAACCTGCATGACAAACCCGTTTTTCCGCCCCGCCTCTTCCCCGCAGGATGTCTGGACCTATGGGGGGTTCTGGATCCGGGTCGTGGCCTATGTGATCGATTCGATCGTGCTGTGGGCGGCCCTTGGCCTGCTGGGCATGCTACTAGTAGCGCCCAGCCTTTCGATCTCGATCTTCGACCCGCAATCGACGGGGGGCAGCGGGGGGGATTACCGCATCTCCTATATCCAGCCTGCCGACTACACCATCCTTTCCACCACGCCGCACCTGCACTGGAACGGTAACGGACGGTTTGAACAGATCAGCCTGCTGGTGTCCGCCGCGTATTACATCCTGTTCGAGGCCTCGTCCCTGCAGGCCACGCCGGGCAAGATCATGTGCCGGATGCGCGTGACCGACCTGTATGGTAACCGCATCACGCTGCTGCGCGCGACGGGGCGGTATTTCGGCAAATACCTTTCGGCGCTGATCTGCGGGGTGGGCTTCCTCATGGTCATGTGGACGCAGCGCAAGCAGGGCCTGCATGACATCCTGGCGGGCACCTGCGTGATCCGCCGCGAAGCCCGCGCCGCCGCCCCGCCATCGCCGCAATGGGGCGGCTGACACAAAAAAACATGACAAAAATGCAACCTTCCCGCCTCTGCCGGCCTTCTATTCTGATATTGAATGTTTTTCCCGCAGCATGACGGTCCGCCCCGCGCAGGAATGCGCGCGGGCGTTTTGGTGTTACGGCGGGGAACCTGAGGCTGTGCCGGGTTCCCCGATTTTCCAAGGAGGTGAACAATCGGCATGTCGGCCCATTACGCGACAACGGTCCATCCCGCCCCAGCCCGGTCCAGACGGGGCGGTATCCTGACATTGCTGGCGGCCTTCATGCTGGCGCTGCTGCCCTGGGCCATGCAGGCCCGCGCGGCAGACACCGACGCCGCCCCGCAGGGCATAACCAGCCAGCAGGCGCAGCAGGTCCTGTCGGTCATGAACGACCCGCAGAAGCGCGAGGAATTCACCCGCACCCTTGACGCCATAGCCAAGGGGCTGCCCGCGCCCAAGCCGACCCCGGCGCCCGCCGCCCCCGCGAAAAAGGCCGCCCCCGCCGACGTGTCGCTTGAACCCGACAGCATCAGCAGCGAAACCATGAGCGAGCTGACCCACATACGCGACGTCGCGTTGCAGCAGGGCCAGAACTTCATAGGGCTGTTCAAGGACCTGGCCTTCGTGGGCCGGTGGGTCCACTCCATCCTGTCCAATGCCGATTCGCGGCGGATCCTGCTGGATGCGATGGGTCGGGCCAGCATCATCTTCATCCTTGCCCTTGTTGCCGAACGCGCGCTGTCCATCGCCATGCGCAAGCCGCTGGCCGGTGTCACGGCGCGCGCCGTGGCGACCGAGCAGCGCCTGAACCAGCGCCTGAAGCGCGAGGACCAGGCGGACCAGGACCAGCCCGCCCCGCCACCCGCCTCCACCGCCGACGCACAGGCCGAACAGCAGACCGAACAGGCCCGCCAGAGCGATGACCGCCACCAGCATGAAACGCTGCGCATCATCACGCGCATTCCCTATTCACTGCTGCACCTGCTGATAAAACTGCTGCCGGTCGCCCTGTTCTGCGGGCTGGGTTATGGCGCGTCCGCGCTGTTCACTACCACCCACCAGGCCGCGATGGTCACCCTCACGCTGACCAACGCCTACGTGATCGCGCGCGTGATCTACCTGCTGCTTGAGACGATATTCGTGCCGCATTCCCCCACCATCCGCCTGTGCAGCGCATCGGACTCGACGGCGCGCATGGTCACGCGGTGGTGGAACTTCCTTGTCGCGGCCCCGTCCATCGTGGTCTGCCTGTCCACGCTGGGCGGCGTGTTCCACATGCCCGCGCGCGGCACGGAAGCCATCATCCGCGCCGTGGTGCTGATCGAACATATCCTGATCGCGATCTTCATCTGGCGCATCCGCCACCATGTGGGCGCGGCGCTGCAGCCCTCGGGCCGCCTGCGTGAAAAGCCGTTCTGGATCTTCGTGGGCAGGATGGTCCGCTTCTGGTGGATCCCGGCCATGTTCTTCGACTTCGCGCTGTGGCTGGTCTGGGCCACCCAGATCCGTGGCGGCTATGCGTGGATCCTGCGCACGCTGTCGCTGACCATCGTGGTCATCCTTGGCGCGCGGCTGCTGTCCGTGCTGGCCTTCAGCGTGCAGAACAAGCTTTTCCATGTGCCCGAGGCGACCGAAAAACGCTATCCCGGCCTCCAGGCCCGCGTGGACTACTACTATCCCATCGCGCGGCGCGCGCTGTCGGTGCTGCTGACATTCGTGACCATCGTGCTGCTGCTCCAGTCATGGGGCCTGCCCGCCATCCGCTTCTTCGTGCATGGCTCGCTGGGCACCAAGATCGTGGGCGCCATGCTGACGATCATGATCGCCTACACCATCGCCATCGTGGTGTGGGAAGTGGCCAACGCCACGCTGCAGAACCAGATCACCCGGTTCGAGACATCGGACCAGGCATCCCGCGCCACCCGGCTGCGCACGGTGCTGCCGATCATCCGCACGGTGCTGCTGACCTTCATCATCATCATCGTGACCGTGACCACGCTGTCGCAGATCGGCATCAACGTCGCCCCGCTGCTGACCGGCGCGGGCATCATGGGTGCGGCCATCGCGTTTGGTTCGCAGAGCCTGGTCAAGGACTTCATCACCGGCTTCTTCATGCTGGTGGAAAATGCGATGCAGGTGGGTGACTGGGTCACCGCGGGCAGTGTCGCGGGTACGGTCGAACACCTGTCGATCCGCACCCTGCGGCTGCGCGCGATCAACGGGGACCTGCACATCATCCCGTTCTCATCCGTCACGTCGATCGCCAATACCTCACGCGATTACAACCTTGTGGTGGTCAGTTTCATGCTGGACCTGACGGAAGACCCGCACCGGGTCGCGGCGATCCTGAAGGATGAGCTGTCGCTCATGCGCAAGGACCCCGTCTACGGCCCGCTGATCAAGTCCGACTTCTCGTTCCTGGGCGTCGAGCAGGCTGACGGGAACGGGGCCAAGTTCCTTGGGTCCATCCGCACGGCGCCCGGTGCCAAATGGAAGGTCTATCGTGAATACTATGCCCGCCTGGGCGCGCGCATGGTGAAGGAAAAGGTCGCGTTCCCGATCCCGACATCGCTCAACCTGCTGGCCAATGGCCCGGGCGGCACGCTGCGCATGAACATGGAGGAAGACCCGGCCACGCTGCTGGCCGCGCGCACGGCACAGCCCGATGCGCCAGAACCGGCGGCCCCGAAGGCGCAGGCCGATGGCGACGGGCAGCAGGCCAGCCCCAAGGGAAATGAACCCACCCATGGCTGACGGCATGCCCACGCTGCTGGCGCGGCTGGAATCCCCCCTGCGCACGGATGGCTACGCCTTCGTGCCTGCGGGGGAGATGCGGCCCCTGCTGGAGCAGTATGGCCTGCGGGACTGGGCCAACTTCGCCGCCAGCTGGAACCGGCTGGGGCTGGACCGCTACATGGCGGATGGCGGGCGTTATCGCCGCCGCCGCCATGCCACCTTCGCCATCAGCGACAGCGGCATCCAGCGCAAGAAACACCAGCCCCATTACCAGAGCCGCGATTACAACGAACTCAATGGCGGGATCGAACGCTGGTTCCGCGCGGTGGAACCGGACGTGGGCGCGCACCCCGCGCTGGTCGCCATCCTGCGGCTCATGCACCGGATCGTGGCCGACCTGACCGATCCGGCCAGCATGCCCGATACATGGCATACCGAAATCCACCAGTTCCGGATCGAGGCGCTGGATGACAGCCCCGGCCAGCCCACGCCGGAAGGGCTGCACCGTGATGGCGTGGACTGGGTCATGGTCGTGATGATCCGGCGCGAGAACGTCATGTCGGGCGAAACCGCGATCCATGACCTGCAGCGCACCATGGTGGGCAGCTTCATGCTGGATCAGCCGCTGGATACGGCGGTGGTCAATGACAACCGCGTCTATCACGGGGTAACGGCGGTCAGGCCCCTTGATCCCACGCGACCGGCCTATCGTGACGTACTGGTCGTGACGTTTCGCCATCAATGACCCGGGCGCGGCCCGGGGCGTGGAAGCATTTCTGCATGCTGGCGCTGGGGACCATGCTGGCGCTGGGCGGCGGGCTGTACCTGTTCATCGTAACGGTTGACCCGTGGGATGGGCTGCCCATCTCCCCCCGCCTGCCCCGCATTCCCATCACCTCCAACGCCCGCTACACCATGCCCGCGCTGGCGCGGAACCCGCGCTTTGATTCCGTCATGCTGGGCACATCCACCAGCCGGCTGATCCAGCCCGCCGCGATGGACCGCGCACTGGGCACGCATTTCCTGAACATGGCCATGAACAGCGCCAGCCCGTGGGAACAGGCGCGCGAACTCGACGCCTTCCTGCGTGCCCATCCCGCCCCGCGCATTGCCATGATCGACGTGGACGCCGCCTGGTGCCATGAACGCCCCGGCAGCCTGACATCCCCCAACCGCCCATGGCCGGAATGGATGTACGGCCACCCCGCATGGACCGGCTACCTGCACATGGCCAGCCTGTATGCCCTGCAGGAAGCCGCCAACCAGTTCCTGTGGCTGGCGGGGTTGAAAGCCCGGCGCTTCGGCCTGGATGGCTACACCAGCTTTGTGCCGCCCGATGACCAGTATGACCGGCTGCGCCCCCGGGTGCAGGCCGCGTTCGACCACTGGGCGCCGCCCGACAACACCCCCGCCCCGCCCGGCATGGCCACTACCCCCCCAGCCACCATGGCGCTGCTGGATTCAATGGTCGGGCGCATGCCTGCCTCCACCATCGCCGTCCTGTGGTTTGCGCCCGCATCCGCCTTCCTGCACGGGACGGCGGGCGGTGTCGCCGCGGCCCGGTTGCAGGCATGCAGGCTGGGGGTGGAAAGGATCGCGGCCCGCAGGTCCAACGTGATCGCCCTTGATTTCAACCATGACAGCCCGTTGACGGAAAACCGCGACAATTTCTGGGATCCGCTGCATTACCGGCTGCCCGTGGCCCGGCGGTTGATGGCGGATATCACGGCTGTCGTGCAGGGCAGGCCGGTTGCGGACCCCGCGCTGGACAGGCTGCATGACCCACGCGGCGCGCCCGATACGCACCGGCGGTAAGCCAAAGCCATGCGCTGCCATCGCGGAACCTCCACACCGGCGGGGCTTGTGCCGGGCGGGTCATCTGGTATGGAAAACAGAATGCCATGGGATGCCCGCCATGCACATGCGCGACGCAGCCAAGTAACATGGACGGGGATCGTTTTATGCATGCCGCCCCGTGACCGGGCAGGCATGGGTTGCGGCACTGAGGTTGGAGAGGCTGGTGAATACGTCCGTCAATGGTGCGCCGCAATGGCATCTTCAGCCCGAGGCGAACCGGACCCTTATCACGCTGTCAGGGGACTGGATTGCACAGGAAGGACGAACCCCCGCCTTTCCCACCGGGGCGCTGAAGGATGTGCCCCACGGGGAGCCGGTTGAATTCCGCACCGACCAGCTTGGCAGGTGGGATACCTCGCTCATCAGCTTCCTGTGGGAACTCAAGCGCAGCGCGCGTGAAGCCCATGTGGACGTCGATACCAACACCCTGCCGGAATCCGCGCACAAGCTGCTGGACCTGCTGCCCGAAATCCCGCCCGAACCCAAGCCCCCGCCGCCGCACCATTTCGCGCCGGTGGCGGCGGTGGGACAGTTCACGCTCGATACCCTGAACGAAATCGGCTGCGTCAGCGAAATGGGGGCTGCCGCGGCCCGTGGGGGCCTGGCCTCCCTGGTCGGGCGCGGGATGATGCGCACCATCGACCTCATGTCCGACCTGAATGCGGCGGGGCCTGCGGCGCTGCTGATCGTGGGCGTGGTGAACTTCCTGGTCGGCGCGATCCTTGCCTTTGTCGGTTCGGTGGAACTGCATAAATTCGCGGCCGACATCTATGTGGCAAGCCTTGTGGCCATTGCCATGGTGCGCGAGATGTCCGCCGTCATGACCGCCATCATCATGGCCGGGCGCACCGGCGGCAGCTATGCCGCGCGCATTTCCACCATGCAGGCCAATGAAGAAATCGACGCGCTGCAGGTATTCGGCATCCCGGTTTCCAGTTACCTGATCCTGCCTTCGGTGCTGGCGCTCGCCTTCACCATGCCGCTGCTTTACCTTTACGGCTGCCTGATCGGCATGCTGGGCGGGTTTTTCGTATCCTACATCATGCTGGATGTCTCGCCGCTGGGCTATTTCCACGAAACGGTGCAGGCGCTGCAACTGGACCAGTTCACCTTCGGCTTCATCAAGAGCTTCGTGTTCGGCACCTTTGTCGGCCTGACAAGCTGCCGCATCGGGCTGAAGGCCGGGCGCAGCGCCGCCGACGTGGGCATTGCCGCGACCAAGGCCGTGGTCGTGGGCATTGTGGGCGTGATCGCCCTTGATGCGGTCTTCGCGGTTATCGCCAATGTCATCGGGATCTGACCGCCATGAATGATACGAACACCCAGATGGCCGCCACCGATAACCGCCCGGTGATGATTTCCGTCGATGACGTGACGCTGGCCTTCGGCCCCAAGGTGATCCAGCACAACGTGTCCTTTCGCGTGAAGCGTGGCAGCATCTTTGCGGTCATGGGCGGGTCGGGCTGCGGCAAGAGCACCCTGCTCAAGAGCATGATCGGCCTGCTGCGCCCCACCCATGGCACCTACCTGGTGGGAAAGGACAATTACTGGGCCGGCGACGACGCCAGCCGCGTGCGCATCGGACGGCGTTTCGGCGTCCTGTTCCAGAGCGGCGCGCTATGGAGTTCCATGACTGTGGGCGAGAACGTCGCCCTGCCCATGCAGATGTTCACCAAGCTGAAACCGGACGTGATCCGCCAGCTTGTGGAACTCAAGTTGGGGCTGGTGGGCATGCTGCACGCCATTGACCAGTACCCCTCCGAGCTGAGTGGCGGCATGCGCAAGCGCGCGGGCCTTGCGCGCGCCATGTCGCTGGACCCCGACATCCTGTTTTTCGATGAACCCTCCGCCGGGCTTGACCCGATCACATCCGCCCGGCTGGATGAACTGATCCTGAACCTGCGCGACGGGCTGGGGGCGACAATCATCATCGTCAGCCATGAACTGTCCAGCCTGTTCCACATCGCCGATGACGGCATCTTCCTTGACGCCGACCAGAAGACCGCCATCGCCCACGGGTCGCCGCGCTGGCTGCGCGACCATTGCACCGACCCGATGGTCCATGCCTTCATGCACCGTGAACAGCTGGACAGCTCCAGCTCCGCCGGAAACGGGTAATGCCCATGCCCGGCAGGCAGACGCTGATCGGTTCAGCCGTGCTGGGGGTTGCGGCCATTGCGCTCGTCATACTGGGCGTGAAAGGGTCGCTCCCCCTGCCCGGCCGCACCACCGAGGCGCTGGTGATCTTTGAAAGCCCGACCAACGGGCTGGATGTCGGCTCGCCCGTCAATTTCCGGGGCGTGCCGGTGGGGGCCGTCGAACGCATTACGGTCAAGGTCGATCCGGCCAGCCACCATACCTATATGCCGGTCTATATCCTGTTTGATCCCGACCATGCGCCCGGCCACAGCGACCTGCCGCCATTGCCCGAACTGATCGCCAACGGGCTGCGGGCGGAAATGACGCTGCACAGCCTTGTCACCGGGCAGACCGAACTTGACCTCGACCTTGCCCCCAGGGTACCAGCCCTGCTGCATCCCGGGCTGGTGAACACGGACCTGACGGAAATACCGATGGGGCAGACGGCGCTGCAGCAGATGGAAAACACGCTGGTCGCAATCTCGGTCCAGCAGTTGCACCATGACCTGCAGACCGCGATGGCCAGCATCCACAAGCTGGCGGAAGACATGAACCGTGACCTGCCGGGCATGATCGCCAGCATCCGCGCGACATCCGCGCATAGCGAGGACGCGGTCACCCATATCCGCGCCGCCATCGCGGATGTGGAAAACCGCGCCAGCGTGACCATCAACAAGCTGGACCGGCTGATCGCCGCCAACAGCCAGCAGTTCGCCGCACGGCGGACGGAGCTTCTGGCACTGATCGCCAATACCCGCCAGACCATGACGCAGGCGCATGAAACCCTGGCCAGCCTGCGTACGCTGACCGACCCGCAATCACGTGACAGGCTCAGTCTGGACGATACGATGCGTGATATTATGGAAGCAGGCTACGGGCTGCGCGGATTCGCCAATGAAGTCGAAAGTAATCCGCAACTTCTGCTGATGGGACGCAATAAATGAAAACGCGCCAGCCCGCCGTCTCCCTTTCACGTCTGTATCCGGCCCTGCGGGCAAGTGGCGGGTTACTGCTGTCGGCAGTCATGCTGTCGGCGTGTTCCTCGGCCCCGGTACGTTTCTATACCCTTGGCGCGCCCGCCGTTGCCGTGGGTGCTGAAAGCACCGCCACACAGCCCATCACGGACAGCACGCCCGTAATCGAGGTCGAACGCGCGCGCATGCCCGACTACCTGGACAGCCAGGACATCATGGTGCGCAATGGCCACGAGATCGAACGCAGCGGGCTGGGCCGCTGGGCCAGCCGCCTGTCGGTAGGGGCCACCGACCTGATCACGGCGCGGCTGGCGCAGAAATGGCCGAACCTGTTCGTAACCGACCTGCCCCAGCCTGACCGGCCGACATGGCGGCTGCAGCTCAATATCAGCCGCCTTGATGTCAGCCGCGATGGCCAGTCCGCCCTGAATGCGGACTGGGCCATCATTCCGCAGGATTCGCGCGCCTCCATCCTGCGTAACCGCGCCACCATCGTCACGCAGGGCAATACGGGCAGCAACGCCAACATCGCCAAGGTGACCGAAAACCTGCTGAATGAGCTGAGCGACCGGATCGAGGCAAGCTGGCCCAGCACGGGCGGCACGGCCAGCACAACGCCACAGACCGCCATGACATTCCACCGCCACACAAGAAACTGACCCTGTAGCGGGACAGGGGGCGGTCCTGCCCCGGCGCGCATGGATGGGGAACCTTTCGGCATGAAAGGCATTGGGTGCGCAACCCTGTTCCCCGGCCGGAGTATCCGCCATGCCCCGCTTTTTCCCTTTTCTTCGCAGGGCGGTCGCCATCGCCGGCCTGTCTGTGGCATTTCTGGCGGGCATGGGTGCGGCGTGGGCGGAAAGCGGGCCGGTCATCCTGGCGCAGCATCCCGGCACCGAACTGGACCGGCAGGCGCGCAGGCTAGTGACGCAGGACCTGCATGACGCCGCGAACCAGCATGAACAGCCCGTCCTGCTGACCGGATCAGGCCAGCTATCGGACAACCCGCGCCGCATGGCGCTGTTTGTACAACTGCAATCCGCCAGCCTGTGCGGGTCGGCGGGGTGTTCCACCTCCGTGTACCTGCCTGATGGGCGCAAATGGACACTGGTGCTGGATTCCGTCAGCGGGCCGATCACCATTACCCCGCAGATGCATGGCGGCATGCATGACCTGCTGGTTGATGACATGGATCGCTGGATCTGGAATGGCGCGACCTATATCGATACGCAGGCGGCGGCCGGGCCATCCCCCGCGCCGGCAGGCCGGTAGCCACCGCTGCCTTATGGTGCGGATATTGCAGGCCGGACCGGCTGGATATGATGCTTCTTGGGAATGGATGGAGCGGGTGAAGGGAATCGAACCCTCGTATGCAGCTTGGGAAGCTGCCGTTCTACCATTGAACTACACCCGCATCTTCGCCCCTCTATACTGCACAAGCCCGACGGATGCAATCACCCCGCCATATGGGCGGCAGTTGACGTGCCCTGCCCTGATCCGCAATAAGCATTGATGTCTGGCGGGCGTGCCCGCCAGGCCCTCGTGATTTGATGCGGCCGGCTTGCGGCGAGGTAAAACATACGCGCTAAAGAGGCCTGATCCCGCCCGCAAGGGCGCGGGCATCATGGTTTCCACGGTCGTGAACCGCCCTTTGGGGAAATGGGCTGCCGGATCGGACCGGCGCAGGCCCCTGCCCGTCTTCACGCCCATCCCCGTTCACAGGAATTACCATCCGCCATGACTGACCAGCCTGATCCCAAATCTTTCCGCCCCGCCACCCGCCTGATCAACGCGGGCCTTGAACGTACCCCCTATGGCGAAACCAGCGAGGCGATGTTCCTGACCTCCGGCTTTGTCTATGACAGCGCGGAACAGGCCGAGGGTACGTTTACGGGCGATGTCTCGCATTACCAGTATTCACGCTTTGGCAACCCGACGACATCCAACCTTGAACGCCGCCTGTGCGACCTTGAGGGCGCGGAAGCCTGCGTGCTGACCGCCACGGGCATGGGCGCCGTCTCCTCCGCCCTGCTGGCGCAGGTGCGCGCGGGCGACCGGGTGGTGGCGTCGCGCGCGCTGTTCGGGTCATGCCACTGGATCGTGGCCGAGCTGCTGCCGCGCTACGGCGTGGAAACCATATTCGTTGATGGCGGCGACATGGCCGCGTGGAAGGACGCGCTGGGCAAGCCCACGCGCGCCGTGCTGCTGGAAAGCCCGTCCAACCCGATGCTGGATGTGCTGGACATCCGCATGATCTGCGACCTGGCGCACAAGGCCGGGGCGACGGTGGTGGTCGATAACGTGTTCGCCACCCCGCTGTACCAGAAACCGCTGGAACTGGGCGCTGACGTGGTGGTGTATTCATGCACCAAGCATATCGACGGGCAGGGCCGCGTGCTGGGGGGCGCGGTGCTGGGCAATGCCAAGTGGATTGACGAGGTGCTGCGCCCCTTCACCCGCAATACCGGCAACAGCCTTTCCCCCTTCAATGCATGGGTCATGCTGAAAAGCATCGAGACACTGGCCCTGCGCGTGAACGCCATGACGCAGAATGCGGCGAAGGTGGCGGATTTCCTGGCGGAAGCGCCCGGCATTGCCCGCGTCTTCTATCCCGGCCGCAAGGACCACCCGCAGTATGAACTGGCGAAAAAGCAGATGTCAGCCGGCTCCACGCTGGTGGCGTTCGAGGTCGAGGGCGGCAAGGAAGGGGCATTCGCCTTCATGAACGCGCTGCGCCTGATCTCGATTTCCAACAACCTGGGTGACGCGCGCTCGCTTGTCACGCATCCGGCCACGACCACGCACATGAAGCTCGCCCCCGAGGAACGCGCCCGCCTTGGCATTACCGACGGGGCGATCCGCTTTTCCGTCGGGCTGGAAGATGCCGACGACCTGATTGATGACCTCAAGCGCGGCATCGCGGCGCTGGGCAACCGGTAAGCAAGGAGCTTCCCTCCATGAGCAAGGACAGGCCTTTCCCTCCCCCCGGCGGGGAAGGAGCGGACTCCCCGCTGGGCGAGACACTGGACAACACCCCCTGTTTCGAGGCGACGACCGACAATGTGCGCGTGGTTGTCCAGACCTTCTGGCTGGATGACCAGTCGGAACCGGATGAACACCGTTATGTATGGGCATACCGGGTCCGTATCGAAAACCACGGCACGGACCCGATCCAGCTGCTACGCCGCAGCTGGCGCATCGTGGACGGGAAGGGGCGGATCGACCACGTGGAAGGCGACGGCGTGGTGGGGGAACAACCCCTTATCGACGCCGCCGCCAGTTTCGAATACATGTCCGGGGCCGCCCTTGAAACGCCAACCGGCTTCATGGGGGGCATGTACCACATGATCCGCCCCGCCAGCCGGCAGCATTTCGATGTCAGCATTCCCGTATTCAGCCTGGACAGCCCGCATCACCCCACTGTCCTTCACTGAATTTTCCCTCTGCGGCGTGTCCGTGCCGGATACGCCCATGCAACAAGAACCGACAGCATGACTTCCATCGATTCCCGCCCCTCCCGCACGGAAGCAGAGGAGGCCGTCCGCACCCTGCTGCGCTGGGCGGGTGAAGATCCCGACCGCGAGGGACTGCGTGACACGCCCCAGCGCGTCATCAAATCCTATGACGAATTCTTCTGCGGCTATGCCGAAGACCCGGTCGACCTGCTGCGCCGCACCTTTTCCGAAGTCGACGATTACGACGAGATGGTGCTGCTGCGCGATATCCGCGTGGAGAGCCATTGCGAACACCACATGGTGCCCATCATTGGCGTGGCCCACGTGGCCTACCTGCCGCGCAAGCGGGTGGTGGGGATTTCCAAGCTGGCCCGCGTGGTGGACGCCTATGCAAGGCGTTTCCAGATCCAGGAACGGCTGACGGCCCAGATCGCCAACACCATCAACGAGGAACTCCAGCCCTATGGCGTGGGCGTGGTGATCGAGGCGTCACACCAGTGCATGACCACGCGCGGCGTGCATCGCCCCGGTGTATCGATGGTCACCAGCCGCATGCTGGGCACCTTCCGCACCAATTCGGACACGCGGCGCGAATTCCTGTCCATCCTCAACCGCCCGGCCATGAACAGCAGCGGTATCTGATTGATAAGAAACAGACGTTTCTGGGTGCCGCCTTTTTTCAAAAAGGCGGCGTTCTTTTGAGGCTTCTTAAAAAAGCTTCACCAAAAACCTCTTTATTCAAGACTGACTTTCGCCCCCAGCACGGCGATGAACTGCGCCAGCCATGCCGGGTGGGCGGGCCATGCCGGGGCCGTGACCAGCCTGCCATCGGTCACGGCCGCATCCAGCGCGATATCGGCATAGATGCCATCCGCCAGTTCCACTTCCGGACGGCAGGCGGGATAGGCTGAAACCTTGCGCCCGGCAATGATACGGGCGGCGGCCAGAAGCTGGCCCGCGTGGCAGATCGCGGCAATGGGCCGGTCGGCGAAGGCGCGGACCAGTTCGATCACCCGCGGGTCCAGCCGCAGGTATTCCGGCGCGCGCCCACCGGGCAGGACAAGGCCGGCATAGTCGGCGTGACGGATGTCATCAAAGGTCGCGTTCAGCGCAAAGCGGTGGCCCGGCTTTTCGCTGTAGGTCTGCGCGCCCTCAAAATCATGGATGGCGGTCAGGACATGCTCGCCCTTCCTGCGGCCGGGGCAGACCGCATCAACCCGGTAGCCCAGCATGGTCAGGGCCTGATAGGGCACCATGACCTCATAATCCTCGACATAATCGCCAGCCAGCAGCAGAAGCCTTGGTGCGCTCATTATCCGTTTCCTTCCCGTTATCCGGTCAGTCGTGATGGCCGTCCGGGGACAGGTGTTCACGCAGCCGGGGCATGAGTTCGACAAAGTTGCAGGGCACATGGCGGCTGTCGAGCTGCCAGACCAGTATGTCGTCCCACCCGTCCTTCACCGCGCCCGATGACCCGGGCAGCGCGAACAGGTAGGTCCCGTTCGCGACCCCCGCCAGCGCGCGTGACTGGATCGTGGACGTGCCGATTTTCTGGTAGGACAGCATGCGGAACAGTTCACCGAATCCCTCGATCCGTTTTTCGATCACTTTATCGAAAGCTTCCGGCGTGACATCGCGGCCCGTCACCCCCGTGCCGCCGGTCGAGATGACGACATCCACCTGGCTGTCCGCGATCCATCCCGACAGGGTGGCGGCAAGGCGGCCGGCATCATCGGGCACGATGGCGCGCGCGGCCACCACATGGCCCGCGGCGGTGACGCGCGCGGCCAGTATATCGCCGGATCTGTCCGTTTCCGGCGTGCGGGTGTCGGATACCGTCAGCACCGCGATGCGGACGGGCAGGAAGGGTTTTTTCATATCAAGTCGCGACATGGGACCATGTTCACCATTCCCGCGCCATGCCGTCAACGGGCATCGCGGCAGGGGCATGCGCCGTCATTCCGACAGGGAAATAATGAGTAATATGTGAGAACAAACACAAAAATCTGATGTATTTGTGCATTGCACAAAAAAACATACATATGAATAATAACATTTTATATAAATCTATTGATATAACAAAAAAAAATCCTTTACCGTTATTTTACAAAACATTAGTTTTTACATAATTCCCCTGCCAAGGTTTATATTCGGCATGAAATATGCTATCGATACGCGGATGATCAGAACATTCTCCCGATTTTTTGCACCGCTGTCCCTGGTTCTTCTTGCGTTTTTTGCCCAGGGTGAAACCGCATCGGCACAGGCCATACCCGGCGAAGGACAGGGCGTGATCGGCTCACAGCCCAGCCTTAATGTCAATTCGCGACGTAATGTCCATGTGAACGATCCGGGATCGTTTTTCAGCGCGCCCTACGGAAACCAGCATTTTTTCGGGGACTGGGCCGGGATACAGCCGTTCCTGCTGAAACATGGCGTGCATATCGAGGCCGACGTGCATGAGGAACTGGCAGGCAACTTCCGCGGCGGCGCCCAGCAGGGCGTGACCGATGCGGGGCAGGTCGGCGTGGAAATCGATATCGACTGGCACAAGCTGGCCGGCGCGCCGAAGAATTTCTGGACACATACCATGATCGTGAACGGCCATGGCCGTAACGAGAGCACGGACAACATCCACGATTCCCTCGGCGGCGTGCAGCAGATCTACGGCGCGCGTGGCAACGTGGTCGCCCATCTGGTGTACATGTATGCCGAACAGTCGCTGTTCCATAACCGGCTGGATATCAGCGCGGGCTGGATTCCTGTGGGCAGCTTCTTCGCCGCGTCCCCACTGTTCTGTGACTTCATGAACGTGTCGATATGCGGCAACCCCGCGCCGGGCAAATACGTGCCGGGTGGCCGTGACTGGCCTTCGGGCAACCTAGGGGTGGTGGCCCGCGTCATGCCGACGGTCGATACCTACATCATGGCCAGCATGTTCGCGGTATCGCCGCATTCCTATAACGGTGGCATTTCGGGCTGGGCCTGGGCGCAGAGCGGCCTTGGCAAATTCTCCACCCCGGTGGAATTCGGCTGGCTGCCGGAATTCGGTCGTCATCATCTGGCCGGTCACTACAAGGCGGGCTACGGCTACGACAATTCGCAGTACAGCGACCTGTACCAGGACATCAACGGCAATTCCGCCGTGCTGACGCACCTGCCGTTCCGCAAGCAGTCGGGCGTCAGCACCGCATGGTTCCAGGCGGACCAGATGTTCATGCGCAACGGCGCAGGCCCGACCAACGGCCTGATTGCGCTGACGGGCATCATGTATACGTCGGGCAAGGTCTCGGCGATGAAGTACCACGCATGGGCCGGCATCGTGGAAACCGGCGCACGATGGGGCCGACCACTCGATACGGTGGGGGCGATGTTCCATTATTTCGAAATGAGCCGCGCATCCGTCCTGCAGCAGGAATCCTCGGTCCTGGCGGGCACGCCGTTCCTGACCAACCAGTGGGGCAAGGCATGGGGCATCCAGACGCATGAGGATGTGTACGAAGTGTTCTACAACATCCACACCGCGCGCGGCATGAGCTTCCAGCCGGACTTCCAGTACATCAACCGCCCCGGCGGCACCACGACCTATCATGACGCGGCGGTGATGGGGCTGCAGTTCAACTGCATCCTGTAACGCACCCTTCATCAACGGGGCTTCCCACGGTATGGGGGGCGGATCATGACCGATCCAGCCCTCCTTTACCGACAGGCCCGTGCGGCGCTGGTCGATTACCACCTGCCGCGTGCGCGGGCGACGCTGCTCTCCATTTCGGAAAATGTCATTTTCCGGATCGACGCGGGCGATGGGCGACGTTATGCGCTGCGCCTGCACCGACCCGGCTATCACAGCGCGCCCGAAATCCGCAGCGAACTGGCATGGCTTGACGCCCTGCACGCGGCGGGGCTGGAAGTTCCCCTCCCCATCCCCGCCGATGACGGCCTGACCCTGCGTAGCGTGCGGTGTGATGACGGGGTAACGCGCCATGCGGTCCTGTTTGCATGGATGGATGGCACCGAACCCACGCCGGACATTGATCCCGCGGCCTTTGACCGGCTGGGCCGCATTACCGCACGCCTGCATGGTCATAGCCGCCACTGGGTGCGCCCTGTGGGGTTCATCCGCAAGGCCTGGACACCCGACACCATGACCGGCCCCCGCGCCCTGTGGGGACGATGGGACAGGGCGCCGGGCATGACCGCACCCGCATGCGGCCTGATTGCGCGGTGCGTGCGGCAGGTTGATGCGCAACTGGCCGGTTATGGCACGCAATCCCACCGATTCGGGCTGATCCATGCCGACCTGCGGCTGGCCAACCTGCTGGTCAGCGGCACGCATACACGCCTGATCGATTTTGATGACTGCGGCATAAGCTGGTTCATGCAGGACCTTGCGGCGGCGCTGAGTTTCCATGAAGACCACCCGCATGCCCCGCGCTGGGTCGACCACTGGCTGCGCGGCTACAGCACGGCGGGCGCCATCACGCAGGCGGACCTGGACATCCTGCCCGCCCTTGTTATCCAGCGCCGCATCCAGCTTCTGGCATGGACCGGCACGCATCGCGATACACGGCAGGTCCACAGCCTTGGCCCCGACTGGTTCGACCGCACGCTGGGGTTATGCCATGCGTGGGCACGGGGGCAACTGCTGCGCGATATCGGCTGAAAGCGGGATAATTAGATATTTTTTTAATTCATCCATACGATAAAAGCGGCCACATTACTTTTTGGAAACTTTTGTAATGCGCGGGACAGAATGCCATCTGGTTGCATGAGATCAATTAAATGTGACTTACAGAATCGCATTTCCCACGTGGTATGTCTTTTATGCCTCATTCCTGACATGTATGGACGTTAGGTAATGTGTCGTTCGGTTAACAACCCGATTCACCGGAGCCCGTCCCGTCCTTGGCACATAACGGAAAAACAGCAATGACCCCTGCAGTTGACACGATCGCCTCGGCCCCGGCAGTTCCCCCCGTCGTCGCTGGCCTGTCCGTGGCACCCGATGAAGTCCCGACCCGGTCCCAGACCACGCGGATGATCTATTCCCGCCACCGTCGCGCCCTGCGCGATTACGCCCGCACGCTGGCGACCAACACCGACAATGCCTGACCTGCCTGCGCCATGGGGCCAGTTGACCGCATGGGCCGTAGACCGACCACGATAAAAGTCAAACTTTGACATTATTTTCCTGATCGCATCCTCAGGGCCGCCAGGGCGTGGCGGGTTGGTTCGGTCAGATCCATGGGCAATGCATCAGGCGCGTACCAGCACGGGCCTTCATGCTTGTCCGGTTCCATAAGCGCCGGCACGCCCTGCCATGACGTGACCAGATAGACGGGCGAAATCCAGTGATACCCGGCACCGGCATCCATCTGCTCCACAAGGCATAGCAGGTCGCGCGCCTGGATGGTGATGCCCAGTTCCTCCGCAATTTCACGTTCCGCCGCCTGGGCCGTGGTCTCATAGGGGTCTACCTTGCCACCGGGCAGGCCCCAGCATCCGGCCTCCGGCTGTTTCAGGCGTCGCAGCAGCAGGATACGGCCCCCTTCATCCACAATGGCTGCACCACATCCCACGCGCGGGCCGGTCATGGTTGTCATATTCCTACCTTTTCCCCTTCAGGTGACTGTTCCAAAAATCTGCCTATGAGATGTCCTTGAAATCATAAAGAAATTTTTGGTGAAGCTTTTTAAAAAAGGCAGTACCCAAAAACTTTTATCATTTTTTATGCAGTCTTTTGTCATTCGCAGGCCCTTAAAACGGCCGCTGAAAAACGCACCCCATACGACAAGGGGGCACCCGAAGGCACCCCCCATATGATCCCGTTACAGCAGTACGGCCGTTTGTGATCAGCGCGCGGCGGGCGGCCGGGCGTTGGCGGTTGCAACACGGCGGCCCCACGAAATCAGGTCGCTGGTGCAATCGTCGCGGTCGATCACGCATTCGATCAGGGTCGGGCCTTCCCTGTTCGCGACGGCGGCGGCAATGGCCTTTTCCATTTCAGCGCCGGTTGTCGCGCGGAAACCCTTGCCGTGGCCGTCTTCCGCGTTGAACACGCTCATGAGACCCGCATAATCCCAGTTCTTGATGTTGTTGTACGGGCCATCGTGAATCTCGACTTCGATGGTGTAGCCACGGTTATTGACCAGGAAAATGATCACGGGCAGCTTCAGACGCACCATCTGGGCCACTTCCTGCGCCGTAAGCTGGAACGACCCGTCGCCGATCATGGCGATGATCCGGCGTTCCGGCGCCCCCACGGCATAACCGAAGGTAGCGGGCACGGACCAGCCGATATGGCCCCACTGCATTTCCAGTTCCACGCGCGCGCCGCGCGGCAGCTTCATCTGCATGACGTTGAACCAGGAATCCCCGGTCTCGGCGATGACAGACGTATCGGACGTCAGCAGCCCCTGGATCTGGCGGGCCATTTCAGCGCGTACCAGCGGTGCCTTGGGGTCGGCGGCCACCACCGGCGCGTCGAGAGATTTGATGCGGCGGTATTCAACCAGCGTCGCATCCTTTTTCGGCTGGCCTTTCAGCCGCCCGATCAGGCCTTCGATCACGTCACGCAGGTGCACGCCGTCAAACGCCTTGCCTCCGGCCGCGATATGCCGCGTATCCATCAGCGCCACGTTGTCGCCCCTGGGCCACGCGGTCCAGCCAACGGTGGAATAATCGTTGAATACCGGGGTCAGGCACAGCACGCCATCCGCCCAGTCAAAGATCTGCTGCGCGCCGGGGCTGCTGACATCCCCCCAGTACGTCCCGGCATAGGCCGGGTGGTCTTCGGGGAAGAAGCTCTTGGCGGCGGCCATGGTGGTCACGACGCAGCCCAGCGCATCAGCCAGGCGGATGGCCGCGTCCTCGCAGCCTGCGGCACGCAGGCGGCTGCCCACCAGCATGACCGGCTTCTTGCGCGCGGCAATGAAGTCGGCCAGTTCATCAATCGCCAGTTTCAGCGTTTCCGGGTCGGACGGCGCATCCGTCAGGATCGCGCCCACCGGACCGGGGCGCGGGCATGGCTGGGATGAGATGTTGCACGCAATTTCGATATAGGCCGGCTTCTTTTCACGCAGTGCGGTGCGGATGGCATGGTCGATCAGCACCGGCGCATCCCCGGCCGAGGTGATCGAGACCGCGGCACAGGTCAGCCGCCTGGCGATTTCAAGCTGGTAGCCGTAATCCGGCGTGCCAATGGTATGGTGCAGGACATGCCCGCTGCCATGATCGTTGGAGTTGGGCGCACCCGAAATCAGGATGACCGGCAGGTTTTCGGCATACGCGCCGCCAATGGCGTTCAGCGCCGACAGCGCGCCCACGCTGAAGGTGACGACGGCGGCCGCCGCCCCGTTCGCGCGGGCATAGCCTTCCGCGCTGAAACCGCAGTTCAGTTCATTGCAGCAATAAACCTGTCGCAGGCCGTCAATTTCAAGAAGCTGGTCAAGCAGGACAAGATTGTAGTCGCCCGCAACCGCGAAATGATCCTTGAGCCCGATCTGCGCCAGGCGTTCACCAAGGTAATGGCCAACTGTATACGTCATTATTCAGACTTTCCTTCCCTTGTGTGGGGGCGCGGCAGGCCGCGCCCTTTCCCCATCATGGGGGAACCACATGGATGGCCCGCAACCGGGCCATCATGCCGAAAGGACAGCAAGGGCGGCCGCGTGCGCGGCCTGCTTCTCACCCTACACTTTCGGCAACCCAGTTCCGGCGCTTGGTGGCCTGACCAATGCCCGGATTGAAACAGTTGCATGGATCGAGCTGGCGGTAATGCGCCAGCACGTCATCGGGCGCCGCATACAGGTGCCCGAAATTATGTTCCGCCGGGTACCGCGCGCCACGTTTGTCCAGCAGCGGCAGCATGCGGTGTTCCAGCGCCATGCAGTCATAGCCTTTGTGGACCACATAATCCTGATGCATCACGTGGCACAGGAAATGGCCGTAGTACAGCTTGACGATGATCTCGTCATTGATGTCCTTGGGCAGCACCTCGAACCAGTCGCGGTCGTTGCGGCGCAGGGCCACGTCCAGCGCCACGATGTTCTCGGTCGTGTCGGTATGGACGTTGCGGTAGCGCACGGCGGCACCCGCCGCGGCAAAGCGGTGCAGGAACGCCTTCGATCCCTCATCGGGCGTACATTCGAAGAAATCGCCCTCATGCGTCGCGAAATGGCTTTTCAGGAAATCCCGCGCTTCCTGCGCGCCCGACGCGCTGACCTTGAGCATCAAGTGGTGCTCGAAGCGGTCACGGTAGTCACGCATGCGCGCGGGCAGGTGCTGGGGGAAGAAATGGCTCATGAACTGCATGAAGCGGTCGCTGAAATGCTTGGGCAGGAACCCGATCCTGTCCGCCAGGCGGTCAAACGCGTTCTTCATCGCAAACAGGGCCGGCAGGCGCTTCGTGCCGATCATGCGGATGATGACAAAGGTGTCCTTGCCGTATTTTTCGGCGATATTGAACGCATCACGATGCAGGTATTCGCCCGCGATCGGCAGTTCGGCAAAGGACGACAGGATGTGGCGGCGCACGTCTTCCAGCACATCGGTCTGGTTGGTGCCGATATAGAAGACGACGGGGTCCTTTTCCGCCTCGAACGTATCAAGGCGGACGGCGAACAGCCCCAGCTTGCCGGCACAGCCAGCCCCTTCGTGCAGGCGGCGCAGGTCGGCATTGTAGCGGGCCGGGGTGTCGGCGTTCACGTCACGCACATGGGTGGCGTAATCGTCATCATGCCCGCGACCTGCGTTCCAGTTGATGCTGGCTTCGGGGAAGTTGCCTTCTTCCGCGCGCTTCAGGATTTCCTCCGGGTCGCGGCCCAGCTCGATGCCAAGATGGTTGACCAGTTGCAGTTCGCCCTTGTCCGACACCTGCGCGAACAGCGCCATGTCGGTATAGGCCGGGCCACGGCGCACCAGCGCGCCACCGGAATTGTTGCTGACACCGCCAAACACCGACGCGCCGATGCACGACGAGCCGATGACCGAATGCGGTTCACGCCCGATGGGCCTGAGCATGTTTTCAAGCTGGTCCAGCGTGGCGCCGGGCAGGCACACGACCTGCTTTCCTCCACCAATCAGGTGGATCGCGCGCATGCGCATGCTGTGCACGATCACCACGTCGCGGTCATAGGTATCGCCATCGGGCGTGGAGCCGCCGGTCAGCCCGGTATTGGCCGCCTGCATGATCACGATCACACCCGCCTTCACGCAGGCCTGAAGCACACGCCACTGTTCCACCAGCGAACCGGGCATGACCACAGCCAGCGCGCGGCCCTCGCCAAAACGGAACCCGCGGCGGTACGGCAGGGTTGCCCCGTCCTCGGTCAGCACATGGTGGTGTCCCACGACCTGCTGGAGTTCCGTAACCAGTTGCGCGCCCGCAGTAGATGACATGTCCTGTGCCGCTTTCAGCATTTTATTCGTTCCTCAATCCCATTCCGGAACCTGCCGGCAGCCCATGGCCGGGCCATGCCGCATTTCCAAAATGGCGTTTCACAGTCTGGCATGTTCCGCATCGGACGACGTGCGCATAAAATGCCGATGTCACATGTCCAAACAGAACGGCCCGCCCGCCGGTCAGGGCGTGGCGGGCCGTTCGCATCACGCATGCGGCCGGTTTATGCGGCGGCCGATGTCTCACCCAGTGTCGCCAGCGGCTTCATCAGCAGGTGATTCTGGGAATAGTCAACCGGCACCGAAATCACGACCGGGCCTTCGATGTCCATGGCTTCGCGCATTGCGCTGGCGATCCCGTCGGCGGACCGCACCGAAATGCCGTGCGCCCCGCACGAACGCGCGAACATGGCGAAGTCGATCGGCCCGAATTCCACGCCCGAACCACGGCCGTACTTCTTCTTTTCCTGCATCTCGACCATGTTGTAGGCCTGATCGACCCAGACCATGTGGATCAGGTTGCACTTCAGCCGCACCGCCGTTTCCAGTTCCATGCACGACATCATGAAGCCGCCGTCACCGGAAATGGAGATCACCTTCTGCGCCGGGTTGACCAGGCTTGCGGCGATGCCCCAGGGCAGGCCGACGCCCATGGTCTGCTGGCCGTTGCTGATCAGCATCTGGCGCGCACGGAAGGACAGCAGGTAACGCGCCAGCCAGATGTGGAAGGTGCCCATGTCCAGGCACATCGTGACATCGGGGGTCACGAACGGCTCAAGCTCCCGCACGATCTGCAACGGATGCACCGCCGTGTTGGAGGTGCTGCGCGCGCCCGACAGCGCGGCCAGGCGGGTCGCGTGGTACTGCGACAGGATTTCCTCCAGCTGCGGCGCGCGCGGCAGCCTGCCCGCCTGTGCCGCAAGGGCGCGCACGGAGGCGGCAATGTCACCGACCAGTTCCACCGCCGGGTCGTAATGCGTGTCCAGTTCGGCGGGGACGACGTCGATATGGACGATCTTGCGGCCGTTATCGACATTCCACAGCCACGGGTCATATTCGATCGGGTTGTAGCCGATCGAGATCACCAGGTCCGCCTCATGCAGCAGCTGGTCGCCCGGCTGGTTGCGGAACAGGCCGACGCGACCGCCAAAACGGTCCGACAGGTCTTCCGACACCGCGCCCGCCGCCTGGTAGGTGCCGATGACCGGCACGCCCGTGGTCGCGACCAGCGCCCGCACGGCGTCGGCCACATCGGGACGGCTGGCCAGCAGGCCCAGCAGGATGACGGGACGCTGCGCCTTGCGCACCAGCGCCAGCGCCTCGCTCACCGCTTCGGCCGGGGCGGCCCCGGCGGCGGGCACCTTGCGGCCCGACAGCACCTTGCCTTCGGCCGGCATGGACAGGATATCCATGGGCGTGCTGACAAAGGCGGCACCCGGACGCCCGCTTTCGGCAAAGCGCAGGGCGTTGGAAATGCATTCCGACACGGCGGCGGGGGATGTGATTTCCGCGCTGTATTTCGTGATCGGCTGGAACAGGGCGACGGTATCCATGCTCTGGTGCGTAAGCTTCAGCCGGTCGGCCAGCTTCACCGCGCCGCCAATGGCCAGCACCGGGTCGCCTTCGGAATTGGCGGTTGCAAGGCCGGTCACGAAGTTGGACGCGCCGGGGCCGGAGGTTGCGATGGCAACGCCCGCCTTGCCGGTCAGGCGGCCGATGCCACCGGCGATGAAGGCGGCGTTCTGTTCGTGCCGGGTCACCACCGTCTCGATCGGGCTGTCCACCAGCGCGTCAAACAGGCGGTCCACCTTCGCACCCGGAATGCCGAATACGTGGGTCGTGCCATGTGCGACCAGGTTGCGCACGATCATGTCCGCCCCGCACTCGGGCGCGGCCGGTTTGTTCTTGTCAGTCATTATTTCAGGTATCCTGAACGGGTAGGCGCCGCAGCCAGGGCGCGGACGGTCAATTCAAGGAAGCGGGAGGGGAAAACCCCTCAGCCGCCTTCAGCCACGCGAATGGCTTCGTGAATGTTTTCGGGGGACAGGTTGGCGCGCGCGAACTGTTCCGTGCGGGGCAACTGGATTTCCACGTCGGAAATCACGCCCACTTCCAGCCTGCCCTTCAGCACGGCGTAATCGGTCACATGGCCACCGCGACGCCCGTCTTCCGTCAGGAAGTGCAGGTGGTAGCCCGCGACGTTCACGCCCTGCATGTAGCCCGGCGTGCGGAAGCCGAGCATGGTGCCGGTGGAAGCCCCCAACTGCATGGTCGGCTGGCGGGCCACCACTTCCAGCATGGGCGGATAGGGGCGGCACTGGCAGAACACGGTGCGGGTCTCGACCCGTTCGAACATGCCGGTAAAGCGCACGGCGGCGAACAGGTTGGGGTTGTTGACCAACTGGTCGACAATCGCCTCGAAGCCTTCCTTGTCCTGCGCCGTGTCGATCATGTATTCCTTCTCCGGGTTGAAGAAGGTGACGCAGGCGAACGGGGTCTTGAGGTCACCGGGCACGCGGCCCGCCTGGCCATCGGCGCGGAACTGGTGGATCACGCTGTCATTGACGATCATCTCGCCATCCAGCCCGTTGAACGTGCCCAGCCCGAAATTGCCGTGCATCAGCAGTTCATCAAGCGTGGTTTCCCCATCATAAACCGCATCAAGCAGGGCGGCCATGGTGGATGTCTGGTACAGGCGGTTCATGCGCGGGCGCACGCCGGCCGTATCCGCAGCGCTGGAACGGGTATCGACGTCGCCTACCGAGTAGCATTTCAGCTTCAAGACCTGAGTCTCCTGCATCGGGTGACAGTACGCCCATGGGCGCCGCACTTCCCGGTCATGTGTGATTGCCAGGGGATGGTGAAGCAGGCGGGTTCGTACGTCCAATATATATTCAAGGCTATTTCCATATATTAAAAATATGGATCATGCCCTGCCGGTTCCCGCCCGTGGGGACTGGCGTGCAGCGCCCGCGCTTGCCCACAGGGGCGCGCACCTGCCATTGTGAAAGCCGAAATCAGATCAGGAAGACTGTATTGATGAAACCATTCCACATGGCGCTTGCCGCATTGGCCCTGGGCGGCATTGTCGGGGGCAGTACGATTGCCCGCGCCGACGGCACGGACCCCAAGCCCCCCTATGGCCCGGGCGCCTATACCGGAAACTGGACGGCGCTTGGCCTCCAGCCCGTCACCATCAGCGCCAACAAGGCGCTTGGCCCGGCGGCAAGGCTGTACCTGCGCCTGCCGGACTCGCTGGGCAAGATTACCGGCCTGACCGGACGCGCCATTGAAATGAAGGTGCAGGACGACACGTCGCTACGGTCGGTGAATGACAACCCGCGCGCGGTGTTCCGCCTGACATCGCCCAACGCCGCCGACCTGCAGATGCAGGGCGAAAAGCCGGGCCAGAAGATGGACCTGCCGCTCAGCCGCGCGGATTAAGCAAAAGAAAACCCCCATGCCGGTCCGGGCATGGGGGTCATGCGGTCAGTCCTGCATGCTGGCAAGCAGGGCGCGCACCCGGCTGCGCAGTTCGTTTTCACGCGGGACGCTTATGGCCTCCCGCAGGCGGCGCATCTGGCGCCGGGCGGCGTAAAGCTGGTCGAGCAGGGACAGGACGACGGGCATCCCTTCCGCGTTGATGCCCATGTCATCGCGCAGTTCAAGGATCAGGCGGGCGCGGGCCTCGTCAATCTCGCGGAACAGGTAATGCCCGCGCACCCCTTCGGGGCGCAGCCAGTCGCTGTCGATCCAGCCCTGCACCTCGTCCGCCGGCACGTTGCCGATACGCACGCACAGGGTTTCGAGCGTAATCATGCCTTCTTGTCCTTTGCCTGCTCCTTCGCCCCATCCGCGTCCGTGCCTTTCAGGAAGGCTTCAAGGGCGGGGTCCACCTTGCCTATGGTCACGACCAGCCTGACGTACAGGTTGCCTGCTTCCTGCTTGCCATGCGCCTTGACCCCGCGACCGCGCAGGCGCAGCACGCTGCCGCTGTCGGAATGGGGCGGGACATTCATCTTGACCGATCCCGCAGGCGTGGGGATGGTGATGCTGCCACCCAGCACCGCCGTCTTCAGGTCCACCGGCAGCGACATGCGGATGTCATTGCCGTCCCGCGTATAGGTGCTGTCCGGGGCGACGGTGATGGTGATCAGCGCATCGCCGGGGGGACCGCCCTGCACGCCCGGGTCCCCCTTGCCACGCAGGCGCATGACCTGGCCGTCGGTAATGCCGGCGGGGATCTTCACATCCAGTTGCGCGCCGCCGGGCAGGGTGATGCGCGACGTGCCGCCGTTGACGGAATCGAGGAAGCTTACGGTCAGCGCGTACTGCCGGTCGCCCCCCGGCTGCGGCCCCTGTGGCCTGCGGCGGAACCCCCCGCCAAAGCCGGCCCCGCCGCCCTGACCGAACATGGTGCCGAAAATATCGCCCAGGTCATCTTCCGAAAACTGGCCGCCGCCGTAGTTGAAGCCCTGCGCCCCTTCGGCATGGTTGCGGTAGCCGCCACGCCCGCCACCGAAACCCTGTTCCTGCCCGGCGGCGTCGATCTCGCCCCGGTCGAAGCGGGCGCGCTGTTCCTCGTCCGACAGCAGGGCATTGGCCGCGCCCACGGCCTTGAAGTTCTCCTCCGCCACCTTGTCGCCGGGGTTGAGGTCGGGATGATATTTCTTGGCCAGCTTGCGATAGGCCTTGCGGATATCATCCTGGCTTGCCGTGCGGGCGACGCCGAGTACTTCGTATGGATCCTTGCTCACTTAAAAATCATCCCTCCGTCGGAAGCTGCCAGCCCGGCCTGCGCCACGCCCGTTATCGTCCCGAACATCATGAATCCGGCCTTGCGGCCCCTCTTGTCCCGATAATGGGAATTGGGGGGGGCCGGGTCAATGAAAGCGGGGGGAAATGTTTGTTTCCTGCATGGCAGGCAGAAGAAAATAACAAAACAGCGACTTCGAAATAACATTTTTTGTATTTTTAATTAAATCAAAAATGAAGTATTTGCCGACAACAATAGCAATATAAAAAAGACCCCCTGCAGATGCATGCCGTTTTCATCACCCTTGCATTACTGACCGTCACCGGGATCAGCAGCCTGATTTCACGCGTGGGGCGCATCCCCGTACCCCTGCCGCTGATCCAGATCGGGGTGGGGGCGATCGCCGCGCTGGCGGGGCTGAATATCGGCTTCGACCCCGACATGTTCCTGCTGCTGTTCATCCCGCCGCTGCTCTATGCCGATGCCTACCGCATGCCGATGCGCGAATTTGGCGAATTGCGGAACATCATCATCATGATGGCGCTGGGGCTGGTGGTCTTTACCACGCTGGTCTGCGGTTACTTCATCCACTGGCTGATCCCGCCCATCCTGCTGCCCGCGGCCTTCGCGCTGGCCGCCGTCATGTCCCCCACCGACGCGGTATCGGTCGGCAGCATGATCGAAGGGGGCCGCGCGCCCGCGCGCGTGGTGCATATCCTGCATGGGGAGGCGCTGCTGAACGACGCATCGGGGCTAGTGTGCTTCAAATTCGCGGTGGCGGCGGCCATGACCGGGCTGTTTTCCTTCCAGCAGGCGCTGGGCAGCTTCATCTTCATGTCCACCGGCGGGGTGGTGATCGGCATTGCCTGCGCATGGGCCGCCTGCCGGGCGGAACACATGCTGCTGGTGCGCGGGTATGACGACCCGCCCACCCATATCACGCTGGCCATGATGCTGCCGTTCGGCATCTACCTGACCGCCGACGCGCTGCAGTGTTCGGGCATCCTGGCCGCCGTGGCGGGGGGCATGACCGTCAAGTTCACCGGCGTAATGAACGAGGCCCGGACCGAGACGCGCCTGAAGGCCACCACGGTGTGGGACATGGTGAACTTCACCTTCAATGCCGTGATCTTCCTGCTGCTGGGGCTTCAGTTGCCCGACCTGGTGAACGGCGGCGCTGCGATCGCACGCGCGGGCGGTGTCTCGCCATGGTTCCTGATCCTGGCCATCGGGGGGATCCAGCTCATGATGAGCCTGATCCGCTTCGCGTGGATCTGGATCTCCATTTCCGCACGACGGCTTTTCGCCCATTTCCGCCACCGCAAGACCGTCGTCCCGTCCATCCGCACCGTGCTGCTGATGACGGTGGCGGGCACGCGCGGGGCCATTACGCTTGCGGCCGTGCTGTCGCTGCCGGTGGCGTCCCTGTCCGGGCCAGGCTTTCCGGGGCGCGACCTGCTGGTGACGCTGGCGGCGGGCGTCATCATCTGCTCGCTCCTGCTGGCCAGCCTCGCCATCCCGCCCCTGCTGCATGGCATGAGCACGGATGAGGAAGACCCCACCCTGCATGAACTGGACATGATGCGCATCGAACTCGCGCAGACCGCGATCGAGACCCTGCATGCCGAACAGGCGGCGCTGGCGCAGCAGGAACTCGAGGACCTGCCTGGCCACGAGGAATCGCTGGACCTGAAACAGGAAGCCATCGGCCGCCTGCTGCATGAATATCAGGACACCGTGCACCGGCTGGACAATTCCCGTGCCGCGGAAGCCAGCATCCGCGCCACCGCCATACGGGAAAAACGCGCCGAACTGGCGCTGCGATTCCGTATCATCCGGCACATGCGCGAACGCCTGCACATGCGCGTGGTCCAGAAGCACATCAATGACGAAACCGAATGGACCATCAACCAGGAACTGGATTTCATTGAACAGGAACTGCAGATCGAGGCACGCTCCCTGCCGCGTCCCGACAGCCTGCACCACGCGGACCATGGAACCGCAATACAGCCCACCGGCGAACGCATGGCCGGGGCAATGCCCCACTGACACGGACAGCCCGCATCCCTATACCCACGACAGCACCGCGCATGACCATTTCAGGAGAAGCCCGCCATGCCCCCCCTCCGCATCCTGTTTGCGGGACTATGCCTTGCCACGATCCTGACACCCGGCGCCCAGGCCCGTTCGCACCATTTCAGCATGCCGCAGCGCCATATCCATGCGAATTCGCCCTATGGCCAGATCAGGGGCTACGTCGCCGTCAGGGACGAGCATGACCCCCTCTACATCGCGGCCGAGCAGAAATGCCAGACGAAAGCCTCGATGGGTGTCATTTCACAAGGGGCCACAGGCAACGCCACCGCCAAGGCTGGCGGCAATCATGTCCATTTTTACGCGGAATGCATGGTGTCCGAAGGCGCATGGCGCACCCGTTATGCCACGACTACGGGCGACCGGTTCGACGACTGACCGACCCGGCAACACGATGACGTACCGGGCCTGACCGGATGCAGGGACATTTTCACCCATACGGCGCTGCCCCCTTCCACCGGGGCCGCCCACCCCGTATGGAATGGGCACGCCGCCTGTAATGGAGTGCCGATTTTGCGCAAGATAGTCCCCCTCCTTTCCCTGGCCTGCCTTGCCGCCTGTGCCCATGGGCCGGGCAACCATGCCCGGCGGGCGACCACGCCGGTCGCGCAATACGCCACCGGGGCGGGGCCGCTGGCGGTCAACACCCATGTGCCTGATTTCGCCACCCGCAATTATGAACCCTTTACCCGGCAGGACGTGGTGGCCATTGCCCTGCGCGAATGGCGGCTGTTTGGCGAACCCGTCAGTGATGACGACCCCCTGCTGCGCCCCGAACCCACAACCCCGGTGGTCAAGCCCGAACGCACGCCCGGCCTGTGGCAGCGCGTGGGCGAATACTGGTGGATTGGCCAGGCCCCGCAGGAAACCGAGATCGCATGGGATGGCAAGCACGACGCGGACGGCCACATAACCGATTTCGTGCATGATGGCCGCTTCGCATGGTCTGCGGCATTCATTTCCTATGTCATGCGGGTGGCGGGGGCGAATGACCGCTTTGCCTATTCCCCCAACCACGCCACCTACATCAACGCCGCCGCAAGCGGGCAGGAAAAGGGCGTGAAAGCACGCAACCCCGCCCGTTATGCGCCAAGGCTGGGTGACCTGATCTGCGTGGGGCGCGGGGCCAGCAAGTCGGTGCGCTTTCGTGACCTGCCCACGAAACAGGGCTTTCCCGCCCATTGCGGCATCGTGGTGGCAGGCCCGCATGATGATGCGCCTTTCGGTCACGAAATCAGCATCATCGGCGGCAACATAGACGACGCGGTCGCCCTGACCCATGTGCCGGTGGGACGCGACGGGCGGCTGGCCGACCGCAGTGGCAGAAGCCTTGACCCGCGCTATCCCTGGTGCGTCGTGCTGCAGGTCCGCTACGATGCCGATAGCGAACCGCAGGCCGACCAGTAGCCGCCATGCCCGGCCGGTTCACACCCGCCGGGCCGGGTCAGGCCGTAACGGCCACGTCCGTCAGCCGCGTGACCACGGCAGTTCGGATGCCTGCCAGCCGGCAAGGCGGCCACGGTTGCCGGTTGCATCCTCCGGCCCCTCGAACCCGTCGGCCACGTTATGCACATTGTGATAGCCCGCATCATACGCCGCGTGGGCGGCCGCCATGCTGCGCGCGCCGGAACGGCAGATGAAATAGACCTCGTCCGTCCTGCCGATCCCCGCTTTCTCCAGCGTAGCGATGAAGTCCGGGTTGACCTGCCCCGCGGGCGGCAGTTGCCAACTGTCACGCACCAGCACCTTGCCCGCGCCCGACAGGTCGGGCACGCCGATATGCTCCCATTCCATGGGGGTGCGCACATCGACAAGCCAGGCGTTGGGGCGGCCACGCACGGCCTCCCACGTGGCGGCGGGGGAAATATCGTCAATCATCGCTGTTTCCTTTCATCGGGAAAACCTGTTTAGGGATATGCCAAGCCACGCGCATTCCTGATAGTAAGGAATGCAACACGCCCGGCATGGCCGCCATGTCTGGCCGCCGTACCGCATGATATGATCCAGACCAGTGAAGGTGCTGCCTTATGGCCGAAAGTGCAAATCCCGCCTCCTCCCTCTCACCGGACATGCCGGCTGCCATCGGCAATACGCCCCTGATCCGCCTGCGACGGGCATCGGAGGCAACGGGCTGCGACATCTACGGCAAGGCGGAATTCATGAACCCCGGCGGCTCGGTCAAGGACCGCGCGGCCCTTGCCATCATCAACGACGCCGAACGCCGGGGCACGCTGAAGCCCGGCGGCACGATCGTGGAAGGGACGGCGGGCAATACCGGCATCGGGCTGACGCTGGTGGCCAATGCGCGCGGCTACCGCTCGGTCATCGTGATGCCCGAAACGCAGAGCCGGGAGAAAATCGACTTCCTGAGCATGATCGGCGCCGACCTGCGCCTGGTCCCGGCCAAGCCGTTCCGTGACCCGGGCAACTACGTCCATGTCTCGCGCCGCCTGGCGGAGGAAACCGGCGGCGTCTGGGCCAACCAGTTCGACAACACCGCCAACCGTGAAGGCCACCGCCACACCACGGCCCCCGAAATCTGGGACCAGACGGGCGGGAAGATCGATGCCTTCACCTGTTCGTGCGGGACGGGGGGCACGCTGGCCGGTGTCACGCTGGGGCTGGAGGACTGCGCGAAAAAGGCCGGTGTCGCCCGCCCGCGCGTCGTGCTGGCCGACCCGGAGGGGTCGGGCCTGTACGGCTGGGTCAAGTCGGGCGACCTGTCGGTCAGCGGGTCGTCCGTGACCGAAGGCATCGGGCAGTCGCGGGTGACGGGCAACCTGGAGGGCGTGCACTTCGATGACGCGGTGCGGATTCCCGACCCGGAGGCGCTGGAACAGATCTATGACCTGCTGATCCATGAAGGGCTGTCGGTCGGCGGGTCGGCGGGCATCAACATCGCCGCCGCCATCCGTGTGGCCCGCGCCATGGGGCCGGGGCACCGCATCGTCACCATCCTGTGTGACGGGGGGGCGCGTTACCAGTCCAAGCTGTTCAACCCCGAGTTCCTGCGCGCCAAGGACCTGCCGGTTCCAAGCTGGCTGGCCTGAGGGCCTGCACCTGATGGGGCGGAAATTGCTACGGATTGAAACATCTGATGTTTCCGCCCTTTTTGTGATGTAGGATCGTGACATGAGCCCCCTGCCGCATATCCTGATCATTGATGATGACCGCGAGATCCGTGACCTGCTGGCACGCTTCCTCGAACGCAACGAACTGCGCGTCACCACCGCGCGCGATGGCCACGAGGCGCGCCGCCGCTGGGCGGAAGGGCATTACCAGCTGGTGATCCTCGATCTCATGCTGCCCGGCGAAAGCGGGCTGGACATCTCGCGCTGGCTGCGCACGCAGGCGAACGTGCCCATCGTCATGCTGACCGCCATGGGCGATGATACCGACCGGATCATCGGCCTGGAACTGGGCGCCGATGATTACGTGCCCAAGCCCTTCAACCCGCGTGAACTGCTGGCCCGCATCCGCGCCGTGCTGCGCCGCGCATCCGACACCCCCGACCCCCGCAGCGTGCCGGTGCTGCATACGCTGCACTTTGCCGGGTGGGAACTGGATACCGGGCGGCGGCGGCTGCTCAACCCCGAAGGGGTGGAAGTGCCGTTGACGGGCGGGGAATACGACCTGCTGCTGGCCCTGCTGGAACGGGCCAACCGCGTCATGACCCGTGACATGCTGTTTGACCTGCTGCGCGGCAGGCAGGCCGGCCCGTTCGACCGGGCGATCGACGTGGCCATAAGCCGCCTGCGCCGCAAGCTGGAAGATAACGGGCGCAACGCGCAGCTTATCAAGACCGTCCGCGGGGGTGGGTATGTCCTTGCAGCGGAAGTCGAGCGTCACTGAACCGCCCGCAATGCCCAATTCCCCCCGGCAGTCCTTCCTGTCCGCCCCTGTTCCCGATGAAAATGCCACACCTGGTTGGGGGCAGAGGCTGCGCAGGCGGCTGCTGCCACAGTCACTGGCGGCACGGACCACCCTGCTGCTGATTGGCGGGCTGGGGGTCATCCAGATCACCGGCCTGACCATCCACGCGATGGACCGGTTCGATTTTGACCAGCGCATGATCTACGAACGCGCGCGCAGCAAGATGTTCAGCTATTACCGCGCGATCGTGGAAACCGCCCCATCTGACCGTGACAGGGAGCTGGCCGCCCTGCCCCTGCCCGAAAACGTGCACATTACCCTGACCCCCGGCCCCGAGCCGGACATGATCGACGCCCGCGCGGTGCCCCCGCACCCGCAGGGCCATCCCGGCGAATGGGGCGGCCACAAGGACGACATGGGGCCTGTTCCCTTTTTCAGTCCGCACTGGCCCGGCGGCTCGCCCGACCACAGGGGGGCGGATTCCTTTGGCCCCGACCACCACAGGGAAGCCGGCGGCCCGGACGGGCATGGCGGCCCCCACGGCTTCGGGCCGGAAAACGACGGGGGCATGGGACCCCTGCCGCCCTCGATGCGACCCGAGCAGGTCCTGGTGTCCCCCACATCGGGGCGCAGGCGGGCCGTGGCCTTCCTGCTGCCTGACGAGCGGCGCTGGGTCACCATCCATTACGTCCTGCCCCGTCCCAGCCCGTTCCGTTCGCCCACCTTTCCCATCGCCTTCCTGCTCATGACATTCACCGGCGGGCTGCTGATCCTGTGGGGCGTGCGCCGGCTGATCGCGCCGGTCAGCACGCTGGCCGCCGCCGCCGAGGAACTGGGCCGCAACATGAACGCGCCCCCCATGCCCGAAAACGGCCCGCGCGAAGTGGCTCGCGCGGCCCATGCCTTCAACACCATGGCCCACCGCATCCGCCGCTACCTGACGGACCGCACGCTCATGCTGACCGCGATCGGCCATGACCTGCGCACGCCCATCACCCGGCTGAAGCTGCGCGCCGAATTCATTGAAGACAATGAAATGCGCGCCAAGATGCTCAGTGACCTTGATGAACTTGAAGCCATGGTCGCCGCCACCCTGGCCTTTGGCCGCGACGCCTCGCAACGGGAACCGATGGGGCAGGTCAACCTGACCGCCATGCTCCAGACCATCGCGGATGAAGCCGCCGAAACCCATGTCGATCTCGCGGACCACATCACGTTCATATCGGACAACATGCCCGATGTGCTGGTGCGCGCGCGGCCCATGGCGCTCAAGCGCGCGCTGAACAACCTGGTGACCAATGCGGTCAAATACGGCGACGGGGCAAGGATAACCCTGCTTCATCCCATCAAGGGGAACGGGGAGGACGCGGACGAATACAAGGTCACCATCCTGATCGAGGATGAAGGCCCCGGCCTGCCGACCGAAGACCTGGAGCGCATGTTCGACCCCTTTGTCCGCGCCGAGCAGAGCCGCAACCGCGAAACCGGCGGCACGGGACTCGGGCTGTCGATTTCGCGCAATATCATATGGGGGCTGGGGGGTGACATCCGTCTGGGCAACCGGCAGCCGCACGGATTGCGTGTGACAGTCACGCTTGTCTGCTAAGGTCCGATTCCCGTACGGACAATTCAGGATATAACGCTCAATGCCGGACAGAACACACCGCTATCAGGTCTCGCTGCTATGGACCGGAAACGGCGGAAATGACGGGGCTTCCCGGCAGGCCCATCATCGTGATTACGAACTGCACTGCACGGGGCGACCGGTCATAGATGGCTCCGCCTCCCCCGCCTTCCGTGGGGACGCCCAGAAATGGAACCCCGAAAAACTGCTGCTGGGCGCCCTGTGCGCCGACCACCAGCTATGGTTCATCCACCTGTGCACCGCCATGGGAATCGGCATCCTTTCCTATGCCGACCATGCCGAGGCCATGCTGGATGAATACGCGGACGGTTCCTTTTCCATTACGCAGGTCATCCTGCGCCCCCATTCCGCCCTGTCCACCCCCCATGAAATACAGCCCGTGATCGACCTGCACCAGGATGCCGCCATGCGCAGCTGCATCGCGCGTTCGGTCAGTTTCCCGGTATTGTGCGAACCCCGCGTCACCAGCGCGCAATAAGTTCTTGCCGCGGGACAGGTGGAATGGCATTGCCCGATAATGCTTGAACGCCTGTATGCCCGCATCATCGCCCTGGCCGCCAGCCGGCATGCCGTCATGTGGCTGGCTGTCATCGCCTTTGCCGAGGCCAGCGTCTTTCCGCTGCCGCCCGACATCATGCTGGTGCCCATGGTGCTGGCCTGCCGGGCGCGCGCCTTCCGCCTTGCCGCCATCTGCACCGCCGCCAGCGTATGCGGGGCCATGCTGGGGTGGGTCATCGGGTCGTTCCTGCTGGAATACCTCGCGATGCCCATCGTGCGATTCTATCATGCGCAGAACACATTGCTGACCCTGCAGGCGCGTTTCCGCGAATGGGGGGTATGGATCATCCTGATCAAGGGGCTGACGCCCATCCCGTTCAAATTCGTCACCATCGCCAGCGGGGCGGCCCATCTTTCCCTTGCCCCCTTCCTGCTGGCCTGCGCGGTGACGCGCGGGGCGCGGTTCTTCCTGCTTGCAGCCCTGCTGCGCCGGTTTGGCGCGCCGATCCAGGCCTTCATCGAACGCCGCCTGCCACTGGTGGCAGGGATTTTCGCGCTGGCGCTGGTGGGGGGGATCGTGGCGCTGAAATACATATGACGCGCGACCGGCCGCCTGTCCTGCCCGCATGGCGGTGTTCGGGCCTGACGGGGCGTGATATGACGGATTTATCGTGATTTTCATCCCCGCGCCGCCAGCACCAGCCGCGCGGGCCTATAGTCCAACGGGTGGGGAGCATATTCATGCCGCAGCAGGTTGCCGTCATTACCGGAGCGGGCGCAGGTATCGGCCGCGCCACAGCACGCACGCTGGGCCGCGCGGGGTGCGATGTCGCCCTGCTGGGCCGCAACCGCGACCGGTTGAACGATGCGGCGGCCGAACTGCGTGAACTCAATGTGCGCACCCATGTCGTCTGCGTCGATGTGGCCGACGCGAAGGCCGTCGAGCAGGCCGCCGAGGACATCGAGGACGCGCTGGGCGCCATCACCCTGTGGATCAACTGCGCCGGCGCCAGCGTGACCGGGCAGGTCGCGGCCCTTGATGCCGATGAGATCCGGCGCGCGACCGAAGTGACCTACCTTGGCACCGTCAACGGCACACGGTCCGCACTGGCGCGCATGCGCCGGCGCGGGCATGGCACGATCGTCAACCTAGACCGCCTGGCCAGCCTGCGCCCGCCACCGCTGCAGGCCGTGGAAAACGGGGCACGGGCCGCCGTGCGCGCCTTTTCCGAAAGCATCCGCCCCGAAATCCTGCATGACGGGGACCGCATCCACATCGCGCTGGTCCACCTGCCCTCCATCAACACGCCGCGCTTTTCATGGACGCGCAACCATACCGGCAAGCGCCTGAAGCCGATGGGGCCGGTATACGAACCCGAAATCGCCGCCGAGGCGATCTGCCGCGCCGCCTTCAGCCGTGAACGCGATATCTGGGTCGGCCTGTCCGGCGTGCGCAACTGGGCGCTGGCCACCTTCCTGCCCGGCCTGTCCGACCGCTGGCTGTCGGGCAAGGGGTATGCGAAGCAGATGGAAAAGACGCCGGTCGCGGGCAACGAACCCGATGACCTGTATGAAACCGTCCCCGGGGCCTATGCCGCCCATGGCCGATTCGACATGATTACCCGCAAAAGCATGCCCCTGCTGCTGACCAGCCGCCATGCGCAACTGGCCACCGTGACGGGACTTATGGGTATCGTGCTGCTGGCGCTGCGCCGCCGGCGGGGCTAGAGCACGCTGCGAATAGCTTGAATCGCAGGATTTCCAAAGGGCATGTGATGTGATTCAAGATGAAGACTGGCGGAGGAGGCCAGACTTCATGCCCAG
>NZ_NKUB01000015.1 GCF_003207895.1 Komagataeibacter swingsii
GTTTCCACCTCCGTGGCCTCGCCAACGTCGCAACAGAATGGACACTCGTCGCCCTCGCATACAATTGCCGCAGGATCACACGACTGACGGCCGCATGAATGTCCTCGCATCCATCACCCATAGTTGAAACAGAGCCCAACCCGACAGCCTGCTAGACGTTATTAAAGGCAGCATCTGCCTTGAGGACGGTCTTGAGCAGAATGCTGGCGCCGGCTTCAGCATCTTTTTCCGTAATGCTTTCCGCCTCGTTATGGCTCAGACCATCAAGACAGGGCACGAAGATCATCGCCGTAGGGGTAATCCGCGCCATATAGGCGGCATCATGACCGGGGCCAGAGACGATACGCCGCGCACCGTAAGCACTTTCTTCCGCTGCGGCCTCGACCATACCGATGCAGGCGGGATCAAAATGCACGGCCGGGGCATCCCATATCCGCACGATTTCCACAGACACGCCACTCCGTTCCGCGATTTCCGGCAGCAGGTCATAAAGCAGCGCCTCCATCTGCTGGACGACAGCATCATCAGGATCACGCATATCAATGGTGAAAAAGACTTCACCCGGCACCACATTGTTGCTGTTGGGACGGTTTTCAATCAGTCCCACCGTGCCCACGGCCGTTGGCGCGTGTGACAGGGCCACCGTGCTGACGGCCTCGATCATGCGGGCGGCGGCCAGAAGCGCGTCATGACGCATGGGCATGGGGGTGGAGCCGGCATGGGCGTCCTTGCCCCTTACCGTCACTTCGTACCAGCGTGCGCCCTGCACGCCCGTTACGATACCAATGGTCTTGCCTTCGGCCTCCAGAATCGGTCCCTGTTCGATATGCAGTTCAAAATAGGCGGTGACGGGGTGCTGCCCGCACGGTTCACTGCCACGGTAACCGATGGCTTCCAGTTCATCACCAAAGCGCAGGGCCGCCCGGTCGCGCTTGTCCAGCACTTCCTGTTCGGTAAAGACACCGGCAAAGACGCCCGAACACATCATGGGCGGGGTAAAGCGGGAACCTTCCTCATTCGTCCAGTTAATCAGTTCGATCGGGTGACGGGTCACGTAACCGGCGCGATGCAGGGCGCGCAGCACGGCAAGTCCCCCCAGCACACCAAGGATACCGTCAAATTTGCCACCTGTTGGCTGTGTATCGAGATGACTGCCAATGGTAATGGGCGGTAGGCTGTCATCCTGCCCGGCCCGGCGGGCGAACTGGTTGCCCATGGAATCATGCGTGACCGTACAACCCAGTTCCTGACAGGTGCGTACGAACCAGTCACGCACCTGCCTGTCTTCCGCCGTAAGCGTTAGGCGGCGGACGCCGCCCTTGGGTGTGCCGCCAAACCGGGCGGTTTCCATCAGGTCGGACCACAGATCCTGTCCGTCAATGAAAAGATTGTCACCATGGCCTATAGAAGAATTCTGCGTCATTCTGACTTACCTTACTCCATACCCAACGACATTTCTGTCAAAGTACCGGATTGATAAAAACCAAACAGATCACGTCTGGACATTTTTACAGATCGACCTGTGTGGAACCATTTTTGATCCGAAATACAGTACTGATATATTGAAAATCATGCCAATAAATCCAGGATTTATACCAAGCGTGTCCATCCCGGAAAAATACAGCAATAGCGAGAACGCCACGCCACCAACCAACCCCGTCCCCACAAGCGACGCAGGCATTTTCTTCCTGAGTATCACCAGCATGATGGCCGGGAACGTCTGCGATATCCCGAAGTAATAAATATTGTTGAGAACAATAATATATTTCGACAGAAAGGAAAGGCTGACAATCGACAGCATCAGATAGACTGCCATGACAATCTTGGCGCCACGACTTTGCCATTCACCGCTGGACGCATGCAATACATTGCGTGAAATCAGCGGGCCGATGGTCAGGCATATGCCCGCTAAAATCACCAATGCGGAAAGAACACACCCACCGGCGACAAGTCCCTGCGCGCCCGGGGAAAGCGTATTGCTGACCACTGCCATAAACACATCGTTTGGCGAGGACAGCGCCAGATGCGTACGCAACGCATACATGGACATGAGATACAGAAAGGGGAACATCAGCATATAAAACGGCATGATGATCTGGTTCTTGCGCAACGTATCTTCCGAACGGGCCGTAAATACGAAAGCCACGGCCTGCGGTGCCACGCAGAAACCCACGCCCTGCAACAATACGGTGGACATGATGAACAGATCCTGCGACCCACTCAGACCGGAAGGCTGGGCGGCCGAACTGACCAGATGTTCCAGGTAGGGTTGCGGTACATCCATCAGGCGCAGCGCGGCGACGCCACCCATCACAATCGAGACAACCATCAGTATGTCTTTGAAAATGGAAATATAGGCCGGCGCCCGTATGCCGGAAAACACGACCCATAACAGGGTCATCAACCCAGATATGATGGCCACCAGCGTGGCGGATATATGAAATTGCATATATTTCGTAACAACAAGAATACCGATCAGTTGCGATTCACCGAACGGAATAAGAAACACGATAGAATTTATAACAACTATTATTTCAAGAACATAACTTCCAAAATGTTTTCGAAATATATCCGCGAGGGTAACACATGAATATTCATCACGGATTTTTAATATTTCTGGATTGACGAAATATCCAACACAGGAAGAAAGTAATATATATCCCAGAAACCATAGGGGGAACATTTCCCCCCTACTATAGACCCCGGCAGGAAAACCCAGCACGCTACCGATACTGTATGTTTCCCCGATCATCAGAAAAAATATGAGAAACCTGCCAAAATGGCCTGATGCGACAAAGAAATTTTTTACATCATAGGTTTTTATGCTCAACCGGGCACACAGGGCGATCAGGAGGGCGGCGAGGATGACAAGGCAGAAATTTACGATTTTCATAATACGCTATTACTTTCCCCGCTCAAATAAAACCCATCCCGTCCACATGCAGCCTGGCACCAGTATAAAACACGAAAATATCCAGAATACGGATATGGGAAAGCCAGCCACCTCCAGACCGGTCCTGTTAAGGAGGAGAGGAACAAATGTTATCATGACAAGCGGCAGGATGCCCGACACCATGACTGATTTTGCTTGCCTACCCATACTTTCCCCTCAGATCTTCATGTTACCTGTCAGGACATGTTTTTATAGACATGGCTGGCGCTCTTTATATCCCCGCTCATCAAGGCCTCGATGGACATGCTCGCCCGCAGCACGCCGATATCGTCGCGCATCTTTCCCGCAACCTGGATACCCACCGGCAGGCCGGTCGTGGAATAACCGGCGGGAACGGAAGAAGCAGGCTGCCCGGTCATATTGTGCAGCAGGGAGAAACCGGCCCATTCCAGCCAGTCAGCATATTTTTCATCGGGCACGGTAGCCCCCGCCTTCAGCGGCAACACGGACACCGTGGGCGACAGGACAAAATCAACCGTATCATGCACCCGCGCACAAATCTGGCGATAGGTGATGCGTTTCAGGACGGCATCGGCATAATCGCCCATGGCGATGTTTTTGCCATAGTCTCCCCATACGCGGAATTCCGGGTCCACAAGCGCGCGTTGTTCGGACGTGTACTGCCGCTGCGCCTCATAGGCGCCAACCTGCCACAGGGTACGATAGGTTGGGCGCCAGTCCTCCATCGGATCAAGCGGGATGATTTCCACCCCCGCCTTCGCCAGACGATCGACAACGGTGCGAAAGATCGTGCGGATTTCCTCATCCACGGCCATGAAGCCAAAATCTTCGCTTACGCCGATCCGCAGACCTGACAGGGGAAGTGCCGTGATCGGGAAACTGTCAGCCAACAGGGCATCAAGCGAGAACGGGTCCATCGGATGACGTCCCTGCATGACCGACAGCATCAGGCCCGCATCCGCTACATTGCGGGTCATGGGGCCAAAATGGGACATATCGGTGTAATGCGCGCCAACCGGATACATGGGCACGCGGGCGAAGGTAGGCTTGAGACCAAAAATACCGCTAAAGCTTGAGGGCACGCGAATGGACCCGCCCCCGTCACTGCCCAGCGCCAGCGGTCCGCACCCTACGGCGATGGACGCGCCTGCCCCGCCACTGCTGCCGCCGGGCGTGAAATCCGAATTATGGGGATTGCGCGTGATACCGGTCAACGGGCTGTCGGTCACTGCCTTCCAGCCACCTTCGCACGTCGTTGTCGAGGCGAACAGGACGGCCCCCGCCTGCCGCAGACGTTCCACCGATGGGGAATCCATCGTTGCAGGCGGCGCGTTTTCAGCCACGCGGGATCCACGCGCATAACGCCAGCCACGGACCATGGCCGTATCCTTGATTGAAACCGGCACCCCTTCCAGCGGGCGGGCAGGAAGACCTTTTTTCCATATATCCCGGGATACGCTGGCGGATGCCAAGGCATTTTCGGCATCAATGCAACAGAAAGGGTTAAGAACTGGTTCCACGCTCCGGCTTCGATCCAGTACGGCCTGCATCACCTCAACGGGACAGAGCCTTCCCGCGCGATAGCCGGCCAGCATGTCAGTTGCGGAGAGTTCACATAGTTCAGCCATTCCCAAAATCATCCCTTTGCAATGTATCACGGGCCACGACAGGCTTGTTGGCCCTGCCGTGGCAGACTGTTAATCAGAAACCCACCGTAATGCTTCCTGACATGGCGAAGCCACCACCAATATTGTACCGCGGCGATGCCCCCTGAATTGTTGATCCGTTCGTCCCGCGGATTGCATGCGCGTTGACAGCCAGCCCCGACGCTTCGGCATAATAGACGTTGTTGCCAACATTCATGAAGTTAAGCTGGAATTGCGGGCGCACAAGTGAAAATTTCTTGCTTACCCGAACCGTTTTCATGCGGTAGCCAAGCCCCATATCCGCCATTAGGTAACCCGGAATGGATTCATCATTCATGAAGGTCGTGTACCGCCGACCGACGTAATTCAGCGAGAAATTGGCAAAGAAGCTGCCATTGTCATAGGAAAGCCCGACCGCGCCGGTAAATGTGGGCGTATTGACCGAATCTTTTCCCTTGGTCGGCGCATAAGTATCACCCACCGCAATATTGCTGTCCATGCGCGAATGCACGAACGCGCCGGACAGATAGGGGCTGAAATGGTGCCACGGCCGCAGGGCAAGTTCCAGCTGGGCGCCACGGATTGTCTCACCCCCGACTTCCAGTGGCACATTGACCAGCGAACCCTTCACATATCCCTGGGACAGGACATCGTGATTAGTGATGTTGTAATTGAACAACGATGCGGCGATATGCACCAGCCCGTTATGGCGATAGCCGATTTCCTCGCCAATCGCATATTCCGGCTTCATATGGGCGGTATGCTGCACCGCCGGGGTGTTGAGGTTGGCATCCCACATGTCCAGATAGGCTTCACTGCGGTCAGGCGCCTTAAAACTGGTTGTGCCATTTACATAGATCTGGTCATGCGGCGTTATGTTATAGGAAATCGCGACCTGCGGCAGGGGTTCGGCGTAATTCGCCCCGACCAGGCTGTCCGAAATACCCGGCAGGTCATTGGTTACATGACGGTTTATCATGACTTCCTTGAACCCGGCCGTGACTTTCAGGCGATCATGGAGAAAGCTGTAGGTATCGTCCAGATAGACGGTTTCAACCTGCTGGCGATAACCGATCTTCCAAGGGCTGAGCGTATCGCCGTTCGCATCCTTCAGGCCATAGCGCCCCCAGCCATTAGCGGGCAGGCCATCGGGTCCGACTTCCGTGTAATTGGCGTCCTCATGCATGTCGAGATAAGTATACATCCCGCCAAAGCGCAGAATATTGTGTCCACGTTTCCAGTCTATGTTCGCCATCAACTGCAACGTATGCTGGTGCTGCGGATCGACAACCTCGGCCGGGACGGTCTGGTTATTCCCATAGGGATAGAATGTCTGCAGCTTGCCCGCTGGCTGGGTACCATAATAGCTGTTGGTGCTGTTGACGGATTCACCGTACGTGTCCCAGAAACTCCAGTCACGGTAGGTCGGGGTAATGTGCAGCGTCAGTTCCTTGTTCAGCTTGAGTTTTACAGGCGCATAGATCATCAGGTTGGTACTCTTCAGATCATCAAGCTTATAATAATCGGAACTGCCGTTCTTGAAATCCTGCTGTGTATAGGTCGGGCTGTAATACAGGGAAGACGTGCCCAGTTGTTCGAATTCTGATTTCGTCGGTGTTTCCGCCCCGTTGCCGGTAATGCCAATGGCGGTATATTCGCCGTACCCGATATTCAGCGCCGCGGAATTGCCATCACCCCACGATTTGACGAATTTTGCATCCATATGATGGCGGTTGAATGAACCCGGCGTATCCCACATCTGTGAATAGTTATAGGAATACGAAACATAGCCCCTGATGCCCGTATGCCCGATATCGCCCGTTTCAAACCGGGCGAACTCCTTTTTCATGTTCCAACTGCCATAGCTGCTTTCCAGCATGCCCCCCATCTTGTGCGACGGGTCACGTGTTGTCATTTCAATCTGGGCGCCGGCGGCATTATAGGCGGGGCTGGTGATGTCCGATGACCCTTCGCGGATCGAAACCGACTGCAGGTTTTCGGAATCCGGCGTGGCCGCCATGGGATCAACCTGGTAATAGATCCCGTCCATCAGGTTCTGGCCATCTACCAGGTAACCGACTTCGGATTCATTCAGGCCGCGTACCATGTAATGGCCCGATGTCAGACTGTACGGATCCGTGCGGGCATAAACAAAGCCGGGCATCAGGGCCAGCAGGCCGGGCGCGCTGGCATTGGTATTCTGCTTGGCAATAAAATCCCGGGTTACGCCAACACGTGTCTGCGGCGCGGTCTGGGCCATCATCAATCCCCCGCCGGGCGTTGTATTGGTGACACCGTTAGCCGTGCGCGTGCCCGCATGCACGGTAATACTTTCATTTCCCCCCATCATGCGTTGGGCGTTGCCACGGGATCGAGGCCGGGCCGTGGCGTGGGCTGCCCGCGTCTGCGCCACACTGCCTGTATCACTTTTTGAACTTCTGGCGACGGGTGCAGCGTAAAGCCTGTCAGCGGTCATGCAAACGCATGATACAGAAACGAGAAGGAAAACTTTCCTTTTTCTTTTTATCAGCATTCCACACACCTTTTCATTTATTTCCCTGCATGGGGACAAGAATTCATCCAGCCAATCAGAAAAAAAATACAAAATACCAAACCGGAATTACCAACCATCTGACAATTTCAGATTCATCGGATCTTGCGGCATGGTGAGATCTGTACTCATAACCAGCTTGCGTCAAAACCAATCCGGTGAAGTAACCATATCGCATTTCAACCGCACATCATATGTACAAAGGGCAGCACAGCGCGGAAACTGTACTGATAAGACGAAGGCGACAGGACCATTTAAAAATTAACTATTTGAATATAAATGTATTTTTTTAGCAGCGCACATGACTTTTAGGAAAATGCAGATTCATATTCAGTCGCCATTCTCAAAAATGTTACTTAAAAGCAACTTGTTTGTCTTTCATGAAATTATAAAAATAACATATGCGGACACGCACTGAATTTCTGCCAGATGACAGAATATACAATGTGCCCGCAATAATAATATCCGTTCCAGATCATGGCACTCAAACGGATTCCCAAAAATACTGCACGGCCCGGACAATCAATTCAGGATTCATCCATTGTCCGTGGCCCACAGGGAAAAGCAGGGCGATCCCTACCCCGGAACACCCCTGGTGCAGTGAATATGACACGATCGACCCTGCCTCAAAGGGACAGGCTTGCGCGACAGGCATGCCATGTCAGGCCCTTTCCTTCCTGAATGTTATTGAAATAATCACGGACAGTCGCATCATCCCCCCATCCCGACGGGGGCCGCGCCCTGTTCCGGACCGCGATGCATGACCAGGCAGGCGGAAAGCAGCATCAGGCATGCCCCCGCCATAATCAGCGCGTCATCATGACCCGTGGCCTGCAAAAGATACCCGCTGATTGCCGGCCCGAATGCAAAACCGGCGCCGATCGTAAGGTTGACGATGGCCATGGTTTCAATCGCCGCGGCGTGCTGCGCGATACGGGCCAGCACAAACGGCACGACAAAGGTCCAGCCAAATTTGAACAGGCACGATGCCGTAAAGAAACGTCCCCCACCGACATGACCCAGCAGCGCCACGACAGCAACAATAATCATGGCGTATCCGCCCAGCAGCGCCAGATACGCATTACGGGTGGCGCGTCGCGACAGGTAATGCCCCACGGCGGAAGCACACAGACCGCCCGCGATACCAAACAGCGCCGCTGTCGCCATGAACTGATCGGTGGTGCCGCGTGATAGACCGGAATCCATTCCGATTTTTTCCAGAAAGGTCCACACGCCACTCAGCCCCAGATAAAAACACAGGACGCCAGCCACCCGCAATCCCGAGGACAGGCTGAAACCCGTATGCTGTCCTGTATGCAGGGCGGCCGGCGTCCTGTCTGGCAACCAGAATACGCAGGGTATCGCCAGCACCATCAACAACCCGACAAATGCATACACACCGCACGCACCGGAATGGTCCGCGATAACGGGAAAAGCGACGATGGCCAGGGCGCTGAGAATCAATTGTCCCGCAACCCAGAATCCGAAACTCATTTCCTGACGGGGCAGAAGCGAGATCCCGGTCATGGTCAGGATCATCACGAAACCTTCCCCCGCCGCGGCCCCCGCGCGGGTAAACAGCAATATTGTATAGTCTGGCGCGTACCATGAAAGCAGGTTGAAGATGATGAATATCGCCACTCCCCCTGCCATGGCGCGGCGCAGGCGTATCCGGGGCACCAGCCAGATGGCAGGAAGGCTGACCAGGCTGACAGAGCCGAGTTCGACCAGAAAATAGAACCCCACTTGTGCGGATGTCAGATGGAAACCACGCGTCAGCACACCGGCAAGCGCCGGCGCACCAAGCGACATGATGGAGGAAACGGCCGAGAAAATGACAAGCGCCGCAAGCTGCAACCAGTAACGACCGGGTCTGGATGATGCACCCCTCATGGCATCGACGCGCCCATGCGGCAGGCCGACATCATCGAAAGCCCCCGCATCAACCGGAAAATCCGAACATGCCTGCAAGTTCATCAAGCAGTTCATTCTGGAACGCGACAAATCGCGGGCCCGGTTGCTGCGCCAGAATATAGGGTTCGATTTCATCCCTAACCGCCGTCGTGCACCCGGCAAGGGTCTCGATCAGGGCATGCCCGCAGAAGGGAACGTACGCTTCGGAATACCCACCTTCATGCGCGGCCACGACCCGGCCGCCACAGACATCGCCCGCCACGTCCATCACGCACGATATCAGATAGCGGTATGTCCGGGAGGACAGCATCATGCGCGCAAGCGGGTCAAAGGCATTGGCGTCATAGCCGCAGGCGACAATAATCAGTTCGGGCCGGTAAGCCTTCAGCGCGGGAACGACAATCTTTTCCATGGCGCCGGTATAGGCGTCATGTCCACCCCCCGGCAGCAGCGGAATATTGATGTTATATCCTTCACCCGCGCCCACTCCGCGGCGGTCCGGATGGCCGGACCCGGTCGGGTAGCAGTTTTCCTGATGAATGGAAATTGTCAGCACGTCCGAACGGTCATAGAAAATCGCTTCGGTGCCGTTGCCATGATGCACGTCCCAATCCACGACAGCGACACGCGAAAGCCCATGGACGCGCTTGGCTTCTTCTATCGCGACGGGAATATTGGCCAGGAAGCAGAAGCCCATGCCTTTGTCGGGCAGGCAGTGATGCCCCGGTGGACGGCTGAGCGCGTAAGCATTGTCCAGTTCCCCCGAAAGCACCATGTCAACCGCGCGCATGACCAGTCCGGTTGATTTGCGGGCGTAATCGTAGCTTCCTTTTCCGCAACTGGCCTCCGGCCCCATGATACCGCCGCCCGCTTCGTTTACGCGACGGAATTTTTCCAGATAGGCGCTGTCGTGAATGCGCAGGAGGGCCTCTTCCCCGGCAGCAGGCGCGCTCAGGCTGGTCAGTTTTTCCAACAGGCCCGACATGTCCAGAAGGCTTTTCAGCCGTCTCTTGCTGTCCGGAGATTCGGGCAGGCTGGAACTTGCCGAAGGCTGCACCCACCCACCTACAGGCAGTATCCCCACATGGGGCAGCGATATGTGCCAGAAACATGCTTCGTCTGAGAAAAAACCTGTCTTGTTCATGTTTTTCGCTCCTGCCTGTATCGGGGAAACAGCACTCCGTCATGCACGCCCTTATCGAAAGGCTCGGCGCCATATCATTGCAATTCAGCAACAATACAGACACGGCCGTTACATGAACCGCCGCTTTTTCCCCTGTCCGGTTGTCATGAAGTGGACATCCTTCAGTTCTGTCGCATGCGTCTCCCATTCACGCCACGCTGTCATTACGAGTCTTATCTTAGGGTGTGCCGTTCACTGATCGAAACGACAGTTCACGCCAAAGATGTGTCACTTCACGCCATTCCCCATAAAATATGCCATGCGGGGAAATCGCAGCATGACGGTGCACCATTCCGCCCCATGCCTTGTCATACTGTCCCCCTCAATATCCTGTGAGAACCGACTGTCATGGAACCGTCTCCGGCCATCAGGCGCTATGTCCTGTAATAACGATGACAGACCGGAAAGAGGAAAGATGCACGGATCAATACCTGCGCTGGCCGCCTGCCTTATGCTTGCACCCATCGTCATCCCGTCCGCCCACGCGCAGACGGTCGCCTCCGGGCACCGCGACATCCTGCTGCAGGCCACGCAGTCATGGAACGGCGTGGCGTACGAAAAATACCCCGCCACCCAGCCGGAACTGATGATGATCCGGCTGACCATTCCCGCCCATACCGCCCTGCCGTGGCATACCCATCCCGTGCCCAATGCCGGTTACGTGCTGCAGGGGCAACTGACGATCCATGACCGCGAGAGCGGAAAGACGGAAACTTTCCATCAGGGCGAAGCGTTCGCTGAATCCGTGAACGACACCCATCGCGGGGAAAGCGGCGATACACAGACCGTCGTGCTGCTGACCTATGCCCTGACACCGGGGATGCAGCCCTCCATCCCGGCCAAGGGCGAAAAACCGGAATACTGACAGTCCTGTTGCAACCACGCCGCCCCGCAGGGCCAACCACGACAGTCAATATGCCACGTTTCCATGTAATGATGACTCAGGCCACAGACCATAAAACCGCCGCAATATAATCAATAATAAAACAACGCTTTCTTTTTCCTGCCTAACGGTACCGCATGCCCCCGATAGCCCTTTCCTGTCCGGGACATGATTGCCCTTTATATTGTGAAAGACGCCATCATGACGGACATCACACGGATTTCCTCCCCCCTGCTGGAAAAGCTGCCCATGGCCGTGATGATGGCGGATGTATCGGGCCGCATCGTGTACGGGAACCCGCGCGCCTGCGCCATGACCGGCTACACGGCCGCCGATCTGGCACGGACACGCCTGGGTCGCCTCTTTCCCGACAGGGTGGTCGATGTCACGACCATGCTGGATACGCCCGCGACACCGGACCGGACCGCAACACAGGACGGGTGCGCCACCCTGCGCCGCAGGGACGGGCTGGGCATGCCCGTACGCCTGTACCGGGAAAGCATAAGCTGGGACGACGGCCTGTATGAACTGGTCGCACTCCTTGACCGCACGGAAGAAGAACAGGCGCGCGAGGACACCGAAATCAGCGCCCTGATCGTGCAGGCGACGGACCGGGGCATTCTGGTGCTGGATCCGCAGCACCGCATCACCCACGCCAACCGCGCCATGACCGACCTGCTGGGGGTGGAAGCCGCCGCCCTGCATGACGCCCCGTTCGGCACGCTGCTTTCGGGCGGGGAAAGCGATATCGCGACCCTGCGGCAGTTCCGGCGGAACCTGGCACGCCGCACGGGATTCGAGCAGGATATCCATACCCGTGGCAGACAGGGCAAGGACCTGTGGCTGCGCTGCGCAGTGACCCCGCATTACAGCGCCGATGGGCAGCTTGCCGATATCATCGTCATCCTGCACGACATCACCCATGACCGGCAATTGCGCGAACTGCAGCGCGACGTGGTGGAGGCGCTGACCGACCAGCTTTCGTTGCGCGAAATGCTGGATTTCATGTGCCGCCGTATCGAACTGATCGCGCCGGACTGCATGGCGGTGGTCATGCTGGGCACGGGCGGCGTCCTGCGCATGGGCGGGCACGGCGCGCTGCCCATGCCCGTATTGCAGGCTTTCGGCGGGCTGGAAGCCAGCACGGCTGGCGGAGCCTGCGGGACAGCCATCGCCACGGCACAGGACGTGATCGTGCCCGACTTCACGACCGAGACCCGCTGGCCCGCCCTGCGTAACGTCGCCAGCCAGCACGGGATCGCGGCGGAATGGGCCGTGCCGATCATTTTGCGCAACGGGGATGTGGCGGGCAGTTTTTCGCTGTATTTCCGCATGCCCGGGCAACCGGGGGCATGGCACCGGCGCATTGTCGGGGCCTGCGTGCATCTGGCCATGCTGGCGATTGAACAGCAGCGCAGCCGGGATTCGATCATCCGGCTGTCCTATACCGACCGCCTGACCAGCCTGCCCAACCGCATGTGGCTCAACCGCCGCATGCAGGAACTGGCCACCCGGCCACCGGCGGCGCCACTCAGCATCATGGTCATCGACCTCGACCGTTTCCGCAAGATCGTGCAGGCGCTGGGACAGGGCCGTGCCGACCAGCTCCTGCTGGAACTGGCCACCCGCCTGCGCCACGGCATGGTGGGACGTGACGTGCTGGTACGCACCGAAGGCGATGAATTCGTTGTCCTGACGGAAGAAAACGCGCCCGATGTCACCCTTCTGGCCGAACGGATCATCCATAACCTTGAGGAACCGTTTACCGTTGACGGCATTCCCGTCAGCATTTCCGGCAGCATTGGCATAAGCACCAGCCATGGTGAAGGCCACGATGTGGAAGAATCCCTGCGCCAGGCGTACACCGCGCTGGCGCAGGCCAAGAAGGCGGGGCGGTGCTGCTACCGTTTCTTCCACCCCTCCATGAACCGGCAGGCGGATGACCATGTCATCCTGGCCTCCGCCCTGCGCGAAGCCATAGCCGACAACCGCCTGACACTGGTGTACCAGCCACAGGTCAACCTGCGCACGGGCGAACTGCATGGCGTGGAAGCCCTGTCGCGCTGGGATGACCCGGATCTGGGCATGGTGTCACCGGGGCGGTTCATTCCCGTAGCCGAGGAAACCGGGCAGATCCGCGCCCTTGGCGTATGGTCGCTGCGGGTCGCGTGCGAACAGATGGCCAGATGGATCGCCAACGATATCCCTGTGCCGACCGTATCGGTCAACCTGTCCGCCATCCAGTTCCAGGACCCCGATCTGGTGTCGCAACTGGCGACCATCCTGCACCAGACCGGCGTGCCACCGGAGCGGCTGATCGTTGAACTGACCGAAACGGCCATGATCGAGAATTTCGACCAGACGGTGACCACCGCGACCGCCATCCGCAACCTTGGCATCGGGCTGTCGATGGATGATTTCGGCACCGGGTATTCCAGCCTGTCCAACCTGGCCAGCCTGCCCATAAGCGAAGTCAAGATCGACCGCAGCTTCATGAACGGCTTTGGCAGCACCGGCAATGTGCGCCAGGTGGTGACCGCCATCATCCGCATCGGACACACGCTGGGCATGACCGTCATTGCCGAAGGCGTGGAAGAAGCCGCGCAATGCGCCCAGTTGCGCGCTATCGATTGTGATGTCATCCAAGGTTACTACTTTGGCCGTCCCATGAATACCGCCTCCCTTGATGCATGGATCAGGGAACGCAGGGCCGAACCCGTCCCGGCTGCCTGACACCGCGTGGCCCTGTGGGTGACGCGGCCCGGCAGGCAGGATTGCCGCCCGGAACCGGCCCCGGCGCCACACCGCCGCGCACAATGGATGACAACAACGCACCGGCATGGAAAAAGCCGGCATGATCCATTAACAGTCCTGCGGAGCCTCCATATGGGGGCATGCAATCCGTGGGGCGGCCAGACCTTGAATTACAGACACAGCTATCACGCCGGCAATTTCGCCGATGTCATGAAACATGTCGTGCTGGTGGCGCTGATCGATGCGCTGCGCCGCAAGCCCGCCCCCTTTTCCGTCCTTGATACCCATGCCGGGATTGGCCTGTATGACCTGTCGGGCCGCGAAGCCCAGTCAACGGGGGAATGGCATGGGGGCATCGGCCGCCTGCTGGACGCACCACCCGATCCTGCCGCACCAACCTGTATCGAGGAATGGCTGGAGATCGTGCGCGCCACGATCGCGGCGCATGAAGGGCGGCTGTTCTATCCCGGCTCCCCCGCCATTGTCGCAGGTCTGCTGCGGCCGGGCGATACGCTGGCCTGCTGCGAACTCCACCCCGAGGACCAGCACAGCCTGCGCCGCCTGTTCCGGCATGATCCCGCCGTCTGCGTGCATGGCCGTAACGGCTATGAAGCCATCACCGGCCTGCTGCCGCCAAAACAGGCGAAGCGCGGGCTGGTGCTCATGGACCCGCCTTTTGAACAGAAGGATGAATTCCACGCCCTTGCGAACGCCATCATCACCGCCCGCCAGCGTTTTGCCACGGGCATCATCGCCGCGTGGTATCCCATCAAGCACCGCGCGCCCACGCACGCCTTCCACAATGCGCTGAAGGATGCGGGACAGCGCAACCTGCTGGCGCTTGAACTGACCCTGCGGCCACCGCTTGACCCGACACGGCTGAATGGCAGCGGCCTGCTGATCGCCAACCCGCCATTCCGGTTCGAACAGACCGCACGCGCCATCCTGGCCACGCTGTGCCAGCATCTGGGTGATGGTGAAACACAGGCAGGTGTGGAATGGATCGTCCCTGAATAACTCGTTGATAAAATAACAAAAATTTTTGGGTGCCGCTTTTTTTTCAAAAGGCGGCGTTCCTTGAAGCTTTTTGAAAAAAGCTTCACCAAAAACTTCTTTATGACGGGCCACCACCTTGCAGGACCAGGTGCCTGTATGATTGCGGGGCGAAGTCGTAAAACGATCCCTGCGCCTTCATGCCACTGTCCGGGTTCCCGCCATGCCTCCATCTCATATTGCCGTCATTGGCAGCACCAATATCGATTTTGTCGTGCATGTCGCGCGTTTCGCGCGACCGGGGGAGACGCTGCATGTCCATTCCTCCACCACCGGGCTGGGGGGCAAGGGCGCCAACCAGGCAATCGCGGTGGCCAGGCTGGGGCAGGCCGTGGCGCTGGCGGGCTGGACGGGCGCGGACATGCTGGGGGACATGGCGCGCGCCACGCTGGAACAGGGCAGGGTCGACATACGCTGGCTCATGAAAGACCCGGTCGCCGGCACCGGCCGGGCCTTCATCACCATCGACCACACGGGCGAAAACCAGATCCTTGTCGATGGCGGGGCGAACATGACGCATGGGGCGCAGGCGTGTCCCCTGCTCTGCCCGGTTCTGGATCACGCCACGCTGGTGATGATGCAGATGGAAATGCCCCCCGCACTGGTGCTGGCACTGGCCCGGCAGGCCCGCGCACGATCCATTCCCGTCATGCTGGACCCCGCGCCCGTCCCCATGGATGGCCTGCCAGAAGACCTGTACGCCCTGACGGATATCCTGACCCCCAACGAACGCGAGACCCGTGACCTGACGGGTATCGAACCAGCCGATGAAGCAACCGCCCTGCAGGCGGCACGCATCCTGCACGCGCGCGGCACACGTACGGCCATCATCAAGCTGGGGCATCGCGGGGTGGCGTATTCCGCACCGGACGGGCAGGGGTTCATCCCGCCTTTCCATGTCCGGACGGTTGATACGGTGGCGGCGGGGGACTGTTTCAATGCAGGGCTGGCCTGCGCACTGGCGCGCGGGACGGCGATCGGGGAAGCCGTGCGCTTCGCCGCCGCCTGCGGCGCGCTGGCCACCACCCGCCCCGGCGCCGCACAGGCCGCGCCAGACATGGCGGAAGTCGCAGCCCTGCTGGATCGCCCCCCGGCTGACCTTGCCTAATGGACTGTAAACGCTATAGTCCGGACCGCAAGGCCGCGATCCCGTGCAAACGGGTGGAAAAGGGAATGCCGTAAACCCCTGCGAGAGAGCATGTCCGGGGAGAGTCGGCAGCCTTACCCGCAACTGTCAACGGAGAATATTTCATCTGGCGCCGGTCAAGATGGGAGACGGAACACCGTGACCCGTAAGCCAGGAGACCCGCCGCTGTCCCTGATAATATCGCCGGACGGGCTGACCGGGGATGGGCACGAGACATGAACACGACAAGCTGGTATCCCGTCCCCCGCACCAGCGGCGGCCCGTTACAATGGGTCGCTTTTGCCGGCCCCGCATGGCCGGACCCATCCTGACGGGATGTTCCATGGAATCCCTTTTCCCCCGCGCGGCACGGCATGGCTGCACGCCTATCCTTCTCCTCGCCTGCGGCCTGATCGGCATCACGGGAACCAACGCCCATGCGCAGGTCCAGACACAGATCGCGCAGGACCGCGCCCGCCTTGGCAATTCCACCCCGCTGATCCAGCAGATTGACCCGGCCACGGTGCGCGATTCGGAACGCGCGCAGGCCAATGCGGAAGAAAAGGCCGCCTCTGCCACGGGCGGCGATGACAGGCTGGATACCAGCGGCAACCTGCTGGGCAACATGTGGGGCGCGCGGTCGTGGCTGTACAGACATGGCGTCATCTTCGACATCCAGGAAGTCGACGAGGTGTGGGGCAACGGCACCGGCGGCACGCCCAGCACCAATGGCGACGGCCAGGGTTCTGGCACCGGCCCCGCCTATGACGGCGTCACCATGCCCACGCTGACCATTGATACCGAAAAGCTGTTCGGGCTGGAGGGGGGCCTGTTCAACGTCAGCGCGCTGCAGACGCGCGGGCGCTCGATCTCGCAGGACCACCTGAACAACTTCAACCCCATCAGCGGGTTCGAGGCCGACCGCTCCACCCGCCTGTTCGAACTGTGGTACCAGCAGTCCTTCCTCAAGGGAAAACTGGACGTGAAGATCGGCCAGCAGGACCTTGATACCGAATTCCTGGTCAGCGATTACGCCTCGCTTTACCTCAACGCCAATTTCGGCTGGCCCATGGGACCGTCGCTCAATCTGTACAGCGGGGGACCGTCATGGCCGCTATCATCCCCCGCCATCCGCATCCGCTACCGCCCCGGCCAGAAATTCACCTTCATGTTCGCCGCAGCCGACGACAACCCACCCGGCAACCGCTCCAACGCCTTTGACATACAGGGCGGCGGCAACACGGCCGATCCAACAAACCAGACCACCAATGACGCCAGCGGCACACACTTCAACATGGGCACCGGCGCGCTGCTGATAACCGAACTGCAATACGCACTCAACCCGCAGCCGGCCGACATGTCCAGCACGACCAAGGACCCCGGCCTGCCGGGCGTGTACAAGCTGGGCGGTTATTACGATACGGCCCGGTTCCCCGATTACCGCTATAATACGCAGGGCCGGTCACTGGGCGGCGCAGGTGGCGTCCCGCGATGGGACCGGGGGAACTGGCTGGTTTATGGCATCATCGACCAGATGGTCTGGCGGCCATCGCCGACATCATCCCGCTCGCTGGGTGTGTTCGTGCGCGCCACGGGCAATGGGGGCGACCGCAACATGATCAGCTTCGCCATCGACGCGGGCCTGAACCTGAAGGCCCCGTTCCGGGGGCGTGGCAACGACACGATCGGGCTGGGCTGGGGCATCGGCCGCGCCAGTTCCGGCCTGCGCGCATATGACCGTACCAGGGGGGCACTGGTGCCGGGCAACGAAAACCACCTTGAACTGACCTATCAGGCGCAGGTTACGCCATGGCTGGTCATGCAGCCCGACTTCCAGTACGTCTGGCATCCCGCAGGCGGCGGCGCCGACCCGTCTTTTCCCCATCGCCGCACGGGTGATGAGGCGATCTTCGGCCTGCATGGCAGTATTACGTTCTAACGGACATGCCTGTCCCGGCCCGCGCGGACACCCCATGGCCCGGACCCGGTCCCACGCCCGCCCGGCCGGTTATGCTACCGTCGCCATGCGCATTCGCGGCCCGTAATCCGCGCATCCCCGCTACCGGATGGGCAAGAGGAGAAAAAAGCACAGGGCGGAATTGAAAATTTACATTATTGTGAGGGACAGGTCGCTTCTATACGCCTGACTCCACAGGCACATGGCTGGGTCCCGTGCCGCATTGCAAAAGGAAAAAACCGTTGCGCCGTCTTGTTGCTTTATGTCTTCCGCTTGGTATGGCCGCCTGCGCGCAGCACGCCCCCCGCCCCATGGTAAACTACTGCCAGCAGCCCGCTGTTGAATCCGCGGTGGTGGCCATTGCCAACCAGGGTGCGCCCAATGCATCCCCGGCTGTCGGTTTCGAAGGCGGGACGATCAAGAGCGCCATCTATAACGACCATGTACAGGTCATGGCCTGCCACGGCAGCCTGGTGCGCAGGGACGGCACGCGGCAGGACGGCATCGCCGTGGCCCGCCTGCCACACATGCGCACGGGATGGAAGGAAATCTGGGGCACCAGTGCCGCCAGCCACCAGTGGATATCGGATGCGGACATAGAGAAAAACAGGCAGAACCGGTACGCCGAATATTACGAACACACGCCGCAGGCCTGCAAACCCTACGCGCATGACCTGTTCTACGGTGCGCAGAAGTCGGACAAGGACACCGAACACCTGCGCGAGACCCTGTATGACTGCCTGGCGGAACATGACGTCAAGCCGCTGCGTCCCGTATCCGGCGTGGACCATACCTACAGCCCGTTCGGCATGAACTTCTACATTCCATATTACACCAACCTGAACGCGGACGATAACGGCCCCTTCCTGTACTGACCGCGAACCGGAACCCAGCCTGCATGGCCATCCTGCCGATTGTCCGCTTTCCCCACCCCTGCCTGGAACAGGGGGCGGATGCCGTTGATGCGACAGCACCCGCAAGCGCGCAACTGGCGCGCGACCTGCTGGAGACCATGCATGCCGCCCCGGGAATCGGGATCACCGCATGCCATGTGGGCATTGCGCAACGGCTGGTGGTCATCGACCTGCCAGATGGGGATGGCCCGCATGTCTATGCCAATCCCGAAATCATCTGGCAGTCGGCGGAAACCTCCACACACGAAGAAGGCAGCGTGTCCATGCCCGGCATCCATGCGCCCGTCACCCGTCCCGCGCGGGTAAGGGTGCGCCATACCCGCCCCGACGGCATGGTTGTGGAAGAGGACGCCGATGGCCTGCTGGCCACCTGCCTGCAGCATGAAATCGACCAGATCAACGGCCAATTCTGGCTGAAACGCCTGTCACGCCTGCGGCGCGATCGGGCGCTGAAGCGTTATGCCAGGCTGGAACGCGGCGGCCTATAAAAGAAGAAAGTTTTTGGTGAAGCTTTTTTCAAAAAGCTTCAAGGAACGCCGCCTTTTTGAAAAAAGGCGGCACCCAAAAACTTTTATTATTTTATCATAAATGTGCTGGATAGCCGGTCAGGCCACCCTGCCATCATCCAGCATGTAGCCACTGGACCGCACGGTGCGGATCAGGTCCGCCCCGCCCGTGGCATTCAGCGCAAGGCGCAGCCTGCGGATATGGACATCCACCGTACGCTCTTCCACGTGGATACGGTCATCCCACGCGGCGGCCAGTATTTCGGTGCGCGAAAACACCCGGCGCGGATTGCGCAGCAGGTGCAGCAGGATACGGTATTCCGTAGGCCCAAGGGCAAGCGGCGTCCCCGCGCGGCTGACCCTGCGCCCGGCATGGTCCAGCGTTATGTCGGCAAAGGTCAGCACGTCCCCGGCCGGCGTCGCGGCGGGGCTGGCCGCCCGCCCCGCGCTGCGCCGCATGACGGCGCGCACGCGCGCGTGCAGCACGTCCATCCCGCATGGCTTGACCAGGTAATCATCCGCCCCGGTATCCAGCGCATGGACGGAATCCTGTTCCTCGCCACGCGCGGTCAGCATGATGATCGGCAGGTAGCGCGTGGCTGTCGCCATGCGCAGCCTGCGGCACAGGTCAACCCCGGACAGGCCCGGCATCATCCAGTCCAGCAGGACAAGGTCGGGCTTCCATTCGCTCACCTCGCGCAGGGCGTCCAGACCATTATCCACCGGCATGACAAGATGGCCTGCCGCTTCAAGGTTGTAGGACAGCATGACGGAGAGCGCCGCGTCATCTTCCGCGACAAGGATGCGCAGCGGGCGATCTTCGAGCAAGGACGCTAGCCCCCCTGTCCTGAAAACCCGCCACGGGGGCGGACAACGGGCAGTATTTCGCCGGTTGCGGTGTAATAGACGCGTTCGGCGATATTGGTGGCGTGGTCGCCGATCCGTTCAAGGTTCTTGGCGATGAACAGCAGGTGCGTGCAGGGTCCGATATTGCGCGGGTCTTCCATCATGTAGGTGACCAGTTCGCGGAACATGGCGTTGTACAGTTCATCCACCGCCGTGTCGGACTGCCAGACTTCACGGGCAAGGTCGGCGTTGCGCTGGCTCATGGCGTCGATCGCGCGGCGCAGGTTGTCCTGCACCAGCCGCCCCATGCCCCGCAGGCCGCTGAGCGATATACGCGACGTCACCAGTTCGGTGCGCAGCGACCGCCGCGCGATGGATGCCGCGCAGTCGCCGATGCGTTCCATGTCACCTGTGATCTTGAGTGCCGAGACCACTTCACGCAGGTCCCCCGCCACGGGGGAACGCAGGGCGAGGATGCGGATGACCATCGCCTCCACATCGCGTTCCAGCTTGTCAACCTGCGGGTCGAGGTCGGCTGCGATCCCGGCGGCGTTTTCATCACGGTCGGCGATGGCGGCGACAGCCTGCGATGTCTGCTGTTCAACCAGTCCGCCCATGCGCGCCATCATGGAACGCAACTGTTCCAGTTCCTGCTCGTAACTGCTGACGATATGCGCCGATTCCTGTCCCACCCGTGAGAACCTTCCTGCCTGCCCGCACAATTATACGGGATATGCCCGATAACAGGGCTTACGATACGCCACGCGGATATAATATATCCGTCCCGGATTTGTTCAAGACGATGTCATACCCCATGGGGATGGCCCAAAATAATGAAATAAAAAGATTTCTTTCAGGAACGCCCATGCCCCGTGTCCCCTGCCCGCCCATCCTATCCAATCCGGCCGCCGTTTCCTACCGGCGCATGCTGACAATCGCGCTGGGCACGATGCTGGGCATGGGGCCGGGCATGGCGGCGGGAAATGACGGTACGCCCGCTACAGCGCCCGGCACGCCAGCCACCGGCACGCCGGCCGCCACGCATGGGCGCGCGCCCGCCGCCCCGGTGGAGACCATGACCGTGACCAGCCAGCACGTGGTGGGCACCCAGCCCGGCGGCGGCCTGATCCGGGTGGAGGACGCGCCGAAATCCGTCAGCACCATCGGCACCGATTTCATGCGCAAGCAGGCGCCCAGCGCCACGGCGTTCGACATGGTCAGCCTGCTGCCCGGGGCCAATGTCGCTTCATCCGACGCATTGGGGTTTTCACCCCAGAACAACATAACCGTGCGCGGGCTGAGCGGGGATTCGCTGGGTTACCTCCTGGAGGGCATGCCGCTTAATGACATCGCCTATTACAACGGCTATCCGGGGCAGTTCGCGGATACGGAAAATTACCAGAGCGTCTCGCTGCAGCAGGGATCGGCCGACCTTGATTCCCCCGTGCTGAATGCCGCCGGGGGGCTTATGGAGATGACCTTCCGCGATCCCTCCATGAAGGCGGGCGGATACGCGGATGTCTCATACGGGTCATACAACACCAACCGGCAGTTCCTGCGGCTGGAAACCGGGCAGATCGGGCAGACCGGCCTGCGCGGCTTCGTGTCCTATTCCCACGGCTATACCGATAACTGGCGCGGGCCGGGGCATGATGAGCGCCAGCACATCGACTTCAAATTCCTGCGCGAATGGGGGGCGGGCAACCGGGTCTCGCTGATCGGGACGTGGAACACGATGGTCGCCAGCTACTACCCGCCGGTGGACAAGGCGGACTGGCAGGCGCAGGGGCCACACGGGGCGGCCAACAACCTGGCCGCCACCTACAACCCCAATGATGCGGCGGGCGGCACGGATTACTGGCAGCTTTACCGCCAGCCCGAGCGCATCGCCTATCTCGCGGCCCCGGCGCGCTTCACGCTGGCGGACAGCGTGCACCTGAAGGTCACGCCCTATGCGCAGTGGAGCTATGGCAACGATCCCAGCGGCACGACCATGGGGGATAGCGGCCTATGCAGCGGCACGGGAAGCTGCGACGAAAACGCCGTGGTGCGCGCGAACTGGACCCAGGCCAGCTACCGTTCCGGCTTCAACGCGACACTGGACTGGCAGCTTGGCAACCATGACCTGGTGTTCGGGTACTGGTACGACTATTCTGATGACAGCGAACACCAGCCCTTCACATCCGTCAATGCGCAGGGCACGGCCGCCGACATATGGGTGGACCGCATAAGCCGCACCCTGCTGCAGCCCGATGGCCAGCAGGTGGATGCGGGCAGCTACCACATGATTTCCCAGACCAACGCGCTGTATGTCGGTGACCGGATGCATTTCCTGAACCACCTCCTGATGGTGGATGTGGGGTTCAAGGAAGTCATGCTGGACCGCCACGGCACCACCACGTCGGATAACGTGCAGACGGCGGCGGGCAGCAATTCCGCCACCCCGCTGCCGCGCATCGCGATCCGCTACCGCATAAGCCCGCGGCACATGGTCTTTTTCAACACCACGACCAATTTCCGCACGCCCGATGAAACCGCGCTGTTTGGCGGGGTGACCGCCAGTGGCGTCGCGACACAGCTGAAGAACGAATATTCCGTGTCGGAGGAACTGGGCTACCGCTATAGTGGCGACCTGATCATCGGCAGCCTGACGCTGTTCAACTACGATTTCACCAACCGCGAAATCCAGACCCAGATCGGTCAGGTGGAATCCACCATCAATGGTGGTGGCCAGACCTCACGCGGGGTGGATGTGGAAATCGGCATGAAGCCCTGGCACCATTTCGCGCCCTACCTGTCGGGGGAGTACCTGCACGCCACCATCGACAGTGACATCCCATCCAGCAACGGCATGCTGGCGACGCGGGGCAAGACGGCGGTGGAAAGCCCGACGCTGCAGGCCTCCGCCGGGCTGAGCTATGATGACGGGCACATCTTCGGCATGGCTTCCGTCCATTATACGGGACGGCAGTACTCAACCTTCATGAATGATGAACGCATGCCCGACCATACCACCGGCAACCTGGCCATCGGGTACCGCATGGACGACCATGCCTTCCTGTCCCATCCTGAATTCAGGATGAATTTCAACAATATCACCAACCAGCATTACCTGTCCGGCGTCGCGACGCCGACCCTGACCAAAGCCGACGGGCCGCAATATTATGTCGGTGGCGGGCTTGCGGTGCTGTTTACCGCCGCCACCGGGTTCTGACGGACGACACGCCGCAGCACGACCCCACCTGCCAGCAGGTACAGGATTGCCGGCACCAGCAGGAAACCGGCATGAATCCCAGCCTGTGCCTGTAGCGACTGCGCGCCCGCGCCACTGACCAGACCCGATACCGCCAGCACGCCCGCCAGCAGGCTGCCGCCCACGTCAAACGCCATTTTCGATGCGGTGGAGTTCAGCGCCCACGCCAGTCCCACCGTATGCGTGCCCGAAAACCCGTCGCCGCCGTCCATACAGTGCGCCAGCAGGGTAAAACAGACCGGGTTGCAGATCCCGACACACAGCCCGAACAGCGCCAGTGACGCGCCAGTCACCTCCACCCGCGCGGGCAGCGCGTACGCCACCAGCAGCACGCCCCCCGCCGCCAGCGTGCCTGCGCGCATGACCGGGGCCGTGCCCCACCGCGCCGCCAGCGGCAGCGACACGCCACAGCCCGCCAGCACCATCAGGCTTATGATCCCCAGCAGCCAGCCCGCCACATGGTCGCTGTCATGCAGGACGTAGCGCACGTCATAGACCAGTGCGCCGAACAGGAAGGTGCTGCCCAGCATGGTCAGCAGCATCGCCCCCGTCAGCCGCCGCCACCCCCGGTTGGCCAGCAGCCCGGCAATGCGCGCGCGCACCGTCACATCACCGCTGTCGGTCGCGACCCGTTCATGGCAGAAGCGCGAGGGCAGCCACAGCAACCCGCCCACCACGCACGCCACCACGACCATGAACAGGGCGAACCCCGCCTGCCGGTCACCATGGCCCAGCCAGTCCACCATGGGCAGCGTCGCGATGCTGACCAGCAGGCTGCCCAGCGTCGCCCCCACCATGCGGCTGGTGGCAAGGCGCAGGCGCATGTTGTGGTCGGGCGAAATCAGGCTGGTCATGGCGCCATAGGCGGTATTGGCCACGCCATACGCCACGCACAGCGCCATGTACCCGATGGTGGCGCACAGGCCGCGCACGACCACCGGCCAGCCGTGCGGCAGGGGCATGAAGACCAGCGCCACCAGCACCATGAACGGCACGATCCCGCCGCGCAGCAGCGGCAGGGCCTGCCGCCCCGCGGACCTGCGGTCAATCCAGATCCCCACCGCCGGGTCGGTCACAAGGCTGGCGGCCCGCGCGGCCATGAGCATGAACCCCACCATCTGCACCGGCAGCAGGCAGATTTCGGTATAGAAATACGCAAGGTAGCTGAGCATCAGCCCCCAGATGATGTTGAACCCCATGTCGCCCGCGCCAAATGCCACGACCTCCGCCAGCCCGATACGGGATGCGGCTGGCACGGGCGGGCGGGCCGCCATCATCCCGGCAGGCTCGTGCCGCGCACGCCAAAGCATTCTTCCGGCCCCGGAAAACCACGCGTGCGCACATCGTGCGCATACCGTGCGACGGCCTCATCAATCACGCCGCCCATATCGGCATACCGGCGCACAAAGCGTGGCGTGAATGCGCCGGATGCCCCCAGCATGTCATCCACCACCAGCACCTGCCCGTCACAGGCGGGCGATGCGCCGATACCGATGACGGGAACAGGCACATCCGTCGTGATCTGGCGCGCGACGGGTTCCACCGTGCCTTCCAGCACGATGGCGAACGCACCGGCATCCGCGATGGCGCGGGCATCCTCGCGCACCCTGCGCGCCTGCTGCGCATCACGCCCCTGCGTGCGGAAGCCGCCCGCCGTGTTGACGGCCTGCGGCATCAGCCCCACATGCCCGCATACCGGAATGCCACGCCGGGACAGGAAGCGCACGGTATCGGCCATTTCCGTCCCACCCTCCAGCTTGACCGCGCCACAGCCGGTTTCCACCATGATGCGCGCGGCATTGCCGAAAGCCTGCGCGGGGGACTGCTGGTACGACCCGAACGGCATGTCCACCACCACCAGCGCCTGCCGGGACGCGCGGACCACGGCCGCGCCATGGGCGATCATCATGTCCATGCTGACACCAAGGGTATCCGGCATGCCATAAACCACCATGCCCAGCGAATCCCCCACCAGCATCACATCCACATGCGGATCGAGCCTGCGGGCCATGGGCGCGGTATAGGCCGTAAGCCATACCCCCGGCACGTCCCCCTTGCGCACATCCCGAATGGTCCGACGCCGGGGCTGTTCCCCATTGCCCATGCCTGCTATTCCCCTGACCTGGCTATCTGTTACGGTGACATCAGGCATATTGCAGCATATCCGTGTTTGCAAATCAGCCGCCAGACAGCAACGGGAACCGCGTAAATGGGACTGGGCCGGACCGATATATGGCAGACGGGACTTCTCCACCGGCCCATGCCCGCCATACTGCGCGCGGGCACGCTGGCGGATGTGCCGGTCACGTGGCTGCCCGACCCCGGCCCCTTCCGTTTCATTGCCGACCCCTTTGGCATCTGGCACGGGGACAGGCTGTACCTGTTTGCCGAAGCCTACGACTACCGCGTGAAGGTCGGGCGCATCGATGTCTTCATCCTTGACCGCGCCTTGAACGTCACAGCCCACGCCCCGGTGCTGGTGGAACCATGGCACCTGTCCTATCCCGTCATCCTGCGCGATCGGGACGGGTCTTTCCTGATGATGCCGGAATCAGGCAGGAGCGGCATGCAGCGCCTGTACCGCGCGACCGATTTCCCCTATCGCTGGCAGGCGGTGGAAGGCTGCGCCTTTCCCGGCCCGATGATCGATGCCTCCCCCCTGTTCCATGACGGCAGGTGGTGGCTGTTCTATACCCCGTGGCATGAACGCGAACGCCCGCGCGTCGATACCCTGCACGTTGCATGGGCCGACAGCCTGGCCGGGCCATGGCACCCGCACCCCGGCAACCCGGTGCGGCGCGACATCCACAGCGCGCGCCCGGGCGGGACGCCCGTGGCGATGGATGACGGCACGATCATCCTGCCCACGCAGGACTGTGCCCATACCTATGGCGGCGCGATTACCCCGCTGGTCATCACCACCCTGACCCCGCGCGACTTTGCCGCGCACCCGCTGCCCCCCCTTGGCGCACCGGCCGCATGGCGGCCCGCGACAGACGGGCTGCATACCCTGTCCGCCGCCGGTCCCGTGACGCTGGTGGACGCCAAGCATACCAGCCGTTCGGTCATCAGGCGGGCAGGCGTGGATATCGGGCGCATGGCGCGTGAACTAACCCGGCGCACGCCGCGTTAGCAATAAACCTGAAAGAAACATATTCATGGCGGCATGGGGAAACCTGTCATGGATTTAATGTGATATTAATTAGCATTATCACATAACATGCCTATAATCTGCATCAATATGGCATGTACAATACCACCCGATAACACCCTGTCCCGATAACCGGGCAGATGCCATAGCCCGTGCGACCCGCCCCCATCCCATCGTGGCGCATGGATCCCCCACGTGCCGGCAACCCCGGCATGGCCGACCCGTTAACCGACACCGATCCTTCCAGACCCAGATACGTCAAGGACCGCCCGATGCGTGAACCACGTACCGCCCCGGCTGCCTGGCATCTGCAGCATTCCCGCCCCGAAGGCCTGGTCAGCTACCTTGACCCCTGGCAGCCGGTGGCACGACAGCTGGACATGCTTGCCAACCGCTTCAGGACCGTCAAGGCCCTGTGCGATGCGCAGGTGGACAGCCTGGCCACCGAACATGCCGCCCTGGCGGAACTGCGCGATGCGCTTGCGTTCCACCTTATGCGGGCCTGTGTCTGGTGGCAGGTCGATTTTTCCCCCCATGCCGTGACCGGCCTGCAGGCCACCAGCTTCATGCAGCATGTGCGCCGCCATACCGACAGGTTCGTGGATGATGACACGCTGCTTGATGTCATGACATGGCAACATTACATGCACCGCGCCGATAGCGGTCACATCATGGTGACCGGGACCGACCCGCTGTGCCGGGGCAATACCACCATCGTGTATGGCATCGACGGCCACCGTGGCTTCCGCTTCGCCATGCAGCGCGCGGGGCAGAAGCTGGAATGGAATGACATTACCCATGCGGACTTTGTCGCGTCCTGCCTGAACGCGCGTGCCCTGCACTGCCTGATCGAGACGGAATGCACCGCCATCGGGGAATGGGACCTGGCGCGTGAGGAACACATACAGGCCGCGCGCTACCACACCCAGCATTTCCGCACCGCGACACAGGCCAACCCGGTGGAACGCTACGCCATGGCGCTGGACCAGCTCAGCCGCTGCCATTCGCGCTTTGGCCGTTTCGAGTTCGAGAACATCGTCAACCACATGGCGTTTTCGGTCGTGCAGGCGGCGCATGGACGCGGGGCCAGCATTGCCGACATGCTGCGCCACGGGACTGGCCGGGTCGTCAGCCCCCGAATCGCCGGCAGCCTGAAGAAACGCGCCCGCGGCCACATCGCCACCGGCACCGATCCGCTGCGCCATGCCGAACTTGAAGCCATGCTGGACCAGGTTGAAACCGGGTTTGCCCTGTCGGGCGGCCGCTGATGTGACCGGGGGGAGAGAAAACATCGTCCTCCCCCCACGACATCCGCCCCTGCAATACCTATATTCAAACGGGAGTAGCAGGAGACCCGATATATGGCGCTAGCCAGAAGCAGACGACCGGCAGCACGCCGCAGGACGGTACAGCCCCGTTCATCGCGCGTGCGCGGCGAGACACGCCGCCTGCTGGAAATGCTGTGCGTGCTGCATGGTTCGATCCATCGCGGGTCGCGCGACGCGGGCGCGCTGGTGCGCTGCGTGGTGCAGGCCCAGCCCGACCTGGGCCTGCATGACAAGGAACTGCCCGCCGCCCCCCGCCATGACGGGGAAAATCCGCCCACCGCCACGGAATGGAAGCGCCTTGGCCACGCGCTGGAGGAGGCGCGCGCCCAGCATGCGGGCGACCGGGGTTATGTGGATGCATGGCTGGAGGAACTGAGCCAGGCGACGGGCTTGGGCCGGGTCGCCAGCGATGTGCTGGGCCTGGCCATGTGCTACCGCCTGAACGGCCATTTCGAACAGTTATGGGATGACCTGTGTGAAAACCGTTCACGCGGGCCGTTCCTGTGCGAGGACATTCCCCTGCTCCACCTGCTGCTGGGGCAGGAGGAGGACGCGATCGCAACCGCCCTCGCCCCCGATGGGCAGTTGCGCATGAGCGGCCTCATGACCGTGGACGAGGACGGCGACATTACCCTGCTGCCCCGCCTCATGGCGCTGATGAACCGCCGGGCCAGCGTGGTGGGCGACATCCGTTCCCTGCTGCTGGGCCAGCCCCGGGATGCGACCCTGCCGTGGGATGCCTTCGCCCATCTGGGCCAGCAGGCCGAAATCGCGGCAAGACTGCTGAAGGCCGCGGTCGAACAGCATGCAACCGGCATCAACATCCTGCTGTATGGCCCGCCGGGCACGGGCAAGACCGAATTCGCCGCAACCCTTGCCCGGCATATCGGTGCGACCCTGTACCCGGTGGGCGAGGCCGACAGCGCGGGTGACGAGCCATCCCGCCACGAACGGCTGGCCGACCTGCGGTGCAGCACGCGCCTGCTGCGCAACACGGATTCCATCCTGCTGTTCGACGAGGCGGAGGACCTGTTCACCGCCAGCCTGTTCGATCCGCCGCAATCGTACAGCCGCGTCTTTTTCCACCGGCTGCTGGAACAGGGCGGCACGCCGGTCATCTGGACCGCCAACGACCTTGATACCCTTGGTCCCGCGATCGCGCGGCGCATGGCGCTGTGCATCGAGGTGCGCCAGCCCGGCATCGGCGTGCGCACGCGGCTGTGGCAGGACATGGCGCGCGAGGAAAAGGTCGCCCTTGCCCCCACGGACGCCGCCGACCTGGCCCGCGCCATCCCGGCGGCCCCGGCCATTTTCCGCAATGCGCTGCGTTCCACCCATCTGGCGGGCGGCGATTCCGCCATGGCCAGCATGATCGCGACCGGCATTGCCCGCGCGGCCGCGGGCGGGCAGATGCCCATGCCGTCGCAGCCGGATGTCACGGATTACGATTCGACCCTGATCAACGCGGATTGCGACCTGCAGGCCCTGACCACGCGGCTGGCGCGTCCCGGCGCGCCGCGCGCGGTCTCGCTGCTGCTGTCCGGGCCACCGGGTTCGGGCAAGAGTGCGTATGCCCGCCATCTGGCGGAGCGGATGGACATGCCGGTGCTGCAGAAGCGCGCCTCCGACCTGCTGGACAAGTATGTGGGCCAGAGCGAGCAGCAGATCGCCGCCGCCTTCGCCGAAGCCTGCGACAGCGGCGCCTTCCTGATCATTGACGAGGCCGATAGCCTGCTGGGCGACCGCCGTTCGGCGGAACGGTCATGGGAAATCAGCCAGGTCAATGAAATGCTGACATGGATGGAACACCATCCCCTGCCATTTGCCTGCACCACCAACCTTGTGGAAAAGCTGGACCCGGCCAGCATGCGGCGGTTCCTGTTCCGCGCCCGCTTTGGCTATCTTACGGCGCAGCAGGCGGCGCATGCCTTCGGCCGCTTCTTCGGAAAGGACGCGCCTGCGGGGCTGCGCCATCTCCATACGCTGGTTCCATCCGATTTCGCGCTGGTACTGCGCCGCGCGCGCCTGCTGGATGAAGACCCGACGCCCGATGACCTGCTGGAACGCCTGAAGGCGGAAACGGCGGGGCGGGACGGGAACCGCCGCATCGGGTTCCTGTCCTGATATGGAGGCTGTGTCACATCGGCCCTGACAGGGGATAACAAACGTTTTGGGGTGCTGCCTTTTTTAAAAAGGCGGCGCTCTCCCGAAGCCTTCATAAAGGGACTTCACCACAAACGTCTTCAGACAGACCTGTTACTGCGGTGGATGGGCGGCGGCGTCCGCTTCAACCGCGCATTCATCCGCAGGGGGTGCGGCCATGGTCGGATGCAGGGCGACCACTTCCGCGCGGGCCGCATCCATTTCCTGACGGAAGCCTTCGTCCTGTTCCATGGCGGAATACAGCACGCCGCCATTCAGCCACGCGGCCATCACATCGCTTTGCCACTGCACGCCACACACCACCCGGCTTTCCCCGAATACCCGGGCGCGCTGCATGATCCATGCCGTCCGGTCGGGCAGGATGTCGGACAGGATCAGCCCCGTAACCCAGCCCAGCGTGGCATGGAGCGAAGGATAGGATGGGTCCTGTCTCAGGCTGGCCCGCAGCGGGATGCAGGTCGGCAGTTCCGCCTCGGTAAAGGGGCGGGGCCGGTTCCACAGCATTTTCTGGGCATGGACCGCAGGCGTCAGGCGCTGTTCGATCCGTGTCACCAGACCCACCAGTTCAGGCAGGCGATCCGGCGGCAGGGTAAAACCGGCGGCACATGAAAAGGCCGAAACCATATGGGCGGGCGTGTCACGGTTATCAGCCTGCGCCAGTTTCCACCGGGGCGTGCCCTCCAGCACGCGGGTCGCGGCGAAAATGCTGGCATCCGCCGCGCGCTGCGCCGTGTCGGGGCCGGGCGGGGGCGGCAGGAATACCTGCCCGTCCGGCAGGGGCGGCCCGGCGGGAACGGTATCGGCGGCGTGCGCCGCAGGGTGATGCGCGACGCCTGTTCCATGATGGTGGGGATGCGCGCTGGCGCCCACGGATCCGGTCGCCAGCAGGGTCATCATGGCGCAGGCGGCAACGCCCCCGGCCATGGCATAACGGTCAAGACGCATCTGTTTCCTGTCAGTTCACCTGTCGGCCGCAACCCACGACCCACCCATGCGCATAGCATGGGTGCGGGGCGTGGCAAATCCTGCTGGCAGGACAGGTGCTGCTTCTGCGCCGCCGGGTTTTATGGCATGCTGGCCCCAAAGCCCGGAGGCACGCACCAATGAACCGCAGAAACCAGATATGGCCCACCACGGTCAGCCCCGTACGCATCGGCCTGTGCGTCGTCGGCCTGACGCTGGTGGTGGTCCAGTTCTTCCATGGCCTGCACATCAGTCCCGATTCCATGCCGGGCCAGGTCATGTTCCACATTGCCATGCTGGCGCTGGGCGCGATCATATTCGTCGTCGGCATGTGGGGACCATCGCTATAAGGCCCCCACGTGACTGTCCGGGAAAACGTTCTTGGTGAAGCTTTATTTCCAGATAACCCTTTACCGCCGTTCGGAATCAGCGCCGCTCCCCTCATCCGTAATCCCGGCACGCGACGGGGCATCCGCGTCCGGTTCCACCGTGCGGCTCATGCGTGCAACGGCGGCGTCATCGCCAAACCCACGCCCTGATACGCGGCGGCGGGGGGCGGGATTTTCCATCAGCACGTTTTCCAGCGCCTCGGGGTCGGTGCGCTCGGCTTCATCAAACAGTTCATCGGCACGGGCCTGATCGCCCGCGCGCTCGGCCCTCAGCCCGGCTTCCGCCAGCCTGCGCGCCGTGCCGTGCTTGCCTTCGCCCGCATGATCGGGACGGTCATCATCATTCATGAAACGGGACATCGGCCTCCCTCCCCTAGCAATAGACCAGATGCGTGACACCCTGCCTTACCGACAACACATGGGACGGGGTTACGGTTCGCCCCCATGCCCGTGATGGCACGCATCATGGCAGATGGGGTGGGTGCCCGGCAGCCGCAACCATGCTAGACCTGCACCCCACCGGGGGCATCCATGCCTAAAAACCGCCACGGCATGAAGGGTATATCCATGTAATATCATGCCAACCATCCGCCACCACGGGCCGGTGGCGGATATATGAAACGGAGTACCCCATGTCCGATCTGATCGTTATCGGTTTTGACAGCCAGGATGAAGCCACGGCTGCCCTGACCGAATGCAAGAAACTGGAAAAGGAATACCTGCTGGATCTGGAAGATGCGGTTGTTGTCGTCCGCACCGCCGATGGCAAGCTGCACCTGCAGCAGAGCGTCAACCTGGAAAAGGTCGGTGCGTCATACGGCCTGTTCTCGGGCGGGTTCTGGGGCGCGCTGGTTGGCCTGCTGTGCCTGAACCCGCTGGCGGGTTTTGTCGCGGGCAGCATCGTGGGCGCCGGCGCGGGCGCGATCGCGGGCAAGATGTCCGACTATGGCATTGATGACAATTTCATCAAGTCGCTGGGCGCCACCATCCCGGCCAACACCTCCGCGCTGTTCGTCCTGGTGCGCAAGTCCCAGCCCGACAAGGTCCTGGCCGACCTGCGCACGTTCAAGGGCCATGCCCGCGTGCTGCAGACATCGCTTTCCCCGGAAAACGAAAACAAGCTGCGCGCGGCCCTGGGCCAGATGGCGGCCCCCGCCCCGGCGGCCTGAATGCCTGTCCCGCATGCCGCCCATGGCATGTGGGACCCTGCCGACACATAGCCGTGATGCCGGATTGCCCCGCGTAATGATATGCTGGGGTCATGCAGACCACCCGCAAGCGCCTGCGAAGCGTGTCCCTGTCCCTTCTTCTGGCCATCCCGGCATCCCTTACATGCCATGGCCCGGCACGGGCGCATGAAAGGCTGCATGTGCAATGGACATCCGACCGTGTCCTGAACGCCGTGGCGGTTGCCGATAACGGGCGTACCTTCGTCTCGTTCCCCTACTGGGGCGGGGGCGGCAGTGGCCCCACCGTTGCCGAAATCGATGCGAACGGCCAGCCCCATGCCTTTCCCGACATACGCTGGAACCATCCCGACGGGACAAGGGACGACCTGCGGCCCTTCGTGCGCGTCAACGCCCTGCGCATCGGCCCGGACGGACTGTTATGGGTTGTGGATTCCGGGGATGCGAACGTGGGCGGCCCGCCCGGTCCCCACAGTGGTGCACCGGCGCGCCTGCTGGCGTTTGACATAACGACCGGGCAAGCGGTGCATGCCCTTTCGCTCCGGGCGGCCAGCACGCCACACAGCTACATGGATGACATCCGTTTCCATGGGGATACGGTTTTCGTGACTGATGCGGGGGACCCGGCGCTGGTGGTTGTCAACCTGTCCACCGGGACGCAGCGGCGGGTGCTGGCGCATGACCGTTCCACCACGGATGACCGCCCGATGTACGCCGAAGGCCACATGCTGGTCGCCCATGGCCAGCAGGTGCGCATCCATGCCGACCAGCTGGAAGTCTCCCCTGACGGGCGGAAACTCTATTTCCAGCCCAGTTCCGGCCCGATGTGGGTGATGCCCACGGCGGCACTGGAAAACCCCGACCTGCCGGCAGCCGACCTGTCCCGTGCCGTGACCCTGTTCCATGATACGCCGACGACAGGCGGGACAGCCATTGACGGGGATGGCAACCTGTATGTGTCGGATGTGAACAGGTTAAGTATCCTGCGCATTACACCGCAGGGAAAGGCCAGCACGCTGATCCATGACAGGCGGCTGGTCTGGGCCGACGCCATGTGGATCGACAGCCATGGCGTGCTGTGGATACCGGCCGTGCAGCTTGACCGGACCGCGACGTTCCAGCCCGATGAGGTATCACGCCTGCATTTGCCGGTTGCAATCTATACCATGGACCTGCACCTGAAACCCGTGCGCTAGGCCCGCGGGTCAGAGCTGCTGGATACCGGCGAAGTCGAAATCCTGCTCCGCCGGGTTTTCACCCAGCCGGATAACGGTGGGCGATGGCATGTTGTAGGGAGGCACCGGCAGGTTGTACGGGGCTGGCGCGCCACGGAATACACGCCCGGCCAGGTCGAATTTCGATCCATGGCAGGGGCATGCATACCCGCCCGGCCAGTTGCCGCCGCCCTGCCCTTCGGGCAGGGGTTTATAGGCGGGCACGCAGCCCAGATGGGTGCAGATACCCACGACCACGCCATAGCGCGGGTCCAGCGAACGGTGCCAGTTCCTGGCATAAGGCGGCTGCTGCTGGTCATTGGATTGCCCGTCACGCAGCCGTCCGGTCAGGGCGGCGTCCTGCAGGGCCGCAAGGGATTCGGGCGTGCGGTGGGTAATGAAAACCGGCTTGCCCTGCCATGTCACGACAATCTGCTGTCCCGGTGGCAGGGCTGAAATATCCACGTCAACCGGCAGGTGCGCCGCCGCGCTGTCGCGCGGGGCGAGACTTTGCAGGAAGGGCCACAGGCATGCACCCGCACCGGCGGCGGCCGTGGCGGCAGTGACAAGCCCAAGGAAATTCCGACGCCCACCGGGTGCCGATTGTGTATCCGACGCATTTTCCATCGGAGTGTTTTTATCGCGAACCCGTACCAAAAGAAAGGGCATACCGCATCTGGATACACCCTTGTCCACCGCCGCGAAAAGATACGGCCAAGGGCGGGAAAGCAGCATTTCCCGACCAGAGTGGGCCAAACGTGCGAGGCCATGCGGCAATGCCGCGCGCATATGGGTCCGGGCACGCATTTCACAATGCCGCACACACCGCCATTCCGGCTGCACCGGACAGCGATTTACGCTAGGTTATGGTCTGTCCCGCCCCAATGGGCATGCATGTGGAGATCAATCATGCGTCTTGTCCTTGCCCTTCTGCTGCCGTGGCTGCAGTTCTTTACGATTGGCCGTCCCTTCGCCGGCATCATCTGCCTTGTCCTGCAGGTGACCGTGATCGGGTGGATTCCGGCCGCGATCTGGTCAGTCTATGCGCTGAGCCAGTACAAGACCGATCGCAAGATCGCATCCCTGCAACGCTCCTGAAAAAACCACATGAAACTTTATATCTACGATCACTGCCCGTTCTGCGTGAAAGCCCGGATCATTTTCGGGCTGAAGCACCTGCCGGTCACGGATGTGGTGCTGCTTAATGACGATGTCGCCACGCCAACCCGGATGATCGGGCGCAAGATGGTGCCCATACTGGAAACCGATGGGCATTTCATGGGCGAAAGCATGGATATCGTCGCCCATGTCGACGCCATGGATGGCCATCCCCTGCTGACCGGGCCGACCCGCCCCGAAACAGGCCAGTGGATACGGGATGGGCAGCAGGCCTTCACCCGCCTGGCCCTGCCCCGGTTTGCCGCCGCCCCCCTTGCGGAATTCGCGACAACCGGCGCACGGCTGTATTTTATCGAGAACAAGGAAGCCATGATCGGCCCCTTCAGCACATGCCTGGCTGAAAGCGCCGCCCTGCGGGCCAGCGTGAATGCCGGCCTTGCCCGGCTGGCCGGGCTGGTCCAGCGCCCCGATGCCGTAAACGGCACGCTGTCCACCGATGATATCCACCTGTTTGCCCACCTGCGCAGCCTGACGATCGTGGCAGGCCTCGACTGGCCCGCGCCGGTCCGGGCGTATTGCCAGCACATGTCACAGGCCACCGGCATCCCATTGCTGGATCACATGGCGGCCTGAACGGTTACACATGGATCATGTGGGGGGACGGAAATGCATGGCAACTGTCGTGCCATCCCGACCGTTTCCCCCGCATGACACCATGGGCGGGCAGGGGGATACTCCATGTCAGAACGATATGAAACCGGGCAGCTACATGAACGCCGCCGTTCCACGCCGTTCGAGGTCTGGATCAGGCGATCGCTGCATGCCCGTTTCGACATGATCTGCAATGAAAAATTCCCTACCGAAATCCAGGGCCAGTTTGACCTGTGCTGCGCGGCCTATCCCCATATGGAACATGACAGGGACGCCTGATGGCGGGTGCGCATAAACAGACTGGTCAGGTGTGGATTTTTTTGGCCTGACCGGTTCCGAGTCCCGCAGCCACTTGCATAAAGTGGCTGGAAAAGGAAGCGGGGGAATCGCTCTCGTGGCGGAAAATAGCCATTTATTGTCTCTTTACCGCAACACGAACCCAGATTCGCAAGCCTGAATTTGTATTGAAGGCCTGTGGATAAGTCTGTTAACTTTTTGGGACTCAGGCCATGGAAATGCAGAGTCTTCCCTTTTTCGTGATTTGTTCCCGCCACGCATTCAGGCAGGCAGGCGCAGGATAACCGCATCGTGTTCGCCCGCCTGCCATTCGCGTTTCAGGATGGGGGCGTGCGTGTCCCTGCATGCATCCGAATTGGCGATCTGCCACGGATTGCCATGCAGGCGCACGGCTATCCAGCCATCAGGTTCCTTACCATCCGGCACAAGCCCGACAAGGGTCATGTCCGTCATGGGGTCATAGCAGGCAAACTGCCGGGCGCAGTTCTGAAACACCAGTTGCACACAGGCATGGGATTTGTGCACGCGCGTCAGGTGAAGCAGCAGGATGCCGCCCGTTTTTTCCGCATCACTGAATATCAGGCTGCCGCCGCCGGGCCGAATTTCAACCGGCAGGATGGTGACAGTATCCGAAATGGAATGGTTGATGGCGATCGTCCCGCCATCAAGGCCAAAAAGCCCCTGGTTCCATTCATGCAGTTCAGACAGGTCCATGCTCAGCCACGCACCATGGGAGGCAAGGATGGATTGCAGATGGGGAGGGCATGGCCGGCTGCTTTCCCGGCGCGAGTGGGCCTGGGCCAGCCGGATCATGGCCATGTCAAAATGACCCGCGCCAAGGATTATCTGCCCCTTGCTGTATGAAACAGCCGTTGCAGATCCATATTGCCTGCCCATGTCGCGCCATCCCCCGTTACATCCGCATGTCCCCCTGCAGGAAAGATGCTGAATAAGATTGATCAAATATATTTATAAAAAATAAAAATTTTATATGCTTTCAATAATATACGATTTTCACATCCTGGATTTTCAATGTCTTTCATATTGTATTTTATTTTATGATTTTTACTATATTATAACATAGTATAAAATTAACGCTCTGATATCGAAATTCCTGAATGACCTGAATACACCTGGAACAGACACATGGGACCCACCAGATGTTACAAGGTTTTCCATGCCGCGAGCGCACGCGCGCGCCCTCCGGCAAGGTCGACGATGGGCGCGGGATACCCACGGGGGGCGTCTGGTCCGGCCTTCCACGGGGCATGGATGTATTTATCGGGCAGATGGGCGATTTCCGGCACCCATTTGCGCACATAGTCCCCGGCGGGATCAAATTTCTCACCCTGCGAGACAGGATTGAATATACGGAAATAGGGGGCCGCATCCAGCCCGCAGCCAGCAACCCATTGCCAGTTGAACGGGTTGCTGGCGGCATCCGCATCCACCAGCGTATCAGCAAACCACGCCGCCCCCACACGCCAGTCAAGCAGCAGATGCTTGGTCAGGAACGACGCCACGACCATCCGCACGCGATTATGCATCCAGCCCGTGCGCCATAACTCACGCATGCCCGCATCAATGATGGGGTAGCCGGTTTTCCCCATCTGCCACGCCCGCAGGGCCGCCGGGTCATGCCGCCAGGGCATGTGATCGTATTCAGGACGCAGGTTACGGGTGCCCATGTCGGGAAAGTCAAACAGGGTCGCATGCGCGAAATCCCGCCATCCCACCTCGCTGAGGAAACAGGCGGTATCCCGGTCACCCTTCCCCGCCGCATCCACCGCGTGCCAGACCTGCCGGGGGGACACATGGCCAAAACGCAGGTAGGGCGACAGTCCCGACGTGGCGGGGCGTGCGGGCAGTTCGCGCTGCGTGGCGTAACCATGGACCTGTTCCGCGATGAAGGCATCCAGCCGGGCATGGGCCGCCCCTTCGCCCGGTTGCCATTGCGCACGCAATCCCTGCGCCCAGTCCGGGTGCTCCGGCAGCAGGCCGAGAGCCGCAGGCGTTACCAGACGACCCCCGGCCACAGAAGGGACCACGGCAAAGACTGGCCGGTCGGGTGCGGGCAGCGGCGGCAGGGGCGCCCCCTTGGCCTGCACCGCGCGCCACCACGGCGTGAACACGCGAAAGGGCGTGCCCTGCCTGGTCCGGACCTGCCATGGTTCATGCAGCATGTTGCCGGGATGGCTGTGCGCATCAATGCCGCGCGCCTTCAGCGCCGCCTTGACCTGCGCGTCCACCTGCCGGGCATGGGGGCCATAACGCCGGTTCCATACAACGGACACGGCACCCACCTGCCCGGCCAGCCACGATATGCTTTCATGCGTATCCCCGGCCATGATGCATAACTGGCCACCCTGTGCGCGCAGGTCATGATCCAGCACCGACAGCGCGCCATGCAGCCACCATTTTTCGGCCCCACCCAACGGGAAAGCCGGGTCATGGACATACAGGCACACGACTGGCCCGCGTGACGCGGCATCATACAGGGCTGGATTGTCCGCAAGGCGCAGGTCGTCGCGAAACCACATGATGGTCGGGGCACTGTCAGACATGGCTGGCTGTATTCCGGTCGAGTGGGTGGACAGTGATCGTGGTCCTGTGTGGGACAAAAGTTCCCGACCCGTCAAATACGCATGGCCCGTGCATCGGCCCGCATTCAGTGCGTGGGGGCGACTTCCCGGGCCACGGCGGCGTCTTCCTGCTTGCGTTCGGCGTCCTGTGCCTCATCATCCTCGAACATGGCGCGACATTTGGGGGAAAGCTGGTTGAGCTTGCTTTCCAGGCATTCCGTCATCAGCTTTTCATTCGGAATGTCAAGAAAGCACAGCCGGAACACATCATTCTTGCAGGCGCTGGCCTGATCCTCGCGCCCTGCGGCGTGCGCACCGACGCTGGCCATTACGATGGCCATGGCAAAATGGGCTGTCCAGATCAGGCCGTGCGTCCCGTAACGGCGCACGGCGGGAATGCATTGCATCGGGCTGTCTCCCTTCAGGCATGACATGACAATTTTTGTTATATCATCCAGCGCATTGCAGTTTGCCGCCAGAGTCAAGACACATCCATGCAGTGCTGCCATCGCAAGATGCTGAATCGGCGGGTTAGGGAAAGTTTCCGCAGGGTTTCCTTCCCGTCTTCATAAATCCGTGATTGGACAAGACCCGCCTGCCCCACCTTGGCCCCGGTATCCCTGATCACGGGCTGGAGGAACAGGCCACCATGACCCATGCGGCCAGCCGGGGCGTGGATGTGCTGACGGGGCGCATGGTGGAAAAATCACCCGACCGATGAAAATGTGGTGACCCGGCTGATCCCCGCCCGGCCACCAGGCGTTTCCCCGCCGGGACACAATTATCCCGCAACGCCACCATCACGGGCCTGTCCGGCCCGGTGCGCCACCTGTCGCAAGCGGATGGCTGATATACGCCCACGACCCTTGGGCGGCCATGTTTCCTGTTTGCATGGCCGTGCGTGGGCCTATGATTACCCACCTCAACATTCAGCAAGCAGGCAGGACGGGTTCATGAACAGCGTCAATTCCACCCCCGCGCAATCACCGGGCGTCGTGATCGTGACAGGGGGCAGCCGCGGCATCGGCCATGCCATAAGCAGCCTGCTTGCGCGTGAAGGCCATGCCGTCGCCATCAATTATGCCGCCAACGCCGCCCCGGCGGAAGAACTGGCCCGCACCATCACCGCCCATGGTGGCCGCGCGCTGGCCATTCGCGCCGACATATCGAAGCCTGAAGAAATCCATGCCCTGTTTGAACGCGCATCCACGCTCGGGCCACTGGCGGGGCTGGTCAACAATGCGGGCATTACCGGCACGAAGGTGCGCGTTGATGAACAGACCGCCGAAACGCTGGATGCCCTGTTCAACATCAACATCCGCGCCACCATGCTGGCATCAGGCGAGGCCGTGCGCCGCATGTCCACCCACCATGGCGGCAAGGGCGGGGTGATCGTGAACCTGTCATCGGTCGCCGCCCGACTGGGCGGCCTGCCGGGTCTGGTGCCCTATGCCGCGACCAAGGCGGCGGTCGAGACGTTCACCCGTGGCCTGGCCAACGAAGTCGCGCGCGAGGGCATACGCGTCAACGCGGTCGCCCCCGGACTGACCGCGACCGACATGGTGCCGCCGGAAACCGCGAAACTGGCGGAAACCGTCGTACCCATGGGGCGTGTCGGACATGTGGATGAAATCGCGCAGGCGGTGGCCTTCCTCCTGTCCCCCGCATCATCGTATATGACAGGCAGCGTGATGACGGTATCCGGCGGCCGCTAGGGCCTGCCCGACTTACAGAACCAGGAGAAGCACAGCATGTACATCGCCATGAACCGTTTCCGTATCCCGCCTGAAAACGAGCAGGAATTCCGTGAACGCTGGCTGGGGCGCGAAGTCCACCTGCGCACCGTGCCCGGCTTTGTCAGTTTCCAGTTCCTGAAAGGCCCGACGCATGAGGATTACATCCTCTATGCCTCGCACACCGTATGGGAATCCTATGAAGCCTTTGTCGGCTGGACGCAGTCCGAACAGTTCCGCGCAGCCCACGCCCATGCCGGCAACCGCAAGCCGCTTATGGCTGGTCCCCCGGTGTTCGAGGGCTTTGAAGTCCTGCAGAACATCGAAAATTGATAAGCAACTGTTTGAAATTACTGAAAATCAATAGAAGTTTTTGGTGAAGCTTTTTGCAAAAAGCTTCAGGGAATGCCGCCTTTTTGAAAAAAGGCGGCACCCAAAAACTTTTATCCTTTTTCATTCATAGGTTACTTTCAAAACAGCCCCTTATTCACGATCCCACAGCAGAAAGACGTTTTCATGCCGCCAGCCTCCCCTGCGCTCCATCCCGGCCGGCGTGCCATACTTGCCGGGGGGCTGGCCACGGGCGGCCTATGGGCCAGCGGCCTTGCCGCCCGCGCGGCGACCATGGAAAGCCTGCCGCCCCCCCCCAGCGTCATCTCCACCCCGCCCCGGCAATGGGGGACGGATGCGCCGCTCACCCCCCTGCCGGACCCGGACATACTGGTGCTGGACCCTGTCTTCGGCAACCTGGCCTATGCCAATGCCGGGCTGAAACTGGCATGGCGTGGCGGGGGATGGCTGGAGGGGCCTGCATGGGATAGCGAGGGACGTTTCCTGCTGCTGAGCGACACGATCCGCGCCCAGCAGTACCGCTACCTGTGGGAAAACGGCGCGGTCTCGGTCTTTCGCGATACGTCCTACAACAGCAACGGCAACGCCTTTGACAACGAAGGCCGCCTGGTCAGTTGCGAACACGGCATGCGCCGCGTGGTCCGGTGGGAACATGACGGGTCATGCCGCGTACTGGCCGACAGCTATGGCGGCGCGCCGCTGAACTCTCCCAACGATGTGGCGGTCCACCCCGATGGCGGCATCTGGTTCACCGATCCCGGTTATGGCGACACGATCGTGGAAGGCCACCCGGACGCCCCGGGCGCCCCCGCCAACCGGGGCGGCGCCGAACGCTGGACGCTGGATGGGGAAGTCGTGACCCAGTTTGGCGGCCACCGGCGGCAGGAAGACCACGTCTTTCGCGTGGACCCGGCCACCGGCGATGTCCGCGCCATGCTGACGCAGCAGCAGGTGCCGGACCCGAACGGGATTGCGTTCTCACCGGACGGAAGGATCGTCTATGTCATTTCCGATGGACCCGGCCCGGGACAGGACGGGCATGGCGGCGACCAGCATATCCATGCGGGCGACGTGGCGGGTGGCGCGGTACATAACCTGCGCCCTTTTGCCGACATGATGCTGGATGGCCACCAGATGACCCCCGATGGCATGCGCACCGACATTTTTGGCAATCTGTGGTGTGGTGCGAACGGACCGCTGGGGCTGTGCGGTGTCGTGGTGTACAACCCCCGCGGCCACATGATCGGGCGCATACGCCTGCCGCGCGGGGTATCGAACCTGACATTCGGCGGCCCCAAGCGCGATGTGCTGTTCATGTGCGCGGGCGATGCGCTGTTTACCCTGCAGGTCAATACGCAGGGGGCCGCGCCTTCATAAGATCTTGTCTAAAAAATAAAAGTTTTTGGGTGCCGCCTTTTTCCAAAAGGGCGGTGTTCTTCGAGGCTTTTTGGAAAAAGCCTCGCCAAAAACTTTTATCTGTCTTCAGGTATCAGGCCCCGCCCACGCCTTTACCGACCATATCCAGCGGACGGACAAGACGGTCGAATGTCGCCCCATCGACAAAGCCCGAGGCAAGGGCCGCTTCACGCAGGCTGATGTCGTGCTCCATGGCCTGATGGGCTATGGCGGACGCCCGATCATAGCCGATTTCGGGGCTGAGCGCCGTGACCAGCATGACCGAACCCGCCACGTAAGCATCGATGCGCTTTCGGTTGAGCGTCGTGCCCTCAACCGAAAAGACCCGGAAATTATGGCAGCCATCGGCAAGGATGCGGATGGCGTGCAGCACATTGGCCACAATGACCGGGCGCATCACGTTCAGGTCAAGCTGTCCCTGGCTGCCCGCGAACGCCACCGTGGCGTCATTGCCCAGCACCTGCGTGCAGATCATGACCATGGCCTCGCACTGGGTCGGATTGACCTTGCCGGGCATGATGGAGGAACCGGGTTCGTTCTCCGGCAGGTGCAGTTCACCCAGCCCGCAGCGCGGCCCGGAGCCGAGCAGGCGCATGTCGTTGGCAATCTTGAGCAGGCTGACCGCCACCCCGCGCAGGCCGGCGGATGCCCGCACCATGGCGTCCAGCCCGCCAAGGGCCGCGAATTTGTTGGGCGCGGTGACAAAGGGCCTGTCGGTCAGTGCGGCAATGCGTTTTGCAATGGCGCGGCTGAAACCCGGCGGGGCGTTCAGGCCGGTGCCCACCGCAGTGCCACCCGCCGCAAGCTGCAGCAGGCCGGGGCGCGCGGCCTCGACCGCCTCCAGCGCATCCTCAAGCTGCTGCGCCCAGCCCGACCATTCCTGTCCTACCGTCAGGGGAACTGCATCCTGCAGGTGGGTGCGGCCGATCTTGACCACCTGCATCCATTCTTCCGCCTTGGTGCGCAGGCTTTCGATCAGTTCGCGCACGCGCGGCAGCAGGCGGCTGTCGATTTCCAGCAAGGTTGCGACATGCATGGCGGTGGGAAAGGAATCGTTGCTCGACTGCCCCATGTTGACATCATCATTGGGGTGCACGGGTTTCTTGGACCCGATGGTCCCGCCCAGAAGCTGGATGGCGCGGTTGGCGATGACCTCGTTCACGTTCATGTTCGTCTGGGTGCCCGAGCCGGTCTGCCAGACAAAGAGCGGGAATTCGGAATCCAGCTGGCCCGCGATCACCTCATCGGCCACACGGCATATGGCGTCGGCCTTCCATTGCGTCATGCGCCCGTCAGCCGCATTGACCTGTGCCGCCGCCTTTTTCACGATGCCGTAGGCGTGGCACACTTCAATGGGCATATGGTCGCGCCCGATCGAGAAATGCACAAGGCTGCGCTGCGTCTGCGCGCCCCAGTAATGATTGGCGGGGACATCGATCTCCCCCATCGAATCCTTTTCACGTCGCGTGCCAGTGGCATCCAGCCCGATGGGGCAATCGGTCAATGTCGGGGCTGTGGGTTCGGTCATGATGGCGTTCCTTCCCTTATGGTTAAAGGGAATATGGGCACGCCATCCGCCTTTCGCGCCCCTGCCCGCCATCACAAGCAGGTGCGTAGCCCCCGAAAAAATGCCGCCTTTTTGAAATAAGACGGCGTTCTTTCGAAGCTTTTGCAAAAAGCTTCACCAAAAACTTCTTTTAATTTTAAAGCGCTATCATGAGCTGACTTTTCAAACAGTCTCTAAGCGAAGGGGAGGAGCAGTGCGCCATATCGTCACCCCAACGCTAGGGACTTCAGATACAGACATAATCCCAGGATCATGCATACAAAGAGAAAAACAACCACAAAATACAGAACCAGAAACTTGAACGGGTATGCTATGGAAGGGACGCCAACAATATGACTGACGGCATCCCCACGATAAAAAAATCGGCAGTCAGACCATCAAGATCATCCACAAAGGGAACATCAGGAAACGTCTGGAAAGTTCTTTGCGGCGCTCTGGTAATATCCAGGATGCCGTCCTTTGGGTGGTGTCAGGAACACCGGGTCCGTCATGCAGGCTCATGGCTGGAGACATGACGGCTCCGCCCTGTAATGCATGACACACAATCCAGAAAATATCGTTACTTTCGTGGAATATAGTCCTGCGAAACGTGCCAACGAAAAATCTCCCTCTCAAATCAAATGCGTTATGAGATCCTTCATGGCAGGTGAACGGCCCGCCTCCATATACTGTCCCGGGCCGTGCAAAAACACGGACAATAATGATTTTTACAGAAGAATGATCACAGCGCAGTTTATAAAATACCGTTCTGTCTGGATGTTACATCATCCCTGTCGCATGGCGCGCACACCGGTAACACGGCCAGTAAAAAGGGCGCGATCAGGCAAAACAGCCAAGCAACCCCTTCGCGTTCCCGCGCCAGACGGTGCAGGCAATGGGGAAGTTTATTGTAACGTCATGATTAAAATAATCATTATCAACGCTGTGTCCGTCATATTTCATTCTACACTCCTGATAGAATATATAAATATTCCTTATTTCATTTACTGGAAGTCAAAGCGCCGCGCATGCAAATACATGACTGTCATGCAAAACCCGACTATCCTGAAATACTGCTATATCCTAATAAGGACAGGACGTAGCAGGACCGCTGCCGACCGATCCGATCGAGACATATCATGCACGAAAAGACTCCACCCATTATGTTGGATGCGGGGAGGAAACGCCTGTCGTTGGCCCGCACGTCCATACCCAGTCAATGGGTCCTTCTTCTATTACTTTCTGTTATTTTTACTATTCCACTGTATTATATACATCTGCCTGCCGCAGTGCTGATCGGCCCCATGCTTGCAGCAATGGTGCTGGCCGTGCATGATGCCCACCTGCCCATACCGGCGATGCCGTTCCTGCTCGCGCAGGGGGCTGTCGGGTGCATGGTTGCCTGCAGCCTTCAATTATCGGTATTTGTGCAGGTGCTGCATGAGGGTCCCCTTTTTCTGGGGGGTGTCCTGTGTGTCATCATGGTCTGCACGCTGATCGGTTTTTACCTTGCGCGCAGGAATATCCTGCCAGGCACGACCGCATTATGGGGAAGCTCCCCCGGCGCGGCAACGGCCATGACCCTCATGTCAGAATCTTACGGCGCCGACATGCGGCTTGTGGCGTTCATGCAGTACATGCGGGCGGCCTTTGTCGCGATGGCCGCAGCCGTTGTGGCGCGCATGGAAGGGGGCAGCCACGTCCCCTCAGCCGAACCTGCACAGGACTGGTTTCCGCCCATTGCCTGGATTCCGTTTTCCGAGACAATGGCCATCATCGTGATTGGTGTCTGGCTGGCGCGTCTGTTCCGGCTTTCGGCCGGCGCATTCATGATCCCGCTTGCCCTGGCCACCGTGCCGCAGGATATGGGCCTGCTGACCATTGAACTGCCACCGTGGCTGCTGGTGGCGGGTTATGGCGTGCTGGGCTGGGGCATTGGCATACGCTTTACGCGCGCGACACTGCGTTATGCCTCCCGCGTTTTTCCCTATGTCATACAGGCAGTCGGGCTGATGATCCTGACATGCGGCCTGATGGCCCTGCTGCTGGCCAGGGTTGCGCATGTCTCGCTCCTGACCGCGTATCTCGCCACCAGCCCGGGCGGCGAGGATACTGTCGCCATCATCGCAGCCACGACGCCTGGCGTGGATATGCCGTTTGTAATGGCCATGCAGACCGTACGGTTTGTCCTTGTCCTGTTCACCGGCCCGTTTCTGGCACGCGTACTCAGCCGGTGGGTGGTGTAATCCTACGCCGTATCGGACAAGGCATTTTTAAACAACGTCCGGACCCGCTGCCTTCGTGAAACGAGACAGTGCGCCAGTCAGTACAGATCCTCTTCCTGGCAACTGATGCACAATTCAGCAAGATTGGCCGTGTTGGGCAGGTCAAGAACCGTGCTGACCAGCGTTGCGATATCAGCGGCCTGGGTCATGCTGTTTTCATCACGGCTGGTGATGCTCCGCGCCATATCGGTTGCCACAAAACCGGGGCAGACCACCGTGGAGCGCACTCCATGCTCCCATCCGGCCCGCTTGATGCCGTGCGACAGGGCAACGGCGGCATGTTTTGTCATGGCATAGGCGCTCGACTGGGCCGATTTCACGCGCTTGCCCGAAAGCGAGGAAACGATGACAACCCGGCCCGCGCTACCGGCAATCAGATGCGGCCATGCCGCCCTTACAAGCCTTACGGGCGAGAGGACGTTGATCTGGAACATCTGTTCCAGCGCCTCATCCGCCACATCGAGAAACGACCCCTGCGTCATGATACCGGCATTGGCAATGACCGCATCGATACGCCCGTAATGGGCATGGGTTTTTTCAACCCATGCCTGTTCCGCGCCGGGGCGGCTGGCATCAAAGGGACAGACCAGATGGGGGGCCTCGAACTTCAGCGCATCCGGGTTACGCACACCGGCGCTGACATACCATCCCTGTGCCTGCAGGCGTGCAGACAGTGCCGCGCCAATCCCACGATTGGCGCCCGAAATCATAACAACGCGACCTGTTTTCATCATCATTTCTTCCTGTTCCATTGTGACATCATGCAGGGCGCCACGCGGCGACACTGTCCAGCCATGCCGTAATGACCGTCTTCAGCCGGGCACATTTATCCCTGTCCGGTTCAAACGGTGCAGCTTCATGCTTCAGGTCGGCATGCTGGGCAATTTCCCGTTGAATGGCGTGTATGCCCTGTGCGGGCGCACCATAATGGCGCGTCGTATCCTCCTCCTTGAACCGCTGGTTCAGGACGGTGGTATAGTCTTCCGATGGTGGGGCTGCCGCCATCAACCCTGCCATGAGGTCGGGCGCGCGGCAATATGCGCCGGAATGGCATGGTCGCCGCGTGGCACGGCGATCAGGATAGGGGAATGAGCGGGCGAAAGAGTGAAAACCGGAGGCTGCATCATATTATCCATATCGCACACATGACATGAATGAAACAATAGAGGGTTAGAAACTATACTGTCCTATAACGTATCTTTATTTATTCAATACACACATATTTTACATTACCGGACCGGACAGAACTGCTCATGCCCGTGCCTGATGGCATTACGTCCTATTCCTGCAAAAGCGCCGTGACCGCCTGATGGAAGCGTGCGGCAATCCTGTCATGATTCGCGTGGCGATCGTCCCTGGGGCAGGTATGCGCGGCGGGCAAAAATTTCCATGGCAATTTATCACTCGATAGGGATTCAGGTATTGATGATGTAAACATGGCTTATACCCACCGCCATTCCCGCAGGTTCCAGCATGTTGAACGGACATTGATATTGGGCCTGCAACCGGACAGACCCGTCTTTTTTCCTTCTATCGAAACAATCTGGAACAGTGGCGCCATAGGCAGTTCCTGACGCAGTATTTCCTGGATCTTTTTATATATTTCTTTTCTTTTATCCGTATCCAGTACAACACTTCCCATATCCAGAATGCTGTCGAGCATCGGGTTCTGATATTCAAATATGTTCTGCCCCGCCCCATGCAGCGCGGGACTGTTCCTGCCGTTGAAATACGAGGCGCTGTCCGGATCGGCCCCGAGCATGTAATCGACCGAGGCCAGGGCCGTATCGAATTCGGACATGAGCCAGTATTCCCCCCACATGACGGCAGGCGGCATGTTGCGGATGTGCATCCGTATTCCGATATTGGCCAGATTTTCCTGAAATACTTCCTGTGTCTGCTCACGCAACTGGTTGCCCGATGTGGTGGAATTCGTGAATTCCAGCCGCACCCCATCTTTGTGGAGTACGCCATCAAATCCTTTTTTCCACCCTGCCTCGGCCAGTATCCGGGCCGCCTGCGTCGGGTCAAAGACATGCGCGGGCAAATCGGGGTTAAAATACGGAGATTGCCTTGGCAGATAGGATTCCGATGAGATCAGGATATCCTGGTACAGGTATTTGCGCACACTCTCCTTATCAAGCGCCATATAAATGGCACGACGCACCGCCTGATCACGGAACTGGGGCCGCGCAGTATTGAAAATCAGTCCTTCGATAAAGGATTGCGGAATGGAGATGATGTCCCGCCCCGGGATCTGCAGCGCTTCATGATAACGGTTGGGCGGAATGCCCTGCATGCCAATATAATCGATCGCCCCGACCTGAAACTGGGTAAACATGACTGTCAGGTCGGGAATATAGGAAAACGTGACATAATCAAGGGCCGGCCGGGGACCATAGAACCCGGGGTTGGCCCGCAATACGATCTTTTCGCCCGACAGGCGCTGCACCCACTGGAAAGGCCCGGTCCCTACCGGATGTTCGGCAAAATGACTGTCGGACCATTTTTCAACGGACTCGAAGTGATGGCGCGGTACGATGAAGGTACTGGCAATAATGGAATGCAGGGGCGCGAACGGCTTGTTCATATGCCAGCGGATTTCATACGGACCGGTCTGTTCCACCCGGTCCATGTATTCATATCCCTGCCGGCTGAATGCCGGAAACTCCGCGTTTTTCAGTAACGCGAAGGTAAACATGACATCTTCGGCAGAAAAGGACTGCCCATCATGCCATTTTACATCTTCACGCAAGGGAATGGTCCATACCAGGCCATCTTCGGATACAAGCCCGTTCTCCTGTGTCGGCACCACACGGGCCAGTTCCGGGCAGAGGCGCCCCCTGTCATCAATGGACCACAGGGGGCTGAACAGGTTCAGGTAGATTCCGTCATCCACCTCGATATGCGGCAGAAGTGGATTGAAGACCGTCGGTTCCTGTGAAATGCCAATGACAACCTGATTTTTCCCCGCCGCGGGCTGGTCCGCCGCCTGTGCGGGGCGGGACGACAGCAGCATGGCCGCTGCCGCCCCACCCCCAAGGAAACCACGCCTGCCAATAGAAAAATTCCAGCTTGCACTCACAAATCACATTCCATCGTTTCTCTGCATGTAACCCGCTACTAGAACCCGCCATCCACCACGATGGGCGAGCCATCGGTGAAGCGCCCGATACGGAACGGATGCGGATCGACCACCGGGGTCGCGCCCGTTACCAGCTCTGCCGTCAGGCGCCCTGCTCCCGGCCCGATGCCGAAGCCATGGCCGGAGAACCCAGTGGAAAGGGTCAGGCCAGGCAGTTCAGGCACAGGACTGATGACCGGAACCGCATCGGGCATCACATCGATCATGCCGCCCCAGTGCTGCATCACATACAGCTTGCCCGCCTTGGGGAACATGGACTGCAATGCCGCGACCGCGGCCCGTGTCTTGCGGATGGCAGGCTTGGGATCAAGCGTGCGGACAGCCTCGAACGGGGAGGGGATATCCAGGGGCCAGTGCCGGGGGGTCATCAGTTCCGTCAGCAGCCGATTGTCCAGACGTGGCTGCACGGTCTTGCGGTCCGCCTTGAAGGCAGGCAGGTATTTGGGCATGAAGCGCAGCAGATCGGGCACGAACGGAACGCTCAGCCCGGTAGACGGCGCGATATTGTACCCCCCATCCTCACGCTGGCGGAACGCGACCTTGCCAAGATAGGCCGAGGTTTCCGGGAAGCCTTCAACCGGCGCGGTACGCGCAACCGAGGAAAGAACCTTAAGTTGCGGTATCGTAACATTATAATTGCCCAGGAAAAGCCGTGACCACGCCCCCCCCGCCAGCACGACGGAGGACGTCCTGATCACCCCCTTCTCCGTTACAACGGCGCAGATCCGGCCACCCTGCCGGTCCAGCCCGCGCACCGCGCAATTGGTCACGACCGTGGCCCCGAGCTTGCGGGCGGCGGTTGCAATGGCGGGGGCCGCCTTCTGCGGTTCGGCGCGGGCATCGGTCGGATTGTACAACGCCGAACGGAACTGACGCGACAGCCCCGGCAGTATGTTGCGGATCTCGTCACCGCTTACGATGCGCGAACCGATCTGGTACGGCATGGATTCCTCGACCCAGCGGTGGTGACGTGCCTGATCGGCTTCCGTCACCGCGACAGACAGCACGCCACAGACCTTGAAACCAGTATCAATGTTGTCAGCGGCAAATCCCTTCCAGATACGGAAGCTTTCGAGCATCAGCGGCAGTTCACGCCAGTCACGCCCGTTCTTGCGCACCCAGCCCCAGTTCCGGCTGGACTGCTCGCCACCGATATATCCCTTTTCGCACAGCACGACCGACAGGCCCTGCCTGGCAAGAAAATAGGCCGTACTCACGCCCACGATACCACCGCCAATAATGACCACATCGGCTTCGGCGGGCAGGACGTGATCCGTCTCGATAGAAGTGACTACTGGTCCCATTACAGAAAAAACCTTTCTATTTATTAAACTGTCATATCTGGTCAGAGTCCTGGAAGGTCCAGATCTTCGCGCACGCAGGCCGACCAGTGATCCTTCTCAAGCAGACGTAATGCCGTGCCGTTATGGGCACATTGCGCCACAGCCCAGCGGCACGACATACGAAATGGGCATCCGCCATCCCCATCCTGTACCTGCGTGCCTTTGCCAGGCATGCAGGGTGCTACGCCAGGCATGGCTTTTGTACCGATACGCGGAATCGCCTGCAGCAGGCTTGCGGTATAGGGATGACGCGGCCTGCTGAACAGTTCGGATGTCGGCGCGATTTCAACAATCCGCCCCCGCAGCATGACCGCCACCCGGTCACATACCAGCCCCATGGCCGTAAGGTCATGGGCAATGAACAGGATTGTCAGGTCCAGTTCATCACGCAGGTCCAGCAACAGGTTGAGTATCTGCGCCTGTACGCACACATCCAGCGCGGATGTCGCCTCATCCGCCACGATCAGCGAAGGCCGCATGATCAGCGCGCGGGCGATGCCAATCCGTTGCCGCTGACCGCCCGAAAACGCCTTTGGATAACGATGCACGACATCCGCAGGCAACCCGACCTGGGAGAGCACATGCCGGATCTGTTCATCCACCGGGCCATGACGCTCCACCAGTTCGGGGTGAAGCCGTAATGGCGTGCCCAGAATCTGGTGAACCGTATGGCGCGGATTGAAGGCAAACAGCGGATCCTGAAAGATCATCTGCATGCGTGCGCGCAACGGGCGCAGCGCCTGCGTGGTCATGCCGCACAGATCGCATCCCTCCAGCGCGACCTGCCCCGACGTCGCATGCAGCAGTTGCAGGATGAGTCGGCCGATTGTTGTCTTGCCCGAACCCGATTCCCCCATCAGCCCCAGGATTTCACCCCGCTGTATGTCAAAGGACACATCATGGACGACATGGGTCCTTGTCCCTGCCCTGCCCCATGCTGCGGGGGTCTCGTAAACCTTGTTCAGGTTCCGCACTGACAGGATCGTCTCTTGCACCGTCATGCGCTGATCTCTTCCCAGCGCCTGCAGCGCACCAGATGGTCCGCGCCGGCGGATTGCAGCACGGGCGATCCGCTGTCACACATGGCCGCGACGCCATGAACACAACGGGGGAAAAAACGGCACCCCGCAGGCCGCTCCGCAAGCCCGGGCACATTGCCGCTGATGGTTTTCAGCCGCTTTTGCCCCTGCCGGATCATGTCCACCGTGGGCAATGCATCCAGCAGGGCGCGGCTATAGGGCATGGCGGGACGGGTAAAGAAGCTTTCCGCCGATGAATTCTCCACAATCTGGCCCGCATACATGACAATGATCCTGTCCGCGATCCGCGATGCGACGGCCAGATTATGGGTAATGAAGATCACGCTCATGCCTGTCTGCGTGCGCAGGCGCAAAAGCAGGTCGAGCACCTGCGCCTGCACCGTCACATCGAGCGCGGTAGTGGGTTCATCCGCGATCAGGAGTTCAGGTTTCCCCGCCAGGGCCATGGCAATCATGACACGCTGGCGCATGCCGCCAGAAAGTTCATGCGGCATGCGCTTCATGCACACATCCGGCTGGTTGATACCAACGGCGTGCAGGTACCCGATCCCCTGCCGCCATGCCTCCACGCGCGAAAGGGCATTATGCCAGCGCAGGATTTCAACCAGTTGGTTGCCAATGCTGAAAATCGGGTCAAGGCAGTTCATCGGGTCCTGAAAGACCATGCTGATCCGGTGGCCGCGTATGCGGTTGCGCGCCCGACGCGAAAGCTGGAGCAGGTCGAGGCTCGGCTCCCCCGCCTCCCGGCCGTGCAGCATGATCTCACCCGTAATCCGGGCGGATGGCGGCAGCAGGCCCATCAGCGCAAGCGATGTCACGCTCTTGCCTGAACTGCTTTCGCCCACAAGACAGACGATCTCGCCACGCCGGACACTGAAGGAGACATCCTCGATCACGGGCGGGAGCGCATTGGGGGCCTGGGGGCCAAAACCGACCGACAGGCCATCCACCTCCAGAACGGTATCGCGCGTCGTCATGCCCGCTCCCTTTTCAGGCCCAGCCCGTCGCGTACCGCCTCGCCCACAAAACCGATGGCCGTGACCGTAAGCGTGATTGCAAGCCCGGGCAGGATCGCCAGCCACGGGTCGGAAACCAGGTATTCCTGCGCATTGTTCAGCAGGCTGCCCCAGCTTGGGTCAGGGGGCTGCACGCCATAACCCAGATAGCTGACATAGGATTCCAGCAAGATGGCGCGCGCAAGGTTGAGGGTTGAGGTAACCGTGACCGCAGGCAGCACGTTGGGCAGGATTTCACGCGTGATGATATAGAACGGCGTGGCCCCCATGCCGATGGCGGCGGTCACGAAATCCTTCTGCATCAGGGTCCGGGTCTGTATATCCGCCACGCGTGTCGTTTCCGTCCAGATCACGAAGCTGATGATGATGATGATCGTCGGGACCGATGGCCCCATGATCGACGCCAGCGTCAGCAGCAGGAAAATGGCGGGGAAACACAGGGTCAGGCTTACGATGGCCTGCAACAGCCACCGTACCGGCCACCCACCAAGCCCCGTGCCCGTCAGGATACCGGCGAATGTGCCGATGGTGGCGCTGATGCCGGTTGCAATCAGCCCCACTTCCAGTGAGGCCCGTCCCCCCATAAGCAGCCGGGCCAGGCTGTCCCGCCCGATTTCGTCGGTGCCAAGCAGGTGGGCGCCGGAAAAGGGCGGCAGGAAATGATGCTGCAGATCGATATGGCGCGCACTGAACGGCAGCAGCCAAGGCCCTGCCGTGCAGGCCACGATCATGCCCAGCACGAATACCAGCGAGACGGTGGCGACACGATCCCCATCCGGCATCACCATGCGTGTGAGCGCGCCCATGAGGCCACGCGAGCGACGCACGAACCCCGTCATGCCGCCAGTCTCGAATCAATGCTCCTGTAACACAGCTCCGCAATCAGGCCCGCCACAATGACGCAGATGGCGCTGGACATGAGGATGCCCATCACGACGGGATAATCGCGATATTGCAGTGAATCCAGGAACAGGCGCCCGATTCCGGGCCAGATGAACACCGTTTCCGTCACCAATGTGCCACCGAGCAGCGCGGGCACGTGCGTTCCAAGCACGGAAATCATGGGCAGCATGGCATTGCCCAGCACGTGGCGGCCATAGACACGCCAGGCCGGCAGCCCCATGGCCATCCCCGTGCGGACATAGTCATGCCGCAGCACGTCTTCGGCAAAGGCGCGCATGTAGCGACACCACACGGGCACCGTTACCGTGACCAGAACCGATACCGGCAGCACGAGGTGACGGATGTGGTCCATGACCGAGGATGCCCCCGGCGCGGCCATGCCACCGGCAGGCAGCAGGCCGAAGCGGATCGAGAAAACATAGATCAGGACAAGGCCGATCCAGAAAGTGGGCGCGGAAAAGCAGACCATGGTCGCAACCGAAATGATCCGGTCCACCACCCGGGCCGTCGTCAGCGCGCCCCACAGGCCCAGCATGGCCCCGATGGGAAAGGAGATCGCGATGACAAGGGCCACCAGTTCCGCCGTGGCGCCCAAATGCGCTGCAATGACATGGGTAACCGGCTGCTGGTCACGATAGGACCGCCCCCAGTCACCATGCAGGATGGCATTGAACCAGTGCAGGTACTGTCGCCATAACGGCCGGTCCAGCCCCATCTGGTGCGCGATTGTCTGCAGTCGCTCCTGCGTCATGCCCGGCGCGAGTGCGAACTGGGCCAGTGGCCCCCCCGGCGCAAGGCGCAGGAGAATGAATCCGGTGATGGAAACTGCCACCAGCAGCCCGGCGCCACCTGCAATATGCCGCAGTACGGAACGGAGCATCCACCCCCCCTTCAGAAACCATGCGGCATGGGAAGGCGCAACAGGCGATCCCCAGCCGGTGGATGGAAAAAGCGTGGATCATTCGCAGGCATAACCATTCGTGGCCAATATCCTTCCACCTGCAAAAATCCGTATCTGGCGTTCTGTCAGGATGGAAATCATGTTGCAGTTGGTCAACAATTTTCGACATAATAAGGGGGTAGCTTCGCCACTATTCCGAATAGTGAGTTAAATATGGACAAGGACAAGAATGTTTCCGGAACGATTCAGAAGGCGTTCGTCCTGCTGCAGATCGTTGAGGATGCCGGAACGACCGGGCTTGCGCTGGCGGATATCGTCAAGCGGAGTGGCCTGACCAAAACGACATCCCATCGCCTGCTGGCCTCGCTCCAGCGGGGAAAACTGATCGAACAAGTACCCCAGACACGTCGCTATCGCCGCGCCGGCACCAACAGGGATCTCTCACACGCCACCCATTATGCCACGGTCCATACGCGTGAATGGAAGCGCATGATCTCCTCGCTGGCAGTGGAGCCGGGAGATGCCTTTTTCCTGTTCTGCCGTAATGGTTTCGATGCGATCTGCATCGATGCCTGCTTTGGCAGTGGCCAGACCCCATCCCTCAGCCGCGGCGTGGGGGGGCGCGTGCCGCTCGGCGCAGGCAGCGCGTCGCTCATGCTGCTTTCCGAATGCCTGGAATCCGAACTGGAACAGGTCCTGACCCACAACACCCCTTACCTGCGCGACCGTTACGCCTACTCCCCATGCGAGACGATTGCCCGGCTTGAACGCGCCCGCCAGGATGGATTTGACCAGGAACAGGGGCTTTTCATTCCGAATATTGGCGGCATGTCCGTTCCGGTTCCGGTCAGCCCGGGATCGAATCCGCTGGCGCTCGGGGTCTCATTCCACCTTTCGGAACATACGCCTGCGTCATGCACGCGGCTCATGCGGCAGTTGAGCAACGCTGCCCTGCGCTTTCATGAACTGCACAGCATGAAACAGACCGCATGACACGCGGGCCGGCAATACGATGACAGAACAGGGCAGGAGCATGTAACAGGCTGCTCCTGCCCTTTTGCTGCTGAACGGGCCGCCCATCATGATCGCTCAGAGGCCGGACAGACGGGCATCCTTTGTTTCCGGCGCGGTCCGGTAACACACAAATCCCGCCATGCCGAGCGTAATGACAAACCATGCCAGTGTCGGCTTCATACCGAACAGCACCAGCACCTGGGGAAAGATGAGCGTGTGGAGCGTGGTGGTCAGGCGGCTGATCGCCACCGTCACGCCAATTCCCGCGGCCCGCAGCGACGTTGGAAAGATTTCTGGCGGATATACGAAACTCAGGCTGTCGGATGCGGCCAGCACAAAGCCGAAGCCACACAGCAGGACAAGCGATACGACAGGTGACGCGTGGGGCAGCACGACAAGTGGAACCAGCAGGGCGGACTGGACCAGAAGGCTGCCTGCCGCAAGGGAACGGCGACCAAGCATGTTGACCAGGACCGCACTGAACAGCACGCCAACCGTAATGACAAGATTGTAGATCAGGCCGGCCAGAAACGGATTCCTGACATGTGCGTCCACCATGACGGAAGGCAGGAATGTATTCAGGACAAAATACGGGATGTTATGACAGGTGTAAAAAACAAGTATGGCGACTGTCCTGCGCCGCTGCGTACCCTGGAAAAGCTGACTGACGCGCCCCCAGTACCCCTTTGCCGATTCTGCCACAGGCGGTGCGGGCAGCGCGATCGGACAGGAAAAATACCGCTTGAGGACAGCACGGGCCTTTTCAGTCCTGCCTTTTTCCACCAGCCACAACGCCGATTCCGGCATACGGAACCGGATGCAGGAACCGATGATGGCCGGGATGGCGGAACTGGCAAAAATCCATCGCCATGCCGAAGGCCCGATGGCCAGCATGAAATAACCACTGACATAGGCACTGGTATATCCAAATATCCATGCAATGCCGAGGCAGCTCATCAATGTACCGCGCTGCTTCTGGGGCACGTATTCGCTGACATAGGTTTTGCCGACAACATAATCGACCCCCAGCGCCAGCCCCAGCACAAGCCGGATGAACAGAAGCTCGCCTGCATTGGATACAAAGAACTGCAGGACGGACAGCATGAAAAAGACCAGCATGTCAAAAGCAAAAACCGGCCTTCTGCCAATCCTGTCCATCAGGCTGCTTGCAAAAAGACTTCCCAGGAACAGTCCGGCCAGCGCACCGGCACCGACCAGACCCTGCCAGACAGGCCCAAGGTGCAATGCGGCTGAAACCGAAGGGATGCCGGTACCGACAACCCCCAGAATATAACCATCCGTAAACTGTCCGATCGCGCCTGAAGCCACTACCCATCCATGAAACCGCTGCATGGGGACATCATCAAATTTCACGATATCTCCGGAAAGGGCGGAGGACATGTCCCTGTGGATCCGACTATGTTCTGACAAAAGCTGATCTCATTCAAGAATATGAGGAATATCGTTACTTATGATGAAACGAAATCATAAATGCAGTCAACTCCATTCCAGAAAATGATTTTTATATTTTTGGAAATTGTTTTGATCCAAATACTATATATAATCCGGGCCTCACCTTCCCGTGGTGAAATCCAAAATCCAAGGACAATAACATGTCGTTGCCTTTGACTGTTCCGCCTGCGCAGGGCCATCGCACGTTCCTCTATTCGGAACCCGTAACCGATCTGGATAATCTGCACGCGGACATTGCCTTTATTGGCATGCCCTACGGCAATGCCTATACGCCTGCCGCCATCATCAATGACCAGTCATGCGCGCCCGACCGTATTCGTGCCATAAGCGACCGTGTTTCGCGCAATCTGGAACGATACGATTTTGACGTGGGTGGCCCGATCTATGACGGGCGTAACATCCGCGCGGTCGATGTGGGTAATGTGCCGTTTGACCTGAACGACCACAAGGGCCATTTCGCCCGCGCCGAACAGGTTGTCCGCAAGGTGCTGGCTGCGGGCGCCATGCCCATTACCCTAGGCGGGGACCATGGTATTCCCATTCCGATCTTCCGTGCGCTGGATTGTTTTTCAGACGTTACGATCATCCATATCGATGCCCATCTTGACTGGCGTGATGACGTGGATGGCGTGCGTGATGGACTGTCCAGCCCGATACGGCGCGCGTCTGAAATGGATCATATCGGTCAGATTTTTCAAATCGGCCTCCGTTCCCAGGGGAGCGGCCGCCCGGCCGAAGCCGAAGCCGCGCAAAAATACGGAAGCCATATTTTTACCGCCTATGACGTTCATGACCATGGCATGCAGGCAGTTTTGGATAAAATTCCGAATAATGGTAAATATTACATCACTATCGATGCCGATGGCCTGGACCCCTCCGTCATGCCGGCGGTAGAAGGCCCCGCCCCTGGCGGCCTGCTGTTCACGCAGGTACGTACCCTGATTCATGGATTGGTGGGCAAGGGGCGCGTACTGGGCATGGATATTGTCGAGATCACGCCATCCCGCGATATCAACAACATCAGTTGCATCACGGCAGGGCGCCTAATTGTCAACCTGATCGGGGCTGCCGTCCGCGCCAATTACTTTCCGGCGCGTCAAGAAGCTGCTTGAAAAAATAAAAGTTTTTGGGTGCCGCCTTTTTTCTCAAAAAGGCGGCGTTCTTTCGAAGCTTTTGCAAAAAGCTTCACCAAAAACTTTCTTTAATTTTAAAGCGCTATCATGATCTGACTTTTCAAACAGTTTCTAAAAGCTGAAAAGCACAGATGAAAATATAACCATTGCGGATGCCGCCTTCTGCAAAAAGCGGCATTCCGTAAAGTTTACTGATATTTCAAGGACTATTCCAAATATAGACTTGCCGAAAAGTCGGTTCAGGGCGTAAAGACGATTGTCTCGCGCCCGTTCATGATCACCCGGCGTTCAATGGGCAGACGCAGCCCACCCATTGCGGCCATGCGCAATGAATTGCCCGCACAGGCCAGCCCCACCTTGTCCACGGCAATGTAATCACGCGATATCTCGATCCCCACCACGCGCCGTACGGCTTGCGCATCAAGGATCTCGGCATCGACGCCGTGCAGGTTTCCAACTCCTGTTGCCCCGCACGGCCTGCGCGATAAGGGAGAACAGGGAATAACGATCACTTTGCATCTGTTCGCCGCCCAATCTGATAAGATCATATTACGGAATCGATGCGCTTTCGTTACCATAATTTTTCCTTATCATAGAATCATGATGGCCAACGACCTGCCATTTGACCTTTCCGCACTGAGCATTTTCCCTGCTGTCTGTGAAAATGGCGGCATGGCCCCTGCCGCGCGCAAACACGACATAACCCAGCCTGCGATATCCCAGGGCATTGGCGATATCGAGAGTCGTTCGGACACATTGTTATTTGACCGTAGCGTACGCCCGCTGGCACTGACCGCAACCGGAGCGGTGTTGCGCGAACAGGCCGGGATCGTGATTGCCGCGGTCAGGCCGATCGCAAGCCAGTTGCAGGAAATGCAGTCCGGCCGCGTGCGCCAGTTGCGTGTCGGCATCGTGGATTCCCTGTCCCGCGCGCTGACTGCCGAGCTTTCGGCCTTCATGAAAACACGCGCCGAACGGCTGGTGGTCCATACCGGGCTTACGGATTCCCATGCGGCGGCGCTGTTCACGCGCCAGCTTGACCTGATCATCGGTGAGGATGACCTTGAAGACGTGGCCGGACTTGAGCGCAGCCAGTTAACTGCTGTGCCCGGCGGGCATTCCCGCACCCCGCACGCACGAGGCGTTCGTGCAGGCGCTGCGCACGGTTCCCTTCGTGCGTTTTTCCGCGCGCTTGCCTCCCTGCCGTCTGGGTACTCCTGCACCACAAGACCAGCCGGAACAGATGCCCGCAACAGACTGTAATGGACGCTACAGGCGACTATAGGGGCGTTTTTCTGAATATAAAATCCATTATTCGGAATAGTCCGCTCCCGTTGGGGGTGTGACAGGGGAATATGTTGACGAACAGTAACGTAATTTGCACCCTGACCGTCATATTACAGACGTTCCCATCAACCCCCAGATGGATATCCCGACCATGGTAGATGCAGTGGTGATCGGATGCGGTATCACCGGCGTTGCAAGCGCATATGAAATGGCACGTAGTGGCCTGTCAGTCCTTGTCGTCGACCGTTTCGGTCCCGCCGCCATGGCATCGGGATGGACACTCGGGGGCGTGCGGCAGTCTGGCCGCGACCCGGCTGAACTGCCCCTGGCACGGATGGCCGTGGGAATATGGGAAACCCTTTCCGAAGAACTGGAAGCACCGACAGGCTACCGCCAGGACGGCAACCTGCGCCTTGGCATGAGCGAAACGGACATGGTGGACATCCGCGCCATGGTGGCCGACCAGAAGGCCCACGGCCTGGACCTGTGCGTGCTGGAAGGCGGGGCCGCGGTGCAGGCCATCGCACCGGCCATTTCCGCCGAGGTGGCCGGGGCATCCTATTGCCCCACCGATGGCCATGCCGACCCGGTCGCAACGGTGAATGCATACATAGCCGCAGCCAGGCGGCTGAACGTGACGTTTGCGTTTGGCGAAAGCGTGACGGAAATCCTGTCGGACAATAACCGCGTCAGCGGCGTGCGGACAGACAGACGCACCATTGCCGCATCCCATGTCATCATGGCTACCGGCATATTCGGCAATGACCTGCTGCAACCATACGGCGTGCGTGTTCCGATTGAATCCAAGGTTGTGACGGTCGTGCGCAGTGCGCCTGTCGCCCCCCTGCTCAAGCAGGTCATTTCCGTTGCCAGCGCCCTGCGCACCGACGCGGCATGTGCCGGACGCCAGCAGATTGACGGCTCATTCCGGTTCACCAGCGGGATCGAGGACTGGAACGGCCAGATGCGCACCACGCCCAACCCAACCGTATTGCCGACGGCCCAGGCGCTGGCCGGTACGATCCAGAGCTTCGCCGAGGTCGTACCCGCCATCAATACGATCGAAATAGAGACCTTCTGGTGCGGGCTGATTGACCATACACCAGACGCGCTGCCGGTCATGGATCGTGTGGACGCGTTGCCGGGCCTTGTCGTGGCGCGTGGTTATTCGGGGCATGGCTTCTGCCTGGGGCCGGTATCGGGGCGCCTGATCTGCGCACTGGTACGGGGGGACGAACCAGCCTGCGACCTGAGTGCATTCCGCATGAACCGTTTTGCCTCCCATGAGGATATGGCTTTCGAGCGCGTGACGCTGAATGGATGATAACGCAGGCATATCAGGACAATAATTTTTTATTATACATAACACGGGGCCAAGAAAAAAACGTATCGTGTATTCTAGAAATGCTGAACCGCGTCCATATGATTCCGCATCCGTAAGGAATGATGGAATTCTTTTTTACTTTGTAATTACAATATATCTGTTGTTATTTTAACACACACGGCTTGTATATCAGTAATATGACCAATATCGTTGTTGCATAGAAACAAATATTGAAAATATCATCCATCCGTAATCGGGGAAGTGGCCCAGGACATACGCCCTTGAAAACATGGCATGACGGCAGTCTCGAGGTGAGCATGAAAAAAATCTTTTACATCACGACCATCCTGTCTCCGGTTGCGCTTTCACTTATGGGCATACACCATGCCCGGGCACAGGCCGTGACGGACAACACCACCACCATCCACAAGAAATCCGCGCGCCAGATCATCGGTTCCGCCACGGATGGCACGCACCACCGGGCCGCCTCCGACGAAAACGAACAGATCATCGTGACCGGCACGCGCGACCCGCACCAGACCGCGCGCGCCAGCGTCAGCCCCATCGTGGTGGTCGGGGCCAAGCAGTTGCAGTCCACCGGGCAGGTCGACGTGCGTGACGCACTGACACAACTGATCCCGTCCATGACGCGTTCCGACATGAACATCGGCAACGCCCAGATGACCGACGCCATCCAGCTACGCGGCCTGACACCCAACCAGACCCTGGTGCTCGTCAACGGCAAGCGTCGCCACACGACGGCTGACATCTCCGACTATGCCGGCCCGCAGCAGGGATCGACCCCTGTCGATATCGACATGATCCCGGTCTCTTCCATCGACCATGTCGAGATCCTGCAAGATGGCGCCGCGGCCCAGTACGGCTCGGACGCCATCGCGGGCGTGGTCAACATCATTCTCAAGCATAACAACCACGGCTTTACCGCCCAGGCCAATAACGGCGGTTATTACGCGGGCGACGGCTTTACCTCGGGCGAGTCCCTCAACTGGGGCACCAAGCTCGGCAACCGCGGTTTCTTCAGTCTGAGCGCGGACTACCACTTCCAGGACCACACCTATCGTGGCGGCATTGACAACCGCACCGGCCAGTACGACAACTTCATCATGGGCAACCCGCGCCAGGAGCGCGAAACGGTTTCCTATAACATGGAATACAACATCACAAAGGACGTGAAGTTCTATTCCTTCGCCACATTCGGCCATCGTAACGCCGAGAGCTACCAGAACTTCCGCACGCCCGCACTGGCGGATTCGCTGGGCCTTTCGTCCATCTACCCCAACGGCTTCAGCCCCCAGCTTGCCCTTGATGAAAACGATTACGCCGTAACCGGCGGCTTCAAGGGCACGAAGTTCGGCTGGGACTGGGATGTCAGCACCACCTATGGCGGCGACAATGTCGATATCGGCTTCTATGAAACGGCCAACCCCTCCCTGATGGCCGCCACGGGATCCACCCCGACCAAGTTCGGCAACATCATGTCCTACAGCAACACGCAGTGGACAACCGATGCCGGGCTGCGCCACGCATTCAATGTGCCCCTGCTGGCCGGGCCGCTCAACTTCGCCATCGGCGCGCAGTACCGCTACGACACCTACAACATCAACGCCGGCTCCCCCGATGCCTATTACGGCAGCAGCACCGCCGGTGAAGCCGCGCTGGCCCCGGTGGATGGCTCCCACTCCGGCCGTGACGTCACCGCTGGCTACATGAACGTCTCCACCCGCCTACTGCCCAAATGGCAGGTCGACCTCGCGGGCCGTGTCGAACATTATACCGATTCCGGCGGCATCAATACCGAGACCGGCAAGTTCTCGACCCGTTATGACTTCAACAAGTATTTCAGCCTGCGTGGCACCATTGCCAATGGCTTCCGTGCGCCAACATTGGCTGAAGAACATTACACCAGCCTCGAGGTCTCCCCCACGGGCGCCGCGGGCATCCTGGCCACCACGTCGCCTGCGGCCCGTTCGCTGGGATCAAAGGACCTGAAGCCCGAAAGGTCCATGAACTACAGCGCCGGGATCATCCTCAACCCGATGCGCAACATGCACATTACGCTTGATGCCTACCAGATCACGCTGAAAGACCGCATCATGGTTGGCGGCGTGTATAACGGGCAGCAGGCCATCAACGCGATCGAGGCCGACAACATCATCCTGCCCCCCGGCCTGACAGCAACCGATGTCTCCGCAAACTACTTCACGAATGCGGCCAACACCCGCACGCGGGGCATGGACATCAGCGCCACCTACCTGCAGAACCTGCACAAATTCGGCAAGATCCAGTGGGATATCGCCGTCAACTTCAACGAAACCCAGATCACGCATACAGGCGTGGATGGCAACGGCAATTCGCTGCTCAATGCCCAGCAGGCCGCCTGGCTGACCGGCTTTACACCGAAGAACAAGGAAATCTTCGGCGGCCACTGGTTCTATGGCAAGCTCGACGTTGCCGTGCATGAGATCCGCTATGGCCATGCCATCTCGCAGATGCAGTATGTGACCGGCGCCAATGCCTACTCCAACTCGACCTTCCTGGAGTTTGTCGATCACCCGCGCTGGCAGACCAACCTGCAGATCGGCTACCAGGTCACCCCGCAGTGGCATCTCGCACTCGGCGCCAACAATGTCGGCAATGCCAAGCAGCGCAAGGTGCCTACTTCCGTCAACTATCTCGGCGTGCAGAATTACGACTACAACGTACAGCAGGTCGGGCAGAATGGTGGGTATTACTACTTCCAGGTCAATTACAGCCTCTAGCGCCAGAATGTTCGGGATATGCCGGGCCGCCTGCCGCATGGCGACAGGCGTCACCGCTTTTTTCCAACGATTTCCTTCAGTGCGGCATTATCCACCATGGCATCCGCCAGAAGACGGTTCAGGCGCACGTCAATTCTCCAATTGCGATTGTCGCAATTGGAGACGCAATCCTGTCCGCGCATCCAGATCATACCAAATCACAACAGCATGTTAAGTCGTCCGTAAGGGCGGCTTTCTGCGTTTGGCGCACCCGTGCAGGATGCACATAGGATGCAAATGGAAGGGAAACCCCAGCGTAGTTTTGCCTGATTCTCCATCTGCGTGAACCTGGCAGACGAAAGTTTCATGATTGACGTGCGCAGTTTCCTGGTGGCACCGTTGTAAAATGGTTTGTGATTGTCGCAGAAAAATTCAGGATGTGTCATCACCTGGGTCAGAAGCGGTTTTCAGGCAAGAAGGGAGATGGCGGTGAGCCGGGAGTCCGTGCAGGCATTTTTCGAGGCGAACGCACCCGATATCGAACCTGTCGTGCTGACTGACAGCACGGCGACCGTTGCTGAAGCTGCCCGGGCGCTTGGCGTGCAGGAAGGGCAGATTGCCAAGACGCTGGCGCTGAAAGTCGGGGATGAGCGGATTCTGGTTGTCATAGCCGGGACCGGACGGCTGGATAATCGCAAGACAAAGGATACGTTCGGAAACCGGCCCCGCATGTTGCCTGCGGACGAGGTGCTGGAACTGACAAGCCATCCCGTGGGCGGGGTGTGTCCTTTCGGGCTGCCGCAGCCAGTCAAGGTGTTTTGCGATACCTCGTTGCGTGCGTTTGACGAAGTCTGGCCAGCAGCCGGTGACCGGAACAGTTCCGTGTGCCTGACACCGGCGCGGCTTGTGGAGCTTGTCGGCGCAAAATGGGTCGATATCAGCCAGTCCTAGAGCAGATCCAGTTTGAATGGACACATTCGAACTGGTGAAGATGCTCGGTAAACAATGAGTTAGAGCAATTCCACTGAGCCAGAGTTCAGTGGAATTGCTCTATGCCCCGTTAGGGCCTGATGCAGCCTGCCGTAGCAGCCGTGAAGTGGAAACGGGGCATGAACAGCCCGCCACGCCATCCTGACACTTGCTGTTGGAGTGCGCAGGGTCCGTGCAGATGGATCATGTAAGAGACTGTTTGAAAAGTCAGATCATGATAGCGCTTTAAAATTAAAGAAAGTTTTTGGTGAAGCTTTTTGCAAAAGCTTCGAAAGAACGCCGCCTTTTTGAGAAAAAGGCGGCACCCAAAAACTTTTATTGTTTTTTATCAATGATTTGTTTTCAACAGCCTCTAAGGGAAAGTAACGATTTCGGTGCTGTGAATGGACTTGGCCACGTCATTTATAGTATTTTATGTACAGGAAACATGGTCAGAAAAGGCCCCATTATGATCCCTGCCAATGAATGTGAGCGCAAAGGCGATGCCTGGATGGCAAAAGCCTTGGATATCAGCAAAAATGCACATGAACGCCAGAAAGCCGCAAGGGCTGCGATGTTTGCCTATGAAGATGCCCGTAAGCTGTTTCCGTCCGGTAGCGCAGACACCGAGCGGGTACGCAAGAAAGGCTACAGGGCGCATGACATGGCCAACGCGCCGGTTGGTGAATGATCCCTGAAAGAGGAATAAAAATTGGGGCGTTTCACCCCGTCGTGATGCAAGGCGAAACGGCCCATACGGTAATCTGGCCTGCCTGTCGCCCCCAGACGCCCGGAAGAAAAACGCCAATGATCCGTATGCGCCGCGTCCTTCTCGCCATTGCCGCGTTGCCGTTTCTCATTACCGGGCACGCCAGCGCCCATATGGTTGCCAAGCCGGTCTCGTGGACCTTTGAAGACGCGCGCTATGGCAGCGTCCTTGTCTATGATGACGCGACCGACGCGCGGCGGCCGGGCCTGCTGATGGTGCCCGCATGGTTTGGCGTCAACGAGAACGCGATCCGCAAGGCCGAAGGCATCGCAGGGCAACGCTACGTGATCCTGCTGACGGACATGTATGGCGCCACGATCCGACCGAAGGATACCGCTGGCGCGCGCGACGCGGTATCCCCGCTGCTTGCCGACCGTCCCATGATGCGCCGCCGCATTGCCTTTGCCCTGGCGCGGTTCAGGGCGCTTGCATCGCAGGCGCCGATCGACACGGCCCGCCTTGCCGCTATCGGCTACTGTTTCGGTGGTGCGGCGGTGCTCGATCTTGCCCGGTCAGGCGCGGACATCGCCGCCGTGGTCGCGTTCCATGGCAATCTCTCGACGGATGATCCCACCCTGGCGCATGCGATCCGGGCGCATGTCCTGGCCATGAACGGGGCGGACGATACCACGACCAGTCCCCAGTTCGACGGCTTCCTGGCCGAGATGCGCGGCAGTCCTGCCCCGTGGCAGTTCCTCGCCCTCGGCCATGCCGTGCACTGCTTCACCGAAAAGGAGGCAACCGCCCCAACCGGCCTGTGCCGGTACGACGCCCGGGCGGATGCGTGGTCATCCATGATGATGCGCGCGTGGCTTGATGCAAGCTTCCCGGCGCAGTAATGGTCAGGCAGGATGTCTGGCCCGGCCTGGAAAGCGGCCCCGGTTGGGTGGTTCTTCACCATCGGCCGTTGGAACTATGCTCATCAAGACCTCGGGACCATAAGAGGCTGCTTGAAAACAAATCATTGATAAAAAACAATAAAAGTTTTTGGGTGCCGCCTTTTTCTCAAAAAGGCGGCGTTCTTTCGAAGCTTTTGCAAAAAGCTTCACCAAAAACTTTCTTTAATTTTAAAGCGCTATCATGATCTGACTTTTCAAACGGTCTCTGATGCTGCGGTAGGAAGGGGCAACCCTGCCGTACATGCGCAACAGCAGGCCAACATGGGAGAACAGCACGAAATGTCCGTTGCAGAACCTCCATCGCCCCACGCCGGCCATACCGTCAGGCTGACACACCCGGAGCGGATCTACTGGCCGGATGCCGGTATCACCAAGGCAGGGCTGGCTGATTACTATGCCGCCGTGTGGCCGCGCATGGCGCCGTTCGTCACCGACCGGCCTCTGGCGCTGCTGCGCTGCCCGGAAGGGATTGAGGGGCCGCATTTCTTCCAGAAAAACACATGGAAGGGCATGAACCCCCATATTCTGGCGCTTGATGATCCACATGGCGATACGCAGGGTCACCTGATCGGCATCCATGACCTTGATGGTCTCATGGGGCTGGTGCAGGGGGCAGCACTGGAAATTCACCCATGGGGCGCCTCGTGCCGCGACTGGGAGCGGCCCGACCAACTGGTCATGGACCTTGATCCGGGTGAGGACGTCGGCTGGGCGTCTGTCATCGCAGGCGCACGCGAAGTGCGTGCGCGGCTTGAAACCTCGGGCCTTGCCGCTTTCGTCAAGACATCCGGCGGCAAGGGGCTGCATGTCGTAACCCCGCTTGAACCCGGGGCGGACTGGGCTGCGGTCAAGGCCTTCGCCCACACACTGGCGCAGGCCATGGCGGCCGATAGCCCGGGGCGCTTTGTTGCCACCATATCCAAGGCGAAGCGCCATGGCAGGATCCTGCTTGATTACCTGCGCAACCAGCGGGGGGCGACATCCGTAGCGCCCTATTCAACCCGCGCGCGCCCTGCCGCCCCGGTTTCCATGCCGGTGGCGTGGACGGAACTGGATACGATTACGGGGGCCGCGCAGTTTACGGTGCGTAACGCCCTGGCACGGCTTGCAGCCCAGCGTGCGGACCCATGGGCGGATTTCCATGCGGCGCGACGGCCGCTCGGAACAGGCACGTCCTGAACGGTTATCGCTTTGGCCCTGTGGCGCATCTTGAAGCTTTTTGCAAAAGCTTCGAAAGAACGCCGCCTTTTTGAAAAAAGGCAGCACCCAAAAACTTTTATTGTTTTTTATCAATGGGTTGTTTTCAAACAGTCTCTTATAATTTGTGGACTGCCCCGGATACAGCCTCTACCTGCCCGGCCTTTCTGGGCTTTTGGCACAAACGGCTTTCATGCGCGACATGCATGCTGCCAAGCCTGTCGCCGCGCCCGAACAGTTTCTGCCGCAATGTGCCCGGCTGGTAGGCTGTTTTGTACCGTCCGCGTTTCTGCAGTTCAGGGATGATGAGGTCCACGATGTCCTCAAACGTTTCAGGGGCCACGGCATAGGCCAGGTTGAAGCCGTCAATGCCGGTTTCTTCCATCCATGCTTCCATCTGGTCGGCAATTTCAGTGGGGCTGCCGACGATTGTAACCCCCATTCCCCCGATTGCGGCATGGCGGGCCAGTTCGCCCACTGTCCAGACCTTGTCCGGGTTGAGGATGGTCAGGGAATCAATGGCGGAATTGATGGCGTCATTGCGCACATGCCGCACCGGTTCATCATGTTGGTATTGCCCAAAATCAACGCCGGTCCATCCTGACAGCAGTGTCAGCGCCCCCTCCAGGCTTATACCAACCGTTGATTGCTATAACCCATGAGCCCAATTGCGCAGTCCGATTGACATGATGCGCCATGGTTGATTGACGAGCTGGTTCCAGGCATGGCAG
>NZ_NKUB01000016.1 GCF_003207895.1 Komagataeibacter swingsii
CCATCCAGAATGCCTCCTTCAGAGAATGGTCTGCATCCTATGAATCACATTTTTAAACCGATGGGTACCCCGTGAGTCAGGCCAAACAATGGTTGGTATGAGTGCCTCGCTCATTTTGAAACATCTCCTGTCGGGGCGGAATGCAACCTGACGCCAGCAAGGGCTTCGCCTGCCATTTTCCGCATTGCACAATCGAGTGCGAAATGATCCTCATCTGTTGTTGTTTTTTACAGTACCCGGGATACCCTGTTTCCCTGCCCGGCATGTTCCGGGTATTTTGGGGCAAAAATATGTCACGACATCAATACATGGAAAGAATTTCCCACCCATATTTTATTCATGTAAATTTCATATTTATACAAGTACGTTATTGAAACGTAACGATATCGGCGCATATATGGCTATTCAGGCTGTTCAATAAAAAACCGGCTGTCCCATGCGTGAAACCTGCGCCAGCCTTTCACGCATGGGCCGACGCCTTCCTTACCGCCGGCCGTACGTGTCCTCGAAGCGGACGATATCGTCTTCGCCCAGATATGGACCCGACTGGACCTCGATCAGGGTCAGGGGAATGCGCCCCGGGTTTTCCAGCCGGTGCATACACCCTAACGGCAGATAGACACTTTCGTTTTCCTGCAACATAAGTTTTTCTTCATTCCGCGTGACGATCGCGGTCCCACTGACCACGACCCAGTGTTCCGCGCGGTGGAAATGCTTCTGCAGCGACAGTTTCTGGCCGGGATACACCACGATCCGCTTGACCTGGAACCGTTCCCCCTGAATCAGCCCTTCGTAAAAACCCCAGGGCCTGTAACAACGATTGTGAATTTCGGCTTCCGCCCGGCTGGCCAGCCTGAGCTGTGACACTAGGGCGGACACATCCTGCGCATAATCACGATGAATCGCGAGTACCGCATCAGATGTCACCACCAGCACGATATCCGTAAGCCCCGCCACGGCGGTCAGCATGCCTTCGCTGCGTACGTAACAGTTATGCGACTGTTCCAGCACGACATCGCCCACCGCCACATTGCCGCAGGCGTCCTTGTCGCCCAGTTCCCACAAGGCATTCCAGTTCCCGACATCCGACCAGCCCAGGTCGGCGGGAATGACCGCGGCGCGGTCCGTGCGCTCCATGACCGCGTAATCGATGCTGACATTGGGGGAACGCAGGAAGGCCGTGGTTTCCAGCCTGCGGAAAGTCAGGTCGTTTTCACTGTTGAGCAGCGCATGGCGCACGTTTTCCAGCACGTCGGGTTCATGCCGTTTCAGTTCCGCCAGCATGACGGATGCCGAGGCAAGGAACATGCCCGAATTCCACAGGTAGTCCCCCGCATTCAGCATTTCGGTCGCACGCAGGTGGTCGGGTTTTTCAATAAAGCGGGCAACGCGGTACACGCTGTCATCGGGGTGATCGGGATGCAGGGGGGCACCAAGGCGTATGTAGCCATATCCCGTCTCGGGCACATCCGGCTTCATGCCGAATGTGACGATGTAGCCTTCCCGCGCCACGGCCGATGCTTTTTCAAGAATGGCAGGCAGGCGCTCGGGATATCGGAAAACGGCATCGGCGGCCATGATCCACAGAAGGGTTTCGGGATCATCCTGCGCCGCCAGCAGGGCGGCGGCCGCGATCGCCGCGGCCGTATTGCGCACGGCGGGTTCGAGGATGATACGCCCGTCCTCGCACCCGTTTTCGCGCAACTGTTCCGCGACAAGGAAACGATGTGCGTTATTACAGACGACAATCGGCGGCGCGAATGCCGCACCGGCGGTACGCTGCAACGTTTCGCCGATCATTGTCCGGCTGGATGCCAGCGCCCAGAACTGCTTGGGGTGGCTTGCGCGTGAAACGGGCCAAAGCCGTGTTCCCGTGCCACCGGACAGGATAACGGGCGTGATGGTCCGGTTACGGGGTTCCGTTACGGATACGGTTATATCCGCTGCTGCCATAAACGTCATGATCGTGACTCCGTCCTGCGTGTTTCATGCTGCACGTATCCGCGGCTTCCCTAGGGAAACAGAACCGGCCATGGCGGACATTGATGTTGCGGATGCACTTAGCGGGAATTTTTTTGTCAAGAATGTGGTGCTTAAACATATTTTCGTCGTGATCATGCCCTTGTGTAGCATCCGCGTGACATATTCCGGGTTACGGATCATGCGCCCCTTATTACTTTCGGTTTTATTCAACCCGCTTTGAAAAGCTTTAGATTCCGGCCTGTTCCGGACAGCAGGCCGCGATACGAAATCAGGGAGGTCCAGGTGCGAATTGCTATGATTGGTGGAGGCTACGTTGGGTTGGTCTCCGGTACATGTTTTGCGGAATTTGGCACCGACGTTGCCATTGTCGAAACCAACCCGGACCGCCTGACCGCCCTGCGTGAAGGGCGCATCCCGATTTACGAACCCGGCCTGGACCGCCTGGTTGCGGAAAACGTGGAAGCCGGGCGCCTGACCTTTGGCGACGACATCGCCGCCGCGGTCAGGGGGGCCGATGCGGTGTTCGTGGCGGTGGGCACGCCATCGCGCCGGAGCGATGGGCAGGCGGATACAAGTTATGTCTATGCCGCCGTGGAACAGATCGCGCGCGTGGCGGACGGCTACACCGTCATTGTCACCAAATCGACCGTGCCCGTCGGCACGGGGCGCGAAATTGCGCGCATTGTGCGCAAGACGCGGCCGGACCTGGATTTCGATATCGCATCGAATCCGGAATTCCTGCGTGAGGGCAACGCAATTCAGGATTTCATGCGCCCTGACCGTGTCATTATTGGCACGGACCAATATAAACCGGAAGGGACGGAACGCGCACAGAACATATTGCGCAAGCTGTACCGACCGCTCTACCTGCTGGAAACACCCATTGTCTTTACGGGGCTGGAAACGGCGGAACTGATAAAATATTCCGCCAATTCGTTCCTTGCGATGAAAATCACCTTCATCAATGAAATCTCGGACCTGTGTGAAAAGGTGGGCGCCAACGTCAATGACGTGGCGCGTTCCATCGGTCTGGACGGGCGCATTGGCAAGAAGTTCCTGCACCCCAGCCCCGGCTTTGGCGGTTCGTGCTTTCCCAAGGATACGCGCGCGCTTACGGCAATCGGGCGCAATGCGGGGTCACCCGTGCGCCTGATCGAAACCACGGTCGCGGTCAATGACCAGCGCATGAAGGACATGGGCGAACGTATCATCGCCTTTGCCGATGGGGATGTACGCGGGCTTACGATCGGGGTGCTGGGGCTGACCTTCAAGCCTGAGACCGATGACATGCGCGAGGCGGCTTCCATTAGCATCCTCGACATGCTGGACAAGGGGGGCGCGCATATCCGTGCGTTCGATCCCGCCGGCATGACGACCGCCCGCCCCGTGCTGCCACAATCCGTAGCCTACTGCACGAATGCACTGGATGCGGCGAAAGGGGCCGACATCCTTGTAGTGCTGACGGAGTGGAACGAATTCCGCTCGCTTGCCCCGGAAAAACTGGCGCGGGAAATGAAGGGCCGCAAGATTGCGGACCTGCGCAATATCTGGGATCCCCGAACCATGAAGGATGCGGGGTTCAAATATATCTCGCTCGGGCGGCCGGACGCGGTACAGCCACGTTAGCCATATTAAAAAAATCCGGGCCATGCATGGCCCGGACAGGAACACGGCACCGTGCCACATGCCCATGAAACGTCATGGGCATTATCCGGCTCGCAGTACGAAACACCGCCTTTCCAAAAAAAGGCGGTGCCCGAAACATTCATTGCCTTATCAGTGTGCTATTTCACATCCGTATCCTGCATCAGGAATGGCATAACCTGCGCCTGAGTGCCGCCGCCACCTGCCGTATCATGGCAGGCAGAAAGGCGGGCCGCCGCATGATGCGCCGGAAAATCGCCCCCACCGCCCCCGAACGCAGCGCCACGGACACAAAATAGGAATCATCAAGCCGCTGCAGTCCCGCCGCACGCTGGTGCAACAGCGCCACCAGTTCGGGATTATCCCGGATACGGGGATCCCGCGCCAGCGCCAGCGCCGTATCATGCATGTCACGATAGGCAATGACCGTACGCGACATGCCCGATGCACGCCCACTGACACTGCCCTGGCGCTGCGTGTAAAGATACGTGGCGTGATCGACCAGGAAAAACCTGCCGCCAGCCATGAGGAAGGCGATCATGAGCAGGAAATCCTCCCCATGCCGCACCACGGGGTCATACCGTATGCCATGGGCAAGCATGAATTCCCGCCGGAAAACCGGCTTGAGCAGCCCCCAGTCAAACCCGTCCCCGCCCGAGCGGTTATGGGCGATGTAATCGCGCAGGCTGATAGGTGTACGCGGCACCTGTCCTTCCCCCATCGCACGGCCTGTCACCTGGCCCGCCATGGCGTCATAATAGGCCAGGTCGTCCGCCACCGCGTCACAATCCCCGGCTGCGGCACGCGCCATCAGCACCTCCAGCCGGTCGGGGGCGAAGGCGTCATCCGCGTCAAGAAAGGCGATCCAGTCACCCCGCGCGGCCCCCAGCCCCACGTTGCGCGCAACCGATGGCCCGCCGTTATACGGCGTGGACAAGACGCGGATACAGTCATGGGCACGCGCCACCCTGCCCAGCAGGTCTGGCGTACCATCGGTGGAACAGTCATCCACTATGATGATTTCCAGCGGCGCATGCGTCTGTTCCAGCGCGGAACTGACGGCGCGCATGATGAAGGCCTGCGCATTATAGGTGGTAATGACCAGGCTGACGGACATGGGAACGTTCATGGGATGCGTCCTGTCATACTGTCGTAAATGTTTTCCAGTGTCGCCGCCCAGCGGGCGACGTCATGCCTTTGCGCCACGAACGCCGGCCCGGCCGCGGACATGCGCGCGGCCAGATCATCATCGCGCAGCAGGTCCAGCAGGCGCGCGGCCAGCGTCATGACATCCCCTTCGGCAAAGGCGAAGCCTGTCGTGCCATCGATAATGCCCTCCGTCGCGCCGCCCCGCGCCGATGTCACGACCGGGACGCCACTGGCCTGGGCTTCCAGCAGGACCAGGCCCATGCCTTCCGCATCACCATTGGCGGCGGTGACACTGGGCAGGCAGAAAACACGGGCCTGTTCCAGCAGTGGCTGCATTTCGGCCGCCGCGTACCGCCCGTAAAACGAGACACCATCCATCCCCGTGGCAAGGCTGGCCAGCATCGGGCGTTCAGGGCCGTCACCGGCAATGACCAGTTGCGCGTCAGGCAGTTGCGCGCGCACGGTGCGAAAGGCGTCGATCAGGTAGCGACAGCCCTTTTTTTCCACCAGCCTGCCCGCGAACAGGATAACCGGCGCCCGCCGGGCAACCGGCAGGCCGGTCGGATGAAAGCGGTGGACATCGATCCCCATGGGACAGACATGGATGCGCTGTTCGGGCAGGCCCGCGCGCAGCGCGGCTTCACGTATGCTGTGGGATACCGCGACAAAACTGACCTGCGGCACGGTGGCCAGTTGCCTGAGCCTGCGCGGATAGGCCCGCCATCGCCGCCCCCCGCCACCGGCGGCGAACCAGTGCATATGGGTGGTGATATCCGATCCATGCAGCGTGACCAGCAGCGGCACATGCAACGCACGCGCCACGGGCCATGCCTCCACCCCGTCAAAACCGAAATGGGCATGTACCAGTGCGGGATTTACGGCACGCGCCAGTTTCATCATGCCCGGCACGGGACGTTCCAGGTAACGCGCCCCCATGCCGACCAGGCGCTGGAAAAACGTGGGCGGTCCGTCATGCAGCGCCCGGACGTCCATGCCATCCAGTGGCAGTTGCCCAACTGTCCGCTCCCCGATCAGCACGGGCCGCCAGCGTGTCAGGGCGCGGGCCTGGTCGCGCACGAACGTTTCCGACCATGGCAGGATCTGCGTTCGGTATATTGCCACACAGGGCCTGGATGCGCCGGGAACGGCTGTCCCTGCCTGTGGCGGCATTTTCATGCCGCGACGGCCTGCACGGAGGCGGCCTGGGACATGGGTACACCATGATGGGCATGCCCCCGGCGACAGGCCCGATCGGTACGCGAGGATTCGCGACCGAAACGCCGGACCAGCGGTGCAAGCAGTACGCCCAGCACAAGGTCCTTGTACATGGCGCGATTGCCGAAGGTCCAGAATGAACGCTCGCTGTATCCCCCTTCGCGCACCAGCCGCACAAAGGCTGCGATGCGACGTGGCAGGCTGCTGCCCGAACAGATTTCGGCACGCAGGGCATAAAGCGGTTCCAGCCCGCGCCATGCCTCCGCGGCGACGCGCGCACGGTTACGCATGGTTTCGGACCATGATGGCGTCCGGGCCAGATCGGCAAACATGTTGCTGTCCTGCACCGTCATGCGCGCAAGGTAGCGGTAGGTATCGGCCCGGTCTTCCAGCCGGTAGCGCCAGCGATCCACAAAGGTGGGCCTGGTCCGCTTGCCCGACCCCACCGTATTGCCCCCATGCAGCCGGTATTCCGTCAGTTCGTCATCCAGATAGACAATGGTGCCGACGCCGGATGCGACAAGGAAGAAAAACAGGTCATGCCCCATTTCCTTGCCCGGATTGTAATGGTCCCCCATGCGGCCCCACAGGGCGGCTGAAGGCTTCAGGTCAGCGCGGAATGTCTGCATGAACCCATAGGAAAAACACCATGGCTGCAACGTCAGCGGACGCGAAACGGGGGGAACGGGCGACGTTGCGTAAAAGGGGGAAATGGGCATCCGCCGTTCATTCACCAGATGCGCGTTATGAAAGACCATCATGACGTCGGGGTCATTCATGAACGCCTGGCGCACGCGTTCAAGGTTATTGCTTTTCCAGAAATCATCCTGGTCGCAAAAAGAAATCAGGTCGCCTGAACTCAGGCTGACCGCATGCATGAAATTGCCTTTGTAGCCAAGGCGTTGCGCATTGCGGTGGACCTGCACGGGAAAGGGCGCGGTGCGAGCGAAATCGGCCACGATGTCCAGCGTGGCATCGGTCGAGCCGTCATCCGTCACGACCAGCTCGGCCGGCAGGCATGTCTGTGCCGCCAGACTGTCCAGTTGTTCGCGGATATGGGCCGCTCCGTTATAAGTTGCCATGACAACCGAAATGCGTGGTCCGTTATCACCTGCCTCAGTCATGTTCTCGCTCTTTCCTAATACTTTACGCAGGGACAGGCCTGCATTCAGACACGCGTGTCGGGATAGGCTTCGGGGGTCAGGATACGCTGCACGATTTCGGGCCAGCTATGGGCCTCAAGCCCGATCACGTCCGATGACCGCAGGGCCGCGTCGATCGCGCGCCCGATGGATTGCGCATCCCCCGGCCTGTAACCATGGCGGCCGGGCGTATCGTTCAATGCAAAATCGGGACAGACGGCGGGAATGCCAAACAGCGCGAACTGCCGCAGCTTCAGGGACGTATCCAGCAGGTAACGGGGCGTGTTCGCGTCCCGGTACGGGGCGACACCAAAACTGGCATGCTGGAGATAGGACAGCGTGCGTTCAAACGCCATTTCGGGATGGATGATGATATTGGGCGCGTCCAGCCCATCCGCCGCATGGCCCGCACCGATGATATGGAAATCGATATCGGGCCTGATCCGTGCCGCAATCTGGAAAAAACCCGGGTCAAACAGCATCGAGCCGATCGAGACGCAACTGGTCCGGCCGGGCGCGTAGGGATCGGGGTAGGTTTTTTCGGCAATGCCACGATCAATGCCATGCGGCGCGAAAACGGCTGAACGCGCGTGGGGCAGGCGTTCAAGCAGATAGCGCGAGGGCATGCGCACCGTGTCGATCATGTCGAAATTTCGCACAAAATCATTCTTGATGGTATCCGCGCATCCCACGACTTCCAGGTCGTCGGACATCAGGTAAATAATACGCGCCGATGGATTAAGTTTCCTGACATCGGAAATAAATATCGGCGCCATGCCGGATTCAATAAAGACAGTATCGGCGCGCCGTATCCATCTTCGCGCGATGGCGGGCAGCATCTGGCGATACAGCCAGAACAACCCCCGCTCCACCGGCGCCAGCGCCGCACGGCGCATGTTGAACGGGTGCCATTTCATGCGCCACAGGTAACATTCCACGCCGTCCACCGTTTCCACCTGGTTGGCGCGATCGGCAAGGCTGGCGCGCGTATCCCCACGCCGCAGCGACAGCGTACTCAAGCCTATGGACAGGAACGCGGTGGGGCCACGGCGGGCCATCTCGGCTGCGATGAAATGGATACTCGCCTTACGCAAACTCCTGAAATCATGGACGGAAATAAACAGGGAGCGCGTCATGGAACTCTGGTCTCCTGCCGTGCGCCACGTTGGCGGCAGGCCGCATGCGCCTGGCGCGCGGCCCCTGGGTTCATATCGATTGCGCAAGGATGCCCGGGCCGTCACGCAACCCGTTTCACGCCGCGCCAAATCCACAGTGTGATTGCGGCAAGATAATGACATGATCGTGCCACGATAAAGGCGGCGGCACAAAGAATTGTGTAGGCACATTTTGCATTTTTTCTACATTTATATTCTGATACGGTGTGCCCGCCATAACAGAATCACTGTATTGCCGCACCACGCCATGCCATTCATGCATCCGGAGGAACCGACGATGTCGTCTGTGACGGAAACTTCGGGAACGGAACGAAATTATCTGCACCAGCTGACATCCCTGCGTGGCGTTGCATGCCTTGTCGTACTGTTCGGTCATGCCATACAGGTTTTCCGTTACCAGAACCCGCAACGCACGGGAGTACAGGCCGCGATGCATGACATCGTGACCTACGCATTCAATGCGGAAGCGGCTGTGGTGCTGTTTTTTGTGCTCAGCGGGTGCGTCCTGTCGCTGTCACTGCGCAAATATACGCATCTGACGGGCCGGATCGTCGGCAGCTTTTACGTCAAGCGCGTGTTCAGGATCTATCCACTGCTGTGGTTTTCCATCGGGCTGGCCATCGCCAGCATGGTTGTCGCGCGTGAATGGGTCGGCGACGGCGTATTTGTCGGCTGGCTGTCGCGTAATCTGCTAACGCCAGTGTCCATCCGCAACACCATCATGTCGGTTGCGGGCGTTTTTACCCGCTACAATGGGCCGATGTGGTCGCTGCGGGTGGAACTCATGTATTCCGTGGCCTTTCCGTTCCTGTTCTGGCTGGTGCGCGCGCCACGGCTGCGGGTGGTTACACTGGCCGGCCTTGCGGCCATCGCCCTGCTGCCCCTGCCGCATGAGGTTGGCACGGTCTTTGCCCTGTCCTTTGGGGCCGGCGCCCTGATCCCGCTGCTGCCGACAACGCTTTCCCCGCGCCACGGGGCTTATGCGCTGCTGGCGCTGGTTGTGCTGCTGTATGACCGCTACGGCCTGATGGCGATGGGGCTGAACCTGCCCGAACGCATTCCCGACATGATTGAAACGGTCGCGGCTTTCGTGCTGATCCGTGACCTGTATGCATCGGGGCGGCAGTACCGCCTGCTGCTCAGCAGGCCGGTCATCGCCATTGGCGAACTGTCCTATGGCATCTACCTGCTGCACCTGCCCATCATGCTGATGGTGTTCAGCATCATGGGGCATGTCATGGGGGCGCCCGCCCTCCTTTCGCATCCGTCACTGACCCAGGCGGGGCTGGGGGGCGCGACCGTCGTACTGACCACGGCGCTCGCGGCCATAACGTACAATATACTGGAACTGCCCCTGCATAACCTCGGCCGGCGGCTGGGCAATGCGCTGCTTGCGCAGCCCGCCCGTCCGGTATCCCCACCACAGGGTGCGGATACGCATGCCTCACACATCTGATACGGGAAGCACCATGTCCGCCACGGTCCATGCCCCCCTGCCCCACCGGTCCATGACCAGCACGCCCGCCCTGTCGCGGGCGGATGGCGTATCATGGCTGGTGGTGGCGGGCGCGATCTTCAACCTTGTCCTGTGCTTCATCAACACACGCCATGTCATCACGATCCGCAGTTCGGAAATCGTACTGTGCGAACTGGCCATCATCTTCCTGGCGTTTGTCGAGGTGCGCAACACGATTTCCCCCGCCGTGGTGCGCATTACGGGGGTGATGATCTGTTTCGAGATCGGGGCCAAGCTGATCAATCCCCGCCTGGACATGAAGATCCTGCATGACCTGGCCATCGCCTATGTCTTCTACCAGTTGGGCACCCGGTCCACCCTGCGGTCGGGTGAGCGCACCATGTGGGTGATGATGGCCATGATCATGTTCGTCGGCTTTTTCGAACTGCTGTTCACCAACCTGTTCGGCACGATATTCGATGTCTGGACCTATTACGTGAACAAGGGCGTCATCAGCAGCAGCACCGTCAATTACAGCAATACGAACCTGTTTATCAGCGGGAACCGGGGGGCCGCCGCGTCCCGCACGTTTTTCCAGTCCATATTCGGGTCGCACCGCGTCTCATCGCTGTTTCTGGAACCGGATTCACTGGGCAATTTCTCGGCCATCGGATTTGCATGGTGCCTCAGCACAAACCTTGGCTCCCGGTTGCGACATGCATTCCTGTTCTTCCTGTCGGGGCTGTGTTTCGTGCTGGCGGATTCGCGCTTTGCCTCCGGTTGCGCACTGGGCATGATCCTGTTGCGCATGACACCGTTTTACCGTTCCCGCTTCGTGGTGTTCGCCATGCCGGTCACCGTGATGATGGGCCTGATGCTGCAGGGCGCCAACCACGAAATGCCCGGTATCCTGCCCTCCATCATCGGGGACAACTTTTCCGGCCGCCTGCTGTTTTCCGGGCGGCTGCTGGATTACTGGAACCTGCCGCAATGGTTCGCCATGGCCCCGTCGCAGGTGTACACGGCCGATACGGGCTATGCCTATATCATCAACAACCTTGGCCTGCCGCTGACGCTGTTCCTGCTGGCGCTGTTTACCCTCCATCCCGCCCGCACCGAAGCCGCCATATCGATGAAGGCGATGATCTCGCTATATTTTTCCACATCCCTGTGCATTGGCGCATCGGTCTTCACCATCAAGACGGCGGCGTTGCTGTGGTTCCTGTACGGCACGACCAACAGCGTCGTTGCGCCATCGGAACCCGAAGTCAGGGAAAAGGCGCCTGAACGCCTGAAATCATTCCGTTTCAACCGATATACGCCCGCAGCGGAGCCTATCGCATGACATTGCCCCATTCCCCCCGCTTATGCCGCTGGCTTTGTGGCTGCGTGATCGCGGCCTCCCTTGCACTTTCCGCCCATGGGCAGGCGGATGCGCAGACATATCGCGGCGTCAACCTTGCGGGGGGTGCCTATTCCTCATCCAGACTGCCGGGCCGTTACGGGTATGACTACCTTTACCCTAAGCCCGCGGAAGTGGATTATTTCACCGCGCAGGGCATGAACACATTCCGCCTGTCGGTATTGTGGGAACGCCTTCAGCCTTCCCTGAATGGCCCGCTGGATGAAAAGGAACTGGAGCGCGTGCGGCAGTTCATTGCCTATGCGCAGGGCAAGGGGGCCACAACGGTACTCGATATCCATGATTACGGGCGCTATCGCGGGCAGGAAATCGGCTCCGCCGCCGTGCCGGATCCGGCCTTTGCCGATTTATGGTCGCGGCTGGCGCGGGCACTAGGCAATAACCCGCATGTCCTGTTCGGCCTGATGAACGAACCGCAGCAGCATTCGGCCGAGGCATGGAAAAACACGGTACAGGCTGCGATTGACGCCATCCGCAAGGCCGGAAGCCACAATACCATCCTCGTGCCCGGCATTGGCTGGGACAGCGCGCAGGGTTTCCCGAAACTGAATGGCGACGCGCTGGCGCAACTGCACGATCCTGACAACCGTCTGGTTTATGAAGTGCATGAATATTTTGATCCCGATGCATCGGGCACCAAACCGGCATGCATTTCACAAGACCAGGCCCTTGGCCGGCTCAGGCCCTTTACCGACTGGCTGCACGCCCACAAGGCGCATGGTTTCCTGGGGGAATTCGGGGTCAGCCGCCAGCCCGAATGTGTCGCCCTGCTCAGGCCCATCCTGTCGCACCTGCGTGAAAACGCGGATGTATGGGATGGATGGACCTATTGGGCGGCGGGACCACTATGGGGCAATTACATGTTTACGCTTGAACCTGACCACGGTCAGGACCGCCCCCAGATGACGGCCATTAAACCTTTCCTAAGCCCGACCAAGCAATAACGCGGATATGGCCGCCACCGCGCAGACAGGAGAACAGGGTATCCCATGGAAATACGGACATTTAATATCGCGGGCATGATTCTGCTCACCCCCCCCACGTTTTGGCGATGAACGTGGTTATTTTTCCGAAACATTCAACGCGGCCCGCATGAAGGAAATCGGCATTCCCGGCCCCTTCGTGCAGGATAATCACAGCCTGTCACGCCAGCGCGGCGTGATACGCGGGCTGCATTGCCAGCTTTCCCCCCATGCGCAGGGCAAGCTGATGCGCTGCACCCGTGGCAGCATATGGGATGTAGGCGTGGACATCCGTACGGGATCACCCACCTTTGGCCAATGGGTGGGGGCGACCCTGTCCGAGGAAAACGGGTCGCAGTTATGGATCCCGACCGGCTTCCTGCACGGTTTCTGCACATTAAGCGAAAATGCCGAGGTGCAGTACAAATGCACCGATTTCTGGGATCGTGACTGCGAACGCTCCGTGCGCTGGGATGACCCGCTGCTGGCGATCGACTGGCCTGTCGCGGAAAAGGACGCAATCCTGTCTGAAAAGGATGCAGCCGCCCTGCCCTTTTCCAATGTTGATGACTGGTTCCATATATAAAAGTCGACATCCGGACGCTTTTCATCAATGCATTGTTTTCAAGCACTTCCGAAAGAAGGCATGTAACCGCCTGCCTTTCCCGATCCATATGAAAGAGGAAGCCGCGCATATCGATTCTGGTAAGCGGGGCATGGCCAGCTTGCAACGGCGCTGTCGGACCATGACGGCGCGGTATGGGTCGGGCGACCGGAGTTCGATTTCGACCGGCCCGATACGATTGATGCCGTCATAAGGGCGCATAATCCCGCCGTGGTCGTGAATGCCGCGACATGGGTCTATTCCCCCATAACCGCAATTTCGTCCGCACGATGGTCAATGCCGCAACCCAGCGGCCGACCCTGCGGGTTATCAGTGACCAGATCGGCAACCCGACCAGCGCGGAGGCGCTGGCGGATGTCATCATGCATATTATCAGGCAGATCCGCGATACCGGATGGAAAACGCAATATGCCGGGATCTATCATGCAACCGGACAGCGGCAGGCAATCTGTACGACCTGGCCTGCACGGCGGTAAATGCCACAGCCGGTCATGGACGCCATCACCATTACCGACTGGCCCACACCGGCACGGCGGCCACCCGATGCGCGCCTTGACTGCGCGCGCTTAAGGCAGGTGTCCGGCTGTGCGCCCGGCCCGTGGGAACGCTTCTGCCACAGCCGGCATAAGCCCTTTCCCTACGGGGCGCCACATACCTGCCGCAGCCGTTCAGCCGCGCGCAGCATGGCGGCACGGTACAGTTGCCCCCGTGATACGGCACCGGGAAAACGGCCAAGTTCACGCTGCAATGCACTGCCACGCATAAAGTAATGACGCACGAAATGTGTCTGCCGCAACAGATTTGCAATATATCTTTTCTGATCCAGGACAGGATGAAGAAAGGTATGCCCGCTTTGTGGCAATACAAGTTCTGTCGATAATATGGGCGGGAACCAGGAATAGCGCGAAACATCACCATAGCGCGCAAGCGGGATGAAGGTCAGGTCCGCCGCCGCCACTTCGGATGCGACAAAGGCTTCCCCCAACGGCCAGAAACCCGTTTTATCCATATTGGCCGACATCGCGCGCCGCCGCTGCGCCAGATGGATCAGCGCACGACGGGAAAAAAACGAAATACAGTTCAGTGACGCCCGCAACTGCCCCGCGGGGTAAATACCCGTATGGAAACGGTGCCAGTACCATGCCGGTCCTGCATCAATGGAATGGGAAATGAAATCGGCCCCATCCGCGATCATGTCAGCCAGCAGGCGGCTGCCATTCCCGGCGATACAGGCGTCATATTCCACAAACAGGTAATAATCATAATCCGGAATCCGGGCCTGTACCTGATAATGGGTGTAGTCGGCGTTCCACCATAGCAGGCTGCCCTTTTCAAACCGGTTGGCAAATCCGAGCGCCAGCATTTCCGCGTTACATGTGCGTAACACGCGGCCATATGGAATGGTTCCCGCAAAACCATTTGTTTCATCAATGGAAATAAAAACATCCGCTTCAGGAAATGTTGACTGCAACCGTTGCAACTGCAGCCGCACGAAGCTGTCCCATGTATAGGTTTTCAACACAATCGCGCATTTTTTTCCTGCACTCACGTCAGTCATCCTGTGTTACTGGATTACATCACACACAAAATAAAACCGGTTTTCTTTACTTAGTTTTCGAATATGTCTGCAAGGATGGGAACGATCCGCAAATCATGAAATTGCATAAATTCCCTAGATTGTTTTAAAATATCATATATCTCGCGCCTGCATAGTAATCACATAAACGTGTGGTAAATAATATATTTATATTTGCATTGAATGTACACGAATTATCTGCTTTTAACGTAAACGGCCGACACGGTCCGCCACCTTCCCCGATATCCGCCAGACATCATGATCAGGCCATCTGTTTGACGAAACCGGAATACAGAAATGTCCTATACGGAAATATCCTTCATACGTTCCAATATTCCGAAAATAAGCCAGTTGGCCGATGGCATCAGCGCAATGGAAAACTCTGGCATCTACACCAATTACGGACCAATAAACCAGAAATTCGAAAAACGCCTGGTTGAACAGGTATTCAGTGGCGTCGGCCATTGCGTTACGGTATGCAACGCCACGATCGGGTTGATGATGGCGCTGAAATATGCAACGCGGCACAAGGATGCCCGTGTGGCGCGTTACGTCCTCATGCCATCCTTTACTTTCGCCGCGGCGGCGCATGCCGTGTTATGGGCAGGATTTACACCCCTGTTCTGTGATATTGACCCCTCGGACTGGATGGCGTCCCATGCGGCGGAAAATGAATTGCTGCATGAATACGGTGAACAGGTCGCAGCAATATTTCCCTACGCCACTTTCGGGAATGCAACCGACCTAAACCATTATACGGAACTGGAAAAACAGACAGGTATTCCCGTTGTCATAGATGCGGCCGCATCCCTTGGGGCGCATGACGCACTGGGACGGGGATTCGGGACCGGTTCGCCGCACGCCATCATATGTTCCCTGCATGCAACAAAAACAATGGGGATCGGGGAAGGCGGTTTCATTTACGCCAGCAACCCCGACATGATCGAAGCCCTGCGGGCCATGGGCAATTTCGGCTTTGGCCAGTTCCGCCACGCCACAATGCCCGGACTTAATTCCAAGCTACCTGAAATCGGGGCGCTGCTTGCCCTGTCGGGGCTGGATAACCTGGAACGCGTTGTTGAAAGGAAGTGCCGCATAGAACAGATGTATTACGACCATCTGCCCGGTTTCGGTTTCCAGCGGCAGCGCGGCGCACGCATGTCCTACCAGTTCCTGCCGGTACGCCTGCCCCCACGATACGCGCCGCACCGCAACGCGATACTTGCCCGCATGAAAGAAAGGCGGATCGGCACATCAACCTATTTTTCTCCCCACCTGTATGAACAGAGTTATTTCGCCAGCCATTGCAAGGCTGGCGACCTGCAGGCGACCAACGCGCTTGCCGCCTCCATCGTATCCTTGCCGTTATGGCACGAAATGACGCCGGAAATGGTGCGTTACGTGTGCCAGGAATTCATGAACGCCTGCAACGCTACAGATATGTAAGCCCCCGTTCCTTATCACTTATGGAAAACGGATACATGCAGCCATGTCCACAGATACGAAAACACCTGTCCTTATCGTTGGTGGCGGCCCGGCCGCCATTGCCGTCCTGCTTGCGGCCTCGCGCATAGGCGAACTGCCACGCCTGCTTGATGAGGGCCTGACGCTGGTTGAGCGGGAGCCGCAAATCGGTTCGGGCACGCTGGGGCGATATGTCATCAATTCCGACAGCGCGGCGGAAACATTCGTCGATGCGATAACGGATAATCCGGTGCCCGAACTGGCGCGCCTGACCCACCATCCACTGGTGGAAATGATACGCAGCCGGGGCAGGCTCCCGTTACCGCTGCGTGTTGTCGCGGATTTCCTGGATATGGTGGGGCAGGTACTGACAGCCCTCATCACGGCCCACCCCGCATCACGGATACTGACCGGGTGGCAACTGAAAAGCCTGCACCAGACCGTGGATGGCAAATGGCGGGGCTACCTTGCCTCCAGCGACGGGGCACATACGCAGCACCTCATCGCCAACAAGGTCGTACTGGCAATGGGCGCGCACCAGCCGGAACAGCGGCTGCATGATGAAGTGGTGGGGGATGGCCCCCTGCTGCCCCGCCATGCAGGCCGGGTCATGCAATCCGACGAACTGCTTTCCCCCGATGGCATCACCAGATTACGCACCATGACGGCAGGACAGGAAACCCCCAGGATTGCCGTGATCGGCGGCGCGAGCAGCGCATTGTCTGCCGCACATGTCATAATGCGTGACATGGCGGACCGCATTGCGCCAGGCAAGCTGACACTGCTGCACAAATCCCGCCTGAAACTGTTTTACCGTACGGCGGAAGAAGCCGTGGCGGATGGGTACACCGAATTCCATGAAGAGGATATCTGCCCGGTCAGCCAGTTCGTCTACCGTTTTGGCGGCCTGCGTTATGATTCGCGCAACCTGGCCATGCGGTTGATGGGCATTGCCGGCGCCCCGCCCGAACCCCGCCTGCATGACGTGCGGATAACGGACGACAACCATGCGGAAGTACGGGCCATCGTGGATAATGCCGATGCCATTATCGCCTGCCTTGGCTACCGGCCCCGCCGTATCAGCATGATCGATGCGTATGGCCGCCCGATCGCCCTCTGCGCCGATGCCCCCGATGGCTGCCTGACCGGCCCGGAATGCGGGATCCTGAATGCAGCGGGACAGGAAATCCCGGGCCTGTTTGGCCTGGGCCTGGCATCGGGATTCCGCCCCACGGGGGCGATAGGGGGCGAAGCCAGTTTCCGCGGCCAGGTCAACAGCCTGTGGCTATGGCAGACCGCCATTGGGGAAAAGATCCTCCATCATCTCCTGCCGCCCGAAACGTCCCTGCTGGTCCCCACGCCGTGCCTGCGCGCGCCCGTACTGGAACCCGCGCGCGGGCATCTCCATCCCTGAATATCCATTTTCTGTATAACCAGAGCATGCGGGACGTTTTTTACTGTCCCGCCATATCCATTTTATCCAACACTGTTTGAAACGGGCCGCCCCCTGGCGCATACAGAAAATATAAAGAAATTTTGGGGAAGCTTTTTTCATAAAGCTAGGAAAGAACGCCGCCTTTCTGAAAAAGGGCGGCATCCAGAAACATTTGCTTCCATTTACTCAGGTCAGGGTATTGAACGTACCCGCCTTCAGCGCCGTTTCAATTTCTTCCAGCGACCGCCCGCGCGTTTCGGGCACGTAACGCCAGACAAAAGCAAAGGCGAGCAGATTGATCGCGGCATACATCCAGAACGTGCCCGCCGCCCCCAGCGCCTGCACCAGCGACAGCGTGGTCAGGGAAATCAGCAGGTCCGCCGTCCAGTGCGTCGCCGCGACTAGGCTCATGCCCTTGCTGCGGCACGACAGGGGATAGACCTCCGCCCCCACCAGCCATATGGCGACAGACAGGCTGCCCACATTGAATATGGCATAACAGACCACCGCCGCCGCCGTTATCCATGTATTGATGCCGTGGGTCGACCCGATGGCGAACATCGTCCCCAGCACCATGAGGGAGACAACCGCACCGGGAATAAGCCGCAACAGCAGCCTGCGCCGCCCCCATGCATCCACCGCCCAACTGCCAAATGCGGTGGACAGCACCATGGCGACCCCGATGGCGATCGAGGTCAACAGAGCGGATGACTGCCCGAAGCCGACACCTGCGAAAATGGTCGGTGCATAATATAGCACCGCGTTGATGCCGGTAATCTGGCAGAACAGCGCCACCCCGACCGATGCAATCACCGCCGGGCGCACCCATGGCTGCAGCAATGCGGACCATGGGGCCTGCTCGTCATGCATCGCGACAATGGAATCCAGTTCGGCCCGCGCGGCCTGGGGGTCACGCCGCAGGCGTTGCAGCACCTCGAACGCGCTTTCAAGGTTTCCCTTCATGGCCAGCCAGCGCGGACTGCGTGGCAGGACCGACATGCCGACAAACAGGATGATGGCGGGCACGATGCCCAGCCCGAACATCAGCCGCCATGACTGGTGCCGGCACAGATACCCCGCAATGAAGGAAACAAGGATGCCGCACACGACCGCAAGCTGGAACAGGACCACCATCTGCCCGCGTTTTTCACGCGGGGCGATTTCCGCGATATAGACCGGCACGATCTGCGAGCACATGCCCACCGCCAGCCCGAGAATGAACCGCGCGCAGACCAGTATTCCCACCCCGGGCGCCAGCGATGCGACCAGCGTGCCGACAATGAACACAAGGGCCGCGAACATGATCATGTAACGCCGCCCCAGCCGGTCCGACAACGGGGCCGCCATAAGGCAGCCCCCCAGCGCCCCGGCCACGATGGCGGATGTCACGACCTGCTGCCCCAGCGTGCCGAGGGTGAAATCGGTGGTGATCTGCAGCAGGGCTGCGGAAATGATGCCGGTATCGTAACCGAACAGCAACCCACCCGTTGCGGCCACCCCCGCAATCAGGTTCACGATACCGGTTCCGGGGGCCGTCTGCCTGTCATGCGCCATTATTATGCGTTCTTTCCAGCTTGCCCTTCAGGCTTATTTCAGGGGAATGCGCACCACCAGCCATGGCCGCTCTTCCATGTCGTGGCCGTCATGGAATACGGGCAGCCGCCCCCACTGGCCGACCGTCAGCCACAGGGCGCCGTCCTTCAGGGTCAGTCCATCCGGGGCGATCAGGCGCGGGTCATGCGCGACAACGGACAGGTGGCCATCCGCCGTGCGACGCAGCACGGCGTGACGTTCGATGTCCGTCAGGTACAGGGTATTGTCCGGGCCGGTCGCCATGCCATCGACCACCGCGTCTTCCCCCTCGTCGCGCACGGCGCGTTCCAGTTGCGCGGGCTTGACGGCAGGATCGGCCAGCAGGGCCGTGGGGGCGCTGTACAGCCTGCGGCTGGACAGGGGTTGCCAGTACAGGCGGCTTGAATCCGTGCTCAGCGTCACGCCATCAATGCCCCCCTGTCCCATGGCCGGGTGCGCCATGTCATAACGCAGCATCTGCCCGTCCAGTTCCATGGCGAAACCCGGTTCCGCACGGGTCGAAGGCGAGTTTTCCAGCACGCGCCGCGCCCGCCCGCTGGCAATGTCGACCACGATGATCGCCGGATGGTCCATAAGCGAGGTATCGCTGACATAGGCCGTGCCCTGCGCGCCATGCGTCATGTCCACACGCACGTCATTGACATGGCTGTCAGGCCGCGTGGCGCCAGCGCCCAGCGGTATGGTCGCCACGATCCGCCCGGTATGCCCGTCCAGCCCGATCAGCGCCGGGGCGGCCGGTGTGGTCTGCCCGGCCACGATGCCTTCATCCACGATCCACAGCCGGCCGGTTGCATCCACCGTCATGCCAAGGGGGGAGACGAAACGCGCCTGCGTTGCCTCATCGGGAAAGGGAACGGCCCTGCCTTTCTCCAGCACGCCCAGGCGCGGTCCCTTATGGTCGGCGGCACTGCGCGGGAAGGCCAGCACGATACGCCCGTCGGGCAGGGTTGCGATGCCCGATGGCTGCATGTCGTAAAAGCGCGCGACAACGCTGATATCACCCGACGGTGCCGCGCCATGATCCACGCTGTCGCGGGCAATCGCCGCCACGGGGGCCAGCAGCCCCAGCATGGCCGCCGCACATGCGGGATATAATGCCTTGTGAAATAAACCTGTCTTCATAATGCTCTCTGCTTTCCCCTGTTCATGCCCGATATGGGCGGCATGGTCGTTATAGGCCTATAACAGCCTTTTACCCGACCGGGACATGCCACGGGCACGGTAGCGCGCCCATTCTTCAGGCGGGCTGCGCGTCCATTGCGGAACGAAGGGCGGGATAGAGCCTGCGGTAGAACGCCAATGGCGCGGCGTAGGCATGGGCCAGTTCGGGATCGGGAACCAGCGTTTCCTCGCGCTGCTGCGGCAGGCAGACGGCCTCCACCGCCTCCCCCGTCACGGCAATGCGGGCTAGGCGGGCGGCGCCGAATGCGCCCCCCTGTTCCCCATGCGCCAGCCGGTGCAGCGACAGGCCCGTGACGCTGGACAGGATGGAGACCCATGTGCGGCTGTTGGACCCGCCACCGATCACATCCGCCTGCGTCACGATGGAACCGGCATCCGCCAGCACGTCCACCACGTCGCGGAAGGAAAAGGCGACCCCTTCCAAAACGGCCTGCGTCATGTCCGCGCGCGTGGTATTGTGGGACAGGCCGGCAAACATGCCACGGACATGCCCGTCATTATGGGGTGTCCGCTCACCCGACAGGTAGGGCAGGAAGACAACAGGCGATGGCCGCGTCACGCGCGCGGGCAGTTCCGCCAGCAGGTCGCGTTCCGCCATGCCGGTGGTGCGCGCCCACCACGCCAGCGAGGATGCGGCCGACAGTGTCACCCCCATCTGGTGCCATGTATCAGGCACGGCATGGCAGAACGCATGGATCCCGCCCTGTGGATGCGGCCGGAAACGGTCGGTTGTTACCCACAACACGCCCGACGTGCCCAGCGACAGGAAGGATGACCCGGCCCTGACCGCGCCCAGCCCTACCGCACCCGCTGCGTTATCTCCCGCGCCCCCTGCCAGGACCGGGCGCGTCTTCATGCCCCAGCGCCGGGCGATGGCCGCATCCAGTACGCCCGCGGGCGCCGTGCCTTCCACCAGTGCCGGCATATTGTCACGCCGCAGGTCGGTTGCCGCCAGCGCGTCATCGGACCAGCGGCGCTGGCCCACATCCAGCCACAAAGATCCCGAGGCATCCGACATATCCTCGATCATGTCGCCGGTCATGCGGTAACGCAGCCATGCCTTGGGCAGCAGGACATGGCGGGTCGCGGCAAAGACCTCCGGCTCATGTTCCGCCACCCAGAGCAGCTTGGGCGCGGTAAAGCCCGACATGGCGATATTGCCGCATATTTCACGGCTTTTGGGAAACCTGTGCTCGAATTCCGCGCATTGCGCCACCGCGCGCACGTCATTCCACAGGATACACGGACGCAGCACGCCACCATCCCGCCCCAGCAGGACCGCGCCATGCTGCTGGCCAGACAGGCCAATGCCCGTGACCTGCGCCATTTCCCCCGGATGGGCCGCAACCAGCGCGTCCATGGTTCCCAGCAGGGCCGTCCACCAGTCCTGTGGCGCCTGTTCATTCCAGCCCGGGTGTGGGGAGCTGACACGCAGCGGACTGGAATGGCTGCCTATGACATGCTGATGGCTATCGACCAGAACGGCCTTGAGGGCGGACGTGCCCAGATCAATTCCGACAAACATTATTATTATTCCCATGCCGTAACTGGCTTTCCAGTCCGGCTGTTCTTGCTTTGCCGCTTTGTTATGCCCCAAGTGAATACACATCGGGGATGGCATGGCAAGCATGGGTGGGACACCTTCTGGTGACCTGCAATCACAGAAAATTTTCCGTCATCCCGATGTATTACACAATATTACGGATGACGCAGGAACAATATCCGCGATTATTCCAAATATGAAACTGTTCCCTGTGTGAAGGGCCGTTTCCTTACTTCCATGAAAGACCCAGCCCCCCACAGGGATGCCCTGGGGCGGATCATTCGATAAAATATCCAAAGGCACGCCGCCTTTAAAAAAAAAGGCGACGCCCAAAAACTTTTATTTCTTTCTCCATGGGCTGTTTCAAAACAGCCGCCTGACCGGAAGTGGCCATGCAGGCCAAAACCTGCATGCCATCGTGAAACGCCCTTTGTATTTACGTGGCGACAACTTTTGATTTCATGAAGTCTTCCACCATTCCGTTGACCTTATCCGCGCATTCAAGCTGCGGCATATGCCCGATATCAGGCAGGATGTGCCGTTCGACAGAAGTGGACAGGCCATCAGCCTGTGTCACGGGCAGGATTTCATCCTCCCGGCCCCATATCACCGTGACCGGAACACCCACCGCCGCCAGTACGGGACGCAGGTCATCGCCCTGATGCCCGCCCGGGAAACAGGCATCCGCCACCGTGCGCAGGGCGGCCTGCACCCCATCCAGCCGTTTGTAGCGCAGCACGTCATCGGACATGCGCCGCCCGATCAGCGATTTGTCATGCACCAGGTATTTCAGCACGTCCTGCACCGCGCGCACGCGATCGGCTTCGATAAAGCCGTTGATGAAGGTCATGTTGATCTGCGGCCCAAGCCCGGCGGGCGCCACCAGCACCAGCGAGGCCACGCTGTGCGGCGCCGTATGCGCCAGGGTCAGCGCAATGCCACCGCCCAGCGAATGCCCCATGACATGCGCCTGCCTGATCTTGAGCTGCGCCAGAAGCTGCGCCGTCACATCGGCAAAGAACGCCAGCGTGCCCGGCCCGACATCCTTTGACGATTCGCCATGTCCCGGCAGGTCGAAGGCTATGACACGCCGCCCGTGCGCAAGGGCGGCGTGATTGAGCATCCAGTTTTTCAGGTCACCGCCAAACCCGTGGATCAGCAGCAGAGGCGTGCCATCGCCCTCCCCGCGTTCATGCACGCGCAGGGTGTGGTCGCCCACCGTCATCATGACCGGTTCATCAACCGGCGCGCTGTCCGACTGCGCATCGGATGATGCGGCAAAGTCAGCCTGGAAACGGGTAATGAAGGCGTCAATATCCGTATCAGGCACCGCCGGGTCCGCCACCACGCCAATCAGCGCGCCCACGGGCAGCATTTCACCGTTCCCTGCGACCTGTCGCCGCAACGTGCCGGTGACGGGGCTTTCAAAGGCATTGGTGATCTTGCTGGTTTCGATATCAACCAATTCGTCGCCGGTTTTTATGGCCGCGCCCGGCTCGACCATCCACCCGGCAATCTTGCCTTCGGTCATGGCCAGCCCGAATTTGGGCATGGTGATGGGGGTTATGTCATGGGTCATGTCAGACTTTCTCCACTACGCGGTGGGCCATGGTGGCGGTCACGGCGGCCTCGATCCTGTCCACGCTGGGCAGGTAGAGCGTTTCCAGAACCGTGGCGAAGGGAACCGGCGTATGCGGCGGCACCACGCGACGGATGGGCGCGCGCAGGGTATCGAATGCCTCTTCCGCCACGATGGCCGCGATATCGGTGGCCATGTTGCACCGTGGGCTGGATTCATCAACAATCACCAGCCGCCCCGTATCGGCCACGCATTCCAGGATGGTGTCGCGATCAAGTGGCGAGGTCGTGCGCGGGTCGATGACCGTGCAGCTTATGCCCTTCTTTTCCAGCCGGTCAGCCGCCTGGTTGGCAAGTCCCACCATGCGGCCAAAGGCGACGATGGTGACATCGCGCCCCTCCCGCGTCAGGTTGGCTTCGCCAAACGGGATGGCATAGGGTTCATCGGGCACGTCCTCCTCCTCATCATACATCACCTTGTTTTCAAGGAAGATGACGGGATCATCATCGCGTATGGCCGAAATCAGCAGGCCCTTGGCCTCATAGGGCGAGGACGGGATGACCACCTTCAGGCCGGGAATATGCGTAAACAGCGGATACAGTGCCTGACTGTGCTGGGCGGCGGCATTGAAGCCCGCGCCGAACATGGCGCGGATCACCAGCGGGGTCCGCGCCTTGCCGCCAAACATGTAGCGGAACTTGGCCGCCTGGTTCATGATCTGGTCAAGGCAGCAGCCGACGAAATCGACAAACATCAGTTCCGCCACCGGCCGCAGCCCGGTCACCGCGGCACCCGCGGCGGCCCCGATATACGATGCCTCGGTAATGGGGGTGTCCAGCACGCGGGTGTCGCCAAATTCCTCCAGCAACCCCTTGGTCACGCCCAGCACACCGCCCCATGCGTCCTTTATGCCGGCCGATCCGCCACGGCCGCCCGCGACATCCTCGCCCATCAGGATAACGGTGGGATCGCGGCGCATTTCCTGCCGCAGGGCTTCATTGATCGCCTGCCGAAAGCTTTTCTTGCTCATGGTTCATGTCTTCCGTGCGTTGGGGGATACGGGTCAGTAACGGACATACACATCCGCCAGCAGGTCGGCGGACTGGGGCAGCGGGTCATCCTTGGCCTGCACCACGGCGGCCTCGATCTCGTCCGCGACGGCGGCATCGACCTCATCGAGTTCGCTGCCTTCAAACAGCCCCGCTTCCGTCACGCGGGTGCGGAACAGCTTCAGGCAGTCATGGTCGCGCCGGGCATTGGCCACTTCATCCGCCGCGCGGTAGGTCATGGCGTCACCTTCAAAATGCCCGTACCAGCGCGCCAGGTGGACATGCAGCATGACCGGCCCCCTGCCTTCACGCGCATGGGCGATCGCCTCGCCCGCCGCCTGGTGGACGGCGAAGTAATCCGACCCGTCACATTCGATATAGGGCATGCCAAAACCCGCCGCCCGCGCCTGCTGGGTGCCGGCACAGGCATAGGATGCGCCGGTGGCCTCGCCATAACCATTGTCCTCCACCACGAACACGGCGGGCAGGTTCCATACGGAGGCAAGGTTGAGGCTTTCGAGTGTCGATCCCTCGTTCGATGCCCCGTCGCCATAGAACGCCACCGCCACCCCGCCGTCACGCAGGGTCTTGTGCGACAGCGCCGCCCCGCAGATCAGCGGCGGCCCGCCCCCCACGATCCCGTTTGCCCCCAGCATGCCGCATGCCAGGTCGGCAATATGCATCGACCCGCCCTTGCCACGGCATACGCCGGTGCTGCGGCCATAGATTTCGGCCATCATGCCCGCCACACCCACGCCCTTGGCAATGCAGTGACCATGGCCGCGATGGGTGCTGGCTATGGTGTCGTTATCCGTCAGGTTGGCGCATACGCCCACGGCGGACGCTTCCTCACCACAATACAGATGTACGAAACCGGGGATTTCCCCCGTGGCAAATTCAACATGCAGGCGCTCTTCAAACATGCGGATGGTGCGCATCGCCCGGTAGGAGCGCAGCAGCGTTTCACGCGCTATTTGCATGGTTGTTTCCCCTGTCTTTCCTGGTCCCGCGGCACTGCGCCTGTGCATGCCGCCGGGCTGCGTGCAGCACACACGCATTGCGCCATTGCGGGCAAGGACGCATCACGGCCCCTTCACGCCCATGTGACGCGGAGCGTACGAAGTGTCGCGAAACCGCGACACTCAGGCAGGTGTTTATCCACCAGCATCCCTGAAACACCGAACGCAAAGAAACAGCATGCTGCATGGTCCCGGCTTCTTGCGTCCTGACCCCGCCTTCCCCGCCATGGCCCGGACGGGGCTTGAGGCTTCATGGCAGCGCTGCCGGCATGAATACGGCCTTGACCCGGCGGCAGCCCCCCTGCCGGAGGTGCTGTCGGGCGCGGAGCTGCGGCAGTCATGCCTGCGCATGGGACGGCTGCTGTATTTTGCCGGGCCGGAAATGGAACGGCTGCACGCGGCCCTGGCCCCGGTGGGCTATACCGTCATGCTGTCGGACATGGATGGGATCGTGCTGACGCATCAGGCGGCCAGCACCCTCCGGCGCGGCTGCCGCCGGTGGCATTTCTGGCCCGGCGCGGTCTGGGACGAACGTCATGCCGGGACAAACGGCATCGGGACATGCCTTGCCGAACACCGCAGCATAAGCGTGCACCGCAACCAGCACTGGCGCAGTGGCCTGCATGGGCTGGCGGGCATTGCCACGCCTGTTTATGATGCATCGGGCCGGATGGCGGGCGCGCTGAACGCCAGTTCGTTCCATCCCACGCCTGATGGCAGTCTGGGCGTGCTGATCGCGTCCAACCTGTTGCAGGCGGCGCACCAGATCGAACAGGCCTGCTTCATGGACCGGTACCGGGGCCACGCCATCATGCTGCTGGGCAATGCGGTGGGCGCGTCCGTCCCGCTGGTCGCCCTGGATCGCGACCGGCACGTGGTGGGCGCAACCCATGCCGCACGCGCGCAGATGGGCCTTCCCCCCACGCAGGATGTAAATATGTGCCTGCTGGATGATACGGCCATCCCCGCCCCGGCCGCGCCATTGCGCGAGGCCCAGACCATGGCCATCCATACCGCGCTGGCCAGCGCACGCGGCAAGGTTGCGGTCGCCGCGCGCATGCTGGGTGTCAGCCGGTCCACCCTGCACCGCAGGATCCGTACCATTGCGGAACAACAGCAGGCCGGCGCACGCGCCTGAACGCCATGGACCCGGCGCCACCGGCACATGTCCAACACAGGATCTGACCCTTTTTTCACGGACAGGCGGCCTGTTTCCGTCATCGCGATGCCACGTCGTCCGTTTACGGATTGATCATTTTTATAAAATAGACTGCGAATTCGGATTTTATGAACGTCCCTGCCTGAACCGTTCCAGAAAAAAGGTGCCCGCCATGTTATTTATTAAAATAAAAATCCGTTATCGTAATTTCAAAACCAATATATAAATCAAACAAGGATAAATAAAAATGGCCGATACAACCATTCTTTATGGCTATGGAAATACCGTCGATAGCAGCGGTGATTATGTTCTCACTCCGGTAGCGTGGGTAGCGGGGATCGCAGGGGTAGGCGGCGGTAGCGCCACATTTGAAGGAAGCAATGTCAATGCGACCCTTTCCTTCGCCCCGACCGTCATCGGTCTGCTAAGCCCCTATTCCGTCACGTCGGAAGACGGGGCGCATGTAACACTGACCGGAACCGACGGGTCCCTTGTATCCGCCCTGACCGGCACCACGATTACCGCGAACGGGGGAACTGTCACCCTGGCGGGCGAAGATGCCATCTCGGCCCTGTCCGGCACCACCTATAATATCGAAAATGGCGGCACCCTGATGATCAACCAGGTGCAGGGGGCCGATGCCATCGCCGCGCTGGGGGGGTCAACGGTCAATTTCGGCACGGGTGGTGGAACACTGGTCATCACGCCGGGGTCCAATGTATCCATTCTGGAATTCCCCAGCATCACCGGGTTTGACCAGCCGGGCGCGACCATAGAAATTCCGAATGCGACCGCCATTGCTTCCGTATCGCAGTCCGGCGACAGCACCAATATCGTTACGACCACCGGCCAGACCATTCAGGTCCAGGGTGATTTTTACGATTACGCGACCCAGCACAACCTGTTCCAGTCAACCAGCGACGGGAACCTGTATATCAGCACCACCCCCGTCAACAGCACGGGCGATACAGGCGTTCTGGTCTGTTTCCTGCCCGGTTCGATGATTTCCACCCCCTCTGGCGCGGTTGCGGTGGAAGATATCCGGGAAAATGACGAAGTCCTGGCGTTGGTGGACGGCCAGATGATTCCACGCAGGGTCACATGGGCGGGCAGGGCGCGGGCAACCGTGCGCATGGACCTGCCTGATGACGAAGCGGGATACCCCGTGCGGATCCTGCAGAACGCCATTGCCGATGGCGTACCCTGCAAGGACATGCTGATTACCGCCGAACACTGCCTGTTTTTTGACGGTCGGTTCATCCCCGCCCGCATGCTGGTCAACGGGCGGTCGATCTTCTACGACCACTCGATCCGTTCCTATGATTACCATCACATAGAAACAGAAGAACATTCCGTCATCATGGCCGATGGCATGCTGACCGAAAGCTATCTTGATACCGGAAACCGCCGTGCATTCCAGCAGGATGGCAATGTCATCCGCATCGGTGGAAAGACCTGTGACTGGGCACAGGATGCCGCAGCGCCCCTTGGCATCAGCCAGGATTTTGCTGAACCCATTTTCCGCCAGATTGAGGCGCGCGCCATTGCGGCAGGATATGAAAACGTGTCAGGCGCCCCTGCCCTGAGCGACGATCCCGCCCTTTACCTGCTGACGGAAACCAATACCGTCATCCGGCAGATACGCGCGGCCAACGGCTTTGTCTTTTTCATGATTCCCCCCGGCGTGCAGGACGTGCGCATCATGTCCCGTGCCAGTCGCCCATCGGATATGATCGGTCCTTATGTGGACGACCGTCGCCAACTGGGTGTCCTGGTCAAGGACATCAAACTGTTTGAAGGCAATGCCATCCGTGCCATCACAACGCATCTTGCACAGGACATCCCGACAGGCTGGCACGATGGCGTATGCGCACCGCACAACGCCCCCTGCCGATGGACAGATGGCCAGTCACCCCTGCACCTGGGTGCGCATCATGCGGCCGCCATGCGCCTGCTCTGCATCGAAATTCTGGCTGGTGGCCCCTATGCCATCATAAAGAACGACATGGCTGCGACAGCTATACCCCGCCTGACAGCCTGAACCCGCGGGTGGTCCCTAAGGGAAGCAGGCATGGGTTCTGCTTCCCTACCGCGCGGATCGCATCGAATCCGCGCCCATCAATGCCCCCATTCATCAGTAAACAGCCATCAATTTCCGCACAGGAAGCTGTCTGATAGAAGTTTTTGGTGAAGCTTTTTTCAAAAAGCTTCAAAGAACGCCGCTTTTTTGAGAAAAAGCGGCATCCAGAAACCTTTCTTGTTTTCCACCATATAATTTATTTTGCTTTCGGCTGACCGGATACCTGTTTCTTGGCCAGCGCCTTGCGCATCGCCGGCATGATTTTGCGTGGCTGCCTGAACCACGCTTCAAGATCCTTGGGCGCCATGGGCTTGGCGAACAGGTAGCCCTGCATGACATCACAATGCAGGCTTTCCAGCAGTTCGTACTGCGCTTCCGTTTCAACCCCTTCGGTCACAACCGTCATGCCCAGGCGGTTACCGATCCCGATAACGGCGGTCGTCACGGCCTGCGCATTCGCGTCATGCTCCAGATTCATGATGAAGCTGCGATCAATCTTGATTTCCGTAAGCGGCAGGCGGGTCAGGCGCGACAGGGATGAATAGCCGGTGCCAAAATCATCCATGGACAGGCCGACATCAAGGGCACGGATGGCATGCAGCACATCCATCGTATCCTTGTTTTCATCCATCATGACGCTTTCGGTTATTTCCACCGTCAACCGTGTCGGCGCGATACCGAACCGCGTCAGCAGGTTGGAAATCATTTCCGGCAACTGGCGCTTGCGAAAATGACCTGCGGACAGATTGACGGATACCGCCGGGATCATGACGCCATCACGGTCCCATGCGACAATCTGGCGGCAGGCTTCTTCCAGGCACCATGCACCGATCGCCTCGATCTGCCCGGTATCTTCCGCCACCGCAATGAAGCGTGACGGGAAGATATTGCCCAGATGCGGATGATGCCACCGTGACAGGGCCTCCACACCATACAGGTCCCCTGTTTTCGCCTTGATCTGTGGCTGGTAATGCAGGTTCAGCAATCCCTTGGCCAGGGATTCACGCAGGGCGGACCCAAGGACAAGACGGTCCTGCGCCGCGGCATGATCTTCCGGCGTCGCGACACGGTACGTGCCCCGCGCTTCCTTCTTGGCTAGACGCATCGCGGCTTCGGCATGGCCGATCAGGGATTCACTGTCCGGCCCGTTTTCGGGGAACATGCTGATCCCCACGCTGACCGAGGCCACAAGGAAATTGCCCCCGATTTCGATGGGTTCTTCCATGCCCGTAATCAGCGTTTCGGCAAATGCCGTTGCATTGGCGGCCTTTGTATCAGGCAGGATGATAACGAACTCATCCCCGCCTGCCCGGCTGAGGATATAATGGCTGCGACACAGGCTTTTGATCCGTGTGGCCACCGCCTTCAGGAAGTCATCCCCGTTGGTATGTCCCAGCGCATCGTTAATGTCGCGAAAACGGTCCAGGTTGAGCATCAGCACGGCAAAATGGTTATCGCCCGGCTTGCCGACCAGCGTTTTCAGGACTTTATGAATCGCGGTCCGGTTAAGGAAACCCGTCAGGGGATCATAATTCGCCAGTTGGGAGATATGGTGCCGCGCATCATACTGTTCGATCAGCACGCTGCAGAAGGAAACGCAGCCCGCCACGACTTTCTGCGGCCAGTCGCTGGTTTTGTTCAGGTTGCGTGAAAACAGGGCGAATATTCCCGATATCCTCCCGTTTCCGGCCTTGATGGCGGACGCCCAGCAATGATGGAGGCCCAGCGACACCCCAAGCGATTTATAGCTGTCCCATACCACCGTCGCGGCTTCATCCAGGTCGTTGGATAGGGCCATGATATCCGCGTCGGACAGGGTCACGTTCTCCAGCGCCGCGGCATAACGTCGCGGCAGGCCGGGACCGGAGAGAACATGCAGGCGGTGGCCTTCACCGATCAGGACCAGAATGGCAACCGTATTGGGAACGAAGTTTTCAACCTCGCGGCAGACAAGGTCAGCGACATCCTGGATCTGCATTTCGGTCGAAAGGGACTGAAAGACCGTATTCTGCAGGTCCAGCAGTTTCTTGCGGTGGTTTTCCTCCGTTACGGCCTTGATCGACGCCAGATAATATTTCGCGCCCTTCGGGCCAACGGGGCTTGATGACAGGGTCAGTTCGCCAGTGATGTAATCGCCATGCCTGTTTTCGAATATGACTTCCCGCGATGTGCCGATGATGGTGTTGACATCCGTTTCACGGTTGCGGGCAATGTGCCCATCATGTTCATTCCGGACAAAATCCGGGACAAGCATCCTGACGTTATGGCCAAGAACCTCGTCCTGCGTATATCCCCACAGCTTTTCCGCCCCGGTGTTGAAAAAAATGATGTCATTCCTGTCATTGATGACAACAATGGCTTCGGTCGCGTCATGGAGCAGGGCCAGTGCCGCATCCCCTGACAGGGCGGGTTTCCGGGACGATGGGGAAACAAGAAGTTCATTCATGATGATGGGCCAGTTCACAATTGGACAGCTACGATGCGTTGGTCTGCACCGGACGGTAAAACGGGATCATGGGTCAGGCTGGTTGCAGCCCCAGTGTTTCAGGGCGGGCCGGGCGCCCCAGCAGAAAGCCCTGTCCCGCCACACAGCCTTCACCCCGCAGGACTTCAAGCTGTCGTGGCGTTTCAATCCCTTCCGCCAGCACGGAAATGTTCATGGTGCGGCCAAGGGCAAGGACCGAGCGGACAATGGCCGCGGCATCCGAATTGGTTTCGATCCCCTTCATGAAACTGCCATCAAGCTTGATCCGGTCAAATGGGAAGGACCGCAGTGTATCAATGGATGAATAACCCGTCCCGAAATCATCCAGTGCAATCGAAACGCCCAGCTCCTTGATCCTGCGTACGATTTCCAATGCACGTTGCTTGTCATCAATAATTGAAGTTTCCGTTAATTCCAGTTCCAGCCGGGCCGGCGCCAGCCCGGTGCTTTCCAGCGTTTCCTGAACCAGACGGGACAGGTCGGGGTGAAAGAACTGCACCGGCGACAGGTTTACCGCCAGTTTATAGGCCGGGTCCCAGTGCGCCGCCTGCGCGCAGGCGGTCTGCAGCACCCATTCACCCAGTGGAATGATCAGGCCGTTTTCTTCCGCCACGGGAATGAACTGGGCGGGGGGGACCTCGCCGCGTTCGGGGTGGTTCCAGCGCAGCAGCGCTTCGTAGCCAAAGATCTCGCCTGTCGCTATGGCCGTCTGCACCTGATAATGCAGGGACAGTTCGCCCTTTTCCATTGCAGCCCTGAGATCGGCCGCAAGCGCGCGTGCCTCCCGGACCGTTTCATCCATGGAGGGTTCATAATAGGCGACAGTGCGCACCGGGTCCGCCTTGGCGCGGTACATCGCAAGATCCGCGCGCGTCACGAGTGTTTCCTTGTCGGTCGCATCCTTCGGGAACAGCGCCAGGCCCACGCTCCCGCCAGTGGTGACGGCGTAATCATCGATCGGGATGGGCAGGTTGATGGCTTCCTCGATCCGGGCGACAAAGGCTGCCAGTTCATCGGGATTGCTGGTCAGGTGAACCGCCGCGAATTCATCACCACCCAGACGGGCCACGAATTCCCCCTTACCCAGCATTTCGGTAAACCTATTGGCAATGGTGACCAGAACGGCATCCCCTGCGGCATGCCCTCGCACATCATTGATTTCCTTGAATTTATTAAGGTCAATGCCAATCAGGGCAAACTGCGTTGCGTCCTTTTTGGCATCCTCGATCACCTGGTCCAGATGATCGTTGAAGCTGACACGGTTGGGCAGCGACGTCAGGGCGTCGTGCAGGGCCATCTGCCGCATGCGTTCATAGGATTCCGCGCGCGTGGCATCATCGATTGAAAAGCTGTTGCCCCCCGTGGCGACAAGCAGAAGGGTCGTGATGGCCAGCGCCACCCCAAGCACGACCGGCGCATTGCCACCGGATGTAAGGTCGGCAGACAGCATGGTCGTGCGCATGGCCGACACACCGACAAAATGCAGCCCGGCAATGGCCGCGACAAACAGGACCGTGGCCAGAAGTTCGCGGTGCCGGTTCCCGCTGCGCAGCAGGCACTGAAGCGACAGGGTACCAAAAACCATGCCCAGCAGCAGGGACAATGCGATTGTTGGCACGCTCCATGCCATATGTTCGCCAAAATCTACTGCATACATGCCCGAATAATGCATGCCAGCAATAGCCAGCCCCAGCACGGCGCCCCCCATGGCCGGTCCCATCCGGCTTTTGCTGGTGGTCGCGATGACGGTTGCCGACAGCACGCCCCCGGCCGCAACGGCGAACGAAAACAGGGTGAGTGGAATGTTCAGCAATCCGGCAACGCCGGGCATGTAAGCCAGCAAGGCCAGAAAATGGGTGCACCATATGGTTGTCGCACCGGCCGCCGCGCATTGCAGGTACCATGAATGGTTCTGCCGTCCCGGCGTTGCAGCGATACGCGCCATGATACGTACAGTAATCCATGACCCGGCGATGCAGACGATCAGAGCAGAAATAAGAAGGGGCATATTGGAATCCGCTATCGTTTCAAACAATTGGAGCACGGCATTATTCCATGAATAAACACACGCCATAATACATATGACTAATTTACTTAGACAAAATACGTATGACGCAGATACATATTATATTTTTACAACAAATAGATGGTCAGTAAGCTGAACATCCATGCAGTCCTAATGATTTATATGGTGCATTAAGCACTTATATCCTTAAACGATTTTTTTGTTGCAAAAAAAATCTATCTTTTCGATCGCCGATAAGCGCCCTTAAGACAAATCAAGAAAACGTGATATGTTATTTATCCCATACAGTATAATTATTACTGTATTCGCGTGCTTACATTAGGCTTTATAGTTTAAATTGTGATGGAATCACAACCACGCCATTCTTGCCTGTTTTCCATCATATTGGCTTACATCGTCCATATCGCCCGCATGACGGTTTGTAACAATCATGCGCATGCAGGAATTTTCCATCACAAAATATTTAGGGGCAGCATCATTTTAAATACCTGCAACATACATGTACCCATCTACGTGAATGAAAATACCATCTGCATGATCCTGTCACAGCAGAACAGGTCAGCGCGTGCCATCATATCCCTTGCGCAAGGATGGATGGCATTCCGGCGCATAAAATACTGTTTGGAAAGTCAGCGCATTATTTAATAAACAGAATACGTTTTTGGTGCAGCTTTTCCAAAAATCTTTAAAAAACGCTGCCTTTTTTCAAAAAGGCGGCATCCACCATGCCATGTCCGGTAGCAGGAAAGTCGTGCGCTGCCGTCAGGCCCATATACCGGATAGCCGGTAAATATCAGGGCAAGACTGTCGGTGAAGAATGCCAGACGCGCCTTTGCAAAGCTGTAACGACGTTGCTTCACATCCCCAGCGTCAGGAGACACGCTGTTCATGTCGGCGCGGCTACATGCAGCAGATCCCCAAGGCCGATGCGCCGCAGCAGTTCGGCCCGCATCCTGTCGGCCACGCCGTTGACGATTTCCGCCCCGTCCTGTGCCGGATCGACATGCACCCGGAACGGGCGGCTGCCACGTGGCGCATCCACAACCGCCTCGATCGCCCTGGCCACGCTCTGCGGGTCGGCATCGGCTGGTTCCAGCGCCGCAAGCCCCGCAAGCGCCTTTTCTTCCACACCTTTGTAAGGGCCATCCATATAGGCCCGCGCCACGGCCTGGTCGGCTGGGGCACCAGCATCACGGAAATGGTTGGTTCCCTTGGTAAAGGCGCCCGGCACGATGATGGTCGTCTCGATCCCCCAGCGGGTCAGTTCACCGGCGTAGGAAATCGCCAGCGCATCCATCGCCGCCTTCGCCGCGAAATAGGGGCCGAGGAAAGGCGGCGTGCCGCCCCGCGCACTCGATGACGAGACCCACACGACCAGCCCCTGCCCCCTTTTGCGCATATGCGGCAGGGCCGCGCGATTGAGGCGCTGGGTGGACAGGACATTGACGTCATACAGGCCCGCCAGCTGCTCCGGCGTGAACGCTTCCGCCGGGCCAAAACACATATGGCCCGCATTATGGATCACCACGTCAATCCGGCCCTGCTCCGCGATGATCCGGTTGACTGCCGCCCCGACCTGTGTGTCCTGAAGCACATCGAGTTCGACGGTCCGCAGGTCCACCTTCCAGTCGCTTGCAAACCGGGCGGCATCCTCCACCGCCGCCTTCCCCCTACCCATGGGGTCCAGAATACCGGCATAGACACAATGCCCCGCGGTGGCGAGCGCCCGTGCGGTCATGGCGCCAAACCCGCTCGACGCCCCGGTAATCAGGATAACCTGCTTGCCCATGCTCCGTTTCCCTTCCATGAGCGCCTCAGACCATGCCGCCATTGGCGCGTAGGGTCTGGCCATTGATCCACGCGCCATCGGGACCCACAAGGAAGGCCACGGCCGCCGCAATGTCGTCTGGCGTGCCCAAGCGTTCCAGCGGGTTCATCTTCGACAGTTTTTCGATCAGTTCGGGGCTTTTGCCATCCAGGAACAGCGCGGTTCCGGTCGGCCCCGGTGCGACCGCGTTGACCGTGGTGTTCCGGCCACGCAGTTCCTTGGCCATGATCGCCGTCAGGGTTTCAACCGCCGCTTTTGTAGCGGCATAGACGCCATAATTTTCGAATTTCAGCCCCACGACACTGGTCGAAAGATTGACGATGCGCCCGCCGTGCCGAAGCCTCTTCCCGGCCTCGCGCAGCGTGTTGAACGTGCCGCGGAAATTGATGTCCACCTGTCGCGTAAAGGCCGCATCATCCACATCGGCAATCCGGCCCAGCGTCATGATCCCGGCATTGTTGACCAGCACATCGACCCCGCCGAAGGCTTTTTCCGCCGCGTCAAACAGCGCGGCCACGGCAGCCGGGTCGGACACATCGGCCCTGACCGGCAGGGCTTCGCCGCCAGCCTTACGGATCTGCCCTGCAAGTTCGTCCGCCTGCGTGGCGTTGCCCGCGTAATTGATGACGACCGCCAGACCATCCTTTGCCAGTCGCGTGGCGATGGCCGCACCGATCCCGCGTGACGCGCCGGTGACGATCGCGACTTTCCTGTTCTGTGTCATATCCATTTTCCTTCTGTCAGTGGCCATCTGGACCATGGAGGGAACCCTGCCCCTTTTCGGCCGTCGGATAATCCCGCATAATCCGGACAGGCCATTCGGAAAAAGGGAACAGTCCATGGACCGGCTGGATGTCATGCGCCTGTTCATGCGCATCGTGGACCGCGAAAGCTTTACGCAGGCGGCAGAAGACATGAACCTGCCGCGTTCAACCGCGACCGATGTCATCAAGGCGCTGGAGGCCCGGCTTGGCGTGCGCCTGCTGCACCGCACGACACGCCAGGTCAGCCCGACGCCGGAAGGCGAAACCTATTACCGCCGCTGCCGGCATATCGTGGCCGATATCGAGGATGCCGAGGCGGCATTCGGCACAGTCCGGCCCAAAGGCACGTTGCGGGTCGATGTGCATGGCACGCTCGCGCGCCATTTCCTGCTCCCGGCCCTGCCCGCGTTCTTTGCAGCCTATCCGGATATCGAACTGCATATGAGCGAGGGCGACCGTCTGGTCGATCCCGTTCGCGAAGGCATGGACTGCGTGCTGCGGGTGGGTGAACTCAAGGATAGCGAGATGGTGGCCCGGCAACTGGGCATGCTGGAGGAAGTGACCCTGGCCGCCCCGGCCTATCTGGCTGCGCATGGCGTCCCGACCCACCCGGACGCGCTGGCGGATGGCCACTACATGGTCGGTTTCCAGTCCAGCCTGCGGGGCCGTATCCTGCCGCTGGAATTCGTCATTGACGGAAAACAGCGTGATATGACCCTGCCCCTCCACATGGCCGTCAATGCGGCGGAAAGCTATGTTTCGGCTGCACGGGCCGGGTTGGGCGTCATCCAGATCCCGCGCTATCACGCGGCGCATGACATCAGGGCCGGGACATTGGTGGAAATCCTGGCGGCGTTTCCACCAACCCCCTCTCCCGTCGCACTGCTGTATCCGCACAACCGGCAGATGTCCCCGCGCGTGCGCCTTTTCATTGACTGGGTTGCGGAGATTTTTCACGGCATTCGCCCGTAATCCCCCTCTCGCAACCAAGGAAGCCAATGCGAAAATACCCGCAGAACATGATCGCGATACTGTCGTTTCTCGCCCTCCTGCCTGCCGTGGCGTTCACGCGCGATCACCCCCGGCAGGAGGTGGCCACCATCACCGCCGCGCCGAGCCAGAACGAACGTCTTTTCAACCTGCCGCTGAATGGGGGAGAAACAGTCCGGGTGCTGTCTACCGCGCCCGACCGCCCCCGGGGGATCATTGTCATGCTGCCCGGTGGGGCTGGCGATATCGGCCTTGAAAAAAATGGAAGCATCCGACACGGCGACAATTTTGTCGTACGCACGCGTGGCCTATGGAATCAGAAGGGTTTTGCCGTTCTCATTCCCGATACGATCGACCGCGCCAACCTCAGGGGCCACCGCAGTTCCCCGACCTATGCCCGTGTTGTGGAGCAGTTGGTCACCCTTGCGCATCGGCAGGGACCGGAACCTGTGTTCCTGCTGGGCACGAGCCAGGGCAGCATCGCAGCCGTCAATGGCGCAGCACATGCCCCAGCGGGCAGCATTGCCGGTGTGGTGCTGACGGAATCCGTTTCCGTCATGGGGGGCAGCAGGGAGACAGTTTTTAGCGCCGATCCGCAGGCAGTACGCGCGCCGGTCCTTGTCGTCGCCAACCGTGATGACCGCTGCAACGTCGCACCGCCACAGGCCGCCCAGCGGATTGCGGACGCCATGACGGCTAGTCGGGATGTGCATGTACTGATGGTTGCAGGCGGCACCACCCGGTCGAAAAAGGCGTGTGGTTCCCTCACCCCGCATGGATATTACGGGATTGAAGACCGGGTGGTTGACGCGATCAGCCAATGGCTGGATGCCCACTCACAATGGGCCGGGCTACAGTAAAAAGCAGCTTCTGGTGAGGCTTTTTTTCCAAAAAGCTTCGAAGAACGCCGCCTTTTTGAAAAAAGGCGGCACCCAAAAACTTTTATTTTTTCAATGTGGCTTCAGGCTTGATATCTTCGTGGATATGCTGTCGCGCAGGGCATGAAAGGCTTCCTCAAACGCGCCCAGCCCTTCATGCAGCAGGGCCTCCGTCACCCCGGCCAGATCAAGCCCCAGCCGGTCCGCCTCATGCAGCACCCGTGCTGCGCCCGGCACATCCTGTGTCAGTGTCGGGGCCACCGTGCCGTGGTCGCGAAAGGCTGCGAATGTAGACGGTGGAATGGTATTGACCGTCTCCGGCCCGATCAGCGCATCGACATACAGCACATCGCTGTAAGCCGGGTCTTTCGTGCCGGTCGAGGCCCAGAGCAGGCGCTGGGGCTGCGCGCCAAGGGCCGCCAGCTTCCGCCATCGCGCCCCCTGCGTCACCTCCCGCCAGTATTGATAGGCCATCCTGGCATTGGCGATGGCGACCTTGCCGCGCAGGTTTTCCAGCACCCTTGCATCCGGGTCCGCTGCCGCCACCCGTGCGTCAATCGATGCATCGATGCGGGCGTCAATGCGGCTGACGAAAAAGGACGCGACCGAGGCGATGCCCGATACCGGCAACCCCTGCGCATGCCGCGCCTCCAGCCCAGCCATGTAGGCATCCAGCACCTTTTTGTATGCTTCAAGCGAGAACAGCAGCGTTACATTGACATTCATGCCATCCGCGATCGCAGTCCTCACGGCCTCGCCCCCTGCTTCCGTTCCGGGGATCTTGATCATGAGGTTGGGTGCGTCGACCCGTTTCCATAAATGCCGTGCCTCGGCCAGCGTGCCAATGGCGTCGTGGGCCAGATGGGGCGAAACCCCAAGGCTGACATACCCGTCAATATGCCTGCTGGCTTCATAGACGGGGTACAGCACTCTGGCTGCGGCCTTTATATCCTCCACCGCCAGAATCTCATACAGGGCTGCCGCGTCGACTGTCCGTTCGGCCAGCACCTGCCGGATGCGGGCGTCATATTCACTGCCCTGCCCTATGGCCTTCTGGAAGATGGCGGGATTGGAGGTAACACCCTTCAGCCCATCCTGATCCACCAGCCGTTTCAGGCTGCCATTTTCGGTAAAGGAGCGCTGGATGAAATCCAGCCACGGCGACTGGCCAAAGCGGGCCAGTTCGCATAACGGATTGGTCAGGGTCATGCTGCAAGGTTCGTTCATGATCTGTGTTTCCGGCTCTTCATATGTTCAGGCGCGCGCGATCTGCCGCCGTGCCGCGGCAAGGACGGCTTCCACGGTAAAGCCGAATTTTTCCTGCAACGCTTCCGTCGGGGCGGAGGCGCCAAACGAATGCATCACCACGGCCTCGCCTGTCAGGCCGATATAGCGCGCCCACCCCATGCCGGATGCCTGTTCCACCGCCACGCGGGCGGTGACATCGGGCGGCAGCACGCTGTTGCGGTAGGCTTCGGGCTGGGCCTCGAACAGATCCCATGACGGCATGGAGACAACACGGACGCTTACGCCTTCCTTTTTCAGGATTTCATACGCTGCCACCACAAGGGAAACCTCGCTACCCGTCGCCATCAGGATCAGGTCTGGCTTTCCGCCACATTCGGCCAGGACATAGGCCCCTTTCGCAAGCCCCGTGGCGGGGGCGTAAACGCTGCGGTCCAATGTTGGCAGGTTCTGGCGGCTGAGCACCAGCACGGCGGGGCGGTCAGTCATGGGGATGGTGACCCGCCAGGCTTCCGCCACCTCGTTCGCATCGGCGGGGCGGATCAGGGTCACGCCGGGGGTCGCGCGCAGCTGGGCCAGTTGCTCGATGGGCTGGTGGGTGGGGCCGTCCTCGCCCACGCTTATGGAATCATGAGTGAAAATATAAAGAACCGGCAGGTTCATTAGCGCCGACATGCGGATCGGCGGCTTCATGTAATCGGAAAAGATCAGGAAGCCAGAGCAGAACGGGCGAAGACCCGCCAGCACGATCCCGTTGCAGATCGACCCCATGGCATGTTCGCGCACACCGAAATGCACGTTGCGCCCGCCATAGGTGCCACCCCATTGCGGCGGCTGGAAATCGCCCGCGCCTTCGAATGTCAGATGCGTCTTGGTCGATGGCGACAGGTCTGCCGAACCGCCGATCATCCAGGGATAATGCTGTGCGACCGCATTGAGCACCGCGCCTGAACTGGCGCGGGAGGCAACACCCTTTGCATCCGCATCAAAGGTGGGGATGCTGGCATCCCACCCGACCGGCAGCGTGCTGTTGATGATGGCCGTAACCTCGGCCCCAAGGTCGGGATGGGCCTGACGGTAAGCGGTCAACAGCGCCTGCCACCGTGCGCTGGCCGCAGCCCCGCGAGCGCCCAGCCCGGACTGGAAATGCGCCAGCACGCCATCGGGCACGTAGAAGCTTCTGTCTTCCGGCCAGCCATAGAATTTCTTGGTCTCGCGGATTTCTTCCACACCCAGCGGCTCGCCGTGGGCCGCCGCCGTGCCCGCCTTGTGCGGCGCGCCCCAGCCGATGATGGAATAGGCGATGATGAGCGTGGGCCGCGCAGTCTCGGCCTTCGCATCCGCCAGCAGGCGTTCAAGATCGCCTGTATCATTGGCGTCCATCAGTTCCAGCACGTGCCAGCCATAGCCCTCGAAGCGCCTGCGCACGTTTTCGGTAAAGGCGATATCGGTCGAGCCTTCGATGGAAATACGGTTGCTGTCATAGATCCATGTCAGGTTGCCTAGCTTCAGGTGGCCTGCAATGGACGCGGCCTCACTGGCCACGCCTTCCATCATGTCGCCATCGCCGCACAGTGTGTAGATGTGGTAATCGAACAGGTCGAAGCCGGGGCGGTTATAGCGCGCGGCCAGCCATTTCTCGGCCATCGCCATGCCCACCGAATTGCCGCATCCCTGCCCCAGCGGCCCGGTTGTGGTTTCCACGCCTGCGGTATGGCGGTATTCCGGGTGGCCGGGTGTTTTTGAGCCAAGCTGGCGGAACTGCTCCAGATCACCCAGCGTAAGCGATGGCGCATCCGTCACCTTGCCCGCCTGCACATCACGCACGCCTGCCAGATAGATCAGCGAATAGAGCAGCATCGACGCATGCCCGATGGACAGCACAAAACGGTCCCGATTGGGCCAGAGCGGGTTGGCGGGGTCGTACTTCATGACATTGCGCCACAGGGCATAGGCACAGGGTGCGAGCGCCATCGCGGTGCCGGGATGGCCGGAATTCGCCTTCTGCACGCCATCCATCGACAGGGTGCGGATGGTGTTGATGCAGAGCTGGTCGATACTGGCGCTTGCGTGGCCGCCCCCATCGGGGGCAGCGGGTATTGTGTGGCGCATGTCGTGCGGTTTTCCCATGTCTTGAAAGTTTATTGGAAAATAAAAAAGCTTTTGGGTGCCGCCTTTTTTTTCAAAAAGGCGGCGTTCTTCGAAGCTTTTTGAAAAAAGCTTCACCAAAAACTTTCTTTTATTGGTCAGCGAATGGTATAGCCGCCATCTACTACCAGGTTCTCACCATTCACCATGGCGGCGGCATTGCTGACCAGATAGGCGACGGCGCAGGCGATCTCGTCAGGCTGGGCAAAGCGGCCGGTTGGCACCTGCGCACGGAAGGCGTCGCCCACCGGCCCGGACCAGACCTGCTTGCCCAGTTCCGTCTCGACCACGGTGGGCGAGATCGCGTTGACCGTTACCCCCGATGGCCCCCATTCAAACGCCAGCACCTTGGTCAGGCCAAGGATGCCCGCCTTGCTCGCGCTATAGGCGGCATGCTTGTCCAAAGCCACAAGCGCTGCCTGTGAAGCAATGTTCACGATCCGCCCGAAGCCCTTCGCGCACATGGCCGGGCCAAGCGCGCGGGCAAACAGGAAGGGCGCGCGCAGGTTGATCGCCATCGTCAGGTCCCACGCGGATGTTTCCAGTTCCGCCGCCGAGGCAATCAGGGCAATCCCGGCATTATTGACCAGAATATCGACATGCCCAAGCTGGGACAGGATGGTGCTGCACGCGGTCTTGATCGCAGCTTCATCCGTCACATCGGTATGCACGCCGCAATGCTGGCTGCCCAGGGAGGCCGCGATTTCGGCAACCTTTTCATTCCGGTCAACCAGGCACACCACGGCCCCCTGCCCTGCAAGCCGCTGGGCAATCGCCAGGCCAATGCCCGATGCGCCGCCGGTTACGACAGCGGTCCGGCCCGCAAGGCTGAGGAGTTCACTGAACGGTTTCATTTTATTGTTTCCGTATAGGTTTTTATTTTCTGGTTATTTGTTTGCAGCCACGGCACGCCGGGAACTGTCCAGTTCCGCCTGCAACGCCGGGTCCAGTGTCAGGAACCACGCAAGGCCGGCACTCAGCAGGTAAATCCCCGCATAGATGACCATGACACCAAAGATGCCAAAGCGCGGTTCAAAAAGGTAGACAACAGCAGGCCCGATCCACACGCTGGCCCCGGCCCCAAGGTTGAGCAGCGACATCGCGGCCGGTTTGTCATCGGGCGCCAGATAGGGCATCAGGGCTGAAAGCGGCACGTAGGCGGCCAGCGTCATGCCATACAGCGCGCCGGCCAACAGCGTGGGCAGCATGTGCCCCGGCCCGAAATGGGTCGGGCACCAGTACAGCAGCAGTGTGCTGATGGCTGACCCCACGCCACCGCCCAGCATGACCGTGCCGCGCCAGCTCAGCCAGTCGCTCAGTATGCCGAACAGAAGGTTCCAGATCACGTTGGAGATGAAGATGGCCTGCAACACCATCAGCCACTGCCCCAGGCTGAAATGCAGGTCGTGCATGAAATACAGCGGCAGGCAGACCAAAAACCCGAATTCGGCCGAGGTATCAATGGCGCGGACAATACAGCCAAGACCAACCTTGGGCTTTTCCCACGCAATCGACAGCGAGGCGAACAGGGTTTTCAACGGATGCTTGTCGGCAGTGGCGGCATGGACATTGCCATGTTTTTCGCGGATGCCACCCAGTGCTATGGCCCCGCCCAGCATAACGAGGCCAAGTGCCAGCCACAGCGTTGCGATGGGTCCGATATAGGGAATGGTGTAACCGGCAAATACGGACCCCAGCGTGGGCATGCCGCCGGTAAAGCAGAACCAGAACCACCCCACGGCGGACCCCAGCCTGCCCGGATTGACCGTTGTCACCACCCAGACAAGGAAGCCAAACGCAAACAGCGGATAGCCAAACCCCCTGATGCCATAGAACAGCAGCATGAGCGGCAGGGAACGTGCGGGGAGAGCCACCAGCAGGAAACCGACCTGCAGCAGCCCCCATATCGCAAGCCCGGCCAGCATGACCCGCCGCGCACCCCACAAATCGGACAGCGCGCCGGACAGCCATGCCGCAACCGCGGCGCTCAGCCCGTAGATGGTAAACAAAAGGGCTACGTCATGTTCGGTAAACCCCATGCTGACGAGATAGGGCGAGAGATAGCCGCTCTCCACCCCATCGCCGGTCATGAAGATCAAGACCCCGGCAAACCCCCATGCCAGGGCGGGCGGCATGCCGATGCGCGAAAGAAACCGGCCCAGGGTGGTGCGCGGCCTTTCCTCATGCGGGATTTCATCGCCGACCCGCGCGGGGTCGAGCAGGACTGTCTGGGCCATTATCTTACCCTCCAGCAGCGCGGATGGCGCAGCCGGGGCGCGCACTTTCCGCATAAGATGTTATTCTTGTTATTATCGGTGCAGAGATGGTGCCCCATGGCCGCAGGCAACGACCATGGGGTGGATATGCGTATGAAGGCTCAGGCTTCGGCAATGCCGGACAGGCTGGCCGCCATGGTCTGAAGGATCAGGCAGCACGACGTGGCCCCCGCATCCAGCACGCCGCGCGACCGCTCACCCAGCCGGCTGGCGCGGCCGATGCGCGCCACGAGGTCACGTGTTGAATCGCGTCCCTGCTCGGCCGCCACCGACATGGCGGCAAGTGCTGCTTTCAGCCCCTGCCCTTCCGCCGCGTGATAGGCCCTGACGGCGGGCACGAGCGTGTCCATCAGCGTCTTGTCGCCCACATCGGCATTGCCCAGCGAGCGGATGCCTGCTTCCGCCCCGTCCAGCATCAGGCCGAACAGATGCGCGTCGATACAGGTCACACCCGCCAGCGGCTTTGCCAGACCTTCGAAAAACCGCCCGTAAAGCGGCCCCATCGAACCACCAATCCCGGCCATGAGCGCGTCTGAAAGTGCGCGCAGGCCGCCTTCCAGCGTGGGTGGCGCATCGCCCAGCGCCTGCCCGCAGCGGGCAAAGCCCTTGGCCATGTTGATGCCGTGGTCGCCATCACCGATCTTGCCGTCAATCTCGCTCAGCCAGTCGCGCGCGCCGACGATGGCGCCGACCAGCGCGGGCACGACCGCGCGCGTGTTCTCAAGCGCAATCCCCGATGTCGGGATGTAGCGTTCGTTCTCCGCCGCTGCCGCGTGGGCGGCAAGGTCATGCGCCGTGGCCGTTGGGGCCTCCGTGACCGGGCCTTCGGGCGTGTCGCCCACACGGGTCAGACCGATGGCATGGGCGGGATGGGACATCAGCCGGTCCAGTTCCGCATCCAGCTTCATCACCGTCAGCGTCACTCCCTTCATGTCCAGGGAGGTGAACAGGTTGCCCACGAAGTTGTGGCGGATGGTGATGCCGCGTTCGCGCATGATGTCGGCAATATCGGCAAACAGCACGTAAAGCTCGATGACCGGCGTGGCCCCAAGGCCGGACACCAGCACCGTCACCTCATCCCCTGCCGTGAAGGGCAGGTCGGGCAGGATATGGTCGCACATCATCCGCGCGATTTCACGCGATGACCCCAACCTGCTGATTTCCACCCCCGGTTCGCCATGATGGCCGATGCCGACTTCCATCGTCCCGGCCTCGATCATGAAATTGGGATGGCCGTTGGCGACAATGGTGCATGGCGAAAGGCCAACGCCGATCGAGCGCGTGTTGTCGATCGCCTTGCGGGCGGTCGCCAGTACCTCTTCCAGCGACGCCCCTTCCTCCGCCCGGGCGCCGGCGGCCTTCCACATCAGGATTTCGCCTGCGACACCCCGCCTGCGGGCCGCGTCATCCTTCGGGGCGGAGGCCACGTCGTCATTGGCGACCACCGTGCCCACGGCAATCCCCTCGCGCGTTGCGTCATCCACGGCCAGGCGGACATTCATGGTGTCGCCTGCATAGTTGCCGAACAGGCAGGCAACCCCCGCGCCGTTATCCGCCTCGCGCATGGCGTCAAGGAAGCTGGCCGCCGTGGGGGAGGAAAAGATCTCCCCCACGGCTACCGCATCCAGCATGCCCCTGCCTACATAGCCCAGGAACGCCGGTTCGTGGCCGGAACCGCCGCCGGTAATCACGCCAACCTTGCGCGTAGCACTTTTACGCGCCCGGCGCAGGACACGCGGGTTGTCCGTGCCCGCCAGGATATCGGGATGCGCCAGCAGGTAGCCGCGGATTCCGTCTTCGACGATCTGGTCGGGATCATTGAAGATACGGTCCAGCGGACGCGCGGCGCGCAGGTGAATGTCGATGGTATTCATGGAACTTTCCCGTCTTTCCTCGTGCGACATTGGGCCGCCTTGTTGTTTTTGGTCCAGCTTCCGGAACGTTTGTAATTTTACCGGGACACATGTTTACGCGGAATCGTAGAACGACAGCTTCTTGCATAGGCTCTTACGCCTTTAACGCACATATTTCTGGCGTTTTCATATCACTATAACGTGATAATAGCGGATATATCCGGTTTACAAAGGTTATTATAATTATCTTTTGTTCCTGATTGTTGTCTTTTGTGCGGCGCACAACGCAGGGACCCAGCAACATAAACCCCGCCGGGCAGCCTTCGCTCCCGGGATAACCGGATAAAAGGATACACATCATGGATATCGCCATCGGCTGCGATGAAGCAGCATTCACCCTGAAGGAAACAATCCGTGATTTCCTCGCGGCGGAAGGTCACACCATTACCGATTACGGTACGCATGACGCCGCGCCGGTGCTCTACCCCGACATTGCCGTCACCGTGGCCGAGGCCATAAAGGCCGGGAAGCATGAGCGCGGCGTCCTTCTGTGCGGGACGGGCATCGGGGTCGCCATCAGCGCCAACAAGGTGCATGGCATCCGCGCGGCCCAGACACACGACACCTATTCCGCCGAACGGGCCATGAAAAGCAACAACGCCCAGATCATTACGCTCGGGTCGCGGGTAATTGGTCCCGAACTTGCCAAAACGATCGTGAAAGCGTACCTCTCATCGCAGTTTTCCGGCGGCCCATCCGCCGAAAAGATCAGTCGCATCGCCTATTACGAGGAGCGCCTCCCTGTCTGACACTCCGCGCAAATCCACCCGCACGGCATCGCCCGAACGCCTGCGGCGGCGGTCAGGGTCGCGCGATGCCGCGCAGGCCGCGTCCGATGCAAAACCCAATGGGCGCACGGAAGTCACGCTGGATCAGGTAACGGAAATCGCGGCCCTCTATTACCTTGAGCAGGTGACACAGGAAGAGCTGTCCAGGCGGTTTTCCATGTCACGTCCCACCATAAGCAAACTGCTCAAGCGTGCGCGCGAGGAAGGCATTGTCGATATACGGGTGCGCGCCCGCCCGGCGGCGGCGGCGGCGCTGGAGCAGGAATTCCAGCGCCGCTTCGGCATTGCCCGGCTGCTGACGGCGGTGGACCAGCGCGACCAGGATGCCCAGCGTGACAGCGTGGCGGCCATCGTCGCCATGCATCTCGACTCCCTCCTGCAGGACGAGATGATCATCGCCGTGGGCATGGGTCGCAATATCGCCGCCATCGCCAGCCATATCGGCGTGCCCGTGACCCGCGCCATTACCTTTGTCTCGGCCATTGGCGGGTCGATGCGCGCGGGCGAGCACATGAGTTCCGATCACATCTGCCGCCGCCTGGCCGCACGCTTTGGCGGCGAGAGCGAGACGCTGTACGCCCCCGCCCTTGTGGCCGATGCGCAGATGCGCCGCGCGCTCATGGCCAACGATGTGGTGCAGCATACGCTCAACCGGGCACGGCGGGCCGATATCGCCCTGATCGGCATTGGCGATGTCAATGAAGACAGCAACATGGTGCGCATGGGCTGGTTCTCTCCTGCCGAGATCGCGGCCTCGAAACTCGCTGGCGCCATTGGCGACATGATGGGCTATGACTTCATCACCATCGCGGGCAAGGTGGCCGACGTACCCATGCAGGGCCGTGTCATCGGGCTTTCACTTGATGAGTTGCGCCGCATCCCCAATGTCATCGCCATTGCATCGGAAAGCACGAAGATCGTCGCCATCCTGGCCGCCCTGCGTACCGGCACCATCACCACGCTGGCCACGACCGAAGCCAATGCCCGCACCATCCTGGAACTGGACGCCACGGCATAGGTACATGGAAGAAAAGTTCTTGGGTGCTGCCTTTTGCAAAAGCGGCATCTTTCGAAGCTTTTTCGATCAAAAGCTTCATCAAAAACTTCTTTACGATTTACCACTCGTTACAGGGGCAGGCCCTGATTTTCGGGCGCAATCTGCTACCTGAAAAAAATGGGCGCGTCATATGAAATCCGGCGCAGAAAACGCATGACTGGATTTACCGACAAGCGCTGGTCTTTCCCCTTCAACGTCCATATCTGCGCCTGAATAATTTTTTCGTGAGCAGAGCGGATGAAGAATACCGGCCTTTCGGCGGGCATGATGCTGGCGTTTGCGGCATACGCCTCGTTTTCGATCAGTGATGCCTATTCCAAGCTGCTGGCGGGCCGGATCGACCCGTTTGAAGTGGCGTTTTCCGGCGGTGTCTTCGGCCTGCTGCTCATTCCCTTCATCCGGGGAAAAAACGAATCCTACCGTGACCTGTTCGTGGTCCGGCAGCCGGTCATGTGGCTGGTGCGGGCGGCCGCCACCTTTGCCGCCACGGCGGCCAGTGTTGAAGCCTTCATGCTCCTGCCCATGCCGGAGGCGTTCTCCCTTATTTTCCTCATGCCGCTTTTCGTGACCATCCTCTCGGTCGTGCTGCTGCGCGAGAAGGTTTCCACGCTGGGCTGGCTGTCGGTCATCGTGGGCTTTATCGGCGTGCTGATCGTGCTGCGGCCGGGGCTGCGCGCGCTCCATTTCGGGCATCTGTGCGCGCTGATCTCGGCGGTCGCGAATGCCGTGGGCGTCATCGCCTACCGGATGTCGGGCCGTAACACGCCGCGCCTGTCCATGTTCAGTTCCAGCCTGTGCGGTCCGCTGCTGGGCAATGGCGCCCTGATGGTGGCCCATGCAAGCTGGCCGCAGGGCGCCACGGTATGGATGTTCCTGTTCGGCTATGGCTTCCTTGCCGCACTCGGGCAACTGCTCATGATGATGGCCGCCACCCGGGCGACCGCCAGCGCAATCGCCCTGCCGCAATACAGCCAGATGCTTTGGGCCGTGGCCTTCAGTTTCTATGTCTTCCATGAACCGCTGGATAGCTGGACCTTTGTGGGCATCGCCGTCATCGTCGCATCCGGCGTTTACAAATGGGCCTATCCGCGCGTGACTGCCAGACTGGCGACCATAAGGCGGCAAAGGATCATTCAGCCCCCATGTGGCCCCTACCCGCTGACCTGATGCCGCAGCGCACCGCAGGCGCCATGCCCGCTGTTTTTTCCAGAACGGCGGGCATTCATTTCCCTGGCGCCAGCATGACCCCACGTTGAAAACGGGCGTGACCCACAGCCCGAAAACCCTAGGGTGGCGCATCAAGCATGTCGCCGCGCCGCTGGTCGGTGGCAAGGACATCACCAATCTCGGTCGCCGCCTGTACCAGCAGTGCCTGCACCCCCCGCAATCGCACGCCTGGGACCAACTGGTCGCGCTCCGCCAGCCGCAGAACCGTCGCGATCACCGCTTCCGACTGCCGCGCCAGCAAAATAAGGTGCCAGCCTCCCGGGCCATGCGTGCCGTTCAGCCAGTTCTTGGCGCTCCTTTCACTTGCGCCCGTCCATCCCATCACCGTTTTGATCGCCCTGTGGCTTGATCCCAGTTCGCCGCGCAAGGCCATCCCGATCTCTTGCGCGAATCTGTCTGGCGGTTTTCGGCGAATGTTGCCCGCTTTAGGTAACATGTTGCCCCTCCATTCGGCTTAGGGTGTTGCAGCAATAGAAAACCGCAGCCCCATATGTTCGGAAGTCCAGATGGTTATTGATTGGAACCAGCGTGAGACAAATAACGACCGGCGGCTTCGGGCCGCAGAATATGTCCGTATGTCCACCGACCATCAGGAGTTCTCGACCCGTAATCAATCGGCGGCGATCCGGGCCTATGCCGGCAGGCGCGGCTACGAGATTGTCCATACTTACGCCGATGAAGGCAAAAGCGGCCTTAACGTCGATGGGCGGGACGCGTTCATCAGGCTGATTGATGATGTGGAAAGCGGTCGCGCGGACTTCAGCGCCATCTTTGTTTACGACATCAGCCGCTGGGGCCGTTTTCAGGACCCGGACGAGGCAGCCATGTACGAACTGCGCTGCCGCCGCGCCGGTGTGGACGTCTGTTATTGCGCGGATCAGTTCGAGAACGACGGCAGCATCGGCTCATCCATCGTCAAGACCGTCAAGCGGGTCCTGGCTGGCGCCCATAGCCACGACCTGTCGGTCAGGGTGTTTGCGGGCCAGGCCAACCTGATTCGGCGCGGCTACCGCCAGGGCGGCGCACCCGGCTTTGGCCTGCGCCGGATGCTGATCAACCAGAATGGCGAAAGAAAGGGGTCTCTGGGGCGCGGCGAACATAAGAGTATCGCCACCGATCGTGTCATCCTGGTTCCCGGCCCGGAGGACGAGATCTCGATTGTCCAGGAAATTTACCGGATGTTCGTTGAGGATGGGCGATCTGAACGCGATATCGCCGCGACCCTGAACACCCGCGCCATCCTGACCGACCTTGGTCGTCCCTGGACACGGGGCACGGTCCACCAGATCCTCATCAACGAGAAATATATCGGCCATAACGTCTGGGCGCGGACCTCATTCAGGCTCAGGCGCGCGCATATCCGCAACGATCCCGAAAAATGGGTGCGCATCAACGATGCGTTCGCTCCGATTGTCGATCGGAATATTTTCCTTCGTGCGCGTGCCATGATCGATGCCCGTTCGGAAAGGCTGAGCGATGAAGCCATGCTCGACGTGCTCAGGCTGATCCTTGAGGGACATGGTCAGCTATCCGCCATCATCATCGACGAAGCCGAGGGATGCCCGTCGAGCGGCGCCTACCGTTCACGTTTCCGCAGCCTGCTGCGCGCCTACGCGCTGGTCGGCTTTTCACCTGATCGCGATTATCGCTACCTTGAAATCAACCGGAAACTGCGGGCGCTCCATCCAGCCGTGATCGCCGGAATCACCGCCGGTATCGGGGCAGCCGGTGGGCGTGTCATCAGCGACCCGTTGACCGACCTGCTGACCGTCAACGCCGAATTCACCGTCTCGGTCGCGATCATGCGTTCGTTCCTTACCCCGGCCGGAACGCTGCGCTGGAAGCTGCGCCTCGACACGGCGCTCAACCCCGATCTTACCATCGCCGTGCGCATGGACGAACACAACGACCGGACGAAGGATTTCTACCTGCTGCCACGCCTGGACATAAGGGAGGCCGTCCTGCGACTGTGTGAACATAACGGGCTGTCGCTTGATGCCTATCGCTTCGACACGCTTGACCGCTTTTACCGGATGGCCGCACGCGCCGCCGTGCCAAGGGCCGCCTGATGTCCGCCCGTCCCGCCCAGCGTGTGGAGATGGTGCCGGTGGAACGGATTACCGTCCTCAATCCCCGCATTCGCAATCCCCGGATGTTCAGGGAGATTGTTGACAGTATCGCAAGGATCGGCCTCAAGCGACCGATTACCGTTACCCGCAGGGCCGGGGCTGACGGCCCCTTTTATGATCTTGTATGTGGACAGGGTCGGCTCGAGGCATTCCTTGAACTTGGTGAGACGGAAATACCGGCACTGGTCGTCAATGCCGACATGGAGGATTGCCTTGTCGCCAGCCTGGTCGAAAATTGCGCGCGTCGGCATCATCGCTCACTGGACCTGCTGCAGAACATCGGCGGCATGAGGCAACGTGGCCATACGGTAGCAGACATTGCCCGACAGACTGGGCTTTCAGGCGAGTTCGTCGGCTGTGTGCTGCGTCTGCTGGAAAAAGGTGAGCAGCGCCTGCTACAGTCTGTTGAAACCGGACAGATGCCGATTTCGGTGGCGATCGAAATTGCGGATGCCGACGAACCCGGCATCCAGCTCGCCCTGCAGCATGCCTACGAAAACAACCTGCTGCGCGGGCGTAAACTGCTGGCGGCCAAGCGTCTTGTCGAACAGCGCAAGCGACGGGGCAAGCATGTGCGCAGGCGGACGGATGGCGGGACGATATCGTCCGCATCCCTTCTGAACGCCTATCAGGAGGAAACCGATCGCAAACGGCTTCTGGTACGCCGCGCCGAAGTCGCCAGAAATCGCCTGACCTTCATAACCGAAGCCTTGGGCAAATTGTTTACCGACCGCGCCATGACGGAAATCCTTGAAAGCGAGAAACTGCACGATATGCCAGAAGAACTTCGTGATCGTCTTGGCAATACAGGGGCGCGCATGCCATGACCGCCGCGCGATCCACGGTTCGCATGGCCTTCGAGCAGGCCAGCATTCGCATCCCGATCGCCGAGATCGGCCTGTTGCGCGACGTGCCCCCGGCCATTCGCAGGACCATAAAATATGGGCAGATCGCGGCTTCGATCACCGAGGTTGGCCTGATCGAGCCTCCGGTCGTGGCGCGCGATGGCAGAAATCCCAACCACTACCATCTGCTCGATGGTTATCTGCGCATTGACATCCTCAAGGCGCAAGGCGAACACGAGGTGGTGTGCCTGGTAGCCCTTGATGATGAAGGCTTCACGTACAACAGGCGGATCAGCCGCCTTGCAACAATTCAGGAACACAGGATGATTCTGAATGCGGTCAGGAAAGGCGTATCAGAAGAACGACTGGCCCGCGCCCTCAACGTCAATATCGACAACATCCGACACAAACGGACGCTTACCGAAGGGATCTGTCCCGAGGCGATTGACCTGCTCAAGGATCGGCATGTCCCGATCGCCACATTCGCGGAATTGAAGCGGTTGAAACCGGTTCGACAGATCGAGGCGGCCATGGCCATGAATTCCATGAACAAATACAGTGTTTCCTACGCAAAATCGATCGTGACCGCAACGCGGGAGGATTTTCTGGTGGCACCACGCCGCAGGCCTGCCCGCGGCCTGACTGAAGACCAGATCACCACGATGGAACGTGAATCGGCCACGCTTGATCGGGAGTTCAGGATTATCGAAAGGGATTATGGTCGGGATCATCTTGTCCTGACACTGGCCATCGGTTATGTGCGCGCCTTGTTGGATAACGTACGGGTTGTCCGCCATCTTGCCCAATATCATCCCATGATCCTTGCTGAATTCCAGAAAATCGTGGAATTTCAGCCAACGGCATGATCGTCGCACCAAAGCCTAACCACGGTAACAGCGATCCAGCCGCACGTACTGCTGTTTTCCGGACCGAAGCGATGCAGAAATCATCAGCAGTCGATCTCAGATCCTCATTCCGACACCCAATATACTACCCATCCCGTTGCCATCACCATTCAGGATGCAACGAACAAAAGAGCGTTGCACTGGCTTATGTCGACCAGGGTTATACAGGCGGAAAGCCGGCCGAGGCAGCACGGGCACAGGGGCCGCCCTTGAAATCGTCAGGGTTGCCCGAGGCCAGACGTGGCTTCGTCCTGCTGCCGCGCCGATGGGTTGGCGAATGCTCTTTCGCATGAGCCACATGTTGCCGCAGGCTCGCCAAGGATTACGGGCGTTACGCTTCAACACTCGCAAATCTCCATGTCATCGCGTTCACATGCTTCATGTTCAGAAACGCCGCTATACTTGCCCAAATTGCATAATACCCTCCAGTAATGTAGCAATTTGTGAATGGTCCTTTAATCGCTGGAGCAGGTTGTTATGTCCCTTCCATTGATAACCATATGATCAGCACGGACTGAATTTATAAAGAAATGTGGTTGACCAAACGTTTAATCAATCGTGAAATTTTTATATTATAAACCATAAAATATCATTCGTATGGCTGGACTTGATATTCAAGAATCTTACTCATGAATGAAAGGCAAAGCTGCAATTGTGACTTTTCAATAAATTCATCAGCCTGATGTGCCTGTTCGATCATGCCTGGCCCACAAATAACGGTTGAGAGTCCCCGACTCTGGAACTGGCCACCTTCCGAACTATAGGGAACAACCTTATCCTTCGTGTTGGTACCTAGAAAATGCGCGCATAAGTCAATGGCTGATGAATTGTTTTCTCCGCCATAAGATGGAATATCAACCAGTTTTGTAATTGAAACCCCACATTCGGGAAACGCGGACCGACAAAGAGTATCAATGTGGCAAATTTCTTCAAGGAAAGGCGCCAGGATTGCTTCGGCATCGTCTTCAGGCCGGCAGCGCAGGTCAAAGGAAAATTCACAATTTTGTGCAAGAATATTGAACGCTGTACCTCCGGAAATCAATCCGATCGTAAGGGTGGCCTGACCAGGTTCATAGGGTGAATGGGGATCAGCATTGGCTTGAAGCTGATCGGCCAGTTCTACAAGATGATTCATCAGCCTTATCGCAACCTCATTGGCCGAAAGGCCCTTATGCGGAAGGCTTGAATGCCCTTCCCGCCCCGTTACAACGACTTTGTAACTGATGATACCCTTGTGGGAACTGACTACTTTCATCCCGCTGGGCTCACCCACGATTACTGCATCAATGCCGGGATGTTTCATGACGATATGATCAATCATATCGGGAGCGCCTAGGCAGCCGATTTCCTCGTCATATGAAAGGGCCAGGTAAACAGGCCGTTTCAGACTGTCAGGCTTGACATGGATAATGGAAGCCAAAGCACAGGCAGCGAACGACTTCATATCGCTGGTACCTCGACCATAAAGACGGCCTTCCCTTTCAATTAACACAAATGGGTCGCTGGTCCATGCCTGCCCATCGACAGGAACGACATCAGTATGTCCTGATAAAATAATACCTCCCGGCGCTGATGGTCCAACCCTCACAATTACGTTAGCTTTTTTTCCGCTTGCATCCGGAATACGCTCAACAAAAAGCGAGTGCTCAGAAGCCAGTTTCTCAATATAAGAGACGAGGGCCAGGTTGGAATTTCGGGATGTCGTATCGAATGCGATAAGGTCACGCAGGATACAGATAGTCGCCTCCATCATATCGGAAGGCAGTGGGGCAGTCGGTTTCATTATGACATAGCCTTTTTCAAAAAAGGGGAAATGACACCATTTTTATTTGTAAATATGAATAATTCTGCAATCATTAAGGGATGTTTTGTACAGCCAAAAATATCCACATCTGGCAGAATTTATTACATTAACTATTACTTTGTTTGTTTTTGTGTTTCTGCATCAATTTTGGATTTTATCCAAGAATACATATGACTACGGTCCTGCGTTACGATTATCAATGTTTTCAAACGGAGGCACTATGATGGCAGTGCCAGAACACCTGAATGGCGAATAGAAAGACCAGAATGTCGTAACGCGTTCACGAAACTTCATTTGCAATATTTGCAAATGAAGTTTGAATGCCCCACAGTCAATATTGGTTTATAGTCCGACATCGACCTGCATGCCGATTGTACGGGGACGGATACGGATATAATCATAGTAAACATCTGGCGGTTGCCCAAGACCATTCCAGTTGTTGAGGTTTTCACCAAATATGGTGACGGACCATTTCTGTCGCGAGTGATAGGCAATGCTCGCCCGGGATGTTAGTGGAGAATTGCTTGCATATACCATGGATGATCTGGAAACAATTGCCCGTGCAATCTCTTTTGACCTATAGTTCATGGATGCGGACAAGACAAGCGTATCACCCCGATTGGTTACCGGGAAGGTATAGTTTACATATGCACTGGCGGTCGTTTGCGCAGAATAATTGAGACGAGATCCCTTGGGGGTAAGAACAACCCCGCTAGACATTACTGAATTATCCAGTTGCAGATCATTCCAGCTAAATGTTCCACCAATTAAAAAATTGTCGGTCAAGTGGACTGTAGCACTAGCATCAACCCCAAAACCACTTGCGCGTCCGCCATTTACGGTGGCTGCCAGGTAGGCGCCATGGAACGGCACGTCAACATTCTGCTGGACATCCCGCCAGTCGATATAATAGCCGGCAAGGTCAAAGTCGAGCAGGCCGCGCCAGGCGCTGCCTTTCAACCCGACTTCATAATTGCTAAGCGTATCCCCTTTTACGGCTGGCAATGCTGGATCTTCGGTCATTATAAGCGGATTCTGGTTGAATCCACTTCTGAAACCTTGTGAATACGAAAAATAAGTATTTAAAGAATGGTTGATATGGTAAAGTATTGATGCTCGCGGCGTAGCTGCCTGAAATAGCTGGGTTCGATGTGCAAGTGGCTGGTGTGGGTTGCCGGAAGACGGTGATCGCTCCTGCTGCGTAACTTCATCGCGGAAGAATCTCCAACCGCCAGAAAGTTCCAGGCGGCGATCGAGAAGGAAGCGCGTCACCTCGCCATAGACAGCCTCTGACTGTGATATATCCCCAAAATTAATCGGCGCAGGGAGTACCTGCAATGTCTGGTAAATTACATCTTTTGCATTGCGGTAGAATGCGCCGGCAGACCATTGCCAGTCGCTTGGACCACGCGATGCCGCTGATAATTCTTCAGTAAATATCTTGGAACTTTGCGCAGTCAGAAGATCATCTCCCGGGGTAATGGTATGGTAGTCCACATAGCCATGATTCATGTAATGCAGGTAACTTGTCGTACTGTTGATTGTAAAACGGGAAAAATCGTACCCGATTGAACCACTATAGGCCTCAAAATCCGTGTAGGTAGGGAGGGCTATAGGCGTGGTCTGCTGGTTATTGTTATCAGCGTATGAAGTTGATCCGTTCTTGATTCCAGACAACCAGACTGAAGCACCAATCTTCAGGTGTTCGGTAGGCCTGGCATTCAGTTTGACGCGAGCTGAACGCGATGTCCCTTCATTCGCGTTCTTTTTCCCTAAAAGCGGTTGATCAATCCAGCCCGGTATATGGTCGTCGCCAAGCACGACCCGAAGTGCCAGTTTGTCCTTGATGATTGGTATGTTTCCCGCCAAATCACCGCCAAACCCCAGTCCGCCACCCTCCGTTCCGGAAACGTGTGAACGGGCCTTGAAGGAATAATGAGATAAATCAGCATCATGCGTCAGCACTCTGGCTACGCCATTCAGTTCATTCGCGCCATAAAGTGTTCCCTGCGGGCCACGATGCACCTCGACCCTATCCATGTCATAGGCGTCCATATCAGGCACAATCGCGGATTTGACCAGTCCGAACGGCACGGAATCCAGATAGTATGCAATAGGGCTTGCACCAGCCAGAAGCGCACCATTTGCCGATACGCCGCGAATGGCCACCTGGGTTCCGCCCCCGTGGCCAGTACTTGTGATGGCGACACCTGCAACGCGGCTTAATGCTTCCGAAACACCACCAAGGGGTTGCTTGTCCAACATCTCCCCGCTCAGCACCGAAACCGAAGCTGGTATATCCCGTAAGGGTTTGCGTGATTGGTTCGTACGAACAACGATCTTTTCTGCTGTCGGATGGGGCATGGTTGCCTGCTGTTTGGCGCCATGCTCACGTGGCGTTATCACATGCAGTCCGGCAGGCTTTGATTTGGCTCGCATTACCTTGGTTTCGTTACTTTTACGATCCAAACTGGCAGCGAAAGCGGAAGACCAGTATCCGATACTGGCCAGACTTACAAAGCAGATTGCAGCCATTATGGGTAATGGCGGACACAGAAATGAAGATGTTCGCAAATAAACCTTGCTCAAACCAGACGCCATTTTATTCTCCACGGAAAGGATCATTCAACAGAAGCTGGCGTATGGTGCACAGCTATATCATGGATGGGCATGCCATTAATTTCACTATCGAAACTATAATCCAGATAGAAAACACTGTGGAGAGAAAATGAATGCATTCATGCAAGAAAGATATGCAACGATGCATAAAAAGGCTTTAATGAAGATGAATATGGACTTTGACCCAAAGAACAGGCTGCCTAAGGACCTTCGATGAATTGGAATGATATCCAGTATGTTATAGCAGTCGCAAAAAGTGGTAGCTTCCAGACGGCGGCTGATCTGTTGGGGGCAAATCAGTCTACTGTGGGGCGCAGGATCCAGAGACTTGAATCCGAACTCGGATTCAAGATATTTGACCGTCATGCTACTGGTATGCGGCTTACACCAGCAGGAACAATACTGGTCGAAAAGTCCAAAGCCATGGAAGTGGCAGCAGAAGATATAGAGAAGGCGCTGCTAGGTCTCGACCACTCACTGTCAGGCAATGTGCGCATTTCTGTAACAGAAGGCGTAAGTTATCTGTGGTTAGCATCGGTTCTTGTTGATTTTTCTGATAATTTTCCAAGTATCTCTGTCGATATGGTCGTGGATCGCCAGGGACTCAACCTGCTTTATCGTGATGTAGATGTATCTGTTGTAATAGACAGGCCTGTAGATCCGCGCCTGGTTGTTGCGAAAGTTGCCCGGTTGGGCCTCTCCCTTTTCATCAGTGAAGCTTACAAAAAACGCTTTGGCCTGCCTGAAACTGTCGAAGCATTCAAGCAACATCGTTTTATTCACTATACAGCATATGAGAAAAGCAAAGAGCTTGCCTGGTGGAACCAAACGGTCATCGTCTCGAATACGGTCTTATTCAAGACGGATTCAGCTTCCACATATCTTTCCCTTGTGCGGGCTGGAGCAGGGATTGCATTACTTCCTAATTTTTATTTTACCGCAGCGCCTGATCTGATTCCGTTAAACATCGAGACAGGATGTCATCTCATACTCTGGCTGGTCTCGCATGAAGAAACCAATCAGGCCCGAAGAACACGCGTACTTCTGGATTTCCTGCGTCAGCGATTTATAAAGGATCGGTCTACCTGGTTTAGATTATGAACGGTTCATCAGGTATTTCATGCCATGTCTGAATCCCATCCCGACCTTTCATCACAGACACTATGAACGTTGTTGGAATGTATTCTTATCTGTTTGTGCCATACGGACTGGGTCAATTATTGGATATGGTATTGAATTACAGTCGCCAGACCGCTTTGCCCGAATGCAAGATGCGGCAAAGGCGTAAAAAGTGCACGACAGGAATAGGGCGGCCGAGCCGATGAGCGACGCATATCCCAGCGCGTTCGATACATTCCGCTGGGTAAGATAATCGCTTAATGCACCAATCAGGAACGGGCCGCCCCCCTGTCCCATATTGATGACGAACAGCATCATGATGGCCGCTGAAACCGCACGAGCATGCGGTGGCGCGTATTGCTGGAAGGTTGCCACGGTCGGCGCATAGGTCGATCCGGTCGTTGCACCAAACAGGGCGAACATGGCCAGCGACAGGTTCCGGTCCGCTACTAAAAACGCTGCCATACTGGCGCAGGCTGAAAGAATGTTGAGACCGCCGCACAACATAAGCGCCGCGCTTTCCCGGCGCGTCTGCAGATGCCCCACAAGTGGTCCGCCCACTATCAGGCCGATGAGCGCACCCGCCGTTGATGACATGGCATAGGACACGCTCAGTTCGTGTAATGTCATGCCGTGCGTGCGCATATAAAAAGCTGGAGTCCATTGTGCGAAACCGGCATAGGCGATGCCGGTCACGGATTGCGCCCCGACCAGCGCGACAAGAATGGGGCTGCGGCCGATCGTGCGGAAGGTTGCCCATGTAGAGATTCTGGAAGAATGGTTCCGGGCCATGTCGTTCGATGAATCCCGTACTGTTGTAGCAATGAGGAGTGCGATCAGAAATCCTGGCGCTGCCAGGATCGCCATTGCCTGACGCCAGCCCAGCAACTCGCCAAGCCGGGCTCCTATGCTGACACCAAAGGCAATCCCTAGCGTTCCACCAGTCAGGAACAGCCCGTATGCAAGTGGGCGCCAGCGCGGCGAGAAGGTTGTATGGATCAGCGCATAAGATGTGGGGGCAGCAGCAGACTCGCCAACCCCCAGGCCAAGGCGGATAGCGAAAAGCTGCGCGAAACTGCGTGCATTTGCCGTCAGCATGCACATTGCGCTCCATATCCCGATCGCGCCGCACAGCACCCATTTCTGGCTGAACCGATCAGCCCATTGTGCCAGTACCAACCCCGCAAGACTGAACATTGCGGCAAAGGCAACGCCGGACATGGCTCCCAATTGGGTATCGGTCAGGTGCAGGTCCATTTTCATTGGCTGTGTCAGCACAGCCACGAGCGTCCGGTCCGAATAATTGATCATGTTCACGCCGACCAGCAGAACAAGCAGATATATTTTGGAAAATGCCGCGCTTCGGTTGCCTTGGTTCATCATGCATTTGGCCTTGTTCGTGGCGTCAGCAGAAAGGCGACGCGGTGCAGCCCATAATTAACAAGCAGTACGTACTGCTTGTCAATTTGTCAATTTTGATCCGTTGCTGCCATCGGGGCAGGTGAACTATGCAGTCTTGACCCTCTCCAGGATACTATCTGTAAGGAATTCATGTCTGGCAGCATGCAGTCCATACCGCCAGAATCCATTATTACAACGAAACGGTCTGTTCGCAAACACGATGAAAGGGCAAACACCGTTATTTTGCATGGGCAGTCGGGCTTTTCATGCCAATGCGCTTGATTATGAAGAACCCGTTATTAGGTGTTTTGACGCCCTGATATCAGGCTGTTACGCGTGCTGGCTCCATGTCCGACATACCATGAAGGGAATCGGCGCAAAAAGGCATGGTACCAACGATTCGGGTCTGATCAGCCACGCTCAAGGACCAGATTGATGAACATCTCAAGGGACTGCCGCGCATTGATACGGTTGGTAATCGAGTAACTGGCGACACGCTCCAGCGCAAGGCCGCGGGTTGTCGCAAGCAGCAGTCGCATCCAGGTATGTGCAGTTTTACGCGGCATTGATGTTGCAACCAGCAGTTCTTCAAGGTCTTGGAACGACTTCGCGTCAAAACGCTTGAGCTGCGGCCCGACGGCAGCGGCCAGTTCGCTGTCGCCTTTCATTGCCATGCGGATTTCAAAAGCTGCCAGGACATGGTCATGCTCGAATGTTTCCTGGATGAGTTTGATATATTCGATGACACGTGCCTGCGGCTCATCGCTATGGAGTTTCCGTAACGAAAGATGGTCATTGTTCGTTTCGTGAATCGATTCGATCACGGCGGCCATGATTTCCGCCTTGGTCGAAAATTGGTGCTGCACGCGTCCTATGCTCATCTTTGCCGTGGAGGCGATCAGCGTGATGCTGGTTGCTGCATAGCCGACTGATACCAGGCACCTGATTGCGGCAACGATGACCTTGTCCCGACTGATTGCGGTCCTTTCTGCCTGCGTGGGGCGGGCTGCCTTTCTCTTCACTGTTGCTGGAGTCATCATCCCTTCCTCTTGTTTGCGTCCGCACATTGTCTTATGGCGCCTTATCCCGCAACCAGCCTATTCCATCCTGCCAGGCAGCCAGTCCAGATATGGGTATCTCAGCGCTTGACATGCCGTTTCAAAAAACAATATGTTTTTATTGTAAATATCAGATCGGGTTGGTAACGTTCATGCTTCCGTATCGGGATTGTGTAGGTCTGGCCGCTGCCTCCTGCCGGTCCATTGTATGTGTTGCGGGCACTACGACACCCTGCAACAGCAACTATAATTACTTTAAAGAAACAACGTGATGCATGCTTCGGGATGACCTTACGGCAGTCCGGTGCCCTGACCTGTTTTACATGCAACCAGTGGTGTTCTGGTGGCATGCGCTGGTGCTGTTGATGCCTGCCACGTTGGCATGGCCTGCCTGTTTGGAGAAACGGAACCCGGACTGGTTTTGATCTTCTTGTTCCAACAACACGCTTTGACAAGGAATAGAGACATTCATGTTAATAGATGTCGGACAGCAGAAGCTTTTTTTTGAAGTCATTGGCACGAAGCTGCGCATTGCAAAAGGCGGCGTATCGGAAGTGCCAACGGTCGTTTTCGTACATGGTGGCCCCGCATGGGACCACCTTACGCTTCGGATGAATTTCGAACAGTTGCAGGATGTGGCACAGCTTATCTTTTATGATCATCGTGGTCTTGGGCGAAGCGACGTATCGACACCCGCGCACTGGACGCTGGAACAGTGGGCGGCGGATCTGCATGGATTGATCAAGACCCTGGGCCTCGAGAAGCCCATCGTTCTGGGCCAGTCATTCGGCGGGATGGTGGCACAGAAATTTGCGATTGATTACCCGGATGATTATTCGGCGATTATCCTGTCAGCCACCGCTGCGCGTTTCAATCTGCCCGAAATCGTAGAAACCTTTGGCACGCTGGGTGGACCCGAACTGCGAGAGACCGCACTTTCCTTCTTTACCGCGTCAGGCGTGGAGTATCGTGACCGTTTTCTACGCGAATGTTTTCCCTACTACACTGTCAGTACCGCAACCATCGGCGCACTGTCGCCATTCAAGCCAGACGTACTTGACCACTTTTTCTCTGATGCGGGTGACGGTCGCTTTTTTGATTACCGCCATGCGCTTGCCGCCATCACGAAGCCGGTGCTGGTTCTCGGCGGTGACAAGGATCCGGTCATCTCACCTCAAGCGGTTTGCGAACTGGCTGCCTGTTTTCGACCAGGCATTGCCGAACTTGAGATCTTTGACAACTGCGGCCATGGACCGACGCGTGACCGACCGGAAGTAGCATTGAAACTCCTGCGGGCTTTCATACAGAAAGTCGTCCCGACTAGGCGGGTCTTTCCTGAACCTGAGGCAACGGAGTCCGAATAGACTCCACGTTGCGCGTGTCACGCTGGATTCGTTCCGGTTTCCGGGGTATCGGTCAGGCGGCTTTTATGTCCGGTGGCATGGCGGAAAGAAATGGACCCGTCCGTTCGGACAGTTTTGTGGGTTGAGTATGCTATACTTGGGTCACGTCCTGTTGTCGCCATTCTGACGGTGGTGCTATCGCTCGCCTGATCCAGGATTAATTCCGGATCAGGCTGGTGCGGGATCTGACGTTTTTCTTCTCCGGTAACGGCCGGTCATAAAGGCCTGAACGTTTCAGTTACCGCAGCGTGCATCTCTGCACCATAAAAAGGCCAAGGCCGTTTCGGACCAATCATTGATCGCCCCTTGTAAAATGAATTGTTCCGTAGTTACCGGAGAGATTTGTTCAGCGATCAGGCTGCGATATCAAGTCTGCTCTGATCTGCATGGAAAGCACGTTCGGCTTCGGCGATACAATGGGATTCCTCAGCAGAACTTCCATCTCTTCTTGGCTGAATGTAAGTGGTGCTTCAATCACCGCTCGCTCAGGAAACGCCTAGGGCATGTCGTCAGTTAATTCCGATGATGGCGGAGACGAGTTGCACTGCTGCGAGGAATGTTGACTTCAGCTTGTCGTAGCGTGTTGCAATGCCCCTGAACTGCTTCAGCCCGGCGAAGAAGCGTTCAATGATGTTTCTGTTTTTATAGAGCTGGAAGCTGATTTTTCGTGGATCGTGTCGGTTTTTCCTCGAAGGGATAACCGGTGTGATCTGCCGTTCTTCGATCTTTTCGATAAGCGGATCAGCATCATAAGCCTTGTCGGCTATAAAGGCTGCAGGGTCGACTTCATCCAGCAGGGGGGCTGCTTCTGTGTTGTCCGCTCTCTGCCCGGGCGTCAGGGACAACCCATGCGCGACGGGGCGGAAGTGGTGCGCGATTATAACCGTCTTGGCCTGACCCTGCGGGACCATCCCCTGGCCTTTCTGCGCGAGGATCTTCAGGCCAAGGACATCATATCCTGTCGGCAGGCACTGGCCGCAACCTACGCTGCGCTTTCACTCCCATCTGCATCCTATACGCATCCTGCGCAGGATTTTGGGCACAAAAAAAGCCACCCGATTGGGTGGCTTTTCCTTTGTCTTTTCAGACATTTATATTTGGTTGCGGGGGCAGGATTTGAACCTGCGGCCTTCAGGTTATGAGCCTGACGAGCTACCGGGCTGCTCCACCCCGCGGTGGTGAGGGGTGACTGGAAGA
>NZ_NKUB01000017.1 GCF_003207895.1 Komagataeibacter swingsii
GAACACCGCGATCGTGTCATGGTCAGGATGCAGGTTCGCCGCCACAAAGCGCATACCGATGTCACGATACGTCGCCCGTTCGATCCGACGCGATGAGAACGCGCCGTTCGCATAGGCGTAGATCAGCAGCGCCAGCATCAGGCGCGGATGATACTGCGCCTTGCCGCCAGTCCGCACAGGAACGGAAAATGCCCTCAACGGCACCCGCTCTACCGCCGCCACGATGAAATGCGCCACATCGTCCGACGGCAGCCATGACTTCAGATCCGGCGGCAGAAGATACGGCTGCGATCGATCAAACGGAATGAAGCTGCTCATCCTGAAAGCTTATCCCAGATCGCCAGAGGTTGGTACCCCAACCCGACAGCCTGCTAAAGGGATCTTAGTCCCGAAGGGGTTTTAGGATCTGGCTCAGTATGGTGGTGGTGACAGGCTCACGATGAAAATCAAGGCAGCTTTCAATCCCTTCCAGATGCCGTGCCATGAGGGCTGATGCCTCGGCATAATTATCTGCCAGCAGCAGTTCCAGCAGATCATGATGATCGGAAGACAGACAGCAGGTCGTGTTATGCCGCTCATACATCGTAATGATGAGCGACATGCGCAGGATCAGTTCGTCGGTAATGCTTTTCAGCACCCTGTTGCCCAGCTCCTCGATCAGTGTGAGATGAAACTGACCGGAGATATAGATCATGGCAATTGCGTCGTGCGCCTCATGTGCCTCGGCTTCCTGCGCCATGATCCTGCGCAGCCGCGTCGCCCCCTGTGCGGATAACTTGCGATAGGGGTGCGCCAGCAGACTGACTTCGATCAGGCGGCGGCTGGCTAGCACGTCACGCGCTTCCTGTGGGGAAGGACGACTGACAAATGCCCCACGCCCCGGTTCCAGCGTGACGATATGGGAGCGCGACAGCGAGAGCAGCACCCGGCGGATCTTGGCCCGGTTGGAGCGGAAGATCTGGGCCAGTTCTTCCTCGGGCAGCTTGCTGCCCGGTGCAAGCTTACGTTCAAGGACCGCCTTGCACAAGGCATCAGCAATGCGCGCTTCTTCCTTGGCAGATGATCCCATAGCCTGCGTCTCCCCTCCCTTTCAGCTGAAACGCATTTCTGTTGGGGCAGTCTGGCATTTCCGTCAAGGGGGTATAGTATTGTAAACAATAATGGTTGACGAAACGAGTTTCCAAATCATACTGACTGATACGAGGTCACTGATATGACCCGTCTAATCATGATTGGATGCCTGCCCGTGCCGCGCCTGCTGCTTATCAATCCCAATACCGATACAGATATGACGTACCGCATGGTGACCCATGCGGAAGCCCAGTTTGCCGGTGCTGTCGCGATTGAAGCTGTAACTGCCCGTTTCGGGGCGCGCTACATTACCAACCATGTTTCCGTCACGATTGCGGGTCATGCCGTGCTGGATGCGCTGGCGTGTGCGCACGGACCGTTTGATGGGGTGCTGGTGGCCTGTTTTGGCGATCCGGGGCGGGACGCACTGGCCAGCATCTGTCCGGTGCCGGTTATTGGAATGGCGCAGGCTTCGCTTATGCGGGCGGCACGGTTGCCAGGGCACTTCTCCATCGTGACCGGCGGCCGGGAATGGAAGCCCATGCTGGTCAATCTGATACAGGCCATGGGATTGAGCGCACGGCTGGCTTCCATCCGTATCTTGCCTGCCGCGGGCAATGTGCTGGCATACGGGGGCCTGGCCGCCTGTCGCCAGATTGCGCGGGCCTGCAACGAAGCCGTGCATGAGGACGGAGCGGCCCGTGTGGTGCTTGGCGGCGCGGGACTTGCCGGCTTTGCCGCGCGGATCGCGCCAGACGTGGCCGCGCCCGTCATGTGTTCCCTGCATGAAAGCCTGCAGGAAGCCCGTCATCTGTTATCGCGTCCCGTGCGGTGCATGCCCTATCGGAACCGCATGGAAACGGTGGGCCTGTCGCCTGAACTGCAGCGTTATCTGGCATCTGGGGCGGATATCTGCGTCGACCAGAATTGAAATCTATTTTTGTAAACAATATGCGTTGACACATATTTTGAACCGGTATTATTTTACATCTGTAACGAGAGATATTTCTCTCAAGTATCGTTCCATATCGTAATCCCGCCCATCGTGCTGGATAAAGAATAAGGACACCGGCAATGTGCCTTGACGGAAAAAGCCTGACCGGATCGTATCCCTCCAGGCGGAGTGCCCCGCTACTCCGTTTTTCCGCTCAGACCTCCAGCCATCGGGTTTTTCTGGCGCTTACAACCGCACTGGTGTTGATTACGCCATGTGGGCGCGTCCTGGCCCGCACGGTATCGGCACATGTCGCGCCTGCGCAGCACGTTCGTCGTGCCACAACGCCGCATACCGGCATGGTACAGCCGCAGGGTGTCCGGGCCACGGGCGGGGTTGAACAGATCCGGGTGGGGGCCAGTGTCGTGCATTCGGCCGATGGCGTGACCGGACGCGCACCCGGTGGCGGCCTAATCCAGAAACAGACTGCCCCCAAGGCGCGCAGTACCGTTACCCCCGATTACATCATGAAGCAGTCGCCCGCGCAGAACGCCTATAATGCCGTCAAGCTGCTGCCGGGTATCGTGGTGGCGAACACTGACCCCGCAGGTCATGAAAAATCCGCCCTGAGCATGCGTGGCCTGACGCAGGACCAGATCGCCAATGTATGGGAAGGCATGCCGCTAAGCAGTATTGGTGGCTACAACCTTGACGTGGCGTGGGTTACGGATAGCGAGAATATCGGCAGCGTTTCCGTGCAGCCCGGCTCATCCAACCTCGATACGCCCGCCATCAACGGTTCGGGCGGCATGTTCGAATTCAAGACCCGCGATCCCTCCAAGAAATTCGGGGGACTGGGGGATGTGGGCGTGGGCAACCGTGACTATACCCGCCAGTTCCTGCGCGTGGATACGGGTGAGTGGGGCAAGACGGGCATCCGTTCCTACATCTCGTTCTCCAACCAACATGACACATTCTATCATGGTCCCGGTCAGGAAGACTTCAAGCATATCGATTTCAAGATCATCAAGGAATGGGGCGATGGCAACCGCGTATCATTGGTCGGTGGCTTCACGCGCGGTATTATCGGTAACGAACCTTACTGGGACATGACCATGGCGAGTTGGAAGCAGAAGGGGCTGAAGAACGAACTGGCCGGTTCCTACAACCTCAATGACGCTGCAGGTGGTACCGATTATTGGAAGCTGAACTGGTTGCATTCCAAGACTTTCAACATCGCGGCACCCTCGCACTTCAACTTCGGGCGGCTGGCGCTGGACGTTACGCCCTACGTGGCCGCCAACCAGAAAGTTTATGGTTCGGGCTTCAATCTGAACGATCAGGTTTATGACGGCTATGGCAGCACCCCGCAGTCCATTTCCATTCCTGGTCAGATCGCGGGGCAGACATATGGCGTGACCGAACAGTACAGCAGCCTGAATGAAATGCGCGGCGGCGTGAATGCCAAGCTGAGTTACAAGGTCGGCCACCACCATATCTATCTTGGTTACTGGTTCGATTATGATAATTCGACCAATCTTGTCGGCTATACTGGCGTCAGCAGCGCGGGCGACCCGACGACATCATGGGGGCGGGCACGCGATTCGTTGCGGCTGGCGAATGGCAAGGTGTTCTATTCCCAGAACTACAGTGACATTTCCACTGTCAACGGGATCTATGTGGGCGATACAGTTACGTTGCTCAACGGGCGGCTGGTGCTTGATGGCGGCATGCGCGTCACCATGATCCATCGTGACGGCACCGACAACATTCCGGGCCTGCAGCGTAAGGTCAGCGCCAACGAGTTCATGCCCCTCCCCACGCTTGGCGGCCATTTCCAGCTAAACAAGTATGTGCAGATTTTCGGCGGGGTTTCCACTGGCGCCAAGGCACCACCTGACAGCGCCATGATCACAACCATCAACCCCAATACCGGGCAGATCGCCAATCAGGGCCAGACCCATATCCATGATGAATATAACATTACCGAAGAAGTCGGCATGCGCTACACCGGTAAATACATCATCGGGTCCTTTACATATTTCCATTATAACCTGTCGCATCATCAGGTCTCGACATCAATGTTCCTTGGTAACGAGGCAATCGGGCAGGTTATTGACGCGGGCAACCAGACTACGAACGGGTTTGACGCGGAAATCGGCACGCGGCCCATCCATCATTTCCGCCCCTATGCGTCCATGCAGTACCTGCACTCAACCATCGACAATAATATCCAGGGCCTGCCCACCAAGGGCAAGATGGCGGTCGATACGCCCACATGGGCGGCCTCGCTCGGGGTGGATTGGGATAATGGTATTTTCTTCTGGAATTATGGCCTGAATTACTTTTCCAAGCAGTATTCAACTTTCATGAACCAGGAAGCCCTACCGTCCCTTTACACCATGAATGCAACGGTCGGCGCGCGCCTGCCGCGCAACAGTCTGGTCGGACGTGGGCTAAGCTTTCTCAAAAGCCCTGAAATCATGCTGTGGGTCAACAACATGATTGATACCCATGCCTATTCCGCCATCAACAGCATCAGCCTGACCAATACTACCATTGGCAAGGTTCAAGGCACGGCCCCCACCTATAATACACTGGGGCGTTTCTCGGCGGTTGTGACTTTCCGGGCCGGTTTCTGAACGGACGTCGTATCATGGGTTCCACAGGCTGGCATGACCTTCACATGGCGGCCACACCCAAGCATACTGGCCTACGGGGGGTATGTGTATGAATATGCAGGCACGGCCGCCGGACGCGGTTCCATCTTCCCCGGTCACACAGCCAAGGGGGCAGGATGACAGGTTGCGCAACCGCGACCTGTTACCTGCGGCAAGACAGGACTGGAACTGGTACGATTATCTCTCGTTCTGGATGTCGGACGTACATAGCGTTGGCGGCTATGTTACGGCAGGGAACCTCTTTACGCTCGGCCTGCCTTCGGGGCTGGTTTTTGCCGCCCTACTACTTGGCGTCCTGATCGTAAATGCCCTGTGCAACCTTGTAGCAGTACCCAGCCAGCGCACAGGCACGCCGTTTCCAGTTGTATGCCGCATGTCCTTTGGTGTGCTGGGCGCCAATATTCCCGCGCTGATACGTGGCGTGATAGCCGTGTGCTGGTACGGCATACAAACGTGGCTGGCATCGAACGCGCTGGTCGTGCTGGCCCTGCGGCTTGCCCCAGACCTGACGCCATGGGCACAGGTCGGACTGCATGGCATGCTGGGGCTTTCGGCCGTGGGATGGGCCGCGTTTGGTCTGCTTTGGCTGGTGCAGGCCGTGATTTTCTGGCGGGGGATCGAGACAATCCGCAGGTTTATCGAATTGGCGGGGCCTACCGTATATGCCATCATGATCGCGCTGGACCTGTATCTGCTCCGGCGTGTGGGATGGCAACATTTTTCCTTCCATATTACCGGTGCTGGCGCAGTACTGCATGGTAGCGCACTTGTATGGGCCATTGTGAATGCCGTGGCGCTTGTCGTCTCCTATTTTTCGGGGCCTATGCTCAATTTTGGTGACTTCGCCCGCTATGGGCGCAGTACATCGGATATCAGGCGCGGCAATTTCTGGGGACTGCCGTTCAATTTCATCGGGTTTTCAGCGCTTACGATCTGCACCATTGCCCTGACGGCCCCGGCCTTTGGCCATGTCATGATCGATCCGGTGGAAACAGTGGCGCATATCGATAGCCTGACGGCGGTCATATTCGGCATGCTGACCTTCATCATTGCCACGGCGGGCATCAATATCGTGGCCAATTTCGTCTCGGCCTCATTTGACTTTTCCAACCTCTCGCCCCGGCATATCAGCCTGCGCGGCGGCGGCATGATCGCGGCGGCAGGCTCCATCGTCATCATGCCATGGAAGCTGTATGGCAGCTCCCAGGTCATGCATCTTACACTGGATGTGCTGGCAACGTTTATCGGCCCGTTATTCGGCATCCTTGTGTGCGACTACTATATCGTGCGTCGCCGTCAGGTCGATGTCGCGGCCCTTTATACAACTGACCCGCAAGGCTGTTACTGGTACCGCAATGGGATTAACCCGGCGGCGGTCCTTGCCCTGCTTGTCGCAGTGGTGATCGGGGGGACAAGCGTGTTCGTGCCTGCGTTGTCAGCCCTGTCCGGATTTGCATGGTTCATAGGTTGCCTGACCGGAGGACTGTGTTACCTGGCCCTGATGAAGCCGACCCGCGCCAACTGAATGTATGCCGTGACATCGGAGTCCGCTCAGTTGCATATGGTGCAGGATATGCCATGAAAATATGCAATACGTGTTGGTTTTTTACTGCAATCCGGTTGCTTGTGGCCCACCCGATCACTGAACAAATCGATGACGACAGGCAGGTAGAGCCAGCCTTCGGCAGTCCAGATATGACCGATATCTCCCGCTCATTTCCGGTTGGCCCCGTCAGCAAGGAAATCGCCGGGAAGGTTAGTCACAATGCCAGACTGGTGGTGGCTGTCAGTCGTGACCTTGTGATGATGGGTGTGAAACGCTTAACACGACGCTCTCCGACATTGAACGCGGCTTCCAGAACGCGCATCCTCAGATCGCCATCCAAGTTCGCACCATCACCATCAGGTGGCCGCACCTGATTTTTTGGTCAGGCAGGTAAGATTCGAGGTATCTTGCGACGACTTTCCCTTAACCTTGTGAACGCCTGAACGCCTGAACGCCTGAACGCCTGAACGCGATGGGATGGTGATCCGCGCCGTCTCTCTCCAGCCTTGGCTAGCCTGCGAAGGCTATCAATTTTTTGGCCATAAGGGCACCACTCCTGCAACTCTGGAATACGCAGGACCTTTTCCGGTCAAGAAGGATAAAGCCATTATGGGTGGATCGACAGATGCCCTGCGCATGCTTCGCCGGACTTTCAAGGAACGTGGTCCTTCTGGCCGTCGCCAGCCTGTTTACCGACATTTCGACAGAGATGCTTTATCCGGTCCTGCCGGTTTTCCTGACGCAAATGCTTGGGGCTTCGGGCAGCATTCTCGGGTTAATGGATGGCTGCGCCCAGGCGACGCAGAATATCGCCCAAGGTCTTTCGGGCACGCTGTCGGACAGGGTGCGAAAGCGTAAAACAATCGCCCTGGTCGGCTATCTTCTGGCAGCATTTTCCAAGCCCCTAATGGGGCTTTCCACAGGCTGGATGGACCTGTTCGGGGCACGGATGCTGGACCGGTTGGGCACGGGCACGCGCTCGGCGCCACGGGACGCACTTATAGCCTCTTCGGTGGGTGAAAAGGATCGGGGCAGGGCATTCGGGTTCGAAGGGGCAGGGGACAATGCGGGCGCCTTTTTTGGTCCTTTGCTTGCGGCATTCCTGCTGTCCCTGTCCCAGATCGGAATACGGTCAATTTTTTATCTTGCCCTTATTCCCGGGCTGCTGGCATTTTGCATGGTCCTGTTCGTGAAGGAAAATCAGGAAGCGGTGGCGACCAGATCCAGACTCGGTGCTGGCCCTGAACAATTTCCGGTCATTTACTGGAAATATCTGTTGGTAACCGCATTGTTCGGTATTGGTGGTTCCAGCAACGCGTTCCTGATCCTGCGGACACGCGATGCCGGCGTGTCCCTTGCAACCACCATCCTGATCTATTCGGCCTTCAATCTGGTGGCGGCGCTGGTCTCCTATCCGGCCGGGTACCTTTCCGACCAATGGGGGCGAAGGGCATTACTGCTCGTCTCGTTCATCGTATTCCTGATTGCCTATCTCGGCTTTGCCGTGTCCAGGAATATCATGCTGACCGCAGGGTTGTTTGTCGTTTATGGCGTGTATCAGGGGATTGCGCGTAGTGTTGGCAAGGCACTGGCGGCTGATCTCGTGCCGACGGACCTGCGTGCGACAGGGATAGGCTGGTATAGCGCTACTACAGGTCTGCTCCAACTGGTGGCTAGCGTGATAGCCGGAGAGCTGTGGGATCGTGTCGGCCATGCGGCTGTCTTTTACAATGGTGCAATCTTTGCGGTCACGGGCATCATCGGGCTACTGATTCTGCTTCCGAAGGGAACAGGAAACGGACAGGCCCTGTCGGTGCGGCGATATCGGGGATAGCCGCACGGGCGCTGCTGATGCAGAGCCGCGCGCAGATGAAGGTTCTGCAGTCATGATTACCCCGTGCCCGGGATTTACGCCGTGGTGGATAACCATCAGATCATCAGCAGGATCATTTATGTGATCCGTAGCGGCCAGCAGGGGAGAGATGCATCCGGAGGGCTTCCGTCATGGCACGGTGCGGGCCTGTGCCAGGAGAGTCCGCACCTCACTGTCCTCGACCTGCCGAAAATCGGCATAATGAATACCAACCGCCCGGAAATCAGACGGTGTGGCCAGGCACACAAGGTCGTCGCATTCCGCCGCCAGATCGGCCAGGGTCTCGCGGGCTGCTACAGGCACGGCGAGCACGACCCGCAGGGCGCCATGATGGCGCACCACTCGCAATGCCGCACGCATCGTGCCGCCGGTGGCGATCCCGTCATCGACCACCACTACGACCCGTCCGTCGATCGGGGGAGTCGCACTGCCATATTCCGCCTGCTGCCGGGCGATTTCCGCGCGTTGGTGTCGTATTGCGGGTACCAGCGCTTCGCGCGTGATGCCCACTTGCCGCATCAATGCCTCATCCAGCACCGGCTCGGCATGTTCCTTTCCCTCGGCCGCGATGGCGCCCAGTCCGAACTCCTCCGCGCCGGGCATGCCGATCTTGCGTGCGAACAGCAGCCCAAGCGGCGCATGAAGACGGCGCGCGACCTCGAACGCGACCGGCACCCCGCCGCGTGGCAGGGCCAGTACCACCGGATGCGTTGGGGTCAGCGGGACGAGCATGGTTGCCAGTCGCCGCCCGGCTTCGTGCCGGTCGCGGAATTCCGGCGCGCCGGAGATAATGGGACCCGACATGATCACAGGCCGAAGGGCCATGTTTCCGGTGCACCATGCGGCCTGCCGCCGTCCAGCGGTGTGACGGCAGCCGTATGGGCAAACCAGACCCAGGCATCGAACTGCTCGGCCAGAGCGGCATCGAAATAATGGCTCTGCAACTCGGTTTCCGGTCGGTAGACCACGCCAATTGCCCGCTCGCGCGCCAGCGAGGCCTGGAGTATCCGGGCCAGCGGTCCCTTCCGGTTGCGCCATTCGGTAAGCGCACGATCATGGCCCGCGCGCAGGAACGCATGTTCATAGCTATCAGGCCGGGCTGGGCGGACGGTCTTGACCTCCATCGGCTGATCCCAGTCGCTGGCTGCGGCTACCGTGCCGGTATCGGTGCCGAAGCCGATCAGTACGGCCTCATCGCCATGGGCCATGCGACACAGTTCGCCAATATTGAACTGGCCTTCCCAGCCCATCGCCGTCGCGGCCGCGTTGCCAACATGTGAGTTGTGTGCCCAGACAACGGCCTTCGCGCCATCTCCGCGATGGGCAAGCAGGGCTTGCAGGGTGGAAAACATATGCCGGTCGCGCAGGTTCCAGCTTTCGGTCGAGCCTTGGTACATCACGCGGTAATAGCTTTCGGCGGCACGAACCACGCGGGCATTCTGTACTGCGTCGAACCATGCCTCGCCATCATTGCGCATGTAGTCCAGCCGATGGACAAGCAATTCGCGCAGTTGGGCGACCACTGCATCCTCGCAGCTATCGCGTCCATGGACAACGACCGCGCTTCCATAGGCGGCAGGCTGGTCCTGCCATGGCGTAAGGCGGGCATAGCGCCGGCGCGCGGCAGCGGCCGCTTCGGGGTTTACCCGGTCCAGATATGTCAGCACGGCGTGGATCGATTCACCAAGGCTGTATATGTCAAGGCCATGGAACGAAACCCTGTCGGCACTGGTGCTACCTTCGTTATGGCCGCGCAGCCAGTCCACGAACGCCGCGACCTCGGTATTGCGCCACATCCATGTGGGAAAGCGTGTGAAGGCCGGCCCGCGCCATGGACGGGCGGCGTGATGGCGGACATAATCATCAATGCGCGCGGCATCCGGCCAGTCGGCTTCAACCGCGACGATGGTGAAGCCGTGGCGCTCGATCAGTCGTCGCGTAATGGCGGCACGGGCACGGTAGAATTCGGACGTGCCATGCGTTGCCTCGCCAAGCAGGACGACACGCGCATCGCCGAAGCGATCGAAGAAGGCGCCGAATGCCTCACTTTCTTCCGGTGGGGGAAGCGGTTCTCCATGCCGGGCGAGTGCCGCAACCAGTTCCGGCGTGATGTGACGTTGGTGGAGCGTTGCATCTTTGGGCATGGGCAACTTCCTTCCCTGCGGGCCATTTCCGGCATGATCACCAGTTGAGCGCAAAAACACGCTGACGCACCTTGATCCAGCGCAGGGCGACAGCCGACCAACTGTGATATGACCTGATAGTTTCCTGAGATGTCTTCATAAGATACGTGAAATCATGACCAGCGGAGCGCGGTGATGCCCTATTCCTCAATCGACGATCTGCCCGATCGGGTCCGCCTGCATCTACCCATTCATGCCCAGGAAATTTTCCGCGCGGCGTTCAACAATGCCTGGACCGAATATGGCGCCAAAGGCGAGGACCCGGAAGTCGCCGCCAATCGCGTCGCATGGGCGGCGGTGAAACGCAAATATGTCAAGGATGGTGACGTCTGGGTCGCGCGCGACGATACCTGACAGGGACACACGTTGTCATTGACGGCATTGGGCATGGCACCCATACGGGATATGCGGCGATGAAATTGGAGCCGCCTGCAGCGATGGACGCCCGTTTGATAGGCCCTTGTTCAAAGCGTGCCATCCCGTCGAGAACTGCTTCTGCAAGCTCAAGGCGTTCAAGCGCATCGCCATGCGCTGCGACAGGGCAGATAAATCATTTGCGGCCATGATCGATCCCACGGCCGCAATCAGATAGCGGGCATCCGGCAGGACTGGCAGCAGCATGGCAACAGGACGCCCCACATTATCACGGACGACACATGAAGCTTCGAATTCAGCGTGTGATCCGAACCCTCCGGGTGCCTTTTTCCACCACAGGCTGTTATGGATCACATAAGTCATCCCGGCGATGACCTGACGGCCATCAACACGGCGTAAATCCCACACATGGGTAATGGTGGCTGTAGAATCCTCAATGGTTCGTAGTTAAGCAACAGTAGTCTGTTCATTCCAGTCCCTTATGGAGGGGTGGAATGACATCGTGATCATGAAGTAACGAGATCTGACCCTAACATTCCAATCAGGGTTCTCACTTCATGTTCATGCACAGGCCATTCATTGCTTGCCATTTCTGGGCCGGCTTCTGTCTGGTTCTCGTGATTGTAAATATAATGTGATGTATCAGCAAAGTGTCGCATTGTTGCAACATACCGGAATCAGAACGATGTGGCGGGCATTTTTTTCTCGATAAACATTGCGATCCGTTAATATCATAGAGCGATAGAAGAATCGCGGGGCATCATGAACAGACGACTTCTTTCCTATATTATGACCATCTGCTCTTTTGTTTCTTTCGGAGCAGCAGCCGCCACACCCAATGAAAATTCTGGTACAGGGGAACAGAACTCAGGAAAAAACGGGACAGCCCGCGCACGTCGCGCAACGACAGCACAGGCTCAGACACGTGCTGCGCATAACCTGAAGCAAGAGAATAATGGAGGGGTAAATAGTTCCGGAGTGGAAACAATAAATGTGTCAACCGGCACACATACAGTCAACCGGAAGGCGCGTGACAGTATAAGTCCCGTCTCGGTTGTCAGCGCGGCAACCCTGCGCCGGTCGGGCCAGATGAACCTGGCCGACGCCCTGACCCGTACCTATGCTTCGATCAATGTCAGTACGATGGGTGCCGATGCGGGCGCCTTGACATCCGCCATTCGCATGCGTGGTCTGAATCCGAACGAAGTGCTGGTTCTTGTTGATGGCAAGCGCCGCCATACGACGGCCAACCTTTATGCTGATTCAGGCCCGGATTCAGGTTCGACCCCGGTTGACCTGAATATGATTCCAGCCAACGCCATTGATCATATCGAAGTGCTGGAAGACGGCGCGGCTGCCATGTATGGCTCGGACGCGATTGCCGGTGTGGTTAATATCATCACCAAGAAACAGGATCATGGCCTGAACCTGAGCGGCCAGACCGGCGCGAATGCCTATAACGGTGATGGCTGGGGCTACCAGCTCAATGCCGATGGCGGCATGAAGCTGGGGCAGGATGGTTTCCTGCATATCAGCGGCCAGATGTACCATACGGACCATTTCGTGGCCAACAATGCACGGGACCATCGTCTGCTTGGTTCCCAGCCTGCCGATGCCAGCAGTGCGACCTATACCGGCGTCAATGCTGGCAAGATTTCAACACGCTCCAACATGATTATGAGCACGCCGGAAGAAACGCGCGAAAACCTGGCGATTGAATGGGGCAAGCAGTTTACGCCCGGAATCAATTTCTACGGGCTGATTACCTACGCCCATCGTCATGCGGAAGCTTATGAAAACTATCGTACTCCGACTGTAGGTGGCTCCTGCGAGGCTTGCGCTGCCATTGCACCCTATGGTTTCTCACCACTGGAAACCATGGAAGAAAACGATTTTGCCGCCACATTGGGCCTGAAGGGTGACAACTTCATGGGCTTCAACTGGGATATCAGTTCCACCTATGGTGAAGATATCGACAAGATCGGCAACAAGAATACCCTTAACACGTCTTATGTTACTGATTACGGTTCCAGCCCCCGTAAGGCACGGGCTGAAAGCTACAGCATGGTGCAGTGGACCAACAACGCCGATTTCCGTCGTCGTTTCAAGATCGGGAACGTCGTGCCGATGACGCTCGCTTTCGGCGCTGAAGAACGGATGGAATCCTACAACATCACCGCCGGTAATCCCGTCTCGTATATGGGAGGCGGCACACAGGGCTATGCTGGCATCTCCCCGGGATCGGCTGGCACATGGTACCGTGATATCTGGGCGTGGTACCTGGATGGTGATTTCCGCCTGACCAAGAAGTGGGAACTGGATTTTGCCGGACGACTGGAGCATTATACCGACGTAGGTAATACGGAAAACGGCAAGATTTCAACACGTTACAACTTCACCAAGCGTATTGCCATCCGTGGTACCATCAGCACGGGCTTCCGTGCCCCGACACTGGCTGAATCACATTTCAGCGCCGTCAATGTTTCGCCCACGGGCGCCAGTGGCCTGCTGGCCGCTGATTCCTCGGCCGCCCAGGCCATTGGCGCAACCAAGCTGAAACCCGAACGTTCGACCAGCGTCAGCGGTGGCATCGTGCTGGAACCTGTCGATGGTTTCCACGTTGAAGCCGACGTCTATCAGATCAATATGCGCGACCGCATAGTGCAGGACACGAACTTCGGTGGCTCTACCCCTTACGGTAATACGACGCAGGGCGCGGTAGCGGCGCAGGCTATTGCCCAACTGGCGTCCCTGCCAACCGGCTTTACCGGTTACAACGATGTCTATGCCGACTATTTCACGAATGGCGCCAGCACCCGTACACAGGGTGTGGACATCAAGGCGGATTACATGTTCCGCTTCCATCAATACGGCAATCTGGCACTGTCGATGTCGATCGACCTCAACCGCACCCGGCTGCATCATAATGGCGCGGACCTGAATCTTTCGGACATCGCGGCAATCACGACCGATTATCCCCGTAGCAAGATCATTCTCAACGCTTATTATACCTACAAGAACTGGGATTTTAATATTCGCCAGACCCGCTATGGCCAGACTAGCGACATGATGCAATATCAGGACTGGGGGCCTTCGGCCCTACAGTATTCCAACAACGCCCTGCAACAGTTCATCAATACGCCACACTGGCTGACGGATATTGAAATTGGCGTTCGTTTCAAGAAGAACTGGCACATGGCGGTTGGCGCCAATAACGTATTCAATGTGCGTCCACGTATGGTCCCGCAGGCGCTCAATGCACTGGGCGCAATGCCCTATGATGAGGATTCTGCCCAGATCCCCATGTATGGCGGGTATTATTACGGTCGTCTTAATGCTAACTTCTAAACCTGTCTGACAGATGCGATAAAATACCCATGACCGGCGTCATGGGTATTTTACTTATGGCGGGCAGACTGCCCGGCTGTTTCCGGCGGCCAGCCTTCAATCCGCCTGTATCTGGAGGCATGATCTTCATATCCACCTGTACTGCTTTCCCGGTCGTATCTGTCCGGACCAGGCAGGCCGGATTCATCATGGTTGTTATTATGGGAATTTTCTGGTGACAAACGCTCATCCGCGCAAGGCGCCCACACGCAGGCAACTTTTAACCCGTATTGGCACGATTGCCGGTAGTGCCGCCCTGTATCAGGCCATGACTTCCATGGGGCATGCGCAGGGTACGGATTTTACATCGCCCCCCGTCCTGTCGGGTGCAAAACGCGGCACACGTGTGCTGGTCCTGGGGGCAGGGCTTGCGGGCATGCTTGCCGCCTATGAACTGCGCAAGGCTGGCTACCATGTCCAGGTTCTGGAATTCCAGAACCGTGCCGGTGGCCGTAACATCAGCCTGCGCGGGGGCGATACCGTAACCGAACTGGGGGGTGCCATCCAGAAGGTCGGTTTCGCATCAGGCAATTACATCAATCCGGGTCCGTGGCGCATTCCTTATCACCATCAGGGCCTGCTGCATTATTGTCGTGAATTCGGGGTGGAACTGGAACCATTTGTGGAGCTGAACCACAATTCATGGCTCCATTCTAGCAGGGCGTTTGACGGCAAGCCGGTCCGGTACCGGGAATTCGCCTCGGATTTTCATGGTTTCACGGCGGAACTGCTGGGCAAGGCGATCAACCAGCATAAGCTGGATGACATGGTTTCGGCAGATGAACACGATCATGTCATGACAGCCATGCGGCAGTGGGGCAGTCTTGATGCCAATCTGAATTACACCAAGGGTACCATCAGTTCCGAGACACGCGGCTATGCAAAGGCACTTGGCGGCGGCATAAACGGAGCGCCCACCCCGTCCGAGCCGTTTGCCCGCAAGGATATCATGCGTTCCGGCCTGTGGACGTGGCTTGCCTTTCATGAGCGCCTGGACATGCAGACCACGATGTTCCAGCCCGTGGGCGGCATGGATATGATCGGCAAGGGCTTCAACCGGCAGGTAAAAGACCTGATTACCCTGAACTGCAAGGTTACATCCATCCAGCAGGACGACAAGGGCGTAAGGGTGACTTATAATGACATGGCCCACGCTGGTGCTGTGCGGGAGGCACAGGCCGATTACTGTATATGTACCATTCCGCTGCCTGTGCTCTCGCAGCTTGACGTGCAGGTCAGTGCACCGCTGAAGGCCGCGATCATGGCGGTGCCTTATGCGTCCTCGGTCAAGCTGGGGCTGGAGTTCAGGCGCCGCTTCTGGGAAGAAGACGACCAGATTTATGGTGGCATCAGCTTTACCGACCAGCCGATCAGCCAGATTTCCTATCCCAGCCATGGTTATTTTTCGCGCGGTCCCGCAGTGCTGTTGGGGGGCTACATGTTTGGCCCGGCAGCGTACGATTTTGCAGGCATGTCCCCGCAGGAACGCATCGAACATGCCCTGGCGCAGGGAGAGGTTTTTCACAAACAGTACCGCAAGGAATTTTCCAATGGCGTCAGTTTCGCATGGAGCCGTGTGCCGTGGACCATGGGCTGTTGTTCCATGTGGAGCGAACAGGCCCGCAAGACCCATTATAAGGCGCTGTGCACCATGGATAACCGCGTCGTGCTGGCGGGTGAGCACGCATCTTATGTGGGCTGCTGGCAGGAAGGGGCCATCCTGTCCGCGCTGGATGCGGTAACCCAATTGCATAAACGGGCACAGGGAGCCAGCTGATGCGCAAGATCCTTTTCCTTTCTTTTATTGCTTCCCTGTCGCTCTTGGGCACCACCCATCCCGCACAGGCGGATAGCGCCAGTGCGGTCGTGGGCGAGGTCCAGCCCCTGACCACGGGCGAGGATGTGTATCGTCATGTCTGCCAGGGTTGTCACATGCCCGATGGCAAGGGGGCGACCGGAGCCGGCGCGCAATTCCCTGCCTTTGCCGGCAACGCCAAACTGAAGAGCAGTGCTTATCCGGTTTATGTGATCATGAACGGATATGGCGGCATGCCATGGTTTTCGGGCATGCTGAAAGACGACCAGATAGCCAATGTGGTAAATTACATCCGCACGCATTTTGATAATCATTATACGGATGCCATAACACCGGCCGATGTCGCCGCCCAGCGACCCGCCACGCCACCACAGGAGCAGTAAACAGATGTTCGACCTTAAAAAGACAATTGCGGGTCTCGCCATCATGACGGGCATGGCAGCGGCGTTCCCTGCCAGTGCCAATGATGGCATCGTGCGCCACGTCGAAGGCAAGTTCCCCATTGCCTCCGCCATCGAGGTTCCGGCGGGAGCTAGCACGATTTATCTTAGCGGCATGGGGGCGCCCGTAAAGGACGGAAAGGCGGACCCGCACAGCCTTGCTGCCTATGGTAACACCCAGGCCCAGACCTATGCCTCGTTGCAGCGTATCCAGGACGAACTGAAAAAACTGGGGCTGGGCATGGGGGATGTCGTGCAGATGCACATTTACATGGCCGAGGACCCGAAGCTGGGCAAGCTCGATTTTGACGGAATGATGAAAGCCTATACCCAGTTTTATGGTACCGACAAACAGCCAAATCTACCGGTCCGCTCGGCCTTTGGTGTTGCCCATCTGGCCAATCCGGGCTGGCTGGTTGAAATCGAGGTTACTGCGGTGCGTATGCCTGAGAAGTGACAGCCTTCGATATTCCCTTCCAATGACGTGTCCCGTGCCTGCCTTCCGTAAGGCAGGAAATTTCTGGCTTATAGAACAGTGCCCGGTTCAATGGATTAGGGTCAGGACCCATTGATTTTTTAGGGCTGGCGTGATTCGGGCTTCCCGTGAAGGAGCCTGAGGGATGAGTGATTTGTTCTGGCTGGCGGACGAGCAGATGGCGCGGCTTGAGCCGTAAAGTCACGGCAAGTGCCGGGTGGATGATCGTCGGGTGCTAAACGGAATTATTTTCGTCAATCGCAATGGGCTGCGTTGGCGGGATGCGCCAAAAGACTATGGACCACACAAGACGCTCTACAATCGCTGGAAGCAGGGTGGCGACAAGGGCGTCTTCCTGCGGATGATGGACGGTCTGGCTGCGCCCGAGACTTCCGGGCGCAAGACGGTGATAATCGACGCGACTTATCTGAAGGCGCGCCGCACGGCTTCCAGCCTGCAGGTAAAAAAGCATGCGGGCCGCCTGATTTGCTGCACGAAAGGCGGTACGAACACTAAACTTCATGCCATTACCGATGCGAACGGTCGCCCTTTGAGCTTCTTCATGACGGCAGGCCACGTCAGTGATTATATCGCTGCCGCTGCTCTGCTTGATGAGTTGCCGAAGGCTCAATGGCTGCTCGCCGACCGGGGCTATGATGCCGACTGGTTCAGGGACGCCTTGCAGGAAAAGGGCATCAAGCCCTGCATCTCGGGCCGAAAAATCCCGGAACAAGGCCGTCAAATACGACAGGCGCCGCTACAAACGGCGCAACCGCATAGAGATCATATTCGGACGCCTCAAGGACTGGCGCCGCGTTGCGACCCGCTACGACAGGTGCCCCACAGCCTTCTTCTCTGCCATTGCACTCGCTGCTACCGTCATCTCCTGGCTCTGATCTGCGAGTCCTGACTCTAGCCCCGCTGGCTGGCATGGAGCGTGCCATTGCCATGGAACGCCGAGGATAAACTGCCCCGGTATATTTTGTCATGACGGAGTTTGATCACCGTCTCGCAAATGTTCGCGTTTATTGAGGCCTACCGTGCCGATTACAGGGCGAGCCAATCTGTCGCGTTTTGCCGATTGCCCCGTCCACGTTCTATCGTCACGTTGCCATGGTCAACGATCCGGCACGGGCAAGCCTGCGTGCCCAGCCGCTGGCCTTCGGGCAGGCAGATGTCATCCATTCCACCACGCATTGCCAGCAACCCGGTTGACTGTGCGGGCGGCCCATCACGTTACCGGACAGTGTGTCATCGGCTTTCGGGCGGTTGAGTGGTAACCGGCACGATCAGGAGTGACGTGGCTGCCGTCTCATCAATGGTAATGCGGTCGTGCCCGTTACACCCAGACATGGTGTCGATCAACAGCACGAAAATTGATGCTGAAGCCTCGCAATACCGTTTGTCGAACAGGTTTTATCAGGCGCAAGATGTTGCTGCGGAAGAGCGCGCACCGATCCGTTGGAGCAACGTGGGAACGCATAAGTTAACGCCTCGATTATTTCTCTGCATGGGAATGTGCTGACACCTCAAAAACGCAGGATATTCATTAATATAAGCACAGGAAGCTCTGGTATTTATCAAGTATGATAAGGCAATTGGTTCTTGATATTGGCTGAATTATATTTGTTATGGCATGGATGTGTAGTGAGTGATTTTTAAACAAATAAATAAATATTCTTAATTAAGAAAGTGTCGCCTTTTAGGCGACACTTAACTATTTTCCTACTTTTTTCTCCATTCAAGGTCTTCTAATGGTGGTGTGATCTTGTTTTCGATGTAGTCTTTTTCATGGATTTCATCTTCCATATCGCCTTTCAATACAACGACACGATTGGATTCTTTGTTGTGGCCCTGTACGCGCCAAAGGCCAGTCCATTTGGACATGATTTCTCTCCTGTAGCTATACGTTATGTTATTTTCATAACGTAAAAATAAGAGTATTTATCAGAAATTATAGCAATATTCGTAATGTCATGACAGCAGTGCATTGATGGTATATACTATGGAATGATTTGTGCGTCACATCAGTCCAAGATGAAGAAATTCGAATTTTATGCCTGATCGGGTTTCCTTATTATTAAATGGACACATAAGGCAGCAGGAATATCATGTTGGCGCAGCGGATATATAGAATCCTGTTGCTTCTATCATTGCTTTGTTCAGCGTCGCATATCTGTGGTTTTGGTTGAAATATGACGATGCGAAATTTTGGGAAACCATAGCATCCTATAAGAAGCCTGATGAACCGACAGCACGTTGCCGTCGTTGAACCGAGTTGGGAAAGCCTATGGATTCCCGATATTTTGCGACAGTGCGACGTGCTATATCTATTCCATCTTTACGTAAACGTGTCGTAATTATATCGTCGGAAAGAGGCGACGCAGGATTCTCATTTGTTATCATCTGACGAATTTTGACCTGTATGGCGGCATTGCTGTGCATTTCTCCATTTTCTCCCGATAATGCAGCAACAAAAAAGAACTTGAGGGGGAGTGTGCCGCGTGTCGTGGCTATATATTTATTGGCAGATACCCTGCTTACCGTACTCTCGTGCACGCCCAGGCTTTCAGCGACCATGCGTAAGGTCAGAGGGACCAGACCAGAAGGTCCCTGTGTCAGGAATTTTTCCTGTCGTCGTATAATCTCTGTCGCGACGCGCAGTATTGTTATACTGCGTTGCTGAAGGGAACGTATCAACCAGTTCGCATTTGTCAGATGTTCTGATAAAAAAGCATGCTCCTTTGGCTGCGCGCGTAACGAAAGGCGTGTAATCAGTGCGCTATTAAGTACGACGTTTGGTGTGGTAACGGGATTTAGTTCCAATATCCATTCAGAAGCAGGTGACTGTTCCAGCAGGATATCTGGTATAACCGCGGTCAGGCATTCATCTGTCGTTTCCATGCCAGGTTTGGGATTGAGTGAACGCAGATCAGAAATCATGCCATGCATGTCTTCGAGATCCACTTCACATAACTGGCATAGTCCTTTCAGGTCATATCGGGCGAGCATATCGAGATGATCGAGCAGCTTGGCCATTGCAGGATCCATACGATTACGTTCTTCTAACTGGACCCTCAGGCATTCCTGCAAGGAAAGGGCGAACAGGCCCGCAGGCTCGAAACGCATCATCCGTTGACGTACGGTATCGACATGCCCGACAGGAACGTGCAGCCATGCAGCTATTTTCTCGGGCAAGATTGAAAGACGACCAGCCCCGTCGAGTCCGCTGATCAGGTGGGCGCCAATTTCGCGTTCCTCAAGGGAGCAGCCGGACAGGATCAACTGTTCGAATAACCGCTCACGCAAAGGTGGGACTGTACCTGCAATGCGGGATACGCCGTCATCCAACCCGCTGTCGGATGTCCAGTTTTGGCTGCCCGGACCGATATTGCTATGGGGCAGTGAAGGTATCCTGTCATCAGTCTTTGATTGAGGGGGCGGTATCCCCGCATCTGAATCATCCATCGGTTCCAGGACCGGATTTTTTTCAACTTCATTTGCCAGGAATTCCTGCAGTTCCGTATTGGAAAATTGCAGGATCTGGAGAGACTGGCGCATGCGCGCATTTATAAACAGCCCCTGCTTCTGGCCTATTTCCTGACGGTAACCGGATCCCATTTTTCATTCTCCCAACAGAGGAGCCGAGAAGACAGGATATTTTCGGCAGGCAGTATTTTCCATATCATGATTGATGGAAGGATTGAAGGTCTGGCCCGCATCCATCAATATAATGCGGTCCGTCAGGTAATCGATTTCTTTCCGGTCATGGGAAATATACAGGACCGGAATATTCATTCGTTTGCTGAAGGCCTTCAGGTAAGGCAGTATCCGGCTTTTTCGTGCCTGGTCGAGCGCAGATAATGGTTCATCCATCAACAACAGAAGCGGCCGGCGGAGCAGTGCGCGACCGATGGCGACACGTTGCTTTTCGCCACCAGACAGTTGGGTGACGTTCCGGTCAAGCAGGGTTTCGAGGTCGAGTATCGTAACGACTTCAGAAAAGCCGGACCGCAATGATGCGCGCCAATTGCCGGGTGAGCCAAATACCAGGTTTTGCCTGACGGACATATGGGGGAAGAGGGAGGGATGCTGAAAGACAAAGCCAACCGGCCGCTTCCATGCAGGTATGAACTTCCGCCCATCCTGCCAGATGCGGCCGTTGAAGTGACAGTACCCCTCGGCGGATCGTTCCAGCCCGGCAATACAGCGAAGGACAGTACTCTTTCCACATCCGGAAGGACCGGAAAGTGCCGTAATGCCGTGTCCTGGCAATGTAAATTCAACATTGTATCGGAAGGCGCCGATCCTTCCGTAAAACGCGGCGCGAAGGCCCTGATCTTGCGTCATGAAGTATGTCTCCGTTTACGATTTTGCAATGAAGACAAAAGAAGGATTGTCAGGAAAGAAAACATGACCATGCCGCCTGCAATCATGTTGGCGTCATGCCATCGGGCACTTTCGACATAATCGTATAAAGCAACCGACAGCACGCGTGTCTGGCCCGGAATGTCCCCCCCGATCATGAGGACTATTCCAAATTCTCCAATCGTATGGGCAAAACTCAATACAATGGCAGTGACAACGCCACGCCATGCCATCGGAATGGCAATACGATAAAATGTGCGCCATGGCGATGCACCTAACACGGCGGCACTTTCCACCGGATGGCGCCCCATGGCGTGGAACGCGTTCTGGATGGGCTGCACGGCAAAGGGCAGCGCATAAAGCAGGGAGCCAATGACCAGACCATGAAAGCTGAATGCGAGCGTGCGGGCGCCCCACAGGCGCGCAATCCATCCCCCAGGCCCTGTCGGGCCAAAGGCGAGGAGCAGGTAGTATCCGAGTACACTGGGGGGAAGCACAAGCGGAAGGGAAATAACCGCGTTGACCATGGACTTCCACCATCGGTGCGGGAATGCCAGCCACCATGCAAGGGGTAATGCTATTGTCACAAGCATACCTGTCGTAACCACTGCCAGTTCCAGCGTCAGGATGGTGGCTTCTATGACATCGGTGGGGATTCCCTTCATCGTGCGGCTTCCTGTTCACCATTGGGGGTCAGATAACCGGCGCGCCTGATCATGTCACGGGCTTGAGGTCCATGCAGGAAAGTCATGAATTGGCGTGCGTCTATATTCTCTCCCGCTCTCGATAACAGCACCGCGTCCTGACGCAGCGGTGAATACAGACTTTCTGGTATAACCGTGTATTTTCCTTCCTTAAGCCTGCTCACCTGGGCCAGCGCAACGAATCCCAGTTCCGCATTGCCGCTCTGGATCAGTTCAAGGGCCTGGCTTACGGATTGCGCCACAACCAGCCGGGGGCGTAACTGGTCATAAAGGTTCCATGCCTTCAATGTTTCAATCGCAGCCGCACCATATGGTGCCGTAGCGGGATTGCAGAGCGCAAGATGGGCAAATTGCCCGTTCCTCAGCATTTGCTCGTCAGGGGGGATGCCGGTTGTTGGGCGCCATAGTACCAACTGGCCAATGGCATAGGTAAAACGCGAAGATGCTATGGCCAGACCGCTGGAAACAAGTTCTTCCGGTCGTTGCGTATCCGCGCTGAGAAAAATATCAAATGGTGCGCCCTCCCTGACCTGTGTAGCCAGTTGACCGCTTGATCCTGAACTGATTGTCACGGACAGGTCGGTTCTTTGCATGAATTCATCTGCCAGTTGCTGCGCCGTCTGTATAAAATTTGCGGCTACAGCCAGACGGAGCGGGTCTGCACTGGCCCGATTGCTTGAAATCAGTGCACCTGTAATGGCCAAAGCGAGAATGATCAGACGGTGAATACGCATCGTAACCCTCCTTATTCCAACAGGTGAACATGGCCATATAAATACCCTGGAATTGCCGCGCTTTCTGATACCCGCTGACAGCGGAGTATATGAAAGAGAGGGAAGCAAGAAACGTGCCATGTGATAAGGCAGTTAAGGAATGGCATATAAATACGACGTGATATTCAGTACCGTGCAAGTACTGTCATGTTCCATGGCGGCATGAGAATTGCGTATGTTCCCTTGTCAGTCCAGTGAATGGAACAACAGTGATGCCCCACCAACATGGTGTATTTCAGTCATATTGTCGCTATCCTGCATGTAGTGATCATCCCCATGATATTAAAAAAGATGGTTTGCGGGCATGCTGCCGCATTATGGCATGGCATATGCAGGGTCCTGGATTTATTCAGGGACACATTCAGGCAGCGTGGAGACCACGCGAGCAGGGTGTCTATGCTGTATAGGCTGATCGGGCTACAACCGGATATTCCGTCCGGTAACCGGCTGGTAATACAGAGTGCCCATATACGGGAATGGCTGCGACCAGGTGCCGCGATATTGTAATAGTTCCATCACAAGCTGAGCCTGCTGGATGGAATGGCAGGCACGATATCAGGCGCGCTGTTGATAGACCGGGCGGGACATCAAGGAGGCGGCGAAACGGAACACTCCGGGAGACCATTATGGCATATACAGGAAATCTCTGCATCAGTACGCGTGCATATCTATTTCTGCTTGAATATAGACGATTTATAAATGCCCGGAATAAAAGAAAAATAATCTTGCTATCGAATTTTCCCAATAAAATATATGACAGATCGAAAATGAAAGGTGGCAACTGCCGCGTCGGGATGCCATCATTGGCGTATCCCTAAAGCGTATATTATGGGTACAATTGAACAGGCGGGGAGGCACGCGATATGCCTGCGGATCACGTTCCTTGTCGGCCCGCAAATGCGGCTGGCCAGTCAACTTGGGCAGAGCGCGCGTTGTTCGGTCTGCATGAAATTTCCAAAATTTTATGCGCACCGGCGGAAGCCTCTGCGATAATCAGGAACGTACTAGGCGTTCTTGAAAACTTTGTAGATATGAACAATGCCGTTGTCGTTCTGTTTGCCGACAGGGAGCAGCCTGGCATCGCCGATACCTTTATTGGCACATATGCTGACACGGCTGCGGCGAAAACCTATTTTGACAGTTTTCCCGAACAGGCTGTCGGACAGATCGTAACCAGCAGGCAGCCACTCCTGGTTCCCGATGTCGCACGGGATATCCGCTATGGTTTCGCCAAATCACCCGCGTGGGAAGTCGCCGCCGGGCGAATTGGCATAATCGGTGTGCCAGTTACAAGTCGTGAAAAGGTCCTGGGGGTCCTGCTTCTTGACCGAACCGCCATTGCCGAGGACTCGATCGTGGGAAGTATTGACGTCAGTCTTCTTTCCATGGTTGCAGGGCTTATGGGGCAGATGCTGCGCCTGCATCGCCTTGTACAGAATGATCGTGAACGACTGATGACAGACGTGGCACAGGAACACAGGGTCGCATCAGCAACACGGGATACCGACAGTCATTTGAGGGTTGTTGGCAATAGTCCGGCCCTGCAGGCCGTAATGAAAAAGATAGAGATCGTTGCAAGAAGCAATGTAACTGTCCTGTTACGTGGCGAGTCAGGAACCGGCAAGGAACTGTTTGCCGAAGCCATCCATATGGCTTCTCCCAGACAAGGGAAGCCTTTCGTCAAGCTGAATTGTGCGGCACTGCCCGAAAGTGTTCTTGAATCCGAACTGTTCGGTCATGAAAAAGGGGCCTTCACCGGCGCGCTGTCACAACGTAAGGGGCGTTTCGAACTGGCGGATGGCGGTACGCTGTTTATGGATGAAATCGGAGAAATTTCTCCCAGTTTTCAGGCAAAGCTTCTACGTGTTCTTCAGGAGGGTGAATTTGAACGCGTGGGTGGGACGCGAACGCTCAAGGTTAATCTGCGGATCGTGACGGCGACGAACCGCGATCTGGAAGATGCGGTAAGCAAGGGGCGTTTTCGTGCCGACCTATATTACCGTTTGAGCGTGATCCCGATTTTTCTGCCGCCCTTACGGGCGCGGACGTCCGATATTCCGCTTCTCGCGGAAGAATTCCTGCGACGTTTCAACGAAAGTAACCATCGGAATCTTTCAATTGATCCTGAGGGAATGGAGGTGCTGACAGCCTGCTACTTTCCAGGAAACGTGCGTGAGTTGGAAAATTGCATCCGTAGAACGGCAACCCTGGCTGAGGGGCCGGTTATCACCGCGCATGACTTCGCCTGCCGTAGCGATGGATGTCTGTCATCCATTTTCTGGCGTACGCCTGCACCATCCGACATGGACATGCCACGATCGGATAATGAGGAAAGGGGGAACGAAAAACCTGTTGTTCCCGCTTCCGCCGGAACGGAGAACGAGGAGGGGGCATGTCCCATGCCTGATCCGGCAACGTGCCGGTCGTCATCAGTCTGTTCAGCAGCACAGGGGGAATGGAGTAACCAGCGTGACGAACTGATCGACGCGATGGAAAGGGCCGGATGGGTTCAGGCCAAGGCGGCACGCATACTGGGCCTTACACCCAGGCAGATTGGCTATGCGCTACGCAAGAATGGCATCTCCATAAAGAAGTTCTGATTCGACGTCTTATGTCAGGATTGTCGCTGTCGGCACATTTCTGTCGCGCATATGACGCGCATATGACGCGCGGCACCATAAAGCATAGCCGGATCTTGCTATTATACGTGGCATGCTTCTTGCGCCGGATCTGATAGCGAAAGTCAGTCCGGAGAATGGCAATGGCACAGCTGATAAATTTGGGTACGCTTACCCCGACCGCCGCGCAGGACATGCGTGTCGCGCTGACAGGCGATGGAGGATGTTCTTCTTCCAGTTGCGGAAGTTCCGATGGTCCTTCCGATCTTCCTCCCGAAATATGGGAAAAGGTCAAGGATCATCCATGTTATTCAGAGGAAGCCCATCATTATTTTGCTCGGATGCATGTTGCTGTCGCTCCCGCATGCAATATCCAGTGCAATTATTGTAATCGTAAATATGATTGCGCGAATGAAAGTCGCCCCGGTGTGGTATCGGAAAAGCTGACCCCGGTGCAGGCGCGGCGTAAGGTCATTACCGTTGCCAACGAGGTACCCCAACTTTCCGTTCTTGGAATCGCCGGGCCAGGCGACGCCTGTTACGACTGGAACAAGACACGCGAAACATTCGCGCAGGTCTCGCAGGACATTCCCGACATAAAATTGTGCCTTTCGACCAATGGTCTCGCTCTTCCCGATCATGTCGATGAAATCGCCCGAATGAATATCGACCATGTCACGATCACCATCAATATGGTCGATCCGGAAATCGGTACGAAGATCTATCCATGGATATTCTACAGGAATAAACGCTGGACCGGACTGGATGCATCCCGAATCCTGCATGAACGTCAGATGCTGGGACTTGATATGCTGACGGCGCGAGGCATCCTGACTAAAATCAACTCCGTCATGATTCCCGGCATAAATGACGAACACCTGATTGAGGTAAATAAGGTTGTCAAGGCCAGGGGAGCTTTCCTGCATAACATCATGCCGCTTATATCCGATCCCGCGCATGGTACGCATTTCGGGCTGACGGGACAGCGCGGCCCGCGCGCTCATGAACTCAAGGCGCTTCAGGATCAGTTGTCTGATGGAACAAAACTCATGCGCCACTGCCGTCAGTGCCGGGCTGATGCCGTAGGCCTGCTGGGCGAGGACCGTGGACAGGAGTTCACAATGGATCAACTGGCCGACGAAGTTTCTTACGACCCGTCACGCCGGGAAACCTACCGTGAAGTTGTGGCGCAGGAACGGGGCGAACATATGAAGCAGCGCAGGGCCGCCGATGCGGTGCTGGCCGAAATTGAGACTGAAGCGCCCGTCCTGGTCGCGGTTGCGACCAAAGGTGGCGGCCGGATCAACCAGCATTTCGGGCATGCGCGCGAGTTCCAGGTCTATGAGGTTTCCGCTTCGGGCATCCAGTTCATCGGCCATCGCAAAGTCGAGAATTATTGTGAAGGGGGATGGGGCGAGGACGCAACCCTGAACAGTACGATTGAAGCCCTGGAAGGGATTCATATGGTGTTATGCGCCAAGGTCGGTGACTGCCCGCGTGAAAGCATGGGTGCTGCCGGGATCGAGATCAGTCAGGCGTATGCCCATGACTGGATCGAGGCAGGTATTACCGGATGGTATTCCGCAACTTTTGGAATGGAAATCCGCCAGACGGCGTGAATCCACACTTTCACGATACAAAAATTCAGGAACAGAAACATGGCTTACAAAATCATTACATCGCAGTGCACGGTATGCGGGGCATGCGAATTCGAATGCCCGAACGCCGCCATCCGGCTCAAGAATGATCTGTACGTAATTGATCCCAAGAAGTGTACGGAATGCGAGGGGCACTTTGATGCGCCACAATGCGCTGAAGTCTGCCCCGTTCCCAATACCTGCGTTCCGGCATAAACGGCTTCGGGGCGGTTGCATGAGCCAGAAAAAGCCAGAGCGCGACGCGCCCGCCCCGCCTGCCGGCTTGATACATGAAGCGGTTGACTGGCAGGGGCAACAGGTGCGGTGTCGGGATTGCCGGCACGAACCGATGCATCGGGACGGCAGATGCCAGCGCGGACGTAGTTGCGTACGGGATCGTCGCGCTCGCCGGGTGGATAGGTTTTTTACCCAGAACCCGTCCATGGCGGACGAATATCTCGATCACCCATACGATGAAGTCCGTGCGATCGCTGTGCGATATTGTACCATATTCCGCTTGCCGCCGCTGCTGGCTGACCCAGAACCGGAGGTCAGGGTGGGGGCCGTGCTCCGGTTGCCAATCCGGCGTATCCTTCCCCTGGCGGCTGATCCTGACCGGCGCGTACGGGTTTCCGTGGCCAGTCGGCTTGAAGGAAATGAACTGCTCCGGCTACTGGCCGATCCGGATGCGCTGGTCCGCCTTATGGTGATCAGGCGGCTTGAGCCGGACATGCTGGTGCTGGCGGTCCAGGATCAGGATGCGGATATACGGCGCTGGGTCGCGCGCCGTATTGCGCCTGCGTATCTGTACTTGATGTTGTCGGATACAGAACCGACGGTACGACAGATTTTGGCTACGCGGTTGCCAGTGGCGTTATTGCCCGTCATGGCGACGGACGATGACGTGCGTGTCCGGTTTACGGCCATTGAGCGATTGCCGGTAGCCATGTTGCATGCCCTGGCCGACGATGACGAACCGCTTGTCCGGGAACTGATCACGCGTCGTCTGGCAGAAGATGTTCGAAAGGAGAACTCCGATGGGACTGGGACGTGAGGAAGAAGTCGAAATCCGCAGGCAGCCTGTTTTCCTGCCTGGTACCAAAGTACGGGCAACGCGATATGTAAAAAATGACGGCACTTTTGCGGGACGGGAAATTGGTGAAATGCTCGTTCATAAGGGAGATGTCGGCTATGTCCGTGATATTGGTGTCTTTTTGCAGCGCTATTACATCTATGCCGTGGAATTTGTCGAACGTGGTACTGTTGTCGGCATGCGTGCACGCGAACTCAATCTGGAAGCAGAGGCATTAAAATGAAGATCATGCTGCGACGGGACGCACGCGGCCTGTCGGTTTACGTGCCGCGCAAGGATCTGGAAGAGCCGGTTATTGCCCAGCAGCATGATGCGCTGTGGGGTGGATGGGTAAAGCTCAAGAATGGGTGGGTACTTGAGTTACCTGTTATGGACGCCCAGACCCAACTGCCCATTACGGTCAATGCTCGTAAGCTTGAAGGAGAGGGTTCATGACGGATGTTATGAATGAAATAAGCGCAGGATTACATGCGCGGCGTCTGATTCCCTATCTGGGTACTGGCGTAAGTGCCCTTGCGCAGAATACGGTTGTTCCCGCAAGCCCGACCGAACTCGCCGCTTTCTTGGGGCGACAGGTTGCCCTGCCCAAGCGGGCCCGCGGCAATCCATGGGCAGCGGCACAATATATTGAAAGCCACCGCCATCGTTCCACCCTGACTGCGTTGATGGATCGTGCATATGCCGAGCCTGTAAAACCTGTAGAACTGCATGAAATATTGGCGGCCTATGCACCACCGATGATTATTGACACCTGGTATGATGGTGCGATGCGGGCTGCGCTGGAAACCTGCCTGGCTGCTGGCGAATGGGGAGAAATACAGGGGATTCCACGTGCAGGAATTGGTGAATTCCAGTGGTATCGCGCCTATGGGGCCAGTGGAAAGGAAGTGCCGGTTGAAAATGCGGCGCAGTGGAGAACGATTCTGTACAAACCTCATGGATCGGTTACGCCAGCCCGCAATTACCTGGTTGCTGATTCTGATTATGTCGAGATCCTGACGGAGATTGATATCCAGACGCCCATTCCGGAAATGATCAGGTCCCGGCGGTCAGAATGTGGTTTTTTGTTTCTGGGATGTCGGTTTGACGACCAGATGTTGCGGATTTACGCACGACAGATCATGAAACGGTCAGCAGGACCATATTATGCTGTCATGGAACCTGAAATCATGACGCGCAATGAAATGGCATTTCTTAAACAAAATAATATCCGTCCGGTCTGCATATCGCTACAGGACGTTACGGACTTTATTAAGGAATCTGCCAATAAATAACGCAATCAGTAATTTGAAAATTATTTTTGACCCATTATATTAAAAACTTGTCAGTTTCTATGAAAGCAACATAGATTATTCAATGCTACGATCGTATTGCTTTGTTTTCATGTTGCCTGCTCGGGTGCATACCGGTTGGCGACAGGTTTGGCATGTACACATCAATACATGGTGGGTAGAAGTAATAAATATAAATCATATTAAAATATATATAGACGTAGGCAGAAAGGCAGAATTATATGAACATTAGTTAAATAACCGAAATGATATGGAGGGCGGTCATGGTCCGGATGAATACGGGTATGGTATGGATGTTTTCTGCCTGCCTGGGCGCATTATTCATTCCTTCCGCATATGCACAGGGCAAGAAGGCCCAGTCATCCGCCGCGAGGGGTGCTGGTGGCAAGGATAATGCAGTAACGTCCGTCAATGCGGAAGAAATGACAGTTATCGGCCACCATCGGATGGTGGCGGGCGCGGCGGCCAACTATAACAAGAAGACCGCGAACCTTGGCCCGCTGGGCACGCGCCGCACGCTTGATGCGCCCATGTCGATCATGACCGTGCCACATGACGTGATCGTCAACCAGCAGGCGCGCAACATTAATGACCTGATGCAGTACCTGCCGTCGGTCCAGTTGGAAACCCGCGCCGACCCCGGCACCAGCCGCCCGCAGTCACGCGGGTTCGAGGCGGACGTGATTTCCAACAGCCGCATTGATGGCCTGAATGCGTTTACCGTGACCCCCTATGCGGCCGAGCAGTTCGACAATGTGCAGGTGCTCAACGGCCTTGCCGGTGCGCTGTATGGCCCCCAGAACCCGGCCGGCACGTTTGAATATGGCCTGAAGCGCCCGACGGATGAGCGCATCAACCGCCTTGTGGTCGGCGTGGATTCCATCGGCACGCTCATGGAAAATGTCGATTCATCGGGCCGCCTTGGCAAGAACGGATGGTTTGGCTATCGCATCAACCTGCTGCACGGTGACGGCACGACCTATGTGCAGGACAGCTGGGTGCGACGTAATATGGTCAGTGCTGATTTCGACATCCATTTCGACCGCGATACGGTTCTTGAACTCGATGCCAGCCATTACACGTATGATGAACGCGGCATGCCCGCGGGTGTCAATCTCAACAACATGCAGTTGCCCGAAGCCCCCGACCTGAGCAGGCCGCACATGGGGCAGGATTATGCGGGCTACAACTCTGAGAACAACGTCTTCCTCGCCAAGCTCAAGCATCGGATCAATGATGACTGGAGCTTCGTGATCGGGGGCCTATATCAGGATTCAGGCCGTCAGGTGTTTGAATCCGCCGATACGCTGATCAACAACCAGGGTGGTTACAAACAGACCATTTCCGCCGCCACTACGGTCAATGATTTCAAGGTTGGCAGCAACATGGCCTATATCAACGGCCATGTGCATACCGGGTTCATCAGGCATGATCTTGTGATTGGCACCAACGGCTACATGGCGGGGGGCTACAATCCCCTGAGCGGGCAGAGCTATACCGCCGTTGCCTCGGCATCGCTGTATGATCCGGCCGTGGCGCCCAATGGTCCGCAGCCCTATTACAGGGGGAATTACGAATCCCAGTACGTGCGTTACCAGTCCATGATCCTGGGGGACACGGTGCATTTCAATCGCCATTGGTCGGCCATGGGCACGCTGGCGTGGAGCTGGCTGGATCAGGACAGTACCGGGACGGTGACGGAAGAAGCTGCGACAAAGCAGACGGTGAACGGCTATGTTGTCTCGACCACCCACCTGGGCAAGGGAAAGACCACGAACGCGCGGGCCGATGCCGCCTTCAGCCCCATGGCCAGCCTGATCTACAAACCGGCTGACAACCAGACGGCCTACTTCACCTATGGCCGTTCCCTGCAGGCCGGCACGTCGGTTACGGCTGGTGCGGTGAACGACAACCAGTTCACGTCGCCCGTGCGAAGTGAGGAGTTTGAAGTCGGTTACAAATACATGTTCCGCAACATCCAGTTCAATGTGGCCGGTTTCCGTGCAACACGCAGCTATGCCTATATCGACCCGACATCGCACGTTTACGGTAATTTCGGTACGCAGCGGAATTATGGCGTGGAATTCCAGGCCATGGGCCATATCACGCCGTGTCTTGCCGTTATCGGCGGCATGACATGGATCGATGCGGAAGTGCTGAATACAGGCAATGTCAGGACATCCAACAAGGAAGCCGTGGGCGTCGCGCCACTGCAGGCCAATGTGCTGTTGGATTATCGTATTCCGTTTTCGCAGGGGTTCGCGCTGAATGGCCTGGCGGTCAACGCCAACGTCCATTACACGGGCCGCCGTGCGGCGGATGTGTACAATTCGACCTATGCTGGGTCCTATGTCACGCTGGACATGGGCGCTCGCTTTCCGTTCCGTGCGGCCCGGCATCCGTGGATGGCCCGTTTCGGCGTGACCAATGTTGCGAACGAACGGTACTGGTCATCCGTCTATAACGGCACCGCCGCGGGCACGGCTGTAACGGCGGCGGGCACCAGTGCAGCCTATGCCGGCCTGCCGCGCGCCTATCACTTCACGCTTGAGGCCGACTTCTGAGTTACGCGGCTGAACGCTGGGCATGACGCGGATTGGCTGGATCGTACCTGGGTTTTATTGCCGGGCATGATGTAAAAATTGTTCTGTATCATAATGAATGTCGATGTCCGTTGCACATGTAGTATGCGCAACGGTTTTTTTTTACATGGCCCGAAAAGGAAAATCGCGTTGTCGCATTTGTATGAAGCGCGACAAAACCATCAAAAATCTGTCGGCTACGGCAGGAAGCAGGCGCCCTTTGGCGTATCCGCCCGATGGCACGACGTTTGCGGATACTCTGGATGGCGGGCCACAGGGTCCGCATCATGCGAGTTATCGGAAAACAGGACGATATCATGAGCAAGCTTCGTCAAATCGCCTTTTATGGAAAAGGTGGGATCGGCAAGTCCACGACCTCCCAGAACACTCTTGCGGCGCTGGTCGAGATGGGTCAGAAAATCCTGATCGTCGGTTGTGACCCAAAGGCGGATTCCACTCGTCTGATCCTGAATGCCAAGGCGCAGGACACCGTGCTGAGCCTTGCGGCCGAGGCTGGGTCTGTCGAGGATCTCGAACTCGAAGACGTTCTGAAACTGGGCTACAAGGGGATCAAGTGCGTTGAATCCGGTGGCCCGGAACCCGGCGTCGGCTGCGCGGGGCGCGGGGTCATCACTTCGATCAATTTCCTTGAGGAAAATGGCGCGTACGATAACGTTGACTATGTTTCGTATGACGTGCTGGGCGACGTGGTTTGTGGCGGCTTTGCCATGCCGATCCGCGAAAACAAGGCCCAGGAAATCTATATCGTCATGTCTGGCGAAATGATGGCGCTGTATGCGGCGAACAACATCGCCAAAGGGATCCTGAAATACGCGCATTCCGGCGGCGTGCGTCTGGGCGGACTGATCTGTAACGAGCGACAGACCGATCGGGAATATGATCTGGCTGAAGCCCTGGCCAAGAGGCTGAACTCCAAGCTGGTTCACTTCGTGCCGCGCGACAATATCGTGCAGCATGCGGAACTGCGCCGGCAGACTGTTATCCAGTATGCGCCTGATTCCAAGCAGGCGGGCGAGTACCGCACGCTGGCGGAAAAGGTTCATGCCAATTCGGGGCAGGGCACCATCCCGACCCCGATTACCATGGAAGAACTGGAAGACATGCTGCTGGAATTCGGCATCATGAAAACGGATGAACAGGCGCTTGCCGAACTGGCGGCCAAGGAAGCTCAGGTCGCAGCCGCGGCTTCGCACTGATTGCATGCATGTCCGGCGTGGAAACCGCCGGACATTGTTTCCCGCTTCCACGAAGGGGACTGGAAAATGAGTCTGGACAAAGAGAATGTTAATGAAAGCGAGTTCCACGCCCGCCTGATCGCGGAAGTGCTGGAAGCGTACCCGGACAAGGCCAAGAAGCGGCGCCAGAAACATCTGGGTGTCGCCAAGGCCCCAACCGCGGAAGAAGAGGCTGATTCAGTCGATGGCGAAGTGCTGAGCGACTGTGCGGTCAAGTCCAATGTAAAATCAATCCCGGGTGTCATGACCATTCGGGGATGTGCCTATGCCGGGTCAAAGGGCGTCGTCTGGGGGCCGGTGAAGGACATGGTGCATATCAGCCATGGGCCGGTCGGCTGCGGGCAGTATTCATGGTCGCAGCGGCGTAATTATTACATTGGCAATACGGGCGTTGATACGTTTGTCACCATGCAGTTCACGTCCGATTTCCAGGAAAAGGACATCGTGTTCGGTGGCGACAAGAAGCTGGAAAAGATCATTGATGAAATTGACCTGCTTTTCCCGCTGGCCAAGGGGATTTCAGTCCAGTCGGAATGCCCGATCGGGCTGATTGGTGACGATATCGAGGCCGTATCACGCAAGAAGAAGAAAGAAATCGGCAAAACGATCGTGCCGGTCCGCTGCGAAGGTTTCCGGGGCGTTTCACAGTCACTGGGTCATCATATCGCGAATGATGCAATCCGGGACTGGGTGTTCGATAAAAATGATGCCCAGGAGGCATTCGAAACCACGCCATATGATGTGAATGTCATCGGCGACTACAATATCGGTGGAGATGCATGGTCCTCGCGTATCCTGCTGGAGGAAATGGGCCTGCGCGTGGTTGGCAACTGGTCGGGCGATGCGACGCTGGCGGAAATGGAACGGGCGCCGAAGGCAAAGCTCAACCTGATCCATTGCTATCGTTCCATGAACTATATCTGTCGCCATATGGAAGAAAAATACGGTATTCCCTGGGTGGAATACAATTTTTTTGGTCCTTCGCAGATCGCGGCTTCCCTTCGCAAGATTGCGGCGCTGTTCGATGACACGATCAAGGAGGGCGCTGAACGGGTTATTGCCAAGTACCAGCCTCTGGTTGATGCGGTACTGGAGAAATTTCGCCCGCGTCTGGCTGGCAAAAAGGTCATGCTGTATGTTGGTGGGCTGCGTCCGCGCCATGTCGTCAATGCGTATAATGACCTGGGCATGGAAATTACCGGCACGGGTTACGAATTCGGCCATAATGACGACTACCAGCGCACCGGTCATTACGTAAAGGAAGGTACGCTGATCTATGATGACGTGACCGGATATGAACTGGAAAAATTCATTGAAGGCATGCGCCCCGATCTGGTGGGGTCCGGCATCAAGGAAAAATACCCCGTTCAGAAAATGGGCATACCGTTCCGCCAGATGCATTCGTGGGATTATTCAGGCCCGTATCATGGTTACGACGGGTTCGCCATCTTTGCGCGGGACATGGACCTGGCGATCAACAACCCGGTCTGGAGCCTGTTCAAGGCGCCCTGGAAAAAAGCCGCCTGAGGCCAAGAAGCGGCCCGCGTGCCGTATGGCGCACGCGGGCATGTAAAAGGATTCCAATTACCATGCCTCAAAATGTTGACAAGATCCTCGACCACGCGCCCCTGTTCCGGGAGCCGGAATACCGGGAAATGCTGGCCGAAAAGGCAAAGCTGGAGAACATGCCTCCGGCCGAGAAAGTGACTGAAATCGCGGACTGGACCAAAAGCTGGGATTACCGCGAGAAAAACTTCGCGCGTACATCCCTTACGGTCAATCCCGCCAAGGCATGCCAGCCGCTGGGTGCCGTATTCGTGGCGGCGGGTTTTGAACGGACCATGAGTTTCGTCCACGGTTCGCAGGGATGCGTGGCGTATTATCGCTCGCATCTGTCACGGCATTTCAAGGAACCTTCTTCCGCCGTGTCATCCTCCATGACGGAAGATGCAGCGGTATTCGGCGGCCTGAACAATATGGTGGATGGCCTGGCCAACACCTACAAGCTGTACGATCCCAAGATGATCGCGGTCTCGACCACCTGCATGGCCGAAGTGATCGGCGATGACCTGCATGCCTTCATCCAGACGGCAAAAGGCAAGGGATCGGTACCAGAGGACTTCGATGTTCCCTTTGCGCATACGCCAGCCTTCGTTGGCAGCCATGTCACGGGCTATGACAATATGCTCAAGGGCATTCTGGAACATTTCTGGAAAGGCAGGACCAGGGTTCCCGGTACATCCGTCAATTTCATCCCGGGCTTTGATGGTTTCGCGGTTGGCAACAATCGCGAACTCAAACGCATCCTTGGCCTGATGGGTGTTGAATACACGATCCTGTCTGATGTGGCGGACCAGTTTGACACACCCTCGGATGGTGAGTTCCGCATGTATGACGGGGGCACCAGAATCGAGGCGGCACGGGACGCGGTGAATGCGGCCGCAACAATTTCGCTTCAGGAATACTGTTCCCCCAAAACACTGGAATACTGCGCGACATTCGGCCAGGAGACGGCGGCGCTGCATTACCCGATGGGTGTTGGTGGCACGGATGAACTGCTTCAGACAATCTCGGAACTGTCTGGCCGGCCCATACCACATGAACTGGAAATGGAGCGGGGACGCCTGATTGACGCCATGGCGGACAGCCAGTCGTGGCTGCATGGCAAGACGTATGCGATCTACGGTGATCCCGACTTCGTATACGGCATGGCGCGGTTCATCATGGAAACGGGCGGGGAACCACGGCACTGTCTGGCAACCAATGGCACCAAGGCCTGGGAAGCGCAGATGCAGGCGCTCTTCGACAGCTCACCCTTCGGGGCTGGATGCAAGGCCTGGGGTGGCAAGGACCTGTGGCACATGCGTTCGCTCCTGGCGACCGAGAAGGTCGATCTGCTGATTGGCAATTCCTACGGCAAGTATCTTGAACGTGACACGGGCACGCCCCTGATCCGTCTCATGTTCCCGATTTTCGATCGCCATCATCACCATCGTTTTCCGGTATGGGGGTACCAGGGGGCGCTTCGTGTGCTCGTGACCTTGCTGGACAAGATATTCGACAAACTGGATGACGACACGATCGAGCCGGGCGTGACCGATTATTCCTATGACCTGACACGCTGAATTGTATCGGGCGGCTGGCAGCCGCCCGCATGCGCGAAACACCGCAAAAAGGTTGGAGAGGACGATGAGCGACGCTTTGAAGGCGAAGGTTGCCGAACTGTTCAACGAGCCTGGCTGTGATAAAAACCTGGCCAAGGGCGAGAAGGAACGCAAGAAGGGATGTTCCAAGCCCCTCACGCCGGGTGCCGCGGCTGGTGGATGTGCCTTTGATGGGGCCAAGATCGCGCTTCAGCCAATTACGGATGTCGTGCACCTGGTGCATGGTCCGCTGGCATGTGAAGGCAATGGCTGGGATAACCGGCATGCCGCAAGTTCCGGTCCCCAGTTATACAGGCTTGGCGTGACGACCGATCTGTCCCAGATGGACATTGTCATGGGGACTGGGGAAAAAAGGCTGTACAAGGCCATTCGGGAAGTCATATCCCGTTATGCCCCTCCTGCCGTGTTCGTGTACGCGACCTGCGTTCCGGCGTTGATCGGTGATGACATCGTTGCCGTATGCGCCCATGCGACCAGCCGGTTGGGAACCCCCTGCATACCGGTCAATGCGCCTGGATTTGTTGGTTCCAAGAACCTGGGGAACAAGCTGGCGGGGGAGGCCCTGCTCGATCATGTGATCGGCACGATGGAACCTGAAACCAGCACGGTCTTTGATATCAATATTCTGGGAGAATACAATCTGTCGGGCGAACTGTGGCAGGTTCGCCCGCTGTTCGATGCCCTGGGTATCCGCGTCCATGCCTGCATGACAGGGGATGCCCGGTACCGCGAGGTCGCGTCCGCCCATCGTTCCCGCGTCAACATGATGGTGTGCTCGACGGCCCTCATCAATATTGCCCGTAAAATGGAAGAACGGTGGGGAATCCCCTATTTTGAGGGGTCATTCTACGGCATTGGCGACACATCGGCGGCATTGCGGTCGGTGGCCCGCCTTCTGGTCGCGCGCGGAGCGCCCGCGGACCTGATCGAGCGGACAGAGGCCCTTGTCACTGCCGAGGAGGCACGTGCATGGGCGCGCATTGCCCCCTATCGCCAGAGACTGACGGGAAAACGCGTACTGCTTTACACCGGTGGTGTGAAATCATGGTCGATTGTTTCCGCCCTGCAGGAAGTCGGAATGGTGGTCGTGGGGACATCCGTCCGTAAGTCAACCGAAAACGATAAACAGAAAATCAAGGACCTCATGGGGGGGGATGCCCACATGGTAGACAGTATTCCGCCGCGTGAGATGTATGCGCAGCTTCGCCGGGGCGACGCCGATATTCTGCTGTCTGGTGGCCGTACGCAGTTCGTGGCGCTCAAGGCGCGCGTGCCGTGGCTCGACATCAACCAGGAACGTCATCAGGCCTATGCCGGCTATGACGGCATGGTCACCCTTGTGCGGGAACTGGATCGTGCGCTGTCCAACCCCGTATGGGCGGACGTAAGGCGACCCGCCCCGTGGGAACAGGGCGATACGGAAGACTGGCTGGATGATAATGTACCCAGGCTCGTTCCTGTCGCGCGGGAGGGATGACATGGCGGAAATCATCAAGTCCCGTAAGGCCGTATCGGTCAATCCACTCAAATCCTCGACGCCTCTGGGTGCGGCGCTGGCGTACCTGGGGATGGAGGGGGCGGTGCCCCTGTTCCATGGTTCGCAGGGCTGTACCTCGTTTGCGCTTGTGCTGTCTGTCAGGCACTACAAGGAGGCCATACCCCTCCAGACCACGGCGATGGATGAAGTCGCCACCATCCTTGGCGCCGCCGCCAATATGGAGGAAGCCCTGCTGAACCTGCAGCGGCGGATGGCGCCCCGTTTCATCGGTATCGCCTCCACCGCCCTGGTTGAGACACGTGGCGAGGATTATGCAGGCGACCTGAAACTGATTCTGGCGCGGCAGGCCGCCCTGGCGGATACGACCGTCGTATTCGCCTCAACGCCTGATTATACCGGCGCGCTGGAAGATGGGTGGGCTGCGGCCGTCAGCGCAATCATCGAAAGCGTGGTGGCGCCATGGTCGCCTGCCATGACTTCCTTTCAGCAGGTCAACGTGCTGCCCGGCGTGGGCCAGACACCAGCCGATATTGAAATCCTGCGGGACCTGATTGAAAGCTTTGGCCTGTACCCGGTTGTCCTGCCAGACCTGTCCGGTTCGCTCGACGGGCACATCAGCGAGGAGTGGTGTCCGACTACGCAGGGCGGGGCACGGCTTGAGGAAGTCTCGCAGATGGCGCGTGCCGTACATACAATCGCCATCGGGGAACATATGCGTCGACCCGCGGACCTGCTGGGCAGCCTGACGGGCGTGCCGGTAACCGTCTTTCCCACCCTGACCGGGCTGGGCGCCAATGATCGCCTGCTCTCCCTGCTTTCCCATCTATCGGGCAAGGCGGTACCGGCGCGCTACCGTCGCCAGCGTAGCCAGCTTCTGGATGCCATGCTGGACGGCCATTTCCATTTTGGCGGAAAGCGGATCGCCATCGCGGCTGATCCGGACATGCTGTTCAGCCTGTCCCGGTTTTTTAACGCGATGGGCGCCGAGATCGTGGTGGCCGTGGCGTCAACGGCCAACGCGCCCCATCTGGACAGTATCCCGGCCCGGCGCGTCATCATCGGGGATCTGGCTGACATGGAAGACGCGGTACGCGCGGCTGGTGGCGCGGACCTGCTGGTTACGCATAGCCATGGACGCCAGTCCGCCGAACGACTGGGTATACCGCTTCTGCGTGTCGGGTTTCCCATCTTCGATCGTCTCGGCACCGCCCACATGCAGACGATCGGATACCGTGGCACACGGGACCTGATTTTTCGTGTCGCCAACCTGTTCATGGGGCAGATGCATGACCATGCGCCGGGAGATTTCGCCACGGCATGGCCTGTCCCTTCCAGTGAGGAGATTGTGCATGACAGCGCGTCATTTGCAGATCATTGAATCCGGGTTGCACGGACAGCGGGATACCCCCCGGTCCGCTACGACCGCGCGGTTGCGTATCGCCGTGGCAACGCAGGACATGAAGTCCCTGAACGCGCATTTCGGGTCGGCGCGGCGTTTTGCTGTATGGGACGTGACACCCGATACCGCCGATTTTGTCGAAGCCGTCGGCTTTGATGAGGTATCGGATGAATCCGGGGCGCACCAGGTCGAGGGCGACGACAGGATCGGCCCGAAGGTCGCGGCATTGAGCGGGTGCAACCTTCTGTTTGTGCTGGCGATTGGTGGCCCGGCGGCAGCCAAGGTGGTCGGGGCGCGCATTCATCCCGTCAAGCTGCCAGCCGCGCAGAGCATTCCGTCCGTGATCGAACGGGTGCAGGCCATGATGAGCGGTAATCCGCCCCCATGGCTGCGTAAGGTAATGGGGGCAGCGACACCCCGTTCCATGGATTTTCTTGATGAGGAGGACTGAGCATGTCCCAACCAGACAACGCGGTTATTGATGACCCCATGGCCACGCCATTCATAAAAGCACTCGTGGGCCGTATCCGGGCGGACGACATGTACGGGGCATGGGAACGCAAGAAGGATGCGGCACTTCTTGCGGATTATATCGTGACAAGGGAAGAGCGACGCAACATGCCTATGATCAGTGATCCGGACCCGGATACGCTGATGCGCGTCGAGACGTTCTATCAGGCTGTCGGCCTGGCCATCGAACAGGAAACCGGCCTGATGGCATCCCCGATGATGAAGATGAGTCATGAAGGCTTTGGCCGGGTCATCCTGACATCGGGCAGCCTGGTGGTCCTGGCGAAGTCACTGCGTGACGTGCATCGCTTCGGTTTTGAGAGTCTGGCGGTTCTGGCCCGCGAGGGTGAAAAGGCCGTAAGGCACGCGATTGAACAGATCAATCGTTTTCCCGAAGTGGCCAGGGCATAGGGGAGCAGGATGATGGGTAATATTGCCGACCTGAAGGCGGAACTGAAAAAACGCTCCGCCCGGGCAACCCAGGCCAAGATGGACCTGCATGACCTGGCTGAGGACCTGCCCCTTAACTGGCAGGAAATCAACGTTGTCGCGGAACGTGCCCAACGGGCTTACGCCGACCTGACGGCAACGCGCGCGGCGCTGAAAGCCGCGGAAGAAAAGGCGGAGGGCTAGCCATGCAGTGTGTCACACGTGACGGGCGGCCATGGCAGCCAGACTATCTTCTCTCGATTGATCCGGCGGTCTGCATAGGATGCGGCCGCTGCTTCAAGGTGTGCGGAAGGGGCGTCATGACCCTGCGCGGAATTGATGACGAAGGTAACATCGTCGCGGATGAGGACGAGGATGACGGGGATGTCGAACGGCGCGTGATGGTGCTGGTGGATGGCGGGGCCTGTATCGGGTGCGGGGCCTGCGCACGGGTCTGCCCGACCGACTGCCAGACCCATGGAGCTGCCTGAGAAACCAGAAAGGATGAGAAAGCGATGCAGGCCACGGAAATCTACGGCTGGCTGATGGCCGGAAGCGCGGGGGGGGAATGCGACCAGTTTGACGCGCACGTGGTTGCATCCATCCTGGCTGTTTCCCTGTTTCAGGCGCACGAACGGAAATGCCTGCTGTCGCAAATGACCGGATTGGGCGGGCAGGAGATGCTGGCGCTGGTCAGCAGGATACTGCCGGGCACGACGGAACGTTTCAGCCGGTTGGCTGGCATGCCCGTGCCGGAAGTGGGCGAGACCGAGGACACGCTGCGTGACCTGCTGCGGCGCGGCTGTACGGATAATGCGGACTGGGGGAATGCCCTCGTGTCACTGATCGCCCGGCGGGCAATGGAGCCAAACCATCTGTGGCAGGATCTGGGACTGCGCCATCGGCGTGAACTGTCATGGTTGCTGGAACGTCATTTCGAACCGCTGGCGCGGCGCAATACTGCGGATATGAAGTGGAAGAAGTTTTTCTTCCGCATGATATGCCGGGATGAAGGATACCGTCTGTGTTCCACGCCCGTCTGTGATGAATGTGATGATTTTGATGCCTGTTTTGGTGACGAGGACGGAGAGAGCCTGCTGGCGCGGATCGCGGCGAACCGCATGGGCTGATATCATTATTGTAAAGTAATAATATATCCAATCCCGGCCCTGGCCGGGATTTTTTTGCGCCCCACACGTCGGGAACCCGACAAAGTTGCAAAACGGACAGGTTTGCGGAAAGCTTTGGCCATATCTGCCGGCATTTCCTTGGCATGCGCCTTGCTTCCCTTCCAATGCATCATCCAGGGAAAGGGGAGTTTGCGATGATCCAGCTTACGCCAAGTGCGTGCGAGGCCGTCCGTTCCGCGATTGCCGGAGCCGCTGCCACCGCCGAGGGAATTCGCATCATGGTAGAGGCCGGTGGCTGTTCCGGCTTCAAATACATGATGGGCCTGGTTTCGGCACCCGAACCATCCGACGTGATTGTGGAAGTGGACGGCGTAAAGGTTTTCGTCGATGCCCAGAGCATGCCGCACCTGCAGGGAACAACGGTCGATTTTGTGGTTACTCTGGAGCAGTCCGGTTTCTCATTCGACAATCCGAACGCGGCGTCAAAATGTTCGTGTGGAAAATCCTTCAGCTAAGACGCGCGCCAGGTGGTTTCATCCGGTAGCGGGAGGCAGGGCCTATGTGGGAATATTCTGAAAAAGTCCAGGATTACTTCTTCAATCCTAAAAATGCGGGAATGCTGGAAGATGCCAGCGGCATTGGAGAGGTCGGCGCGATAGCCTGTGGCGATGCGCTGAAACTCATGATCAAGGTGGACCCGGAAGACGAGCGGATCACCGATGCGCGGTTCCAGACATTCGGATGCGGTTCGGCGATTGCGTCGTCTTCTGCCCTGACCGAGATCATTATCGGCAAGACGCTCGATGAAGCCCTGAAAATCACCAATCAGGACATTGCTGATTTTCTGGGCGGGTTGCCGCCGGAAAAAATGCACTGTTCGGTAATGGGCTATGAAGCCCTTCGTGCGGCAGTGGCGAATTACCGTGGTGAGGTCTGGGAAGACGATCACGAGGAAGGCGCGTTGCTATGCAAATGTTTCGGTGTCGATGAAGGGATGATCGAACGCGCCGTCCGGAATAACGCCCTGACGACCATGGAACAGGTTGCCTATTTCACCAAGGCGACAGGCAGTTGCGGTACATGCGTCGAAGGCGTGGAAACCGTGCTTGAGCGGACCAATGCGGCAATGGTGGCCGAAGGTCTGCTTGATCCGGCCCTGGCTTTTGTCGCTGGTGGGGCGCCGGTCGTTCCCGCCCATAAGCAGCGCAGGTCACCCATCGCGCCGCCGCAGCCATCCAGTTCCAGAATGACGACCGTCCAGAAGATCCGGGCCATTGAGGAAGTACTGGAGGAACTGCGACCTGCCCTGCGCAATGACGGGGGGGATTGCGAACTGGTCGATGTCGAGGAAAACCGCGTGATGGTCCGCATGAGCGGGGCCTGTGTCAACTGCCAGTTGGCTGCCGTCACGGTACAGGGAATTCAGGGGCGTCTGGCTGAACGGCTGGGCATGCCGGTACGTGTCATTCCGGTTACGGCCGGACAGTAAGGGAGTATGGGCGATGAAGGCGGTTTATCTGGATAACAATGCAACGACCCGTGTCGATCCGGCGGCTGTTGCCGCGATGCTTCCATTCTTCACGGAACAGTTCGGCAACGCGTCGTCAATGCACGCCTTTGGATCGGATGTCGGCGCCGCGCTGCGGAAGGGGCGGCAGCAGCTCCAGGCATTGCTGGGCGCGGCGTTCGACCATGAGATTGTCTTTACCGGCGGGGGGACGGAATCCGACAATACCGCTATCCTTTCCGCATTGGAGACGCAGGGCGGCCGTAACGAAATTGTCACGACCGCTGTCGAACATCCCGCCGTTCTTGCCCTGTGTGCATGGCTGGAGAAGTCCCGGGGCACCAGGGTGCATTATATCGGCGTTGATGCGCGCGGCCGGCTGGATATCGAGGCATACCGTCATGCCCTGTCGCCACGTACCGCCATTGCGTCCGTCATGTGGGCCAATAACGAGACGGGCACGCTTTTCCCCGTAGCGATGCTTGCTGAACTCGCGCATGAGGCCGGTGCCCTGTTCCATACCGACGCGGTACAGGCGGTCGGCAAGATTCCCATGAACCTGAAGGACACGGCGATCGACATGCTGTCGCTTTCAGGACACAAGTTTCACGGCCCCAAAGGGATCGGAGCACTCTATGTGCGCCGGGGCGTACGACTGCGGCCGCTGATCCGCGGTGGCCATCAGGAACGGGGCCGACGCGCCGGAACCGAGAATGCGCCCGGTATCATCGGCCTCGGCGTCGCCGCGGAACTGGCCAAAGAGCATATCGAGGAAGAAAATACCCGTGTGCGCGCGCTGCGTGACAGGCTGGAACAGGGGCTTTTGCAGCGTATCGGCAATGCCTTCGTTGCGGGCGACACGGAAAATCGTCTGCCCAATACCTCGAATGTCGCGTTTGAGTTCATCGAAGGCGAGGCGATCCTGCTTTTGCTGAACAAGGCGGGCATCGCCGCGTCATCAGGATCAGCCTGCACGTCCGGATCACTCGAACCGTCCCATGTGCTCAGGGCGATGAACGTGCCGTACACAGCGGCACATGGGGCGATCCGCTTTTCCTTCTCTCGCGAAAACACGGATGCTGACGTGGATCATGTGCTGGAAGTCATGCCGGCGATCATCGCCAGGTTGCGGGAAATGTCGCCGTTCTGGGACGGGAAGAACGCCGTACAGTCCGGTTTTGCACCCACTTACGCCTGATTTTCACCCTTGCGCGCAGCCCGGCTGGAAGGTCATGGTATGCAGGATTGTAATCGACTGATCGTGAATGATACGACCCTCAGGGATGGCGAACAGGCACCTGGCGTCGCGTTTACGACCCCTGAAAAACTCGAAATCGCCCGTGCCCTGGACAGGGCGGGCGTAGACGACATCGAGGCCGGCATACCGGCGATGGGTGAACAGGAAATCGCCGCGATCAGGGCGATTGCCGACGCGGTGCGGCACGCGCGTGTAATCCCCTGGTGCCGTATGCGGCATGACGACATTCTGGCAGCTCGGCAGACCGGGCTGGGAACCATTCATCTGTCGGTTTCCACCTCGGTGCGGCAGATCATGGCTAAATATCGTATGTCATCCGGGCAGGTGCTCAGGATGGTTGCTGATGTGGTGTCGCGTGCGCGGGATTGTGGCCTTGCCGTTTCCGTTGGCGGAGAGGATGCCAGTCGGGCCGATATCACCTTCCTGCATGATCTGGTCGGTATTGTGCAGGCGGCAGGGGCGTTCCGGTTCCGTTATGCTGATACGCTGGGCGTCATGGACCCGTTCAGCGTTCATGACGCCATGAAACGGTTACGGGATATTTTTCACCTGCAACTTGAATTCCACGGCCATGACGATCTCGGACTGGCTACAGCCAACACGCTCGCGGCTATCCGTGCCGGCGTGGACAGTGCAAGCGTGACCGTCCTGGGGCTGGGGGAGCGGGCGGGCAATGCCGCGCTGGAAGAAGTGGTGACAGGCGCGCAGCGGATCGGCGGGCATCAGAGCAACGTCAGGCCCACACACCTGCCAGGCCTGGCGGCACTGGTGGCGCGTGCCGCCACCCGGGAAATCCCGGTGGACAAGGCCATCGTGGGGCAGGCCGTGTTCCAGCATGAATCAGGCATACATGTATCCGGGCTGCTACGTGACAGGGAAACGTACGAAGAACTGGATCCATTGCAGTTCGGGCGGCGGCGCGAAATCGTTCTGGGAAAGCATTCCGGCCGCGCCGCCATGCGCCATGCGCTCGAAACCCTTGGACTTGAGGCGGATGAGCCGCTGGTCGCCACCATCCTGGTGTCCGTGCGCGCGCGTGCGGCGCAAGGCAAACGGACCGTTACGCTTGGTGAAGTGGCGGAGATGCATGCCGCCATGACGACCTGCGGCCAGGCATAGCAATGATACGGCACCATACCAGTTTAACAGGGCAGGGAATGGAAACATGGAAATACTTGACGAACTGCGTGGCCTTTCATCCGCGGAAGATTTTTTCCGTCTGCTGGATGTAGATTATGAACCACGGGTACTGAATGTCGCGAGGCTGCATATCCTGCGACGTATGGGCAGCTATCTCGACGCGGGCAACCTTGGGGATGTCGCCGATAATGAAACCTGTCGCGCGCTATGCCGCGCGCAGCTCCAGCGCGCCTACGAGGATTTCACCTGCTCGACGCCCATTACGGAACGGGTATTCAAGGTGCATCGTGATGCCGTCCGTCCTGCAGGTAATTTTGTCAGCCTGTCGGAATTGACACAAAGCCGGGAACAAACCTGACGTAACCCTGTCGGTCGTGCCTATTCGACTGATACCCTTAATAAAATAGCCCTGTTTCTGCAGATGCGCCTGTTGGCACGTTTTTTGCGGCCTGATCGTGCAGGAAGTGCGGAGCACGCCAGGGGAGCCGTGGCAATGCAAATATTTGTCTGTATCAAACAGGTTCCGGACAGCGGTCAGATCCGCGTTCATCCTGTCACCAACACCATCATGCGGCAGGGGGTGCCGACCATCATCAACCCCTATGACCTGTTCGGCCTGGAGCAGGCGCTTCGTCTGCGCGACCGGTTTGGCGGCGAAGTGACGGTAATGACCATGGGGCCGCCGATGGCCGTGGATAGCCTGCGTAAGGCCCTTACATTCGGGGCGGACCGGGGCGTACTGCTGACTGACCGGGTTTTCGCGGGGTCGGATACCCTGGCTACGAGTTACGCCCTGTCATACCTCATCCGCAAGGCGGGCGAGACGTGGGGGGCGCCTGACATCGTATTCTGTGGCAAGCAGACCATTGATGGTGATACCGCACAGGTCGGGCCGGGTATCGCCCGCCGGCTGGGCCTGTCACAGCTGACTTATGTATCGGGCATTGATGACATGGATCTGACGGACCGGCAGATCCTCGTGCGCCGACGTGGGGATCATGGCGTGCAGGTCCTGCGCTCCCGGCTGCCCGTCATGGTGACCATGATGGAAGGATCAAACGAAATCCGCCGTGGAACGCAGGCAGATGCGTTGCGGGCGGCCCGTGCCGAAATCGTGCAGTGGAACGCCGCGACGGTGGGGATATCCGACACGTCCCTGTGTGGGCTGCGCGGTTCCCCCACGGTCGTCAAGAAGGTGTTTGCTCCGACCGCCCGCGATGAAAAGGCCGAAATGATTTCTACCGAAGGGATATCGCCTTCTGGCATGGCCGAGGCCCTGGTTGACCAGATTTTCAGCCGCCAGCCTGGACTTCGCGATGACCTGTTCCGGCAGGCGGCCGGACATTGAAGGAGAGACAGGCATGAATACGAAATCTTCACGGCCAGCGGGCGGTGGGCGCGCCAGCATGAAGCGGGAACTGCCCGAACGTTTCCGTTCCTATCGACATGTATGGGTGTTTATCGAGTTCGAGCATGGCAGGATTCATCCCGTCTCGCTGGAATTGCTGGGGGAAGGGCGCAAGCTGGCGGACCAGTTGCATGTAGACCTTGCCGCTGTCATCGTGGGAAGCGGTCGCGCGGCGCTGCATGAAGTTGCCGCGACCACCTTCAGCTATGGCGCGGATGTTGCCTATATAGCCGATGATCCCGTGCTGGCCGACTATCGCAACGAGCCTTATACGCGGGTGATTACATCCCTGGTGGAGACGTACCAACCGGAAATCATGCTGCTGGGTGCCACGGTTCTGGGGCGTGACCTGGCCGGTGCGGTGGCGACCACGCTTAAAACAGGCCTGACGGCTGACTGTACCGAACTGGCCATTGACGGCGAACGCTCGCTGGCCGCCACGCGACCGACCTTTGGTGGGTCACTTCTGTGTACGATCCACACCCTGAACTACCGTCCGCAGATGGCTACGGTAAGGCCGCGCGTGATGGCCATGCCCACCGCGCAGGAAAGGCAGAGTGGACGGATTGTGGAATTCCCGGTCGATCTCAGGGAAGAGGACATGATCACCAAGGTGCTCGATTTCCTTCCTGATACCGCAAATGAAGCCGCACAGCTTGCCTTTGCCGATATCGTGGTTGCCGGTGGCCTGGGGCTGCGTACCAGTGAGAACATGCAGCTTGTTCGGGATCTGGCCCAGGTGCTGGGTGGGGACTGGGGTGGTTCACGCCCCCTGGTGCAGAAAGGGTGGATCCCCGCGGAGCGCCAGATCGGCCAGACCGGAAAGACCATTCGGCCGCGTCTTTATATCGCGGCGGGCATTTCCGGGGCGATCCAGCATCGTGTCGGCGTGGAAGGCGCGGACCTGATCGTTGCGATCAATACCGATCCACAGGCCCCGATTTTTGATTTCGCGGATATTGGCATCACAACTGACGCTATCACTCTGTTGCCGACCCTGACACGGGTATTCCGGCAGCGCCTGGCCGTCAATCGTATGGCGGGGTGAGGAAAGATCCATGACACACGAACATTTTGACGCGATCGTCGTCGGCGCCGGGCCATCGGGCAATGCCGCAGCCTACACCATGGCGCAGCGCGGGCTTAAGGTTCTCCAGATTGAACGTGGGGAATATGCAGGTTCCAAGAACGTGCAGGGCGCGATCCTGTATTCCGATGCACTGGAAAGGATAATTCCGGACTTTCGCGAGGAAGCACCACTGGAGCGCCATGTAATCGAACAGCGGATATGGATGATGGATGACAGCGGTCATACCGGCATGCATCATCGAAGTGATGACTATAATGAGCAAAAGCCAAACCGCTATACAATCATCCGCGCCCAGTTTGATAAATGGTTTAACCGCTGTGTTCGTGAAATCGGGGTGACCGTTCTGTGCGAGACAACGGTTACCGGCCTGATCGCGGATGAACACCGCCGTATCATTGGTGTTCAGACTGATCGCGACGGGGATGGCATATTTGCCGATGTCGTGGTCCTGGCGGAAGGCGTGAATGGTCTGATCGGGCAACGCTCCGGCCTGCGCAAGGAACTCCGACCGGAAGATGTCGCATTGGCGGTGAAGGAAATGCATTTCCTGCCACAGGATGTGATTGACGCGCGTTTCAACCTCAGGGGGGAAGAAGGCGTAGTGATCGAGGCCATGGGCACGGTTACGGATGGTATGATCGGCACGGCCTTCCTGTACACCAACCGGGAATCCATTTCGGTGGGGGTAGGGTGCCTGGTTAGCGAGTTTGCCAAAAGCGGTGAGGCCACACCGCACGGCATCCTTGACCGTTTCAAGGCGCATCCCAGTGTCCGGGCATTGCTTGAGGGCGCCGAGATCAAGGAATATGCCGCGCATCTGATCCCTGAAGGCGGCTATAGAGCGGTTCCCGATCTGGTCGGCGATGGATGGATTGTCGTGGGGGATGCGGGCCACTTTGTGAACGCCGTGCATCGCGAGGGATCGAATCTGGCAATGACGACGGGTCGTATTGCTGGAGAGACCATTGCAAACGTGCTGGGATCGTGTCTGGCCTGCACCCGCGATAACCTGCAGGCTTACGTAACGCAGTTGCAGGAAACCTTCGTAATGAAGGATATGAAGAAATACAAAAACGTGCCGCGAATGCTTGAGCATGGTGGCCACAATATAATGGATATCTATCCGCGGTTACTGAACCGTTCGGCCCAGACATGGTTCCGCGTGGACGGCAGGGACAAGAAATCCAAGGAGAGCGAGATCTTGCGCAGTGCACGGCAGGCCAGAGGCCTGACTGGCCTGCTGGGTGATGCATTCAGACTTGCGAGGGCATGGCGATGAGCGATGAACGGGTTGAAAACCGCCTATTTCAGAACAGGTACGTAGTGGATGTGGGGCGTCCGCATATTCGGGTGCGCCCCCATGAGGTGCCATCGCGCGAACTGGTCGCCATGACGCGGGTTTGCCCCGCAGGCTGCTATAGCCAGAACGAACAGGGGCAGGTTGAGATTACCGCCGATGGCTGCATGGAATGCGGCACCTGTCGTGTTGTTTGTGCCAAAACTGGTGATATCGAATGGAATTATCCACGAGGCGGCTATGGCGTCCTGTTCAAGTTCGGATGAATGCATGGTTCCGCTGGCCAATACGCTGCTTGATACGCTCATGGCCGAAGATGCGCCGTTTGGCGACCTGACGACACGCGCATTGGGTATCGGGCAGCGTATGGGGGTCATGACATTTACGGCACGGCATGAACAGGTGGTCTGTTGCACGGAGGATGTCGCTGCCCTTTTGACGCGCCTGGGTCTGGACACGGAAACGGTGACAGGAAGTGGCATCCGCGTTGCGCCGGGCCAGGTGCTTCTGCGCGCGCGGGGGATGGCGGGCGCGCTGCATTTGGGATGGAAGGTCTCTCAGACATTGCTTGAATGGGCAGGGGGTATCGCGACGGAGACGCACGATATCGTCATGGCCGCACGTCATGTGGATGGGGCATCAACCCCCGAAGTGGCCGTGGCCTGTTCGCGTAAGACCCCGCCCCTGACGCGGGCCATCGCGATGCGTGCCGTCCTGGCGGGTGGCGGGATAATGCACCGTACCGGCCTTTCGGATACCATTCTTGTTTTTGCGGAACATCTTGCCTTCATGGACCCGGGCAGGGGCATGAACGATGTTGTATTGCGATTGCGGAAGAACGCACCTGAGCGGCGGATTGCCATTGAGGTCAGCGATGTCGCGACCGCAACGGCCGCAGCCCGTGCCGGAGCGGAAGCATTGCAACTGGAAAAGCTGTCGCCTGATGAGGTAAGGCGACTATGTGTTGATCTCGCCGCGGCAAAGCTATCGCCAAATATTATTGTTGCAGGTGGAATTAATTCCATTAATGTTGATCAATATGTAAAGGCAGGCGCCCATGTTATTGTGACATCTGCCCCTTATTCAGCAAAGCCACGAGACGTTCAGGTTGGCATCAGTGCTGTATGAATACATCTTTTTTTGTAAGTTGAACCGTAAGTTATACTGAATGAAAGGGAGAAAACCGATGAAGATAAGCGCACGCAACCAGATTCCTGGGAAAATAATCGAAATTATCAAAGGGGCTACGACCTCCCACGTCCTGATTGATATCGGGGGTAAGGTTATTACCGCGTCGATTACAAATGAATCAGTTGCCGAAATGAACCTCCAGGCAGGGGAGCCGGCTATCGCCATTATCAAGGCTTCAGATGTTATTGTCGGAGCATAATTTATTATCTGTTTTTATTTTATATGACAGTTTCTTTTCGGTAGGGAATTTTATTTCCATGGTTGTTATCGGCCTGTCTGCCGGGTATTCCGGGAAATCCCTGCTTCCCGCGATCACTTTCATGTAAAATAAGATACTGGTCAGTATTTTATGAAATATTGAAGAAAAGGCCAAAATTCTTCGAAATTGAAAATATGAACAAGGATAAAAGTCGTGAGTAACGAAATTTTTCCTGTAACAGAAGAAAACGTAAATTCCGATATTTGCATGGATATGCTGAAACAGGCGCGGGATGGCGTGATCATTATAGATGACCGGAACCGCATCGTTTTTTTTAACGCGGCCGCAGAAAAGTTGTGGGGTTACAGTGCGGCCGAAGTCATGGGGAATAATGTAAAATGTCTTGTTCCCACGGAATACAGGCATGACCATGACGCCTACATAGCACAGAACCGGACGACCGGCATAAACCGGATTGTTGGCACATCGCGCGAAATAACCTTTGAAAGTAAAAATGGAGATTACGTTTCCGCCGAGATGTCCATCTCGACGGCCCTGGTCGGGGCGGCGGGGCAACGCTACTATATGGCCTTCGTGAAGGGGGTTACGGAAGAAAGTCACCGTAAGAAACTTCTGGATCTTCAGAACACGGTATTTCGCTCCCTGTCGGGCGATATGCTTATACAGGATGTCGCCGATCTGGTCTGTAAGGGGGTGGAGGGGTTCGTGCCCAATTCCGTCGCCGTGCTCATGCTTGTCACGTCGACCCAGAATCTGCAGATTCTTTCTGGTACCGGCCTTCCGCGTCGTTTTGGCATGGCGCTGGAAAACATGACTCTGACCGATGCTGACATCATGGCGCTTGCCAGGGATCTTGATGAAGCTGATTCCGTGGTGTGGGAGAGTTATCGTTCGCTGGGCATCTCGCTTGGGTTGCATGATTGCTGGGCTTCGGCAATCAAGGCATCCAATGGCAGAATATTGGGTATCCTAGCCCTGTATTCGCGTAATCAGCACAAGGCCGCGGACTGGCCACGGAAGATCGTATGTGGCGCGGTACCCTTCTGTGGTGTCGTGATCGAGCAGTACGAGGCCCGCCAGCATATTTCCCAGTTGGCTAATTATGATCCGTTGACCGGTTTCCTGAACCGCTCTTCCCTGCATAAAATCCTTAAATCCATGATCAGCCAGCCCGGCGATAACCAATTTGCGGTACTGCTGCTCGATCTTGACCGCTTTCGTGATATCAATGATGCGCTGGGCCATCTTCAGGGTGATATTTTCCTGAAGATACTTGCAGGTCGGCTGAAGAAATTGTGCCGTAGCAACTATATTCTCAGTCGTTCGGGTGGGGATGACTTCGTTATTGTCATACCCAATGCCACCGCAGACATGGCGATTGAATTTACCAAAAACATTATTGAGGCCATGCAGCGCCCGCTGGAAGTGGCGGGCAATCACCTGTCAGCATCTTTCAGTATCGGAATCGCGATTTTCCCGGATAATGGACCCGATGGGGAATCCATGATCAGCCATGCCGAAATCGCCATGCGTCAGGCCAAAAAGGAAGCCCGGGGCGGCTATCGGCTGGTCAGTATGACTGATAGCAGGGCGGCAGAAGACCGATTGGTGCTGGGGAGCGCATTGCGAGAGTCCCTGTCCAGAGGAATGCTTCAACTTCATTACCAACCCCAGATTGAAGCCCGCACGGGCGAGATATACGGCGTGGAAGCCCTCGCGCGGTGGAATCACCCCACCCTTGGCAATATTTTTCCGTCCCGCTTCATTGCCGTGGCCGAAGAAACCGGACAGATCGAGGCTATTGGGAGCTGGTCGCTGGAAGAGGCCTGCCGCCAGCTTACCCAGTGGGACCGGGACGGGGTCCGGATACCCGTTGTGTCGGTCAATCTGTCGGCCGGGCATTTCAATAACAGGGGCCTGGCGTCCTTCATCGGCGGGGTGTTGCAGAAATACGGGCTTTCACCTGATCGACTGACGGTTGAGATAACCGAAAGCGTGATGATGGACGAAAGTGAGGAGACGATGAAAGTACTTTCGTCCGTGCGACAGATAGGTGTCGGGCTATCCATGGATGATTTTGGTACCGGTTTTTCCAGTCTTTCCCGTCTTACACGCCTGCCCCTGACAGAAATCAAGATTGACCGCAGTTTTATCATGAACCTTGAATCTGATTCGAATGCCCAGGCGGTTACCACTGCTGTAATTGGCATTGGCAACCGCCTGGGCATGACAGTGGTAACCGAAGGGGTGGAAACGGAAGCTCAGTATGACCTGCTGGAAAGTTTGAACTGCGATGTATTGCAGGGTTATTTATTTGCCAGACCCATGTCAGCTGTCGAATTGGGAGGATGGATGCATCAGCCACGCCAGCTTATGTCGGCAATGATTAATCAACATGACCAGAGAATTATGTGACAAAAACATCCGATATCTTGATCCTGTTGAAATTTTCGATGTGGATCCGGTGTGCCAGGATATGGGCGGCAGTAAATGGTAACAGGTCATTTCACCGGCATCGCTGGCCAGTCTGAGGCCACGACCATCGCTGCGTCAGTTCCCGGACAGGACTGTTGGGCGTGGATCTTCGGGACCAAACGCCTGAATACGCCGCAAATGCGCAGGCAGTAACCATCTGCAATAAATACTTGCAACCGTTTGCATAAACGTATAATGAAGGATGTCAAGGTTCAGACGCAGTGCCGGTTGTTGCAAGGCCTGTATTGCGATGAGATTCAGGAGTGTTTCATTAGAAAATCTATATTTTCCATTGATATGGCAATATAGGCACGCAAGCAGGATACATAATTTTTCAAAATCTGTTGCCATGAACCTGAGCCGGGGCGCGCAGCCCCTAATGGTGGCAGTGGTGCAGGCAATAATGCAACAATAATTGTCGAGGGGACGGTCGTCGAAAATTCACAGGGATATGCCAAGCGCGGTATGTGGAGCGCCACGACCAGTAATTATGCCAAGACTGGAATAGTATGTATGCCGGTGCCTTTAATTTTGGTTCTGGTGCTACGGTAACCATATCATAAACGGGGCGGAACCTGACCAATGGCGCGTCAGGGGCGGGCATCATCAACCTGGCTGGTGATAGCCATATCGTAAATAACGCAGAAAAAATCTGGCTCGACAATCTGGGCGGGCAGAAATCGGTAGCGTTGCAACCTGGCTTCAGAGTGGCCGTGAACCGGGATATGCGGAGAATGGCTCCAATTGCATCGATAATGACACAACCGGCATGCCTTCGGCCTGACCCTGCCGACTACGCTTGAAACGTTTGAATCAGGCTGTAATGACTTTGAAGTCGCTGGTGTCCCGCTCTCGCGCGATGGCGCGGTAATTGATGTTGGCCTGAATGCAGAAGTCAGCCATCGGGTCGATGTCAGACTTTACCTATGTCGGGCAGTATGGCAATCGTTTGGCTGGCGGCGATATTCATGGGCGCTTCCGCTGGGAATTCTAGGTCCCGGGGTCTACTGATCTGCCGAATCGGGTGCACCCCTGCGTTTCACATGCATATATTGTCCTTTGATTCATGGCGTGCCGCGCGTGGATGGTTGCCGCGTGTTCAGCGGAATTGGGGATGTGGTCTGTCACGGATTAGTGGAAAGATGCTCTGGTCGCGTATTGTCCGCATGGAATCTTATATACTGGTTCATTTTCTGGAGTTTCCGAGTGTTTTCGACCGAATCCTTGCTGCAGTTCTTACTAAGAGACTATTTGAAATAACTCATTGATAAAAATAATAAAAGTTTTTAGGTGCCGCCTTTTTTCAAAAAGGCGGCGTTCTTTCGAAGCTTTTGCAAAAAGCTTCACCAAAAAATTCTTTTAATTTTAAAGCGCTATCATGAGCTGACTTTTCAAGCAGTCTCTAAAGGGGAAAACGGACTTCCGGTATATCTGCCAGATAAGCCGGAGAACGTATCGGAGGGTGCGGAAAAGACGGTGATGCATCGATACCGTTCGATCCTGGCAACCGTTGGGCAATGGTTATGGTTTTCCATCAATAACACCCGGTTACCAGGATCTGGAGCATTTTTCCCATGATATCCTGTCGGTTGAATGGCAATGTGCGGTGGAATCAGGATCAATCGACCGCTTGACCATTCTTCACAAATAGATGTATATTATGAGAGACAATTTTTTCGATTTAATTATCTCAAAACTTTACAAATACAACTAAAGTGGGGAAATAATTCCTAATGGCGGCTGGATGTTTCGCGTGGCGCAGGGGTGGAACCGCAACCGGGTTGCGTATGTGGTTGCTTTCCGCAACCTGCCTGGCCATTATGGTCCCGTATAAATCTTATGCAGATTGCAGTGGAACTACCGGGGTAGTCACCTGCACCGGCACCACCTCGACCATAATTGGTACGGGGCAATCTGATACGATTAGCAGCCTTACCATTGGTTCGACAGCGCAGGTCAATACATCCGGCACCGCAATCAGCATGGGTTCCGGTACATCTTCAGGCAGTAACACTATTGATATTGCTGGTTCCGTGACGGGTGCGGGCCAGGGCAACGGACCATATGGAAATGGGCCGAATGTTGTTGAATTCGGGGGGGATACCAACGTAACTGTCAGTTCGACTGGCAGCATTATCCAGTCTGGTGGCGCAAGTAATGGTGAAGCGATCAATCCAACTGGCGGTAACAATATCATAACCAACTATGGTCTTATAGAAACATCTACCAGTTCAGCGATGTGGTTTCAAGGAACTGATGCCACTACCGACAGTATTCCAAATGTAATAGACAATTATGGGACAATCACGGCAGGGAATTCTATTGTTATAGGGAATTCAAGTAGCAGTACTATTTATTTCACCAATGAATCGGGCGCTACGGTTAACGGTAACATTACCCTTGGATCATCCGGCAACCTGAAGAATATTGTTACCTTTTATGAAGGGTCTACGGTCAACGGAAGTGTTTCTGGTGGTGGCAGCGCAGCGACCCTGAACCTGACGGGTGATAATGGAACGGATGCCCTGACGGATGAGGTGAGCGGGTTCGGTACCCTCAACAAGGATGGGACGGGGGAGTGGGTCGTCGGGACGGAAAAAGCGCCGTTGACATCGCTCAGCCCCACCCTCGCCGTCAATGTGAATGACGGTACGCTGGTCCTGGCCGGCGATACCAGCGTGACGCAGGCGACGGTCAAAATCAATTCTGGCGGCACGCTGCAACTGGGGCAGGGTGGTACCACCGGATGGATTGATGGCATCACCTACGATAATGGTACGCTTGCCTTTGACCGATCGGATACGAATACCTTCGCCAGTGACATTGCCAATAATACGAGCCTGGACCCCGCAGGCAAAGGCGGTGTCGTGCAGGAGGGTACTGGCACGACGATCCTGACCGGCACCAATACCTATAGTGGCGGTACGGTCATTACTGCCGGAACGCTTCAGATCGGGGATGGCGGTACCAGCGGGTCGATTACCGGCAATGTCACCAACGACAGCAATCTGGTCTTTGACCGTTCCGACGCCACCACGTTTGCCGGGGATATTTCCGGCAGCGGGAATGTCAGCCAGATTGGCGCTGGCGCCGCAACGCTGAGCGGCGTCATTTCCGGTACACAAAGCCTGACCCAGGCGGGAACCGGCTCTACGATCCTGACAAATGCCGATACCTATTCCGGAACGACCACGATCTCCCAGGGCAGCCTGCAACTGGGCGATGGACAGACCAGTGGCACGATCGCGAATACAGCCGCCATTGTTGATAACGGCAACCTCACAGTCGATAATCCGGCCGCCACGACCTTGTCACAGGTCATTTCCGGCACAGGTAGCCTGACCCAGAGCGGTAGCGGCACAACGACGCTGACGTCAGTCGATACCTATTCAGGCGCCACCACGATCCAGAACGGCACGCTGGCGCTTGACGGGGCCGGCAGCATCGCGGCCTCAGACGGTGTGCATGACAACGGTACGTTCGATGTGTCCGGTGTCAGCGCTTCCGGAACGACCGTGAATGCACTGGATGGAAGTGGCGCGCTCGTGCTGGGTGACAAAAACCTGACTATTGCAGATGGTAATACTACCTTCGGTAACGTCTTCAGCGGCCAGGCCAGTGGCACGGGAGGTAGCCTGACCATTGCGAGCGGCACCGAAACGCTGTCGGGCGCCAATAGCTATACCGGTGGCACCACGGTGGATTCCGGAGCCGGACTGGACCTTACCGGGTCAGTGGGGCAGGGAACGGTCAGCAACGCCGGGACACTCGATGTGGCTGGCGGCACGGTCGGGGGGGATATCTCCAATACCGGCACCGCCACCCTGACAAATGGCATCGTTACGGGTGCGCTCGACAACGGGGCAGGTGCCACGGCCACTGCGACGGGTGGAACAATTGGTAGTGTCGTAAACGAAGGCGCCCTGACACTGGGAGCGGGCAACACCGTTTCCGGCAATGTGACGAATGGCTCAAGCGGCACGCTGACACTGGATGGTGATACCGTTGATGGCACGGTCGCCGATAACGGCACGCTGGCCGTCACGGCCAATGGTGGCACGGCAGGCTCCCTGTCGGGCAGTGGCGCGGGCACGCTGGCCGGCGGCCTGACCCTGACCAGTGCGGCCGATACCTATGCCGGCGCGCTTTCGGGCACGAGCGGCCTGACGGTTGCAGGCGGCACGGAAACCCTGTCGGGTGCCAATACCTATACAGGCGGCACGACGGTTGCCTCGGGCGCCGGGCTGGACCTGTCGGGCAGCGTTGCGGGCAACGTGTCGGATAACGGCACGACCACGCTGGATGGCGGCACGGTTGGTGGCACGATCGCCGATAACGGCACGCTGGCCGTCACGGCCAATGGCGGCACGGCAGGCTCCCTGTCGGGCAGTGGCGCGGGCACGCTGGCCGGCGGCCTGACCCTGACCAGTGCGGCCGATACCTATGCCGGCGCGCTTTCGGGCACGGGCGGCCTGACGGTTGCTGGCGGCACGGAAACCCTGTCGGGTGCCAATATCTATACAGGCGGCACGACGGTTGCCTCGGGCGCCGGGCTGGACCTGTCGGGCAGCGTTGCGGGCAACGTGGCGGATAACGGCACGACCACGCTGGATGGCGGCACGGTTGGTGGCACGATCGCCGATAACGGCACGCTGGCCGTCACGGCCAATGGCGGCACGGCAGGCTCCCTGTCGGGCAGTGGCGCGGGCACGCTGGCCGGCGGCCTGACCCTGA
>NZ_NKUB01000018.1 GCF_003207895.1 Komagataeibacter swingsii
AAACGCATCGGCTCACTCATCAAAGGCTTCTCACCACAGGAATGTGCCAACTACCTCAAAAACTCAGGATATGCATCAACCTAATCACAGAATGCTCTAGTGACCGCTCCAACCTTGACGGCCCGTATTTCCTCAGCACTTACGCCTTTCCGCTGGTATCGCAGTATCCCGGCGCATGGTCGGGGCGTGGTGACGGGATTGCAGATGGTCACATCCTCCACGATCGCGCCGATCCATGCGCAGGCCAGCACGCCGTACAGTGTGATGCCGGTCTGGATGGTGCTGACCAGTCCCGCTTCCATCAGCACCAGGGCGATGGCCACGTTGAATATGACATAGAACACCCGGCCCGGATGGGTATTGGGTATGGGGCAGGCGTGTGATCTCGTGGCGGAGGACGTGCGGGCCTACATCACCATCTGAGCATCAGGAACGGATCGATATGCCCAAGGGCGTTCGCCATCGGGCAGGCGGCATGATGTGCGGCCTGCCGTTGGGCCATGCTGGCAACGGGGGAACAGGCCGTGGGCACGCCGGAGGCGGGGCGGGACTTTTGGCACGCTTGAATATTTTCGAAGGTTAGCCTGATCAGTTGCTGCGGCACATGCCATCCAGCAGCACATCCAGCGCGGCCGGGATCGGCGCTGGCCCGACCTTTTCTTCAAGCAGTTGATGACTGATCGCCAGCATGGCCAGGCCATGCACCTGCGCCCAGCCTGCCGCTGCCTGCGCGCTTATGGCAACTGGCCGGAAGCTTCCGTCGCGCTGTCCCTTTTCCAGAAGCCCCAGCAGAATCCCGAAGGTATTCATGGCCGCGTCATGGAGCGACGGATCTATTGTCTTGTCGGCATCGGAACTGAACATCAGCCGATAAAGGCCGGGATTTTGACAGGCAAACCCGATACAGGCCTGCGCCGCCGCCATGAATTGCGCGCGCGTGGACGGCAGATCGGGGGACATTGCCTCTGTCATGGCCTCCCCAAGCCTGTTGAAGCCGATCCGGGCCAGTTCGCGCAGCAGCATTTCGCGATCCCGGAAATGCTTGTAGGGTGCTGCATGACTGACACCCGTGCGCCGCGCCACTTCCCGCAGGGTGAAGGCCCAGTTCTGGTCCGTGGCCAGCATGTCCAGCGCCGTGTCGATCAGGGCGCGGCGCAGGTCGCCGTGATGGTAGGGGCGGTCCTTGGTTTCACTCATTCGTGAGGTCCATGTTTACACAAGAAACTTTTGTTGACACCAGATCGTCATGCTCCATACCCTGCCTGTATAAGTTTCTCCTGTAAACATGGAGGGCGCGATGTCCGATGTTACCGCCATTGAACTGCACAGTATTCTCGACCGGCAGCGTGCCACGTTCCTGAATGCAGGGCCACCGGCCCTGAAACAGCGCCGGACCGACCTGCGCCGCCTGAAAGCCGAGATCCTGAAGCGGCGGACGGACATCCTGCGCGCCCTGAAAACGGATTTCGGCCAGCGCTCGGAACGCGAAAGCGCGATTGTGGAACTGATTCCGCTGGTGCAGTCGATCAACTACATGATCGCGCATCTGGGGCACTGGATGAAACCGCAGCGCCGCCACGTCTCGGCCTATTTCCAGTGCGGTCGTGCCTGGGTGGTTCGGCAGCCGGTGGGTGTCGTGGGCATGATCGCGCCGTGGAACTACCCGGTCTCGCTTGCCCTCGTGCCGCTGGCCACAGCCGTTGCGGCTGGCAACCGGGCCATGCTCAAACCGTCGGAATTCACGCCGGCTACATCGGCGGTGATCGGCGAAATCGTCCGGGCCATCTTTCCGCCAGAGCAGGTTGCTGTCGTCACGGGAGGTGGCGAAGTGGGCGCTGCGTTCTCGGCCCTGCCGTTCGATCATATCCTGTTTACCGGCAGCACGGCGGTTGGAAAGAAGGTGGCTGAGGCGGCCGCGCGCAATCTGACCCCGGTCACGCTTGAACTGGGCGGCAAGTCTCCCGTAGTGATCGCCCCCGGTTTTGCCATGCGGCGGGTGGCGGATCGCGTGGCATTCGGCAAGCTAACCAATGCCGGGCAGACCTGCATCGCGCCGGATTACGTGCTGGTGCATGAAGACGACAGGGACGCTTTTGCCGCAGTCTATCAGGACGCCGTGAAAAAGCTGCATCCAGGTGGTTACGCGGGGTCGCCTGATTATACGGCCATTCTCAACACGCATCATTACGAGCGCCTGAGCAGTCTGATCGACAATGCCGCAGCACAGGGTGCGCAGGTTATCCGGTTGGGGACTGATTCAGCTCCGGATCACGTCCTGGCCCCCGTGCTGCTGCTGGATGTGACACCGCAGATGGCAGTCATGCAGGAGGAGATTTTCGGACCCGTCCTGCCTGTGCTGACCTACCGCACGCTGGATGAAGCGATTGCCTTCATCAACGCCCGTCCCCGGCCTCTGGCCCTGTATTATTTTGGCGACAACCGTGCTGAACGCGACAGGGTGTTGAAGAACACGGTTTCAGGAAACGTGACGATCAACGGTACATTGATGCATTATGTGCAGGATGACCTGCCATTCGGCGGCGTGGGGGACAGTGGCATCGGGGCGTATCATGGAAAGGAAGGCTTCATCGCGCTCACGCATGCCCGTGGCGTGTACCGACAGGGGCGTTTCAATGCGGCAACGCTGCTTCAGCCGCCTTTCGGCAAACTTGCCGATGCCATCATAAATCTGATCCTGCGATGACGACGCGCATTCTGCTTATCGGTGGCAGCGGCCTGATCGGGCATTTCGTTAATGAAAAGCTTGCGACACGGCCTGATACCGTCGTCACCAGCCTGACGCGTCGGAAATCATCTGGTGTCGATCACGTCATTGACTTCGAACGTCTGTGTGCAGCACCGGAGGCGACGTTACGGGCTGTAGCCCTAACTGGCGCTGACGTGGCGATTTCCTGCCTGGGCACGACAATTCGTGCCGCGGGATCGCAGGCGGCCATGTTCCGCGTCGATCACGAATACGTCCTTGCCTTCGCCACAGCGGCGCATGCGCTTGGCGCGCGCCGGTTCATTCTCGTATCTTCCGTGGGGGCGGGTGGTCCCGGTTTTTACCTCAGGACCAAGGGCGCGATCGAGCGCGACATCAGGGCACTCGGTTTCAGCCGCGTGGATATCCTGCGCCCCGGCATGCTGCTGGGCCACCGTGCACAGGCACGACCGATGGAGGCGATCGGGCAGCGGCTGGCGATGGTGCTGGCACCACTCATGGTCGGCAGGCTGGCCAGATATGGCGCGATTGACGCGGAAACCGTCGCAGAGGCGATTGTGGCGCTGGTGCGGCAGACGGGTGATGGATGCCGGACATATGACAATGCGGACCTGCGCCGCATCGTCAGTCAGGCTGCCAGACCATGTTGATGCGGGCGCGATGTCCATGCCAGTTCGGTGGTGGTCTGGCCATTTGCGCCCAAGTTTGCCCTTGTAGTGTTCATGTTGCCGTCAGATTTGGTAACAGACCATATATTGATCCTCAATCGGACTTCTTTTCATATGGGCAACAGGCCGCGCCTGCCTTTCCCGTAACGCGCACATCATGGCGGCGTAGGGCATGAAGCGTGCGTGGCGTGGTTTGTGGTTCTGGCGGCGTATGATAATATCCCCCTGAGTCAGGCATTGCAGGGGTAATGGAATAATGGAAAGCAGCCGGCCTTTGTCCCTGAAGGAAAAGATGGCCTATGGCTGTGGTGATGCCGCCTCCAACATGATGTGGGGCATGACGTCATCCTACCTGATGTATTATTACACGGATATTTATGGCCTGCCGCTTGTTGCCGTATCGTGGATACTGCTGGTAGCCCGTGTTGTTGACGCCTTCTGTGATCCGGCCATCGGCTATATTATTGACCGCATAGGTGGGGTGGTCGTGCCGCGCCTGATCCGCGCCCTTGCCATTCCCTTCGGCGTAACGGGATTCCTGTGCTTTCTGGCCCTGCCGCTTTCGCCCACGGGAAAGGTCCTGTGGGCGGGGCTGACTTATATTGTGTTCGGTGCGATCTATTCCTGCATCAACACGCCCTATGGTGCGCTGGCGGTCATGATCAGCCGTTCCGCAACACCGCGGGTTGACCTGAATGCCTTCCGCATGATGGGCTGCCAGGCCGGATCGCTGCTCGTCGCGTTGCTGACCATTCCCGCCATTACCTGGCTGGGTGGGGGCGAAAGCGCGGCGCAGCATCAGTATGGCATGGCGGTGTATGTGCTGGTCCTGTCGGTTCTTGGTGGTTTTTTATGGCTGTGCGTGGCGCATGGCTGCACCGTGCGGCATCCGCCAGCCCCCGTGCGGCGGGATCTGGTGGTCACGGTGCGGCTTCTCTGCCAGAACCGGCGGTGGGTGCTGAGCAACCTGCTTGCGTTCTTCTATTTCGTGGGGCAGGCGGCCCTGTTCGGGTTTGCCCTGTATTACGCCCGTGTCATTCTTGGCGGCACGGAGCAGGTGGGGGCCAATATCATTACCTTTGTCACCGTGCTGCTGTTTGCGGGCGTGCCCGCATGCCTTCCCCTTGCCAGACGCCTGGGGACCGTGCGCAGTGGGATCATATGCCTGATCGCGCAGGGCGCCGCCTATCTGGCGATGGCTGTAGCAGGGGCGTCCATGACAGGTTTTTTCCTGTCGGTATCCCTTCTGGCGCTGGCGCAGGGCGTGATGTCCCCCCTATATTATACCCTGCTGGCGCAGGCCGTGGATGATGGTGATCCGCATGCCTCCACCGGGTCGGCAGGTCTTGCCTATTCGATCAATACATGGGTCACGAAACTGGCGATGGGCCTGACCGGCTTTGTCCTGGCGCAATTCCTGTCGCTGGGTCATTACGTCGAGAACGGCGTGACACAGCCACCGGCTCTGTCATTGTGGGTTACGGCGGGATTTGTCTGGCTGCCGCTGGGGGCGGTCTGCATGCAGACCCTTTGCCTTCTGGCATGGCGTGACAGGGGCTGAGTATTCCGCTGGCGCGCTCATCAACTCCGCAAGGGTTGTGCCGGATTGCCCGCCACGCCACGGACTGTTCGTTCGGGCCTGCGTCCCGGCCCCCACGAGCATGCCGCCCGCATGCCTGTACTGACTGCCATCATGCGCGAATGGATGCAGGCTAGATGTTTAGTCCCAGGATTTGATGGTGCATTATTTTCATGAGAGTGGAAGGATGCGCTATGGGCCAGGTTCACCACGGATGCGCCACGACGACAGCGGCAGTCCGTCGAGCGATACAGCATAGTCAAGAAAGCCTGAGATCTCTGGCGAAACGCTACGGGGGCAACCCGAAGACGGTCGCCAATTGGAAGGGACGGCCCGATACAGCGGATCGGCACACTGGCCCGAAGGCTCCTCTTTCGACGGTCTTGTCGATCGAGGAGAAGGGCATCGTCGTGGCGTTCCGTCGCCATACATTATTGCCCCTGGACGACTGCCTTTACGCGCTACAGGCGACGATCCCGCGTCTGACGCGCTCTTCATTGCATCGTTGTCTTCAGCGCCATGGAATCAGCCGCCTGCCCGACACCGAGGGCGACAAGCCCAGGCGCTCGAAGTTCAAGACTTATCTGATCGGCTATTTTCATATCGACATCGCCGAAGTTCGCATTCGTCCAACTGCACGAGAAAGCAACACGTCGCGTTGCCGGTGACTTCCTGCGCACCCTCGCCGCTGCGGTTCCATACCGCATCCATACCGTGCTGACCGGCAACGGCATGCATTTCACCGATCCGACCGGCGACGGATGGACACCGGACGATATCAAAGCCATGCGGGCCGATGGCGTCCAGTTCCGTTGCCATTCTTTCGAAGTGGCCTGTGCCGACCTCGATATCGAGCATCGCCTGACAAAACCCCGACATCCGTGGACGAATGGCCAGGTCGAACGCATGAACCGGACGATCAAGGAGGCGACGGTCAAGCGCGTCTATTACGAAACGCATGACCAACTGTGCCAGCACCTCACCGATTTGGTCGCGGCCTCACCCCATATGAATTCATTTACCAGCAGTGGGAAAAAGAACCATCACGGTTCATACAAAATCCGCACCATCAAATCCTGGGACTAAACATCTAATATATGTCGTGAAACATAATTTTATAACAAAATTCAGAAATTTTCATTAAATTATAATGAAATTAATTCAGTTACTTATTTTTTATTAATATTATAAATAAAAATTATATTAAACGGATGTGTTTTTGTGGATCAGTCCCATTGCCGGTATGGGGGCATCACTCTGCAGAGCAATCTCGTTCAATAGGGTATATGATTTGAATTTATCACGTCGATGCGTGCAACTGCAGTTCTGAAGGGCAGATTCAGAATTCCTGTCTATTATAAAAACTGGATTGGCACGTTAGATATTTAGTCCCATGGATAATATTTTCGAATTTTTAAGTATCGAATATTCAATACAGTTGCATCTGTCATTACTATTATAGCGTATAGATCAGTATGATATTTTCATATTGCCGGATCAGATTGCCACATGACTGCGGATTATATCTGCATCAAGCGTTTCGGTCGGTCCGGATGCGACAACCTGTCCACGATCCAGAACAATCACTGACTGCGCCAGGGCAAAAGCAAATTCGAAATACTGTTCCACCAGCAGGATCGCCATTTCGCCGCTTTCTCTCAATCGATCGATGACGTGGCCAATATCCTTGATAATGCTGGGCTGAATGCCTTCGGTCGGTTCATCAAGAACAAGTAGTCGAGGGCGGATGACCAGGGCACGGGCAATGGCAAGCTGTTGCTGTTGGCCACCGGACAGGTCACCGCCCTGCCGATTGAGCATCTGGGCCAGAACCGGAAAGGTCTCAAAAATGGCATCCGGTATTTTACGCTGCCCACGTGGCAGCAGGCCAAAGCCTGTCTCGAGATTTTCGCGTACTGTCAATAAAGGAAAAATATCGCGTCCCTGTGGAACGGTGGCGATGCCGCGTCGGGCGCGTTCATAGGCGGGCAGGCGGGTGATGTCCTCGCCTTCCCATTCAATCCGCCCTGACGAGACGGCATGCATGCCCGTAACGGCCCGCAGCACGGTTGTCTTGCCCACCCCGTTGCGACCCAGCAGGCAGGTGACCTGCCCGACACGTGCTTCCAGCGAGACGCCACGTAGCGCGATGGCCGCCCCATAATGAAGACGGATGTCCCTGACCCTGAGCATGCCGTTTTTCCTTACCGTCCCAGATATACGTCAATAACCCGCGGATCGGCACTGACTTCGTCAAGCGGTCCCTCAGCTAGAACCGAACCCTCATGAAGAACCGTCACACTCACATTGAGGGCACGGACAAATTCCATGTCATGTTCAACCACCACCACGCTGCGCGTGCGGTTTATATCGCGCAACAGGTCAGCGGTCGCCATTGTTTCGGCATCTGTCATGCCGGCAACCGGTTCATCCACCAGCAGAAGTTGCGGTTCCTGACCCAGAAGCATGCCAATTTCCAGCCACTGTTTCTGCCCATGGCTGAGACTGCCCGCCTGTTCTTCCGCCCGGGCCGCAAGGCGGGTGGTTTCCAGAAGCGCCCTTATGCGGAACGTCTCGACTTCCGTTTTCTTGGCAAAAAGCAGGGAGAAAGGTGAACGTAATCCTTTTAGTGACAAAAGCAGGTTATCGCGTACGCTCAGCGCTTCGAATACGGTTGGTTTCTGGAATTTGCGTCCGATCCCAAGACGGGCAATGGCAGGTTCATCAAGCCTTGTCAGATCGCGTCCCTCAAACCGCACGATGCCGGTATCAGGGCGGGTCTTGCCCGTGATGATGTCCATCATGGTCGTCTTGCCCGCGCCGTTGGGGCCGATGATCGCCCGCATTTCTCCCGGCTGCAGACTTAAAGACAGGTCATTGATGGCCCGGAAACCATCAAAACTGACCGAAACGTTGCGAAGTTCAAGCAGTGGGGATGCATTCATGATTCGGCGTCCCCTTCCGTCTGGGTCACTTCGGGTGTGACCTCGGCACGCCGTCGCATGACCTGGTGGCCTAGTCCCATCAGTCCTTCCGGCAGAAAGAGCGTTGTCAGAATGAAAAGCAGCCCCAGCCCATAAAGCCATGCTTCGGGTAACCATGCGGTCAGAAGCGTCTTGCCAAAATTGACAAGAACGGCGCCGATAACCGCCCCACAGATCGTACCCCGGCCGCCGACGGCGACCCAGATGACAGATTCGATCGAATTGGCAGGGGCGAATTCACCGGGGTTGATGATCCCGACCTGAATGACATATAGCGCGCCACCCAGTGCTGCGATCATGGCGGAAACCACCCAGACCAGCAGCTTGACCTGTTCAGGCCGGTAGCCAAGGAAACGCGTGCGGCTTTCCGCATCCCGCACGGCAATCAGCAGCCGTCCAAACCGCCCACTAACCAGCCAGCGTGCGCCAATCATGGTGCCTGCCAGTAGCAGGGCGCTGAATACAAGCATGGTCGCGCGCGTTGTCTGGCTGTGAAGGTCAAAGCCAAGGATATCCTTGAAATCCGTCAGGCCATTATTGCCGCCAAAGCCCAGCCCGTTCTGGAAAAATGCTAGCATGAGCGCGTATGTCAGGGCCTGGGTAACGATCGACAGATAGACGCCGCTCACCCGTGAACGGAATGCAAGCCAGCCGAACAGGCCAGCCAGAATGCCCGGCACAAGGAAAACAAGCACGATCGCCATAAGGATATGGTTGCTGCCCCACCAGTACCACGGAAGTGATTTCCATGACAGGAACACCATGAAATCAGGCAGGTCGGGATTGCCATACACGCCCCGTGTTCCGATCTCACGCGTCAGGTACATCCCCATCGCGTAACCGCCCAGCGCGAAGAACGCCGCATGGCCCAGTGTCAGGATCCCCGCGAAACCCCATACCAGATCGACCGCGACCGCCAGCATGGCATAGGCAAGGTATTTCCCGACCAGCGTGACAATGAACGGCGATACGGATAGCGGGTTTGAATCGGGCAGCAGGCTGCCGAGGGAAAGAAATCCAGCCACGATCACCACCATGCAGGCAATACGCGGCACGTTGCGAAAGCCGAACCCAGCCGTCACGATTCAATCCCCCGTCCCCGCAGCGGGAACATGCCGCGCGGGCAACGCTGGATAAACACAATAACCAGAACGAGAAGCAGTATCTTGCCCGATACGGCCCCCAGCAGGGGTTCAAGCGTCTTGCCGCCAATGCCCAGCGTCATGGCGGCGGCCAGTGTGCCCCACAGGTTGCCTACGCCACCGAATACCACGACCAGAAAACTGTCAATGATATAACCCTGTCCCAGATTGGGGCTGACATTATCGATCTGGCTGACGGCAACGCCCGCCAATCCAGCCACACCGGACCCCAATGCGAAGGTCAGCGCATCAACCCGGGCCGTACGGATACCCATGAGTGTCGCCATGCGCCGGTTCTGTGTTACGGCGCGCATTTCAAGGCCAAGCGCGGTACGACGGAGTACGAGCATCAGTGCAACCATCACTGCGGCTGCGAACAGCATGATCGCCAGCCGGTTCATGGTGATTGTCATTCCTCCCAACTGAAAAGCGCCCGAAAGCCAGCCGGGGGTCGAGACCGCCACATTTGTCGACCCGAAGACCGAGCGCACAGCCTGCTGGATGATCAGGGAAAGCCCCCATGTCGCCAGCAGGGTTTCCAGCGGGCGACCATACAGGAAACGGATCAGGCTGCGTTCAATCAGGACACCGATCGCAGAGCAGACCACAAAAGCCGCTGGCGCGGCCAGAACCAGCGTGAATCCCGACAGGCCAGGCGCTACGGCCAGCACGCCTTTCTGGACCAGATAGGTGGTATAGGCCCCAAGCATGACCAGTTCACCGTGCGCCATGTTGATGACGCCCATGACCCCAAAGGTAATGGCAAGACCCATCGCCACCAGAAGCAGGACGGAGCCGAGGCTGAGGCCATAAAATGCCTGCTGGCCCAGCGCCCAGATCTTTTCACGTCGGTCGATGGAGGCCATGGCATGACGGGCGGCGTCGCGAGCCTGCGTGGGTGCGGTTTCATTACCAGCGAACCCGGCCAGCACGGCACGGGATGTCAGGCCACCCTGCGCCCGCAGGCTCGCCACCGCCGCCAGCAATGTCGCCGGATTGCTGACCGGGGCGCCTGGACTGAGTATGATCGCCGCTTTTGCACGCTTCAATGTGGCATCCAGCGCTGCATCATGTGATGTATCAAGTGCATGATCGACAAGCAGAAGCAGCGCAGGATCGGGATGTTCCGCAAGACGCGATGCCGCTGCAAGTCGCTGTGCAGGCGTTCCGGTCACCAGCGCCTGTCCGGCCTGGACTTCGGCAAGGGCCAAGCGCACACGGTTGTTGACCCGCACCGGATGCACCTGGTTCGGATCGGGACTGGCTGGGATGCCTGTTCGCACGTCACGCCAGCCATCGCCATCATGGATATAAAGCGCGTGGCCGTCATTACCGGCAAACAGGTGATGTGACGCAAGCGCCTTCAGCGTATCGTGGGCCTGCGGTGTCTCCTGTGAACCGATCTGGGCAATGCTGGCCGCGATTACGTCAAAATGGGTTGAGGCCAGGCCGCTATAGGCATCGGGTGCAGGTGTAACAGCAACAACCGGGGCCGGGGCGGCAGGCTGGTCGGCCTGCCGTTGGATGGCGGACGGCGTGTCCGTTTGCGCCTGCACGGGCGATACGGCCATGTAGCCTGATGCCGTCAGGATTATGGTCGCAAGCGCAAGACGCCACCGAATGTCACGCATGGCGCGTGCCAAGACAGGCTTTCTTTGCTGTATCATAGTTGCCGCAGGAGATGGGTGCGCGCCAGTCCCCGGTCAGGTTGCGTGTTTCCGGAACATAAGGTGACCATGCCTGAGCAGGAATTTCCTGGGGGGTCTGCCAGACGACATTGAACTGTCCGTCGTCCTGAATCTCCCCGATATAGACAGGTTTGGTAATGTGATGATTGGGCAGGACCTCGGCAATGCCGCCTGTCAGGTTGGGCTGTTTCAGCCCGACCATTGCCGCGATGACCTTATCATGATCGGTGGTACCGGTCTTCTCGACCGCCTGAACCCAGAGATTGAAGCCGATGTAATGGGCCTCCATCGGATCATTGGTGACCCGTTTGGGGGACTTGGTGAACGTGTGCCAGGCATTGATGAAGGCTTTGTTGGCGGGGGTATCGATGCTTTCGAAATAATTCCATGCCGCAAGTTGCCCCACCAGCGGTTTCGTATCCATGCCTGCCAGTTCTTCCTCCCCTACGCTGAATGCCATGACGGGAATATCGGTCGCGGCGATGCCCTGTGCGCCGAGTTCCTTGTAAAACGGCACGTTTGCATCGCCATTGATGGTGGAGATGACAGCGGTTTTCTTGCCTGCCGAACCGAAGGCCTTGATCTGCGATACGGTGGTCTGCCAGTCTGATTGGCCAAAGGGCATGTAGCTGACCATTACATCAGCGTCGGCAATGCCTTTCTGTTTCAGATATGCCTGCAGGATCTGGTTGGTCGTGCGCGGATAGACGTAGTCCGTGCCAATCAAGGCAAAGCGCCGGGCGGATCCGCCATCCTCGCCCAACAGGTAGTCAACTGCGGGAATGGCCTGCTGGTTGGGGGCTGCCCCCATGTAGAAGACGTTCCGGCTGCATTCCTGTCCTTCATACTGCACGGGGTAGAACAGGATGCCGTTCAGTTCCTCGAACACCGGGAGGACGGCCTTGCGCGATACGCTTGTCCAGCAGCCAAAAACCGCCGCGACCTTGTCCACGGCAAGAAGCTGCCGGGCCTTTTCCGTATAAAGTGGCCAGTTGGAAGCGGGATCGACCACCACCGCTTCCAGCGGGCGGCCGCCGACGCCACCCTTTTTGTTCTGCAGGTCAACCAGCATCAGGATCACGTCTTTCAGCGTTGTTTCGCTGATTGCCATGGTGCCGGAAAGGGAATGGAGGACACCGATGCGGATTGGCTCACCCGTCGGGGCGGCCGCGCGTGCCGTCTTGCCGCCGACAAGCATCGCCGCAGACGCTGCAAGGCTGAACCGGGCAAAATCGCGGCGGGAAACGCACATTGTCGGGTCTGTCATCTGATCCATTCCATTAGAATAACGGAGGCATTTGTCCCTTATCCGCAACGTGTTGGCCATACGTAATCTTGCGTAGGGTGAAGCCTTTGTGGAAACCGAAAAAAGTGATTGTTGTCTATACGCTAATTCCGTTTTGTTCAAAAATTACGCGCGCAGGTTCCAGTTCCACCTCATGGCGTTTCCACCGCGCCAGGGCATCACGATAGATGGGGCGGCGCACCTGTGCCGCGCTTGGTGTGGAGACGGGGGCAGCGTTGGTGTGGAAGGCAAGACACTCTTCCGACCAGGGCAGCCCGCAATGAGCAAGCAGACGGCGCGTGGCGCCTTCCTGGTCTTCCACAATATCCTCATAGCGGATTTCGAGTACACGACCGGGAATGGCCTTTTGCCACAACCGCATCAGCCGATCGAAACGGACATAATATCGTGCAATGTCTTCAATGCAGTAACTATAGTCATAGTAGCGTGATGTCGTGGCGAACAGATTCTTGAAATTGCTTAATACGGTATCCATCGGATGGCGACGAAGGCATATGAGGCGCGCCCGGGGCAGGGCGCGGGCAATCAGCCCCGCATATATGAAATTGCCCGGGAATTTATCGCTGAAACGGGGACTGTCCTTCGGTACGTGGGGATGCGCACGTTCCAGATAGGCCTGTCCGATGGCGCCCAGATCCCGACCTGCCGTATGGGCCACCGTTTCAGGGTCGAGCACCATGCGGGTGCGCACGCGTGATGCGATCTTGACAGCAATCGGAAACGCCTGAAGTTCGCCTGCACTGGCTATGTCGGGATGGGAAGAAAGAATGCGATCCACCAGGGTTGTGCCCGTGCGGGGCATGCCCATGACAAAAACGGGTGCCGCATCGGGTGGATTGCTGACGGGGGCTTGAGCGAAGAGAGACCAGTTTTTTTCAATCGCATCAAAGATGGCGGCATCCCGGTCAAAGCTGTAAGGCAGGTTTTTCCTGTGTTCGGCATTGGCATTCCGCAACGCACGGAAGGATGCCTGCGTATCTCCCAGATCCTCCAGTTCCTTGGATAGGGCATAGCCGAGCAACAGCCGGTCTTCCGGGGTGCGCGTGGCCCCGTGGGCAGCGTTCAGGCGCGGCACATGGTTGTTTTCGGCCGTCTGGCGACGCAGGCGCGACAGGGCATGATGAGCACGCGCATGGCCCGGCGCGCTGGCAAGCAGCCTTTCAAACGCTTGTTCCGCTTCCTTGACGCGTCCGACAAAGCTTAACGCCACGGCAAGATTGTAGAGAAACTGCTCATGGCGCGGCTTGCCCTGCACGGCAGCTTCGAAATGCGGGACGGAAGCGGCGTGTTCACCTAGTCGGGCATAGGCGCAACCAATCGTGTCCCGTGTCAGGGGATCGGATTTTTCCCCAGCTTCCAGGCAGCCTTCCGCGTCACGCAGCGCAGCCGCCGCATCGGCGTCACGCCGCAAAAGCAGGAGGCAGCGCGCAAGTTGCGCAAAGAACTCGGCAGAGCGTCCCAATGTTACCGCCTGTTCCATATGCGCCGCGCCGGGCCGGATATTGCCCAGGGTCACTTCGCTCAGTCCAAGCAGGAAATGGGCTTCCGCCCGATCCGGTTCACGGGCGATGATCATGGCCGCAATATTACGTGCCTGAACCGGATTGCCACGTGAAAGGGCATATCGGGCCTGGCGGACATTGCCCATCACAATGCCGCCACTAGTCCAAATATCGAGGCAATCCTGTCAATCATCCAGAAAGCTCCCAGTGAACCGGCGGCATACAAAAGAAGGCTGCGTGTCTGTTGCGATACGCCGATGGAGCGGCATAGCCAGAAGGTTGTCTCAACAATGGCGACAAAGATCAACTGTCCGATCTCGACGCCAATGTTGAAGCTGACCAGAGCTACAAGCCGTTCGTGCGGTGCGACGCCAATTTCCTTTAGCGCATCGGCAAAGCCCAGACCATGCAGCAGCCCAAAGCTTCCTACCACAAAGGCGTAGCGTGCAAGGGGAAATGCTGCAGTCACGGGGCGGTGGGCCGCCAGTATGCCTTCTTGTGCCATGAACATGATCGACAGGGCGATTACCGCTTCGACCGGCGGTTCAGGCACGTTCACGACATGCAGAAAAGACAGTACCAGCGATATGGAATGGCCGATGGTAAAGGTCGTGATAAGCAGCAGCAGACGTGATCCACCCGTCAGCATGCACAGGCACAGTACGAAGGTAAGGTGGTCCCATCCCGTCAGGATATGCATGATGCCGTGATCGAGATAGGCGCGCGCCGCAGCGATCAGGGAACGTTCCACAGGCATGCCCATGGCCACAGGCAGGATGGCGCGCCCGGCTTCAAGTTCCAGTGGATGGCGGGCATGATCGGCGCTGAGGGCGCTCTGGAATCTTGCCCCATCCAGACGCCAGGGGGTGCCGATCCGGTCATTTTCTGTCAGTGGTCGGTCACAGTGCAGCGAAATGGCGATGCCCAGGCGGCCACCAGATCCCGTTTCTTCCCGTTGTGTTTCCGCACATCCGGCGGGAAGAGTCAGGGGATCGGGTGTCATTACGGTCCGGGGCAGATCAACGGTCAGGACATAGGTTCCTGCCGTAGCGCCACGTGTGAAGCTGAAATCCCCTGCGTTGAATACATCCGCCTTTGCCACGCCTGTCAGCGTAAGGAGAACGGCCGCCACGAATGCAAGGTTCAGGGCAAGGGCAGAAATCCGCCCGGTGAAGCGCCTATTTCTGAATAATGACGTCATAGCTCCTCCGCAGACGGGTAATCTCGGTTGCGATGGCGTCATCACGCATTTCGGATGTCATGTCGGCTTCGATTTCATGCTTTACGCTGTCATAAGGCATCTGGATGGCGGACGTGCGGGCCGTGACCTTTACGAAGTGGAAACCACGACTTGACCGGATTGGTCCCGACCAACTGTCTAACGGCGCTTTTTCCAGTGCATGCAGGAAATCAAGCCCGAACATGCTGCTGATCATCGATGCGCCATAGGATGGAAGTTCATGGCCCATCCAGAAATCATCGCCTTTTACATCTGTCCCTTCGCGCAGGGCGAGCAGTATGGAGACGGGATCTGCTGGCATCGTTCTGAAAAAGACATGCTGGAAACTGATTTCCGGTTCCTGCCGATAGAGATCGGCATGGGCTGCGTAATAGGCCCGCATCTGTGCCTCAGTCGGGTCGCCGGGCGAACCGCCAATCAGGAAACGGGCCTGATCAATCATGCGCTGGCGAATGTTTCCATCTGACAGGTAGAGACGGCGGCGCAGGGATTCGCGAAACAGGATTTCATCGGAAATATAGCTGTCGACTATCTTTTTCTTTTCCTGCGCATCCGGCTCGTGGCCTGACAGGGTGGCATAATCCTCAAACAGCATATCCTGTGTCGAACGGCTTACGTCAATCGTTTCCCGTCGCCCGTCCACCATCCAGTAAAGCAGGAAACAGCAGCCGCCGATCAGCAGGAAAACAAGAAACGGCAGCGCATCACGCCATATGGCGGGTCGCGCGGTCGGGGGCACTCGACGGTCATTCGTATCCATTGCCATGCTCATCCTGCCCGACAGGCATCAGGCCACGGGCACCGATCCCGCATGTTCCATAGGGAAATGGGGCGGCGGGACAGGATATATGTCGGCATGAACGGAATGTCCCAGGTAACGGAAGAAAGGCCCGGCATAAAGGCAGGACTGCCCCTGAATGTCATGATATCAGGAACATGACTGTCTCATGTTCCGAAATATGCGGATTGCGGAATGGATGACATTCTCCATGGACGTGACTTGGTTGCGACATATCATCGTTGTCTGCAGTTTATGGTGTCACTACGTCAAATACCGCAGGCCGGTTGATGCATGCATGGGACTATTCGCTTAGTGTCGTGACAGCGATAGCGGCTGCAGAAGCACGGTTTTCCACCCCGAGCTTGGCAAATATCTGCTCAAGATGCTTGTTGACCGTACGGGGACTGATCTTGAGGATCTCACTCACGTCACGGTTCGGCTTGCCGCGACTGATCCATAGCAGGACCTCCGCTTCACGGGTTGTCAGGCCATGGCTTTCAGCCAGGCGTCTTTCTTCTTCTTTCGGTCGTTTCAGCAGGAGCGTAACACACATCGATCCGTCGTTCATGGTACCGCCCATGACGCAATCCAGATTGCCCTGCGGTACCTCTATCGTCTGCCGGGTAACCAGCGGGCGCTGGGCGGCAAGTTTCATGACCGCCGTGCGAAGGGGGGCGGGTAGTGGATCTCCTACTTTCCATCCAGGAAAGCCACCCGACAGGACGGACGCCGCCCCCGGTGTATGCCACAGCAGTATACCAGCCGTATCGGTCCCTATGGTTGGCCGATGCCCGAAATCCAGTGCCATCTGACTGGCCCGGGTGGCGCGGGCATTGCGTAGGTGAACCCGTACCCGTGCAATCAGTTCGTCCACAACAATGGGCTTGTGGACGTAATCCACGCCACCGGCCTCAAGTCCGCGTATGACATCCGTGGTTTCTGTCAGGCCCGTCATGAATATGACCGGGATATGCCCCAGTGTCGGGTCGTTTCTGATTCGCACCGTCGTCCCGAAGCCGTCAAGCCCCGGCATGACGGCATCCATCAGGATAAGATCAGGCACCGCATCGTGCAGCAGGTCAAGGGCGGCATGACCGTCCGGCGCGATAAGCACAGTCATGCCCGCGCTTTCCAGCGCGCGCATTACAAAACGCAAGGACTGCGGGGTATCATCAACGACCAGAACGCATGGTGGACCCGCCTCGATCAGTCGGTCAGGATGCTGCATCATCAATTACCTTCACTATACTTTTCAGATCGAATGTCTCCAGATGTACCCCGACAACCGTGAGAAAACGCCGGTCTTCCTCCGTTATGGGCACCAGTTGGGCCAGCGATGTCTCGACTGCCCGTACATGACCCAGTTTCGCCGCACGCCGGAGTTCGGACAGGCTATGAAGCAATGAGGGCGACAGGGCACGGATTGGCAGATCCGGACGCGGTTGGCGTTCGCTCGTGTTTTCCGGCATTGCCGCATGGATCCACTCCAGTTCCAGCAGTCGTGCCATCATAGCAAGGAGCGCGTCCACATCCACCGGTTTTGTCACGAATCCATCATGGGCGGCCCGCCCGTCCCCTCCGGTGCTGAATTCCCCGGCATTGGCTGATACCATGACGATTCGCAGCCCCGCCCCTTCCAGCGACCGGAGACGCGACGCCACATCCCACCCGCTTTCGCCAGGTAACTGGATGTCAAGCAGGGCAAGATCGAGATCGGACCCAAGGGATATGGCCAGTTCCTGCGCCTCAGCCCCATGTCTGGCCTTGTGAACGATAAAGCCCAGCGGCGTCAGCAGGCCGTCAAGAAAATTACGCTGCAGGGTATCGTCATCAATTACCAGCACATGGCGTGCCCGACCATGAAATCCTGTTATCTGGCCGTACGCCGTAGCTGGTATGGCGTTATGAACGGCTGGTAGCATCATGCGCAGACGGAACATGCTACCCTGACCGGGAACGCTTTCAGCCGTAATATCACCACCCAGGATACGAGTCAGGACACGTGTGATGGACAGGCCCAGCCCTATGCCCGGCTCGCGCTGGACTTCCGCGCCGGTTCCGCGTTCGAAGGGTTCGAATATCCGCTTCAGATCCGTGGCAGCGATACCGGGGCCGGTGTCGCTTACCTCGATACGTACGACTTCACTGCGATACCAGACGGAAACGACCGCGCCGCCACGGCCCGTATATTTCACGGCATTGGAAATAAGGTTGATCAGGATCTGGCGAAACCGCTTTTCATCCGTTTTCACGTGATGCGGAAGACGGTCATGAATGACAAGGCCAAGCGTGATTCCCTTGGCCGCCGCCTGCATTCTGAACATCGTGACAAGATGATGGAGCAGTGATTCGATGGGGACGATATCCGACCGAAGTTCGACCACGCCACTTTCAACGCGTGAGATTTCCAGAAGCCCTTCCACCAGATTGGTCAGATGTTCGGCGGACTGGCGGATCACACTGCCAGCCTCGGTCGGATCGATGCTATTGCCCCGTTCAAGAAGCTGGGCATAGCCATAGATTGCATTGAGGGGGGAACGGATCTCGTGACTGACGGCCACGAGATAGCGCGTTTTCGCCACATTGGCCGATTCCGCCGCGTCCCGCGCTTTTTGCAGCGCCGCATCGGTTTCGATATGGGCTGCGACTTCCTGGCGCAGCATGGCGGTCTGCTGCCGGGTTTCGCGTTCGGCTGCGCACCGGCTGTCATGCGCCAGCACAAACAGCCATGCCACGATCCCGGCCAGTACCTCCAGTGTTACGAAAATATCGACAAGATCACGGCGCAGGGCTTCAGCCATCGGCTCGCCGAAGGTTATCCAGTAGAACACGACAGCCAGGGTCACGCTGAAGGCCAGCATGATGACCAGGAAATGCGCGACGCTGCCGTCTATGTAACGTTCAATGCCCCGGGGCGAGATCCTGCGCAGGAGATTGCGTGCCTGCTGGATGAAATCACTGTTTTCCTTGCATTGGTCATGACAGCGGTTTTCGAGCGTGCAGCACAGTGAACAGACCGGCCCACGATGAAATGGGCAGGCCACCATGTCTGGCGCTTCATACACGATATCGCAGGCCGTGCAGCGCAGGCTGGTCCTGAAGGTGGCCGACGTCCGGGCGATATAGAAACGGCCCCGTGTAATCCAGGCAAGAATGGGCGCGCTGACAAAGGCAACAACCAGGCCGAGCACGGGGGCGAATGCCTGCATGGTCGCCCCGGCAAGATCGGTCAGCGCCACGGAGGCCGCGAAAAAGGACAGGGCCATCGCGCCGACCCCGACGGGATTGACATCATAGAGGTAGGCGCGTCGGAATTCGACCTGTTTCGGACTCAGGCCAAGGGGTTTGGAGATCATGAGATCGCCAGAAAGGGCGCCAATCCAGCCTGCGGCTAGATTGGCGTAAAGTGCCAGCAATGTCGCCGTGGCCCCGATGACACCTGTTTCCATGATAAGCAGGGCCAGCAGGGCATTGAAGACAAGCCAGACCACGCGTCCGGGATGGGCATGGGTCAGGCGCGCAAAGAAATTCGACCATGCCAGCGACCCGGCATAGACATTGGTCACATTGATTTTCATCTGGCAGATCACGACGAATATGAGCATGAGGGCCAATGCCACTCCCGATGATCCGGTAATCTCCTGAAACAGGACCGTGTACATGATTGGGGGACTGTCCGCCTGGGCTACGCTGGTGACTTCAGTCAGCGTAAACATGACCAGGAACGATCCGGCAGCCAGTTTCAGTCCGCCGATAATTCCCCATCCGGGGCCGCCCACCAGCACGGCCGCCCACCAGCGCATGTCGGTACGGTTGCGTGCTTTGCGCAGGAAGCGGAGGTAATCAGCCTGTTCCCCGATCTGGGGCAGCAGGGACAAAATGGTGGAAAGGGCCAGCCCGAAGAAAATGAGGTTGCCTTGCGTGGCATGTCCCGTGCCATCCGGCCCGGTCCAGATTGCAACGGCCGCGTTCCAGTGAAAGAACAGATAGACCAGAGGACCGAATTGTAAAAAAAGCCATATGGGCTGGGTCGCGATCTGCATGCGGGTAATAGCCTTCATGCCATGCAAGGCAACCGGCAGGACACCAAGCGCACTAATGACATAGGACAGGGCTATGGGCAGACTGGTCGCAAGCGTTATGGCCAGCGCCATGATGCTGGCCTCCACCGCGAAAAGCAGGAAGGTGAAACTGGCGTAGATAAGTGACGTTACCGTGGATCCCAGATAACCAAATCCCGCGCCCCGCGTCAGCAGGTCGATATCCAGTCCCTCACGCGCCGCACAGATTGCAATGGGCGCGCCAACCACCAGAAAAATTACCATGCCAGCGGCAATGGCCAGCATGGCGTTGTAAAAACCGAACTGCAGGGTGATCGTGCCGCCAATCGCCTCGCACGCAAGGAAGCTTGCGGCGCCCAGCGCCGTATTTGCGATCCGCCAGTCGCTCCAACGTCGTCCACGTTGCGCCGTATAGCGCAGCGCGTAATCCTCCAGCGTCTGGGTATTGACCCACTGGTTGTAGGTCCGTCGTTCCAGGGGGAGGGGTTCATTGGTGGGATCCGCCACCATCAGATACCTTTCATGCGATGGAGCATCCTGACTTCGTTGTTATAAAATAATAATATGGACGCGGTTGCATTTATTGCCATCCCCACCCCGATGCGTTCAGCCAGATGTAAACTATAGTACGAATCGGTCAGGCAACCAAGGTTTACGTCAAATAACCCATATCTATATCGAAACGACATCTCCAGATTATCAGAAATAGCAGGTCAGTGTGAAAGCGACCCTTTGTTTCGAAGGGGAAATGCAGGCCAGGGCTGGGCACATGGGATTGTAGGGGGAGAATGATGAAGGGCCTTTCCACAAAGAAGACGTGGCTACTTTGTGCTACCATGTTCATCAGTTGCGCACCGATGGGGCTTGTCGTGTCGGCTTCCGCCGCGGATACAGCGACCAAGTCCACAAAGGCCGGGCAGTCCGCAACGGGAAAGGCAGGTGCCACGACCGCCAGTGCGCCCCCGAAACCGTCTGGCACAACACAACAGTCCACCACGACGGTTTCAGCCGCAGAGCCGACAGCGAAGGCGTCCGGCGGCGGGGAGCAACTTTTTGTCACCGCCTCACGGCGTCGCACGAAGCTTGAGGATTCGGCGATCAACATCTCTGTCGTGGACAAGAAGTTGATGCAGAAAGAGCGCATCAATGACATTCGTGACCTGAGTTCCTTCGTGCCCGGTCTGACCATCACGGATACAGGACCCGGCAGTTCCGGCAACATCATCATGCGCGGCCTGTCATCGGCCAGCACGTCGACCTTCGGGACCAATACCAACAACTCCGTTGGTGTCTATCTTGGGGAAGTGCCGCTTTATGCCGATTTCAAGATGATCGATATCGATCAGCTTGAAGTTCTGCAGGGGCCGCAGGGTACTCTGTACGGTCTTGGCACGCTGGCGGGCGCAGTGCGTTACATGCCGCATCGTCCCGATCTCAATAAATGGTCCGCTGACATGACCAGCAAGGTATTCGGGGAAAGTCACAGCGACTCACCGGGCGGCGAAGTAACGGGAACCTTTAACATACCGATCATAAAGGATCACGTGGCGTTCCGCACGGTCCTTGGTTATTACAATGATCCCGGCTTCATGGACTACAATTATACGCTGAAGAATCCCGGTGTATCCAGTCCGCAGGCCGGTACGGGGACGTTTGGTACACCCGGCCAGCAGGCTGAGAACTATAACAGGCGCAGGGACCTCAACTACGATCATACATTCACGACCCGTAACCAGTTGCTGGTACAGGTCAATCCGAATATCAAAGCCTATCTGACATACATGCATCAGGAAACAAAGACCGGTGGCCGGCAGGCCAACGGTGCGGGTGTCATGGGGACCAGCGAGTACGAATCCCCGTGGCGTTATGCCGAACCTTCGGATCGTACGACCGACCTGTTCAGCGGCGAATTCTTTTTCAATCTGTTCCACTTCGCGCAGCTGGTCCACACAGCGGCATATACGCACCAGACTGTTGATTATACCGAAGATAATACCGATCTGCTGATCGATCTCGATTACGGATATCAGGAATATCCCAAATTTTCGTCCTATGCGAAAAACCACTACAAATATACGCAGTTCAATGAAGAACTACGTCTGGTTTCCACCCACAAGGGGCCGGTAAGCTGGGTTCTCGGTGGCTTCTATAACGATCTTAAGAGTGATTATGACCGTCATGAATATACCCCGGGCTATGCGCAGTGGGCGGGTATCGATCGGCCGGACAATCTTGAATATGCTTCGATCGTTCATAACAAGACCCAGGAACGTGCCGTCTATGGTGAACTGACCTATCACATCATCAAGGGACTCCAGATTACGGGTGGCTTCCGTTACTTCGACTACGACGCCCTGGTGACGGGTGGTACGGCCCTGCCACTTTTCCAGACCTATCCCGGTGTCAATTATTCCATGAATCATGGCACGACAGGGGCGAACGGCACGATATGGAAAGCCAACGTTTCCTATCGTTTCAACCCGAACATCATGGCGTATTTTACCTACAGCACCGGTTATCGTGTTGGTGGGGCGAACAGGGTGGCCCCCTGTCAGATGCCCATGAACCCGAATACGCAGCATGCCTGCGCCCTACCGAACGAAATGTTTTACGAGCCTGATAAAACCCGCAACGTGGAACTGGGCGTACGCGGCAACTTCTTTCATCGGCGTCTAGTATTCACCCTTGCCGGTTATAACATCGACTGGACCAACGTACAGATACCCGGTCAGACGAAATACGGTAATGTGGGTATCACCAAGAATGGAGCGGCCGCTGTTTCCCGCGGGTTCGATGCTTCTGTCAATGTAAGGGTAACACCCAACTTCACTGTCTCGGCCACATATGCCTATACGGATGCACATCTGACGAAATACTCGCCGGATCTGGTCAGTAACGTGCTGGGTTCCTATCCGGGGCGTCCTGGCGATCGTCTGCCTGGTTCAACCAAGAATTCCGGCAGTATCATTGCTAACTATACGATACCGCTCGACAACGGGCGCAGCCTGCAGCTTAACTGGGCGACCACGTATGTGGGCAGCATCTATTCCCGCGTCGGGCTTGAGGGATATGGCTACCGGATGCCCAGTTACGTGACGCATCGCGCGGCGCTGACCTATAACACCAAGCAGTGGAGCCTGGATCTGTTCGTCAATAACCTGACAAATCAGTACGCCGTTACCGCCGTCAGTAATGATTCCAGTTCCATCCGGTCGCGTGATGGCGTGACTGAACGTTATTATGCCTATAGTGTTCTGACGCCACGTACATTCGGACTGGAAGGTCGCGTGCATTTCTAAGGTCGGATTGCAGCGGTCATGTGTTTTCGTCCCACGCGGACATGGTGCCGCGCAGTTCAGGCAACACGGGAATAACCGGTGACGTCATGTATTCTGTCATTTTCTGGCGTGGGAAATGACAGAATACACCGTGCGGATGCCAGCAGGAAACCGGCTGGCATGACACAATCCCCAAATCGAAATATTCCGGGCTGGATATTATGAAATGTCCAGAAAGCTGTACAGCAACGATCGCTTGGCGGAGCGGCCGTCTGACCGATCTAACAGGAGGGTCCGCCGCATATGAGCACCTTGTCCGCTACCGTCGGTGATCAGAAGCCGGATTCTGCGCCCTTACGTTTCAAACGCGGACGTCCGTCGTCGCGGATGCCGCTTGGCATGATATTACTGACCTGTCTGTGCGCCACTTCGATAACGGCCGCGCATGCACAGGATAAGGCGGGAGTTGGCAAGGATCCGGCAGACTGGGTCGAGACCGAAACTGGAATTCCCGTAACCGATCTCCTGACCACGCAGAAATGTGGCGCGTGTCATACGCCAGATGGCAAGGGAAATCTTTCCCGTATTTCGTGGACCCGTACGACACCCGAGGGTTGGTCCCAGACGATCAAGCGTATGGTGAAGCTCAATGGTCTGTCCATCACGCCGGATGATGCGCGCGCAATAGTCAAATACCTTTCGACCTATCACGGTCTTGCGCCCGAAGAAGCGAAGCCGGTGATGTATTTTGCCGAGCATCGCGCCGTGGATGAAACAATTATTCCCAATAATACGATGCGCCAGACATGCGCCAGTTGTCATGCCTTCGCACAGCCGATGTCGTCGCGTCGTAGCCACCGTGAATGGGCGCTGGTGGAAAACCTGCACAAGGCCATGTATTCAACGGCACAGCGGATATATGAGACCCCGATCAAGGATCACGCCAACGAAGAAGGCGAGGCAGAACCGGACAATGTTCCGAAACCCGTGCTTCAGGGGCAGGCAGCACTTGACTGGCTGAGCAAAAATGCACCTGTCAACACGGCGGAATGGGCGGCGTGGCGGCCACGTATCCGGCCGCCAGATCTGGGCGGAAAATGGCTGGTGGCCGGCAGCATGAGTGGCCATGGACGTTTTGTGGGTGAAATGACCATCACACCCAAAGCGCCCGGATCGGATGAATTCATGACCACGACAACCCTGCGTGCGCTTGATGACAACCATACCTATACCCGGACGGGTGTTGCGCTCGTCTATGCGGGCTATTCATGGCGGGGCACGTCACAGGGGCAGGGGGCGACACAGCCTGGCCATCCGGATGATCCGACAGGCATGATGCGTGAGGCGATGTGGTTCGCACCGGACCAGACGGCAGGGCAGGGACGTTGGTACTGGGGTGACTATCATGAGTTTGGTCTTGACGTCACGCTGGCGCGTGAAACGAAAGCGCCCGTTCTTGTCATGGCGTCCCCCGATGCGCTCAGGACCGGTACACAGGAAAAGGAACTGCATCTTTATGGCGCGGATCTGCCAACCGACCTCCAGCCGCGGGATATTGATTTTGGTGGCGGGGTAAGCGTCCGCAGGATTGTATCCGCATCACCCACGGAAGTGGTGGCTGTGGTTGATGTCGCCAGGGATGCCGTGGCTGGCATGCGTGATGTTTCCGTGCGTGGCGCAGTTTTGCAGAAGGCCGTGCCGGTCTATTCAGGGATCGATTATATCAAAGTATCGCCTGAAACCGGGTTGGCCCGTCTGGGTGGTATTAAATATGGTAAGGGATACCAGCAGTTTTCCGCGATCGGATGGTCGAATGGTCCGGATGGCAAGCCAGATACGTCAGACGATTTTCCTGTTCATGTCGTAGATGCAGACTGGTCGCTGGCGGAGATGCCAACCGTCACATATGATGATGACATCAGGTTTGTTGGCAAACTTGACCCTGCTACCGGCTTCTTTACCCCAAATGTGGAAGGACCGGATCCGCAGCGACGCTTCATGCGCAATAATTATGGGGAAGTCTGGGTTGTCGCGAATTCGAAAACAGAAAAGGACGCGCAAGGCAAACCACTGACAGCTCGGGCCTATCTCGTCACGACGGTGCCTACGTACAAGCGTTGGGATCAGCCGGAGGTTTCAAAATGAACGCTATAGTGGAAGCAGCCCCTCGCGCACCGGCCGTACGCTACAGGACTGGTGAACTGCATGAGTTCGATGCTGCTGGCCAGAACTTTGTCTATCTTGTCGCGGCTGGCGCCATTTTCATGCTTGATGAAGGTGCATATGCGGTAATCAGACGGCTGGATGATGGCGCGCTGGAACATCATCAACTGGTGGCGGCCCTGATGGAAAATGGCTATTCTCATGAGGATGCCATGGACCTCATCCGTGAACTGCTTGCGGTGCAGGGAATTGTTACGGATCAGAGGGACATGGCGGCGTCTGGGCCTGTTTCGCCACCCGCCGATTTTCCGTTACAGGCACTGGTTCTCAATATTACCAATCAATGTAATCTTGCGTGTACTTACTGTTACGAATTTGGTTCCGACAAGATCGCGACCCCACACGGCAAGCAGAAATTCATGACGCTGGAAACGGCAAAAATGTCGGTGGATTTCCTTCTGGCGCAATCGCCGGGGCGCAAGGCGGTTCACATCACCTTCTTTGGTGGTGAAACCCTTATGAATTTTCGCCTGCTGCGTGATGTCGTGTTCCATGCCAGTGAACAGGCGGCGGCGCATGGTAAGGCGATTACCTTCAGTCTGACCACAAACGCAACCTTGCTGACTGATGAGATTATTGCCTTCCTGTCTGAACACGAAATTGGTGTGACCGTCAGCATGGATGGTCCCCCCGACCTGCAGGACCGACACCGCGTTTACAAAAATGGCAAGGGGTCGTACGATGTTATTGAACCACGCTTGCGCAAGCTGATAGCAGCCCACAGGACCCGTGCCATAACCGCCCGTGTGACACTGAGTGACGGCGTGACCGATGTCAGGCGCATATACCATCATCTGAAAGACGAACTGGGTTTCCATGAAGTCGGGTTTGCGCCTGTCACCAATTCCGGGAAACAGGACTACGCCATTAACGCAGTCGATATGGACGAAGTACTGCGGGCGTTCAATGAACTGGCCAATGAATGGCTGGAAGACGCATTGCAGGGAAAAACACACGGTTTTTCGAATGTTTCGGAAACAATAGGCGAACTGTTCCGGGGCGTGAACAAATCACACCCCTGTGGCGCGGGCCTGGGGCTATTGGGTGTCAGCGCATCGGGTGATCTTTCGCCCTGTCATCGTTTCACGGATGCCGACACGCATACACTGGGCAATGTCAGAAATGGTATTGACGCAGCCAGACGTGTGGATTTTCTGGCGCGGGGGCACGTCGGCACCAAATATGACTGCCAGTCTTGCTGGGCACGTCCATTATGTGCTGGTGGTTGCCATCACGAGGCATTCGTCCGTTATGGTGATACAGGCCACGCAAACCTGCATTATTGTGACTGGATTCGCGAATGGACGGATACATGTCTTCGGATCTATGGCGTCCTCGCTGTGAAAAATCCTGAATTCCTTGATCGTTTTGCCGTGCGGAAGGGTCTGTCATGAAGCATCTGAAACCGGTTAATCAGAAGGCCCGGCGTATTGACGACCTTACGTCCTCTACCGACGAGGATTTTGTCGCGCTCCAACATACGCCGCCCCGTCCTCATGTCCCGATGGGATGTACCCTTGCCTTTTCACCGGGATGGGAAGTTGATGCAGGGGGTGGTACGGCAGGTCTGTGCCAACCCGTCGAACGCGATATTTATGATTGTTATGTTACCTGTTTCTGGCCGGTGCAGGTAGCAGATCACGTCAATTATTCGCCCGACTGGGCCAGCAACTGTGCATCGGCTACCAAGGACTGGCGTAATCTGGACATTGTTTTTCCCTGATCGTCGCGTCCTTTCATTCAATGTTATTTTCAGGCCGTTCCCGGCATGTTTCCGGGGCATGGTCCCCGCTTCGAGGAAGAGCATGTATCATGAATATGCTTCGTCCCGCCCTTGCACTGTTTGCCTCAGCGTTTGCATTTGTCTCCTCAGCCTGCGCTGGGACAGTGGTACTTGGCGGTTATCCTGATCAGCTTCAGTTTATCAATGACATAAATGGCACGGTTGTCCAGAAAGTAACACTAGAAACCGGGCTTCCCGCGAGTATCCAGCTTTCAGCAAATCGCAGCAGGATCTATGTGCGCACGCTCACGACATCCGGTATTGAAGTGCTGGATGCGACAAGTCACAAGGTACTGACACGGTTCAGCCTTAATACCCCGGTCACGAAATATCGGTTCTCCGGTGGCATACCGGATGCGAGTGGTCATTATTTTTATGCCACAGGCTGGCGAATGGACAAGGAAATCGACCGCTATCGTTTCAGCAGGCCACAGTATTTCCAGATCGATATGAATGCCCGGAAAATCATCCGCGCGGTGGATATGGCGGATGAAGATATTTCCGAAAATAGCCGCGGGGCGCTGGCAATTTCACCGGATGAAAAAATACTCTACGTTTTTGACAAGAAGTTACGGGTTATCAGCACCACAGATTTCAAGGTTATCCAGCGCATTGACCTGGCGAAACCCGATCTGCCCTGGAAACAGGACATCAGCATGGGAAGCGCCCTTGAAACGCTGCGTGACCCCAGACATTACGTCTCCCTGTTTCAGGCGGAAGACCCCTATATCCATAACAAGGTCTTCGGGATCGCCCATTTCGATCTTGTAACGCGTAATTTTTCATTCCATCCCGTGGGACCTGCACCCAAAGCTGTTGATCGCCTGCAGGTTACACCAGATGGCAGGGATGGTTATACCGTGGTGATTAATGGGGAATATGGGAATCAGCGCTGTGAATTCTGGCATTTTGACCTTAACGCCAACATTGCCATGAACAAGGCGGAGTTCCCCTGCCGCCGCCGTTTCTATTTTGGCATGTCGGAAGACGGAAAAAAGCTTTATATTTACGGAGCGGGTTTTGACGTCGCGGTTTACGATGCAAAATCATTGAAATATGAAACTGACTGGGTGCTGGGAAACGACATTACCATGTCGGGTATCATTACATTAAAACAATGATATGATGAACAGATACCGTGATGTATGGTATCTGAATCAGAGGAGTAACCGTATGGTCGTCCCCCCGCTGTCGCGAATGCCTGCTCATGTTACCATTCGGGGTTCGGGCATGGCGGCACGGTGTTGCGCCCGGTTGCTGACCCAAAATGGGATTATGACTAAATGCGCGGGCGCGGTGACTTCTACCGGGCCTGCCGTGCTGCTTGGTGAAACCGCGCAGGTATTGCTGCGTGACTGTATGGGTAAATCATTGCAACAGTCGCGCTATATGCCCGTGACCCGGCGTATCGTTGCATGGGGCGGTCAGGAACCAGTTGTGGTGCCGCACCGTGGTGCCGCGTTTGCCCCCGGGGCGCTTAATGCCCTGTTCCATCAGCCAGGACGGCAAGAAGCGGATATGATCGGGGCGCCTTTGTTTATTGTGCATGGCATCGGGCCATTTCCGAAGTCCCGTCTTCGTCGTTTCGGCAGTCGGCCAGCGACAGCTGCTTCGGTCACACTTCTCCATCCTGAAGACGAAGATGCATGCTGGATCGAAGCGCTCGATCATGGCTGGCTTTTCATGCTGTCAACCGCACCGGGGCAGGGGTGGTTACTCGGTGTGGGGGCGCCACTGGATGATTTATGCCAGATGAGTCGCCATCTCGCCCCCCGGGTGGTAGTGACCGGACAGCCCCAGGGACCATTTGAGACCGCGCCACGGTTGCTTGAATGTCTTGCTGCCCCCGGTTGGCTTGCCTGTGGCAATGAAGCGATTGCTTTTGATCCCCTGTGTGGTGACGGCACGGCGCAGGCCGCGCGTGAAGCCATTCTTGCCGCCGCAGTCATTACGGCGATTATGGAATATCCTGACGATCCTCATGCCATGGAGACATTGCTCATGCATTATCGTTCGATGTTGCTGGCATCAATGCGGCGTCATCTGCGGTTTTGCGCGCAATTTTACAGTATGGGTGGGAACAGCCCCTGGTGGCGCACGCAGATTTCGGCCCTTGCTACGGGTTTTGAATGGTGTTCCGGACAGCTCGCGGGCCTGCCCCAACCGCGTTATGAACTGCATGGGCTGCGTCTGGTGCCGCGAATGGTTCCCGCGTGACGCGGCCATCACCCGTGGCGCAATGGCGCAGCTATCGTCTATTGCTGCCATTTCTGCGGCCATATGTGTATTCGCTGCTGTTTGTCGTTGTGGTCAGCCTCATGGCCACATGTCTGGGACTGGCCCAGCCGTGGTTGTCCAAGCTGATGATCGATCAGGCCTTGCTGCCACGGGATATGACGGCACTGGTCCGGATCGCCGTACTCATGGTGGTGGTGGCAGTGGCGAATTATGCTCTTAATATCATTGCCAGTTATCGTTATGTAGCCACTTCCGCTGCGATGCTGTTTGACATACGGGCGGCGTTGCTGCGCCATCTGCAAACCCTGTCGCCACGTTTCTACAGCCGCTTCCGGCTGGGGGATCTGATGTCGCGGATCAATAGTGACGTAAGCGACATCCAGCGTGTGACTGCGGATACCCTGCTGTCGGTAATCAGTAATATGATGATGCTGACAGGATGCGTCGGCATCATGCTGTGGCTGGACTGGAAGCTGTTCGTGATCAGTGTGGTGGTCATTCCCGGTTGCGTGCTGCTTTTTCTTTATTATCAGCGGCGCATTACGGCGCTGACCCGTCAGATGCGGGCGCGTGGGGCCGATCTGGGCTGCATGCTGGTCGACAGCCTGATGGGCATGCGGGTGATTACCTCCCTCAATGCAGGGGAACAGGAAGTCTCCCGTTTTCATAAATGCAATACGGCGTTTGTCTCCGTCATGATGCGAATGCAGGTGGCGTCATTCATGGCCGGAGCGGTTCCCGGCACATTATTGACCGCGACGACCTCTGGCGTGGTGATTTATGGCGGCGCGCAGATCATTATGGGCAAGATGACGGTGGGAACACTCGTTGCTTTCATGACCTATCAGATGCGTCTGTTCGGACCTGTTCAGACGCTGATGGGGCTTGTGTCAGGATTGAGTTCTGCCCGGGTGTCCCTTGCACGTATTCTTGAACTGTTTGAAATGCGGGCTGATGTCGTTGACTCGCCTGATCCTGTCGCATTGACACGGGTGGCGCGGGAACTGCGTGTCACGGATGTATCGTTGCGCCATGAAACGCGTGAGGTGCTGAAACGCGTCAATCTGCTGGTTCCACAGGGTGCCTTCTGTGCCGTGCTTGGTCCCAGTGGGGCTGGTAAATCGACCCTTGCGGATCTGATTGTCCGTAATCTTGATCCCGACAGTGGACGGATTACGGTTGATGGCATCGATATACGTGATGTGAAGCTGTCCGATGTGCACCGTGAAATACTGCTTGTGGATCAGTCCCCGCATTTGTTCAATGATACGATTCTTGCAAACATTACGTTTGCGTTTCCTGCGGCAAGCGAGGCTGATGTGGCACGGGTGGTGCGTCTTGCCGGACTGGAACATCTGGTCGCACGGCTGCCCCATGGCTTACGGACCCAGGTGGGGGAGCGTGGGCTGGCGCTCTCGGCAGGGGAGCGACACAGGGTTGCCCTGGCGCGCGCGTTGCTGCGCCATCCCAGCGTGCTGATTCTTGATGAACCGACCGCAGCACTTGATGGGGAGACCGAGCAACTGGTGGCCAAAGGACTGCGTGCGGCATTTCCTGGGACGACACTCATTGTCATAACACATAAACCGGCACTGGCCGCGATGGCCGATATGGTTGTCACCCTGAGAGAGGGGCACGTCGATGTAGAACGTCCCGCCCTGCACGCGCATGCTTGATGCCAGTGATCCGTCATTCGGTCGTCCGATCGCCCTGCCACCGCTTTTCCCCGGTATGACAGGCGCTGGCGTGCGGATTGCGGTAATTGATAGTGGCGTGCAGGCTATTCATCCGCATATTGACGCAACCCGACTTGCACCCGGCATCATGATCGGGACGGATGGGCGGCTGGATACAGGTCTGGAAGCCACCTGTGATCAGCTTGGTCATGGTACGGCCGTTATCGCGGCAATTCAGGAAAAAGCGCCCGATGCCGTCTGTCTGCCCGTAAGGGTTTTCGGTTCCGTGCTGCGTACCAGTGGGGCTGCGCTGGTTACGGCCATCCATTGGGCAGTGCGGCAGGAAGTCGATCTGATCAATCTCAGTCTTGGTTCGACCAATCCGGCCCATATGCCCCTATTAAGTCAGGCCATCGGGATGGCAGTCAACCATGGCGTGAGCGTAATCGCCGCGCGGGATACAGGTGGCAGGCCGTGTTACCCGGGAATGATAAAAGACGTGATCGGGGTTACCCTCGATTGGGATATTCCGCGCACGCACTACCGGATCATGCAGCAGGACGGGGCATGCGTGATTAGCACTGCGGGTTATCCGCGTGCCATTCCCGGGGTGCCGCTTCGACGTAATCTTTACGGTGTCAGTTTTGCGGTGGCGCAGGTAACGGGTTTTGCCGCCCTTGCACTGGAACCGATCGCCCGACCGCGATGCAGGCGAAGTCTCGAAACAGCACTGAAGGCCGCGTTGGAAGTGATGTGAAGCGGGCCATCCTGAAGCAGGTTTCGCGGCAGGGCGTCATTTTTCAGGTCGGGTCAGAAGTATCCGCGTCACCGGAAATACGGAAAGGATATCTGCGAAAGCGTTTCCCCGTGGCGGCAAACAGGGCGTTGCCAAGAGCTGGAAATGCCGAAACCGTTCCCACTTCACCTATGCCGCCCGGTTCAGCGCCACTGTTGATGATATGTACGTCGATGCGTGGAATCTCATTAATTCTCATAAGCTGGTAATTATGAAAATTGCTTTGTTCCACGCACCCGTTCCTGATTGTGATTTCACCATATAATGCAGCTGAAAAACCGAATAGCAGGCCGCCTTCCATCTGGGCGATCAGGGAATCGGGATTGATCGCCATTCCACAATCCACCACGGCTGTGACGCGTACGATCTGTATTGCTGTCGTCGGCAGGACCGAAACTTCCACGACGACGGCGCAATGCGAACCAAAGGCATTGTGCAATGATACTCCGCGCCCCGAACCCGGTGGCAGCGGCTGTCCCCACAGGCTTTGCCTTGCAACAAGATCAAGAACGGCCAGCGATCGGGGATTTTGCGACAGAAGACGCCGTCTGTATTCAATTGGGTCCATGCGGGCTTCAGCCGCCAGCTCATCCATGAAGCTTTCAACGACATAGGCATTATGCGCGGGTCCGACGCCTCGCCACCAACTGACCGGAACCGGTGTATCCGCCCGTGTCCACATCACGCGCATGTGGGACAGGGTGTATGGCGTATCAACAGCACCGGCCACGGCATCCCGGTCCAGCGTGCCCTGTGGCAGCCCACCGGGGGAAAATCTGTCAACCACAGATGGGCCAGTGACATGATGCATCCATGCGACCGGCAGGCCGTCATCACCCAGTGTGGCGGTCATCCGGTCATGGTATGCGGGCCGGAACAGGTCATGCCGGATATCTTCTTCCCGGGTCCATATGAATTTGACCGGATAGGAAAGCTGGCACGCAAAGCTCGCGGCCTGTTCCAGTGAATCAACCGCCAGTCTGCGTCCAAAGCTACCGCCGATCATGTAATTGTGGATGTAAACCTTCTCGCGGGGCAGTTTTGTAATTCTGGCAATGGCGTCCTGCCCGCGGGTGGGCACCTGTGTACCGACCCAGACATCACAGCCATCGGGGCGAACATGGATTGTGGTATTGATCGGTTCCATGGTGGCATGCGCCAGGAAGGGCAGGTCATAAGTACGTTCGACTTTTTTCCCCTCTGCAAGGGCTGTATCCATTCCCTTATCATCATGCGCCATAACCGGTGCGCCATGGGTAGCTGCATCATGCAGGGTCTGCCGCACCTGATCCGTGGACAGGGATGCGTTCGCACCATCGTTCCAGACAATCCCGAGGGCGGCCAGCCCCTTGCGGGCAGTCCAGTAGCTTGTCGCGGTGACCGCGACGGCCGAACCGATATTGACGACATCGCGCACGCCGGGCATGGCCCGTGCCTTGCGCGCATCTACTGACCGGACCGTTCCACCCAGAACCGGACAGGCCATTACGGCGCCAAACGCCATCTTGGGAACACGGACATCAATCCCGAAAACAGCCTGTCCCGTGATCTTGGCGGGAATGTCAACGCGGGGAATGGATTTTCCCAGCAGCTTCCAGCGTCCCGGTTCCTTGAGGGGGACAGGATTGGGGACGGGCTGCTTTACGGCGTCGGTAACAAGATCACCATATGTTGCCTGATGGCGTCCCGCCGTATCGCGGACAATACCGTTTTCCGCCATGACATCCGCCATGCTGATCCCCCACCTGTTAGCGGCAGCGGCCAGAAGCATCAACCGCGCGGCTGCCCCTGCCTGACGTAGCGGCAGCCAGCCCTTGCGGATGGAGCGCGAACCACCGGTGGAGAGGGATTTGAGCAGGTCAGGCGAAATATCAGATGTTTCCTGGGGCAGGGCGGTCAGGACATGGACTTTCCCGGGGGCCACTTCAAGTTCTTCGGCAATCAGCATCGCTTCCGCCGTGTATATTCCCTGTCCCATTTCGATATTGGGAACGATCAGGGATATCTGGTTATCAGCACAGATACGAACGAAACCGCCAAGCGCGACATAGGGTTCATTATCCGGTCCCGGGGTTTTGGTATCAGCTGCTGCGCCACGGCCCTTCGGAACGGCTGCGAATGCCAGCAGCAGTCCCCCGCCAATCAGGAAACGTCGTCGGGATGCATCATTCAGGGTGTTCGTGGCAAGGCAGACGAATGAGGGGGCCGTCTTGTCTGATCTGTTTGTCATCCGTAGACTGTCTCTAAATATTATCAGTGGTTATTATGACTGTCGAATGGGTACGTCACGCCGCATCTGGCTGGCCTGTATAGTATTTTAAGGAGCAAAGGACCGGGATGCATGGGCGCAATGTCAGTCTGGGTATCACGTATCGTCAGTATCCACCATGGGAAAGAAGGTTTCGTAGCCTTGAGGAAACGTTATGGACACCATGGGTAGCCAATATCATGACATCAATTTTTTTCAGGACGCGCCACCTTCTTTTTCTACGTCAAACGCCCTATGTTCGTTTCGATTTCGTATGCCATTGTAATGTCTGTTTCCGGGGTCTTTACTAAGGCTGCGGCGGTATATGTCGCGATCTTTTCGACTGGGGCTTTAAATGAGAACACGTCTTGCGCTCATGGCTGCTGCATCGCTGATGCTGCCACTTCTGGCAGGTGGCCATGCTGTTGCCGCACCGACTGGTGATACGCCTTCTTTTCCGAAGGTGCCCCCAACCAAGCCAGGCGAAATCCCCAAATACATTGATGCTTACACGCCGGGTATCATGAAGACGGAGCCTCTGGACATTCCGGCCGATGTCATGGAACGCCTCAAGGGCCTGCCTGCCGAGAAAATTGATTTCATCAAAAGCGGCAAGAGCGCGGCCGTTCTTTCGTCAAAGCAGCTTTTCAAGCAGATCAACGAGACATCCTCGCAGCAGGAACTGGCGCAGTATGTCGATACCGTGATGACGGTCTACGATCAGGTGCAGTTTCACAAGGGCGTTGATGTGGAAACCATCCCGCTTGATACGAAATCACCCAGATTCAATGACTGGCATCTACGTCGCCCCGCGGAGCTTGATCCCCCCCGCAAGCCGGGACTGATCGATACATCCCGTTATGTCCGTAGTTATGGATCAGGACTGCCGACCTTCGCCGGTTCCCAGATTGCCCTTACCCCGGAAGACCTGAAGGCCGGGAAGGTCGATGTTGCCATCCTGGGCGCCCCCCTGGATATGGGGTCCGGCTGGCGTGATGCCCGTCACGGACCCAACGCGATGCGCGTCATGCGCGACGGGACTGGTGGCACGGAAGTCAGCAGCATGATTTCGCCCAGCGAAGAACTGAAAATCGTGGATTACGGTAACGCCGCCATTGACCAGAACAGTACGGAACGCAGTATGCAGGAAGTGCGCCGCATGGTTGGTGAAGTCGCCAAGGCCGGCGCCATTCCCGTCGTGATCGGTGGCGATCACAGTCTGGAATATCCGGATGTTGCCGCCATGGCCGATGTGTATGGCAAGGGACAGGTCGGTGTCATCCACTTTGACTCCCATCTTGATACGGGGCGTGGGCGTATTCACCTGCTTGATCATGGTCAGCCCATCTATCGCGCCATGAAGGAAGGGCACATCCGTCCGGAAAATTATATCCAGGTTGGCATCAAGGCCCATTATTCAAAGGATTATTACGAGTGGGAACGCCTGATCGGCATGCGTTACCATACGATGGCGGAAGTCGAGAAACATGGCTGGACGGCCGTGATGGAACGCGCCATTCAGGAAGCGAAAAAGAACACGAAATACCTGTGGATCTCGTTTGACGTGGATGTGCTTGATCCCGCCTTCGAACCCGGAACGGGCACCCCCGTGGCTGGTGGTCTGACCATGCGTGAGGCCATTCCCATCATGCGACGCCTGTGCGCGGAAGCCAATGTCGTTGGGTTCGACGTTGTGGAACTCGCCCCTTCGCTCGACCCGACCTATCGCAGTGCGTTGAATGCCAACACGATCATGTTCAGCTGCCTGACAGGGCTTGCGATGCATAAGAAGGGCATTACCCAGGCCAATTACTTCAGCCCGCTTTCTTCCGAGCATGGGCAGGATAATTATTACGCGACCAAGGGGACGAAGCAGTGATACATCCAGCAAGCTTTCGGACCATGAAACTTCCGTCCCTGTGTCACCGCACCGGTCGCCGTGCGGCCTTGGCCGCACTCACCCTTGCGGGTCTTTCCCCTCTTGCCGGGCCTGTTGGCGCGTGGGCCGCGACAAGTCCCTCGATCGACGGGCTGACAACAGAACAGAAAGCGTTCATTGCCGATAACTCGGTTCTGGAACGTTTCCACCTGACACCAGAAAAAATCGAGAACATTCTGGCAGCCAAGTCACCTGATGATGCGCGTAAAGCTGTGTCGGCCATGATGCGCACGATTGAGGCAGATAAGTTCCAGCCTGCAAAAGGACCAGCCGAACCAGGCAGATCTGCCCTTGACCCTGACGGGGACATGGCAGCGGTTGAACTGAATACCACCGCTGGGGATTTCAATGCCTCGACGGTTCTGCGGCCACCCGCGCTGGATGCGACGCAGCGTGCGCCCGGCCCGTTCAGTGTCAAGCGTTATATGTATGAAACGGACAGTATCCCCACCTTTGCCGGGGCACCATTTGCACTGCGTAAGGAGGACCTGATCGCGGGCAAGGTGGATGTCGCCTTTGTCGGTGTGCCGATTGACTTCAGCAGTGGCTGGCGTGATGCGAAAAATTCAACGGCTGTCCTGCGTGCAATGTATGGTCTGGGTGATTATGACGTCTATGCGGGCGTCAATCCGGGCACCTTGCTCAACATCGTTGACTACGGCAATTTCGCCGTTGACAGGATGAGTGTTGAACTGTCCATCAGCCATGTTCGCAAAATGGTTGGCGAGATGGTGGATGCAAAGGTTGTTCCCTTTATCGTCGGGGGGGATCATTCGACCCTGATCCCGGCGGTCGAAGCGATGGCGGACAAATATGGCGCCGGCAGTATCAGCCTGGTCCAGATCGATGCACATAATAATGTCGCCCGCGATCAGGCACATTTTTATTCGGATGAGCAGGCGGTGTCCCGCCTCGTTACTGAAGGCAGCGTAAAAGGCGGGTCGGTTGTCCAGATCGGCACGCGTGGACCCGGTCTGGCTACGTCTGATTTCGAGTGGATGAAAAGCCACGGTATCCATTACCATACCATGGCACAGGTCGAGACGAATGGATGGCAGAATGTGGTCGATACAACATTGCATGAAATCGAAGGAGGGCCACAAAACGTCTTTGTTTCCTTTGATATCAGCGCGCTTGACCCGTCTTATGCCAGCGGTGCGGGGCGGCCAGCTTCAAATGGTCTGACAATGCGGGAGGCCGTGCCGCTTGTCCGGCGCATCTGCGCGGAAACAAAGGTCGTGGGTTTTGCTATGCTTGATGTCGCCCCCTATCTCGACCTCAGCTATGCAACTGCGCTGAATGCCAATCAGATCATGAATGCCTGCCTGACGGGGGTCGCGATGCGCAAGATCGGGGTCAAGGGCATAAACTATCATGATTCCCTGACCGTCGGCATGGCCGCAACGCCCTAAACCCAAGATAGCCTGCCAATGTCACTTGACCTTATGGCGTGGATGGTTTTTCTCGACCGGACCATTGTCAGGCTATTGCAGGGGAGGTCTATCGTGTCAGAATGGAGCAGGCACGCCACTATCGGCCGAATACGGTCTGGTTCATGGGTAGTTGGCGCTGTTGTCATCCTGACGATGACCGGCGCCAGCCCCGTTTATGCGGCGCCGCGCGAATTCATCTGTCAGGGAAAAACGACGGCGCGCAGCATGTCGGATGAAAAAAGCCATTTGTTCAATGCCGACTTCATTTTCGATCAGGCGGCGCGAAGCTGGGTCAGGACTGATTCCAACACCGGGGCGTCCCTGCCGATGTGTGATACCCCTGATTGCACGGTGACGTTCAGTCCAGCCAAGGTCATTGCCCGCACTGGCACGCTGGTGGCGACCTTTGACGCGAAGCAGAAAACCTTTGTCGCAGCCGATCTTAAAGATATTGATGGAACAATGGCTGAAATCGTGACCCATGCGCAGTGTCGTGCCGCAACGTCCGCCCTGTCCGGCACAACGGGCAAGAACGCGCGCTCAGGAAAACGCTGATCGCCGCTTGTGGAACGTGGCATGGTCACCTCCCGGCTCACGGCTTTTCAGGCAGGCGGTGTTCCGACCTGCGCTCGCTATAGCGATCGACGAGGTAGTCGGCCCGGTCCCGCAGCAGCCACGTGAACTTCATCAGTTCCTCCATGACATCCACCATCCGGTCATAGAGCGGGGACGGCTTCATCCGGTCATCATCCCCAAACTGGGTATAGGCCATCGGTACGCTGGACTGGTTGGGGATGGTGAACATCCGCATCCACCGGCCCAGAACCCGCAGGGCGTTGACGGAATTGAAGCTCTGCGATCCGCCGGAGACCTGCATGACCGCCAGCGTGCGGCCCTGGGTCGGGCGGATAGCCCCTTCGGACAATGGCAGCCAGTCGATCTGGTTCTTGAACACGGCGGTGATGTTGCCGTGCCGTTCAGGGCTGCACCAGACCTGGCCTTCCGACCAGATCGACAGTTCCCGCAGTTCCTGCACTTTCGGATGCGTGGCAGGCACGGAATCCACTATCGGCAGGCCGGCCGGGTCGAATACCCGCGTTTCCGCGCCGAGGACATTCAGGATGCGCTCCGCCTCCAGCACCAGCAGGCGGCTGAACGAGCGTGGCCGCAGCGAGCCATAGAGCAGCAGGATGCGCGGCGGGTGGCCAACCCGTGGCAGCGGCTCAAGCCGCGCGAGGTCGACCCGTTCGAGGTATTCCGGGTGCAGGGCGGGCAGGTCGGGGTTGGTCATTGCGGCAGCGTCTCCTTTGCCTGTCACGGGTGGCTGATCCGGGGCAGCCACAGGGCCAGCGCCGCAAGCGCGGCCAGCAGGACGGGCGGCGTGATCGCCAGTCCGACCGTCATGTATTGTCCCCATGTGACCCGGTGGTTTCTGGCCGCCAGCACATGCAGCCACAGCAATGTTGCGAGACTGCCGATCGGGGTGAATTTGGGGCCGAGATCGCAGCCGATGACGTTGGCATAGACCATCAGGTCACGGGTCAGCGGCGTGATGTCATGCGCCTGCCCGATCGCCAGCGCGCCGATCAGGACGCTGGGCATATTGTTCATGACCGATGATAGCAGGGCCGCCAGAAAGCCGGTGCCGAGCGTGGCGATGAGTGGCCCCTGATGGCCAAGCCAGACCAGCGCCGTCGCCAGATCATCGGTCAGCCCGGCATTGCGCAGCCCATAGACCACCAGATACATGCCCAGCGAGAAGATCACGATCTGCCACGGGGCGCCCCGCAGCACCTTGCGAACAGGGATCACCCGGCCATATCCGGCGACGAGCAGCAGGATTGCAGCGGCCAGGCAGGCGACGACACAGACCGGGATATGAAACGGCGCTGTCAGGAAATAGGCCGCCAGAACGAGGGTCAGCAGCGGAAAAGCCGCGCGGAATACAAGGGGGTCACGAATGGCGGTGGCGGGCGCGGGCAGTTCGGCCACGGGGTAGGCCCGGGGTACCTGCCGCCAGTAACGGAGCCACAGGACGGCCAGCGTTGCACCAAGTGCCACCAGATCGACAGGGACCATGATCGCGGCATAACGGTCGAACGCAATGCCGAAGAAATTGGCGCTGACAATATTCACCAGATTGGAAATGACCAGCGGCAGGCTGGTCGTATCCGCGACAAAGCCCGTGGCGATGATGAAGGCCAGCGCCGCGCCATGGCTCAGGCGCAACTGCGTGAGGATGGCGATGACGATCGGCGTCAGCAGCAGCGCGGCGCCGTCATTGGCGAACACGGCCGCGATCGCGGCACCCAGCAGCACGATCAGGGGAAACAGCGTCCGGCCCCGGCCCTTGCCCCAGCGGACCACATGCAGGGCGGCCCAGTGGAAGAACCCGGCCTCATCCAGCACCAGCGAGATGATGATCAGCGCGACAAAGGTAAAGGTCGCATCCCAGACGATATGCCACACGACCGGGATATCATGCCCGTGGATCACGCCTGTTCCCAGCGCCATGGCGGCGCCGGCCATGGCGCTCCAGCCGATGCCCAGCCCCCGTGGCTGCCAGATGACGAAAACCAGCGTCGCAATGAAAATGGCAAGCGCCAGCATCAGACGATCCGCTTTCCAGCCGCGTCCACGATCTTCTCACCGTCCTCCCTGGCAAACGCGCCGCGCTGCGGGGCGGGAAGAATGTCCAGCACCGTCTCGGATGGACGGCACAGCGCAACACCGAGCGGAGTGGCAACGATGGGCCGGTTGATCAGGATCGGATGTGCGATCATGGCGTCGATCAGCGCGTCATCCGTCAGGGCCGGATTATCAAGGCCGAGTTCATGAAAGGGCGTGCCCTTTTCCCGCAGCACCGAGCGCACCGGGATTTTCATACGGGCGATCAGATCGACCAGTTCCGCACGGCCGGGCGGTGTTTCCAGATAGGCGATGACCGTCGGCTCGATCCCGGCATTGCGGATCATCGCCAGCACGTTGCGTGATGTGCCGCAGGCCGGGTTATGCCAGATCGTGACGGTCATGGGCAGGATTCCGTAGCGGGGCAACATGAGACCAGGTTCGCGAGAAGGGGCGCGCAGAGTTCGGGACTGCTCGCGCAGCAATCCCTGACAAGGAAGACCATCAGCGCCCGTAGCCGCGCCAGACTGGCGCGATAGATGATCAGGCGGCTATGGCGTCGTGAGGTCAGCAGGCCGGCACGGCTCAGGATCGCGAGGTGGGTCGAGATGGTGTTCTGCGGGATATCGAGATGGCGCGCGACGTCTCCGGCGGGCAGACCGTCCGGTTCATGGCGCACCAGCAGGCGGAAGATATCCAGCCGCGTGGACTGGGACAGGGCGCTGAGCGCGGCAAGGGCTGATTCCATATCCATATATCCTTGATTGTGGATATATAAAATAATGTCAATCCCTGTTCTGGCACGCGGTTTCGCGCGTTCACACAAAAGCCATGAGGGCCTGTATTCCTTACCCTGCTTGTCCGTGGAGGCATCATGATAGATCGATTTCCGGCCGCCATCCTGTCAGCCTGCCTGATCATGGCCAGTGCGACGGCCCATGCGGACCCGCCATGGGGGCACGGCGGGCATGACCGTCATGACGGGGGGCGCGGCCATGGCCACATGAGGGACTGGCGAAGGGGGGAGTATTATGCCAACTGGCGCTCGCAGCGGTGGCGGGTCCGTGACTGGCGGCGCTACCATGGCCTGTGGGCGCCGCCATCGGGCTATTACTGGATGCAGTCCGGGGCGCAGTACCTGCTTGTGGCGGCGGCAACCGGACTGATCGCGGGTGTGGTCGCTGCCACTGCCGGCGTGGCGCCGCCTGCTCCGGTCGGTCCGGTAGCGCCCGGTTACCCGGCGGCGCCCTATCCGGCGGCGCCGGCCTATCCGCCACCCTATTGAACGGGCCGTTGATCGCGGGCGCTGGCGGTCATGTCCGTCGCCATCACGCATAATCGAAAAGCGCCATGAACCCGAAATCCATGTGGAGCTGCTGGTGGCAGTGAAAAAGCGTCGGTCCCGGGTTGTCGGCGACGAAATCGCATTCAAGTTCCTGGAAGCCACCCAGCATCACGACATCCTTGATCACGCCCCGGGTTGCCCTGCCGCCAACCCGGATCAGTTCGAAGCTGTGGCGGTGCAGGTGCAGCGGATGGATGTCGTCGCTGGCGTTGCGGACCCGCAGGCGGTAACGCCGCCCCTGTTGCAGGATATGGCGCGGCCACGGTGCCGCCATCGGGAAGGCTTCCCCGTTGAGGGTCCACTGGTTGAAGCCGTTCAGGACTGCATTGCGCTTGATGATCGTCATTTCGATCGTCTCATCCGGTGTGATGGCGGGAAGGGAAGCGCCAAAGCGCGCCCCAAAGCGCGCATAATCCCAGCGCGCGGGCCGGGGGGCGATCCACCGTGGCCTGCCCGTCTGTCCGGCATACGCGACGACAATGCCCATCCCGCGCCGGCGGTCATCATCCGCCACGTCACCCATCACCCAGACGCCCGGGTGATCCATCCGCACCATGGCCGAGATACGCTCCGCCGTGCCCAGCCACAGCACCGGAACCTCGGCCTGCGTGGGCACCGGGTTGCCATCAAGGGCCATGACCCGGAAGGTGTGGCCCGGCAGGGCCAGGCTGCGGATTTCACCGGCGCTGGCGTTCAGGATGTGAAACAGCACATGCTCCCCCTGTTTCACCCGGACGGGTTCGCCATGTCCCAGCATCTTTCCGTTGATCGTGAATGACCCGTAGCCGACCTCGAATCCCTTCGTCCCTTGCGTGGCGGCCGCGTCGGCGGCCTTTCCCATCCGCTGGAGTTCGGCTACCGGATCACCCGCAAGCGCATCCACCGCCATGTCGCCACCACGGCTGAAAAATGGCGCGAATTCCTTCAGCACAAGGAAGACCTCGCGGTCATGGGCGCCGGGATTATCCTTCGGCTCGATATAGAGCGGCCCGACCTGCCCGGTATAGGTGCCACGGTTGAGATCGCCCCCGGCCATGACATGCGTGTGGTAGAAGCGGAAGCCCGAAGGCCGTGGCAGGAAGCTGATCCGCCGCATGCCATGTGGTGGTATGAAGGGCGTGCCTTCCTCCGCCGCCCCGTCCACCGCGCTCGGGATCATCTGGCCATGCCAGTGCACCAGTTCCGGCGTGTCGGTATCATTGAAGATGTCGATCACGCTCCGCCTGCCTTCCTCAAGTCGCAGCAGGGGGCCGGGAAACTGGCCATTATAGAGCGTGGTTGAAATGATGCGCCCGGGGGCAGGTTCGACCTGTCCCGTGGCGATCCGCAGCGTATGGTCCGCTTTTCCACCCATGGCGGGGCCTGCGCCACGGACCCGGCCCGGGATCATGGCCGCCAGCGCCGTTGGCCCGGATAGTGCCAGAAAGGAACGGCGGTCCAGCGTCATGGTACTGTCCGATCATGGGGAAGCAGGCAGGATTCCCAACGCCCGCAGCCATTGGCCGGTTCCATCGGGCCGGCGCGGGGGTGGGCCGTCCCGTCGCCGGGACCTGTCCGTAAATGGGCTATGGACCGGGCCATGCACACCGTCAGGGTGCCGGTCGCCATGTCTGGCGAGGATATAATATTTCCTCATATCGAGAAATTCAGATATGGGAAAAGGCCCGGGACTGGACGCAACATGGCTGATGTCTTCGCGCGAACGGGCAGGGATGGCTGTTCAGGAGGATGGATGACTGTAGCGACAGATCAGGCCAGGCCCGTGGCGCTGGAGGTACTGGCCTTGCGCAGCGCCCATGGTGGCCCGTTTGCATTTACTGTCCCGGCGGGGGCGTGCGTGGCGATCACCGGGCCATCAGGCAGCGGGAAGTCGGTACTGCTGCGCATGATCGCCGATCTTGACCCGCATGAAGGCGATGCACGGGTCGATGGACAGGCATGCTCGGGCATGCCCGCGGCGCAGTGGCGGCGTCTGGTGCAGTATGTTCCGGCGGAACCCGCGTGGTGGTCCGATAGTGTGCTGGACCACATGGCGGATACGGACGCGGTGCGCGCGCTGGTCGCGCGCCTTGGCCTGCGGGAAGACTGCCTGCGCACGCCGCTGTCGCGCCTGTCCACGGGGGAACGCCAGCGGCTGTCCCTGATCCGCGCCCTGCTGCTGCGCCCCCGTGTCCTGCTGCTCGATGAACCCTGTTCGGCGCTGGATGCGGCCACGACGGACAGGGTCGAAGCCGTCCTGCAGGAGGTGCGGGCGCAGGGGACGGCCATTGTCCTGGTCTCGCACGACATGGGGCAAGCGGGACGCATGGCCGGGACGCAGTTCCGGATGGCACGGGGCCACATGGAAGAAATCGCGCCATGACCCCCATCGTGCTGACGACCGGGGACATGCTGGTGGCCGCTGCGCTGATCGCCATTGGCAGCGCGCTGTCGTTCCTGCTGTCGCTGGGGTTGCAGCGGGTGCTGCTGGTCTCCGCCGTGCGCATGGCGGTACAGCTTGCGCTTGTCGGCAGCGTGCTTCTGTTCGTGTTTGGCCATGCGTCCGTGTGGCTGACCATCGGGCTGCTGGCCTTCATGTTCACCGCCGCCGCCTGGGAAGCGGGGTCGCGCCAGCAGGTCCGCCTTGGCCTGCGGTGGCATTTCGGGATTGCTGGCATCGCCACGGTGACGGGGACGGTCATCGTGGTGCTGATCGGGCTGCTGACCGCGCTCCAGCCCCACCCGTGGTACGTGGCCCGTACCGCCATTCCCCTGACGGGCCTGCTGCTGGGCAATGTCATGAATGCCACCAGCCTGTCGATGAACACGCTCCTGTCCGCCATCATGCGTGAACGCCAGGCCATCGAGGCGCGGATCATTCTCGGCGCGACCCGCGCGCAGGCGATGAACGGCCTGATCCGCCAGGCAATCCGGACGGCCCTGCTGCCTACGCTGAACCAGATGGCGGCCGCCGGGATCATTACCATGCCCGGCATCATGACAGGGCAGATCCTGGCGGGCATGAATCCGCTGGATGCCTCAAGGTACCAGGTCCTGCTGATGTCGCTTATCGTCAGTGGCAACCTGATCGGCGCGACAGTCGCGGCCTACCTGGCCGCCTGGCGGCTGACGGACAGCCGGGGGAGGCTGCGGCTGGAACGCCTGCTTTCCCGATTGCGGAAGGACTGAGGAAGTGGTCGCATCGGCTGCACGGAAATCGGGGGGAAACCGATGTGGTCCTGACAGTCCCGGCCGGTTTGCCGCCCCCTACCGGGTTTTCGTCGCAGGGACCGGCTGTTGGCCGACGCCCGGAGACGGCGGTATTTTTTCGTTCGTGGCGGCGGTATCACATGTCGTGGCATGACAGCGCCGATCGGGGTCATGCAGGCGCAGGGCCGGTTTCCAGATCATGATCCGGGGCAACCCATATGAACTAATTGGACGAAGGATAGCGCCGCATCAGCCTGAGTTGCCGCCACCATGCCCTGGCAAGCGCCATGGCGCTGATCGGGACCGCGCCATCGGCCCGCATCCGGGCGGCCAGCGCGAACAGGGCGTCCTGCTTGGCGAACACGCCATGATAGGCATCCCGCAGGCGCAGCGTCGGGTCCCAGAACTGGATGGCTTCGGATCCGGCGCCGTTGATTTCGATAATCCGGAACTCCCCGCGTTGCAGGGCCGCCTCGCTGGCAAAACGTACGTCCAGGCGACCGAAATGGAAACCGTTCATGGAGCGGGCTATGGCATCGACACGGCCTTCAAGGGCAGGGGTATTGAGCCGCATGGCATCCTCATAGCGGCCGCCCACCCGCAGGGATGCGACCGTGCCAAGGATGACGCGTTCGCCACGCATCGGAACACGGTCAATCCCTCTGGTGGAAAGGGCGCGCCGGTAATGCCCGATCCGCGAACACAGCCGTGGGTCGGCGGCCATCAGGGCCGCGATGGAACGCACGCCGTCGCCCGTGACCTGTGGTGAATGCCGGATGGCGAGACCGATAAGGCGGCCACGGGCTTCGGTCGGGCCACGGCTGTAGAACAGTCCGGCCTCAAAGGGGCCGGGCACGAATTCCTGCAAGAGGAAGCTGGCGTCGGGGGGGAAGGCCGCGATGTAGGCCGTCAGCCCATCTACGGTATCGATCCGTCGCACGCCATGGCCGCACCAGCCGATATCGGGCTTGGCAACCAGCGGGTAGCCCAGTGTCCGCGCCATGGAGGCTGCCGCCGGGATGTCGGCGGGAGAGACGAGGACGGTGCGGGCGACCCATGGCGCATGCGCCTGACCGATCCGGGCCAGGCAGGCGGCTTTTGATTCGCCCGCCAGCCCACCGGTCTCGATCGCCGGGTTGACCACCGATGGCAGCGTCAGGCTGCGGTAACGCAGCCCCAGCCATAGCCACTGCAGGACAAGGGGTATACACAATACCGGCTTCGGGAGCCGTTCCATCGCGCCAAAGCCGTAGGCGTTGCCGGCATGGTGGGAACAGGCGTCATTCGTGCTGCGTTGGGGCTTCATCATGGACAATCCTATCTTTCCCGCGGCAGTTCGGGATCACGCAATGCGACAGGTGGGGATCACGCTGTTGCGATCAGGCTACAGATTCGTCTGCCCCACGCCAGAGACCCAGCGCCGTGTCAATGCGCGGCCGGGCAATGGGTGGGCGGCGAACCCCGTCGATATCTTTGGCTGGAGCCGGCCCTTCCGGCGTGATGCGCTGCCCGCGCCCCTCTTCATGCAGGCGATGGAGGCGGGGATGCTTGTTGCGGATAACGGGGCCTGGCGCAGCCGGTTCCGGTTCTCGACGCTGGGGGGCAACGGGTTCTTCCATTCCGCCTTTCCCACCGTGGCGGCGGACGCGGTGTTCTTCGGCCCCGACAGCTACCGGTTCGGGGCGGTGCTGGCGGCCCATCTGCGCACCGCCCCGCCGCCCGTGCGGGCAGTAGACATTGGCTGCGGCACGGGCCTCGGTGCGATCATGGTCGCGCAGGCCAGTCCGGGGACCGAGGTGGTGATGGTCGATATCAATCCCGAGGCCCTGCGGCTGGCGCGCATCAATGCGCGTATTGCGGGCGTTGATGGCATCATGGCGTGGCAGGGCGATCTCCTGTCGGGGCTTTCGGGTGAATTCGACCTGATCATCTCCAACCCGCCCTACCTGCCGGACCCCGGCTGTCGGCTGTACCGCAACGGTGGCGGCAGGCTGGGGGAGGGGCTGTCGCTGGCGGTCGTCAGGACGGCCATGGAGCGGCTGGCGCCCGGCGGGACATTGCTGCTGTACACCGGGAGCGCGATCATCGATGGGGACAATCCTTTCCTGCGCGATGTGGCGGCCCTGCTGGATGGCAGGGATTTCACGTGGGAAGCCAGTGAACTCGACCCGGATGTATTTGGCGAGGAACTGGAAGGTGGCCCGCTCTCCGTGGCGGAGCGGATCGCCGTGATCTGCCTGACCGTGACACGACGATAGCAGGACAGGAATGGCCCCAATGAACGATATCATGGCTGGCGACAGTATCGAACGGACGCAGCGGGATCTCCATCTGGCCCTGGCCGGACTCAATCGCCTGCGCCTGACGCCATGCCTGCCGGAGGAAGACGGCAGGGCGGATGTGGACCTGCCCCGCCTGCTGGCGGGGGAAGCCGGTTTTCTGCGCGCCCTGCGTGCGCGGGTTGCGCCACTTGCCGCGCGGGCGCCCCGGGAACCCGCGGCATTCCTTGCATGGTTTGAAGGGCTGGAACAAACCGGCCCCGGCCAGCGTGACCGGCTGTTCCCCTGGCTGGCGCATGAAGCGCCGCGTGCGGCCATGTGCTGGTTTGTGGAACAGGAAGCGGCGGGAGAAGCGGGTTTCGAGGACCTGACGGCGCTGGTGCAGGTGCGCATGCCAACGCGACCCAAGCTGGAACTGGCGCGTAATTACTGGGATGAAATGGGGCATGGCCGGAAAGCCGGCATGCACGGGCCGATGCTGGCGCATCTGGTCCATGCCCTTGGGCTGCGGCCCCGGCCGGAGGATACGGTCTGGCAGTCGCTGGCCCTGGCCAACACCATGGCCGGTCTGGCGTGCCACCGGCATCTGGCGTTTCACGCGGTCGGCGCGCTGGGCGTGATCGAACTGACCGCGCCGGGCCGGGCCGCCATGGTTGCGGCCGGGCTGAAACGACTGGGCGTGCAACCGGATGACCGGCATTATTTCGACCTGCATGCCGTGCTGGATGTGCGTCATTCCGCAGCGTGGAATGCGGAGGTTATCGTGCCGCTGATCATGGAAGATCCGCGTCGTGCCCCGGCCATAGCCGAAGGGGCGCTGATGCGGCTGGAGTGTGGCGCCGCCTGCTTTCGTCGTTATCGGGACCATCTGGGCCTGAAGTGACAGCGGGCCGGATACGGGCGGGATGATGGCCCATGCGGGGTAGCGCGCCGCGTGCCGGCCCCCGTGGCGATCGCGTCATGACCCGCCCGGTCGGCCTTATGCCCGTAACCTGGCGCCAGTAATGGCGAATGCGCGGGCTGGGAACCGGAAACCGGCCATAGCGCGCCTGAAACAGGCCGGGTTGCCCGCGTGGCCGTTCCATCCGCGCCCGATGCCGGGGGAACGGATGCTTCGGAGCGTACGTGCCCCAGAGGCGGAGTGGATGCAATCCAGTCCGCCTTTTTTACGCGCTGCTGCTTCATTGTGACATGGTGTATTATGCTCACGGGTATTTGAGAGTGGAGGCCAGATGTGAGCCAGACTTGGGGTGATTTTCAGGCGGTCGTGCAGTTGTCAGCGGCCCTGAATGTGGCAATTCTCAGTTTTGTCGATATCAGCCTGCCCGCCATCAAGGAACGGCGGCGGGTTTTTGCCAAGGCCCAGCAGGAACTGAGCATGTACCGCACCGCGCCGACGAAGCTGGTCAGTGCGCAGCAACTGGAACGCGACTGTCAAATTGAGGAAGTGAACCAGAAGCTCTATCTGCTGTGGCAGGAAAGTGCCGACTACAGCAAGGAGGAAGACACGCTGGTCTATTATACCGGGGTGCTTGGCTTTCTGGGCGCCGTGCTCAGCCTGGTGCTGTTGTGGTATTCGGCGGAATGTTACGACGTTGTTATTGGTGGGCTGGGACAGGCGATGATCGCACTGTCGTTCTGTTCGCTGGTGGTGGCGTTCATCATCAATTTCATGACGGCCTCCCAATCAAGTGTCTTTACAAAGAAATGCAATGATATCAGGGAACAGGCGCGCAAGAACCTGGGCCAGCAGAATAGCCCCCCAAGCAAACCGTCGTAAGGGTACGGTACATATCCGGTCCCCGAGACACCGTCTGGTGGCGTAAGGTCCGTCCAGTGGTACTTCCGGGCCATGCCCATGGCCGGAGCAATGCGCACATGCGGGGCTGGTGTTACAGCCCGGCCGGACAGGGCCATATCGAGGGCGCGCCGCATGCAACAGGCTGGTTTCTTCAGGCTCACATCCCTTTTCCAGAAGGCCCGCGCGGGATACGGCGGTCAGAAGTTTGCAGCGTCCACGTTCCCGGCGGACTGCGCGCCAGGCCGATCCGGCCTGCGCGGGAAGTCTGCTCCGGGCCAGATCGTGGCGGTCGGGTGAAGTTCCTGCGGCAGTTGGATCACACATCTTAAGCCAGGGCTGTTATCGTATAAAGCAATGGTGCCGGCGTGAAGCCGTACGATGGCCTTCACCATGCTCAGCCCAAGCCCGTTACCCTCATGCGTGCGGCTTGTGTCAAGACGGACAAAGCGGTCGAACACCCGCTGCATGGCCTCGGCGGGGATGCCGGGACCGTTATCGGCAATCTCTATGTGAATACTGTTGCCTGATGACTTTATGCTGGCAGTGATGGTGGTCTGGCCCGGCGTGTGGCGTATGGCGTTCTCGATCAGGTTGGAAAAGGCCTGCCGCAGCAGGACAGGGTGCCCGATGACGGCGGGGCATGTGGGCATGATTTCGCCCAGCAGGTGCTGCCCGTGGTCCTCCATGACGGATCGGTACGGTTCGAGGACCGATCCCAGCAGCCGGGCAGGATCAAGGGATTCCATCTCATCCTTCCAGGCCCCCGATTCAAGCTGCGCCAGCTTGAGCAGGGAGGAAAATATTTCCAGCGCGGCGTCCAGTTCCCCGATTGCGCACTCGACCTGTTCATACATGGGATCGGAGGGGGCATGCGTCAGGATGGCCCGTTCAAGGTTCTGGCGCATCCGCGCGAGCGGACGGCGCATGTCATGCGCGATGTCATTGGAGACCTGTTTCAGGCTTGCGATCAGGAATTCATTCTGGTCGAGCATCGCATTGAGGCTTTCCGAGAGATGATCAAGCTCGTCATCCGTGCCACGCAGGGGGATGCGACGCGACATGTCCCCTGCATGATGCTGCGTGCCGTCCTGCTTATGGTCTCGATCCATTTCAGGATCAGGCTGCTCAGGAAAAGGCCGCCCGCCATTCCGGTCAGGCCAAACCCCGCGATTTCCCAGAAGATCGTTGCCCATAACGCATGTTGCAGATGCGTCAGGGGGGAGGCATCCATGCCGACAAAGTAATAGCCGCCATCATCCAGTATATAGCCGGTTCCATAAACGATATTCCGGTTTGTTTCCCTTGGCAGGCGGTGGGACCATGCCAGCCAGCGTTCGCCGGGCACCGGCCGTAGATGCAGCATGTTGCCCGCGACAATGGCCTGCCCCGGGTCCTGAAGCAGGTAATGGAAACCCGGCTCATGTTCGATCAGTCCCTGTACGACCGGCAGCAGGTGATGGACATCCGCGGCCCCGGCATCCGCAAATGTCTCATGGGCTTCGTTCTCTACTTCCCGGTGAAGCTGCTGGCGCATGGCCGACTGGCTGTACAGGCCAGACATCACGGTCATGACCATGCCACCCAATATGAAAAGACTGGCGAACAGCGTGACGATGCGAAATGACGTGCTGGCAATAATGCGTCGCATCGCCATGTTCCGGCGTTTCGCCATCGTGTTCCAGAACCTCATTGAACATATCCATCATGGAGCGACATCCGTTCTGGACGTGGATGGCTGGCCAGCATACCGATCATGTTCCTTGCGCGCCCTGTGGGCATTAACCCTGCCATGAATGCTGTGGCGCTGATTCCATGTGAAGGGATGCGCAGATTAAAAAATGCCAATCATCGCCGCGCCGCCACCATGAATGGTGTCATGCCACGATGAAGCTGGTAGACTGCCGGAATGGTCGGCCCGGCTGGCCGGGATGCTGAACCTCCTGATTGGCCTGCATGTATGACGCTGGTAGCCCGCCCCCGCCTGCTTTTGGTCGAAGATGACCGTGCAACCACGGAATATTTAAGGCAGGGGCTGGAAGAAAGCGGAATTGATGTGGTTTCCGTCGCAAATGGCAATGATGGGTCACAGTATGCCCTGTCGCAGCCATGGGATGTCATCATTCTGGACCGGATGCTGCCGGGTCTGGACGGGCTGACAGTTCTCATGCGCCTGCGCGCCCATGCCATCACGACCCCGGTACTGTTCCTGACGACGATGGATGGCGTGCCGAGCCGTGTCGCCGGTCTGCGGCATGGTGCGGATGATTACATGATCAAGCCATTTGCATTGCGTGAACTCGTGGCGCGCGTGCAGGTGCTGCTGCGCCGATCATCCTCTTTTCAGCATGCGACTGTCATGAATGTGGCTGATGTCGAACTCAACCTGCTGACGCTGGCGGTGACACGGAATGGGGAAAAGATTCTTTTACAGCCGCAGGAATTGAAACTTCTGGAATATTTCATGAGGAATGCTGGCACGGTGCTTTCCCGGAAAATGTTGCTGAAGGATGTCTGGCATATGGATTTCCCGGTTCGTACAAACCTTGTTGAAACGCATGTCTGCCGCCTGAGGGAAAAGCTGGGGCAGGATGGACAGTCCCTGATCCGTACCGTCCGGGGCAGCGGTTATGTCATGGGTGCGTGACCCCGGCGGTCGGGCAATACCATAGGCAGCCTGCTCCACGATCCCGTTTCCCGGTCATCAATGGGGGCATGGCTGCTGGCCCTGCCCCCGGATTTGGTTCTATGGAACTTCATATTGTTTTGGTTGCGACGTAAATAAAGAATGCTCCGTATACATAGAAAGGAAACGACCAGCTTCGATAGGGCGATTACAGGAATTACACTCATGATGTGTTTCCGTTCATGTACTATATGAAATATTCAGTGCGTCATGCCTGCACCCCGAATATCCGGCCGATGGCAGCCGTCACGGCCATCGCCATGACGCCCCAGAATATGACCCGTAGCGCCGGGCGCCATGGTTCCGCCCCCCCGGCCCGTGCGCCCACGACCCCCAGTACCGCCAGCCCGACCAGCGATACGGTGGATACAATCCATGACACAACCCCGGCGGGTGACAGCAGGGCAGCCAGCACTGGCAATATGGCGCCGGACGAGAATGCGCACGCTGATGCAAGGGCGGCCTGTACCGGACGTGCCGCGGTGGCTTCGGAAATGCCGAGTTCATCGCGGGCATGGGCGCCCAGTGCATCATGCTTCATAAGCTGGAGGGCGACCTTGCGGGCCAGAATGTCATCCAGGCCGCGCTGACGGTATATGCCGGCCAGTTCACTGACTTCCGCATCCCAACTGCTGCCCAGTTCCTTTTTTTCGCGGGCAAGGTCGGCCTTCTCTGAATCCGCCTGCGAACTGACGGATACGTATTCCCCCGCGGCCATGGACATGGCCCCGGCAACCAGGCTGGAAATCCCGGCCAGCAGGATGCTGCCCTGTGTCGCATGGGCGCTGGCGACACCAATGATCAGGCTGGATGTTGACAGGATACCGTCATTCGCCCCCAGAACAGCCGCCCGCAGCCACCCCAGCCGCGATGTCGCGTGGACTTCCTTGGGGCGTGGCGCCGTTCTATTTTCCATATTCATCAGATACAGTACCTTTTACCAGCATTCTCTGAAAAACATCGTCCCTGAGAATGAAATAATGAAAACATGCGGCCAGCCCATGACCCGTGGCCAGTATGATGATCAGCCAGCCATTCCACTGGTGCAGCCAGTGCAGGAGGTCGACCGTCGATGCTGAAAACCTGCCGAAAGGGGGCGGGATCTGGATGGCCAGGAAGCTCATGGGCTGCCCGTTGCCCCATCGCCACAGATATCCAAGGATGATTTCCAGCAAGACCAGGCCATAAAGGCCATATTCCACACTGCGGGCCAGGACGGCGTCAAGCCAGCGATCCGCGGCGCGGATATGCCGCCCCCGGCTCATCCGCCACAAAAGGCGCGCTGGCATGAGCATGCTCAGGATGATGCCAAGCGTCAGGTGCGTGACCACCAGCTGGTGATGCAGTGGATTGCGGAACAGGCCCCATATATTCGCGGTTGCGAACTGCAGCACGATAATGGCGGCACAACTCCAGTGGAAAACAATCGTTGGCAGGTCATAGCGTGCTGGCGAAGGGCTGGGTTTCTGTTCCATGCGGTCAATATACATGACGGACATGACGCGAACCTGAACGACCGGCCATCAACCCGGCCTGAAGGTGCGTGGCCGGTTGCGTGGCGCGAACTGGGGTGGACGTGCCGCCCCGGGCATGCCTGTCCATCATGGAATGGCCGGTTTCCCCTGCGCGACCCGGGCTGCCAGGTCATCCCACAGGCGTGCGGTCGCAAGATTGATATCGGCCTTTACCGAAAACGGGGACTGGCTGCGTGAGAAAGGAGACAGCGCCATGCGTTCGCCGATGACGAAATGTCCCTGGGAGAACAGCATGACGGACACCGATCCCTGCTGCCCCTGTCCTGTCGGGCGCATGACCGCTATACGCATGTGCGGGGGCGGCACGGCAATGGCGTCGAAAGCGCGCATCTCGGCCTGGCCCGATGGGCAGGACACGCTTTCCAGTACCACGTCACGCAGGACCGAATGCGGATATCCGCCATATACGCCGTCAACATGCAGGCGGACGCCGTGTTCCACCGTCTTGCAGATTTCATCCGTTCCGGTTTCGGCATGAGCCGAGCAGCCAGCGACGCCGAACGTCATCAGGATGGCCAACCCGTAACGCAAGGTCCATTTCATGGTGTGTGCCCGGCCTCCTGTCGCATGACCCTGTCCTTGGCATCGTGTTGATGCGTTCTGTTCTTGTAACAGGCCAAGATGACGTGAACCTGAACAGGAAAGGATTGCGGCAGGTCTGCCTGTGGCAGGGAGGCGCATGGCCGGGATGATGGATGTTTTACAGGCAGTATCTCCTATTCATCCGTCATGACCACGAATGGAATGGCACGGTACGGGAATTCAGGCTGATATTTCCTGAATAAAAAATAAATACAAAAGGGAAAAGCAATATTTTTCTCTGTTTTATTTATATTTTATGTTTAACAAAAACATCATGTTGTGAAAAGACAGGCGCGCATATAATATCTGGCCAGGCTATGAAGGGTTCCTTGCGATAATATGAGAATCATTTGCGACCGTGCAGACTGACACCATGCGGGATTCCGGCCGTTTCCAGGCCCGCATTCTTCCGGCATGTCTGTGGGGGAATTCTTGTCTGGGGCATTGGCGGTTTCATCTCCGTCCCGGGCCATGCCCAGACTGCCATCGCTGACGGACATTCCCGCCTGGGGTCTTCCGCGCCTTTTCTTGCCCAGATTGACCCCGCAGCCATCCGTGATTCGTGGCAGGCTGACGAAATTGATGCCAGCCGGAGCCAGGATACACCGTCCGCCGCAGGCGGAAGCCTGCTGGGGGATATGGGGGGACTGCGTCCATGGCTGGCCCGGTACGGCATGACGCTGAGCATCCAGGATGTCAACGAGTTATGGGGCAACGCCACGGGCGGGATCGCCAGTACCAATGGCGATGGCAGGGGGGCTGGCACGGGCGCATCATATATTGGCATCACCATGCCAAGCCTGACAGCGGATCTGGAAAAACTCATCGGGCTTAGGGGGGGGACGTTCAATGTCAGCGCCCTGCAGATCCGCGGACGCGCCATTACCCAGGACCACCTGGGCGATTTCAACCCCATCAGCGGATTTGAGGCGGACCGTTCCACCCGCCTGTTCGAATTGTGGTACCAGCAATCTTTCCTGAAAGGCGCGCTGGACATCAAGGTAGGCCAGCAGGATCTTGATACGGAATTCCTGATCAGTGATTACGCTTCCCAGTATCTCAACGCCAATTTCGGGTGGCCAATGGGGCCTTCGGTCAATCTGTATGCCGGCGGCCCCTCATGGCCTCTTGCCGCGCCCGCGATCCGGTTCCGCTACCGGCCCAGCGGAAAATATACGTTCATGTTCGCGGCCTCTGACGACAATCCAACAGGCAATCGGGACAGTAATGTCTTTGGCGTGACCGGGAACCCGTCTGACCCAACCAGCCAGACAACAAACGATGGCAGCGGCACGCTCTTCAATATGGGAACCGGCGCCCTGCTGATTACTGAAGTCCAGTATGCCCTCAATCCCCAGGATGGCGTTCATCACCCGGGCCTGTCAGGCGTTTATAAACTCGGTGGTTATTATGATACGGCACGATTTCCGGATTATCGGTACAACACGCTGGGACAGTCCCTTGGGGCACAGGGGGGCACGCCGCGCTGGGATCGCGGGAACTGGCTGGTTTACGGGATAATGGACCAACTGATCTGGAGACCTTCGCCCGCTTCGCCACGCGCGCTGGGGGTGTTCGTCCGGGCGACGGGAAACAGTGGTGACCGCAACATCATAAGTTTTGCCATTGACGCGGGCCTGAACCTGAAGGCCCCATTCCGGGGCCGGACGAATGATACGCTGGGCATCGGCTGGGGCATCGGTCGTGTGACATCGGGCGTGCGCGCGTATGACCGCGCGCGCGGGGCGCTGGTGCAGGGAAACGAAAACCATTTCGAACTGACCTATCAGGCCCAGATATTGCCATGGTTGGTCGTGCAGCCCGATTTCCAGTATGTCCTTGACCCATCGGGCGGCATGGGCGACCCGTCCTGTCCAACGCGCCGTATCGGTAATGAAGCCGTATTCGGGCTGCATACGAATGTGAATTTCTAGCGCGGATCGGGACAGGAGCGGGGACGATCCGGACAAGTCCCATTCCCCATGAAATAGGGGGGCAGGCGCATGGCGGTCGTTCAGAATGTTACGTTGCTATGCAGGCCGAAAGTCGCCTCATCACGTACACGCTCCCCTTTACTGTCAAGGATGCCGCCACTGGGCGACACGATACCCTGGATATCGGGCTGAAGCATGAACCATGGCGTGATCTGGACCTGATAGGTCAGTTCCAGATGATATTCGGTGCCCTGCATGGGCAGGCCGGCGCGCCTGTCCGCCCGGGCAAGGCAGGGACTGGCGGCCCCCAGCCCCGCCCCAAGTCCCAGCACGTCGCCCGCACGCCCGAACGGTCCCTTCAGGGCGAACCCGCCATCCACGGCGTAGACGATCTGGTTGCGGTCGGTGTCCGCTGTCCAGTTTCCCCTGACAAAGGCATCCAGTTCCGTAATCCGCCCGAAATGCTGGAGCGTCTGGTCCGCGATGCCATAGATCGCCCAGTTGGTTTTATGGCTTTTCGCAAGATCAGACTGGTCGGGGAAGCGCCCGGTATCAAAGTAGCCGCCGAATTTGTATGTGCCCTGCCTGCCGGATATGTCCCTGCGGTACTGGACCTCCCCGAAGAAAAGGGCGCCCGTGTTGAAATTGAACCGTGTGCCACCCGGGTCGCGGTTCTGGTTCCACGGGTCCCTGGCGTTGATGAAAGGGCCGCCGACAGGATTGTCATCGGCCGCCGCGAACAGGAAATTCCATTGTGGGGACAAGGTATAGCGTAACCGTATCGCAGGCGTGGCCACGGGTGAGACTGGCCCCTGATCATACAGGTCATTATCGGGCATGATAGGCCAGGAAAAGGATGCGTTCAGGAAGTTCAGCCCGACGCCGCTGATCATGAAATCATGCCCGAGATCCAGCTTGCCGATCCGGAAGGCCAGCCGCTCCCCCATGAATTTCTGGCTGTACCACAGTTCATACAGTCGCCCGTTATCATCCGCTTCGATATTTGATGTCTGGTTGAAAACATACAGGGGCGTATTACTGAATGGTCGCCCACGGATTTCCATGGCGCTGATGTCGAATGTACCCAGCGGCAGGCCCGTCAGGGTATGCAGATCCGTCACCATTTCAACTGCCGTGGACCCAATGTAGTTGCTGGACGCCTGCGCGCCCCCCACCGGGTTGGACCAGAATTCATTGGTATCCGATATACGGATATCAATACCCTGTGCCAGCAGCCAGTCCCGTATCCCGCCCCAGTTGCCGGACAGGCGGGTGCGCGGGTCAATATGGTCGGGAATATTCTGCTGCGGTGTAACGCCCGCGCTCAGCACGCTGACAGGAACAGGCTGGGCATATGCAGTAGAGAATGCCGCCGGAAAAATAATGATAATCAGCCATGCATGACGATGATTGTTATCACGGAAGCATCTCATGTTCTTGATATAGCGTCATGCAGAAAAATTTAAAATAAACTATTTATTGAATTATTCTTTTCATTAATTCAAAATATATTTTAATAAGAGGAATGGCTTCATTATGCCGAAATATGTACAAAATACGCCTTAATACGGAATACATGCCAGAGTTCTTACTGTACATGGCGTACACTCCTTAATCCGTTCTTAACGCGGGTCACGCAGGTTCAAGCTCTGCCTCGACGGGCCGCATGACGGGCGGGGCGTGCCAGCGGCCGTGGTCCACATCCGCGATCTCGCGGTCGATCTCGGCGATGACCTGGCGTGAAAACGGGC
>NZ_NKUB01000019.1 GCF_003207895.1 Komagataeibacter swingsii
ACACCCCGCCTGCATAAAGGTGACAGAAAAGGAATCACAACAGATTCATCTGCATCAAGCACAAAATTCAAGAACAGCAGATTTGTGGGTAACTGCAAGCCGGCCAACCACGCCCTGTCCCGATGCGACATCGTACGGCGTGCTGATGCCGGACAGCAGCAGCAGGCGCGTATTGTCCAGTGTAAAGGTGGCGGTGATGACAATATCGGCGGGCTGTTCGCCAATATTGCCGTCGGAATCAACGAACGTTACCCCGGTCGCCATCTTCCTGTCCGGCGTGGTGTTGATGCGGATGACCTCGCATTCCGTGACAACCGTGAAATTCGGGCGCTGCATCAGTACCGGCAGGATGCAGATATTGGGGCTGGACTTGGACCAGTTGCCGCAACCGTATAACTGGCAGTACCCGCAATAGGTGCATGGCGCCAGGTTCAGGCCCAGCGCATTTTTATACGGCGCGCCAATCATGGCCGATGGCACGGGAAAGGGATGGTAGCCCAGCCGGGTCGCCGCTTGTGCAAACAGCACGTTGGCGCGCGAGCGTTCCAGCGCGGGCGTGGGGTAGGGGGCGGTGCGTGATCCCTCGAACGGGTTGCCGCCGGGCTGGCGTTGCCCGTTGATGACACCGGCGGTGCCCGACGTGCCCGCGATCTTCTCGAACCGGTCATAGAAGGGTTCAAGGTCGTCATAGGTCACGCCCCAGTCCTGCAGGATCAGGCCATCGACCAGTTGTCCCGCGCCATAACGCTGCATGACATGGCTGTAGGGCTGGTGATCGAACGGCAGCCACCGCCAGCTTGCGCCCGCCCAGTGCGTGCCAGCCCCCCCTACGTTATTGCCCAGCGTCAGGTTGTGGTACTTGCGCATGGGCAGCGCGGTCTGGCCGGCCTTGTTGCGCACGGTATAGGTTTCGGTCACCGGAGCCTGCAGGATTTCCTTGCGCACGGACCCGCTGAGTTCATCCGGGTCGCGCGTGGTTGGAAAGCTGGTCGTGGTATCGCGCCATGCCCCGCGTTCGATCGCGACCACCTTCAGCCCCGCGCGGGTCAGTTCTTCCGCCATTGTGGAGCCGGACCAACCCAGCCCGACAATGACCACATCGGCCTTTGGCCTTTTGTAATTCATTCAGGTGCACCTTGGTTTTTATTATAATCGTGCTTCGCATCGCCATGCCGGGCATGGCGCGCTCAGGCGCGGCCCAGCAGGCTTACGGGGTGGACATCAATCTTCCTGCCCCGTTTTGATACGATCCAGTCGCGGTAGTCGTAAATCGCGCCGGGAAACCCGACCAGTTTCCAGCCCACCATGTCGCGGTTGCCGCCATACATGGGATCGGCCAGATAGCCTTCACGCACGTTCTGCAACAGCAGTACGAAGAACTGGTCGGATTTCAGGGTCTCGAAGGCAATCGCGCCACTTTCGATACCCTTGAGGAACGTGACTTTCTGTTCTTCGGACAGGTCAGCAAAGGACCTGTCGAATTTCGCATGCACGGCATGTTCGAATTCAACCAGGCCCCTACGGTAGATTTCCGCAGGCGTCATGATGCTCTGTGGTCCCTGCTGCGGCAGGCCCTCGACAACGGGGCCAAGCTTGTAATCCTTGGCCGCCGTGCCGTAGGGGCCAGCCAGCTGGTGGTCAAGGAAGGTCACGCAGCCGGCCTCGCTCGCCCCTATCCCCAGTTCATCAGCGGGGATCAGGACATCGAATATGGCCCCCACCAGTTTTGCCTCATCGGGTGTCAGGTACACCAGACGGCTGGCGTCAACCACCGATAGCGGCGGGGGCGGCGTGGCCCGCCACGCACCCGTGCCGCCAACATAGGTCCTGGAATAGGCCGGTCTGTATATGGAGGCCAGCGTGGAGGTCGCCATCAGCACCAGGCCGCCTTTTATTACGTCACGCCGCTTCATTACTGTTCTCTCCTGACTGGCATTGCCGCCATGGGGTGGGACGCGCGTGCAACGGGCCGTTTCCCTGCGGGACCATATTTCAGGTGCGCAGGCCACGGCACGCCAGAAAAGATCTGTTCGCACGGGATCTGTTCATTGGCGTTACTTTTCCCCGGTGGCATAGCCATGGGTAAACGTATCTGGTTGTTAATAATTACAGGGAAGGCGGATCACAAACTGCTCACCACACCACCCAGCTTTTGCCCGTCCAGCGTATCGGGCAGCGCGAAGCCAAGACTGATGAAGGGCAGTTTCACGGCATTGACGCCAGCATTGTTGCTGGGCAGGCGTTCTGTCTGCGCAACTGGCACCAGCATATGCCGGTCGGCCGTGATGAACAGGGCGTCACCGTCCACCAGGCGCGGATCTTCAAATAATGCAAGCTGCTTCTTTTCCGGCGTCAGGACGACAATCCGCCCGTGTTCGGCATCGGCATAGTACAGGTTGCCCAGCGTGTCGATGGCGGTGCCCATGATCGTCGGCAGGTCGATGACCGTCTCGATCCGCCCCGCCCGCTGGCCGTCGGTCAGGCTGGCATCCATCAGGACATCGGTCGGTATCCGCCGCAGCGGGCCGGACGGGGTGGAGAAATAGAACCATTTCCGGTCCGCCGTGATTTCCAGCATGTCCGAATGGACCAGTGGCCGCTTGCCATGGCTGTCGCGCAGGATATGCCCGTCGCGCCCGCGCAGCGGCTTGTCCGGCGTTGCGCGCAGCAGCGCGTGCTCCGACAGCCTGCGCACGGTTTCCCCACTGCGCATGTTATGGATGATGATGCCGCCCAGCCCTGAATCGGTCACGAACATGAGGTCGCCCGCAATGCGCAGGTCGTTCATGGCCGAACCCGGCGGCAGGATGTCATCGCCCCAGCGCAGGATTTGCAGTACCCTGCCATCGCGGGGGTCAAGCTGCACCAGCTTCTGCCCCCCCGGCACGGATGCGCCCCTGGTCGGGTCGATACCCTGATCGACGACCCATAATGTGTCATCGCTGAAGATATGCAGGCCATTGACCATGACAAAGGCATTGGTCGCATCGCCGCCCGGTTTCCATTCGTTCCAGCGCCCCCCCGGAAAAGGCTGGAGCGCGCCGCCGGACCCCACGCGGAACACGCTGGGTGTATCCGCCATAAGGTCCCATCGTGGCGCGCCAAGGAACAGGGTTCCGCCACGTGTCGCGGCCACCGCATTGCATAGATAGCGCGGGGAGGAAGCGATAACGGTCGCATGCACGGATGCCGCCCCGGCCCGTGGCATGCGGGCGGCCCCGAACCCCGCCAGCGCCAGCCCGCCGGCCAGCCCATGCAGGGCGGCACGCCGCGACAGGCCGTGGCCCATGGCATCGGTAATATGTGTCATGAAGATTTTCTCTTGCTTATTGTTTGTTATTACTTGTGTCTTTATTTATTCCATCTGTCGCTACACAATAAAGTGCAGGAAAGCGATGGAACCGATTCATGCCGGCAGGGTCAGGCGCCTGATCTTTCCAACCACGAACAGGTACAGCAGGATCGCCACAATGCAGTGGCCGGCCACAAACAGCAGCGCACCGTTATAGGATTTTGTTATTGCAACGATATAGCCGATCACGATCGGTGTGACGATTCCGGCGATATTGCCGATCCCGTTGAAAATGCCCGCGGCCAGGCCCGGCGTTTCCCTGGGGGCTATGTCAGAAATCACCGCCCAGCCAATGGCGGCGACACCCTTGCCAAAGAATGCAAGGGACATGATCAGCACGATCACCCACGCAGACTGGACAAAATTGCACAGGCAGATGGTGGATGCGATCGCCATGCCCACGACATAGGGCGTCTTGCGCGCGACATTTTCAGACCGCCCCCGGCGCAGCAGCAGGTCCGACAGCGCCCCGCCCGCAATCGCCCCCGCCAGCCCGCACAGTGCCGGCACGCTGGCCGCCAGCCCGGTCTGCGCCATGGACAGCCCGCGCGACTGATGCAGGTAAAGCGGGAACCACGTCAGGAAGAAATACAGGATGGCGGTAATGCAGTACTGCCCCCCGTACACGCCCACCAGCGTCCGGTCCGTCAGCATGAAGCGTATCTGCCGCCATGCCAGCTTCTTGCGCACCCGCATGGCGCGGTCGTCGATATCAACCAGCGCGCCGCCCGCGCGGATGAACGCAAGCTCGGCCGCATTGACGCCGGGATGGCCCGCGGGCGGGCGCATGCGCATGAGCCAGATCGTGGCAAGTGCTACCCCCGCGATTCCCATGACCGCAAAAATGTATTCCCAGCCGAACTGCTGGGTAATCCACCCCATGAGCGGCGCAAAGAACGCGACGGCGACATACTGCGCCGAATTGAAAATGGATGTCGCAAGGCCACGTTCCGCCGTCGGGAACCAGCTTGACACGATGCGGCTGTTGGCGGGAAAGGTCGGGGCCTCCACCAGTCCCAGCCCGGCCCACAGCACGAACAGCACGGGAAAGGCGATGGCGTGCGGGACATGGCCCACGCCCGCGATCAGCAGCGTGCACACCGACCACGCCAGCAGGCTTGCACCATAGACGCGAATGGACCCGAAGCGGTCCAGCAGCCAGCCGCCGGGCACCTGGTTCATGACATAGGCCCAGCCGAAGGCGGAAAAGATGTACCCCATGGTCACCGGGGTCAGGCCGAGATCGTGCGAGATGGATGACCCCGCGATGCCCAGCGTCGCGCGATCCCCATAATTGATCGCCGTGATGATGAACAGGAATGCAAGGACATTGTAGCGGACGGCGGTGCGCGGGGCGGTACGGGACGCGCCCGCGGCGATCGGCGCATGTGTGGCGGTGGGGCCTGCGGTTGGCCCTCTTGTCATGGTCACCCTGTTTTCTCCCTCGATACGCTGACCGGCGCGGCGGGAGCGGGGTTACGCCCGGCCACCGTGCGACCGCACCGGGTCCTGTGCGCAAGGGAACGCGGGAAGGCGGCGGGAAGTCCAAATCAAACTGCGCATGGATTGATGCGCGGGCGGCATCACCCGCGGGGCCATCGCGGTGCGGCCGCGTCCCGTCAGGGCGGGGGCTGGTCCCGTGCGTCGGTGATCCGGTCAACGATGGTCATGACATTGCCCAGCACCGGGCTGGCATCATGCGCGCGGTGGACCATGAACAGTTCGGCCATGATGGCCTCGCCAAACGCCAGCGGGCGGTAGATGACATTTTCGATACCAAGCCGCGACGCCGATTCCGGGATCAGGGCGATGCCCATCCCGGTCCTGACCATGGACAGCAGGGCATGGATCTGGGTCAGGTGATGGACCAGGCGCGGCCGGATATGCGCGCTGACCAGCAGGCGCTGCACAAGGTCGTGAAAATAACCGCTGCCCAGGATCGAATACATGATCAGGTCCTGCCCCTCCATGTCCGCGGGCGTCAGCCTGTCGCACGCGACCAGGGGGTGATCGTGGGGCAGGGCGGCCACCATGGGTTCGGCCCGGACCCTGCGGGCGCGGGTTTCCTTTGCCTCGAACGGCGGGCGGATGAAGGCCAGGTCGATCCGGTGGGAGGCCAGGGCCGCGATCTGGTCGCGTGTGACCATCTCCTCCAGCGTAAGTTCGATGTCAGGATACGCCGCCCGCAGCCCGTGGATCAGCCGGGGCAGGAAGTCGTAGCTGCTGGAGGGCGTGAACCCGATCGCGACCTGCCCCAGCGCGCCGCGCCGCGCCCGGCGGGCCAGAAGGACCGCGTCTTGCGCGCTGCGTAGCAGGCGGCGGGCTTCGGGCAGGAAGATCGCGCCAGCCGGCGTAAGCCGGACGCTGCGGCTGTTGCGTTCCAGCAGTTCAACGCCCAGCGCGTGTTCCAGCAGTTGCACCTGCCGGCTCAGCGGTGGCTGGGTCATGTTCAGCCGCACTGCCGCGCGGCCGAAATGCAGTTCCTCCGCCACCGTGACAAAACACCGGACCTGCGTGAGCTGAAGCATTGATATCAATCCTGTCTCAATCCATGCCGTATCTAATCTGGACACCCCGGAACTGTCTTGCCCTAACTGCGGTAACAAACACCCTTGTTATCAGGCCATTGTGACCGGGCAGGGCATGCAGGGAGAACACAGGCATGACGGAAGACGCCGGGATGCGCCCAGAGGGCGGGAATACGGCAGGGCAGGCGAAACGCAGGCTGCGCAGCGAGCGGTGGTTCGGCCCCGCCGACCTGCGCAGCTTCGGCCATCGTTCCCGCGCGATGCAGATGGGCTATGACCCGCAGGACTGGGCGGGCAAGCCCGTCATCGCCATCCTGAACACATGGTCGGACATCAATCCATGCCACATGCATTTCCGCCAGCGTGTGGAGGATGTGAAGCGGGGCATACTGGAAGCGGGCGGATTTCCCATGGAGCTTCCCGCCATCTCGCTGTCCGAAAATTTCATGAAGCCCACCACCATGCTGTACCGCAACATGCTGGCGATGGAGGCGGAGGAACTGCTGCGCGCCTACCCCGCCGATGGCGCGGTCCTGATGGGCGGATGCGACAAGACCACGCCCGGCCTGCTGCTGGGGGCGACCAGCATGGATATCCCGGCCATCTATGTGCCCGCAGGCCCCATGCTGCGCGGGAACTGGCAGGGCAGGACACTGGGTTCGGGGTCGGATTCATGGAAATACTGGGATGAACTGCGCGCGGGCAGGATCACGCCCGAGGACTGGCAGGGGGTCGAGGCCGGGATCGCGCGCAGTGCCGGCACCTGCATGACCATGGGCACGGCCAGCACCATGACCGCCATTGCCGAGGCGATCGGCCTGTCCCTGCCGGGGGCCAGTTCCATCCCGGCGGTGGATTCCAACCACATCCGCATGGCCAAGAGTTCGGGGCGGCGGATTGTCGATATGGTGTGGGAAGACCTGAAACCATCGAAAATCCAGACCCGTGCCGCCTTTCGCAACGCCATTGCGGTGGCCATGGCCATGGGGTGTTCGACCAACGCCATCATACATGTGATCGCCATGGCGCGGCGCGCGGGCGTTGACATCGGGCTGGATGATTTCGACCGCGCCAGCCGCGAGGTCCCGGTCATCGCCAATGTCAGGCCGACGGGCACGACCTACCTTATGGAGGATTTCTACTACGCTGGCGGGATCGCGGCGCTGATGAACCGGATTTCCGGCTTCCTTGACCTGGACTGCCTGACGGTGACGGGCCGCAGCGTGGGGGAGAACATCCGCGATGCGAAGGTCTGGAACGATGATGTCATAAGGCCGCTGGACCAGCCGATGTTCACGGGGGACGCCGGCGGCGCGCTGACGGTCCTGCGTGGCAACCTTGCCCCCGATGGCTGCGTGATGAAGCCGGCGTGCTGTGACCCGAAATTCCACAAGCACAGGGGGCCGGCGCTGGTGTTTGACGACTATCCCACCATGAAGAAGGCGCTGGATGACGAAACGCTGGACGTGACCCCCGATCATGTCCTCGTGCTGCGCAATGCCGGCCCGCTGGGTGGTCCGGGCATGCCGGAATGGGGAATGCTGCCAATGCCCAGGCGCCTGGTCAAGGAAGGCTACCGTGACATGCTGCGCCTGTCCGATGCGCGGATGAGTGGCACCAGCTACGGCGCCTGCATCCTGCATGTCGCCCCCGAAAGCTATGTCGGTGGGCCGCTGGCGCTGCTGAAGACGGGGGATATCATCGCGGTGGACGTGGCGGCGCGTTCGGTCAACATGGAAGTGCCCGAGGCGGAACTGGCGCGCCGCCGCGCGGCATGGACACCACCCGCGCCGCGTTACGGGCGTGGATATGGCTGGATGGCGGCCCATCACATGCGCCAGGCGAATGAAGGGTGTGACTTCGACTTCCTGCAGACCGATTTCGGCCCCCCGGTGCCCGAGCCGGTTATTTATTGACCGCGCCCGCGAACCCGACCCGCCGTTTCGATCGTTCAGCATGCATGACGCAGGAATGGAGGCAGCAAGACAGGTGACAGGCCGGGCGGGCACATGACCCTGCCCAAGGCCCGGAATGACTGCAACACGGTTCGACACCCGTCAAAGAAGAAAAACAACATGTACATGAAGTCGGATATGATCCCACCGTCATTCGCGGTATTGCGGCCGCGCTTTGTGCCTTACTGGCTGTTGTGGCTGGCGCTGGCGGCCACGACAGCCGCCATGGTCTATTCGTCCTTTATCGTGCCGGTGATACCGGACCTTGCCTGCCTGTCCACCATCGGGCTGGATGGCCTTGCGCTGGCTGTCACGGTCGCGGTGATGCCGCGGAATTTCGTGGTGGGTTTCCTTGCCTCGCTCCTGCCGTTCGTCATTAGCTGGCGGGTGGCGGCCATCCATGGGTCGGTGCCGGGCATGGCCTGTTCCACGGCCACGTTCATCATCTATCTTTTGCTGTATGCGGACTGCATGGCCCATGACTGGAAGGCATACGGTATTGGTGGATGGAACAGCCACCTGCAATGGCAGACGGCGTTACTGCGCATATATTTCGGTTTCGACATGGTCGGGCATTTTTCCGAAAAACTTTTTGCGGGAATCAGCTCGTTCCATCACATGGAACAGGTCTTTGTCAGCTTCGGCTTTCCGCCGGACGGGCAGGCCGTCATTATTGGTGGATTATGTGAACTGTCGGTGGCGATTGGCGTGGGGATGGGCTTCATGACCCGCCTGGCCGGAATTGGCGGGGCGGCCTATTACCTGATTGCCAACCATTACGGCCAGCATTTCGATGATGGATTTACCTGGAACAATGCCCCCGTTGGCGGTTGGGAATACCCGATGCTGATGATTGTCGCCTTCGCCAGTTTTTCGATTGCCGGGGCGGGCAAGTTCTCGATTGATGGCTGGCTGATCGACCGTGGCCTGATGCCCGGATTCCTGCTGCCACTCTGTGTATCCGCGTCCCCGGATCATATGGAGCGTGATATCTGAAACGGGTGGCGGCAACGCCATTCAATACTTGTTCCGTCCCTTTTGTTTTTTAAAAACGGATGGAATGATTTATCACATGCACGCGATTTATTAATTGTTATTTGTATGTGCGTAAAAAACCGTAATAGAATGTCCCGTGCGGTATGACATGGGTTCTATCGTGCAATCTGAACTGAACGACGCCTTCATTGTCCCTGCATGGGCCGGTCCGGCCGGACAGGAAGCGTCGTCAGGGGTTCAATAATAACATTGAGAATAAGGTAACCCTTGAAATGAAGCATCTGCTTAAAGTCCTTGCGGTGCTGGCGTCATGCGCGACCCCCGCATTTGCGCAGCCGTCATCCTCCTCTACCGCGCCGCAGCTCAACATCACGACCGATGCGGCGATGGATATGGCGCATTATGCGGTTGGCCTGGCGGAAAACCGGCATCTCAAGCTGTGCATAGCGGTTGAGGATACGGATGGAAACCTGGTGGCCTTCATCCGCATGCAGGGCGCCTATGCCGGCTGCGTGGAGGCTTCGATCGCCAAGGCGAAATCGGCGGCACGGTTCGCCCGCAATACGATCGAGTTCTTTGACGCCGTGCGCACACAGAACCTGCCCATCGGCTTTGTCCCCGGTATCCTGCCATCAGCGGGTGGCGCGGTTTTCAAGCAGGGTGACGTGGTCGTCGGCAGTATCGGCACCAGCGGCGACACCAATGAAAACGAACAGGCGCTTGTTGTCGATACGGCCAAGCACTTCCACTGAGACGGACCTTAAATGGTCCCCGGTACAAAACAGAATATCCAGACAAACTTGCATCAGGATTTCCCATGAAAATCAGACATATCGGGCCGCTGGCCATTCTGGCATGCCTTCCTGCGCTTGGCGCGGCGCATGCGGATGACGCCAAGCTGCTGACCCGCCCGCAGCTCAGTAACGCCGGTGCGAAAAGCCTGCTGAACGCAGCCGAGGAGGAGGCGCGACAGAAGGGCATGCAGGTCAGTATCGCGGTGGTGGATGCATCGGGCAGGCTGCTGGCCTTCACCCGCATGGATGATTCACAGACCGGAACGGACGAGACAGCCATAAAGAAGGCCCGGACCGCCGCGCTGTACCATTCACCGGGCAAGGTGCTGGCCCAGCGTATCAGCCAGAATCAGGCGTTCCTTGCAACATTGCCCGGCATTACGGCCGTGCCCGGGTCCTGCCCGGTCATGAGTGGCAAATACCTGATCGGGGCGGTGGGGGTCAGTGGGGCCACGGATGATCTGGATAATGCGGTCGCGACCGATACGGCAACCGGGTTTCATTCATAGGATAGATCAGGCCAGGTAATACCGGATATTTCCAGACATCAAAAAATACAGGCCATTCTTCCACTTAACAGGAAGATGGCCTGTATTGTCTTATTTGAAAGGCAGGAGGAAATAATAAAAAAGCACTTATGACAGGCTGAACATGCAGGAAAATCATGTAATCCATGTCAAGGGACTGGTCCAGGACCTGCCTGCAAATCATGACAGGGCTTTTTCAAAAGGCTTCAGGGAACGCCGCCTTTTTGAAAACAGGCGGCACACGAAACCCTTTGTTATTTTGGCGGCAGGGGGTGAAATAGTCCTAGAAGGTAAATCCTGTTTTCATGCCGACGACCGTTACCAGGTCGCGCTGGGTATAACCGCCCGGATTGATCCAGAACTGGACGTTTGGCTCGATATAGACCCATGACCTGAACTGGATTGTATAATCTGTTTCAATGGCAAATTCGGAATCCCGTCGCGGTCCCTTTTTACCGGCCTGGTACCACTCCAGCGTTGCAAGGCGCGAATTGACGTGATTGGTGCCAAAGGCAAGGGTCACGGCGTCATGCCTGCGCCATGGCAGTCCAAGATAACGCAGGCTGCCTGTTACCTGCGATGAAACGGGGCTGGTTTCCTTATCAACCATGGTCAGCGTGACATAGGCGGTCAGCCCCTGGAGGACGACCGGGTCCTGCCCGGGTTTTTCGCTGAAGGTACCCGTCAACTGCTGCTGGAACCATAGGTACCCGCCATGCGAACTGGCCCGTTCCAGCATGGGCAATCCGCCGGTTACAGCGGGCTGTCCATTGGTTGCCAGCAGGATATCCGGTGCGCTGGCGGTATTGACCCACCCGCCAATACGATAAACGCCCGGATAGTGGTGCGCGCCCATATGCAGGCGTAACCCGGTTTCGAACGGCAGCAGGGCGCCGGTGGCCCCGTGGACGTATCCAAGGAAGAACTTGTTATCAAGGTTGCGCATGTTCTGTTCATACGCACCGGCCTGCAGGTACCACAGGGGGCTGTTATATTTAAGGTAGCCGCCCCAGGTGCTGACAGGCCAGTTCAGCCAGCGGTTGCCATCCATGTTTCCCGTTGTCGCGCCGCAGAAATAGTTGACCATGGTCAGGCAGGGCACATTGTCAAAATCGGCGCCGGTTGGCAGGCGACCGATCTTGAAACTGAAGTGGTCGCCCAGTTTCTGGTTATACCATAACCCGGTCAGCCGGGTGGTCTGCCCGCGTCCCCACACTTCCTGTGGCTGTTGCAGGGTATACAGGCCCGCCCGTGTAATCAGGTTGCTGCCCCAGCGGCTGGTAAAGGTGAAATTGAAGGTCGCCCCTTTCCATTTCACCAGTTTTTCCGCATCGATATCCATGATCGCCGCGATCTGGTTGGTTTCGGCCGCGGTGCGCCGGTCGCCGCCGGTCGTATTCCCGGCGGTTTCGTTGGTCCATGTCGCAGCCAGGTCTATTCCCCTGTCGCGCAGCCAGGTCCTGTAACCGCCCCAGTCCCCCGTCATGGTCGATGCCGGGTGCTGGGCGCTGTTGCGCAGGGCGTAACTGGCGTCATTGCCCTGGTTTCCGTTGAAAACACTATTGGCGGGCGCTTCCTGCGCGCCGAAAACCACATACATGGAAAAACCGAAATACAGTATCGGAAATCTTCCACATCGATGCGTAAAATATTTCATTGTACGGCCACTGATATATTATTGGTTTTATTTATGTGGCGATTAAACGAATTTATACGGATACAGTTTTTTGTTTCATATATTAATTTATTGTGCGTCGGGGTGTTTGGTTTTTGACCTGTATTTTTTAAGAAACATTATGTGCGGAATTGCGTTCCCGCCCGTCTCCGGGTGCGTGCTGGGAAAATTTTTCCTGCCGGACCGTAACATGCCGGTGTCCGGTTTTTCAGTAAGGGAGCATGCCAGAAATCCGCCTGCAAACTGGCCTGCGGATCACGCGGGAGTTTCTGGTGAGCTTTTTTCAAAAAAGCGGCGTTCTTTCGAAGCTTTTGCAAAAAGCTTCACTAAAAACTTCTTTTAATTTTAAAGCGCTATCATGAGCTGACTTTTCAAGCAGTCTCTTAAGGGAATGCCGTTTTTTCAAAAAGGCGGCCTTTTGTCAGTCAGTGACGGGGCGGGATGTATGCCGCCATCCATCGGCATGCCTCCGACAGGTCCATCGCCGCATCTTCATCCGGTATGAATGTGCAGTCAGGGTGGAAATGCAGCGCCGAGGCGCTGGTCATGGGGGAAATCGCCCCTTCGATCACGCGGGCAAAGATCGCAGCCTTGCCGGGACCTGTCGCCAGCAGGGCCGCGTGCCTGGTGTCCAGAACTGTCCCGACACCCACGGTCAGCGCATGGCGCGGCACATTGTCCGGGCAACCACCAAACATTTCCGCGTTCTGGGCACGCGTGGCGGGGCAAGCCTGACACGGCGGGTGCGCGACGCGAAGGAGGAAAGAGGTTCGTTAAAACCGATATGGCCGGTATGACCGATCCCAAGCAGTTGCAGGTCGATACCGCCTGCGGCACGGATTGCGGTTTCGTATCGTGCGCCCGGTTGCAAGCCCCGGCACGGCTGCCGGGTTGCGCGCGCGGCACATGTACAGCATGTCCGCCACATGGGCGCAGGCCGTGTTCCGGTCCGGCGCGATGACAAGTTTCATGGACGCCTCCTGCTGGATGCATAAATCCACGCCGGCACGGGCATAAGGCCCGCGCAGGTCAGGCGACCACCGGACAGGCCACCCGGCCCGCCCGTGATGGTGGGCGCGGATAGCGGCAGCCCGCGCACGCTGCGCGCGGCAAGGAAGCCGAAACATTGCGCCTCCAGCGCATCGCCGTTCCAGCCAAGGTGGTCCACTTCCATGACCGGGACGCCCAGCGCCGCCTGCAATCCCTGCATCAGGACAGGGTTATGCCGCCCCCCGCCACAGACATACCAGCGTACGGGCCGTGCGGGCAGGGGCGTGCGCCGGACGGCCTCAATGGTAAAGGCGGCCAGTGTCGCCGCGCCATCGGCCGGGGTGCAGGCGGCCACGCGGTCAAGGGCCGTGGCGAAATGCTGGCGATCCAGTGATTTGGGGGCAGGGCGGGCAAAATAGGGATCGGCCAGCAACCGCTCCACAATGGCCCGGTTGGCCGTGCCCGCGCGCGCCAGTCGTCCGTCAGTGTCGCAAGCCGTGCCGGTATGGCGCATGGCCCAGTCATCCAGCAGGGCATTGCCCGGCCCGGTATCACAGGCATGGATCGTATGATCCGCGTCGATGAACGTGACATTCGCAACGCCGCCGATATTCAGCACGGCAACCGGCCCCGGAACGTCATGCAGCAGGGCTGCGTGAAACCATGGCGCCAGTGGCGCGCCTTCGCCGCCCGCCGAGACATCAGCGCTGCGGAAATCATGGACGACAGCCAGCCCTGTCGCGCGTGACAGCACGGCGGCATCGCCAATCTGCCATGTCATGCGGCGGTCCGGCGCATGCAGGATGGTCTGGCCATGGAACCCGATCAGGTCGATATCCGGCACAAGGGCGTGTAACCGCCGCACCGCGTCGATGTGATGGCGGGTGATCTCAAGCTCGACCGCCTTCAGTTCCGGATCATCGGGCGACAGGGCGGGCGCATGGTCGAGGATACGGCGCGCGCGCTGGCGCAGGGCAGCGGCATAGGGCAGGCTGATATCCGGCCCGGCCCCGGCGATCCGCTCACCATCGGTGTGGATCACGGCGGCGTCCACGCCATCAAGTGACGTGCCGCTCATAAGGCCAATGACCGTAAGCATGGGCTTCATGCCTGACCCCCGATATCCTGAATCCCGCTGCGTCATCATAAGGATCGACGCGATGGAATGAAAATAGGATGACGCTGCCGCGCTATGCCTGCGTGGCCCGGATGTGGACAGGCCGCGCCCGAAAACATTTGGGGTTTTCTGTCACTTGCGGGCCGCAAGGACCGAACGCAGGTTGCCGCCATGCGCCGCAAGCACTGCCTCGACCTGATCGGCGGGAATGCCCGAACAGATCATGACGGCGCGCTTGACATTGAACCCCGTTGCCTCCAGCGCCTGTTGCGCCCTGTGTTCGGTACTGCCGGTCAGGTTGCGGACCATGCGGCATGCCCTGTCGCGCAGCTTGGCGTTGACGACCCGCATGTCCACCATCTGCCCGCGATAGGCATGGCCCATACGGATCATGAGTGTTGTGGAAATCAGGTTCAGGGTGGCTTTCTGCGCGGTGCCGGCCTTAAGCCGCGTGGACCCGGAAATGACTTCCGGCCCCGTCACCGCCGCAATGCCCTGTTCCGCCACGTCCAGCAGCCTGCCGCCGCGATTGCATGCAATGCCGATGGTCAGGCTGCCCGCGGCGCGCGCGGCCATGATCGCGGCGCAGGTATAGGGGGTGGACCCGCTGGCCGCGATGCCCAGCACCACGTCATCCGGGCCGGGGGCGTGGGCCAGCATGTCCGCGCGCGCCACGTCCTCGCGGTCCTCGGCGCCTTCCGCCGCCTGGTACACGGCGTCATTGCCCCCTGCCAGCAGCAGCACAAGCCGCCCCGGTTCCCAGCCGAAGGTGGGCAGCAGTTCCACCCCGTCCTGCATACCGATGCGCCCCGACGTGCCCGCGCCGACATAGAACAGCCGCCCCCCCGCCAGAAGCCGGGGCAGGGCGCTGCCCACCGCGCGTTCCAGTTCCGGTGTCGCGGCGCGGACGGCGGCGATGGCGCTCATCTGTGATTCCACCAGCGCCTCCAGCACCGAGGCGACGGGCCAGATATCCACATCCGCATAGCGCGGGTCCTGTCCTTCTGTCGCAATGGGGGGGATGGGCGTGCTGCTGTTCGGGGTCATGTAGCCTGACTTGCTGTAAATTAAAGACAATGCATTCTTTCTACGCGGCCCCTCAGCCCCGTGACGGGATCAGCGCAAGGGCCGCCACTGTCGCCACATCATGGCGCAGCCGCACGACGTTGCCACGCCCATCGGGATGCAGGCGGCTGGTCAGGATCACGACATAGCTGTCGCTACCCGGGTCCAGCCACAGCGACGTGCCGGTAAAGCCGGTATGGCCAAAGGACCCTACGGGAAACCGGTCCCCCCGCACGGAGGAATAATGCGTGGCGATGTCCCACCCCAGCCCGCGCAGGTCGGTCTTGCCCTGTGGCTGCTGCGGGGCCGTCATCAGCATGAGTGTGTCCGCCCGCAGCGGATAGGCGGATGGCCTGCCCGCGCGGCGGTCCAGCAGGGCCTGTGCGTACAGGCACATGTCACTGGCGGTGGAAAACAGGCCCGCATGCCCTGCAACCCCGCCCATGCGCCGGGCCGAGGGGTCATTGACCCGCCCACGCAGCATCTGGCCGTGTTCATCGGCCTGGGTGGGGGCGATGCGCGCGGACCATGTATCGGGCGGCATGAACCGTGACTGCCGCAGCCCCAGCGGTGCGAGGATGAAGCGCGTGGCATAGGCGTCCAGCGCCATGCCGGAAAGTTTTTCCACCACGAAACCCAGCGTGATGAAGTTGATGTCGCTGTATATGAACCCGCTGCCCGGCGGCCGCGTGGGGGCGGCCTGCATGGTCAGGTCGAAGGCGGCGTCATGTCCCTGCCACGGGCGGGTCAGGTCCAGGTCGGGCGGCAGGCCGGAATAATGGGTCAGCAGGTGCCGGATGGTAATGGTGGATTTCCCCGCGGCGGCGAATTGCGGCAGGTAGCGTGAAACCGGGTCATCCAGCCCGAACCGGCCCTGTTCCCACAACTGCATGATGCAGGGCGCGGTAATGACCGGCTTGGTCAGGGATGCCATGTCGAACACCGTGTCCCATGTCATGGCCTCGGGCGCGGGGGTGACGGCGCGCCTGCCATACACGGCCCGGTGCACGACCTGCCGGTCGTGGCCTATGGCGCAGACAACGCCGGGCGCTTCCCCCTGCGCCACGGCCTGTTGCAACCGGCGGTCCACGGCGCGCATGTCCGGTGCGGGCGGTTGCCCCCCCTGCGCAGGCGGGGCGCAGGCGGTCAGGGTCGCGGCCCCTGCCAGCATCAGGGCATGACGGCGCATCAGCCGGGGGGCGGCTGGAAAAACATGCATGTTGCAAACGATCCGTTGAAAGGCGACATGCCAGATGCCTGATCCATGAACGATACCACCATCCCCGCTGGCATGACAACGGCCCCTGCCGCCCGGCGACCCGGCGGCGACAGGCTGCATGACGGCGGGAAAAGGCCCGCTGGCCCCGGTGGCATGGCAGGCCGCGCCGGGCCTGCGCGCGGGGTGGGGGCAGGGCCGGCCCGGTTTCGGGCGGACTGGCCCTTTCCCATGGGAATGTCCAGGCCATATAGTGTGCCTTCATGACGTGGTGGAGCCGGTATGTCCGCAATTGCCCTCTCGATTATCTGCATCTACTGCCTGGGCCTGCCCCTTGTCGCGTTCGCCCTGTCGGGGCGGCAGGGTTCCGTTTCCACCTATGTCGGCGGCGGGCACGACCTGCCGTGGTGGGCCATCTGCCTGTCCCTTGTCGCGACGGAAACCTCCACCCTGACCATCATCAGCATACCCGGCGTCGCCTATGGCGGCGGCATGGTGTTCGTGGGGCTGGGGGTGGGGTATGTCATCGGGCGCGCGCTGGTGGCGTGGCTGTTCCTGCCGCATTATTTTTCCGGGCGCGCGGGCAGCGTGTACCAGTATCTGGGCCAGCGTTTCGGGCAGGCGATGGAGCGTACCGTATCCATCACCTTCCTGGCCACGCGTGTGCTGGCCGAAGGGATCAGGCTGTTCGCCGGCATGCTGCCGGTCGCGGCCATCCTGTCCGCCATGGAAGTGCCGCTGCCGCAATGGCTGGTCATGGTGGTGATTGCCGGGCTGACGCTGGGGTACACGATGCTGGGCGGCCTGCGGGCCGTGGTCTGGTCCGATGCGATACAACTGGGCGTTTACGTGGCGGGAACGATGGCCTGCATCGCATTGCTGTACCATCATGCAACGGACCTGCAGATCCATATGCTGCGCCATTCCAACAGGTTTCACCTGTTCCACAGGTCCCGCCTGTATTTCCTCGATCCCTACACGCCATGCGCCGCCATGATCGGTGGGGCGATCATGGCCATGGCGTCGCACGGCACGGACCAGCTTCTGGTGCAGCGCGTGCTGGCGGCGCGCAGCCTGGCGGATGCCAGAAAGGCGCTGGTGGGCAGTGGTGTCCTGGTCGGCTGCCTGTTTGCCATGCTGTCGCTGGTGGGCATGCTACTCTGGGCGCGCAACGATGAAAAATCGCTTGCCGCCATGGGGCTGCCGGCGTCGGATGCGCTGTTTCCGGATTTCATCGCGCATGGCCTGCCGCAGGGGCTGACGGGACTGCTGGTTGCGGGCCTGCTGAGTGCGACGATGGGATCGCTTTCCGCAACCCTCAACGCCATGGCCAGCGCGACATTGCTGGATTTTGCCGCGCCCTGCCGGGCCGTGGCGCGGTGGATGCGCCTGTCCCCGCTGGGCTTCGCGCGGCTGGTGACCGTGCTGTGGGCCATCATGCTGGTGCTGGCGGCGCTTGGGTTCGCCCGCAGCCATGGCCCGGCGGTGGTGTTCGGCCTGTCGGTGGCGTCATGCGCCTATGGGCCGATGCTGGGGGCTTTCGCATTCGCCATGTTCGACCGGCAGGCGGACGGACGCGACGTGCTGCCCGCGTTCATCATGGCGCTGGCGGTCATGTGCGGGGCCATGATGTTCTGGCGGCCCCATGGCCAGGCCATCGCCTTTACGTGGCTGGTGCCGCTGGGCGGCGCCATCATGCTGGCCTGCGTGTGGCTCATGCGCGGCATCCGGCGGGGACGGGCCTGACCCGGCCCCGCCCTGCCGCGCCCGGCGGGGGTCAGATCAGGCCGTAGCGTTCCAGCAGGGTGTCCACCTCCGTCCCGTCCGTCAGGTGCCGGATCAGGGTCGAGGCCGGAATCTTTTTCCCGTCGCGCAGTTCCGCCGCCGCCTGCACCAGCATGCGCACGTCATAGATGCTGCCGAACACTTCGGGCACGGCGCGGTTGATATCCAGCAGCGTATAGACCGCCTCCATCGCGGTGCGAACGGAATATTCCGTCGTGAACACCGTATCGCGCGGGGTTTCGGCAAACTGGCCAAGGAAGGCGAGGTTGACGCTGCCATCGGGCACGACCTTCGGCCGGTCGCCCACGGCGCGTGGCATGAACTGCGCGGTGATGAAGGGCATCATGCACGGGTGGGTGATGGCGCCGGTGGCCGCCATGTCGTCAATCTCCGCCTCGGGCACGCCCATGTGGAACAGCCATTCGCGGGTGATTTCCTCGCCCGTGCAGTCCTGCATGGGTTTTTTCACGTAATTGCCCGGCACGTCGCTGAACAGGCCATACAGCCATGCCACCATCTGGCCCTTCGGCTGGCCCTTGAAATGCGGCTGGCGGCTGACGACCCAGCTCATGAGCCACGCGGAATCCGCGATCGTGACCGGTCCCCCCGTCACGGTCCGGCCGGAGAAGGGATCACGCCCCGTCACCTTGTGCACAAGGGCCGGGATGCGGGCGTCGCGCGTGGTGACGGTGGCGGATTCCCAGCGCGATTTCGTGGTGTCGCCACAGAACACGTCGGGCTGGCCGAAAGCGGGGTCCTGTGCCGCGATGTTGCGCCATAGCTGCCAGATATTGCCCTGCGCGATCGTGGCGTCTATCGGCGCGGGGGTGTGGTGGTCGCCCCAGCGGGAATTTTCCACCATGGAGCCGTTGGTGACGAACACCAGATCCTCCGCGCTGACCGCGATACCCTCCGCCGCGCCGTTTTCCAGCCAGTCGATATGGGTCGCCACCTTTTTCACGCCCGACGTATCGACGCGCACATTGGTCACCCGCACGCCGTGGCGGAACACCACGCCCTGGCCCGCCAGCCACGTGGCCAGTGGCAGGCTGAGGGATTCCTGCTGGTTGAAGCGGGTGAATTTCAGCGTATGCAGGTCCTTCAGCCCCAGGATCTGGTGCACGAAGCGGGCAAGGTAGCGCTTCATCTCGATCGCGCTGTGCCATGTCTCGAACGCGAACATGGAGCGCCAGAACAGCCAGAAATTCGATTTCATGAAATCGGCGGACAGGACATCGCCAATCGTCCTGCCATCCAGCTTTTCCTCATCCGTCAGGATCAGGGAAATGATTTCCCGCCGCGCCTTGCCGGTCAGCTTCAGGCTGTTGCGGTCGGGCAGGGGCTGCCCGCGCCCGCACATGGCCCGGACCGGGCTGGAGGACGGATCGACGCGGTTGAGGCGATAGAACTCGTCCAGCACCGACGCACCGGGTATTTCCAGCGAGGGGATGGAGCGGTACAGGTCCCACAGGCACTGGAACTGTTCCTCCATTTCGCGGCCGCCACGGATCAGCCAGCCGGTTTCGGCGTTGCCCGCGCCATCCAGCGCGCCGCCATCGGCGTCGGAGGCTTCAAGGATGGTGATCCGTGACGGTGTCATCCCCGCGTCGCGGATCAGGAAGGCGGCGGCGGCCATGCCGCCCAGCCCGCCCCCGACAATCCATGCCGAGCGGGCGTCGATCCCGGCCGGTCTTTCGGGGCGTACGAAGGCTTCGAAGTTGCTGTGCGCATATCTCATGGGATTCCCGCCTCTTCCTGGGGCTGTCTTGTGGGGCTGCCAGTGACCCGGCCGATCGGGCCGGATTCAAAGACCTGCCGCATATAGCAGGCTTCTTTGTGACCGGCGTCGTTGATGTGCGTCAATTCGGCATGCCGGGCAGGGATGCATGAACCACCCCCACGTCCGCCGGCCCGGCGGACGTGGGGGACGGGCGACATGACACAATACGTCAGGAATGGTAGCATCGGCGCATGGATCAGGAACACGCGGCCCTTCGGACCATGCAGTGGGGCCATCGCAGCCTTGACCGCGCGGAACGCCATAGACAGGGCGTTGCCCTGCGCAGGAAGACAATGCGCGCCCACCACGCGCAGTGGCATGCGCCTAGGGGCCGGCCCGATCCGGTCGGGCTGCTGGCGCGGCAGGGGGAAAGCCGGATACCGGACCTGCTGCCGGTGCGTTACGGGCGGATGATGGCGTCCCCGTTCGCGTTCCTGCGCGGGGCGGCGGTGGTCATGGCGTCCGACCTTGCGCATACGCCCGCGGCGGGGCCACGCGTGCAGGCATGCGGGGACTGCCACCTGGCCAATTTCGGCAGCTATGCCTCACCCGAGGGGACCCCGGTTTTCGACATCAACGATTTTGACGAGACGCTGCCCGCCCCGTTCGAATGGGACATCAAGCGCCTTGGCGCGTCGCTGGTGCTGGCCGGGCGGGAAGGCGGCCTGCCAGAACACAGGGCGCGTGAGCTGGCGGTGTCCATGGCGCAGAGCTACGCCATGGAAATGAAGCACCTTGCCGTGCTGTCCCCGCTGGAGGTCTGGGGCAATCCCATCGACCTGTCCGCCGCCATCGCCGCGTTTTCCGACCGGCATGCGCGCAGGCGGGCCGAAACCCTGCTGCGCGCGCGGATGGAAAGCGCGCGCTGCCATTACGGCCTGATAGACGAGGAAGGCGGCACGCCGTCGCTGCGCGCGCATCCGCCGCTGGTCATGCGGCTGCCCGCGCATGAAGATACGATCCGCCATGCCTTTGCCCGCTACGTGGCGACACAGCCGGCCGAGCTGGCGGTGCTGCTGGACCGTTACGTGCTGCGCGACGTGATTTTCAAGGTGGTCGGCATTGGCAGTGTCGGCACCTTCTGCGCCATAGGGCTGTTCGCCACGCCGGATGGGGCAACGCTGCTGCTGCAGATCAAGGAAGCCCAGCAATCGGTGCTTGCCCCGTTTGCCGGGGCGTCGCCGTTCCATAACCAGGGCCAGCGCGTGGTGGTGGGGCAACGCATCATGCAGGCGGAAACGGACATATTCCTGGGCTGCACGCATACCCGGCCCCAGTCCGGGACCGGCCCCGCGACACCGGACCTGTCCGGGGCGGGGCGGCAGTTTTACGTCCGCCGCCTGAAAGACGCGCGGCTGGCCGCCATCGGGGCGGATATCGCGCCTGAAGGGCTGGCCGATTACGCCAGGCTGTATGGCAGGACGCTGGCCCGCGCGCATGCACGTTCGGGGGATGGCGCCTTCATCAGCGGCTATCTGGGCAAGGGGCGCGTGTTTTCCGACGCCATAGGCTGTTTTTCAACCCGTTACGCGGACCAGACAAAGGTGGACTGGAAAATGTTCACGAAGGCGATCAGGGCCGGGACAATCCCGGTTTCCCATGATGGCAATCCTTGATAACCGTTCCTGAACGATAAACCGGGCACGTCAAAACAGCTATGACAGGGATGACAATATGAAGGCAATTCATCTTCTTTGCAGGCTGGAGGGTGGTCGCCCCCGAAATGTCAATAAGGACAAAGCTACCGGGATGGTACATTCAGGTAACTGGGACTTTATGCCTGAAGAAGCCGAAGAACTGGTGGGAGGCTGGATTTATCTGCATGAAAAAAAGGCGGAACCGTCCTATTATGGGGAACAGGTTACTGGTTGGTACAAGGCGCAGGATGATACGGTTGCCCGCACTAATCGGATCAAATTTATTTTCAAACCCGTAATCGAAGGCAAAAACGTCAAATGGCGCGGCCAGTCTCACGTGATGGCATGGACGGGCGGCGTTGTAAAAGCTGATTGTCCGCATGAGAAATAGGGGTATTCAGCCGATACTCTGTTACGGGCCAGATGGCGCGCACCTCACCATCCCATATTGCCCGGGCCGCTCCATCCACCGCCCAGGCTTCCCCATCCGCCCTGCGGGCCGCCATTCCCGTTGTCATAGGCCGCGCGTGCATTGCGGTCCATGCGTGGGTCGCGGTCCGCGCAGCCCGCCAACGCGGCGACAAGGGCAAGGGCCGCCAGCAGGGCAGGCAGCGGAATCATGGTGGGTTTCATGCGGCCTCCGTCATCAGCATGTGCCGTGGGCGCCCTTGCGGGGCCACGTAATGGGCCGTTACGCCGCGCCGGGCGCCGCTGGTCAGGCCAGCGCGCGCCCGGCGGGTCCGTGGCCTGTTGACTGCCCGGCCCGCGCGCAATGCCTTCAGGCGAATGCCTCGTCCCAGGTCCCCAGTGTCGCACCACGGCTATACTCCGTCGCCCGGTTTTCAAAGAAATTGGCGTGTTCGACCGCGTTCATCATCTCGTCAATCCATGGCAGGGGATTGCTGGGCACGTCATAGATCGGGTCCAGTTCCAGGCCGATCAGGCGACGGTTGGCGATGAAGCGGATATACTGCTTGACCTCGGCCGCCGTCAGGCCCTTGACCGGCCCCATGCGGAAGGCGAGGTCGATGAAGCGGTCCTCGTTGGTCACGATTTCACGACAGGCCAGATGGATGGCGTCCGCCACGGCGGGCTTGTCGATCTGGTGGCCGAATTCCTGCATGTAGGTCTTGAACAGGCGGGTGATGGATTCCACGTGCAAACTCTCGTCACGCACGGACCACGTCACGACCTGCCCCATGCCCTTCATCAGGTTATGACGGGGGAAGTTGAGCAGCATGGCAAACGACGCGAAAAGCTGAAGCCCTTCGGTAAAGCCCGCGAACACGGCCATGGACAGGGCGGTGTTGTAATGGTCGTCCATGTTGAAGCGCTTGAGGAATTCGTGCTTCGCGGCCATTTCCTCGTATTCAAGGAAGGCGGCGTACTCGGTCTCCGGCATGCCGATGGTGTCAAGCAGGTGGCTGTAGGCGGCCTGGTGGATGGATTCCATGTTGGTGAACGCCGACAGCATCATGCGCACTTCGGTCGGCTTGAAGCGGGGCATATACAGGTCGATATAGGCGTTCTCGACTTCCGTATCCTGCTGGGTGAACAGGCGGAAGATCTGGGTCACCAGATATTTTTCCGTCCCGGACAGGTTGTTGTTCCAGTCCTTCACGTCGTCGCCAAGGGGGATTTCCTCGGGCAGCCAGTGCAAAGACTGCTGGGTTTTCCATGCCTCGAACGCCCACGGATAGCGGAAGGGCTTATAGACCGGACTGGGGGAGAGGAGGTTGGGTGTGTCTGTGCTCATGATGCCTCCCCTATAACGCAAAATCACGATGGCACTATCCCCGATTTGGCGTCACATGGCCAGCGCCCCGATCCCCGGGGGGCCGGGGATCACGCTGTGGCGTCGGCACGGGCCTGATATGGCCGGGAAAGGCCGCCAGAGCCGTATGATTCCGGGGCGCGACATGAACGCACCACCGGAACCGGATTGAAGCAGCAGCCTGCGCGACCGGCGATAACGGCCCCGGCCATGCTCCCCCGCCCGCGACAGCCCAGGGTCAGTGCCATCCGCCGCATGGCCTGATGTATGTCATTGCAGCGCGTGGCGGCCACCTGCATATCAGGCTGAATGGTTTTTCATACGATGCAGGAGGATGCTGTAGGCGACCGGACCCATAATATCCCGCCCGCCAGTCGCATGCGGGGGCACGGGCACAGGTGCCTGCCGGTTCCGTGTTTTTTGTATTTACGGCTATTCCCCTGTATTTTAACTTATTAATCAATGCATACCCGTGGCGTTACCCAGAATGCCCGATCGTCGCCTTGGCGGTATATGAATACTGAACACAGGACAGATAACCATGCCGATTGACCAGATGCGTAAGAACATGTCGGAAAACGCGGGCTTCATCGCGGCCCTGGACCAGAGCGGGGGGTCGACACCGGGTGCGCTGCGGCATTATGGCATACCCGACAGCGCCTACAGCACCGATGCCCAGATGTTCGCCCTGATGCATGAAATGCGGGTCAGGGTCATTACCGCCCCGGCCTTTACGGGCAAGAGCATCCTGGCGGCCATCCTGTTCGAGCAGACCATGAACGGGCTGGTCAGGGACACGCCTGTTCCGACCTATCTGTGGAAGGAAAAGGGCGTCGTCCCCTTCCTGAAGGTGGACAAGGGGCTGGAGGCCGAAGCGGGCGGCGTGCAGATGATGAAGCCCATCCCCAACCTTGAACCCCTGCTGGACCAGGCGATTGCGAAGGGCGTTTACGGCACGAAGGCGCGTTCGGTCATCCGCCTGGCCGAGCGCGACGGCGTCGCCGCGATCGTGAAGCAGCAGTTCACCCTTGCCGAACAGATTGCGGCCCGTGGCCTCGTGCCCATCATGGAACCCGAAGTCCTGATCAAAAGCCCGGACAAGGCCGGGGCGGAAGCCCTGCTGCATGATGAACTGCACCGTGGGCTGGATGCGCTGCCCGGTGACTATCAGGTGATGATCAAGGTCTCGATTCCTGAAAAGGCCGACCTTTACCTCGACCTGATCAAACATCCGCGCGTGCAGCGGGTTGTGGCGCTGTCCGGTGGCTACCCGCGTGATGAAGCGTGCCAGCGGCTGGCGAAGAACCATGGCATGATCGCCAGCTTCTCGCGCGCGCTGCTTGAAGACCTGCGCTATACCATGACGGATGCGGAATTTGACGCAGCCCTTGCGAAATCGATCGCGCAGATCTTCCAGGCATCGACCCAGAAGGTCTGATGACCCCGCGCCCCGCCCGCGCCAACGCGGGTGGGGGGCGCGACACATGGCAGGCGGCCTGCGGTCACACGGAAGCCGTTTTGCATCTGGCCCGCCGTCGCGCACGGACCACAGGAAGGTGCCCGGCGCGCTTTTTCCACAAAGCTTCAGGATGCGTCGCCTTTTTGGGAAAAGGCGACGCCCGGGCGCCCTGATATTTTCCACCAGATGGCCGGATTTGGAACAAGCCTGCCGTCACGATGGGGTTTCTGCCCGGACGCGACCTTCAGTGGCCTGTTGCCGCATCCGCGCGGGCATGGCCATTGAGCGTAACGGTGTCCCCTTTTGCCAGCATCCCCACGATCAGGGCGGTCTGGCCCGTGTTCCACGCCATTTCCAGAAGCGTGCCGGGAATGCCCGCATCCCCCGATGGCGACAGCATGCCCATCGTGTAGGATGTCAGGCGGCCATACGCACCGGAAGTGTATGTCACGCCGTGGCCCCGGCCCGTCCTGCCCGCGGGATAGAGCAGGAATAGCGGGTCGTCGTCATACATGGCCTCCGGCGGGTAGTCCGGTTCGTACCAGTCCACGACGGCGTCATGGCGATGGTCGCGTCCCGGCCTCATCATGATATCGGCGTCGTCTGCCGCCACGACCAGCACCAGCCTGACCCGGCTGCGGGACCCGGCCGCGTCCAGCGCCGCATCCAGCGTGGCCTTCAGTGGCGCACGGTCGGTATCGCGTATGGTTTCACCGCCGGTCAGCACGGCCACCGCGCCGCAATCAGCCAGCCGTTCAGCCAGTTGTGTCGCGCCAAGTGCCGGGGGCAGCACGACATGCACCGCGCCGATGCGCATGCATGCCAGCACGGCAACCACGCCTTCCACCATCAGGGGCAGGTGGATTACGACCCTGTCGCCGCGCTGCACCCCCTGGTCCGTCAGGGCGTTGGCAAGGCGGCAGACCCGTTCATGCAGGTCACGCCAGGATACGGGCCGCGCGTCGGCCGCCGGCCCGGACAGGGCGGGCCTGTCCGCATGGTCGCCCAGGTGGCGGTCCACGCACAGGGCGGAAATGTTCAGCATGCGCTGCCCATGCGCGGGCTGCGCCAGAACGCCATGGAACGCCGCATGGTCCGTCATGCGCGGGAAAACCTGCCCCATGGCGGGGGCTGACAGAATGGAAACATCATCATACATCATGCGCGTCATGGTCGTGTTCCTTGTCGTTCGGTTAAAGCACGAAGCGCCATGGGGGTGTGGCACCCGGCCAGTGGCGGCGTTGCACATGAATCCGGCCGGGGCGTCGGGTGCCTGAAACGGCAGTTATTATGTTTATTCTTGCCCGACCCTGGCGTTCGTCTTTACGGCTCTTGTTTTTGTTGATCCGGACTTTGACAAATCCCGGTTGCGGACGGAAGATGTTTTGCCGTTTAAAAGAGCGAATACACCGAAGCGGATTGCAAAGACTGCAAATATGAAAAAAGCCGCCACCAAGACCTTCACCGGCTCGCGCATCCGCCACCAGCGCAACCATGTCGGCATGACGCAGAGCGCGCTGGCCCGGCGGCTGGGCATATCCGCCAGTTACCTGAACCAGATCGAGCATGACGCCCGCCCCCTGCCGCTGGCGCTGCTTGACCGGCTGTGTGAAATTTTCTCCGTTGGCGTGGATTATTTCAGCGATACCGAGGAAACACGCGGCATACAGGCATTGCGTGAGATACTGGCCGACCCGGTATTCGATACCGACGCCGTAAGGCTGGACAGCATCCAGGCCGCCATGCGCGTCGCACCCGATCTGTGCGCGCAGTTCATCCGGCTCTATCGCGCCTACCTGCTGCGGCATGAACAGGCCGCTACCCCCCTGGTCGGCCCGCTCCCGCCGCGACACGACGGCGCGCCCGACCGGGTGGAACCCTACGAGGCCGTCAATGACTGGGTGCAGGCCCAGCGCAACTATTTTGACGAGGTGGACCGCACGGCCGAGCGCCAGGCCGAACGGATGCGGCTGGATGAAGGCAACCCCGGTGAACAACTGGCCCGCTACCTTCTGGACCAGCACGGCATCCGTACCGAAATCGACCTGGCGCTGGGGCAGCGGGGCCTGATGTGGCATATGGACCGGCGGCGGCGCACCCTGTTCCTGTCGCGCATCGTCCCGTCGGAAAGCAGCACGTTCTGGATGGCGCAGGCGCTGGGGCAGATCGAGCACCAGGGCGTGTTCGCGCGCACCATCCGCCGTTCGCGCCTGCGTGAAAGCGAGGCGCGGGGACTGGCGCGCGTCTACCTGACCAATTACTTCGCCGGCGCGCTGCTGCTGCCCTATGAACGGTTCCGGGCGACCGCCCGTGACGTGCGCCATGACCTTGAACTGCTGCAACGCCATTTCGGGGTCAGTTTCGAACAGGCCTGCCAGCGGCTGAGCACCATGCAGCGGCCCGGAAGCGAGGGGGTTCCCTTCTACTTTCTCAAGACGGATATCGCGGGCAATATCCTCAAGAGTTTCAGCGCGAACCGTTTTGCCCAGTCCCGTTTCGGTGGTCCGTGCCCGTTATGGAATATTTTCCGCGCCTTCAGCACGCCCCAGCAGGTGCAGGTCCAGCTATCGCAGACGACCGATGGCGCGCTTTACCTCAACATAGCGCGAACCGTCGGGCGCAACAGCATATCCTACCTTGATCGCCCGCGCCTTACGGCCGTGGTGCTGGGCTGTTCGATCGCGGATGCCCCGCACCTGGTCTATTCCGCCGGGCTGGACCTGAATGACCCGCGCATGATCATTCCCATCGGGCCGGGCTGCCGTGCCTGCACACGTGAAAACTGCCATCACCGCGCATTGCCGATGGTCGGGCACCGTGTCGATATTGATAATGAAGGGCGCGGCATCGCCCCCTATCGCACGGCATTGTAGGGTTGCCCCTGCCGTATCGCGCAAACCCGTTGCGCGATGGGTCGGTATTCCCCATCGGGGCGCATGGCGCCGCATGCGATCCCGCTTCATGGCCGTGAAAACAGGCGGGTTTTTGCCCATTGCATGGGGCGTGGGGTGGTGGGGGATGAACCCGCCGCCACTACGGTAGTGCGTCCGCGCAATGGCGGCCCTGATGCGGACGCTGAAGAAAGGGTCGCGGCCCTGCCAGGTGACGCCGTCCGGGCGACCGGGCAGGTCTGAGACGGATATTTCCAGACCGGAAGACCGTCCGGTTAGGAAAGACTTCCCATAATCCCGCCATGTATAGGCATGGCGAATGCAGGAAATCATGGTATGGTTTAAAAAGTGTTACAATGCCTCTCATCCATGTTTCAGAATATACGTCGCCTTGCCGAACATTTCCCGGAATAGTCCCGGGCCGTAAATCCTGGTGATTTTTGGGCAGGATGTGCCTGATGCTTTTTGTTACATCATTCGACCTTACATTTTTAATCATATGACACGATGTATGAGGGGTCGAATTAAAGGATACCATATTATGAAGCGTTCAATTCTTTTCGCACTGGCGCTTGGCGCCTCCCTCCCGCTGGCGGCGCATGCCCAGTCCAATGACTGGAGCCAGGGCGGCGAGCAGGGCGAACATGGTGGCCGTGGTGGCCATCACGGTGGTCGCCATGGCGGCGAAGGCGATCGTGGCGGCCAGGGCCAGGGTGGTGATTTCCAGGGCGGTGACCGCAACGGTGGCGATCGCGGTGATCGTGGCGGTGAAGGCCGCGGTGATCGCGGTGGCGAAGGCCGTGGCGACCGGAACGGTGGTTCCGGCGAGCGTGGCGGCTGGGGCGAACATGGCAACCGCAGCGGCGACAGCCAGAACGGCGGCTGGGGCGATCACGGCGGCGGTCGCGGTGGCGATCGCAACGGTGGCGGCTGGAACCAGAACAACAACTCCAATTCCAACTGATCCCTGTCCCACGACGGAAGGCCCGGCTTGTCGCCGGGCCTTTTTTTGTTGTGGCCGGTTTTGTTGTGGCCGGGCGTATTGCTGCCCTCTGTCAGGCGCGCCTGCCATGCGGCGCACGCGGGCGGCATGGGCGCATGGATATGGACAGGCCGGATAATCGCAACCGGGGCATGGGACCGGAAGGCCGTGTCCCGGCTTGACAGGACGGCGCCGCGCGATCAGAACCATGCCGACGGTTTCCCCTGCGGGGGAATTAAAAGGGAACGGGGTGCGGATCGCGATCCAAGGCCCCGGCTGTCCCCGCAACTGTAAGCGGTATGTCCCTGCATTACCGGATGTGATGGTCCGGGCCACTGGAAACTGCGGTTTTCCGGGAAGGTCGTGCGGGATGCCACGCCGTGAGCCAGGAGACCTGCCGCCATGATGGTTGCGACCGGGACCTGTCGGGCGGGGTGTCCTGACGGTGTGGCGTTACGGGTGTCCCTGTGGATCGGACATCGGGGGCGGCACGCTCTCGTGGCAACGATGATGTGACCGCGAGACCTGAATTCCATGCCGTTTTCCCGTAACCTGCTGATTGCTTCCACCATATTGATGACAATGGGGGCAACGGTGGCGCGCGCTGATGCCCCCGCCGGGCGGAATGCCGCGCAAAAGCCGCCTGCCAGCCCGCATGCCGCCAGCGACCGCAAACCCAAGGCGGTTGTTTCACCGCCTGGTACGGGCCTGCCCGAACTGATCAGCGTCAGTGCCGCCCGCCGGCCCACGGCGGCCGATGATATCGGCACCAGCATGACCATCATCACCGAAAAACAGATCCAGACCCAGCAGCGGCGCAGCCTGACCGATATCCTTGCGCGCCAGCCGGGCCTGAACGTGGTGCAGACGGGTGGGCCGGGCGGCACGTCGTCCATTTTCATGCGGGGCAACAACGCCAGCGAGGTCAAGGTCCGCCTTGACGGCATGGACATAAACGACGGCAGTTCCACCAGCGGCCTGTTTGACGCAGGCGCGTTCGTGACCGACGGCATGGGCCGGATCGAGATCCTGCGCGGCCCGCAAAGCGGCCTGTACGGCGCGGACGCCATGGCCGGTGTCATCGACATCACCACCGCGCAGGGGCAGGGGCGCTTCAGGCCCTTTGTCCGGGTCGAAGGCGGCGGCTACGGCACGTTCAACCAGACATTCGGCGCGCGCGGCGGCAAAGGGCGTTTTCATTACAACGTGGAATTTTCCCATTACCGCATGGACGGGTTCCATAATATCCCGTCCTATATCGAACGCTATTACGGCGCGAACCCGCAGCAGCGCCATGAAGGCAACCGCGATGACAACCGTGGCGTCAATATCCGGCTGGGTTATGATGTCACCCGCAATCTTGACCTCGGGCTTACGGCGTGGCTGATACAGGACAACAACCATTCCTATTCGGTGTATGACCTGCAAAGCGAAAACCTGTACGGGGACAGGGGCGTGCGCGAACAGACCACCCGGAACGAGGCCATCGTGCGGGGCACGGCGCACCTGATGTCCTTCCACGGGGTGTTCGATCAGGTGCTGGGCCTTGGTTACATGACCAACCGCAACCGCTGGACGGAAACGGGCACGGCTTACGGCAGCCCGGTCAATCCCGACCCCGACTATTACCGCTCCAGCCGGCTGAAGGTGGACTGGCACGGCACGTTCAGCTTGCGGCAGTATGGACAGCTTCTGGTCGGGGCCGAACATTTCCACGATACGTTCAATACTAGCCATACGGCGTCCAGCATGTGGGACAGCGGATACGATACCTCCGCCAGCATGGATACGACCGCGGGCTACGGGCAGTACCAGGGCAACTGGCGCCATATCCTGTATGGCGCGGCCAATATCCGTTACGACGCCAATTCGCGTTATGGCAACCACGTGACATGGCGCGTGGCGCCCGCGATCCATGTGCCGGGCACGGGTACCATCATCAAGGCCAGCGCCGGTTCGGGCTTCCATGGCCCATCGCTGTACCAGTTGTTTGCAAGCCAGGTGGGCACGGGGTATTCCGAAAAGGGCAACCCGGACCTGAAGGCCGAGCAACTGATCGGCTATGACGCGGGCGTGGAGCAGAAACTGCTGCATGACCACCTGAATTTCGGCGCGACATGGTATGACAGCAGGGTGCGGAACCTGATCCAGTCCACGCTTTCGATTGATTCGTCATATGACTACAACTACTCCTACGCCAATGTGGCCAAGGCGCGGATGTATGGCGTGGAGGCCTTCGTGAACTGGAAGGCGCTGCGCAGCCTGGAATTCAACCTCAGCTACACCTGGACCCATGCGCGCGACGCGGCGGACCACAGCGAACTGCAACAGCGCCCCCAGCACAAATTCAATTTCAACACGACATGGACCCCCATCCGCGACCTGACCTTTTCGGGCAATATCCTGTACACCAGCGGCTGGCGCGACCTGCCGGTCATCGGTAGCGAGACATGCAGCACCTGCGCCAGGGGCCATGGGTATTTCACCATCGACGTGGCCGCGAATTACAGGATCAACCGCTATGTGTCCGTCTATGCCCGCGCGGACAACCTGCTGGACCGCCAGTTCGAGGAACCGATCGGCTACCTGCAACCCGGTCGTGCCGGGTATGGCGGCTTCATGCTGAATGACTGACATGAAGCGGGTGATGGCGGGCATTGTCGCGGGCTTCCTTGCCTGTGTCCCCGTGGCGCGGGCGCAGCCTTTGCCGCGCGTGGTGTCGCTGAATGTCTGCACCGACCAGCTATTGCTGCTGCTGGCCGGACCGGGGCAGATCGCGGGCATCACGCCGCTTGCGCGCGACTGCTGGAACGCCGTGCTATGTGAACAGGCGCGGCATGTGCCGGTCCTGCGCCCCACGGCGGAAAATGTCGTGGCATTCCATCCTGATGTCGTGCTGGGCGAAAGCTATACGGCGGCTGTCGCCATCCAGGCGGCGCGGGAACGGGGCGCGCGGGTCATCGTCCTGCCACCGGCACAGGCGCTGGCCGACATTCCCGGCCAGATCATGATGGTCGCGAACGCCATTGGCGCGGGCGCGCGGGGGCGCGCGCTGGCCGCGGATTTCACCCGCCGCCTTGCATCCCTTTCAACCGATCCCGGCCCCGGCGGCCCGACGGCGGCGATCTATGCCGCCAATGGCTTCATCACCCGCGCGGGGTCGCTGCCCGATGATGTCCTGGCCCATGCGGGCCTGCGCAATTACGCGACCGTGATGGAACGGCAGGGAACGCCCCGCCTGTCCATGGAAGTCCTGGTCGCGCACCCGCCCGACCTGCTGGTGCTGGACCGTTCGGGGCAGGGCACGTCCCTTGCCCAGTCCATGCCGGACCATCCGGCGCTGAAACGGGCCTTTGCCGGGCCGCGCCATCTGGACCTGCCCGCGCGGCTGTGGCTGTGTGGCCTGCCACAGACATTGGACAGCGTCGCCATGCTGCGTGCCGCCCGCAATGGACTGGAGAACGTCCGGTGAAGCCAGCCCCGTATGCCGCCCTGCTGAATATCGTGCTTCTGGCCGGGGTCGTGGGCCTGTCCTGCGCGTCGCTGATGTGGGGGGAAACCCGCGTCATGTTCACGCATGCGCTGGCGGACCTGCTGGCGGGGCGGGATAGCGCGGGCGCGATCATTGTGGGGCAGCTACGCCTGCCGCGCACGCTGCTTGCCATCATGGTGGGCGGGACGCTGGGCCTGTCGGGCGCGGTGTTGCAGGGATACCTGCGCAACCCGCTGGCCGATCCCGGTATCCTGGGGGTATCAGGCGGGGCGGCGCTGGGGGCGGTCAGCGTGTTCTATACCGGCCTCATGCAGGTATCCATCCTGGCCCTGCCGTTGGGCGGGCTTGCGGGCGCGCTGGGCGCGGCCGCCGTGCTGGTGGGGCTGGTGGGGGGCGGCGGCGCGCTGGTGCTGCTGCTGGCGGGGGCGGCGCTCAGCAGCCTGGCCGCAGCCCTGACGGCGCTGGTGCTGAACCTTGTGCCCAGCCCGTATGCGTCGTTCGAGATCATGCACTGGCTCATGGGGTCCCTGACGGACCGGACCTTTACCCATGTCTGGATCTGCCTGCCCGGTGTGGTGTGCGGCGGGCTGCTCATGCTCTCGGCGGGGCGCGCGCTGGATGCGCTGGCATTGGGCGAGGACGTGGCGCAAAGCCTTGGTTTCCGCCTGCATGGGATACGGAGCGTGCAGACACGGATCGTGCTGGGGACGGCGCTGGCCGTGGGGTCGTGCGTCGCGGTTTCGGGCGCGATCGGTTTCGTGGGGCTGGTGGTGCCGCACCTGTTGCGGCCGCTTGCGGGGTACCAGCCGTCAAGGCTGCTCGTGCCTGCCTTTCTGGGGGGGAGCGTGCTGCTGCTGGGGGCGGACATGGTGGTGCGCGCGGTCGCGACCGGGACCGAACTGCAACTGGGCGTACTGACGGCGCTGGTGGGCGCGCCGTTTTTCCTTGCCCGCGTCATCGTGCTGAAACGAGGCGTGTCATGACCCTGTTGCGGGCCTGTGGGGTTTCGCTCCGGCGCGGGGACCGGGCTGTGGTCTCAAACGCATCCCTTACACTGGCGCGGGGGCGGGTGATTGGCCTGATCGGGCCGAACGGGGCGGGGAAAAGCACGTTCATGCGCCTGCTGGCCGGATTGCAGCCCCCTGATTGCGGGCATGTCGCGCTGCTGGGCCACGACATGGGCCGGATCAGCCCAGCATTGCGCGCCCGGCAGCTTGCCTTCGTGCCACAGCAGGGCGAACCGCCGCCGCCCATGCCGGTGCGCGCGCTGGTGGCGCTGGGGCGGCTGCCGCACGGGCAGGTGAATGGCCATGCCGCCCGGCACCCGGCAGTGGCGCGCGCCCTTGCGGCCACCGGCCTGCAGGACCTGTGCGCGCGCGCGGCCACGGACCTGTCCGGCGGGGAGCGCGCGCGCATGAACGTGGCCCGTGCGCTTGCGACCGATACGCCGGTCATGCTTGCCGATGAGCCGATCGCGGCGCTGGACCCGGCGCATGCTTTGTCCATGATGCAGCTTTTCCGCCAGCAGGCGGGTCAGGGCAGGGGGATTGTCGTCGTGCTGCATGACCTGGTGCTGGCGACCCGGTTCTGTGATGAACTGGTGCTGATGGATGGGGGGGCGACCATCCGCCATGGCCCGGCGGCACAGGTGCTGGATGATGATGTCATGCGCACGGTTTACGGGGTTACGGCCCGGCGGGTGGGCGATGCCGTCGTGCCATGGGCACTGTGCCGCTGATGGCGCATGGTTTCCAGCGGCCATTACCCGCGGGCGCGATCATGTGCGCCCTTGCCTTATTCCCGCGCAACGCAACCCTGTGACCATAAAAAAGCCGGGGCGCCATTCCGGTGCCCCGGCCTTTTTTTTCTGGATATGGTTCCAGCCTTAACAGACTGTCTGCAAAGGCAGTTCATGATAATGCTTTAAAATCAAGGGAAGTGTTTGGGTGAAGCTATTGGCAGGAAGCTGTGAAAGAACGCCGCCTTTTTGAAAAAAGGCGGCACCCAGAAACTTTTATTTTTTATCCATGCGTTGTTTTCAGACAGTCTTTTACTTCAGGCCATCCACAAAGGCCGCGATGCGGCGGCAGCCTTCGCGCAGGGTCGCCGTATCGGTGGCGTAGGAAATGCGGAAGAACGGACTCATGCCATAGGCCGCACCCTGCACGGACGCCACCTGCTGTTCTTCCAGCAGTCCCATGACGAAATCGGCGTCGGTCGCGATCAGGCGGCCCCCGGCCGAGGTCCTGCCCATGCATCTGCTGATATCGGGATAGACATAGAACGCCCCCTGCGGCGTATGGCACTGCACGCCGGGAATGGCGTTGAGCAGGCTGACCACAAGGTCACGCCGCGCCTGGTATTCCGCCGCGCGGTCCTTCAGGAAATCCTGCGGGCCATCCAGCGCGGCCACGGCTGCGGCCTGCGCCAGCGTGTTGATGCCGCTGGTGGACTGGCCCTGCATGTTGTTCATGGCCGCGATCAGCGCGCGCGGGCCGCCACAGTAGCCGACACGCCAGCCGGTCATGGCATAGGCCTTGGACACGCCATTGACGGTCAGGACACGGTCCTTAAGCCGGGGTTCGACCTCGGCGATCGTGCAGAAGGTGAAGCCGTCATAGATCAGGTGTTCATAGATGTCGTCGGTCATGATCCAGACCTGCGGGTGCTTCAGCAGGACGGCGGCGATGGCTTCCATGTCGGCGCGCGGGCAGCATGCGCCGGTGGGGTTGCCGGGAAAGTTCAGGACCAGCCACTTGGTCCTTGGCGTAATCGCGGCCTCGAGTGCCGCGGCCGACAGGCGGAAGCCCCCTTCGGCCGGGCAGGGCACGGACACGATGGACGCCCCGGCCAGGCGGGCGATATCGGCATAGCTGATCCAGCTTGGCGTGGGCAGAACCACCTCGTCACCGGGGTTGATGGTGGCCATCATGGCGTCATAGATGATCTGCTTGGCGCCGTTGGCCACCAGGATTTCATCCAGCGCGTAATCAAGGTGGTTTTCGCGCTGGAACTTGCCCTGCACCGCTTTTTTCAGCGCGGGCTTGCCATCCTGCGGCGGGTATTTGGTGTCACCCGCGCGGGCTGCGGCGATCGCGGCGTCCACGACATGCGCGGGGGTGGGGAAATCGGGTTCGCCCGATGACAGGCTGATGATCTTCACCCCTTCCGCCTTCAGCACCGATGCCTTGTCGGTCATCGCGGCGGAAGCCGAAATCCCAATTCCATTCAGTCGATCCGCAAACCCAGGCATCAGACGTTTTCTCCACTTTCACCCATGCGACAGGACACATGCTCACGCCGCATCGTAAATCGTTTCGGCGCGGCTTCGATACCGATGAAAATGATCTGGCCCCATACAACAATACTATGAAGGCCCGATGGCCCTTATCCCGCCCGCCCATCCATGCGGATCGGGTTGCGCACCATGGCCAGTGACAGCCCGGCGGCAATGACCAGGGCCGCGGCGCACATGTACCACGCCATGTCGAAACTGCCGGTCCACGCCACGATATACCCGGTCAGGATGGGCGACAGCAGCCCCAGCGCGTTGCTGCATGTCAGCGTAACCCCCGTGACCGCCCCCATTTTCCGGCCATCGTCCACCATGTCGGTCAGCAGCGCGGTATTGGCGCCATTGGCCGCCATGAGGCAGGCCAGCGCCCCCGACAGCACCAGCACGATGGGCATCATGGTATGGAACTGCGGCAGCAGCCCGATCGTGGCGGCGCCGATCAGGCAGGTGGCCACAATGAAGCGCCGCGCAGGCGGGTGGATGCCGTTGCGGAAGGTGAAATGTTCCAGCACGCGGCCGATAATGACCGCGCCAATGGCCGCGACCAGGTAGCACAGGGCCGTGCTGTTGCCGGTGCCGGTGGTGTTGATGTGCAGTTCATGGATCAGGTACAGCGGCATCCACGACATGACCAGGAAGTTCAGGTAATTCTGCGTGCACTGCACCACCAGTATGCCCAGAAAGGACGATGAGCGGAACAGGTTCCTGATTTCGCGCACCGTAATGGGCCTGCGCGGGGCGGCGTCGGCCTTCAGCACCGGGTTGCGGTACACCAGCCACCACACCAGCGCCCATATGATGCCCACCGCGCCCAGCGCCACGAATTCGCACCGCCACCCGAAAAAGGTGATCAGGTACGCCCCCGCGATCGTACCGCCCGCAAGCCCGAGCTGCATGCCCGTCAGCAGCACGGTCATGACCGACCCGCGTTCGCGCGGCTGCGCCCAGTTGCGCACCACGGTGGCCCCCACGCCGAAGGTCGGCGCCTCGCCCACGCCCAGCAGCACGCGCGTCAGCAGGAACTGCGTGATGTTCTGCGCCATGCCGCCCAGCAGCATGGCGAACGACCACACGCCAACGGCAAGGCTGCCGATGGCGCGCGCGCCCACCATGTCGAGCACGATGGTCGAGGGCAGGTTGAGCAGGAAATACGACCACAGGAAACTGGATGAAACCCAGCCCATCTGCACCGGCGTCAGGGAAAACTCCCTGCCCATTGACGGCAGGGCGATGGACAGCGCGGCGCGGTCGCCATAGCTTATGGCGTACATCAGGAAGACAAGGAAGAAGAACACGTAGCGGGCCGGAATGGCGCGCCCGTTTCGTGCGTTGGTGGTCGTATCACCTGTTGTCACGCTACAGGACTCCTGGTGTGCCGTGGAATGACGGTGGGGTGGGGGACGCCATGCGCGGGCCGTGCCTCATGGCGGGGTGCCGGTGGCCGCGTCCATCGTGCCTTCCGCCACGGCCTTGCGCCTTGCGGGGCGGTCATGGCGCAGCATCCACACACCAGACCCGATGATCAGCAGCCCGCCCATCACCATGGCCACGCCGGGTATCTCGCCAAAGCCGAACCACCCGATCAGCGCCGCCCACAGCAGCCCGGAATAGGCAAAGGGGCCAATGGCGGAGACCTGCGCCGAGGCAAAGGCCTCGGTCTGCAGGACCTGCGCGATCCCGGCGAAGGCGCCGACGGCGACAAGGCACGCGGCCTCGGTCACGCCGGGCGTGGTCCAGATGAAGGGCAGGGGAAGCGCTGTCATGAGCGTCATGAGGATGGCCTGCCACAGCGCGATGGTGGTGCTGGCTTCCGTGGCCGAAAGCTGGCGGATCTGCATGGTGGTCAGCGCGCCCACCGCGCCCTGCGCCAGGGCCACGAAATAGGCCCAGCCCGGCACCGCGCTGCCCGCGCCATGCAGCAGTCCCTTGCCAAGGGCCACCACGACCACGCCCGAAAACCCGAGGCACACGGCAATCCAGCGCTGCGCCGACGGCCGTTCATGCAGCAGCGGGATGGACAGCAGCACAAGGAACAGCGGCTGCGTGTAGGACAGCACCTGCTGTTCGGCCAGCGGCAGGCGGGTGACGGTCATCACCACCATGATCATGCTGATCAGGCCTACGACCGACCGCAGGACATGCCCGCCAAAATGGCTGGTTTTCAGGACAATGCCCGTGCGTGATGCGATCAGCAGCACGAAGGGCAGGGAAAACAGGTTGCGGAAGAAAATGATTTCCAGCGCGGGCAGTGTCGATCCGGTCAGTTTCTGCAGGGCATTGAGGGCCGCGGTAAAGAATGTTGCCGATGCCAGAAGAAGGGCGCCACGTTTCAGGTCATGCTTCATTGTGTCCGTACCTCAACCGCACGACATGGACGGGTGCGCGCTTCATGAAGGATCTGCCCGGCCGGTCATCCCCGCCTGTTTTCACGTTACGGCATCGTAACGCATGGGGCGCATCCCGCGTTATAGGAGTTGGTTGCCGCGCAATAAGAAATTCTTATGGGTGGCGCGCGCTCAGTCCCCAAGCTGGCAGGCGGGCGTCAGCACGCCGCCGCTGGCCTCGATTTCCGCGCGGATGGCGCGTGCCAGTTCCAGTGACCCCGGCGTGTCGCTGTGCACCAGTATGGACCGCGCCTTGACCGGCAGGCGCGCGCCGTCGATGGTGGTGACCGACCCGTCATGCAGGAACTGCCTCACGCGCGCGCGCACCCCCGCCAGGTCATGGATGACCGCCCCCGGCTGCCCGCGCGGCACCAGCGTGCCCGCCGTGGTATAGGCCCGGTCCGCCAGGAACAGTGTCTGCGCCCGCAGCCCGGCCTTTTCCGCCGCGCGCTCGGTCGCCTGGCCGGGCATGCAGAATACGCTCAGGTTGCGGTCCATCGCCGCGATCGCGCGCGTCAGGCGCAGGGCGAGGGCCTCGTCGGCGTTGGCCATGTTGCCGAATGCCGCGTGATAGCTGACATGGGTGACACGGTGGCCATGGCGGGCGGCGATGCCCTGCAACGCGCCGATCTGGTAACACATCATGGATTCCATGTCCGCGTCCGACACGGCCATGCTGCGCCGCCCGAAGCCCATGAGGTCCGGCAGGCCGGGATGGGCGCCAATGCCCACGCCCCTTTCCTTCGCCAGCTTTACCGTGCGGTCCATGATGGCGTAGTCACCGGCATGGAACCCGCAGGCGATATTGGCCGAGGACACGGTTTCCATCAGCCCGTCATCATCGGCGATGCGCCAGCGGCCGAAGCCTTCGCCCATGTCGGAATTGAGGTCGATCTTCATGCCTTGTCTCCAGACTTGATGCCGGCGCGGCAGCGCGCGGATGCACGGTAACGGGCGACCATCATGCGCAGGTCGTCCAGATAGGCATCGACCGGCCGCATGGCGGCGACCCCTTCGGCAAAGCTGCATTCATGAAAGCGGATGCGCGTGCCGATGCGCGCCTGCGCCAGCCGCCACAGGTCGGCCTCGATCACGGTGGCGATGCGCGGGTAGCCGCCAACGGTGTTGGCGTCGGCCAGCTGCACGATCGGCTCGCCCGCCGGTGGCACCTGCACGATGCCGGCGATGACACCGTAGGACCGCAGCTCAACCCGGTGGCGCAGTTCCAGCGGCGCGCCCGACAGGCGGTAGCCCACGCGGTTGCTCTGCGGCGTGATGCGCCACGCGGCGTCCCACAGCCGCCGCCGGGATTCAGGGGTGAACAGTTCATAATCGGTCGCCGGCATCGCGCGCAGATGGATGACCTTCGCATCATCTCCACAGGCTACGGCATCGAGCACCCGCGCGGGGGGCAGGGCACCGTAACCCGCAACGTCCAGCGTGGTCCCCGTGGTCTTCAGCGTGTCACCCGCTTCCAGCGGGCGGCCGTCCAGCCCGCCAAAGCCGCCACGGAGCTGCGTGCTGCGCGATCCCAGCACCACGGGCACCTCGATCCCGCCCGCGATGCAGATATAGCCGCGCGCGCCGGTCCTGGGCGCGCCCACGCGCAGCACCTGTCCCGCCGCCACGGTTTCGACCATCCATGGCAGGATGGCGCGGCCGTCGATTTCGATGTCGGCGTCAATGCCTGTCACCACAAGGCTGGCCGGAGCGTCAAGGCGCAGCACGAAGGGGTAGGTCTGCAGTTCGATACAGGCATCGTCAATCTTGTTGCCCAGCAGGATATTGCCCACCCGCAGCGCAAGGGCGTCCATCACGCCCGACGTGCCCACGCCAAGGTTGCGGTAACCGGGGCGGCCCAGGTCCTGCACCGTGTTCAGGGCGGATGTTTCAAGGATGGTCATCACGGCGCGATGCTTTCGGGATAAAAGCGGATGCGGTCGCCAATGGCGAACAGGGCGGGCGGCTGCTTGCGGGGATCAAACAGGGTAATGTCGGTGTAGCCGATGGAATTCCACCCGTTCGGCCCGGTCAGCGCGGAAATGCCCGCCTGCATGCCGCCAATGGTCACGGTCCCGGCCGGCATGTTCAGCGACGGCACGGTCTTGCGCGGGGTGGCGATGCGCGGGTCCAGCCCGTGCAGGTAGCCAAAGCCCGGCGCGCTGCCTATGGCGCAGACAGTGTATTCACTGCCATGGTGGATGGCGATGACCTCCTCGGGCGGCAGGCCCGCATGGGCGGCGACAGCGGCCAGGTCGCCGCCCAGTTCGCCGCCATAGCGCACGCCGATTTCAAACAGGCGACCTTCGATATGCCGTTCGGGCAGGGTGTCCCATGCATGGCGCAGCCAGTCTGCCACGTCATGCGGGCTTTCGGGCGGGACGGCAAAGATCAGCATGAGGTTGGTCACGCCGGGAATGAGTTCGCACACATCGGGCCGCGCCTGCGCCGCATCCATCAGCGACCAGATCCGGCGCTGGTGGGCCATGGTGAAGTCACCCGGCGCCTCGAACAGCATGGCGCGGGTGCCGATCATGCTGATGGTGGGTGCTGCACGGGTATCGCGCGCCACGTCGTTCTTCATATCCGTGTTCAAAATACACAGTCCCTGGAACAGTGCTGGTCATATCCCGGAAAATGGCAGGATCAGGCATCAGGCCCGGACCACGGCAATACAGGTTTCCCGCCGTCCGGCGCCGACCTGCAAACTATGGCCGTTTGCGTAACGATGACCAGTGCAATTCTGGCTGTATGGCCATCGGATAATCTTATGGATCAGGGCGATAGCCGGGCCATCATATATTGTTATGGCGTGAGAACGAAGTGCTCTTGGCGCATGCTGGCCGCGCCCGTTAGCATGAAGTGAATAGCTGAACATCCGGCACCCGTTGTGGGGCCGGGCGGGAGGCGTCATCTCTGTTCAGGATCGGGTTTTCTTACCATGAGCAACCAGCCGTACCGCACCGCCCTCGTCACTGGCGCATCCTCTGGCATTGGCGCGGAAATCGTCCGCCGCCTGTCGAAGGAAGGGATCGAGGTCCATGCCCTGGCGCGTGACGCGGCGCGGCTGGAAGCGCTGTCGCAGGAAACCGGCTGCGTCGTGCATGCCGTCAGCGTATCCGACCAGGCGGGGATCGAGGCGCTGGTCAACGGGCTGGAGATCGACATCCTGGTCAACAATGCCGGGCAGTCGCGCACGGGCAACATCACCAACACCACGCCGGAAGATATCGACGCCCTGGTGGACGTGAACCTGCGCGCGGTGCTGCAACTGACGCGGCTGGTGGTCGCGGGCATGATCGCGCGTGACCGCGGGCATATCGTCAACATCACCTCCATCGCCGGGCATTATGCCTTTGCCGGCGGCAACACGGTCTACCATGCCACCAAGGCGGGCGTGCATTCGCTGTCGCAGCAGTTGCGCTGCGACCTGTTCGGCCGCCACATCCGCGTGACCGAGGTCTCGCCCGCGCGGTGCGAGACCGAGGTGTTCGGCCGCCTGATCGGCAACATGGAGGAAGCGAAGAAGCGCTTCTTTGACGAATACGAATCCCTGCTGCCCGAGGATATCGCAAACTCCGTCGCCTTTGCCGTCATGGCGCCGCAGCGCATGAATGTCAGCTTCATGGAAGTGCTGCCGACCATGCAGGTGGTGGGCGGCCTGAACTTCGCCAAGAAGACGTCCGGCGCGGCGTAAGGCCAGTGGATCTCACGCATGTCAGGCGGCTGATCGACCTTGTGGCCCATGCCCCGGTCACGGAGCTTGAGGTTGAGGAAGGCGGCTGCCGCATCCGCATCACCCGTGGTGGTGGTGGTGCGCCGCCCGCCGCGACACCCGCGCCCGCAACTATCGTGGAGGCGGTCCGCGCGCCGACTGTGGCCGCGCCGGAACCGCCGCCCGTGGCGCAGGCCGTCATCACGGCCCCATCCTATGGCGTGTTCCATCTCTCGCCCTCGCCCGGCGCGGCCCCCTACGTCACGGTGGGGCAGGAAGTGCAGGTGGGGCAGGAAGTGGGGCTGGTGGAGGCCATGAAGGTGTTCAACGCCGTGCGCGCCACGCAGGCTGGCACGATCGCCGCCGTGCTGGTGGAAGACGGCACGGAAGTGGAGGCAGGGACCCCCCTGTTCCGTCTGGCATGAGTGAGATCCCACGTTTCAGCCGGGTGCTGATCGCCAATCGTGGCGAGATCGCGCTGCGCATCCAGCGCGCCTGCCGCCAGCTTGGCCTGGAAACGGTGGCCGTGTATTCCGAAGCCGACGCCGACAGCCGCCATGTGCATGAGGCCGACATCGCCCTGTGCATCGGCCCCGCCGCCGCCGCGCGCAGCTATCTGGATGCGGACGGGCTGCTTCTGGCCGCCCGCCTGACCGGGGCGCAGGCCATCCATCCCGGTTATGGCTTCCTGTCGGAAAACGCTGATTTCGCCGATGCGGTGGCGGCGGCGGGCCTGACCTTCATCGGGCCGACGGGCGCGTCGATCCGCATGATGGGCGACAAGATTACCGCCAAGCGCGCCATGCGCGACGCGGGCGTGCCCTGCGTGCCCGGATCGGACGGGCCGCTGCCTGCTGACATGGACGCGGTGAAGGCCATTGCGTTGCAGGTGGGCTTTCCCGTTATCGTCAAGGCATCGGGCGGTGGCGGCGGGCGCGGCATGCGCGTGGTCGAGCGCGAGGCCGACCTGGCGCAGGCCGTAACACTGACCGCCAAGGAAGCACAGCAGGCGTTCGGCAACCCGACGCTCTACCTTGAACGCTTCATGCAGAAACCGCGCCATATCGAGATACAGGTGCTGTGTGACACCCACGGCACGGCGCTATGGCTGGGCGCGCGCGACTGTTCATTGCAGCGCCGCCACCAGAAGGTGCTGGAGGAAGCCTCCGCCCCCGGCATCGCCCCCGAAACGATTGCCGAAATCGGCGAACGCTGCGCCGAAGCCTGCCGCCGTATCGGCTACCGTGGCGCGGGCACGTTCGAATTCCTGTATGAAGACGGGGTATTCGCCTTCATCGAAATGAATACCCGCGTGCAGGTCGAACACCCGATTACGGAGGAGACGACAGGCATCGACATCGTGGCCGGGCAACTGCGTATCGCGCAGGGCGAACCGCTGGGTATCGCGCAGCCGGACATCCCGCTGCTGGGCCATTCCATCGAATGCCGCCTGAATGCCGAGGACCCGTTCACCTTCATGCCCTCGCCGGGCACCATCACGCGCTGGGACCTGCCCGGCGGGCCGGGCATCCGGGTCGATACGCATGTGGTGGCGGGTTATACGGTACAGCCCTATTATGACTCGCTGATCGGCAAGGTCATAAGCCATGGCGCAACCCGCGCCGAAGCCATTGCGCGGATGCAGGTGGCGCTGGCGGAAATGAAGGTGGAAGGGGTGTCAACCAACATCGCCCTGCACCGCGACCTGCTGGCGGACCCGGATTTCCGGCGCGGCGGGGTGGACATCCACTATCTTGAACGCTGGCTTGCACGGAGGACGGCGCCATGAACAACCGCCCCGAACAGTTGGTGCCCCCGTTCGACCGGCTGCCGGAACCCGAACAGATCGCACAGATGGCGACATGGCTGGCGCAGGCGGGGCTGGACAGCCTGGAACTGACGAACGCGGCGGCGGGCCTGAAGCTGCGCATCCGCGTGGGGCAGGCGGCACCGGTCCCGCCCGCAGCGCAGGCCGCCCCCCCGCAGGCGGATGCCGGGGCAGGGCGTGTTGCGGTTACGACGCCGTATTTCGGCCATCTGTGCCTGACCCATCCGTTGCGCGATGCGCCTTTTGCCCCGGCGGGGACAAGGGTGGCGCAGGGGGATGTGGTGGCCCTGCTGACACTGGACAGCCTGCAGGTGCCGGTGACCGCGCCGGTGGCGGGCATGGTGGTGGATGTTGTGGGCCAGCCCGGCGCGCTGGTGGGATATGGCGCGCCCGTCCTGCATATCCAGCCCGACTGACACATGCCGGCCGGATGCTGTGACCATGCGGGCAACAGTATCCGGCGCGACCGGGCATGCCGCCTTGCTGGCATGACATGCGGGCAGCGTGCGCAGGGTTTCGTGGCAGGAAAACGGCCCCGCAATGACTAAGAGACTGTTTGAAAACAAATCATTGATGAAAAACAATAAAAGTTTTTGGGTGCTGTCTTTTTTCAGAAAGGCGGCCTGCTTTCGAAGCTTCTGCAAAAAGCTTCACCAAAAACTTCCTTTGATTTTAAAGCGCCATCATGAGCTGACTTTTCAAACAGTCCCTGAAGAAGTCCTTGGTGCGGCCTTGTTCCAAGAAGCTTCGAAGAATACTGCCTTTTTTGACAGAAGGCAGCGCCCGGAAATTTTTATTATTTCATCAACAGGTTGTCTCGAAACAATCTTTTAACCTGCATAGGCCGGAATGATGAATATGACCCCCTTGGCGCCAGACGCCACAACCCGCATTCCGACCGGCCCCACGGGGATCGGGACGGCAGCACCCGGCCCGCGCACGGAGCGCGACCTGCTGGGCGAAGTCACCATTCCCCCCGGCGCCCTGTGGGGCGTGCATACCAAACGCGCGCTTGACAACTTTCCCATCAGCGGCACGACAATCGGCACGTTCGGGGAACTGGTGCAGGGGCTGGTGACGGTCAAGCTGGCGGCGGCCCGGGCCAATCTTGCGCTGGGTTACCTGGACCGCACGCGCGCCGACGCCATTGCGGGCGCATGCCAGCTCATACTGCAGGATTCCGCCTACCACGCGCAGTTTGTCGTGGATGCCATGCAGGGCGGGGCGGGCACATCGACGAACATGAACGCCAATGAGGTCATCGCCAACGTGGCCCTCGGGCTATTGGGGGAAAAGCCGGGCACGTACGCCGTGCTGCACCCCAATGACCATGTCAACATGGCGCAGTCCACCAATGATGTTTACCCGACGGCGCTCCGGCTGGGCCTGCTGCTGGCGGTTGACCCGCTGGTGCGCGCCCTTGAGGGGCTGCATGCGGCGCTGGATGAAAAGGCGGAAGCCTTTGGCGCGATCCTGAAGGTCGGCCGCACGCAGCTACGCGATGCCGTGCCCATGACGCTGGGGCAGGAATTCGGCGCGTTCCGCACGGCGATCGCCACGGAAATCAGCAGTATAAAGACCCATGCCACGGCGTTCGGGCAGGTCAACCTGGGCGGCACGGCCATTGGTACGGGGCTGAATACCGACCCGCGTTACGCATCGACCGTCATGGCGGAGCTGCGCCACCTGACCGGGCGGCCCATGGCCGGCGCGCCGGACCTGATCGAGGCGACATCGGATGTGGGGGCCTTCGTCCTGTTTTCCGGCGTGCTGAAGCGCCTGGCGCTGAAGCTGTCGAAAATGTCCAGCGACCTGCGCCTGCTGTCCAGCGGGCCACGGACGGGACTGGGCGAAATCGTGCTGCCGGCGGTGCAGGCGGGGTCATCCATCATGCCGGGCAAGGTCAACCCCGTCATCCCCGAGGCCGTCAATCAGGTGGCCTATCTGGTCGCGGGCCATGACATGACCATTACAATGTGCGCCGATAGCGGGCAATTGCAGCTCAATGCGTTCGAACCGATGATCGGCTACTGCCTGTTTACATCCATCAGGACATTGCGCGCCGCCATCGAAACCCTGGCCACGCGCTGCATCAGCGGTATTTCCGCTGACACGGCGCGGTGCCAGTACCTGTCCGACATCAATATCGGCATTATCACGGCGCTGGTGCCGGTGCTGGGTTACGATACGTGTTCGGCCATTGCCAAACGCGCATTGGCGGAAAACCGCAGGGTGACGGAGCTGATCGTGGCGGAAGGGCTGCTTTCGCCCGAACGGCTTGCGGACCTGCTGCGCCCCGATGCGCTGACCAGCCCCAACGTGGGGCGGCAGGCGGGCTGAGCTTCAGCCGAAAGGCTGGGTGCCCGGCCAGTTGTGCGAGGCCGCCATGGCCTTGGCCAGCTCGATGAGCAGTTCGCGCACCGCGACGGAGGCTTCCGTTTCAGGAATGATTTCGGGGATGCACAGCGAAACATCCTCCTGAATGACGGGGTTGCGCAGCGGATAGATGCGCGAACGGCCCGGCACGACAATACGGCTGGCGACGGACCATGGCAGGATGGTGCTGCCGATGCCTTCCTCTATCGCGCCCTGCAAGGTAATCAGCGCCTCGATCTCGGCCACGATGCGCGGTTCAAGCTGCTTGCGCACGAAGGCCATGTCCACGCTCTTGCGGACAAAGTTGTGCTTGGGCGGCAGCAGCAGGGGCGTATCGGCTATGTCCGCCAGTTGCACCGCCCCGGTTTCATCTTGCGGGAATTCCAGCCCGTGCGGGGCGAGCAGGAAGAATTCCTCCTTCATCAGCGGGGTGAAGATAACGCCCTTGATCGGTCCCGCGCCATGGATGACCGCCATGTCCAGCCGCCCGGTCATGATCAGTTCGCTATAGATGTCATCAAAGCTTTCGGTCAGGTGCAGCGTGATGTCGGGCAGGCAGGCGCGCACGCGCTGCAACAGCTTGACCGAAAGCGTGGACCCCGCGCTGTAGGGCGACAGCCCGACCGACACCTTGCCCACCAGCGGCCCGGCCCCCTGGGTTATTTCAACCATGGCGCGGTCGAACTGCTTGGTCAGGGTCTGCGCGTGGCGGTACAGTTCCGACCCGGCCGTGGTGGGTGTCACGCCGCTTTTGCTTCTGATGACAAGTTTCTGCTTGAAGGCGTTTTCAAGTGTGGCCAGTTGCTGGCTCAACGCGGGCTGGGCGATATTAAGCAGGTCAGCCGCACGGGAAATGCTGCCCAGATCAATGATTTTAATAAAAGCCTGCAGTCGCCGTATGTCCAACTGGAACTCCATGAATATTATTAGGCTTGGGCTTTATTGCATTGATAATGGGGATATTTCTGGAATTGTCAATATATTGTCATGCGCGGGCATGACGTTTCGGCCAGTCAACGCCGCCTTATCCGGATTGTCGCGTGGCCGTTCCACCACCGTTGCGAAACGGGATTCCCGATACTTGCGATGTATAGTGTCAAAAACGCGACACGTTGCGAAACCCGGAACGTTTTCAATTATATAATTCATTAAAACCAAGTAAGGACCGCCATCGCCCCCGAACATATCAATAATCCATATGACGCCACATCGTAACGAATGCGCATCATAACCCTGCACATGTTCGTTACCAAACGTCCGGTCGATTTTCAGGGGGGGGGAAGGCAGATGTCAGGCCTATCAAAGCGGAAGTTATATCTGGTAGCCGGGGTTGCGTTCGGTACATTCGTACCTGTTGTGGGTGAAGCCGCGACAACCGCCGTCCCTTCGCCTGAAAAGCATTACAGGGCTGCCCCCGTCAAAAAAACGACCGTCGTGAAGCATGCCACGCCCACGGCGCTGCGCGCATCCGACCGGCCGGAAGAAATCCATGTGGGCGGGCACCAGACCAACTCCATCTTCTCGCCGGGCGCTGCGCGCCACAGCACCACGCAGGTAACGGTCGTGACCGGCGCGGAACTGCTCAAGACCGGCCAGACCAATGTGCTGTCCGCGCTGGCGCAGGCCAACCCCGCCATCACCACGGCCGCCCTGCCCGGTGGCGGCGCAAGCTCCTTTGTCCAGACCATGCAGTTGCGCGGGCAGTCGCCTGATGACACGCTGATCCTGGTGAACGGCCACCGCCGCCATATCGGCGCCAACTTCAATTCCAACGCGGGCACCAACTGGGGCAGCGAGCCGGCCGATATCTCGCTTATCCCCATCACGGCGATCGACCATATCGAGGTCATTACCGAAGGCGCGTCCGCGCTGTACGGTCAGGACGCGATCGCGGGCGCGGTCAATATCGTGCTGAAGCGCGATACGCAGGGCGGCACCATCAATTTCAAGAACAGCGGCTATTACGCGGGCGACGGCCAGGCGCTGGATGGCTCGGCCAGCTACGCCATGGCGCTGGGCAACAAGGGCGGCTACCTTGACCTTGCGGCGCAGGTCACCCACCAGTTGCCCACGACGCGCGGCGGTGATTTCTATGGCACCCTGTTTGCCGACCCCACGCGCAACGCCACCGCGGACCGCAACGTGCAGCGCGGCCTGGGCCTGCCCAAGTCCACGCTTGAGACGCTGAGCGAGAACATGTCCGTTCCCTTCGCGCATGGGTTCAGCTTCTACAGCACGTCCACCTTCTCGCACCGTCGCGCCAACGTGCCTGAAACCTACCGCGCCAATTCAGGGGCGGATGAATGGGTCAACCCGTCGCTCTACCCCAATGGCGACCAGCCCTACATCACCATGGACCAGTATGATTTCGAGACGGATAACGGCATCCGCGCGCGCAAATTCGGTTTTGCGTGGGATGCGTACGTAACCTATGGCCGCGACCAGCAGAAATACGGCACCAAGGATTCCGAAAACGCCACGATGTCGGGTGGCTCCTACGTCTATGACCCGACCCAGACTTCCTTTTATGATGGTGAGTCGATCGCATCCGAACTGACGACGGGGCTGCGGGGGTCGCGTTCGTTCCATACCGGGCTGCTGCCGCGTGACATCAACCTGAAATTCGGCGCGGAATACCGTCACGACACCTTCCAGATGACGCAGGGTGAAACCGCGTCATGGGGCGGGCAGGGGGCGACCGACCATCCCGGCAACGTGCCCATGGCGGTTACCAACCAGAACCGTGACGTATATGAAGGTTTCGCCAACCTTGATTTCTACATCACCAAGAAATGGGAATGGACGCTGGGCGGCCGCGTTGACAGCTACAACAACCTGGCCACCGTCGAGACCGGGTCCATCGGCACGCGCTACAACTTCAACAAGCGCTGGGCCATCCGCGCCAACATCAATTCCGGCTACCGTCCGCCCACGCTGGGTGAAATGTCCTATTTCTATTCAGCGCCCTATCCCGGTTACACCGTGGACCAGGTGCCCGCGAACAGCGCCATCGCCAAATACCTGGGCGCTGGCAACATGAAGGGCGAGTATTCGCGCAGCTATACCATCGGGCTGGATGCGACGCCGGTTGATGACTTCCACATCACGGGCAACCTGTACTACATCGCAATCAATGACCGCCTGGGCAGCACAAAGTCCTATACGGTCAATGCAAGTGACACCGAACTGGAAAAACTGCTGGCCCAGGCCAATATTTCCAGCGCAACGTCACTGTCATACTATGCCAACCTGTATAATACCCAGACATTCGGCGGGGACCTGAGCGCCGATTACACGCTGCATACGCACCGCTTTGGCAAGTTCCGCTTCGCCATGGGCATCAACTTCTCCGATAACGAGATCCGTTCCGCCCGCAACAATCTGGTGAACGAATACACCAAGGAAATGGTCCTGCATTCCGCGCCAAAGAACCGCGAGCAGATCAGCGTGAACTGGCAGTACAGGAAATGGTCGGTCTTCCTGCAGGAAATGCGTTATGGCTCCATTACCTACATGGCGGCCCCGACCGGCCCCGGTTCCGTGCCGTTTGAGCAGAACCCGGCCTTCATCACCAACCTGGAAGTGGACTACAAGCCCGTGCCGCGCTGGACCATCGGCGTCGGCGCCAACAACCTTGGCAACAAATACCCGACCCGCATTTCCAGAACGATTGCCGATTCACAGCAGGGCCTGTCCAAATACGCCTCCTATTCCCCCTACGGGTTCAACGGCGGGATGTATTACGTCAAGACCTCGCTCGATTTCTGAAACCCGGCCTGGCCTGCGGGCAGCGTGATTATGGCGGCTTCCTTTCCCGATCCATCGGGAAAGGGAGCCGTTGCCGTATGCGCGCCCCGACATATCGCATGGCCCTGTTGCGCCGATGGGCGTTACCAGTCGGGAAACGCCATATGAAGGGGAGAGGCATGTGCAACCTTTATGCAATGACGGACAGCCAGCAGGCCATCCGTGAGGCAGCGGGGGTCATGATGGATCATACCGGCAACCTTGCGCCCCTGCCCGAGATCTGGCCCAACACCCTGGCCCCTGTCGTACGCAATGCGCGGGGCGGTCGCGAACTGGTCATGGCGCGCTGGGGCATGCCCACGCCGCCGGGTTACCTGAAGGGGCGCAAGGTGGACCGGGGGGTGACCAACATCCGCAATCCGACCTCGCCATGGTGGAAACGCTGGGAAGGGACCGCGCATCGCTGCCTCGTGCCGCTTACGGCCTTTTCAGAACCGGAGCATCTGCCCGACGGGGGCAGCAGGCCCGTCTGGTTCGCCCGCAGCGGGGGCGAGCCACTGGCGTTTTTCGCCGGTATCTGGTGCCAGTGGACATCGGTGCGCAGGCTTGCGGATGGCGAGACCACGGACACCCTGTTCGGGTTCCTGACCACGACCGCCAACCGGGTGGTCGGCGCGATCCATCCCAGGGCCATGCCCGTCATCCTGACCCGGCCGGACGAACTGGATGCCTGGATGAATGCGCCAGCCCCGGACGCGCTGTGGTTGCAGCGGCCACTTGCCGACCACGCGCTTACGGTCGTGCCGGCGCCCGCACGGCTGGGATAATGATGACCGAGGCCGGAAAACGGAGGCTTCGCAACCCTGTTACATTTTGCAATGCGGGTATCATGCATTGCAAAAGCTCTTCTATCGCTATTGCGGGCCAGGAGGTGTAGAGACATTCTTCATCCAGATGGAAGATCCATATGACGACCGTTCGCCGCAATAGCGCCATTTCGCCACAGATGGATCACTCCGTCCGCATGCGCCCTGCCACTGACCGGGGAGGCCGTTTCAATCAGGAAGGGGAGGCAGGCCAAGGGATGTCATCATAATGGCCGATCCCTGCAAGGTCCTGATGATCTTCCCGCGCTTCAACGCCAATTCATTCTGGAACTATCAGGCGGCATGCGACCTGGCCGGGGCGCGCTATCCGGCGGCGCCGCTTGGCCTGATTACCGTTGCGGCCCTGCTGCCCGCGGAATGGGACGTGCGGCTGGTCAACCGCAATACCGAAGAACTGGCGGATGCGGATCTGGCCTGG
>NZ_NKUB01000001.1 GCF_003207895.1 Komagataeibacter swingsii
AGCATACGCGCGCAAGGCGCCTGTGTGGTCATTCCCCAGCGCAAAAACCGCCTCGACAGACGCCCGTTCGATAAAGCCCTGTTCAAAGCGCGCCACCTCATCGAGAACTTCTTCTGCAAACTCAAGGAGTTCAAGCGCATCGCCATGCGCAGCGACAAGACAGACAGGTCATTCTCGGCCATGATCTATCTCGTGGCCGCAGTCATCAATTCACGCTAATCCCCAACAGGCCCTGAAAAAAAAGCGGCCCCCAGACACTTTTATCTTCATTGTCCGTTTTTTATCAGCGGATCAGCTTGCGCACGATTCCCAGCATTTCCTCGATCGCTTCATCCCCGCCATCATCCATCACCGACTGGCGCACGCAGCCCTTGGCGTGGGTGGACAGGATCTGGATGGCGACACCATCGAGCGCCGATTTCACCGCTGAAATCTGGGTCAGGATATCGACGCAGTAACGGTCATCCTCGATCATGTTCAGCACGCCGCCCACCTGTCCCTCGATCCGGCGCACACGGTTGACCAGGGCCTTCTTGTGCGGCTGTTCCACCTTTCTGTCGGTGGGGGGCGTGCAATGCGCGCAGCTTTCCATCGGTGTCACCTGTTCGTCCTGTCGTGCCATGCGCGCCTTCTTCGGTTTTGTGCCGTCATGTTCCGTATCAGCGTACCATAAGCCGTGGCATGTGCCTACGGCGCGCGGTCAGGTCTGTCCGTGCGGCTTCCAGCGGTTGAGCAGCAGGGAATTGCTGACAACCGATACCGAACTCATGGCCATGGCGGCCCCCGCCACGATCGGGTTGAGCAGCCCGAACGCCGCCAGCGGCAGGCCAAGGATATTATAGATGAACGCAAAGAAAAGGTTCTGCCGGATCTTGGACAGCGTGGCGCGCGACAGGGAAATGGCGTCCAGCACGCTGGCCAGCTCACTTTTCATCAGCACGATATCCGCCGTATCCAGCGCAATGGCCGCGCCCGCCCCAATGGCGAAGCCGACATCGGCTGCGGCCAGCGCCGGGGCGTCGTTGATCCCGTCGCCCACCATGCCGACCACGCCGCCCTGATCGTGGCAGGCCCTGACCACCTGCGCCTTGTCACCGGGCAGGACGCCGGCCATGAAATCATCCACGCCCGCCTGTTTCGCCACGATGGCCGCGCTGCGCGGGTTGTCGCCCGTCAGCATCATGACCCGGATGCCCGCAGCCTTCAGCGCGCTTACGGTGCTTATGGCATCAGGCCGCAGGCGGTCGGACAGGGCGATATGGCCGACGGCATGGCCGCCCGCGGCAACCGCGATGACGGTTTTGCCTTCCTGTTCCAGCCGGGTGGTCACGGCATCATCGGGCGCCATGCCGTGATCCGTCATGAAACGGGGGGAACCAAGGGCTGCCGGGATACCGCCAACCGTGGCCGTTACCCCCATGCCGGGCAGGGCGCGGAAACCGCTTGCCGCCAGCGGCGACAGGCCCGCTGCCGTGGCATGGTCGACAATGGCGCGGGCCAGCGGGTGTTCGGAATCCTGTTCCAGCGCGCAGGCGATGGCAAGCAGCCTGCCGGCATCCACGCCCGGCGCGGGCACCACGTCGCTGACGGTGGGCCTGCCTTCGGTCAGGGTGCCGGTCTTGTCCATGATGAGGGTGGTCAGCTTCTGCGCGCGTTCCAGCGCATCCGCATTGCGGAACAGGATGCCGCAGCGCGCGCCCAGCCCCGTGCCCACCATGATGGCCGTGGGCGTTGCAAGCCCCAGCGAGCACGGGCAGGCGATGACCAGCACCGACACGGCGGAAACCAGACTCCATGTCGCATGGCCCGTCACCAGCCAGCCGATGAAGAACGTAACCAGGGCGATGGCGATGACCGTGGGCACGAAGACATTCGAGATCCGGTCCACCAGTCGCTGCACGTGCGCCTTTGACCCCTGCGCCAGTTCGACCATTTTCACGATATGCGCCAGCGCGGTGTCATGCCCCACGCCGGTGGCGGTGGCGCGCAGCACGCCATTGGTATTGATGGTGCCACCAAAGACCCTGTCCCCGGCCTGTTTCAGCACCGGCAGGCTTTCCCCCGTCAGCATGGCTTCGTTGACTTCGGATGCGCCTTCACTCACCTGTCCGTCAACCGGAATGCTGTCACCGGGGCGCACCACGAACATGTCGCCCACGCGCACATCCGCCACGGGACGGTCGACCAGCGCGCCATTGACCAGGACATGCGCAAGCGGCGGCTGCAGTTTCAGCAGGCTTTCCAGCCCCGCGCTGGTCCGGTCGCGCGCGCGGGCTTCCATAAGCCTGCCGAGCGAGATCAGGGTGATGATCGCGACACTGGCCTCGAAATACAGGGGCTGGCGCAGGTGGGCGATCACGACGGTCGCGCTGAAGAGATACGCGATGCTGGTTCCCATCACCACCAGCACGTCCATGTTTGCGCCGCCACCGCGCACGGCGTTCCAGGCGCTCCGGTACAGATGGCGCGCGCCATAGAACTGCACCACACCCGCCAGCACAAGCTGCAGCCAGCCGGGCATCATGTACATGGCGCCAAACGGCATCAGCGCCATCTGCGCGAAAAATGGCAGCGACAGGACCAGCAGCAGCATGAAATGGGCGCGTTCCGCCCGCCATGCGGCAAGGCGGCGGGCATGCGTGTCATCCGGCGCGCTGTCATTCACCAGTGATGCGCCAAAACCGGCTTTTTCAATGCGGGCGATGAAGGTATCCGCATCCGCGATGCCGGGCACGAACACGATATGCGCCCGTTCGGTGGCCAGGTTCACGCTGGCCTGTGTCAGGGGCAGGCGGTTGAGGATCTTTTCAATCCGCGCGGCGCACGCGGCGCACGACATGCCGGTGATCGACAGGTCCACGCTGCTTTCATCCACCGTGAAACCGGCCTTGCGGATGGCGGCGACAACCGCGTTGATCGTGGCCGCGGGCGTGTCCAGCACCACCTGCACGCGCCCGGTCGCGAAATTGACGCAGGCCTGCACGCCGTCCTGGCGGTTGAGGATCTTTTCAATCCGCGCGGCGCATGCGGCGCATGACATGCCGCCCACTGGGAAACTCAGGGTCTGGGACACGGCGGCACTCCTTCGCGTATGTCCCTGATTTATACCCCCCAATGGTATTTTCAAGGCGCGGGCGCCGTTTATGCGCGGTTGTGATCAGGCATGCAGTCCCGGCGCTTCCTGCCCGGTGCGGGCGACATATTCGCTGTAGCCGCCATCATACTGGTGAATGCCATCAGGTGTCAGTTCCAGCACTCGGTTGGACAATGCGGACAGGAAGTGCCGGTCATGCGATACGAACAGCATCGTGCCCTCGTACTGGGCCAGTGCGTTGATCAGCATTTCCTTGGTTGCGATGTCCAGATGGTTGGTCGGTTCATCCAGCACAAGGAAATTGGGTGGGTCAAACAGCATCAGCGCCATGACCAGACGCGCCTTTTCGCCCCCTGACAGCACGCGGCAGCTTTTGTCCACCTCATCACCCGAAAAGCCGAAGCTGCCCGCAAGGGCGCGCAGCGATCCCTGGCTGGCCAGGGGGAAGGCATCATCCAGCGTTTCGAACACCGTGCGGCTTTCATCCAGCAGGTCCATGGCGTGCTGGGCGAAATACCCCATCTTCACGCTGCCCCCCAGCGTGACCGTGCCCGCATCGGGCTGTGTGGTGCCTGTCACCAGCTTGAGCAGCGTGGACTTGCCCGCGCCGTTGACGCCAAGGATGCAGCACCGCTCCCTGCGCCGCACCAGCAGGTCAAGGTTGTGGTAGATGACGCGTTCGCCATACCGTTTGTCCACGCCGCGCAGCCTGACCACGTCCTCGCCCGACCGGGGCGCGGGCGGGAAATCGAAGCTCAGCGCCTGCCGCCGCTTGGGTGGTTCGACGCGGTCGATCTTTTCCAGCTTCTTCACGCGGCTCTGCACCTGCGCCGCGTGGGAGGCGCGGGCCTTGAAGCGTTCGATGAAACTGATTTCCTTGGCCAGCGCCGCCTGCTGGCGGTCGAACTGGGCCTGCTGCTGCTTTTCGTTCTGGGCGCGCTGCTGTTCATAGAATTCGTAATCGCCGGAAAAGCTGGTCAGGCTGCCGCCATCAATCTCGATCACCTTGTTGATGATGCGGTTCATGAACGCCCGGTCATGCGATGTCATGAGCAGCGCGCCATCGTAACCCGCCAGGAACTGTTCCAGCCAGATCAGGCTTTCGAGGTCGAGATGGTTGCTGGGTTCATCCAGCAGCATGACATCGGGCCGCATGAGCAGGATGCGCGCCAGCGCCACGCGCATTTTCCACCCGCCCGAAAGCCGGCCCACGTCGCCATCCATCATTTCCTGGCTGAAGCCAAGGCCGTGCAGCACCTCGCGCGCCTTGCTGTCCAGCGCGTAGCCGCCCAGTTCCTCAAAACGGGCCTGCACCTCGCCAAAGCGCTCAAGGATGCTGTCAAGCTGGTCCATCTGTTCGGGATCGGCCATGGCGGCTTCCAGTGTGGAGAGTTCGGCCGCGACCTCGGACACCGCGCCCGCGCCATCCATGACTTCGGCCACGGCGCTGCGTCCGGCCATTTCGCCCACGTCCTGACTGAAAAAGCCGATGGTGGCCCCGCGATCGATCAGGATATTGCCCTCATCGGGTTCGTCCTGTCCCGTGATCATGCGGAACAGGGTGGTCTTGCCCGCCCCGTTGGGGCCGACCAGCCCGATCTTCTCCCCCTTCTGCAGGGCGGCCGAGGCTTCGATAAAGACCAGGCGCTGGCCATTATGCTTGGTGATGTTGTCTAGGCGAATCATGGAACCTCGGGCGGATGGGATTGCCCGCGCACATACTACGAACGCGCGCGCAGCGTAAACCATGGCCCGATCGCCGCTGAAAGACCGCTTTGAAATAAAACATTGATAAAAAAACAATAAAAGTTTTCTGGTACCGCCTTTTTTCAAAAAGGCGGCGCTCTTTCGAAGCTTCTGCAAAAAGCTTCACCAAAAACTTCCTTTAATTTTAAAGCGCTATCATGGGCTGACTTTTCAGACAGTCTCTTAAGTCTGGCTTTTCAGGCCGTCCCCAAGGGATGAACGTTACGTGGCAGCCGGGACGCACGGGCCAGCGACCGGCCCGTATCATGCCTTCCCGGCATGGGCATAGGCATATGTCCCACCCCGCAGCAGGGCGCGCTGGTAGGCGGGACGGTCATGGATGCGGCGCAGGAACGCCGCCACATGGGGCCGGTTGTCCGTGGCCCCCGCCCGTGCGGCGGCGACCTCAAGGGGGAAGCTCATCTGGATGTCGGCGGCGGTAAAGTCATCGCCTGCGAAGCATTCATTCCCCGACAGGCTGCGCTCCCAGTAATCCATATGCAGCTTGAGCTGGGGATTGATGAGCTTCATCTGTGCCCCGCAGGCAATCAGGAAGGCAAAAGGGCGCAGCGGCAGGGGCGCGCGTCCGGGCAGCAGCCCGAATATCAGCTTGAGCAGGAGCACTGGCATGGCGGAGCCTTCCGCATAATGCAGCCAGTATATGAAGCGGATGTATTCCGGCGTGTCCCGCGCGGGCGCCAGTCGGCCATGACCGTATTTATCGATGATGTATTCGATGATCGCACCGCTTTCGGCCAGCGTCACGTTGCCATCCGTATCCGTGATGACCGGGGCCTTGCCCAGCGGGTGGATGGTGCGCAGGGATTTGGGGGCCATCATGGTCCTGGGGTCGCGTTTGTAAAACCGGATGTCGTAGGGGATTTCCAGTTCCTCCAGCAGCCACAGGATGCGTTGGGAACGTGAATTGTCCAGGTGATGCACGGTAATCATGGTACGGGGTCCCTCGATTTGGCAGGCGGCCCCACCCGACAGCCCCGCCATGGCGGGCAGAAATGGCACGGGAATAATGTGCCGGTCGGAATGGTGCCGATGTCCTGCTAAGGGACGCCCGTGGCTTTGGTTCCCCTGCCCTCCCGTGGCGGGGCCTATGCACACGAAAAAAGGCATATCCTGCCGCGACCGCCCGGGTCGGGAGATATGCCTTCTGTCATGGTGGTACCGGGAATGCGCGGGATCGTTCAGGCCGCGTGGTCCAGCAGGCGATGCAGGTAGGCGGCCAGCACGACCGCCTCGTTATGCTGCGTGTCACGCGCGGCGTACAGCAGCGTCAGGGGGCTGGCGCGCGCCATGTCCAGCAACTGTTGCACCGGCTGGGGGTTGGCCCGCAGTTCCGCGACATAGCGTTCCTGAAACCCCTCCCACCGGGCCGGGTCGTGCCCGAACCACTGGCGCAGGTCCGTGCTGGGGGCGACGTCCTTCAGCCATAACGTCAGGTCGGCGCGCTGTCTGCTGACCCCACGGGGCCACAGCCGGTCCACCAGCACGCGGCTGCCATCATCGGGTGTGGGCGGGTCATAAACCCGCCTGACATGAATGGTGTGCGCCATGCCTACCCCACCAGTGCCGCATCCGCCGCCGAACCGAAGAATTCGAAACGGATCTGGCTTTCCGGCACGCCGGCCGCCTTCAGCGTGGCGATGGTATCGCGCATGAAGCCGTCGGGACCGCAGACATAACAGGTCGCGGCCCGGTCGATTGCCTGTGCAAGCCATGGTTGCGCCATGCGGCCCGCATGGGTGGTGACGCCCGTGGCCGCCTGCGCCGCCTGTGGTGTCGCGCGGCTGTAGAACAGGTCGGCGCGCAGCATGCCCTTGGCGGCAAGGTCGCGGATATAGGGGCCGAAGGCTTCGGTGCCGGGCGTGCGGGTGGTGTGGATGTAACGCACGCCTTTGGCCGCGCCCGCATCCAGCGCGCCCAGCATGGAAATAAAGGGCGTCAGGCCGGAACCCGCGCTGAGGAATACGATGGGCGCGGGGGCCGGGCTGCCCAGCGTGAAATCACCCGCCGGCGCGGAGACCTGCAGCACCGTGCCTTCCTGCACGCTGTCATGCAGCCAGTCGGATACCACCCCATTGTCGATACGGCGGACGCTTATGCGGTAGGAGCGTGAACCGGGTGCGGAGGAAATGCTGTAATTGCGCCGTTCCGACCCATGCCCCGGCACGTCGAGGCGGAAGCTGAGATACTGCCCCGGCACATGGCGCATGACGGGTTTGCCGTCTTCGGGCGTCAGTTCGAACGACGTGACGGTTTCACTTTCCTTCACGCGGCGGCTGACACGGAACGGACGCCAGCCAACCCAGCCACCGGGGGCCGCGGCATGGGCGATGTAAATCTGTTCCTCCCGCCCGATCAGGATTTCCGCAAGGAACCAGTAGGCCCTGCCCCAGGCTTCCATGATCTCGGGGGTTGCCGCATCGCCCAGTACGTGGGCGATGGCGCCCAGCAGGGCATCGGCGACATAGGGATAATGTTCAGGCAGGATGTTCAGCCCGACATGCTTTTCCGCAATGCGTTCGACCGCGCCCGCCATGGCGCCGAGGGTGTCGATGTTGCGCGCATAGGCCAGCACCGCCAGCGCCAGCGCCTTTGGCTGTTCCCCATCCTTCTGGTGCGAAATGTTGAACAGGTCGCGAATGTCCGGATTGGCCAGCAGGCGACGGTACATTTCCGTCGTGATTGCCAGGCCGTGTGCTTCCAGCGCGGGTACGCAGGCCTTGATGATGCTGCGGGTCTTGTCATCCAGGGGCGATGGCATGTGTGGCGTCCTTTAAGGTGTATAATTACCGCATCTTTATGGCCGCCAAAAAAGATGTCAATGATGCATACCTTTTTGGGCGCATATATCCGTTATGCATGATCCGTATTGCTGGAGGCGGCACGCCGGCATCCGGGTTGCCGATGCAATTGACACTGATAATAAATCGCATAACATGCGCCCATTACTGGAGTGTGCCGTATGCGTTACCGAACCGTTCTGTCATGTGCCTGGCTTGCGGCACTCATGCCTGCACCGGCGGCATGGGCGATGGACCCCGTGCATCTGGAGGTCAGGGACCATCACTTCATCCCCGACCATATCACGGTCCCGGCGGGGCAGCGCTTCCTGATCGTGCTGGACAACCATGACGACACGACGGACGAATTCGAAAGCTATGACCTGAAATTCGAGAAGATCGTGGTCTCCGGCGGCACGATCACCGTGCATGCGGGGCCGCTGCATCCCGGCACCTACAAATTCTTCGACGACTACCACCCCGACCAGGCGACGGGCACCGTTACCGTGACACAGGAACCCTGAACATGCTTGGAAGTCTGCTGATCGTCTTTCGTGAGGTCATGGAAGCGGGCCTGATCGTGGGTATCGTGCTGGCCGCGACGCAGGGCATTCCGGGGCGCGGGCGCTGGGTTGCCGGCGGCATTGCGGCGGGTGTGGCGGGGGCCGCGATCGTCGCCATATTTGCGGGCAGCCTGTCCGCGGCCCTGTCGGGCAACGGGCAGGACGTGTTTTCCGCCACCATCCTGTGCGTCGCGGTGCTGATGCTGGGCTGGCATACGGTGTGGATGACCCGGCACGGGCGCGAGATGGCGGGGGAGATGAAGTCCCTGGGGGCGGAGGTCGTGTCCGGCGACCGTTCGCTGGCCGCCATGGCCGTCGTTGTCGCGGTGGCCGTGCTGCGCGAGGGGATGGAGGTCGTGCTGTTCCTGTATGGCATCGCGGTCTCGACCCATTCCGGGCCGGTGGCCATGCTGACGGGGGGCGGGCTGGGCATCGCGGCGGGGGCGGCGCTGTCGTGGCTGCTGTACCGGGGGCTGATCGTCATCCCGCTCAGCCGCCTGTTCAGCGTGACGGGACTGCTGATCGCCTTCCTTGCAGCGGGCATGGCCAGCCAGGCGGCGGGCCTGCTGGCGGGTGATGACCTGATCCCCGCCCTTGGCTACGAGGTGTGGGATACGTCGTGGCTGCTGTCCGATGGCAGCATGGTCGGGCGCGCGGCCAAGGCGCTGCTGGGCTATTCCGACCGGCCCATGGGGGTGCAGGTCATGACATGGGCGGTGACGCTGGCGGTCATGGTCATCGCGACGCGCCTTGTGCGCAGGCAGCCCAGCCCCCGCGCCTGATGGGGGTGCCTAGCCGCGCAGGGCAAGGCGGCCGATGGCGGGATCATCGGTAAAGAAACCATCCAGCCCCAGGTCAAGGTAGTGCCGGATTTCCGCGACCGATCCCCGCGGGTTGCGGGCATTGTCGCCTGCGTCGCTGCGCAGGTGCGCGGGCAGGAAGCAGTTTTCGGGCCGGAAGGTGTAGGAATGCACCAGCAGGCCCGCATGGTGCGCGTCCTCTATCAGCGATGTCGGCGCGCCCCAAGCCCCGGCTGCGTCACGCGGTATGATGTCGGCATTGGACGGGCCGATCACATCCGCATACTCCCGCACGCGGCGTAAGCCCCCGGCTGTCATGAGGTCACCAAAGGTGAGTGGCGTGGCCGTGCCCACCGTGTCGGGAACGTGTTCGGTGCGTTCCCCCAAAAGCAGCATCAGGCGCGCCTGCGTGTTGATCGCCTGCACCTGCCCGTGCAGCCGCCGCAGGGGGCTGATTTCAAAGGACTGGACCTCCAGCGGGCAGTAGCGGGTGTATTCGTGGGCGGCGATGGCGCGCAGGAATGTCTCTTCCGGCGCAAAGCCAAGCTGGTGGAAATGGGTGGCGTTCTTGATTTCGGGTATCAGCCCGATCATGCGGCCACGGGTTGCGGCTTCGGCCGCGACGAAATCGATGATTTCCTCGAAGGTCGGAATGTCGAAATGCCCGTCATGGCGCGTGTTGGCCGGGCGTATGTCAGGCAGGCGTTCACGCGCGCGCAGGGTCTTGAGTTCGGCCAGCGTGAAATCCGTGGTGAACCAGCCGGTTACGGTTGCGCCGTCAATGGTCTGCGTGCGTCGGCGCGCGGCGAATTCCGGGTGGCTGGCGACATCCGTGGTGCCGGTGATATGGCTTTCGTGGCGGGCGACCAGCACGCCATCCTTTGTCGGTACAAGGTCGGGTTCGATATAATCGGCCCCATCCGCGATCGCCCTGGCATAGGCGGCCAGCGTATGTTCGGGACGCAGGGCGGATGCGCCACGATGCGCCATGACGCAGGGCAGGGGCACCAGCGCGGCGGCGGCGAAAGTGCGGCGTGTCGTCATGGCCGCGATGCCCGACAGGATGCCCGTCATGGTCTGTCTGCGTGTCGGCATGGGTTCGTGTTCCGGCCTGTTGCATGGCAACAGTCAGGGAAGATCACGTGTAGCGCAATGGGGTTTCTGATGTCATGGCCCATGCCGGATGCCGGATGCCGGATGCCGGATGCGGGACGCCTGCGGGACGGGCATGCGTCGCCGGGGCATGGGCGCATGCGCGCGGCGGGTGATGCCCTGCCGCCGGAGGGGGAGGGGCATATCGACGGTTCCGGCCTGAATCAGGGGGCGCGGGCATCCCGTCGCGGGCAAGTAATGATGCGGGACATATGCATGTTTATCATGCCCCGTGGGGTATTGTTCCCGCCGCTGTGGCATTCCGCATGGGATGGCGTAAATGATACGTGACCGGCTTTGCCCCAGGCGGCATATCAAAACATGTCTGTATAGCAGTTTCGCCGTTTTTACTCGCTGAACGTGAATCTGCTATACGTTAAGCTGGGAGTATAAAAGGTTGCGGACCCGGCGTAAGTGGCGGTATCGGTGGTGTCATTATTGCATCCCGCATGGTCATGCCTGTTTCCCGGCATTCCTGCTGGACCAACATGCATGAGAGGCGACGCCAGATGGCTGCAGACCAGCCCAGTTTTCCCACCAGTATCCACCTGTCCACCCCCAATGCCATACGGATGAACCGCGCGCTGCGCATGTCGCGTCGCGACATGCTGCTGGGTGCGATGGGGGCCGCCGCCGTGGTACTGGGCGCGGGCCGGGGCATCGCCGCAACCCCCGAGGCGGAAGATACGGTCGCGCCGCTGTTCCTTGCGCTGTCGCACCGCCTGACCGACCGGGATGCGCTTGATGCCCGTATCAGCAGCGCGCTGTACGCCCGTATCGTCAAGGCGACGCCCGCACGCCGCGACCAGATCCAGAAGCTGCATGACCTGATGGCGGGCGGCAAATTCGACAGCGCGCGCGAACTGGCCAAGGCGGCCGAACATGCCGATCCCGTGTTCAAGGATGTCATCCACGACATCATGACGGCCTGGTACCGTGGCGTCGCGGATGAAAAGGTGGTCGTGTACCGCTCGGCCCTGATGTTCGACATCACCAAGGATGCCATCTACCCCAAGACCTACGCCGCGGGCGGGCCGTTCTACTGGACCCAGACCCCACCGGAAGTGGCCGTTCCAACTGGCGAACCTGCCCTTTCGCCTTCGAAATTCGTTGTAGAACCCACCTGATATCCGGAGCATCCCCCATGCCTTCCGAACAAGACCTTTCCGCTGACGTCGTGATCGTCGGATCCGGCGTCGCCGGCAGTTCCATTGCCAATGAACTGGCGCGCGCGGGTATTTCCGTCATCGTGCTGGAAGCCGGCCCCCGTGTCGACCGCCAGCATTTTGTCGATAATTTCCGCAATCTGGAAAACAAGCCTTCCTATCAGGGGCCGTTTCCCTGCGTGCCGTGGGCCGAACATCCGCCCAACCAGATCACGCCCAACAAATACCTGCACACCACCGGGCCGGACGCCGAAGCCTACCAGCAGGTCTACCTGCGCATGATGGGCGGCACGACATGGCACTGGGCCGGGTGCGCGTGGCGTTACCTGCCGTCGGATTTCGAACTGAAGACCCGTTATGGGCAGGGCCGTGACTGGGCGCTGAAATATGACGACCTTGAGCCGTTCTATTACCAGGCCGAGGTGATGATGGGCGTCTGTGGCCCGGACCCGGCGGTGGAAGACCTGGGTTCGCCGCGCAGGCAGCCCTATCCCATGGACGCGCTGCCCATTTCCTATGCGGCGGAACAGTTTCGCAACCTGATCCGGGAAAAGACCCCGTACCGTGTCGTGCATGAACCGCAGGCCCGCAACACGCGGCCCTATGACAACCGCCCGACCTGCGAGGGACATAACAACTGCATGCCGATCTGCCCCATCGGGGCGATGTATAACGGCAGCTATTCCGTCTATCATGCCGAAGCGGCGGGGGCGAAGTTCGTGCCCAACGCGGTGGTGTACCGGATCGAGCGTGACAGCGCGAACAAGCGCGTGACGGCGGTGCATTATTACGATCCCGACAAGGGATCGCACCGTGTGACCGGCAAGTATTTCGTCATCGCGGCGCACTGCATCGAGACCGCGAAGCTCATGCTGTACTCGGCTGATGAACAGAGTCCCGACGGCATCGCCAACAGTTCCGGCCATGTCGGTCGCAACATGATGGACCATACCGGCGTACAGGTGACGTTCATCAGTGGTGACAAGGCGCTGTGGCCCGGCCGTGGCCCGCTGGAAACCAACGTGATCGACAATTTCCGCGATGGGGACTGGCGCAACGAACGGGGCGCGTACCTGGTGCACATGGTGGATGACAACCAGGTGGACCTGGCTACCGCGCTGGCCATTTCCAAGGGATATGTCGGACGCGAACTGGAGGAGCAGATCCGCTATCTTGCTTCCCATACCGTGCGGCTGTTCAGCCATAACGAAGGGCTGGCCGATCCGGACAACCGGCTGACCCTGAGCGCCACGTACAAGGACGCGCTGGGCATTCCCCACCCGGAAGTCTACTACAAGCTGCCTGAATACACGGTGAAAAGCTGCGACCACACCCGCGGCCTGTTCAAGGACCTGATCGGTCTCATGCATGGCACGGACGAGCAGTGGACACCGGGCTACTTCCCGCAGGACCATCCCGCCGGCAGCACCATCATGGGCACTGACCCCAAGGATTCCGTGGTCGACGGCTTCTGCCGCACACATGACCATGAAAACCTGTTCATCGCGAGTTCGTCCGTCTTTTCATCGGTCGGAACCGGCAACATCACCCTGACGGTTGCAGCACTTGCCTTGCGTGTTGCCGATACACTTAAAAAAGAACTGACCCATGCCTGACGTCAAACGCAAGATCCTGTGGTCGGTTCTGGTCACGGGCACGGCCCTTGCTTCCCTATCCGCAACGCCGGCGCAGGCGGATGAGCCTTCACCGCCCCCCGCGTCGGCTCCGGCTCCGGCTCCAACCCCGGCTCCGGTCCCGGCGGCCGCGCCATCGGTGCCTGCATCGGCCGATCCTTCGGCAGCGCTTATGGCGCGCGGCGAATATATCGCGACGGCCGGTGACTGTGTCGCCTGCCATACCACGCCGGGGGGCAGGCCCTTTGCCGGGGGGCTGCGCATCACCACGCCCATGGGCGATGTCGTTTCAACCAACATCACCCCCGACCCCGACCATGGCATCGGGAAATATACGGAAGAGGATTTTGAAAAGGCCGTGCGCCACGGCGTGCGTCGTGACGGCAGCCGCCTTTATCCCGCAATGCCATATGTTTCCTATTCCGGCATGACGGATGACGACGTGAAGGCCATGTATGCCTGGTTCATGCATGGGGTGAAGCCGGTGGCCGTAACGCCGCCGGTGACGGAACTGAACTTTCCCGCCAACCTGCGCATCACCATGGCGGTGTGGAACCTCGTCGCGGGCAGCGTCACCCCGGAAACCGGGGATTCCGCCACGTATGACAAGATGCGTCGTGGCAAGTACCTGGCCAATGCCCTTGAACATTGCGGCACCTGCCATACGCCGCGCAACATGATGCTGAGCGAGAAGGAAGACAGCTTCCTTGCCGGTGCGCCCCTGCTGGGCTGGTATGCGCCCAATATCACGTCAAGCAAGACAAGCGGCATCGGTAACTGGAGCGAGGATAACCTTGTCACCTATCTCAAGACCGGCCATGTCGCCGGGCTGAGCCAGGCTGCGGGTCCGATGGGCGAGGCGGTGGAGCACAGCACTAGCCACCTGACCGATGATGACCTGCATGCCCTTGCCGCCTACATCCTTCAGGTTCCGGCCAAGGAAGACGAGGCCGAGCATGGCCCGCGTGAAGGATTCGGGCAGGCGCTTGACGCGCCGGATATGCGTTCGGGCGAACTGACACGGATCGACAAGCTTGATGAAATGACCGGCCCGCATATTTATGATGCGAACTGTGCGGCCTGTCATGGGGGGAACGGTGCGGGCACCAGTGACCATTATGCGCCGTCGCTGTTCCATAATTCGGTTGTGGGGTCCGCGCATCCGGATGACCTGATCATGACGGTTCTCAACGGTGTGGACCGGACGGCAGGTGGCCTGCATGCCTACATGCCCGGTTTTGACCATGATTCCGACGTGCAGCGCCTGAGCAATACCGAGATCGCCGCACTGGTCAATTACGTGACCGCCACGTTCGGCAGTGGTGACCATGGGGTGACTGCGGATCAGGTTGAAAAGATGCGCAAGCAGCTACCCAAGACGCCGTAACAGGATACGAAATCCCGGCAGGCCCGATTACGCTGCATGATATGGCGCAGTAAGGGTTGCCGGGGTTTCGCTGTTTATCTGCAGCAAAAAAACATCGCCTCGGAATGTTGTTTCAAAGCAATAGATTGGTTAAGGACAGTAAAATTGTGCTGCCTTTTTTCAGGAAGGCAGTGTTTTTCGAAGCTTTTTGAAAAAAGCTTCACCAAAAACTTTCTTATGATTGTAGGATATTTCCTGATCCATACATTACGTGATCCACGCAAAAAGCACACCGTAATACAGGACTGTTCCTGATAGTCTGCTTGCCTGTGGTTGTTTTGTAAATGGATGAGCGACGTTGCCCTGTGGTGCGCATGAACCGTGTATTTCATGGGGCGGGAAGCATCCGTTTTATGTAACCGGAGAAGTTTTACATAAACCGGAAACGGATGATTATTCTGTATTGTAGATAAACAGGGGAATCAAGGTGTCTGGCGAAAGGCTGCCAGACAGGCCACCGGCTGCCCTGCGGGCCAGCCAGTGGCGCGGCCTGTGTTCATCAGGCCGCGTGTCCGGATACTTGCCCGATCAGAACGGGGCGTCGATGTCCACCACGTCGATCAGCTTGTGATTGACGAATTCCTTGATGCCAAGGCCGATCAGTTCGCGGCCGTAGCCCGAACGGGCGACACCGCCGAAGGGCAGGTCGGCCTTCACCATGGTCGGGTGGTTGACGTACACCATGCCGGTATAGATCTGCTCGGCCACCTTCACGCCGCGCTGGGTATCGCGCGTAAAGACAGCGCCGCCCAGGCCGTAGGGGGAGTCATTGGCAATGCGGATGGCGTCCGCATCATCCTTCGCGCGGTACAGCTGGGTGACCGGGCCGAAGAATTCCCAGTGACGGGCTTCGTTGTCCTTGTGCAGGTTGGTCATCAGCATCGGGCGGAAGAATGCACCCTTGTTGGGAACCGGCGCGCCGATGGTCTCAACAACCGCACCATGCTTCTTGGCTTCCTCAACCTGCGCCATCAGGTCATCAGCCGCCTTCTGCGATGACAGCGGCGCCAGCGTGGTGGACGGGTCCATCGGGTCGCCAGCCTTCAGTTCGGCCACGCCCTTCTTGTACAGTTCGACAAATTTGTCATAGATCGCGTCAGCCACGATCAGGCGCTTGGCGGATACGCAGACCTGGCCGGCATTCCAGTGGCGACCGAACACGGCCCACTTCACGGTCTTTTCCAGGTCGGCGTCATCCAGCACGATAAAGGCGTCGGAACCGCCCAGTTCCATGGTGGACTTCTTCAGCGCCTTGGCCGCGACACCCGCAATGATGGTGCCGGCGCCTTCGGAACCGGTCAGGGCAACACCGCATACGCGCGGGTCGCTCAGGATCATTTCCGTATGGTGGCGTGCGGCATACAGGTTGCGGAACCCACCCTTGGGCAGGCCGGCTTCCGCCATCAGGCTGTCGAAGGCGGCGGCGCACTGCGGCACGTTGGAGGCATGCTTGAGCAGCACCGTGTTACCAGCCGAAAGCTGCGGCGCGATGATGCGGGCGATCTGGTAGTACGGGAAGTTCCACGGCTCGATGGCGAAGACGATGCCCTGCGGCTGGTGGATCAGGATGGCGTCGCCTTCCTTCGGGTCCGCGACCGGCAGCTTTTCGGGCGCCAGCAGGCGCTCGGCATGTGTCGCGTAATATTCAAAGATTTCCGCCGACAGGATGGTCTCGGCCTTCGCCTCGGCGAAGGTCTTGCCCATTTCCAGCGTCGCCAGGCGGGCGTATTTGTCGATGTCGCGGCGCAGGATCCGGCCTGCCGCCGTCATGACCTTCGCGCGTTCGGCAAAGGATGTATGCCGCCATGTCTTGAAAACGTCATATGCTTCGGTCAGTGCGGCCTGGACTTCCTGATCCGTGGCATTGGGGAACGTTTCGAGCGTTTCACCAGTATAGGGGTTGGTCGTAGCGTAAGCCATTGGCAGTAGGTTCCTCAGAGTTTCGTCAAGAAGTATATATTTCACCGGCAGGCGTGCAAGAATCGTTTCAGGTATCACCAACCCTGGAAACGTGCAAAAAATCATTGTCCCGCATGGTTGGGGACTATGCCGGACAGGGGAAAAATGCCGGTTTTCCGGTCTTGTGTCAGCAACCTGCCTCTGCGGGAGTGGAATTGTAAAATGGAGTTTATTCCACAACCCCAACGGGCATATGGGTTTCAGGCGGACAGGGGACGCGGCAGGCGCTCACGTTCCTTGTCTGTTATGACATCGGCAAGCGTATAATTGTCCATGACGGCGATGAAGGACCCAAGGGCTTCCCCCAGCACGCCGCGCAGGCGACAGGCATCGGCCAGTACGCAGTTGGCCCGGCCGCCTTCATCCATCGGGTGCATGCAGGCGACCAGGGCCATGTCTTCTTCCGTATGGCGCACCACATCGCCCAGCACGATGCTGGCTGCCGGCCGTCCCAGCTTCAGCCCGCCATTGCGGCCCCGGATGGTTTCGACAAAACCGGCCTGACCCAGCTTGTGGATGATCTTGACAAGATGGTTTTCCGAAATGCCATAGGCCTGCGCCACTTCACGGATGGAGGTCAGGCGATCCGTATGGATCCCCAGATAGATCAGTGTCCGCAGGGCGTAGTCTGTATGCAGGGTCAGGCGCATGAAAGAAGATATATACGATCTGCATATTATTTCCAGACCTGTTAAATAATATAACGCTTCCGGTTCCTGTCCCGCCTTGGCCCGGAATGGTGAAATCCTGCGGTGGCCATGCCCGCCCCGAACGCGGCAGCGCCATGCGAAGGGGGGCAGTATGTCCCTGATATAGCCGGAAAAGTACCCCGTGGAAAAAGCACCCCGACTGATCCAGTCCATTGAACGTTCCGCCGCCATTCTGGAAATCATCGCGCAGAAGGGCGGTCGCGCGCGCCTGCACGAAATTGCCGAGATATCGGGACTGGGCAAGACGACGGCGCACAACATTCTCCAGACCCTTGGCCATCTGGGATACGTGCAGCGCAGGCACGGGGATGTGCGTTACCATCTGGGCGGGCGCATCCTGAACCTTGCGCGCATCGCGGGCGACGACAACGCCCTGCGCGCGCGACTGCGTCCCGTCATGCTGGCGATTGCGCGTGACAGCGGCATGACCGTCTATCTTGCCGTGCCCAGCGGGGACGAGGCCGCGTATCTGGAGGTGGTCGAATGCGCTGGCGCGGCAATGGACGGCAGGCCGCCACTCCATGAACAGCTTGAAGGGTCGGCGGTCGGCCTGGTGTTCCTTGCGTTCGTGCCCGGCCTGCGCAAGCGGGTCATGGCGACCCGCGTGGGCGCGCTGGATGCGCAGGCCCTGTCCCGGATCGAGGCTGTCAGGGCGAAGGGATACGCCATTGACATGGAGGCCTGCCGTCCGGGCTGGAACTGTGTCGCCATCCCGTGGCGCGAACAGGGGGAAGTCCGCGCCAGCATCGGCCTGACCGGCCCGGCGTCGCGCCTGCCCCGCGCGCGCCTTGCGCAGCTGGGGTGGATGATGATGAAGCTGGTGGAACAGGCAGGGGTTCAACAATGTTGAAGAAATGACGCGGTCACGTCTTTGCATGTTCCATTCCGGCGGCGTGTGTCTAACCTGTCCCGACATTATTTCGTAAGACAGAGGGTTTTTACCGTGCAGCTTTCCCATGCCATGTCCCTGCTTGATGCCGCCCGGTCCAAGGCGGAGCACCTGGGTGTCCGCGTCAGTATTTCCATCGTGGATGCCGCCGCGTGGCCCATGGCCTTCATCCGTATGGACGGCTGCCCACTGGGTGCGATCGAGGTCAGTCATAAAAAGGCGCGCACGGCCGTCCTGTTCCAGATGGACAGCGCCGACTTCGCCACGATCGCGCATCCGGATGGCGCGGCCTACAGCCTGGAAAACACCAATGGCGGCCTGACCAGCTTTGGTGGTGGTGTCGTGCTGATGGGGCCGGACGGGACCATGCTGGGCGCGATCGGCGTATCAGGCGCCAGCACGGAAGATGACATCGCCATCGCCCGTGCCGCCACGCGGCCTGCCGGCTGATTGCCCATTGGGAATGGTCCGTCATGTCAGATAACACGCAGGTCGGGGGCGCGATCACGCAGGTTGCCCCCCCGCATGGGAAAGCGGCCGCTTTCTTCATCCTCACGTTCGGCACGTTTGTCGTGGGGACGGGGGAGTTCGCCATCATGGGGATGCTGCCGGAATTCGCGGCGTCCCTCAGGCTGTCCGTGGCCGATGCCGGTTATGTCATTACCGCCTATGCGCTGGGGGTGGTGATCGGCGCGCCGCTCATCACCATTCTGGGCGCGCGGCTTTCGCGGCGGGAACTGCTGCTGGTGCTGCTGGTGCTGTTCTGTTTCGGCAATGTCCTGAGCATCGTCATGCCCACGCCGGGACTGGTGGAGGTCGCGCGTTTCATTACCGGCCTGCCGCACGGGGCGCTGTTCGGGATTTCCGCATTGGTTGGTGCGTCCATGGTCGAACGCGCGCGACGGGGCTGGGCCGTGGGGCGGGTGCTGTCGGGTATTGCCATAGCGACCCTGATCGGGGCGCCGTTTTCAACATTCGCCGCCAATCACCTGGGCTGGCGCATGGCGTATCTTGCGATCGCGATCCTTGGTTTCGTCACGTTCCTGGGGGTATGGCGCTATATTCCCGCCGATCAGCCAAACCGCCAGAATTCGCCCTTCAGGGAAGTCAGCGCCATGGGCAATGCGCAGGTGCTGCTGACATTGCTGACCGCAGCGATCGGCTTTGGCGGCATGTTTACGATCTATACCTACCTGACCAGCGTGCTGCAGGACGTGACCCACGTGCCCGAATGGGAAACCATGGTGTATATGGTGGTGTGGGGCGCGGGCATGCTGGCGGGCGCCAATGTGGGCGCATGGCTGGTGGACCGCAACCTTGACCTTGCCGCCCTGATCGCGCTGGCGGGCAGTGCGGTGGCCATGCTGGTGTTTCCCTATATCCTGCATAGCCAGATCGCGCTGATGGCTGACGTGTTCCTGGTGCCAACCTTCGTCAATGCGCTTGGGCCTGCGTTGCAGACGCGCCTTATGGATTTTGCGGGGGATGCGCAGACACTTGCGGCCTCCCTCAATCATTCCGCGTTCAATATCGCCAATGCGGTAGGGGCGGCCGGGGGCAGTTTCCTGCTGGCGCGGCAGTTCGGTTATGGTGCGCTGGGCTGGGGTGGCGCGCTGTTTTCGGTTGGCGGGCTGGTCGTGTACCTGCTTGCCCTGATCATGCTGAAAAGGCATGCCAGGGAAAGCATCTGAAAAGTAATAAAAGTGTTGGATGCCGCCTTTTTCAGGAAGGCGGCGTTCTTCGGAACTTTTTGGAAAAAACTTCGCCAGACACTTCTTCATGCAATCTGGTTGCGCAACGGGCCGCCGGTTTCCAGCGCCCTGATATTGTCCAGCAGGATATCCACGACATTGTGTTCATAGAACTGCGTCTCCCCCGCGACATGGCTGGTCATGACCAGATTGGGCAACTGCCATAACGGGGAAGTGGGCGGCAGTGGTTCATCCGCATAGGTATCAAGGGCCGCGCCCGCGATGGCGTTCGCGCGCAGGGCGGCGATCAGGGCGGTTTCATCCACGACCCGCCCACGCGCCACGTTGATCAGGCAGGCATCGGGCTTCATGGCGGCAAAGGCGCGCTGGTCCATCAACCCTTCGGTCTGCGGGGTCAGGGGGCAGGTTAGCACAATATGGTCGGCCTGGCCCATGGCGGCGTGCAGATCGCCGGGCGCGACCTGCGCGACACCCGGTACATCCAGTGGCCGGGGGCTGTGGCGCATGCCACAGACGCGCATGCCCAGCGCCAGGCAGATCCGTGCCAGCCGGTCGCCAATGGTGCCCATGCCCACGATCAGCACCATCTTGCCGGTCAGTTCCTGCAGGCGGGGGCGGGCGTCCATGCCGGTGCCCGACCAGTGGGCGCGGTGCTGGTTATCGCGTGCCTCATACAACCGGCGTGACAGGCTGAGCAGCAGGGCAAGCGCATGTTCCGCAACCGCTGCCGCATTCGCCCCACGCGCATTGCACAGGTGGACGTTGCGTGCCCTGAGTTGTGTCAGGTCAAACTGTTCCACCCCGGAACTGATGGACTGTATCAGTTTCAGTCTGGGCGCGCGCGCCAGCAGGGTGTTGCGCCACAACATGGACACCACCAGCACTTCCGCCTGTGGTATGACCTGTTCCAGTTGCGCGAATGTCTGGACCTGCACGCAGGGGGGCGCGCCGGGGCGTTTTTCCAGTTCCGCGCGGATATTGTAATATTCATGCGCGACATAGACTGTCTGGCTGGGGCTGTGTATCTGGCTCACGGCGGTTATCCTTTCAGGGGATGGGAAGGGGTCATTCCGCCCCATGCAGGCGCGCCACCCGGCAGGCCGCCAGATCCCACGCGGAACATCCGACCGACTTGAAAAAAACGGGCCTGCCATCCGCGGGCGGCCCGTCATCCAGCGCGCGGGACAGGGGATGGACATCGTTCCAGTCCACGCCCGCCTGGTACAGGTCGCCTGCCTCGACCGGCGCGCCGATGGCGTCATCCACGTACAGCGCGCTGCCCGCAATGGTATCCGGCCCGATTTCGACCATGTCGGTCCGGTACGCGCCCACACCTATGACCAGGCAGTCCGCGCGCGCGGGTTCATTATAAATGACCGACGTGCTGGCCGTGACGGTGATGATGACATCAAACGGTTCCTCCTGTGCTTTTTCAGGAAGCAGGGTCAGGGCGGATGTCTGGTGTTCCATGCAGAAATCGCGTGCCCGTTGCGGCGTGCGCCCGCGAATGACCACGGTAATGCCGGGATACAGGGCGCATAATGCCTGCAGGTGGGCCAGCGCCTGCGTGCCGGTGCCAATCACCAGCACGCGCCGCACCGGGCGACGCGCCAGCGTGCGGATGCCCAGCATGCTGACGGCGGCGGTGCGGCGCATGGTGACGGCTGGCCCGTCCAACGTGAACAGGAAACGCCCGGTGCAGGCTTCGGCGCAGATGACCTGTCCCTGTATGGTTGGCAGGCCAAGGGCGGGATTGCCGCCAAACAGGGTCAGCAGTTTGGTGACCATGATATCCCGGCCGACCGACGGCATGGTCATCAGCGCGCCCGCATGGTCATGGGTGCGCACGGTTGTCCGTTCCGGGCACTGGATCTGGCCCCGTTCCAGTTCCTGCATGGCCAGTGCCAGCGCATCGACCAGCGAAGGAAACGGTAGGAAGTCGCGCGTTTCCTGATCGGAATATATTTTCATGCCCGCCGTCCCGTATCGGTATGGAGATATGACAATGCCGGTAATTGATATTGTTGCTTATTCTGTCGATTCCGTCCGGCATGTGCAACGAGGGGGCATGGCCGCCCCCTGTATCCATGCAGGCAGAACACGGATTGCCCGCCATGTCCCGGCCTTCCCATGGCATGAAGCCGCAATGTTTTTTCAGCATGCCAAAAAATTATCGCACGTAATGATAATGGAATCACATGGATATGAACCCGGCGTGGAAAGGGAAGATGCACACCTGTCACGGACGGGATGGAATAAGTGTATTGCGATTTGTTCTCATTCGTGATTATGGTGTGCCCAGATCATCGATTGGGATAGATAAATGTTTGTCTGCTCCTGCAACATGCTGACCGATACAGATGTGGAAACAGCCGCGCGTAATGGTGCTGTCCGGCCTAAGGATGTTTATGAATCCAAGGGATGCCGCGCCCAGTGCGGCAACTGCGTGCCCGGTGTGGTGTGCCTGCTGCGGCAGATAGCCCGTCAGGGCCGTGCGACCATCGCGGACACCATGCACGGGCATGCCGATCTCCAGCCGCAGGCAATGTAAGCCTGCCGGGCCTTTCGCTGGTTCATGGCCCGATGCGGGCTGCCAGCCGGCACATGCCGGAATGGCTGGATACAGGAACGGCCCCGGTCATGTGACCGGGGCCGGTCCTGTGGAAACAGGGGACCCGTTTACGTGACAGCCTGCGCCACGTGAATGTTGGGGGATGTCTACCGCCGTATGCTGCGCGGCCGCAGGGTGGAAGGCGAAGCCCCGAGCGCCAGCCGGATCACAACCCCCAGCAGCAGGGTGACGGTGACGTTGATGGCCAGCGCCAGCAGCCCGGTTGAAACGGAAGCCGAAAAACCGGCGAATGCGACCGGATGCACCGGCTTCAGCCCGTCAATCCAGCACAGCCCCAGCCCGGCCACCGACCCGATTACCCAGCCCGCGACCAGCGCGGGGGCGGGCAGGCGTAGCGGCAGCAGGCCCATGATCAGCGCGGGGAAGGTCTGCAGGATGATGACGCCCCCCAGCAGTTGCAGGTCGATGGCGAATTTGGCGTTCAGGAAAACCACGCAGCCCAGTGCGCCAACCTTGACCGCGAATCCGGCCACGCGCGAGCCTGTGACCGAGTCGCTACGGTGGGGCAGGATATTGTGCATGATCAGGTTGGCCGCACCGATCGCCATGACGGAAGCCGGCACCAGCGCCCCCACCGCGATGGCGGCGAAACAGAACCCCGCAAACCATGACGGGAAGATCGCAAGGAAAAGCTGCGGCACCACCTGGGAGGAGGACGTGGTCACGATCCCCGCCGCATGCGCCATAAGCCCCAGCAGCGCGATCAGCCCCAGCACGATGGTGTAGGCGGGCAGGAAAACCGCGTTCTGCCGGATCGTGTCAGCCGATTTCGCGGCCAGGATGCCCGTCAGCGTATGGGGATACAGGAAGGCGGCGAAGGCGGAGGACAGGGCCAGCGTCGCATAGGGCACCACCTGTCCCTGCGCCACGATATGGCCGTCCGGCACATGGGGCAGGTGCCCGGCCGCGGAATGGAACATGGCCCCGTACCCGCCAAGGTGGATCGGCACGATGGTGACGGCCGCCAGCACCGCGATATAGATCATCACGTCCTTGATGAAGGCGGTCAGCGCGGGGGCATGCAGCCCGCCCAGCCACGTATAGGCGGCAAGGGAGACAAACGCGACCAGCAGCGGCAGCATGCCGGTGAAGCCGAGTGCTTCGATCACCGTGCGGATGCCGATCAGCTGCAGGGCGATATAGGGCAGCACGGCGACAAGCCCGCTGACCGCCACCATCAGTTCCAGCGTCCGGCTGCCAAAGCGCGCGCGTACGATATCCGCCGCCGTGGCATGGCCGCCATCGCGCGCGATGGTCCACAGCCGTGGCATGACGGCAAAAATGAAGGGGTAGACGATAATGGTGTACGGCAGCGCGAAGAAACCGAACCCGCCGGTGGAATAGACCAGCGCCGGCACGGCGATGACCGTATAGGCGGTATAGAAATCCCCACCCACCAGGAACCACGTGACCCAGGCGCCGAATTCACGCCCGCCCAGTCCCCATTCCTCTCCTTCGCTATGGCGGTTCGCGGCCTTGCGGCGGTTCAGCAGCGGCCGCCACAGCCGGACCGTGCTGCCCAGCACGATGGTGGCGACGAAACACACGACGAATACGCTGATGGCGGCGTTATCAGGCAGGATTGATGTGTTCATGACTGGCGGTCCGTTTTCCATGCTATCCAGATCAGGACGGATGTGACGGGAACCCACGCGAACTGGTACCAGTAAAAGAACGGGAAGCCGAACAGCACCGGATCATGCCGGTTGTACAACGGAACCCACAGGAGACCCGCAAAGGGCAGGAGGAGGAGTATGGCTTTTTTCATGTTGACCGTGACTTCTTGTTTTTTTGTGTGGCCGCAGGGGATGTTTCTGGAAAGAGGGTTCAGGTGTCAACATAATTAAGATAGTTTCAAAGTAATTTTGAAATGTTTAAGGATATTTTTTGTAATTACATTTTTGATTATTGTGCGCTGCGCAATCTTTTTTTGCGCTGCACAACCGCTTGACGTGCATTGCCGGCATTGGACTGGCCGGCAATAAATCAATAAAATGCATAACTTATATCATTAAATGTAATATTTTAGTGATCCCGACAGGGTCCGTTTTATTCGCATGGTATGAAAAATTTCATTTAACATTATGTAAAATAACAGTTTTATATGCATCCTTCCCCGGCTGTCCATGCCAGTCCCGCTTTCGTTGCCATCGGCATGAAGGGCGCGGGTCGCTAAAATAGTGATTGCCCGCAGTTGCCCATGGCGGTTATTTTCAATGCCCGGACCTGCCAACAACAAACAATACTAATAGCGCGGTCGCCTGTTTTTTACCCTGTTCCGGATCAGGCGTCATTTCTGACAGTCGGACGCGCGTAGGAACGAACAGACATGACCAAATGGGTATACAGCTTCGGAGATGGCCTGAACGAGGGACGCGCGGACATGCGCAACCTTCTGGGCGGCAAGGGTGCCAACCTGGCGGAAATGGCGGCAAACGGCCTGCCTGTGCCTCCGGGCTTTACCATTACAACAGAAGTCTGTTCGGCCTTTTATGAAAACGGCCGGAAGTACCCCGCGGACCTGCAGGCGCAGGTGGCCGAGGCCGCTGAAGCGGGTCGAGCAGTCGATGGGCCTGCGCTTTGGCGATGCGGATGCGCCGCTGCTGGTCTCGGTCCGGTCGGGCGCGCGGGTGTCCATGCCGGGCATGATGGATACGGTGCTGAACCTGGGCCTGAATGATGAAACGGTGGAAGGGCTTGCCCGCTCGTCCGGTGACGCGCGGTTCGCATGGGACAGCTACCGCCGTTTCATCCAGATGTACGGCTCGGTCGTGATGGGCGTGCCGCACCACCATTTCGAGGACGTGCTGGAACAGTTCAAGCGCGCGAACCGCGTGGAAGACGATACGGCGATCACGGCTGACCAGTGGCGCGCCATCGTGGTGGATTACCGCCACATCATCACCACCCATGCCGGGAGCGAATTCCCCACCAACCCGCATGACCAGCTATGGGGCGCCATTGGCGCGGTATTCGGCTCATGGATGAACCCGCGCGCCAATACGTACCGCAAGCTGCATGAAATCCCGGCCTCGTGGGGCACGGCGGTCAACGTGCAGTCCATGGTGTTTGGCAACATGGGCGATGATTGCGCCACCGGCGTATGCTTCACGCGCGACCCGTCCACGGGCGAAAACATTTTCTACGGTGAATACCTGATCAACGCGCAGGGCGAGGACGTGGTGGCGGGCATCCGCACCCCGCAGCCCATGGCCTGCGCCCGCGCCGAGGCCGGCCAGCACCCGATGGAAACCACGCTGCCCGAAGCCTATGCCGAACTGCTGCGCGTGCGCTCCGTGCTGGAAACCCATTACAAGGACATGCAGGACATCGAATTCACCGTCCAGCGCAACGTCCTGTACATTCTCCAGACCCGCAACGGCAAGCGCACGGCCGCGGCCGCACTCAAGATCGCCATCGACATGGCGCGCGAAGGGCTGATCACGCAGGAAGACGCCATCCAGCGCGTCCCCGCCGCGTCCCTTGACCAGTTGCTTCACCCCACGCTCGACCCCAAGGCCGAACGCGTGCAGCTGACCCGCGGCCTTCCGGCCTCGCCCGGTGCCGCTGCCGGCGCCGTCGTGTTCACGGCGGAGGAATGCGAAGCCCGCGCGGCGAAGGGCGAGGATGTGATCCTTGTCCGGATCGAGACTTCGCCGGAGGACGTGCATGGCATGCACGCCGCCCGTGGCGTGCTGACCACCCGTGGCGGCATGACATCGCACGCTGCCGTCGTGGCGCGGGGCATGGGCCGCGTGTGCGTGGCGGGTGCGGGCAGCATCCATGTCGATTACGCGGCGGGCACCATGACGGTCGGGTCGCACACCGTGGCGCAGGGGGAATGGATCACGCTCGATGGCGGGACGGGGGCGGTCTACCTTGGCCGCGTGCCGACCATCGAACCCACGCTGTCGGATGATTTCAACACGCTGATGGGCTGGGCTGATGCGGTGCGCCGCCTTGGCGTGCGGGCCAATGCCGAAACGCCGGACGACGCGCGCACCGCACGCCGTTTTGGCGCGGAAGGGATCGGTCTTGCCCGTACGGAACACATGTTCTTCGGCCCCGACCGCATCGGTTTCGTGCGCCAGATGATCATCGCCGATGACGAAGCCGTGCGCCAGAAGGCCATTGCCGCCCTGCTGCCGTTCCAGCGCGATGATTTCGCCAGCCTGTTCCGCATCATGGCGGGCCTGCCGGTGACGGTGCGCCTGCTGGACCCGCCGCTGCATGAATTCCTGCCGCATGCCGAAGCCGAGATGGCCGAGGTCGCGAGCGCGCTGGGCAAAACCGTGGACGAGGTGCGCGCGCGTTGCGCCGCACTGGCTGAAACCAACCCGATGCTGGGCCACCGTGGCTGCCGCCTTGGGCTGACCAGCCCGGAAATCTATGCCATGCAGGTGCGCGCGCTGATCCAGGCGGCGGTTATGGTGGAAAAGGAACTGGGCAAGCCCATCCGTCCTGAAATCATGATCCCGCTGGTGGCGACGCAGGCGGAACTGGCCACCACCCGCCGTGCCGCCGAAGACGAGATCGCGCGCGTGCTGAAGGAAGAGGGCACGAACCTCAATTACTACATCGGCACCATGATCGAACTGCCCCGCGCGGCGCTGCAGGCGGACAGGATCGCGGAATATGCCGATTTCTTCTCGTTCGGGACGAATGACCTGACGCAGACGACCTTCGGCCTGTCGCGTGATGATGCGGGTTCGTTCCTGCCGTACTATGTCGATCACGGCCTGCTGCCACGCGACCCGTTCGTGTCCATTGACCGCGATGGCGTGGGCGCGCTGGTCCGCCTGGGTGTGGAACGTGGGCGGCAGACCAGCCCGGACCTGAAGCTGGGCATCTGCGGTGAACATGGCGGCGACCCGGATTCCATCGCCTTCTTTGATGAAGTCGGGCTGGATTACGTCTCGTGCTCGCCCTTCCGCGTGCCGGTGGCCCGCCTTGCCGCCGCACAGGCGGCGCTGGCCACACGGCAGAAGGCCGGGCAGGCCGCCTGAGGCCGGCCGGTCCACGCAACATAACCACCAGGGACGCCCCACCCGGCGTGGGGCGTCCTGTCAGGCAGGGCCATGGGCGAAGTTATCCTGCATCTTGTCTCCGAAGCGACAGGACAGGCGCTGGAGGCGGTCATGCGCGCCTGCAGCGCCCAGTTTCAGGGGGCGGCGTTTTCGCCCCGTAACTGGAACCTGATCCGCACGCGCGTACAGGTCTCGCGCGTGCTGGCCGGGATCGGGGATGAACCGGGGCCGGTGCTGTCCTCGCTAACCTCGCCGGACCTGCAGGACATGCTGCGCATGGGGTGTGCGCGCATGGGGGTGCAGGTCAAGAACATCCTTGAAGGCACCATCCATTTCCTGGAACAGCAGACCGGGATCGTGGCCGAACGCCATCCCGGCGGCCAGTATGTGATGGATGATACCTACCGCCGGCGTATCGATGCGATGCAGTACGTCATCTCCCATGATGACGGGCAGAAGACGGCCGACCTGACCAAGGCGGACGTGGTTCTGGTGGGGGTCTCGCGCACGTCCAAGACGCCGACCTGTTTCTATCTGGCCAATCGCGGGATCCGGGCCGCCAATATCCCGCTGGTGCCCCATGCCCCGCTGCCCGCAGGGCTGCGCGACTTTCCCGGTCTTGTGGTGGGGTTGACGATCGACCCTTATACATTGCTGGAAATCCGGCGGTCGCGCGTGGGTATGATGCTGCCCGGCCGTTCGATCGCAACCCCCGGCATGTCCGAATCTTCGGTAAAACCCTATATTGACCCGCAGAGCGTGCAGGAAGAACTGCAATGGGCGCGGCGTCTGTGCGCACGATATAAATGGCCGGTCATAAACGTGACCCATCGCTCGGTCGAGGAAACGGCCGCCGCCATTATCGACATGCTGGAGCATGATGGCGTCACGGGCACCGTGCGGGATCTGGACTGGCCGGGACCATAATCCCCGCGCGCCACGGCGTAAGAGCGCCATCGCGCATGGCAAGGGCACTGCAACGCAGCCTGCCGGATGCCATGGGCCGTGGCATGGCAGGCTGAAGCGGGCCATGCCGGCGTGCTGCCGGTCCATGGGGTGTTTTCACCATAAAAAGCATTGTGTACCACGCCCCCGGCCGGAGGCGCGCCAGCGCTGTCGTGCGCTGTTGCGTGTTTTCGCATTGGGGGAGAGGCCATTCTGGCACGCGGTGGCAGGCCATCGCGGGTGGTGCGCGTGCGCTGGCCTGAAACGCAGATATGCAGCAGGCTTTAATCAGATATGTGCAATATTTGAGTTCAAGTGGTGAGAGAAATAATAATCAGAAATTATATAAATAATAAAAAAGTAATAATAATAAAAATGCAATAAATAATCATGCAATTTTTCGATAGGTGAAATGTATGGGTTCTATACAAAGATGAATGAACAAGTGCTGTTTATTTCGTGCAGTGGACATGTGGGACAAAAAACGTACGATATGGGAAAGAGTTATTTATCAGGATATTCCTTACCACATTCGGGTCCATAGAGCTGAAGCATGTCCAAGACAGATCTCAAGCTGCTGATTATCCAGCCGTCGCATTACCGGTCCAAGACCGACCGGACCATTTTCAAGACCAGGCGCCGGCAGATGGTACCGCTTGCCCTGCCATACCTTGCGGCGCTGACGCCACGGGAATGGACCGTCACCCTGCTTGATGAACAGCTTGAGGACATCGACTTCGACGTGCCGGTGGATGTGGTCGCCCTGTCGGCCTGGACGCTGCATTCTCCGCGCGCCTACGACATCGCGGCCGAATTCCGCCGCCGTGGGGTGAAGGTCATCATGGGGGGGCCGCACGCCTTCTTTTATGCTGACGAAGCCGCCGAACATTGCGACGCCGTGGGCGTGGGCGAAGCCGAGCCGATCTGGAAGACCATGCTGGAGGACGCGGCCGCCGACCGGCTGCAGAAGATTTACCGCGCAGCGCCCCTGAAGGAACTCAACGACCTGCCCGCGCCGCGCTACGACCTGCTGGACCTGAAGAAATTCGGTCCCTTCCGCACATTCGCGGTGCAGTCCTCGCGCGGGTGCCCGTTCGTGTGTGATTTCTGTTCCGAGCGTTTCTACCTTGGCGGGCGCTATCGCTGGCGGCCGGTGGACCAGATGGTGGCCGAACTGGAGCGGATCAAGAACAAGGGCAGCCACTTCTTCTTCGGGGAAAGTAATTTCGGCGGCAAGAAAAGCCGCGCGATGGAACTGATGGAAGGGCTGGTGCCGCTGAAGATCCGCTGGTCCACGCTGTGGTCATCCAACCTGTGCCTTGATACCGATTTCCTTGACCTGGCCCAGCGCAGCGGCGTCATGCACGTGAATATCGGCATCGAAAGCATTGACGAGGAAATGCTGCAGGGCATGAAGAAGGGCTGGAACAAGGCCAGCCGCTATGGCGAGATGTTCGACAACCTGCGCAGGCGTGACATCAGCTATTCGCTCAACTTCATCTTCGGTTATGATGATGAACACCCCGATGTCTATGACGCGACCCTGTCCTTCCTTGAGGCGCACAAGGTGCCTGCGGCCTATTTCAACATCCTGACCCCGACCAAGGGAACGGCCCTGTTTGAACGCATGAAAAAGGCCGGCCGCATTATCGACCCCGAGGACATCGACCGCTGGCCCGGGCAGGTCTGCCATATCTGGCCCAAGAACTGCACGCCCGGCCAGATGGAACAGCGCATCCAGACCATGTACCGCAAATTCTACAGCATGCGTTCCATGGTGCATCGCCTGCCGTTTCCCCGCACGCGTTCGGACATGTCATCATGGATCCTGAACCTGACCGAACGCCGCATGGCCTTTTCATCCACGGGAAACAATGATTTTGATATCTATTGAATCCCGCCCGGCCAATTCAGGCCGGGAGGCAGCAGGTTAGGGAAGTGACGGCATGCGCGGATCAATCGGAAGTATGCTGCTGGACCGGCTCCGGCAACTCGGTGTTTCGCGCATTTACGGTGTTCCGGGTGATTACAACCTCGAATTCCTTGAACTGGTCGAACGCACGCCGGGAATCGCGTTCATCGGCACCTGCAATGAACTCAATGCCGCCTATGCGGCCGATGGCGACGCGCGGATGACGGGTATCGGGGCCGTGCTGGTGACCTATGGCGTGGGCGACCTGGCCGCGCTGTCAGCCGTGGCGGGGGCCTGTGCCGAAGGCGTGCCGGTGGTGGTGATTTCGGGCATGCCGCCCATGCATGCCATTGGGTCGCGCGCCCTGGTGCATCATACCCTGGCCGATGGCGACTATGACAATGTCATGGCCTGCTACCGGCAGTTTACGGTGGCCAGCGCCCGCCTGCAGCCCGCGACCGCCGTGGCGGAGACCGATCGCGTACTGCACGCGGTGCACACGCTGAAGCGCCCGGTCTACATCCAGTTCCCCTCCGACATCTGCTATGTGGATGTTGACGTGCCGCCATTGTCCCCGGCGGTTGTGAAATCGGATCCCGCCCTGCTGGCGCAGGCAGCCGGGTGGGTGGTGCAGCGCATTGCACAGGCACGCCAGCCCGTGGTGCTGGTGGACGCCATGGTGCGCCAGTACGGATTGCACGACCTTGTGCTGCGGTTATGCACGCAGCACGGCATTCCCTATGCCGCCCTGTCCACCGCGCGCACGCTGCTGCCGGAATCCGGGGCATTGTGGCTGGGGGCGTACGGGGGGCAGGCTTCCGCCTCCGGTGTGGCGGATTATGTGAAGAATGCCGATTGCGTGATCGGCCTGGGTGTCAGGTTTGTCGATTCCACGTCGGGCTATTTCTCGCAGGAACTGCAACCCGGCGCACTGATTGACGTGCAGCCGTTCAGCCTGACCTGTGATGGCAGAAACATGCAGGGCCTTACCGCCGCCGATCTGCTTGATGAAGTGGCGCAAAAAATGGAGGGCATGCCGCCCGCATGTCCGGCGCTGCCCGCATCGCCCGATCACGGCGCACCGGCGTCGCCCGATGCACGGCCATGGGGGCAGGCGGTATTCTGGCAGCGGGTCGAAGCCTTCCTGCAACCGGGTGACATCGTGGGGGCTGATAACGGGTCATCCATGGTGGCCATGCTGCATGCCCGCCTGCCCGCCGGGTGCAGCCTGCTGGTCCAGCCGGTCTGGGCCGCGATCGGCTATTCGCTGCCGGCAAGCCTTGGGGCCTGCCTTGCCATGCCGGACCGGCGGCATGTGCTGTTCATTGGTGACGGGTCGTTTCAGGTGACGGCGCAGGAACTGTCCACCCTGCTGCGGCACCAGTGCAATATCACGATCTTTCTGGTCAATAACGGCGGTTATACCATCGAACGGATGATCCTTGGCCCGCAGGCTGCCTATAACGATATCGCCAACTGGGACTATGCGGCCCTGCCCGCGGCGATGGGGGGCGATGCGGCAGCCATACTGTCGCTGAAGGCGGGGGACCTGGCCGGACTGGATACCGCGCTGGCACAGGCGGCGCGGCATGAAGGGCTGGCCTTTATCGAGGTTGGATTTACCCCCCTGGATGCCCCGGCCGGGCTGGATGTGATGGGGCGGGCGGTGCGGCGGTACGATTATGGAATCGAAACCCCCGCATTATCCTGATCGACAGCGGGCAGGTCATTTTTCGATTGATCAGGAATGACCTGTTTTTAGGCTGGACGGGAGGGTTAAGGCAGGTTATTGAAAATACGACTGTTTTTTCAGTGCCGCTTTAAGGCGGGGTCCAAATGCCTCCCATCCGGTCCGGTAGCAGGCAAAAAAGGCCCAATTGACCTCACGAAATCGTGAAGTTGTATGATTAAAATTTGTGCATTTGCATATATTTTGATCTGCCTTGCGCTGCGAATGGCAAGCCCACGGAAGGGTTTGCCATTTTTTTTTGCATCCCCTCTGTCCCGTCTGGAATAGATAGCCGGCGCTTTGCCGTCTATTGGGTATTTATTGGACAGTTATAATATTCTCATCATGTAATGATCGGTAAAACGCCACTGGCAGGCGTATGATTTCCATTGCGAGTATTTCAGTTCTGGTGTTCCTTCCGGCTTACCAACTCGACACCAAAGGAATTGAAACATGTTTATTGAAAACGTCAGCACCATGATTGCCCACTCCGTGAACGCCATGTCTTCCCTGACCATGGTTGCTTTCCTGCCCATGATCGCTGCCCTGATGGTTGCCACCATCGTGTCCGATCGCGCTGCCTGAGCCTGGGGGTTTCTGTCCTGATACCCCTGCAGCCGGAATTCCCACGTTAATGTGGGAATGGCCGGCGGCCAGCAGGCCATGGTGGAATAAGACGGGTCAGACGCTTCGGCGTCTTTTTTTGTGCCTGTAGAATGGGGCTGAAACGCCCCTTTTTTGCATGAAGGCATGATGATGACCCTGCTTGATGACCTGCTGCCCCGTTTTACCTTCAGGGAACGCCACGCCGTGGTCATCCACGCCACGGGCCGGGTCATTCTGGATTGCATCAGCCGTTATCGCGCCCATGACGATCCCCTGGTCCGCTTTGCCATCGGCCTGCGTGAAAAGCCTGCGCGGCTGCTGGGCCTGTCACAGCGCAGGATGCTGGATCTGGATGATTTCACGCCCCTTGGCCGTGTGGGCGATCGGGAAATGGCCATGGGCCTGATCGGGGCGTTCTGGCGGATGGATTATGGGCTGGTCGATATCCCATCACGCGCGGATTTTGCCGCGTGCCAGCGCCGCGATGTGTGCAGGCTGGTCATGGGCTTCAGGGTCGAACCTGGCGTAACAGGGTCGTCGCTGCTGGTTACCGAAACACGGGTATCGTGTCCCACGCCAGCCCTGCGGCGTCGTTTCGCGCCGTACTGGTATATGATCCGGCCCGTAAGCGGCCTGATCCGGCGGCGTATGCTGGCCCATATCCGGCGACAGGCGGAGGCCTGCTGAACGGGGCGGCCCGGATTGCCGCGGACAGGCATGCGGTGCCCCCACGCTTTTTTGGCGAAATATGTCTTTAAACGGCGGAAGAAACGTTTTTTGCCCTGTATGGCTATGGGGCAGGGCATGTGTGCAGCAAAGTGCCCGCGCGGGCTTGTCGGTAACCCGGCATGGGTGTATCGGCGTCAAAAGTAACAGCGTGCGAAGGTGCGCTTTTTTTATTTTTGTCCAGAGCACATGCATGACTGACACAATCACCATCGCGCGTGGGAGCGTTCGCGCGCCCGTGCAGCCTGCGGGGCATCCCGGCCTGATCTTCTTCATTCTGGCGCTGGGTGGTTTTGCCATCGGCACGGCCGAATTCGCGGCCATGAGCCTGGTGCCCATGATTTCGGCCGGCATGCACGTCACCGTGCCGGAGGCGGGGCATGCGATCGAGGCCTATGCCGCCGGCGTTTGTGTCGGCGCCCCGCTGATCGCCATGATTGGCGCCAGATACAGCCGCAAATACCTGCTGATCGGCATGATGGTGCTGTATGTAATTGGTAATGGCCTGACCGCGCTGGCCCCCAATTACCTGTGCCTGCTGCTGTGCCGGTTCATAAGTGGCCTGCCGCATGGCGCGTATTTTGGCACGGCGGGTATTGTCGCGTCGTCGCTGGTTCCCGACAACCGGCGCACGCAGGCGGTGGCAAGGGTCGTGCTGGGGCTGACCATCGCCACCATTGGTGGCGTGCCGATGGCCAACGGGCTGGGCATGCTGGTGGGATGGCGCTGGGCTTTCGTGCTGATCGCGGTGCTGGCGCTGCTGACCATGCTGCTGATCATGCGTTTCGTGCCGACCGACCCGCCGCGCCCCGATGCCAGCGCCATGACCGAGATCCGCGCCCTGCGCAACCGGCAGGTGTGGCTGACGCTGGGCATTGGCGTCGTGGGGTTCGGCGGTATTTTCTGCGTCTATACCTACCTTGCCTCCATCCTGCAGGACGTGACCCATGCGCCGGCCTACATGACGCCGGTCATGCTGGCGGTCTTTGGCGTGGGCATGACGGTGGGCACCATGGCGTGCGCATGGGCGGCGGATCGCAAGATGATGCCGACCATTGGCGGCACGCTGCTGGTCAACGCCGCCGCCCTGGCCGGTTTTCCCGGTTCGGTGTATTCCGTATGGGGCATGATGCCGATCGTGTTCATGATCGGGTGTGGCGGTGGACTGGGCACCGTGATCCAGTCACGGCTGCTGAGTGTCGCGGTCGATGCGCAGGCGCTGGCGGCGGCCATGAACCAGAGCGCGTTCAACATGGCCAACGCGATTGGCCCTATGCTGGGCGGCATGGCGATCAGCGCGGGTCTGGGCTGGGAATCCGTGGGCTGGGTCGGCTGTTGCCTGGCCATGGGCGGATTCGTGATCTGGCTGCTGACACTGAGCGATATCCGCGCCGCCGCCCGCAGGCAGGCCGGTGGCTGACCCGGATGGGGCAGGGCGGTTGATGCCCCGTCCCGTCATGCTTATCTCTGTTGCATGACGACCGAACCGATGCGGGATCATCCGCTGCCGCCACTGCTGCGTGACCTGTTCCCCGTGCGACAGGTTTCCGGGCCGGTGGGGGCGGTGATGCTGCGGGTGCAGCATGTGCTGGATGGCGAAATCGCGCCCGCCGCCGCAGCCCATGACCGCGCGGGGGGCTATCCCCATCAGGCCATCGCCGCGCTGAAGGCCACGGGCATCCTTGCGCTGGCGGTGCCCTGTGCATGGGGCGGGCTGGGCATGGCGCAGGGCCTGTCGCTGGAACTCATGCTGCGCATTGCCGTGGCCGACCCGGCAGTGGCCCAGATATACAAGGTGCATGATGATCTGGTGCGTGAGATATTCGCCTATTCTCCACCCGACCTGCGCCAGCGCCTGGCGCATCGCATCGTGCATGACCATGCCATCCTTGGCATGGCGGTGGCCGAAAACGGGCGCACGGCTGATGGTTTCCTGCAGACGCTGGCGCGGCCCTGTCCCGATGGCACGCATGTCCTGTCGGGGCGCAAGATCTATGCCACCGGCGCGTCCGGGGCGGACCTTGTCGCGGTGTCTTCCTTTGATCCCGGGCGGGCGCAACGGCTGGGATCGGTTCGCGCGGGCGTGCGCATGGACCTTGTGCCACGCCATGCGCCCGGCCTTGTCTTTCACCATGACTGGGACCGCATGGGCCAGCGGGCGACGGATTCCGGTACCGTGACGCTGGAGGATGTCAGGGTGGGGGAGCAGTGGAACGCGCTGGACCCGGATGCGGTGCTACCCCGGCATGTTTCACTACGTTTTCAGGCCGGTTTCAGCGCCATCCTGACCGGCATCGGCATCGGGGCGCTGCGCGCGGTCTGTGCCTTCGTGCCCGACCATGCCCGGCCATGGGGGGCCGCGGGCGTGGACAGCGCGGATCAGGACCCTTATGTGCGCCGCCTGCTGGGGGAAATCGGGGCGGATCTGTTTGCGGCCTATTGCAGCGTGATGCAGGCGGGCACCATGCTGGAACAGTACGAAAGCGGGCACGCATCGCGCAATGTGGTGGCCATGGCGGCCAGTGCGGCCCGTTCGGTCGCAACCCGCGCGGCCCTGCGGGCGACGGCGGACGCGCCTGCGGCGGCGGGCGCGCGGGGCACGGATGGCGCGAACGGGCTGGACCGCTACTGGCGCGATGCCCGCACGCTGTCGCTGCATGACCCGGTGGACTGGAAAAATGCCGAAATTGGGCGTCACCTGCTGACCGGGTGGGAACCGGAACCGGGTCCCTATCAGTAATCCAGGTCGCGCGTCCCTTAAGATATCCTGTCAGATTATAAAGAAGTTTTTGGTGAAGCTTTTTTCCAAAAAGCTTCAAAGAACGCCGCCTTTTTGAAAAAAGCGGTGCCAGAAAAATTTTTATGTTTATTTATCAATAAGTTAGTTTAAAATGATCACTCATGTCTACGTGATTGATTGCGGGCAGGATATGGATCAGGGGAAAAGACGGATGCAGCAACCTGTCATTGCCATCATCTCGACCGGGGGCACCATTGCCCGGCGGTCCATGGACCCGCGTGATACGGTCGATTACGCGGAAATTGGCGCAAGCATCGGGGGGAGCGACCTGCTGGCCGCCCTGCCGCAGGCCGTGCGGGCGCGCTTCGTGGTGCGCGACATTCCCTTTTCAAGCTGCGACAGTGTGCAGATGACGCTGGCGCGCTGGTTCGATCTGGCCAGCGTGGTCACCCAGGCCATTGCGGACCAGCCGGATCTGGGTGGTGTTGTCATCACGCATGGCACGTCCTCGCTGGAGGAAGCGGCCTGTTTCCTTGACCTCGTGCTGGATGTGCCCTGTCCCGTGGTGATCGTGGGCGCGCAGCGTCCCGCCAGCGCCATCAGCGCCGATGGCCCGGCCAACCTGTATGCCGCATTGCTGGTGGCGTCATGCCCCGATGCGGCGGGGCGCGGCGTGCTGGTGGTGGCCAATAACGAAATCCATGCGGCGCAGGAAGTGACCAAGGCTTCCACCTACCAGCTTGAAACCTTTCGTTCCCCCGATTTCGGGCCGCTTGGCATGATCGAGGCCAATCGGGTTTTCTTCGGGCGCGCCGCCGGGTACCGCCGCCATGTCGGCTGGCCGGTGGGATATGGCAGCGGCGGCGAAATCCCGCGCGTGGATATCAGCTACAGCCATGCGGGCGCGGATGGCGTGGGCATACGGGCGTTTGTGGCTGCCGGGGCGCGTGGCATCATCTCGGCGGGCATGCTGCCGGGCATGTGCACGCCTGCGGAAAACGTGGCGCTGGATGAAGCCGTGGCCCGTGGTGTCGTGGTGGTGCAGGCCAGCAGCGGATATTGTGGCGGCGTGGTCCGGCGGCAGGAATTGTGCCAGCGCGGTATCCTTGCCGCCGGTCACATGCGGCCCCGGCAGGCCCGCATCCTGCTGGCCCTTGCACTGATGGCCGGGGCGGACGGGGATGCCATGCAGGCGTTGTACGACATGCCGTAAGTGATGATTTCAGATTAAGAGACTGTTTGAAAACAACCCGTTGATAAAAAACAATAAAAGTTTTTGGGTGCCGCCTTTTTTCAAAAAGGCGGCATCAGGAAATTTTTATCATTTCCTATCAATGACTTATTTTAAAACAGTCCTTCAGAACACGCTGTTGAAGGCAACCTGCGGTGAAATGACCTGCCCCGTGTTATGCCCCGCGAACATCGCGGTGACACCGGCAATGACGCCAAAGCGCGGGGACCAGTTATATTCGATCGCGGGCGCAATGACCCAGTCACCCGATGCCTGCCCCAGAATGTTCTGGTCTTTCCCCTGCGCGTTGTATCCCCGCACCACGGACCCGTTGGCCCAGTCGCGGGCCAGGTCCATGGCGATCACCCATTTCTGGTTGACGCCATATTCCACAGAGAAGCCGCTTTCCCCGTACATGCCCGGATGCGCTAGCCCCCGGAACCCGGCCGAGGTGCCATAGCTGCTGACATCGGCGATATGCGCCTGCGTCAGCGCGCGGCGGAACGTGCCCCACATGCGCAGCCGCAGTTCATGATGGCCGGGAAGGGTGTAGGTGGACTGTTCCGTCAGCGCCAGGCGGAAGGTATAGGTGCCGCTGCCCACCCCATCTTCGTCACGGCCCAGCCTTGTATAGTCACCCGATGGAAACGCCACCCCCACGAACAGGCTGAGGGCGGGGATGTAGCGCTTCGGGTCGGCGTCAAGGTAGCGCCACATCACGTCAACCGGCAGGTCGCCCATTTTCAGCCCGCTGGTCGTGCCGCCATGGTGTCCCCTGCGCCAGCCATAGCTTATGTCCGGCGTCATCTGTAGGCTGACCGATCTTGTGATGGAATATTTGTACAGTGTGAAGTTCGACACGCTATGCGCCCTGTCCTTCAGCGGCATGCCCTGTCCCGTGCTGTCCAGATAGCCGACGGGCTGGCTGTAGGCGAAATAGGGTTCCCATGCGAATACGCCCTTTTTCGTCAGGGCGCCCGATGGCGATACCAGTGACCCGGTGTACCACTGGTCGTAATTTTCATGCAGTCCCTGTGACCCGGCTTCCGTGCCATTGCCCGTGCCGTCCGCATGGGCCACGGGCAGGGCGGAAAATGTCGATGCGATCGATACCGCAACAAATAACATTGATTCCGATATCGAAATATATGATGCTCTCCCGCAAGGGCGACCGGCATCATGGGGTAATGCGATCGCATTGCGCAGGGATGCGCTGCCCCGCCGTCTGGCGGCGCGGGCAGGTATGAAGGAAACCATGGTTGTAGCCATTTCCTGATCGGGACGCCCCTTCACGCATGGCAGTGCGTGCCGGGCCTTATTGGTATTGGGGGCAGGGTACGGGGTGCCTGCTACATGCCCTGCGGCAGCGGGTATGGGGGTATCAGGACATCAATGCCATGCTCCCTGGCCAGCAGGCCGGTTGATCTGGCGGGGGAATGGCAGTTCCCCCGCCAGTTTCTTTTCAGGTTGTCGGGAGCCGCGGCTGTTCGCCCGCGCTGTCGGGGGTGCTGCTGTTGGGATTGAGGTATTTCCACCCCAGCATCAGTATGATGGCGACCGCCGGCATGGTGGCCAGCGTGCAGGTGCCGTTGGGGTAGTCAAATAGCATCAGCACCAGGACGCTGGCCAGAAAGCCAAGCGTCAGCCATGCGGTGAAGGGGGCGCCGGGCATTTCAAACCCGGCCGACCTGATACGCCCGCTGCGGACCGCCTGGCGCAGCTTCATCTGGCTTACGACGATAAAGCTCCATGTACTGATAATGCCGATCGCCGCCATGTTCAGCACGATCTCGAACACCTGTGACGGGACGATATAGTTCAGCCCGACCCCCACCAGATAGACCGCGACCGTCAGCAGGATGCCGTTGGCGGGCACCGAGCTTGCATTCATGTGGGCAAGGGATTGCGGGGCCGCCCCGCCCAGCGCCATGGCGCGCAGTACCCGCCCGGTGGAATACAGGCCGGAATTGAGACTGGACAGGGCCGCGGTCAGCACCACGATGTTCATGATCGTATCGACGCCGGGTACGCCCAGCGCCTGGAAAAAGGTCACGAACGGACTGGTCCCGCCATGATAGGCCGTCCAGGGCAGCAGGCAGACCAGCAGCACCACCGACAGCACGTAGAACAGGCCGATACGCCATATGACACTGTTGATGCTGCGTGGCACGACCGTGCGCACGTCGGCGCATTCCCCCGCCGCCGTCCCGATCAGTTCAATGCCGGAATAGGCGAATACCACGCCCTGCACCAGCAGCAGGCTGGCGATCAGGCCGTGGGGGAAGATGCCGCCGTTATCGGCAATCAGGTGCAGTCCCGTCGCATGGCCATCCACCGGCATGCGCACGCCCAGGATGACGCTGCCAATGATCAGGAACAGGCACAGCGCCACGATCTTGATGAGGGAGAACCAGAATTCGATCTCCCCGAACCACCGGACGCCCACCATGTTCAGCGTGGTGACGATGCACAGCGCCATAAGGGCGAACACCCATTGCGGCACGGCGGCGAACGTACCCCAGAAATGCATGTACATCGCCACGGCCGTGATATCGACGATCCCGGTCATGGCCCAGTTCATGAAGGATAGCCAGCCCGCGACAAAGGCCGCCTTTTCCCCCATGAATTCCCGCGCATAGGATACAAAGCTGCCGCAGGTGGGGCGGTGCATCACCAGTTCGCCCAGCGCGCGCATGATCAGGAACGAAAACACCCCGCAGACCAGATAGACCAGCGCCAGCGAGGGACCCGCCACCTGCAGGCGCGACCCGGCCCCCATGAAAAGGCCCGTCCCGATCGCGCCGCCCACGGCGATCATCTGGATCTGGCGCGCGCCCAGCCCCTTGTGATAGCCATCATCATCCTCTGGCAGGATGGGGGTGCTGTCTTCCAGCGCGGGGTCCGGTTTGCTCATGCTCTGGTCTCCGCCATGGTCGGCGCGGGAGGGAGGAAATGGGAAGGGAGGGTTCCCGCCGGGATGGAAAGGGAAGGACGCGCCATGAAATCATCAGGCATCTTTATGGTCCCCGTCGGGAAAATTGTATAAAAAATAAGCAGTTCCTGTTTCCATGCCCCTATGGAATGCCGCAACCGGGGAAAACACGGCAGGCGCATGGGGCAATGTATGGAGCGGGGCAGAAACAGAAAGAAATATCATGCAGCATCAATTGGTTGTTCTGTCATGAACATTGTCAGACGGAATAACGACTGACAAGCATTGATGCCTTAATAAAAGCGACATGATTAAAAATTAAACATTATTTCCAAATCTTAAGCATAAAATGCACAATAGTTGACCAGTAAGAAAGCCTTTCGACATGCTTAAAAAGGACTCTGCACGGCGGGCGTCATGCCTTGGTGTCATCATGGGGGGGCTTGTGGTTGCCGGTTTGGCAACAGCGCCCGCCCATGCCGATAACGAGCGTTTTGAAGGCAGCGAACTGACACGCGACGCCCCGCAATATTTCGTGCTGCGCCCGCAGGACGGCCAGACCGCCGCCGCGACAGGGGAACTGCGGCTGTCGGAAAACGGGATCGATTTTACGAATGGTGAACTTCTGGAAGTCTCGCTGGAGCGGGGCGGCGATGGCCATCTTGTATACAGGGTGGATTATGGACAGAACCCGACCCTGCCGTCGGGGCGGATGCTCTGTCCGCCGCCGCTCAATCCGGTCTATCTGGATTTTGCCAGCCAGCCGGATGACGCGGACAGCTATCGCATGACCCTGTATTGCGGATCGCGTGCCGTGCCGTTTCGCGCCATTACGCCCGATCGTGCCGCGGCAGTGTTCAGTTACCGCCGTGCGGCGGATGCGCAATGGGCGCATAGTGCGTCCGAAGGGGGCTACCTGCACGGGGCGGTGGCGCAGTACTGCGCCCTTCACCATGACAGCGCGGGCGTGAACACCTGCACCACGCGCGAGGAGGCGGCCTATGCCACCATCATGTCCCGCCGCATCGCCCCACCTGTCCTGAAACAGTGCGCGGCCTATGTCACGGGACTGCGTGACCATGCGGGATATGTCAGTTTTGTCGGGTTGCTGAACTGCGCGCGCGTGCGCGACAGCCGTGCGCTGTTCGATTACTGCAGTCAGCGCATGACCGGACAGAAGCGTGAGGACGACACCCGTTTCCTGGATGGCAACCCGGTTCAGGCGCAGGGCGCGGCGCTGTGCTTCAACGCGCTCGCCGCCCGTCAGGCGCGCAAGGAATAGGGACGGCGGTGCCGGGGCGCTTCAGGCGACATCAGGCACTTCTATGCCCGATACGAACTTGAACACATCTTCATGGTGGAGCAGGAAAATGCGGTGCTTCTTGCCCAGCAGCAGCGCCTCCTGCGTATAGGGCGCGTTGGATACGATCGCGCCCACGCTGGCCTTGCTGTCGGTCTTTTCCTTTATGCCCTGCCAGATCACGTCTTCATGCACCGGCTTACGGTCCATCCAGCAATGCACCAGCATTTTCAGGTTGTTGCGGTTGCACTGGATGACGGACCCCAGACCCGTGGCCACGGGGGGGCGGGTGTCCCATCCCGCCTTTTCAATCCATTGTGAACAGAAGGCGGCGTATTCCGCCTGGTTCATGTCCTGGTGATAGGTGCTGGGTGTAACGGCGGCGGCAGGCGGCCTGATGGCCGTGCTGGCGGCCATGGTGGTGATGTGCCCCTGCACGGTCCTGCATATGCTGGGCCACAGCGCATGATATCCATGCCGCGTCAGTGTAGGCAGCAGGGTACTGCGTGTGAAGCGATCCAGGTACGTCGCCCATGAAGTGTGGGAAGGGGAGGTGACCGGCGTGTCATGCGCATTCTGGTACCACCGCCCCAGCATGGCGGAATGCCGCTGCGCCAGTTCCAGGCAGGCCCTGACGGCCTTGCGCCGCCGCGCCATGAGCCAGCCTGCGCGCAGGATCAGCACCATGACCCATCCCGCCCCGCAGACCAGCATCAGGGTCAGGATCAGCGACCCCAGTTTCTGGAAACCGCGCGTCATGAAAAAGATGTCGGTCGGTCGCGGCGTTTCCGCCTGCTGCACGATTACCGGCGGGGGGGCGGGCGGAGCGTCGTCCGCTTCGGTATGCTGCGGGCCGGTGGGGGTGGGTGTATCGGCGGCGGGCGGGGCGGGCTGCTGTACAGCCGGGGGGCGGGACAGCGGGTGTTCCGTGGCCGCCGTGGCCGGAACGGACCCGATCGGGGCGATGGCGCCCGTCATGAAATACAGCGGTGGCAGGCCCGGTACCGGCGGCACGCGCCGCATCAGGGGCAGGCCATTGCGGTTGGCTATTTTTTCCCAGCGGACATCAGGCGTAACATTATGGCAGTCACCCTGCCGGATCAGCGTTTTGCGCCATGCGGGTGACTGCTGCGTGCTGATGGCCTGGTCGGACAGGGCACGCAGGATGGCATCGTCCCCACACGCCAGCGTGGGATGGACGGCGCTGAACAGGCCTGCGGCGCTCGCGCTTGCCGGCAGGCACAGAAGCAGGCAGGCACTGGCCCATATCCGCATGATGCTCGTCATCCTTCCGGTCTGGGAACGGGAATGAACAGACCCAGGGTATCAGCAAATTGGAATGTGTTAATGTACAGATGCCGATATGCAGAATACATCCCTTTTTGTAAACAGTCTTTATTTTGTCCTGTTTGTCGGAATTGATACGGTCCCGACATCCTGGGGCGAAAAAGTGGCATGTCCTTATCGGGGGGCTGCCCCCTTATCCAACTTATGGCGATGTTCATGAACTTCGCGGATGTTCATCAGGACAGATTGGAAGGCAGGAGCGGATGACTGACCGTTTTGCAGTTGTGCTGGCGCGCCATCCCGCCGTCATGGGGGCGGAAGGCCTGTGTTACGGCCAGCGGGACGTTGCCCTGGCGGATGGATGGGAGCGCATGGCCGATGGCCTGCGCACCGTCATGCAGGGGGTGGGGTGCAGGATTCTGTTCTCCTCACCGGCCCGGCGCTGCCAGATGGTGGCCGAACGGGTGGCGCGGTTCATGAACCTGGAGCTGAAGGTGGATTCACGTCTGCGTGAAATCAGCTTTGGCGAATGGGAGGGCCGGCCATGGACTCACATTTCACGCGCCGCGCTTGATGCATGGGCGGCCGATGTTTCCGGCTTTACCCCTCCTGGTGGGGAAAATGGCAGCGACCTGCGCGCCCGTGTGCGGCATTTCTGGACCGAGATGCAGCAGCGCGGCCAGTCCTGCGCCGTGCTGACCCATGGGGGGCCGCTGCGCCTCATGCATGGTATGGTCCATGGCATGCCCGGCAGCCTGCTGGCCCCGTCGCCGCCCATGGGGTCGGTGCGGGTGATCGAACAGGGCCTGCCCGGATTCAGGACAGGGCAGCCAGGATCGCACATTCCGCCACAACTGCCGTTGCACCAAGAACGTCTCCGGTTTGGCCGCCAATCTGCCGCCGCGCGAACAGGCACATTATGACCGCCGCCCCGGCCGCCACGGCACAGGCAAGGGCCGCGCGCGGCCAGGGAAGCAGCACGGCGGCGCACAGGCCGGCAAGTCCCATGCACGTCGCCAGCGCATGGCCCGGCACGCCCGCCATGGAACTGGCCAGTCCGTCACTGCGCGCGGGCGGCAGGCGCCACAGCACGGCCGCCATGGCCACGCGCGCCAGCGCACCGGCCACCGGCATGGCCATGATGGCCACGGCGCCCGGCATGGCGGCCAGCGCCGTGATGCGCACCAGCAGCGCGATGACCAGCGCCATCACGCCATAACTGCCCACCCGGCTGTCACGCATGATTTCCAGCTTGCGCGCGCGGTCCCGGCCACCGCCACAGCCATCGGCCATGTCCGCCAGCCCGTCTTCATGCAGCCCGCCACAGGCCAGCAGCAGCATGCCGATGCTCCATCCCGCAGCCGGCAGGGCGGCAATGCCCAGCCACCGCAGCCCCGCATAAAGCAGGCTGCCGCATGCCCCTAGCCCCGCGCCGACCAGCGGCCAGCACCATATGCTGCGCGTCATGGAATAGGGCAGGCCGTCATGCGCCAGCCATCCCACCGGCAGGCGGGTCAGCAGCCCGATCCCGCAGACAAGGTCGGCCCGCAGGCGGCCCATGATGGTCATGCCTTTTCGCTGACCCGCGCCTGCGCGAATGTCGCCATGCCGCACAGGCAGGCGGTGGCGGCGCGCACAAGGGGAATGGCCAGTCCCGCGCCGGAGCCTTCGCCCAGCCGCAATCCCAGTTCCAGCAATGGTGACAGCCCGAGTGCCGCCGCCAGGTGGGCATGCCCGCCTTCGGCCGAACAGTGCGACAGGCGGGTATGGTCCAGCCCGTGCGGATGCAGCAGCGCCAGCGGGGCAACGGCGGCCGTGCAGATGAAACCGTCCAGCAGTACGGGAATGCCCATGTACCGCGCGGCGATGGCCGCCCCCATGATCGCCGCCAGTTCATGCCCGCCAAGGTAACGCGCGATGACCAGCGGGTCCGCCAGCCGCGTGCCGTGGCGGTCCAGCGCGCGGTCGATCACCGCCGCCTTGTGCCGCACGCCCGCGTCATCCAGCCCGGTGCCGCGTCCGGCCCATTTCGCGCCCCCACCGCCAAACAGGGCGGCGCACAGGGCGGCGGCGGGGGTCGTGTTGCCAATCCCCATTTCCCCCAGGCACAGCAGGTCCGTATCTGGCCGCACGGCCCGCATGCCGGTGGCCAGCGCGCGCAGGAAGGTCGTCTCGTCCATGGCCGGGGCATGGGTCATGTCGGCTGTGGGGCGCAGGTCCTCCGCTTCCACCACGTGCAGGCGCGCGGCGCTTACGCGGGCGATCTGGTTGATGGCCGCCCCGCCATTGCGGAAATTTTCGACCATCTGGCGCGTGACATCGATGGGCCACGGTGTCACACCCTGCGCTGTCACGCCGTGGTTGCCCGCGAAGACGATGATGTCCACCCGTTCGGCGCGGGGGCGGTCGGTGCGCTGCCACCGTCCGGCCCAACGGGCCAGCTCCTCCAGCCGTCCCAGGCTGCCGGGCGGCTTGGTCAGATGGCTGTCATGATCGGTCATGGCGGCGTCGGCCGCCATGTCGGGCGCGGGCAGGTCGCGGCATAGCTGGCGCAGCGCGGCCATGTCGCGTGGATGGGAAGGACGGGATGGCATGGGCAGCGTTGTGTGGTCTTATGCGCCCGGATGCAAGATGGCGGAGGATAAAATGAAGGCGGCGGGCCAACCTGATACGATGTCCGGCATGCAGGGCTGCATTTTCGTGCTGGGTGGCGCGCGTTCGGGCAAGAGCCGCTTTGCCGAAAACCTGTTCCCCCAATGGCCCGCGCCATGGACCTACCTTGCCACCTGCCAGCCCCATGATGGGGAGATGACCGCGCGCGTGGCCCACCACCGGGCGCGGCGGGGTGCGGGCTGGCATACGGTCGAGGAACCGCTGGACCTGCCCGCGGCCCTTGATGGGGCGGATACGTCGCCCGTCCTGGTGGACTGCCTGACGCTGTGGCTGACCAACCTCATGCTGGGCGAACATGATATCGCGGTGGCCACGCAGGCGTTGCTGGCGGCCCTGCGCCGCCGTACGGGGCCGACCGTGCTGGTGTCGAACGAGGTGGGTCAGGGCATCGTGCCCGATAATGCGCTGGCGCGCCGCTTCCGTGATGAGGCAGGCTGGCTGCACCAGTCTGTTGCGCGGGATGTCGCGCGCGTGGTTTTTGTAGTGGCCGGCCTGCCGATGGAGATGAAATGACCCTTACCCCCGAAGAAATCCGCCATCGTGAAAAAATGGCCAAACGCAAGCAGGTGCAGGACAGGGAAGTCAGCAGCAAATCCATCGAGAAGGGGTTGCTGGCGGTCCATACCGGCGCGGGCAAGGGCAAGTCCACCGCAGCCTTCGGCATGGCGCTGCGCACGCTGGCCCATGGCGGGCGTATCGTGGTGGTCCAGTTCATCAAGGGGGCGTGGAACACGGGGGAGCGCAAGGCGCTGGAACGCTTTGGCGATCAGGTGGAATGGCATGCGCTGGGCGAGGGCTTTACATGGAATACGCAGGACCGCACCCGCGACATCGCCAACTGCCGCGCCGCGTGGGACCAGGCGCGCGCGGCCATGCGGCGCGCGGATGTGGCGATGGTGATACTGGACGAACTCAACATCGCGCTGCGCTACGACTACCTGCCGGTCGATGAGGTACTGGCCGATATCGCCGCCCGCCCCGCCATGCAGCATGTGGTCGTGACGGGCCGTAACGCCCGCCCGGCCATGATCGAGGCCGCCGATCTGGTCACGGAAATGACGCAGGTGGCCCATCATTTCAGGAAGGGGGTCAAGGCGCAGGCCGGGATCGAATTCTGATGGCGGCCCGCGCGCTCATGTTCCAGGGCACCGGGTCCAGCGTGGGCAAGTCGGTGCTGGTGGCGGGAATTGCCCGCGCGCTGACCCGGCGTGGCCTGCGCGTGCGCCCGTTCAAGCCGCAGAACATGTCCAATAATGCGGCGGTCACGGCGGACGGGGGCGAGATCGGGCGCGCGCAGGCGTTGCAGGCGCGGGCCTGCGGGGTTGCCTTGTCGGTGGACATGAATCCCGTGCTGCTCAAGCCGCAGGGCATGACCGGATCGCAGCTTGTGGTGCGCGGCCGCATGCGCGGGCAGGTGCGGGCGAAGGATTTCCAGTCCTTCAAGCGCGGCCTGATGCCCGAGGTGCTGGACAGTTTCCATACCCTTGCCGGTCAGGCGGACATCGTGCTGGTCGAAGGGGCCGGATCGGCGTCGGAGGTCAACCTGCGGGCCGATGACATCGCCAATATGGGTTTTGCGCAGGCGGCGGATGTTGATGTCGTGCTGGTGGGCGATATCGACCGTGGCGGCGTGATCGCAAGCCTTGTCGGCACGCAGGCTGTCGTGGCCACTGGGGACGCGCGGCGCATAAGGGGCTTTATTGTCAACCGCATGCGGGGTGACCCGTCGCTGTTCGATGCGGGAATGGTGGCGATTGCCGGCATGACCGGCTGGCGGCCCGTGGGGCTGGTCCCCTTCCTCGACCGAGTGCGTGACCTGCCGGCGGAAGACGCCGCCGACCTGCATGCCGGCAGGCATGGCGGGACGGGGGGCGTGCGCATTGCCGTGCCGTGCCTGCCCATGATCGCCAATTTCGATGATCTCGACCCGCTGGCGGCGGAAGAAGGCGTCAGCCTGACCATGGTGCGGCGGGGGCAGGTGCTGCCGCCGTGTGACCTTGTGATCCTGCCCGGTGCGAAGGCCACCATCGCCGACCTTGCTGCATTGCGGGACGAAGGGTGGGATATCGACATCCATGCCCATGCGCGCCGTGGTGGTTACGTCATGGGCATATGCGGTGGCTACCAGATGCTGGGGCGCAGTATTGCCGACCCGCTTGGGATCGAGGGGCCACCCGCAACCGTGGCGGGGCTGGGGCTGCTTGATGTGACAACGGTGCTGGAAGGCGGCAAGCGGCTGGAGGATGTAACCGGCCGCCTGCTGCCCGAAGGGACCGCCATGCGCGGGTATGAAATGCATATCGGCCGGACCACCGGCCCCGATCATGATGCGCGGCCCCTGATTGACCTGGGGAGACGTCATGACGGCGCGGTCAGTCCGTCGGGGCGGATATGGGGTACCTACGTCCATGGCCTGCTGGCCGATGGTGGGGCGCGGGCGGCCTTGCTGGCGCGGCTGGGTGGCCATTCGGACGGGCATGACCATGATGCGAGGGTGGATGCGGCGCTGGATGCGCTGGCCGATCATCTGGAAACGCATCTTGATATCGATGGCCTGCTGGCCATGGCGCGCCCGGTGCGGGGCTGAAACGTTCGCCGCCGTTTCGCTCCCGCGCGGCGCGCATCATCCTTGCGGGGAGGCGCCTGCAATGACCCGCCGCTTCATCTATCCGGACGTTATCGCTGAAATGCGGGCTGTCGGTTCGAAACATCGTGTCGGGCAGATATCGGCTGATGGGGCACAGCGCGCCGAAAGCGCGATCGTCGCGATTGAAGAAAATGATATCCGCGATTTTCTCAAAGGCGGTTTGAAAAGTCAGCTCATGATAGCGCTTTAAAATTAAAAGAAGTTTTTGGTGAAGCTTTTTGCAGAAGCTTCGAAAGAACGCTGCCTTTTTGAAAAAAGACAGCACCTGAAAACTTTTATTGTTTTTTATCAATGAGTTATTTTCAAACAGTTTTTCATAAATCATGGAAGGGGAACTGGCCAGGTTTGGCATTGATGAGGATGCCCAAGGGTCACAGACGCGCAAGGTCGTGCGTGCGCTCTTGCTCTGGCTGCCGAAGCGCGAAAACGAAGCCGCATGAACGCGGGAAAATAAAAAAAGCTTCACCACGGATGCCGTCTTGTGAAAAGGCGGCGTCCTGGTGAAACCTTTATTGTTTTCAGGGATGCTTCAGAGGCAGGCGTTGGATCGGCGCCGTCGTGACGCCCGGGCCAGCAGGGCCGTGGCCGTCACACCCGCCAATGTCTGGATCAGGCAGGCGCGGCGGTACAGCGCCAGCGCGCGGCACAGGTCGGCGGGACGCAGCGTGGCTGGCCCGTCGCCCACCCACGGCTCCGCCACGCTGACGCCGTTATAGGCGCGCGGACCAGACAGGCGTATGCCCAGCGCGCCCGCCATCGCGGCTTCCGGCCACCCGGCATTGGGGGATCGGTGGCGGCGGGCGTCGCGCCGCAGGATGCGCAAGGCGTCCCGCGCGCCCATGCCCTTCATGCTCAGGGCGGCAAGGATGATCCACAGCGCCGACAGGCGGGACGCGGGCAGGTTGACCAGGTCATCCAGCCTTGCCGCCGCGCACCCAAAGGCTTCATGCCGGGGCGTGCGGTGGCCGATCATGCTGTCCGCCGTGTTGACCGATTTGTAAAAGACCGCGCCCGGCAGGCCGCCTGCCGCCATCCACAGCAGGGGGGCCACGATGCCGTCGGAAAAGTTTTCGGCCAGTGTCTCGGTCGCGGCCCGCAGCACGCCCGCCATATCAAGCTGTTCGGGGTCGCGGCCCACAATGTGGGAAACCGCGCGCCGGGCGGCGGGCAGGCTGTCGCGTGCCTGTATCGCCACGGCTTCGACATGGTCATGCAGCGAACGCTGGGCGACAAGGGAACTGGCCAGTACCGCCGTCAGCGGCAGCGCCAGCCAGCGGGGCAGCACACGGCGGATGGCATGGTCCACCAGCATGGCGGTTGCCGTGGGCACCGACACGATCAGCACGCTGGCCACAAGACCGTTGGCCCGGCGTTTTGCCGGGGTGGCGTCCGGCGTATTGAGGCGTCGGTCCAGCATGCCGACCAGCCCCCCGATCCACATGACCGGATGCCCGACGCGGCGCACCAGCGCCTGCGGATAGCCCACGGCCATGTCGGTCACTGACGCGATGCAGGTGGTGCCAAGGTTTCGCAGCATGAAAAGGGCAGGGCGCATGCCCGCGTGGATATGGTGCGGCCCGTGACGGGTCAAGGGCGCGGCCTGTATCAGGAATTATTTTAAGTAATCTGTTGATAAAGGATAATAAAAGTTTCTGTCTGCCGCCTTTTTCCAAAAAGCGGCGTTTCCCTGTAACGTTTTGAAAAAAGCTTCACCAAAAATTTCCTTATGACCCGCAACGCGCCAGACCGGGCATTGCGGAATGCAGCGGACACTGCGGAACAGGTTGACGGAACGCGCAAAAGTTTGCCCGCCCCCCATTTTTTCGTGATCAATATTTCTTGCATTAACCAATATGCCGGAAAAAATGGACTAGGCATTTATCCGGACCTCACGGATATAGTGAGCATTCGGATCAAGAGAGACATGGCATAGCGGGCAGGCGTTTTTGGGTATCAGTGGTTTACGGTTCACTTCGTCGCGACGGCGGTTCATGCAGGGACTGGCAGGGGCTGCCGCGTGCAGTACGGTTCTTGCCGCCCTCCCGGCCCGCTCCAGCCCGCCCGCATCCTATGCCCCGCGTTTTTTCACCCCCGCCGAATGGGCGTTCCTGGTCGCCGCGTGTGACCGCCTGATCCCGGCCGATGAAAATGGCCCCGGCGCGCTGGCGCTGGACGTGCCGCGTTTCATCGACATGCAGATGGACACGCCCTACGCCCATGGGGCGCAGTGGTACATGCAGGCGCCCTTCGTGCCGGGGCCGGACAATTTGGGCTACCAGTTGCCCCATGCCCCGCGTGACCTGTACCGGCGCGGCATCGCGGGCATGGACGCCCACGCGGCCACCCGCCATGGCAGGCCGTTCGCGGGCCTTGCGCCGGCATTGCAGGACGACCTGCTGCGCGGGGCCGAAAACGGCGGCATGACCTTTGGCGACCTGCCATCCACCGCTTTTTTTGACCAGTTGCTGGCCAATGTGATGGAAGGCGCGTTTTCGGACCCCGTCCATGGCGGCAATACCGGGCTTGGCGGCTGGATCATGCTCGGCTTTCCCGGCGCGCGGGCCGATTTCATGGACTGGGTGGACCGCTACGGCGCGCATTACCCGCTGGGCAGCGTGTCCATATCGGGGGAAACGGCATGAGCGACGACGCACGCAGGCTGCGCGCGGTTGACGTGGTGATCGTGGGCGGTGGCTGGGCCGGGTCCATCATGGCCAAGGAAATGACCGAGGCCGGTCGGTCGGTCGTCATGCTGGAACGCGGGCCGGACCGCAGCACGGCGGCGGACGGGGCCTATCCCGCCTCGATCGACGAACTGGAGGCCAATTTCCGTTATAAGCTGTTCCAGGACCTGTCGAAGAATACCGTCACCATCCGCAACAACAGCCGGCAGACGGCGCTGCCCTATCGCCGCATGGCCGCCTTCCTGCCCGGTGAGGGCGTGGGCGGCGCGGGCCTGCACTGGTCTGGCGTGCATTTCCGCATACCGCCCGATGACCTGCGCCTGCGTACGCGCGTGATCGAGAAATACGGCGCCAAATTCATTCCCGAAGGCATGAACCTGCAGGATTACGGCGTCAGTTACGAGGAACTGGAACCCTTTTTCGACAAGGCGGAAAAGGTATTCGGCACATCGGGCGAAGCCTACATGGTCAAGGGGCAGGTGGTGGGGAAGGGGAATGTGTTCTCCCCCTCGCGTTCTGACCATTTCCCGCTGCCCGCGCTGAAGGATGTCTATACCGCCCACCTGTTCCGCAAGGCGGCGGCGGAAGTGGGATTCCACCCCTATTCCCTGCCGGCGGCCAATGCGTCGCGGCAGTACATCAACCCGTATGGCGTGCAGATGGGGCCGTGCAATTTCTGCGGTTATTGCAGCGGGTATGCCTGTTACATGTATTCCAAGGCATCGCCCAACGTGAACATCCTGCCGGTGCTGCGGCGTCACCCGCTGTTTGAGCTGCGCGCGGGCTGCCATGTAATGAAGGTGGAACTGGATGCGGAGGGCAGGCGGGCGACCGGCGTGACCTATACCGATCCCGATGGCGCGGTCGTGACCCAGCCCGCGGAGATGGTGATCCTGACCGCGTTCCAGTTCCATAATGTCCGGCTCATGCTGCTGTCGGGCATCGGCAGGCCTTATGACCCCGCACGCAACGAAGGGGTGGTGGGGCGCAATTTCGTCTACCAGAACGTAACGACCAGCAATGTCTGGCTCGACCGCGGTATTGATACGAACCAGTATATCGGCGCGGGCGGCGGCGGTGTCGCGTTTGATGACTTCAACAGCGAAAATTTCGACCACGGGCCGCTGGGTTTCGTGGGGGGATCGCCGGTCTGGGTGAACCAGGCGGGTGTGAAGGCAATCGCCGCCGCCCATTCCGGCGGCCCGCCGGGCACGCCGCGCTGGGGCAGTGCGTGGAAGGCGGGCGTGATCGACACCTACCGCCATTCCCTGCGCATTGATGCCCATGGCGCGAACATGGCCTATCGCGACGTGTATCTCGACCTCGACCCGACATGGAAGGACGCTTACGGACAGCCCCTGCTGCGCATGACGTTTGACTGGAAAGACAACGACATCCGCATGAACCGCTATGTGGTGGACAGGATCGGCGACGTGGCGAAGGCCATGGGCGCGCGGCGCGTCAACCTGACAAAACGCGAATTCGGCAGGCCGTTCGATACACGACAGTACCAGACCACCCATCTGGGTGGCGGAGCGGTCATGGGCACGGATCCGGGCACCAGCGCGCTCAACCGCTACCTGCAGTCATGGGATGTGCATAATGTATTCGTGATCGGGGCGAACGCCTTTCCGCAGGGAACGGGCTACAACCCCACCGGCATGGTCGCGGCGCTGGCGTACTGGGCGGCCCACCACATCCGCACGACCTATCTTGCCCATCCCGGGCCGCTGGCGGGATGACGGGCATGGCGTGGGGAAAGCGGCTGTGCCTGCTGGCGGCCGTGCTGGCGGCGGGGATGATGGCGACGCCACTGGCGCGCGCGCAGGATCAGGCACCGGATCACCAGCTACACGGGCAGGACGGGGATGATGCGGTCGCGCGCGGGGAATACATGGCCCGCGTGGCCGATTGCGGGGCCTGCCATACCGTGCCCGGCGGTGCGCCCTTTGCCGGGGGCATGGCCTTCCACCTGCCGACCGGCACGCTGTACGCCCCCAACATCACCCCGGACCGGCAGACGGGCATTGGCCGGTATTCCGAAGCCGAATTCAGCCGTGCCCTGCGCCGGGGCATCCGCCGTGACGGGGCGACGCTGTACCCGGCCATGCCCTATCCGTCATATGCCCGCCTGACGGATGCGGACGTGCATGTGCTGTATGTCTATTTCATGCAGGGGGTAAAACCCGTCACGCATGCGGTGGCGCAGGATGGCATGGTGTGGCCGATGTCCATGCGCTGGCCGCTTTCCATCTGGCGCACGCTGTATGCCCCCGACCCGGAGGCCGTGCGGCGCGACATGGATCGCCGTACCTTCGCCGACCCGCTGGTGGCGCGTGGCAGCTATCTGGTCGAAGGGCCGGGCCATTGTGGCGCGTGCCATACGCCGCGCGCCCTGACCATGCAGGAAAAGGCCCTGACGGCGGCGGATGGGCCGCTGTACCTGTCGGGGGGGGACGTGGTGGATGGCTGGCGTCCCGTCAGCCTGCGCGGGGAAAACCGCACCGGGCTGGGGCGGTGGAACGAACATGACATCGTCCGTTTCCTCGCGACCGGGCGCATGCCGCTGGGGGCGGCCTTTGGCGGCATGGCGGACGCCATTGGCCATGGCACGCAGCATATGACGGATGATGACCGGCTGGCGATCGCGCGCTACCTCAAGACCCTGTCACCCGCAGCACCCATGGTGGCGCAGGGCTGGACCTACGACCCTGCGGTAACGGACGCCCTGCGCGCGGGTGATGTCTCGGCCCGGGGCGCGCGGGCCTATGTCGATCGCTGCGCGGCCTGCCACCGCACCGATGGCCGCGGCTATCCCACCACGTTCCCGCCACTGGCGGGCAACCCGGTGGTCATGGACCCCAGACCCGATTCCCTGATCCGCATCGTGCTGGAAGGCAATATCCTGCGCGCCACGCGGCAGGCGCCTTCCGCCTTTGTCATGCCCGGTTTCGCCGCGCGCATGGACGACAGGGCCGTGGCGGATACCGTCACCTTCATCCGCGCGGCGTGGGGGAATGACGCGCCTGCCGTAACAGGCGTGGATGTGGCGCGGATACGGCGCACCCTGTCGCCCGGACACCCGCCCGCATCCTTGCCCATGAACTGATTGTGAACCATGCGCGGGGCGGGGTTCGATTGCCCTTGTCCCCCGGACTTGCCTCAATGACCTGATATCCAGCACGGGGAGACGATGACCATGTCCATGCACAGGCGTGACCTGTTCCGTGCCATCCTGCCATTGTCCGTGGGGCTGTATGGTGTCGCCCATGCGGCGGAACCGGCGCGTGATGCCACCAACCGCGACCATGGCGTGGCGCCCTCCGGCCCGTTCGAGGTCGTGGCCCGGTTTGATGGTCCCGGCCCGTCCGGCATCGCGGTGACGCATGGGCGCGTATTCGTGGGGTTCCCCCGCCACGCGGTCAATCACCACGGCGCGACCTTGGCTGAACTGAAGGACGGGAAGCTGTACCCCTATCCCGACGCGGCGCACAGCATGCCCTCCGACCAGCCGCCAGCAAGCCGCCTCATGTCCGTGCATGGCATGACGACGGATGCGCGGGGGCGGTTATGGGCCATTGACGATGGCAAGCTGGCGGGGCAGCCACTTGTCCCCGGTGCGGCGAAAATCATCGGCATCGACCCGGAAACCGACCGGATCTCCGCCAGCATCATCCTGCGCGCGCCGACCCTGCTGCCCGACAGCCACATGAACGACCTGCGGGTGGACCTGACGCATGGGGCGCAGGGTACGGTGTATGTGACCGATTCCTCCTTCGGCCTGTCGCCCGCCCTTGTGGTGGTGGATATCGCGACAGGACGGCAGCGCCGGGTGCTGGCCGATCATCCCTCCATCCAGGCGGAGCGTCCCTTCATGGCGGTGGTGGAGGGGCGACCGCTGGTGTTCGATCCCCCGCGGCACCCGCCCGCCTTCGTCTGGGGCGGGGTGGACGGCATTACCCTGTCGCCCGACAGCGCCACGCTGTATTACAGCCCGCTGACCAGCAGGCGGCTTTACGGCATTCCCACCAGCCTGCTGGCTGATTTTTCCAAGACCGACGCGCAGCTTGCAGCCGGAATACGCGACCTGGGGGAAAAGGGCGTGGCCGACGGGCTGGCCAGTGATGCAAGGGGGCGCATCTACACCACCAATTTCGAACATGACGCCATCTTCCGCCGCAATGCCGACGGGACGTTCGACACCATGGTGCATGACCCGCGCATCCTCTCGCCCGACGGGATATTCGTCGATGGCGACATGGTCTACTGCACGCTGGGGCAGTGGAACCGGCTGGGCGGGCTGAATGGCGGGCATGACCTGCGGGTGCCCCCCTATTACCTGATCCGCTTTCCCACCGACGCCCCCGTGGCCATGGACGCGACAAAGCCCGCGCATGGCTGGTTGCCCCTTTCCCCCGACGCTGAATTGCGGCAACAATCCATGCCATGAATATTATGTCGCGTATGATCCTGCCGCTCATGCGGCGTCTGGAACCCGAGACCGCCCATCACCTCGCCCTTGATGCCCTGCAACTGGGCCTGGGTGGGGTGTCCTGCCCTGGGAAGGATGACCCGGCGCTGTCGGTGCGGGCCATGGGCCTGCGGTTTCCCAACCCCATCGGCATGGCGGCGGGGTTTGACAAGAATGCGCTGGTCGTGCGCCCGCTGGCGCGATCGGGCTTCGGTTTTGTCGAAGCCGGAACCGTGACCCCGCGCCCGCAGCCCGGCAACCCGCAGCCGCGCCTGTTCCGGCTGACGGAAGACCGCGCCATCATCAACCGCATGGGCTTCAACAACCAGGGCATCGACCGTTTTGCCGTGCGCATGGCGCGCCTGCACCGCGTGGCGTCCCCGCGCCGCACGCCGGGGGCGCAGGTGCCGGTGGGGGCGAACCTTGGCATCAACAAGACCGGCGCGGACCCCGAGCGCGATTACCCCATGCTGGTCGGGCGGGTGAAGCATTATGCCGACTACATCGTCATCAACCTGTCCTCGCCCAACACGCCGGGCCTGCGCGACCTGCTGGAGGCCACGCGCCTGAAGGGCATCCTGGACGCGATCAGTGCCGCCCACCCCGAACGGCCGCCGCTGCTGGTCAAGATTTCGCCCGATATCGCGCATGATGACGTGCCAGCGGTGGTCGAGGCCGCGATTGCGGGTGGCGTGCAAGGGCTGATTGTCTCGAACACCACCATTTCCCGCCCGGCGGGGCTGCGCAGCCCGTATGCCAGCGAGACCGGCGGCCTGTCCGGTCGTCCCCTGCGCGCGCTGGCGCAGGACATGCTGGCCCGCGTGGCGCAGGTGGCGGATGGCCGCGTGGCGCTGGTGGCCTGTGGCGGGATCGAGACCGGGGCCGATATCGTGGACCGGGTGCGCGCGGGGGCGGACCTTGTGCAGATCTATACGTCCTATGTTTACGAAGGGCCGGGCATCATCGCGCGGCTGAAGGCCGAAACCCTGCGCGCGCTGCGTGCCGAAGGGTTCGAGACACTGGCCGATGCCAAGGGGACCGCCCGCAAATGAAATGGCATGACGGGCTGTCCACGCTGAACGCGGATTATGACGGCTACATCCTCGACCTGTGGGGTGTGGTGCATAATGGGGTCCAGCCCTATCCCGGCGTTCTGGAATGCCTGCAGCGCCTGCGGGCGGCGGGCCGTCGCGTCGTGCTGCTGTCCAACGCGCCGCGCCGCACCGCAACGGTCGAGCCGAACCTGCGCCGCATGGGCGTCAGCGCCGACCTGTATGACGCCATCATGACCAGCGGCGAATGCACCCACCGCATGCTGGCCAGCCGCGATGACCCGTGGTTCGCCGCACTGGGGCGGCGCATGATCCATCTTGGCCCGGAAAAGGACGTGGATGTCTATGCCGGGCTGGACCTTGATGTGGTCACCGACCCGGCGCAGGCGGATTTCGTGCTCAATACCGGGCCGGATGCCGAACTGGGGGAAGAAGACATCGCGCCCTACCTGCCGCTGCTGCAACGCTGCGCCGCGCAGGAACTGCCCATGATCTGCGCCAATCCCGACCAGCAGGTCATCCGGGGCACGCAGCGCCTGATCTGTGCCGGCGCCATGGCAAGCTGGTATGCGGAACATGGCCGCGACGTGCGCTGGATCGGCAAGCCCTACCCCGAAGTGTACGGGCTGGCGCTGTCATTGCTGGATGTGCCGCGTGATCGTGTGCTGGCGCTGGGGGATGCGCTGGCGACCGACATGCGCGGGGCCGCCACCGCCGGGATTGATGGCTGCTGGGTGCTGGGTGGTATCCATCAGGAAATGCTGGGCGGTAGCTGGAAACAGGGGCGTAACCCGGATTACGACCTCGCACTGGCCGAGGCCTCCGCCGCCGGGCTTGCGCCGGTGGCCTGCGTGCCGTCCCTGCGCTGGTAGGGCGGCCCTCCCTGGTCAGGCGTGGCCGGGGGAGGCGCTGTACCACGCGGGGTCAATGCGCACGCTGGCCAGCGCCTGCCGCCACTTGGCGTTGTGATCGGCCCCGAATACGATGTTTTCGGTGGCCGGGGCCGCGATCCACGCATCATGGCGCAGCATTTCTTCCTCCAGCTGTCCCGCCTCCCAACTGGCATGTCCCATGGCCAGCAGCGCATGGGCGGGGCCATTGCCATCGGCTATGTCACGCAGCACGTCCAGACTGGCCGTAAGCGTGGTGGTGCGGTCCACCGGCAGGCTGCCATCGCCGCTCCAGTCCGATGTATGCAGCACGAAGCCACGCCCGTTATCCATCGGCCCGCCCGCGCACAGGTTGATGCGGCGGCGCGGGGGGACGGGGGCGATGCCAAGCTGTTCCAGCACGTCATCCAGTACGGGCTGGGACAGGCGACGGTTGACGACAAGGCCCATGGCCCCGTCCTCGGGCGTATGGGCGCACAGGTAGACGACACTGCGCGCGAAGGCGGGATCGGTCAGGGCAGGGGTAGCCACAAGCAGGTGACCCGTCAGGCTGCAGCCTGGAGTTGTCGCAAAGGAAGCCATACACCACCATAGAACCGGATTTGCCCTGCTTTGCAACCATTTCAGGCATTGCCCATGGCGTGATCGTTCTCAATGACGGATGCCCCGCGATATGCAAGGCTTGCCGTTCCATGCACGAAGGAGACCGACCATGAAGCAGACCGCACTGGTAACCGGGGCCACAGCCGGATTCGGCAAGGCGATTGCCCAGCGCCTTGTGCATGATGGCTACCGTGTCATCGCAACCGGCCGCAGGCGCGAACGCCTTGAGGCGCTGGCGGCGGAACTGGGGCCGGACCTGCTGCCCTTCCCGCTGGACATGGATGACGCGGCCGCAGTCACGGCCCTGCCGGGCAGCCTGCCGGAGGGATGGCGCGATGTGGACGTGCTGATCAACAATGCCGGGCTGGCGCTGGGCATGGAAAAGGCGCAGGACGCGGATATCGCCAACTGGCAGACCATGATTGCCACCAACGTGACCGGCATGGTCGAACTGACGCGCGTGCTGCTGCCCGGCATGGTGGCGCGCGATCGCGGGCATGTCGTGACCCTTGGCAGCACGGCTGGCGCCTATCCCTATGCCGGCGGCAACGTGTATGGCGCGACCAAGGCGTTTGTCAGCCAGTTCACGCGCAACCTGCGCTGTGACCTGCTGGGGCATAATGTGCGCGTGACGAACCTTGAACCCGGCCTGTGCGGGGGGAGTGAGTTCAGCCAGGTGCGCCTGCGTGACGATGCGAAGGCCGCGGCGGTGTACGCGGGCACAAAGCCGCTGCTCCCGGTGGACATTGCCGAAACGGTGGCCTGGGTCCTGTCGCTGCCGCGTCATGTCAATATCAACGAAATCGAGATGATGCCGGTCTGTCAGGCGGCGGGCGGCCTTGCGGTGGCGCGGGGGATGAAGGACTGATCATGGCCCGCAAGACCAGGAATATGAGCAACACGCTGGCGCGCCAGTTCCGTGTGCGCGACGGGCATGGTTTTTCCCTTGCAGCCTGCCCCACGCGGGCGGCGGAAGCCTGCGGGCTGGACAAGAAAACCGGCAAGCGGCTGCTGAAGGAACGCATCCGCCGCCTGTCGCAACTGCAGGCCGTGCTGTACGCCAATGGCACATGGTCCGTGCTGATTGTGTTGCAGGCGCTGGATGCGGGGGGCAAGGACGGCGTGATCAAGCATGTCATGTCCGGCATCAACCCGCAGGGTGTCAGTGTTACGTCGTTCAAGCAGCCCGGTCCGGTTGAACTGTCGCACGGATACCTGTGGCGCGAGCATCTGGCCGCGCCCGCGGCAGGCCGCATCGGTATTTTCAACCGCAGCCATTATGAGGAAGTGCTGGTCACCCGCGTGCATCCCGAACTGCTGGACCATGAATGCCTGCCGCCCTCCCTCCGTAAAAAGCCGACATTCTGGCAGGACCGTTACGAGGACATCATCCATTTCGAACAGTACATGGCGCGCCAGGGCACGGTTGTGCTGAAGTTCTTCCTGCACCTGTCCAAGGAGGAGCAGCGAAAGCGCTTCCTGCGCCGCATCGACCATCGTACCAAGAACTGGAAATTCTCGCCCGCCGACATCCACGAACGGCAGTACTGGGATGCGTACCAGAACGCGTACGAGGAAGCGATCCGGCGCACCGCCGGCCCCGATGCGCCGTGGTTTGTCGTGCCAGCCGACCAGAAATGGTTTGAACGGCTGGTGGTGATCGAGGCCATCATTGACGCGCTGGAAAAACTGCGCCTGAAAATGCCGGCATCCGATCCCGCCATGGAGGCGGAAATGGAAAAGGCCCGCAGGCAGCTTGAAGCGGAAGCCCCGCCGGCCCCCAATCACGCCGTTCATTGACCTGCGTGCCGACACCCCGCAAAAGATTGTGATCTTGTGTGAATGGAGAACAGTCATGGCGGCGACGCGCTGGCATATACGTGGGGTAATGGGGCTGGCGGCGGCCCTTGCGGTGCAGGGGGCGTTCATGGCGCCAGCCGAGGCGCGCCGCCATCACCACCACAGGCGGGAACAGGCCGGGGAAGAGTACCAGCAGTCCGGCAGCGAAAAGGACAATGCGCAGACACAGGCCATCGCCAGCCCCGTGCCGGAATCCTGTGATGACCGTAAATTCCTTGCCGATGTCGAGGCGGCGGAAGGCAGGCAGGGCGACCAGCCGGATCGGGTCGAGCATGTCTGTGGCCGCGTGATCGCGGTATCCGCGTCAAAACGGACACGCAGCGGCCTGCATGGTTATTTCTATGTCGATGTCGGCAATGGCGTGTCCATCCGCATCGTATCCGATCTGGACCGTATGTCAGCCCCCGCATGGCCGTGGGTGGCCAAGGGCGACCAGGCGGACGTGCTGGGCCGGTATTACTATGACAACGCCCGTAGCCAGGGCATTGACTGGACGCATCACGGCACCGGGCGCACCTGGCCGGTGGAAGGATACGTGACGGTCAACGGCAGGCGTTACCAGTAACAGGCTGTCGCAGGTCTGAAAGAAGTTTTTGGGTGCCGCCTTTTTTCAAAAAGGCGGCGTTCCTTGAAGCTTTTTGGAAAAAAGCTTTACCAAAAACTTCTGTTTTTTATCAATGACTTATTCAGCCGCGTGGGGCCAGCAGGATGATGGCGGCCCCGCCAATATCCCAGCGATCAGGTGGCAGCTTTTCCACCAGCCACGACCAGATCAGGCTGGCGGCAATATAGACCCCCCCATAAATGGCATAGGCCCGGCCCGCGTTATCGGCCGGGCTGAATGTCAGCAGCCACGCGAACAGCACCAGCGACAGGCAGCCCGGCACCAGCACCAGTGCCGGACGCCCCAGGCGCATCCACGCCCAGAAACAGAAACACCCGCAGATTTCCGCGAATGCGGCGGGAATATATATGGCGGCGGTCAGCATGGAGTCCTTTCGGGGGCGGGGAGTACAAAAAAACAGGGACCATTTCTGGTCCCTGTCATTTTCAGGCGATAGCCACAAGGGCCTTGTCAGTCGGCGGCTTCCTCTTCCCGCGTGCTGTCGCCTTCGTCCCCTTCGGTGGACGGGTTTTCCGCCTGCGAGATGTATTCGAAGTCCAGCGCGCCATCCTTGAGGGTGATCTTGGCGACGCCACCCTTGGTCAGCTTGCCGAACAGCAGTTCTTCCGCCAGCGGCTTCTTGATGTATTCCTGAATGACACGGCCCAGCGGGCGCGCGCCATACAGGCGGTCGTAACCACGTTCCGCCAGCCATTCGCGCGCGGCCGACGAGATTTCGATCATCACGTTACGGTCCGCAAGCTGGGCTTCCAGCTGGAAGATGAACTTCTCCACCACCCGGTCCACCACATGCGGCGACAGGTTGGCGAACGGGATGATCGCATCAAGCCGGTTGCGGAACTCCGGCGTGAACAGGCGCTTGATCGCATCCTCGTCCTCGCCTTCGCGCGACGTGCGGCCAAAGCCGATCGCCTCCTTGCTCAGGTCCGCGGCACCCGCGTTGGTGGTCATGATCAGGACCACGTTGCGGAAATCGACCGTCTTGCCGTTATGGTCGGTCAGCCTTCCGTGGTCCATCACCTGCAGCAGGACGTTGTACAGGTCCTGGTGCGCCTTCTCGATTTCATCCAGCAGCAGGACCGCATGCGGGTGCTGGTCGATGGCGTCGGTCAGCAGGCCACCCTGGTCAAAGCCGACATAGCCCGGCGGCGCGCCGATCAGGCGCGAGATCGAATGCCGTTCCATGTATTCCGACATGTCGAAACGGATCAGTTCAATCCCCAGCGTGCTGGCAAGCTGCTTGGCCACTTCCGTCTTGCCGACGCCCGTGGGGCCGGAGAACAAGTAGTTGCCAATCGGCTTTTCCGGGTCACGCAGTCCGGCGCGCGACAGCTTGATCGCGGCCGTCAGGGCCTCGATCGCCTTGTCCTGCCCGTAGACCATGCCCTTGAGGTCACGCTCCAGCGAACGCAGCGTTTCCTTGTCGTCGGACGAGACGCTCTTGGGCGGGATGCGCGCGATCTTGGCGACGATATCCTCCACATCCTTCAGCGTGACCGTCTTGCGGCGGCGGTTTTCGGGCACCAGCATGCGCGACGCGCCAACCTCGTCGATCACGTCGATGGCCTTGTCGGGCAGCTTGCGGTCGTGGATGTACTTGGCGGACAGTTCCACCGCACCCTTGATCGCATCATCGGTGTAACGCACCTTGTGGTGCTTTTCGTAATTGACCTTCAGGCCGCGCAGGATCTTGACCGCGTCATCGACCGAGGGTTCCGCCACATCGATCTTCTGGAACCGCCGCACCAGCGCGCGGTCCTTTTCAAAATGCTGGCGGTATTCCTTGTACGTGGTCGAACCCATGCAGCGCAGCGTGCCGGCGGCCAGGGCGGGCTTGAGCAGGTTGGACGCATCCATCGCCCCGCCCGATGTCGCCCCCGCGCCGATCACCGTATGGATTTCGTCAATGAACAGGATGGAGCCGGGATTGTTGTCCAGTTCGGTCACGACCGCCTTCAGCCGTTCCTCGAAATCGCCACGGTAGCGGGTGCCCGCCAGCAGCGCGCCCATGTCCAGCGAATAGATCGTGGAATTGAGCAGCACTTCGGGCACGTCGCCTTCGACAATGCGCTTGGCCAGCCCTTCGGCGATGGCGGTCTTGCCCACGCCGGGGTCGCCCACGTATAGCGGGTTGTTCTTGGTGCGGCGGCACAGGATCTGGATCGTGCGCTCGATTTCGGAGTCGCGGCCGATCAGCGGGTCAACCTTGCCTTCCTGCGCCTTCTCGTTGAGGTTGGTGCAGTAAGTGGACAGCGCATCCTGGCTTTTCTGCCCGGTCTTGCCCCGTTCCTCGCTTTCATTCCCTTCGGGCGCGCTGCCGGCGACGGGCCGGCGCGTGGAGCGGTCGGGTGCCTTGGCGATTCCGTGGGAGATGAAGTTGACTGCGTCCAACCGTGTCATGTCCTGCAACTGCAGGAAATAGACAGCGTGGCTTTCGCGTTCGGCAAACAGGGCGACCAGCACGTTCGCCCCCGTCACCTCGTCGCGGCCGGTGGACTGCACATGGATGGCGGCGCGCTGGATCACGCGCTGGAAGGCCGCGGTCGGCTTGGGGTCAACGGTACGGTCGGCGGCAAGCCCCGCGAGATCCTTGTCAAGGAAGTCGGTCAGGTCGGTGCGCAGCTTGGTCAGGTCAACCCCGCAGGCGCGGAACACCGTCACGGCATCCGGGTCATCGATCAGGGCGAGCAGGAGGTGTTCAAGCGTTGCGTATTCGTGCCGGCGGTCGCCGGCCAGTGTCAGCGCACGGTGAAGCGTCTGTTCAAGATTACGTGACAACATGCCGAGACGCTCCTTTTCCAAGAGGGGCCACCCAGGCCCCGGAGATCATAACCGGTAAGTCGGGACAATCCTCGCCCCGTTGCAGTGGAAATGCCAGCACAAAATGCCATGGAACGCGATCCGATCGCGACGGGGCCGGTAAGATGCGCTTGTCCGTAGGGGTCAGTCCTTCTCGATGGTGCATTGCAGCGGGTGCTGGTTCTGGCGCGCCAGGTCCATCACCTGTGTTACTTTGGTTTCCGCAACCTCATACGTAAAGACCCCGCACACGCCGACGCCACGTTTGTGAACGTGCAGCATGATGTCCGTCGCCTCCTCGCGGTTTTTCTGGAAAAAGCGTTCCAGCACATGCACCACGAATTCCATCGGGGTATAATCGTCGTTCAGCATCAGCACTTTGTACATTGCCGGCTTGCGGGTCTGCGGGCGGGTGCGGATGACGACGTCGATCATGCCGTCATCATTGCCGGGCGGGGAATCCTGCCCGCCGTTGCGGCGTGGCGGCGTGTTGCCACCATGTCCGTGCGGGTACGCACCGCCCATTTCGGGCGACGGCACGGGGCGGGGCAGGGAAGGGCGAGCAATAGCAGGCATGACAGGTACCATATTGGAACTTTGCCGTCAGTTGGAAGGGGTGGCGCGCCATGGACGCAAGGATTTTTTTTACACACCCGGCCCCGGGCCTTCCGGCCGCCACATTTGGCGGGCATGGAAATACGCTCTGGACGAATAGAAAACCTTTCTTTTAGAATGGTTGCAGCCAAGCAACCCATGAATGGATGGAGGGGCGGCGGGTAATGCCCGCGTGCTCGCAAGCCGTATGATTGTCATCGCGCGCGCAGGTTTCACCATTCCATGAGCCGTATCCCCATGACCCGTCTTTCCCGCCTGAAGGTTACCGCGACCGTCGGGCTGTGTGTCGGCCTTGGCGGCATGCAGGCCGCCCGTGCCCAGTATGTTGGGCAGGTCAGCGCCATCGTGCTGGACGCCCGCACGGGGACCGTCCTGTCGGAACAGGACCCGGACCTGCGGCGTTATCCCGCCAGCCTGACAAAACTTATGACGCTGTACCTGGCTTTCAAGGCCGTGCGCACGGGTCAGGTCACGCTGGACCAGCCCATGCCGGTGTCGGTCCATGCCGCGTCCATGGAACCGTCCAAGCTGGGGCTGCGGCCCGGCAGCACCCTGACGGTGGAACAGGCGGTGCTGGCGCTGGTCACCAAATCCGCCAACGACGCCGCCTGCGCGCTGGGTGAATTCCTGGGTGGCGGGGATGAAACCCGCTTCGCCGCGATGATGACGCGTGAGGCGGGCCGGCTGGGCATGTACGACACCGTGTTCCGCAATGCGTCCGGCCTGCCGAATCCGGAACAGATGACATCGGCGCGCGACCTTGCCGTGCTGGCGCGTCACCTGATCGTGGATTACGGCGAGTACTACCATTATTTCGCGGTGCCCGGATTCTATTTCCATGGGCATGAAGTGCCCAACCATGACCCGATGCTGGGCGCCTATCCCGGTGCCGACGGGCTGAAGACCGGCTACACCGCCGTGGCGGGCCATAACCTCGTCACCTCCGCCGTGCGCGATAACGTGCGCCTGATCGGCGTGGTGATGGGGGCGAAATCCAATAACCGCCGCAACGCCACCATGGCGGCCCTGCTGGATAACGGGTTCGAGGCAAAGGGTGTCGCCCCTGTCGCCCCCGTTGCCCGTCCTGCAATGCGTCCGCTGCTGCTGGCGCGTGCCGGCGGGGGGGGCGTGGCGGGGCGGCATGGCGCGCACGGCGTGCGCCTGGCTTCCATGCGGCTCAACCCCGTGCAGCCTGACGAAGTGGCCGATGCCTCCGCGATTCCCGCGTCCTATACCCGCCTTCGCCGGGGGCATGGCACGGTCACGCATATCCATCCCGCCGTCGTGCATGCCCGTGTGCATCTGGTGGGCATGGGGCATGTCGCCCATGCCACGCATGCCCATGCGAAGGCGCGAAGCTGACAGCGCGTTCCGGGCGCTGTATAGAAGGCATCACATCATCCATCCGGCGCGGCTGGCATGCGGGCCGGGCGTGTTCCTGTTGTCCCTTTCATGACTGCGGGCGGGTGGTCATGTGACGAACACAGGAAAGGATAACGCCATGGAAGGCGATATGCGCGGCGGCGGGGTGCAGATCCACTCCCCCGAGGATTTTGCCGGAATGCGTGCCGCAGGCCAGCTTGCCGCACGGACGCTGGACATGATCACGCCGCATGTGCGCGCCGGGGTCACCACGGGCGCGCTGGACAGGCTGATCCATGATTTCATGATCGCCAATGGCGCGGTGCCGGCGACGCTGGGTTACCGCGGGTACCCGGCCTCCAGCTGCATCTCGATCAACCATGTCGTCTGCCATGGTATTCCCGGTGATCGGGAACTGAAGGATGGTGACATCTTGAATATCGATGTGACCGTTATCCTGGATGGCTGGTTTGGCGATACCAGCCGCATGTACACGGTCGGCAAGGTACCCATCAAGGCGCAGAAGCTGATCGAGGCGACGTACGAATCCCTCATGCTGTCCATTGACGCGGTGCGTCCGGGTGCGACGCTGGGTGATATCGGGCATGTCATCCAGACCTATGCCGAAGCGCGCCGTTTTTCGGTCGTGCAGGATTTCTGTGGCCATGGAATCGGGCGCACCTTCCACGCCCCGCCAAACGTGCTGCATTACGGCCGCCCGGGCGAGGGGCTGGTCCTGCGGCCGGGCATGTTCTTCACCATCGAGCCGATGCTGAACGCCGGGCGTCCGGATGTGAAGATACTGGAAGACGGATGGACCGCCGTCACGCGCGACCGTTCCCTGTCGGCCCAGTTCGAGCATATGCTGGGCGTGACCGAGGACGGGTGCGAGGTCTTTACCCTGTCGCCCGCTGGCTATACCTGCCCGCCCTATCCGGTTGCGTGAAAGGTCCTTTGGGAACAGGTTCTTGATAAGGATATAAAGTTTACGGGTGCCGCCTTTTTTACAAAAGGTGGCGTTCTTCCGAAGTTTTTTTGAAAAAAGCTTCAAAAGTTTCACCAGAAACTTTTTTATGATTGCAGGAGATGTCGCGGAGGCTGGTTTTTCAGTCAGCCCCCGCAGATTGGTTCCCATTGTGACATGCAAGGGAATGGAAACCAGCAACGGAGCCAACATGCCTTTTTCCCGTAATCTGCGGTACGGCGCGGTCCTTCTTGCCTGCCTTGTGACCGGCATGCCGGATGCCGGACGGGCCGCGGTTGCCGATCCGCTGGCCTTTGAAACCACCCGGACGGGACAGGCCGTGGGCCTTGCCCCCATGCCGGGGCAGCATGCGATGGTAGTCAGCGCGCAGGACCTTGCCGCCCACGTGGGGACGGACATCCTGGCGCGCGGCGGCAATGCGGTGGATGCCGCCGTTGCCGTGGGGTACGCCATGGCCGTGGTCTATCCGGCGGCGGGGAATATCGGCGGTGGCGGCTTCATGACCCTGCGCACGCCGGACGGGCATGTCACCTTTGTCGATTTCCGTGAACACGCACCGGATGCCGCGACCCCCACCATGTACCAGGATGCGTCGGGCCACGTCATCGCGGGGGCGTCCACCGCCGGCTGGCGGGCCGTGGCGGTGCCGGGCACCGTGGCGGGGATGGAGGCGGTGCATGGCCGCTGGGGCAGGCTGCCGCGTGCCGATGTCATGGCGCCAGCCATCGCCCTCGCGCGTGACGGGTTCATCCTGAAGCCGGGCGATGTTGCCCTGCTGCATACCGCGACCGCGGCCTTTGCGAAGGATCCGTACGCGCGCGCGATCTTCCTGCATCCCGATGGCACGCCGCTGGAAGCGGGTGAGCGGCTGGTGCAGGCCGATCTGGCCCGGACGCTGGAACGGATCGCGCGTGATGGCGCGCGGGCGTTCTATGATGGCCCGATTGCAAGGGAAATCGTCAAAAGCAGCCAGAAGGGCGGCGGTATCCTGTCGCGCAGCGATTTCACCCGTTACCACACGCGCATGATGGCCCCGCTGTCGTGCGACTATCGCGGCTATCATATCGACACCGCCCCGCCACCCAGTGGTGGCGGCGTCGCATTGTGCGAAATGCTCAACATCCTGTCGGGCTACGACATGCATGCCCTTGGTCTGCATACGGCAGCCAGCGTGCAGCGCGAGGTCGAGGCCATGCGCCATGCCTATGCCGACCGGCAGGACCTGGGCGACCCGGCTTTCGTGACCAACCCGGTCGCCCACCTGACCGACCCGGCCTATGCGCGGCAGGTGCGTCAGTACCTGCCGCTCAACCACGCCGTGCCCTCCGCCAGTCTGCGTCCGGGTGAAGCAGGGGGCGAGAAGGAAGAGACCACCCACTATTCCATCGCGGATCAGGACGGCACCGCCGTTGCCGTGACCTATACCCTGAACGGCTGGTTCGGGGCCGGGGTCGTGGCGGGCCGGACCGGCATCGTGATGAATGACGAGATGGATGATTTTTCCAGCCGTCCGGGTGAACCCAACATGTTCGGCATCGTCGGCAGCACCGCCAATGCCATCGCACCGGGCAAGACGCCGCTTTCATCCATGGCGCCCACCATTGTCACACGCGACGGGCAGCCGGTCATGGTACTGGGCAGCCCCGGTGGTTCGCGCATTCCCACCATCATCCTGTCGGTGCTGACCGGCATGGTGGATTACGGGCTGGATGTGCAGCAGGCGGTTGACCTGCCGCGCATTCATGAACAGTGGCAGCCTGACGTGGTGCAGGTGGAACACGGCGCGCTGTCGCCCGCCGTGGCGCGCACCCTGACGCGGGAGGGATACCATATCGAGGAACACGCCCCATGGGGGCTGGCCGAAAGCATCCTGTCCGGTGGGCCGCGCATCGGGAAGGCCGGGCAGGCGCGTTATTATGGCGGGGCGGACATGCGCCACCAGTCGGGTGCCGCCGTCGGCGAATAAGGGGACGGGGCGCGATTTTTTCCAACGCCCCCTTGTGCATGGGGCGGGTGTATGTGTTAGAACCCGCTCGGGAGATCGGTTGTAGACGGATACCTTGCTAACCTGGTCAGGTCCGGAAGGAAGCAGCCGTAGTGAGTTTCGTCCGGGTTATGGCCGGTCTTCCACCCGAAAGTTTCCGTGTCGCGATGGCGCATCAGGCGCACGCGCCACTTCTCCAGCCCGGATGCATCAATGACCGTCCCGTCGGATCAGGATCGTTCCGAGGAGGCCGGGCTGCCTGCACCGCCCGCAGACGGCCCCGGACTTTTTGGTGACGCAGGGCCACCGCCCGCACCCGTAACACCGGATGCAGCCCCTGCGGCGCCCTATCGGGTACTGGCCCGCAAATACCGCCCCACGACCTTTGATGACCTGATCGGACAGGAAACGACCGTCCGTATCCTGCGCAATGCCTTCGCGCTGGGCCGGGTCGCGCATGCATTCATGCTGACCGGCGTGCGGGGGGTGGGCAAGACCACCACGGCGCGGATCATCGCCCGCGCCCTGAACTGCACCGGGCCGGATGGCAAGGGCGGCCCCACGGCCGACCCGTGTGGCGTCTGCCCCAACTGCGTCGCCATCCTGGCGGACCGCCACCCCGACGTGCTGGAAATGGACGCAGCCTCGCGCACCGGCGTCGATGACGTGCGCGAAATCATCGAGGCCACCCGATTCCGTCCCATGCAGGGGCGCATGAAGGTCTTCATCATCGATGAGGTGCACATGCTCTCGCGCAATGCGTTCAACGCATTGCTCAAGACGCTGGAGGAACCACCCGCGCAGGTCACCTTCATTTTCGCCACCACCGAACTGCGCAAGGTGCCGGTCACCGTCCTGTCGCGCTGCCAGACATTTGCCCTGCGCCGGGTGCCGCAGGTGGAACTGGCCGCGCATTTCGACCGGGTGGCGCAGGCCGAACATGTCCGCTTTTCCCCCGATGCCCTGTCGCTGATCGCACGCGCGGCCGACGGGTCGGTGCGTGACGGGCTGTCGCTGCTGGACCAGGCCATTGCCCAGGGCACGCTGGATGGCGAAGGCGGCACGGATGCGGCCCCCATCGGGGTGGATCTTGTCGCCGGCATGCTGGGGCTGGCGGATCGCGGGCTGGTGTTCGACCTGCTGGATGCGGTGCTGGAGGGCAGGCCCGACCGGGCGCTGGCCATCACGGCGGATGTCTATGTGCGTGGCGGCGATCTGGGTGTGATGCTCGGCGATGTGCTGGAACTGGTGCATACCGTGTCGCGCATCAAGGCGATTCCGGCGCTGCGCAATAATCCCGAACTGCCCGAAGCCGAGCGCGAGCGGGGCGCGGCCCTGGCCGAGCGCGTGCCCGTGCCGGTGCTGGGGCGGACATGGCAGATGCTGCTCAAGGGCCTGTCGGAAGTCGAACAGGCCCCGGATCGCAGGCAGGCGGCCGAAATGGTGCTGATCCGCCTGTGTTACGTGGCCGACCTGCCGCCGCCGGGCGACCTTGTGCGCAGGATGCTGGGACAGGATGCGCAGGCCGCCCCCCTGCGCGTGTCGGAACCGGCGGGGGATGGTGGTGGTGCGGCCACGCCAGCCGCCCCCGCGCCGCCCACCACCAGCGGGAACCCGAATGGTGGCGGTGGGGTCCGCATGGTGGCCAATGGCGGCATGCGGGTTGAAACCACGCCGCAACCGGCGCCCCGCACCGGAAAGGTGGCGGAAACCGCGCCCATGCCGGACCCCGTCGCCCCGCCGCGCACGTGGCGCGAGGCGGTGGCGTTCGTATCAGGCCGTGACGCCATGCTGCATGGCCACCTGCGCCATGCGACGCATCTGGTATCCTTTGCCCCGCCGCTGATCGAGATACGGATCGAGCGCAACAGCCTGCCCGGCCTTGCCCGGCGGCTGGAAACCGTGCTGCGCGAAGGCACCGGCGACCCCGCATGGCAGGTGCGCCTGTCGGAAGAGGAAGGGGAGGCGACCCTGGCCGAGCAGGGGGCCGAGATCATCCAGCTGCACCGGGCGGCGGCGCAGGCGCACCCGCTGGTGCAGGCGGCGATGCAGGTTTTCCCGACCGCCCGCCTGGGTGAGGTCACGGACCACGCGCTGGATGACTATGGCCTGCCACCCGAAGAAATGGCGGCCGGAAATCTGGCCCCGGATCTCGAATTCGCGCCTCTTGATGCCGATCTGGTAGAAGAGGACGATCTGGATTCAGATGATTTTGCCTGAGGAGAGCAACTGGACATGAAAAATCTTGCCGGCCTGATGAAGCAGGCCACACAGATGCAGGCCCGCATGGAAGAAATGCAGGCCAAGCTGGAAGACATGACGATCGAAGGCAGCGCGGGCGCTGGCATGGTGACCATCACCATGAACGGCAAGGGCGACATGAAGGCGATCCGCATCGACCCCAAGCTGGCTGACCCGGCCGAGATGGAAATGCTGCAGGACCTGATCCTTGCGGCCAGCGCCGATGCGCGCAAGAAGCTGGATGCGACGGCCAGTGAGGAAATGAAGAAGGTCACCGGCGGCCTGAGCCTGCCGGGCGGGATGAAATTCCCGTTCTGATCCGTCATACCGGGGGACATGCATGAGCGGCAGGGGCGAAATCGACCGGCTGGTGACCCTGTTGGGCCGCCTGCCGGGGCTGGGGCCGCGTTCGGCCCGGCGCGCGGCCCTTGCCCTGCTGCGCCAGCCCCATGCACGGATGCTGCCCCTGGCCGAAGCGATGGAACAGGCCGCGCGCGCGGTGCGCACCTGTTCGACCTGTGGCAACCTCGACACGACCGACCCGTGCGGCATCTGCGCCGATCCCGCGCGTGATGACGGACTGGTCTGCGTGGTGGAAAACGTGGGCGACCTGTGGGCGCTGGAACGCGCGGGCGTGCATCGTGGCGTGTACCAGGTTCTGGGCGGCACGCTGTCCGCCCTGTCGGGCATGGGGCCGGATGACCTGAACGTGCAGCCCCTGTTCGATCGCATCGCCGCAGGGGGCGTGCGCGAGGTCATCCTTGCGCTGGGCACCACGGTGGAAGGGGCGACCACCATGCACTGGCTGCATGAACGCCTCGCCCGCTTTGATGTGCAGGTCAGCCGCGTGGGGCAGGGCGTGCCGGTGGGCGGCGCGCTGGACGTACTGGATGACGGGACGCTGGCCGCCGCCATCATGGCGCGCAGGCCCGCGTGAGCGATCCATTCCCATGGCCCGTGCCCACCGCCATCCCGCGCGTGGCGCTGGTGACGGGGGGCGCAGCCCGGCTTGGCCGCGCTATTGCGCTGGAACTGGCGCGCGCGGGTTTCGATATTGCCATCCATTACAACGAATCCGCTGATGCGGCCGAACGGACAGCGGCGGAAATCCGCGCCCTTGGCCGCGGGGCGGCGGTCTTTCAGGCCAACCTGTCACATGAGGCATCGGTTTCCCCCCTGCTGCCCGCCGTCACGCACGCGCTGGGGCCGGTGGGCGTGCTGGTCAACAATGCCAGCACATTCCACCGTGATGAATGGGATGACGCGACACGGGCGGGGTGGGACGGGCATATGGAATCCAATACCCGCGCGCCCTTCGTGCTGATGCAGGAATTCGCCCGCCTGCTGCCCCCCGGCGCGGAAGGCATGGTGCTGAACATGCTCGATGAGCGCGTATGGTCGCTGACCCCGCATTTTGTCAGTTATACCGTGTCCAAGGCCGCGCTGTGGACGCTGACGCAGACCATGGCGCTGGCGCTGGCGTCGCGTCGTATCCGGGTCAACGCCATCGGTCCCGGCCCGGTGCTGCCCACGCCACGGCAGACGGCGGCGCATTTCGCCCGGCAATGTGCCTCCGTCCCGCTGGGGCATGGGGCGACGCCGGATGAAATCGCACGCGCGGCGCTGTCGCTGCTGTGCCTGCCGTCCGTGACCGGGCAGATGCTGGCCCTTGACGGGGGGCAGCACATGCAGTGGTCGCCCGCCCCGCGCCCGGCCTGACCATTTCAACCGACTGGATCGATCATGTCCCTGCTGCCGCCATGGAATGAATCGCAGCCGCTGCGCTGCCTGTTCGTGCGCAATATGGTGCTGGACGCCCATATCGGCGTGTTCGCGCATGAACAGGGCGTGACCCAGCGCATCCGCGTCAACGTGGCCTTTGGCGTGCCGGACAGTGCGACACTGGACGTGGGGCCGGACGATCTGGGCCGCACGGTATCATATGAACGTGTGGTGCTGCTGGTGCGCGAACTGGTGGCGCAGGGGCATGTGGCACTTGTGGAAACGCTGGCCGAACGAATCGCGGCGGGCGTACTGGCGGACAGGCGTGTGCGCATTACACGTGTCCGCGTGGAAAAGCTGGATATCTTTGACGACGCCGAATCGGTCGGGGTCGAGATCGAACGCCGCAACCCGGACGCCTGAATGCAAAAACGGCCCGGGACAGCACGTTCCGGGCCGGGGCAGGTCAGTTGTCGTGGTCGTCCTTGTCGGTCTTCACGTCGATGTTGGCGCTGCTGATATCGTCGTCATCATCGTCATCAAGGCCCGCGTCATCCGGCAGCACCGCATCATCGGCATCCGCATCGGCATCCAGATCGACGTCGACATCATTTTCCAGCGCGTCATCCGCCGTCTTGGGCTTGGATTCGGGGGCAGCTTCCACCGGGCGACGGACGCGGGGCAGTTCCACGGGCTGTTCAGCGCCGCATTTGGGGCAGACGGCCGGATTCTTGTTCAGATCGTAGAAACGGGCGCTGCAGGAGACACAGACACGTTTGGTGCCGAGGTTGGACTGAGCCATCTTGAACCTGTCGATCCTGTTTTGATTATGAATGAAGCCACGGTATCCGGAAGTGGCAAAAGGCGCAGCCCCATGCCAGTTTGTAGGCGTAATGTCAAACACCGGGGCATGCGCCGGTGGGGCGATCATGCCGATCTGCGATTGACTTTGCCACCCGGAATACGGAATTGGATGACGTATGAAAACCGATCACGTCCAATCTTCCGTCCGCGCGCTGACGGTCCAGGCCCCGCGCGCGCCCCTTTCCGGTTCGCTTCAGGTACCGGGTGACAAATCGATCAGCCACCGTTCGCTGATGTTCGCGGCCCTTGCCCGTGGCACGACCCACATCACCGGCCTGCTGGAAGGCGAGGACGTGCTGCGCACCGCCGACGCCATGCGCGCGCTGGGCGCGGAGATCACCCGTACGGGGATCGGGAACTGGACGGTGCGGGGCTGCGGGCTGGACGGGCTGCACGAACCGGCGGACGTGCTGGACATGGGCAATTCGGGCACGGCGGCGCGCCTGCTGTCGGGCATCCTGGCAAGCCATGGCCTTACCGCCATCATGACGGGGGACGCCAGCCTGCGCAGCCGCCCGATGAGGCGGGTGATGGACCCGCTGGCGGCCACGGGTGCGGTGTTCCTGTCGCGTCAGGGCGGCCGCCTGCCGCTGGCCATACAGGGCAACGCCAACCCGCCCCCGCTGTCCTATCGCCTGCCGGTGGCGTCGGCGCAGGTGAAGTCGGCCGTGCTGCTGGCGGGACTGAACGCCGTGGGCGAAACCCGGGTGGAAGAACCCGTGGCCACCCGTGACCATACCGAAAACATGCTGCGCCATTTCGGCGCCACCGTGCGCGTCGAACCCATGGGGGCCGGTGGCCGGGTCATTACCCTGCAGGGGCGGCCCGAACTGGTGGCGCGCGACATCGTGGTGCCGGGCGATCCGTCATCGGCGGCGTTCATTCTGGCGGCGGCCCTGCTGGTGCCGGGATCGAAGGTCAGCGTGCGCGGCGTGGGGCTGAACCCGCTGCGCACCGGGCTGTTCACGTCGCTCAGGGAAATGGGCGCGGACCTGGTCATCAGCAATGAACGCGTGGAAGGGGGCGAGCCTGTGGGCGACATCACCGCCACCGCGGGCGCCCTGCATGGCGTGGACGTGCCCGCCACCCGCGCGCCGTCCATGATTGACGAATATCCCATCCTTGCGGTGGTCGCGGCCCACGCCACGGGGCAGTCGCGCTTTCGCGGGCTGGAGGAACTGCGTGTGAAGGAAAGCGACCGCCTGTCCGCCACCGTCGCCATGCTGGAAGCCGGTGGCGTGAAGGTCGAGGTCGTGGGCGATGACATGATCGTGCATGGCACGGGTGGGGCGATTCCCGGTGGCGGCCTGGTCCAGACCCGCATGGACCACCGCCTGGCCATGAGCGCGGTCGTGATGGGCCTTGCGGCGGGGCAGCCGGTCCGCGTTGATGATACCGCGTTCATCGATACCAGCTTCCCCGGTTTCATCACGCTCATGGACAGCATCGGCGCCGGGCTTGCGGCATGACCCGGCGGCTGGTCATAGCCGTTGACGGCCCCGCGGCCGCGGGCAAGGGCACGCTGGCGAAGCGGCTGGCGCAGGCGCTTGGCCTGCCCTACCTTGATACGGGGCTGCTGTACCGCGCCACGGGGCGGCGCATGATCGACGCGGGGCATGACCCGGCGCGGGGACCGGCGGAGGAATTCGCCGCCAGTGTCGGGCTGGAGGACCTCAGCCGCACCGACCTGCGCGTGCCCGAGGTCGATCGCGCGGCCAGCCTTGTCGCGGCCCAGCCCGCCGTGCGCCGCGTGCTGGTTGACGTGCAGCGCCGTTTTGCGGGCGAGCATGGCGCGGTGCTGGACGGGCGCGATATCGGGACGGTCATCTTCCCCGATGCCCCGGTCAAGCTGTTCATTACCGCCTCGCCACGCACGCGGGCCACGCGGCGGTGGGAACAGCTTGCGACCGATCCCGACGCACCTGACCGCGAGGACCAGATTACCCGGGTCGAGCGTGAGATCGAAGCCCGTGACATGGCCGATTCAAGCCGCGCCGTCGCCCCCCTGCGCGCCGCAGGCGATGCCGTGCGCATCGAGACCGATGGCCTGAGCGCCGACGAAGTGCTGGCCGAAGCCCTGCGGATCGTGGCGCGCATGATGCGCTAGGGCGATTTTGTGTGGGAACCTCCTCCCCTCTTGCGGGTTTTTATTGACATACGCCGCCCATAGGGTGTCTGTGCACAACAGTATATGCCCCACGCGCCCGCGTGGCGCGGGGTATGGCGTCAATTTTGGCCGTCAGGCGGGCCGCGACCGTGTCGTGGCGTATCCGCCGGGCAAGCCGTTCCCATTGTCCCGCGTATGTGCGGGCAGGCGGGGGCGCAGGATTGTCCCTATCTGCCCGATGGGTGGAACAGGGTTACAGGATTTACGAGTAGCTCATGGCTTCAGCCACAACACAGCCCGTCGCCGACCATAAGGGTGGCGAGGACTTTGCCGCCCTTCTTGAGGAAACCCTTGGTCGCGATTCCGCGTTTGACGGTTCCGTTGTCACTGGCCGCGTCGTTCGCCTGACGGATGAATACGCGATCGTCGATGTCGGCCTGAAAAGCGAAGGGCGCGTCGCCCTGAAGGAATTCGGTCCGCCGGGCGTTACCCCCGATGTCAAGCCGGGTGACGTCATCGAACTGTTTGTCGAGCGGTACGAAGACCGTGACGGGTCCATCGTCCTGTCGCGCGAAAAGGCCCGCCGCGAGGAAGCCTGGTCGAACCTGGAAAAGGCGTTCGAGAACAACCAGCGCGTCAACGGCACCATCTATGGTCGCGTCAAGGGTGGCTTCACCGTTGACCTGGGCGGCGCGATGGCGTTCCTGCCCGGCAGCCAGGTGGACATCCGCCCCGTGCGCGACGTGACCCCGCTGATGGGCGTGCCCCAGCCGTTCCAGATCCTGAAGATGGATCGCGCACGCGGCAACATCGTCGTCTCGCGTCGCGCGGTTCTGGAAGAGACCCGTGCGGAACAGCGCAGCGAACTGATCCAGGGCCTGAAGGAAGGCATGATCCTTGACGGCGTGGTCAAGAACATCACCGATTACGGTGCGTTCGTGGACCTGGGCGGCGTCGATGGCCTGCTGCATGTGACCGATATCGCATGGAAGCGCATCAACCACCCGTCCGAGGCGCTGCAGATCGGCCAGCCGGTCCGCGTGCAGGTCATCCGCTTCAACCCCGATACGCAGCGTATCTCGCTGGGCATGAAGCAGCTTGAAGCTGACCCGTGGGAAAACGTGGCGATCAAGTACCCGCCGGGTGCCCGCTACACCGGTCGCGTCACGAACATCACCGATTACGGTGCATTCGTGGAGCTGGAGCCGGGCGTCGAGGGTCTGGTGCACGTGTCCGAAATGTCCTGGACGAAGAAGAACGTCCATCCGGGCAAGATCGTCGCCACTTCGCAGGAAGTCGATGTGATGGTCCTGGATGTGGACAGCGCGAAGCGCCGCATCTCGCTGGGCCTGAAGCAGGTGCAGCGCAACCCGTGGGAGCAGTTCGCCGAGGAACACAAGGTTGGTTCCGTGGTGGAAGGCGAGATCCGCAACATTACCGAGTTCGGCCTGTTCATCGGCCTGTCCGCGGATATCGACGGCATGGTTCACATGTCCGACCTGTCCTGGGACGAGCCGGGCGAAGTCGCCATGAGCCACTACGAAAAGGGCCAGGTCGTGAAGGCCAAGGTTCTGGACGTGGACGTGGAGAAGGAGCGCATCTCGCTCGGTATCAAGCAGCTGCATGAAGATCCGGCCGCTGATACCCTGAGCAAGGTGCAGAAGGGCGCCGTCGTGACCTGCATCGTGACCGCTGTTCAGTCGAATGGCATTGAGGTGAAGGTTGACGACGTTCTGACCGGCTTCATCCGCCGTGCGGAACTGGCCCGCGACAAGGCCGACCAGCGTCCGGAGCGTTTCGCCGTTGGCGAGCGCGTCGATGCGAAGGTTGTCTCGGTTGACCGCGCGGCCCGCAAGCTGGCCCTGACCATCCGCGGCCGTGAGGTCGAGGAAGACAAGCAGGCGATTTCCGACTACGGTTCGTCCGATAGCGGGGCTTCGCTGGGTGACATTCTGGGTGCCGCGATCCGTCGCCGTAACGCCGAGAACTGATCCCGGCCGCATAACCCCCAGGCTGTTCAGGCAGCCCGGGTTATGCGCCAGAAAGGGGGACGATGCAGCGATGCATCGTCCTTTTTTTATGGGTTATGGGACAACGTTGGGTTGTGGAGGCCCGGCTCATACTGTGATCATGGAGTCTCTGACCGTATGATGCGGTCAGATATGGGGATAGCCATAACCATCCAGTACGAAAGCATTTTCAATGGCTCTGTTTGCAGGATAGGTAAGTTTGGCCATTCATGTAGTTGTGAGTGGAATGCACCATTCAGTAGCCTGAATATTGGTAGGTGTATCCCATAACTTATTTGCAGATATTATTTTTCATCGTTGATATTAATGACAAAGTATTGATCTTCTTTGTATAGAGAGAACCTGATGTCGGAATAATCGGGTTTTCTTCCAGCAATGCTTTCTTTTGCAGAAGCTTGTTCGGTTGCGCTTGGGGGATTATATCCTGCTCCGAATTTGGGCAGGACCCAATATCCCCACCCTGCGCTGTCTCCAAGCATGGTAGGCATCAGATTGGCTAATGTACGGTTCGATTTAATTGCGGCAATACTGGCAGGAGATATGGGTTCATTGCCTATCATGACAATCTTGTCATTTTTCTTATACCCATTTTCCAAAAGTTTACTGAAAATTTCATTTGCCAGAATGTCACGATAAGCATTCTGCGCGGTAAGTGCATTTCCATATGCATAACAGGTTGAAATTGTTGAAAATAGATTCAATGCAATAAAAGCGCTACCGATAAATTTTAAATTAGAATGAAATGAAAGATAAAATAAAAACATAACAAGGGGAGGGAATCCAAGCAGGACGCGATAAGATACAACGGGGTTATTTAAAAGAAGACATAACCCTGGTGTAAAAAATAAGAAAAAAACAAGGCTGCAAAAAATCATGATCTTTTTACTTATATTAAAATTTCCATCATTGTTTTTAGACAAAAATATAGAAAATATGAACATCGCAATTATAGAAAACATATAAGGTTTCGGAACGGTAAGTAAGAGATGAAGGAACATTTTTATGTTCTGGACAAGAGTATGAAAGAAATTTTCATCTATAATTATAAAGGAGCTATGTTGTTTGCTGTAATTTTTAAAATTTATAAATGGCAAAACAGAAATTTTATATATTGCAAAAGAAAATGCCGCCAAGGATAGATCTTTAATGAAATTTATTGATGAATTCTTGAATGATTTATTGTCTAATATTGATAATATATAAAATAAAAAGCACAAAGAAATATAAAAATCCATAGAAGCTTGATATGTGGATAGAATGGCAGTGAGAATAAGCAACCTGATTGCATAATGTGTGATTGTTTTTTCTCTATATGACAATGCTGCAATCGTAGCCATAAGCTGCGCTATGGCCATGGTCCAGCAATCAAACCGGAAAGATAGGTTGTTTAGGAAAAAAGGATTGATTAAGATAGGTAAAGATATAATAACTTTTTTAATTAGGCTTTCTTTGTAAAATACATTTCTGCATATAATCATGCCACTAAGGGCCAGAATAGGTAAAGAAAGCAAAATGGGAAGGGGAAATATATCAACGCCACGGTTGGAATAAGTTAATAAAAACATAAAAAAGTTAGCTAATGGTCGACCATCTTTTTCCCACCCATAATAATCCCCAAAAGATCGTCTATAGTCATCTACGTAATAAACATTGCTTACGATAAAAGGTAAAATATAGAAAAATCCACTCAACATTAAATATATGAATAAGGTTTTTTCTTTTTTGTTTATATTTATCATACATCACCGCATTGTATTTATTGTAAAAAATATTTATAACATGGAATTGTTTCCTTTTCCATATTGAGCTTCCTGCCCGGATCATAAGCTTTCGATGCGTGACATAATTTCCCTTGTTGTTCCTTTCTATAATGAAGGCAAAGGCGTCCTTCATTTTTTTCGGACAATCATTCCGATTTTGGAGGGTATTCCAGATACCGGATGGGAATTCGTCTGTGTGGATGATGGCAGTACAGATGATACGCTCGCCTGTCTGCTCACTTGTGCCAGAGAGGACGACCGTTTCCTGATTGTGGAACTGTCCCGGAATTTCGGAAAGGAAGCAGCCATGACCGCCGGGCTGGATGCCGCCACCGGCGCAGCCATGGTCGTGATTGACGCTGATCTGCAGGATCCACCCGAACTCATCCCGACCATGGTGGAGAAATGGCGCGAGGGCGCGGAAGTGGTTGTCGGCCGCCGTGTCGATCGGTCTTCCGATACCGCAGCCAAGCGCATTACGGCATCATGGTTCTATTCCCTGTATAACCGACTCGCCAAAATCAGGGTACCTGAGAACGTTGGCGATTTCCGTCTGATGGACTGCTGCGTGGTTGATGCGCTTAAAAGCCTGCCTGAACGGCAACGCTTTATGAAGGGACTTTTCGCATGGGTCGGTTTTCGTACGGTCACGATTGACTATGTGCGTGCCGCGCGTGCTGTCGGAACCAGCAAGTTTTCAGGCCTGGCATTGTGGAATTTTGCGTTGGAAGGCTTAACAAGTTTCTCTACCCTTCCCATCCGTATCTGGACATATGTCGGGTGCGTGGGGGGGCTTTTGACCTTGCTCTACGGGTTATTCATCGTCGTCAGGACGGTAATTTTTGGTAATCCTGTTCCTGGTTATGCCTCGATATTTTTTGCCGTTACATTTCTTGGCAGTATCCAGATTATCAGTATTGGAATGCTGGGAGAATATATCGGCAGGATTTATATGGAAACGAAAGGCAGACCAATTTATATAATAAGAAAAAAATCTCGATTTAATTAATTTATTTCGGAATACATGAATTGTTCGGGTAATCCATTATGCGGGATAGAGTGCCTGCCTTATATGGTCATCAGGGCGCCGTCACCGGCCCCTTGATGATTTCCGCCAGGTCGTCGGGGCGGATCCACTTACGGAATGCATCGCGTATGGCGGTGGCATCCAGCGTGTAATAGGCCTGTGCCGCGATATCGTTCTGGTTCAGCGGCAGGCCCAGGTCACTGAAATGCAGGTAGCCTGCCGCAATGGTGTCCAGACTAGCGGATTGCAGGGCCAGGCCGCGCAGCATGCCCGCGCGCGCCATGGCCAGTTCATCTTCGCTGACGGGCTGCGCCTGCATGGCCTTGATGTCATGGATAGCCGAATCGCGCGCTGCGGCGACCTTGTCGGGGTCCGCGCCAAAGGAAATGCTGTAGGCGCTGCGGTGGCGTTTCCATGTCAGGTGGCTGCGCACGGTATAGACGTACCCACTACGCACCCGCAGGTCGCGGTACAGGCGGGATGAAAAGCCCGAGCCGAGGATTTCGTTGCCAAGGTTGAGCGCGAAGTGTTCCGGGTTGGCGACATTCAGCGACAGGCTTTCGGGCAGGGAGACGGTGGCCTGCGTGCTGGACGGGTCGGGCACCTTCATCACGCTGGTACGGCTGTCGGGGCGTGGGGGCAGGTCAACCACGGGCGTTGGCCCGCTGGCGCGCCATGCGCCAAACGTGCGCGATATCGCGCGGTAGGCGGCGGCGGGCGTGATATCGCCGGTGATGACAATGGTGGTCAGGTCTGGCCTGTAGGCCGATTTCCAGAATGCGCGGCAGTCCGCCAGCGTCAGCTTCATCACCTCATCCGGCTGCGCCTGCCGCAGGGACGGGTCGCCCGCGGGTGACACCGCGCCCTGCATCGCGCGCTGGAACAGGTATTGCGGCGAATGCAGCAGGCCAGCCAGGGAGGCCGCCGTATTGGCGCGCACCACCCTGAATGCCTGTTCGGGCAGGGCAGGGTGCAGTTCGTTTTCCGCCAGCAGTTCCAGCCCCCGGTCAAAATCGGGCGTCAGCACGTTCAGGCTGAAATCGGCCCCGGCGCTTTCGCTGGCGGCAATGTCGTCAAAGGCTTTCTGTAGCCCGACCCGGTCATGCGTCGTGCTGCCATAGCTGAACAACTCATTCGTAATATCGGCAATGCCTTCCTGGCCCGGCGGTTCCTGCATGTCCTCGTTCTGGCGGATGGTGCCATACAGGTTGATGGTATGGCTGACGGAAGCCGGGCGCACGATCAGGTGCAGGCCATTGGGCAGGGTGTACTGCGCGGGTTGGGCCGACGCCCCGGGCGGTCGCAGCGCCAGCAGGCTGTCACTGGCCCAGTGGGGCAGGGTTACGGGATGGTCGGGTGTGCTGGCGAAGGATTCCGCGCCGCCAAATCCCTTGTCGGCTACCGGGTGGCCGCCATCGCGCGGGGTCAGGATTGCGATGATGGACTGCTGCGGGTCCAGCACGTCGTGCGCCAGGCGATTGACATCTTCCGGTGTGACGGCGGCAAAGGCTGCGGCTTCATCATCGGGGGATTGCAGGCCCATTACGGCCTGTGCTTCCGACCAGCTTTCCGCAAGGCCCGAAATGCTGTTGGCGGCAAAGCCAAGCTGCGCCAGTTCCTTGCGCCTGGCCGCATCGACCAGATCGGACGGTACGCCGTTTTCCCGCAACGCCCGCAGGATGTCCTGCATGCGCGCCTGAAGCGGGGCGGGGTTGCCCCCCTTGGGGAAGGCCGCGATGGCGATGCCGATCCCGGCATCCGCCTTGGTCACGAAATCGAAGCTGGACAGCAGCGCGCGCCCCTGTGGCACAAGGTCATATAACGCACCGCGCTGGCTGGCCAGCACATCGGACAGGATGCGCGCGGTGGCATAGTCATGGCTGTTCTGTCCCGGCATGCGGCTGGCGATGGCGACAAGGCCCACGGGGTAGTCGGTCGGGAACTGCAGGGTCTGGGCCTGCACGGGGCCGGGGTGGATCTGCGGGCGCGCGGGCAGCCTGCGCGCCGGGATCGGGCCAAAGGTTTCGCGCACCATCGCCAGTGTGCGGGCGACATCCACATCACCCGTTATGACCAGGATGGCGTTGTTGGGCGCATACCACTGCCGGTAGAACCGGCGCAGCAGGGCCGTATCCGTCCTGTCAAAGGACGGGCGGCTGCCCAGCGCGTCGTGTTCGTAAGGCGTGCCGGCAAACAGGATGGACTGCAGGCGCGCCAGATAGACATAGCCGGGGCTGGACAGGTCGCGTGAGACTTCCTGCTCGATCGCGCCGCGTTCATGCGCCCAGTCCCCGGCCGCCAGCGTCAGGCCCTGCATGCGCATGGCTTCGATACGCAGCAGCACATCAAGGTTGTCCGCGGACGCGGTATAGAAGAACTGTGTTATGTTTTCCGTCGTATCCGCGTTGTAATCGCCGCCCAGCCGCGCGCCGATGGCGGCCATCTGGTCACGGTCCAGCCCCTTGCTGCCACGGAACATCATGTGTTCCAATGCATGCGCCGTGCCGGGAAAACCCGCGGGCGCCGCAGCCGACCCCACCAGGTAGTTGATTTCGGTGCTGACAACCGGGGCCAGGCGGTCGGGCACGATCACCACGCGCAACCCGTTGGGCAGCGTGGCCTGTAGCGGCGCTTCAGGCCGGGCAACAGCGGCAACCGGCGCAGCCGCACGGGCTGCGGGCGGTACAAGGCAACTGCCACATAGCAGGAGGGAGAGGCATAATGTTTTGGAAAACAGGCGTGCTATCATGTCCCCAGATTACGCTGTTTTGGCCATGGCGGCCAGTTCATGCGGCCCCTAGCTGCCATAACGGCCTGTTATAAAGGATTGAACCATGTCCCGTGTCCCGGTGGAGAAGGCCCACATGCGCGAACGCATCCGCCACGTCATGGATACGGCCGTGGAGACGTCCCGGCTGGTCGGCGCCGTGGTCATGGTCGCGGTGGATGGCGAGGTCGTGGTGGCGGAAGCCGCAGGGCAGGCCGACCGGGAAGGCGGCCTGCCCATGCAGGTCGATACCCTGTTCCGCCTCGCCTCCCTGACCAAGCCGGTGGTGACCGCCGTGGCGCTGGCCATGGTGGAGGAAGGGCTGCTGGACCTGCATGCCGCCGTGACGCGCTACCTGCCGCATTTCCATCCCGCCCTGCCTGACGGGATGCCGTGCGAGATCACGCTGCATCAACTTCTGACCCATACCAGTGGCCTGACCTACGGATTCGCCTTTCCGCGTGATGACAATCCCTACGCCCGCGCTGGCGTATCGGACGGCATTGCGGAACCGGGGCTGTCGCTGGCGGATAACCTTTCCCGGCTGGCGTCGACCCGGCTGGTCTTCGCGCCGGGGCAGGGATGGGCCTATTCGCTGGGGCTGGATGTGATGGGCGGCGTGATTGAAAAGGCATCCGGCCTGTCGCTGCCCGCGGCCGTAAGGCGTTATGTCGGCGCGCCGCTGGACTGGCGCGACAGTGGCTTCATGCTGACACCATTGCAGTCCCCCGCCGCCTGCTATGCCGATGCGCGTCCCGTGCCCATCCGCATGGGGGCGGAATATGTCATGCCACGCATGTTGCCCGGTGGCGGGATGGGGGAAATCCGTTTTGCGCCCGATCGCATCCGCAATCCGGATTCCTATCCATCCGGCGGCGCGGGCATGGTGGGGACAGCGGCGGAGTTCCTGGCATTTCTGGAAGCCGTGCGCATTGGTGGCGAAGGCATGCTGTCACCTGCATCCGCCATGCTGTTTGGCCGGAACGCCATTGGCGATATCGACATGGGGCCACTGGCGCGCGGGCGGCGCTTCGGTTATGGGGCGGCGATCATAGCGGACCCGCTGGCCGCTCGGACACCACTCAGTCCCGGCAGTTTTACATGGGGGGGTGTGTATGGGCATCAATGGGCGGTGGACCGCGCGCGGGGCATGAGCATTGTCATGCTCGGCAATACCGCGCTGGCGGGCATGGCGGGGGCGTATCCCGATGCGGTCGTCGCCGCCGCCTGCGGCGCGTGACGGAACGTGCGCCCGCACTACGACGGATACGAGGATACTGGGAACTGTCATGTCATTTGGTGATCGCGTCAACCAGTTTGACGCCTGGCTGCTGGACCGGGTCTTCCAGCCTTTTGCCGACGCCCTGCCCGAACGCCTGACGGCCATGGAAATGGGCATGAGCTTTCAGGTCGGGTCCATCGTGCTGTCGGCCGCATCCATTTCCGCCCTGCTGGTGCTGGAGGGGATGACGCTGGATAACCTGATCGCCAACGTACTCGGCTGGTTTTTCGAGGTGGTGTTCTATATCGGCATCCACCGCATGCGCAGGCTGGTCAAACCGGGTTACCAGAACCCGTTACGCGTCATGCTGGCGGGCATGCGGCCCATTTCCATCCCGTTTGCGGCCTATGCCTTCTATCAGGCGGTTACGGCGGAGCGGGCGTATGAACTGGCCCTGTGGTTCAATTCCCTGTCGCAACTTGTGTTCGTTGCCGGGATCTACCTGATTTCATGCAACGTGCCGCCGCCGGGGCATCGCGCACGGCAGACATCCTTTGGGCGCGGACCGCTGCCCAATGAAATAGGCTGACTGTCAAAAGTTTTTGGTGAAGCTTTTTTCAAAAAGCTTCAAAAATCGCCGCCTTTTAAAAAAGGCGGCACCCAAAAATTTTTGATTTTCATCGGTGGGTTTTCAGAAATCCACACACCGTCCCTTGACCGTCCAGTCGCCATAACGGGTCGGTTCCGGCCCCTTCGGGCCGCCGACTTCATCCGCCTCGGCAGGCTGTTTCAGCAGCGCGGCTTCCTTGGCCGCTTCGTCCTGCGCCGTATCGGCGGCAGGGGCGGGGGAGGGGGTCTTGTCCTTGCTCATGATGGCAGTCTCCGCCCAATGCCCCGGAACTGGCAAGCCCCAAACGTCCCTGTAAACGCCGGGATAGCGTGTTATTGATGTTCGGACTGCGCGATGCGCTGCTGCACCGTCATCCGCCATGGCGCGTTGGCGGGGGCCGCGTCCAATGCGCGGCGGTAGAGGTCCGCCGTCTCGGGGGAGATATGGCCGCCATCGGCCATCATCTGCGCTTCCGCCGCGCGGGCGGCGACTTCGGGGTCGAAATGCTGTTCGATGGCGCTGCGCCATGCCTGGGCTGCGGCGGCGTAATGGTCGCGCCCGGCTTCGGCCTGGCCCAGCAGCACATAACCCTGGAACAGGCTGGGATCGCCCGCCGGGATCTGTTTCAACTGGTCGCGCAGCCGGTCGATGATCGCGTCATTGCGGTGGTCCTCGCGCTGGAGCGCCACAAGGCGCGGGGCCAGCGGCTGTGCGGGAAGCGACGGATGCCCGACCGTAAGATACAGCCCGATGGCCGCCACCGGCAGCGCGATCAGGGCCGCGGTAATCGCTCCGGTGGAGGCCCCCTTGCCCGCGACGAAGGCGGGCAGCATGTCGGTGCCCAGTACCCGGCGCTGGATTTCCAGCCGCGCGCTGTCATGTTCGGACGGCGCGATCATGCCTTCGACCAGATCGCGTTCCAGTTCCGCAAGCTGCGCCTGATGCAGGACAAGGGCCGTCTCGCGTTCATCGCGCAGCAGGGTCGTGCGACGGAACGAGACCAGCGCGGGCAGCAGCGCGATCACGCCAAGCAGGCAAATACCAATCCAGATCATGAGACTCTCAGCGTGTTTCGGTCAGGTCGGACAGACGGCGGCGTTCCTCGTCCGTCAGGGGCGTGGGCGTTACCGTGCGGGGCCTGCGGAATGTCCACCACGCCACGCCTGTGCCAATGCACAGCGCCAGCAGCGGCATGACCCACAGCAGCAGCGTGCCGATGGTCAGCGGTGGTTTCAGGCGGATGAAGTTTCCATAGCGGTTGACCATCCAGTCCATGATCTGCCGGTTGCTTTCGCCCCTGGCCACGTGTTCGCGCACCACATGGCGCAGGTCGCGGGCCAGGTCGGCGCTGCTGTCCTCGATCGATTCGTTCTGGCACACAAGGCAGCGCAACTGCGACCCGATCGCCTCGGCGCGCTGTTCCTGCGCTGGGTCGGGCAGCATTTCCGACGGGTCATCCACCGCCATCGCCACAAACGGGGCAAACAGCAGGCAGGCCAGCAGGGCGATCACGCCGTAATGGCGCAGGGAATGTGTCTTCATGGCTTCAGGCTGTCCGCCAGCGGCATGATCGTGTTGGTAATCATGGTTTCGGTAATGGGCGAGGCCGTATGCCAGCGGATCACCCCGCCGGGGCCGATCAGGAAGGTTTCCGGCACGCCGGACACGCCCCAGTCGATCGCGGCCAGCCCGTCGCGGTCGGCGGCGATGCGGGCATAGGGGTTGCCCGCGCGCTGCACGAAGCCCAGCGCATGTTCGGGCTTGTCCTTATACGCAATGCCCCAGATCGGCAGGCGTTCCTTCAATGCGTTCAGCACCGGCATTTCGGCAACGCATGGAATGCACCACGATGCGAAATAGTTCACCAGCACCGGGGATTTCAGCGCACGCAGGTCCTGCGCGGAAAAGCCCTGTCCCGGCGCCTGGTCCGGCAGGGCGAAATCCGGCACGGGACGGTTCAGCGCCGGGGCATGGATGTCATGCGGGTCGAACGATCCCTTTGTCATGCCCGACAGCATGCGCCAGAACCCCACGCCCACCCCGCCGGCCACAACCAGCGGGGCCGCCATCAGCAGGCGGCGACGGGTGGGGGAGGCAGGCTGGCCGCTCATTGCGCCACCACCACGTCAACGGTTTTCGCCCGGCGGGGCGCGCCCACGCGCACGCGCCGGTCGGACAGCGACAGCGCGCCGCCAAAGGCCATGATCAGCCCGCCCAGCCACATCCACGGTGCCAGCGGGTTGTAATGCAGGCGCAGCACATAGGTCGGGTTGGCGTCATCGCCATGCCTGTCACCCAGCACACCGTAGATATCGGCCATGAGGTTGGTGTGGATCGCCACTTCCGTCGTGGTCTGGTGCTGGCTGGCGAAGGTGCGCTTGGAGGGATGCAGCGTCGTGATCAGCCTGCCATTGTGGCGGACCTCGATGGTCGCGACCAGCGCGCTGTAGTTCGGGCCTTGGGCCGGGTGCACGTCGGTCAGGGTCCAGCTGTCACCGGCCAGCATCTCGCTCTCGCCCACATGCACTTCCACAATCCGATGCGCCGCCTGCGACATCCCGGCAATGCCCAGCACGACGATCCCGACACCGGCATGGGCCAGGGCCGCGCCAAACACCGCGCGCGGCAGGCTGCGCGCGCGCTGCCAGCTCTGCGCCAGTGGCTGGCGGAACAGGCGCAGGCGTTCGGTAATATCGGTAATGCTGGAACAGATCACCCACACGGCAGTCGCCGTCGCCAGCACCGCCAGGATGTCACGCATCCGGAAGGTTGCGACAATCAGCGCCAGCAGCGCAACACAGGCCGCCCACCACAGGCGGCGCAGCACCGGCCACATCTGCGCCCGTTTCCATGGCACCATCGGCCCAAAGCCCATGAACACCATGAGCGGTATGGCCAGCGGTATGGTGGTTGCGTCAAAGAACGGCTTGCCGACTGAAATCGTCTTGCCGAACAGCAGCGACATGAACGGCGGATACATCGTGCCCGTCAGCACCACCGCGCAGATGGAACACAGCAGGATGTTGTTCAGGACCAGCAGCCCTTCACGCGATACGGGCGAAAACAGGCCGCCGGTGGTCAGTTGCGGGGCGCGGATGGCGAACAGCAGCAGCGACCCGCCAATGACCAGCGCCAGCAGGCCAAGGATGAACACGCCACGCGCCGGGTCGTTGGCGAAGGCATGCACGGAATTGAGGATACCCGAACGCACAAGGAATGTGCCGGACAACGAGAACGAGAACGTGCCGATCGCCAGCAGCACGGTCCAGATCTTCAGCGCCTCGCGCTTTTCCACCACGATGGCCGAATGCACCAGCGCCGTGCCCGTCAGCCACGGGATCAGCGATGCGTTTTCCACCGGGTCCCAGAACCAGTAGCCACCCCAGCCCAGCACGTAGTACGACCACCACGACCCCATGGCGATGCCGCAGGTCAGGAAGCACCACGCCGCCACCGCCCATGGCCGCACCCACCGGCCCCATGCCGCATCGACCCTTCCTTCGATCAGGGCGGCGATGGCAAAGGCGAAGGGCACGGCAAAGCCCACATACCCGGTGTAGAGAATGGGCGGATGGAACGCGAGGCCGGGGTCCTGCAGCAGCGGGTTCATGCCCTGCCCGTCCAGCGGGGCGGGCCACACGCGGGCAAAGGGGTTGGACGTGGTCAGGCAGAACAGTTCGAACCCTGCGGCAACCCCGCCCAGCACCGCGATCACGCGCGCCTGTAGCGCGGAGGGCAGGTTGCGGCCGAACAGCGCCACCGCGCCACCGCAGATGGACAGGATCATCGCCCACAGCAGGACCGATCCCTCGTGATTGCCCCATACGCCGGTGATCTTGTACAGCAGCGGCTTGCTGACCGCGCTGTTGGCGGCCACGTTCTGCACGGAAAAGTCATTGGTGATGGCGGCGTGGATCAGGCACGCAAAGGAGGTGATCAGCGCGATCATCTGCCCCACCGCCAGCGCCGGGGCCAGCGCCATCAGGCGGGCGTCACGCCGGTTGGCCCCGATCAGGGGCAGGATGGCCTGTCCGGCGGCCATGCAGCATGCCAGCGCCAGCGCAAAATTTCCAAGTTCCGGGTTCATTATCGGATGTCAGTTTCCGTCAGGTGTCTGGGTGGCCGGTTTTTTCGTGTCGGCAGCCGTCATGGTGTTCCAGCTTGCCGCGTCCGGGGCCTTGCCGAAGCGGGGGTCCCACTTGCCGCTGCGGCGCAGTTCCTCGGCCACTTCCTTGGGCATGTAGGTCTCGTCATGCTTGGCCAGCACCTCGCTGGCGCGGAAGGTGCCGTCGGGATTGACGGTGCCCACGGCGACCACGCTCTGCCCCTCGCGGAACAGGTCGGGCAGGATGCCTTCGTACCGCACGGTCACGGCGGCCTGCCCGTCGGTCACGTCAAACAGGTTGACGGGTGAATCCTTCACCGTTTCGCGGTGTACGCTACCGGCCACGACCATGCCGCCAAGGCGGATGGTGCGGTCGGCCGGGGGCGGCTTGGCATGGACCTGCGACGGGGCCATGAAGAAGACGATATTGGATGAGAAGGCGTTCAGCGTCAGCGCGGCAGCGGAACCAAGTCCGATCATGCACGCCACCACCAGCCACAGGCGTCGGCTTTTGCGGGTCATGACGGCTGGCGTGTCCGGGGCTGTTCAATGGCGGCCAGGCGCCTGCGCGCGGTACGCAGGCGGATGGCGGCGTTGACGGACAGGACCGTCGCAACGCCAAGCGTCAGGCCATAGGCGGCCAGGATATAGGGCAGGTGGGTCATACGGCGGCACTGTCAGGCTTGGGGGCGGGATTGGCGGACTGGCGGCCACGGTTGGCGGCCAGGATCGTGCGGATGCGGCTTTCCATGACCGATGCGCGCAGGCGGGCCAGCACGATCGCGCCAAAGCCCAGCGTGAAGCCCAGCGTGGTCAGCCCCAGCGGCCACAGCATGGAGGTGGACATGGTCGGCGCCCCCGTAACCGTGATGCTGTCGGGCTGGTGCAGGGTGTTCCACCACTGTACGCTGAACTTGATGATCGGCAGGTCAACAGCGCCCGCCAGCCCCAGTATGGCGGCGGCGCGATAGCCGCGCTGCGGTTCGTCAAACGCACGGATCAGCGCGATATGGCCCAGGTACAGGAAAAACAGCACCAGCACGGAGGTCAGGCGCGCGTCCCACACCCACCACGTGCCCCACATCGGCTTGCCCCACAGCGACCCGGTGGCAAGGCAGACAGCGGTGATGGACGCCCCCACCGGACCGATTTCCACTGCCGCGAGGTCCGCCAGCGGATGCCGCCAGACCAGCGACAGCAGCGAGCAGACCGCCAGCGCCATGTAACCGGACGATGCAAGCCATGCGGTCGGCACATGGACATACATGATGCGCACGCTGTCGCCCTGCTGCCAGTCGGCGGGGGAGAAGAACAGCCCCCACACGATTCCGGCAATGGATAGCGCCAGCGCGGGCCATGTCAGCCATGGCTGCAGCTTCGCCCCCATACGCAGGAAACGGCCGGGGTTGGCGTAACGGTGAAAAAGGTTACCGGTTCGTGCGGTAAGGCTCTGCGTTGCGTTCAAGGTTGATCCATCCGTGCCCGGGGCACCTGTCCCTGCAATGAAAACGGTCAAGAAATCCATGCCATCACCCCTGCATGGGTGGGGGCTGGCGTTTTCCTGCTCTACACTATCGCGTTAAAAAAGACACGGCCAGTCCTGTCCCATCATGGTACGGTCGGCCTGCAGGAGGAGAAAACATGCTGTTTGCGATCATTTGCACCGACAAGCCCGCCAGCCTGGAAACCCGCAAGGCGACGCGTGAACGCCACCTTGCGTATCTGGAACGCTGGAAGCGTCACATCGTCCATGGCGGCCCGCTGCTGGACGCGGAAAACCGCCCCTGTGGCAGCCTGCTGGTGGTGGACGTGGCCGACCGCGCCGCAGCCGAGGGATTCGCGGTGGAGGACCCGTACGCAAAGGTTGACCTGTTCGAGAGCGTGGTGATCCGTCCGTTCCGTTCAGTTTTTCGTGATGGGCTTCGGGTGGAGTAAAAAGACGGTCATGGCGTACTGGCTGATCAAGTCCGAGCCTGAGGCCTTTTCATGGTCCGAGCAGGTCGAAAACGATATTGAACCGTGGACCGGCGTGCGTAACCACCAGGCGAAGAAAAACCTCATGGCGATGAAGGCGGGCGACCGGGCCTTTTTCTACCACTCCAACGTGGGCCGTGAGATCGTGGGCGTGGTGGAGGTCGTGCGCGAAGCCTATCCCGACCCCACGGCGGCGGATGGCAAATGGGTCTGCGTTGACGTGCGCGCGGTCGGCCCGGTGCCGCATCCGGTCACGCTGGCGGCGATGAAGGCTGATCCGGACCTTGCGGATCTCGCGCTGATCCGTCAGTCGCGCCTGTCCGTCGTGCCGGTTTCGGACTCGCACTGGGCGCATCTGTGCCGGATGGGTGGCTGGAACAGCTAGGGACATGCCACGTTTCATGGCAGCAGCCATGGCGACGCACGTTGCAAGAACGCCGCCATGGTGCTGAAACGGTGGGAACTGCCGCATGGGTGTTGCGGGCGGTTTCCCATGCCCTGTCCTTATGGCGGGCATGGCGCGACCGGTCCGTGAAGGTACGGAAGATCAGGCGAAGGGCATTGTAATGAGTGCAGGTTCCTCAAACGAACTGGCGCCGCTGACATTGGACAGCGCGTGTATCACGGAACTCCAGCAGGCGCTGGAACGGGTTGAATCAGGGCGCGGCGTGCTGGTGCGCCTTGCCGACCTCATGGGGGGCGCCGTGGGGCAGGCGGCCATGCTGGGCATGCGCACGCTGGGCCTGGCGCCGGGGTTGCAGGCCCGCCTGCAGGCCACGGCGGAAACCGCGATCAGGCGCGCGTTCGACCTTGCGGTTGTGGGCATGGACCGCCCCCATGATGTATCGGCCACCCCCGATGGCGGCGCGGGGTGGCGCGACCCGGCGTTGAAGGCCGCCGTCACGGTATCGGGTGCCGTGGGGGGCTTTACCGGCCTGCCGGGCCTGGTGGCCGATGTGGGCTTCACCACCCTGACCATCATGCGTGAAATCGCCCGCATCGCGCGTGAGCAGGGTGAAGACCTGTCGCGCGAGGACGCGCGCGTCGCCTGCCTGGAAGTGTTCGCCCTGCGCGCCTTCCCCTTTGGCGCGGCAAAGGGGCAGGGCGAGGACAGCGAACTGGGCTATTTCTCCGCCCGCGCCATGCTGCGTGGCCGCCCCGTCGTCATGCTGGTCAGCGAGGTCGCGACCCATTACGGGCTGGGCCTGTCGCGCAAATTCGCGTTGCAGATGATGCCGGTGGCGGGCGCGCTGTGCGGGGCGTCGCTGAATGTGGCGTTCCTGTCGCATTACCGCGCCGTGGCGCAGGCGCATTTCACCATCCGCAGGCTGGAACGTGAATACGGCCCCGAAGTCCGCCGCACCGCGATGGACATGAAGGCCCATGCGGCAGCGCAGGTGCGCGAAAGCTGAAGGCGACAGGACGGTTTCTGGGGGCTGGTTGAAAAGCCAGCCCAGACACCCCCCAGCCGGTCAGGCCGGTCTGTCGGACGCGGCTGGCGCAGGCTTCGGATGGGCGCGCAGTTCGATAAAGGCGGCCACCAGCGCGAACAGCGCGTAAAAAGCCAGCAGCGTATCCAGCACCCCGTGAAAACGGGGCACAAGATACTGCAGCAGCACCGTAATCAGTGCGAACACCACGAATACGCCAGGCAGCCCGATCATGACCCTGTCCTTCCTGTCATCGCGCCGGATCAGGCCGTGACCGGCGTCAGCGCGTCGCGGCCCGCCAGCACCGCTTCCACATTGTCCACCGCCATCATGCCCATGTCGGTGCGCGTTTCCACCGTCGCGCTGCCGACATGCGGGGTCAGGAACACGTTGGGCAGTTCAAGGAGGCGCGGGTCGGGATTGGGTTCGTTGCGGTAGACATCCAGCCCGGCGGCGGCAAGCTGGCCGCTGCGCAGGGCGTCGACCAGCGCGTCCTCATCCACCAGCGCCCCGCGCGCCGCATTGATGAAGATCGCCCCGCGCGGCAGGCGCGACAGCAGGCTGGCGTTGATCATGCCATCGGTTTGCGGGCTTGCGGGCATATGCAGGCTCAGGATGTCGCAATGCGGCAGCATGTCGGCCACGGTGCTGAAATAGGTTGCACCCGCTTCCTGGTCGGACGGCAGGCGGCGGCGGTTGGAATACATCACCTTCATGTCGAAGCCGCGCGCCCGCTGCGCCACCGCCCGGCCAATGCGGCCCATGCCGACAATGCCCAGCCGCTTGCCGCTTATGCGCGTGCCCAGCAGTTCGTCCATGGCCAGCGACCGGCCCCAGCCGCTGCGCATCAGCGCGCCGTATTCGCTGGCCCGCCGCGCCGCCGCCAGCATCAGCAGCATGGCCATGTCCGCATTGCATTCGGTCAGCACGTCGGGCGTGTTGGTCACAACGATGCCGCGCGCATGCAGGGCGGGAATGTCCAGGTGGTCGGTGCCGACGCTGACCGTGGCCACCACCTTCACACTGTCCGGCAACAGCAGCACGTCACTGCCCCGCAGCGGCAGCCCGGTGGCGGTCATGATCGCCTGCGGCTGGAAGGCGCGCGCCGCATCCAGCAGTTCGCGCGTTGTCATCTGCTGGTCTGGTACCGTGGGTATGTTAAAGCTCTGTTCAATGCGCTGCATGACCGGGGTGGTCTGGCGCTGGGTCAGCAATACGCGGGGACGGGTATCGGACATATGGGGTGGTTTCTCCTGACAGGCGGGCATGCCATGGGGCGTCATGCCCATCAAGGCATGCGAAAAGGGTTATCCTAAGAACATGGCGGGTCAAGGGAGGGTTCCCGTTACGCCGGAACTTATGCTGCGCGCCTACATGGCCGGGCTGTTTCCCATGGCGCCGGATGCCGGGTCGGATGAACTGGAATGGTTCTGTCCCGAAATGCGCGGTATCCTGCCGCTGGACGGGTTCCATGTCAGTCGCAGGCTCATGCGCACGGTGCTGTCGGCGCGCTTTGCGGTGGCGACGGACCAGGACTTCCCCGCCGTCATGGATGGCTGCGCCGAACCGGCACCGGGGCGGGAGACCACATGGATCAGCCCACGCATCCGCACCCTGTTCTGCGCGCTGCATGACATGGGTCATGCCCATAGCGTGGAGGTCCGGCACGAAGGCCGGCTGGTGGGCGGCCTGTATGGTGTTGCGATCGGGCAGGCGTTCTTTGGCGAAAGCATGTTCAGCCGCATGCGCGATGCCTCCAAGGTCGCGCTTGTCCACCTTGTCGCGCGCCTGAAGCTGGGGGGATTCCACGTTCTGGATACCCAGTTCGGCACCGATCACCTGTCCAGCTTTGGCGGGGTGGAAATCCCGGCGCGGGACTACATGCGCCAGCTGGGGCAGGCGGTGGGGCGACAGGCGGCATGGATTGGGAATGACCGCGTAACGGACCTGCAGGCCGCCATTCGCGCCCTGCGCACGTGACGGGCGGCGGGTGGTTGACACGACCGGCCATGCGGGGTTCCGTCTTGGCAGATGAAAGGGAAATCACGATGAAGCATGGAACGGCCCGCCCGCGATGGCAGCGGACAAGGACGGGCGTGCTGTGGCCGGGTATTGCGGTGCTGGCGGCAGGGGTCGCGTCCGGCTGCGACATTCCCGCCGCGCGGGCGGTGGACCCTTCCAGCGTTCACCCCCCGCTGACCCCCACCCGTGACGTGCAGGTGGATTATAACGTGCAGCCCGATGGCGTGCCCGAACCCAAGGCGGTGCGGACATGGTTCGCCTATAATGGCGGCCTGATGCGAATCGACAGCCCGCAGGGCATGGGCGAGACGATCCTCAACCGCATGAGCCGCCAGGTCACGATCATCATCAACCCGCAGAAGGTGTACAGCCAGCTTGATGCCCGCTATGGCATCCGCAATCCCTTCCTGCTCGACCTGTCCATGACGTTTTCGCGCAAGGGCAGCGCCACCGTGGCGGGCGTGCCCTGCACGCAGTGGGATGTGACGACCGATCAGGGCAGTGCCACCGCCTGCGTGACCGATGACGGCGTGGTGCTGCAGGAAATCGGCGTGGATGGCGACGGGCTGAAGGGCCGGCTGGAGGCGACGAAGGTGGTGTACGCCCCGATCCCCGACAGCATGTTCCAGCCGCCCGAGGGTTACCGCAAGATCGACCCGCCCCCCCCGCCCGGCACGCCGTCCACGCGCAAGGATGCGGACGGGAAGGGAGGCTGACGCCGTCCGGTCCAGGGCCAGTTTTTTCAAGGATGACATGAAGTGACACGATTTGCGCATGGTGGCCGCCGGGCCGCGCTGGTGGCCTGTATGCTGGTGGCCGGGATAATGGGCCGCGCATCCGCCGCCGACCCCGATCCCCAGAGTCCCTATGTCACCCCGCAGGTGGACGTGGACGTGACCTACACCATCTATCCCCCCCATGACACGAGCGCGGTCATGAGCCAGCGCATGCGCTGGTCCGCCAGCCGCATGATGCAGCGCGTGGACCCCGCCAATGCCGCCACCTACATGATTACCGACTACCATGCCGGGACCCTGACGGTGGTAAACCCCGGGCAGAAGGTCAAGACGGTCATCCCGGCGCCGGGGGCGGCCAATGTGCAGATGGGCCAGCGCGCGCAGGGCACGTGGCTGCGCACCGGCGTGTCGAAGGTTGCGGGCGTTCCCTGCGCCCTGTGGCAGACACAGGATACCGACCAGCGTTCGAGCGAGATCTGCTACACCGATGACGGCGTGATGATGGAGGTCATCCGCGATGGCAAGGTGATGGTCGAAGCCGCCTCCCTTGCGCGCACGCCGCAGGATGAAAGCGTGTTCACCGTCCCGTCCGGGCTGAAGGAACTGCACGCGGCCCATCCCTGATACGGACCCGGCCCGGTCCGCTTTATGGCATGAAAAGGGCGGACCCTGCCCGTAAATCGCCATCGCGGTGCTGTCTAACCGATTCCGGCGGGGATGCGTTCCCTGCCGGATCGGACCAGTAACGGGAACAGGTTGATGAAGAATACAGGACGGATCGCAGCAGGGCTTGTGGTGCTTGCCGGGCTGGCGGCCGCCGCCCCGCAGGCGCATGCTTACGGCCGTCACGGTGGTGGTGGCGATGCGTTTGTCGGCGGCCTGGTGGGCGGCCTTGTCGGCGGCGCCGTGGCGGGTGCGATGGTTGACGCCTATGGGCCGCCGCCCCCTCCGCCGCCGGTGTATTACCGTCCGGCCCCGCCAGTGGTCTATTACGCCCCGCCGCCGCCCCCGCCGCCCATGGTGGTATATGGCCCCTATGGTGGGCCGGGACGGCCGTATTACTGACCTAGCCGCCGGTGGCCGCCTGTAGCGTCAGGGTCGCAATGGCCTTGCGCACGGCGGCGACGTGGTTCGTGACCTTGACCTTGCGCCACGCCTGCACCAGGTGGCCGGTGGCATCGACCAGGAAGGTCGCGCGTTCGATGCCCATGTATTTGCGGCCATACATCGATTTTTCCACCCATACCCCATAGGCCTCGGTCACCCTGCCATCGCTGTCGGATGCAAGGGGAAAGGTCAGGTTGTGGTCGGCTGCGAATTTTTCGATCGCGGGCATCCCGTCGCGTGAAACGCCAATGACATTCACGCCGTCTTTGTGCAGGTCGGCCAGCGCGGCCTCGAACTCACATGCTTCCTTGGTACAGCCTGACGTGTTGGCCTTGGGATAGAAATACAGCACGAACGGATGGCCCAGCAGCGCATGCAGGCTGACCGTGCGGCCATGGCTTGCGGGCATGCTGAAATCGGGAACGGCGCTGCCGGGTTCGGGAAAGGGGGGTATCGGGTTGCTCATGGCCTGCCTTGCTGATCTGGGTGCATGCGCCCCGCCCATGGGGGGACGCACGCAGCATTGTCGTGGGGACGATCATGCACTGCCTTGCCCTGTCGGGGAACTGCCGCCATGCGTCGCCCGCGTTTCTGTGTCCGGGGCGGGCGGTAGCAGGCGGCCGAATGCTTCCCTGACACTGGCGGCCATGCGGTCCATGCGCGCCAGCAGCCTGTCCGCGTCCGCCACGCGGAATTCCCCGGTCAGGATTTCAAGGCTGGCGGGGGGAATGGTATCGGGCACCTCGCTGCCGCATATGATGCGGATCAGCCCTTGCAGCGCGCGCCAGAACAGGTCGGCGCGGCGCAGCAGGCGGGCATCGGCGTCCGTGATATCGCCCGCCTGCGCCAGACGTAGCAGGGCCAGACGGGTGGACTGGCTGCGGCAGGCGGGATCGGTGGCCAGAAGCTGCAACCCCTGGGCGATGAATTCCACATCCATAAGCCCGCCGCGCCTGCGCTTGGTGTCCCACGGGCTGGTGGCGGGGTGTTCACGCGCCAGGCGTTCACGCATGTGGCGCACGTCATGCACGATCTGGCCATGCTCGCGCGGGGTCCGGGCGCCGTGGCCCAGTGCCGTGGCGATGGCCGCGCGCAGTTCGGCGCGCAGGGCGGGCGGTCCCGCCACGACACGGGCGCGCGTCAGGGCCATGCGTTCCCATGTCCATGCGGATTCCGCATGGTAGCGGCGGAACGCGGGCAGCGAGACGGCAACCGGCCCCTTGGACCCCGAAGGGCGCAGCCGCATGTCCACCTCGTACAGTGGTCCCTCGCGCCCCGGCGCGGTCAGGGCCGCGACAAAGGCATGCGCCAGCCGGACATAATACGTACCCGCCGCAAGCGGGCGCGGCGTCATGCCATCGGCGGGCGTGGTGGCGGGCACGACGCTTTCCCCGGCATCGGCCGGGTGGTCGAACACCAGCATGAGGTCAAGGTCCGATCCCGGCATCATTTCGCACGATCCCGCCTTGCCCAGCGCCACGACCGCCATGGCCCCGCCGGGCACCGTGCCGTGACGGCGCCTGTGTTCGGCGCTGACGACGCGCAGCAGGCCGCGTATCACCGTTTCCGCCATGGCGGTGCGCGCGCGGGCGGCGCGTTCCTCGCTCATGCGGTGTTCAAGGCGGGCGACCGACAGGCGGAATTCCTCGCCACAGACAAGCCCGCGCAGGACCGGCAGGACCTGTTCGGCCGACCGTGCGCCCGCGACATGCCGCCGCACCAGCGCCGTGACCGTGCCCAGCGCGCCGGGGCCGCCATCCATGTCCAGCAGGCCGTCCAGCGCGGAGGGCGTCTGCGCCAGGTGGTCCGCCAGGAACGGCGCGCAGTCCAGCACCGTGACAATGCGGTGGATCAGCGCGGGATTGCGTTCCAGCAGCGACAGGAACTGCACCCCCGCCCACTGGCGTTCCAGCAGCGCGTCAAACCGCCGCAGCACGGTCAGCGGCTGCCGGCGCTTGCCGATTTCCGCCATGATGGCGGGCAGCAGTCGGCGCAGCAGCTTGCGCGCCCGGTCCGAACGCAGCGCGCGCAGCCGGTTGCCGTCCCACCTGTTCAGGATGACAAGGGCGTCGTTGATGTCGGCTGCCGGGAAACCCTGTTCCAGCAGCCTGTCGGCGGCGTCGGCGTCCTCGGGGGCGATGGTCAGGTCCGGGGCGTCACTTTCGGCGAACTGCAGGTCGAAGCTGCGGCGCGAACGCTGCATGACCGACAGCATGCCACAGGCAAGGCTGCCCGCATCCGGCGCGAGCATGAAGGTCGCGAAGCGCGCGAATCCGTCATGCGTGTCCGGCAGGGTATGGGTCTGGTGGTCCATGCGCATCTGCAGCCGGTGCTCGGCCTGCCGCAGCATGCGGTAATTGCGGGCCAGTATTGCGGCCTGTTCACGTTCCAGCAGGCCGGCGCGGCGCAGCCTGCGCAATGCCCCCAGCGTGGTGGGGTCGCGCAGTTCGGGCCGCCTGCCGCCCCATACCAGTTGCAGCGCCTGGGCCACGAATTCGACCTCGCGTATGCCGCCCTGTCCCAGCTTGACGTTCTGCCCCAGCAACCAGCCCGTGGCGGCGTCGGGATCGCGGATGAATTCGGGCGGCAGGCTGCCCAGGTTGGCATGTCCCGCGTTACGGTGGCGGTCGATCCGTGCTTTCATGTCATGCAGATCGTCAATGACCGCGAAATCCAGATGGCGACGCCATACGAACGGATGAATGCTTTTAAGGAAATGGCGCCCCGCCGTGATGTCCCCCGCGACCGGCCGGGCCTTGGTCATGGCCGCGCGTTCCCACGTCCGGCCCATGCTTTCGTAATACTGGATGGCGGCGGGAAAGGACACGGCGGCAGGCGTGGCGGACGGGTCGGGACGCAGCCGCAGGTCCATGCGGAATACGTAACCATTTGCATCACGCGCTTCCATAAGCGTGACAAGATCGCTAGTCATGCGCACAAAGGTATGCCGCAGTTCCCCGTTGCCGGGGTGACGGTCCGGGTCATACAGGATGATCAGGTCTATGTCCGAGGAGTAGTTCAGTTCCCGCGCGCCCAGCTTCCCCATTGCCAGAACCACGAAGCCGCTGCCCCGGCACGGGGTTTCGGGGTTACGCAGGCGCAGTCGCCCGGTGTCATGCGCATGCAGCAGCAGATGTCTGACCGCTGCCCCCAGCGCGTTCTCGGCCAGCTGGCTCAGCGCCAGGGTGACCTGCTCCAGCGTCCATGCGCCGCCGATATCGGCCAGCGCAATGGCCAGCGCCGCCTGCCGCTTGGCCACGCGCAATGCTGCCATGACCTCAGCGCGGGCGGTATCGGGCGGCAGGGCGTCCAGTCCCGACAGGATCCGGCGCACGCACACATCCGGCCCATCGGCCAGCAGCCCGGCAAAGGCCACCGTGTCGCGCAGCACCAGGTCGGACAGGTAGGGACTGTTTCCCCCCACCGCATCCAGCAATGGCCCCAGTTCGGGCAGGCTGGCGATAGCGGGCAGGCCCGCGCGCGCGCAGGCATCCGCCAGGTTTTCACGCAGGATGCGCGCCGCGCGCGTATCGGCGGCATGGGGCCATGTGCAGCCACACCACGAAGGGTGCGGCACGAAGGGGGGCAGGGCAGGCTGGTCCATGGGGAAAGTTCCGTTAAGGGGCTGGAAAATCATGCAGGCCCGCATGGTGGCATGGCGTGGGTGGCATGACGGAAGCAGGGCAACCCTCCCCCGCGCCGGAACCCGTGTCCAGCCCCAGTCCCAGCCGCGTGCGTCGCGCGGTGATGGCGGCCGGGCGCGTGGTGATCTGGCTGGTGCTGCTGTGCATTACGCTGCCCGCCGTGCTGCTGCTTGTGCTGACGGTGCGGCTTTCCGCGGGGCCGCTGGATGTGACGCCGGTGGTCAGCCTGCTCATGCCGCTGCCGGTCGCGCATGGGCTGAAGCATGAGGACATCATCGGCACCCTGTCGGCGGGGCATGTGCGCATGGGCTGGAACGCCGTGCATGAGGGGCTGCGCGCCCCGCTGGTGATATGGGTGGAGGACGTGCGGATCCAGCGCCGTGACGGGCAGATGGCCGATACCCTGCGCCGTGGCCGCCTGACGCTGGACAGCCCGGCGCTGTTCCATGGCAGCGTGCGGATACTGGAACTCTCGGCATCCCACGGGCGGCTGAAGCTTGCACGCAACAGGGAAGGCAAATTCGGCCTCGACCTTGGCCCGGACACGCCTTATTCCGCGCGGAAACCCGAAGAACCCGCCCCCGTGGACCTGACGGCGCTGCGGCAGGCCGTCATATCCGACACCCACGTCAATTTTGCCGACCGCATGACCGGGCGCACGTGGCGGCTGGGCGAAGCCGATGCCCGGCTGAAGGTCGTGACCGATTCCGGGCGGAAGGGGGTGACGGGTGATGTCCGCCTCGGGCTGGAGGGCAATGGCGAACGGCTGGTGGTGCATGGCACGGGCGAACATGCCGGCCCCGGCCAGATCAACTGGACCCTGCAGCTTGACCCGATCAGCCCCGCCGCCTTCGCGCCGGGACAAAAGGAGGTGGAGCCGCTTGGCCTGCCCGTGGGCGGGCAGTTGCAGGTCGCCTTCCGGGACGGGGGCGCGCGCGATGTTCCCTTCCTCATGCCGCGCGAATTCGCGCTGCACCTTGATGCGGGCAACGGGAAGGTCACGACCCGCAAGGCGGGGCAGTTCCTGGTGGGGGAAGGCGAGGCCGACCTTGTCGGCTCGCTGGGGGCGGGGCCACCCAACGCGCCGTTCGATGGCCCGCTGCATGTCATGCTGAAGCGGCTGGAACTGCACCTGCGCGCGCCGGGCCATGCAACCGATGATGGCAGCGGCCCCACGCTGGACGCCACGGCGGACCTGAAATCGACATCCCTGCTGGACCCGAAGGCGGCGCAGGTGGATGTGGACGCGCGCGCGCGGTCGCTGGATTTCGCGACACTGGGTGATTTCTGGCCTCCGCGCGCGATGAAGGGCGCGCGGCGGTGGGTTACGCAGAACATCCCGCAGGGGCATGTGCAGGCAATGCAGGTCAACATGGGCTTGGCCAGCCACAGGGGCTGGGGCGGGCTGGACCTTGTCTCGCTGGGGGGGACGATTGACGCGGACCAGATGGAACTGCACTGGCTGCGCCCCATCCCGCCCATGCATGACATGGACGCCCACCTGACCTTTGATGGCCCGGATCAGATCATGATCCGCTTTGGCCATGCCTACCAGCTGGTGGACCTTGCGGACCGGCACGTGGACGCCACGGGCACGGGCCGGATCGAGGTCGGCCCCGGCTCCATGCGGATCACGGGCCTGAATGAAAAGGTGCAGGTGGGCGACATCAACGTCACCCTGCTGGGCAATGCGCGCGACGTGCTGGCGCTGCTGGCCGAACCCCGGCTCAATGTGCTTTCGCGCCATCCCATGTCGTTCACGCACCCTGTGGGCCGGGCCAATGTGTCGCTGCATATCGCCCTGCCGCTGGACGCGCATGTGCGGCTGGACCAGATCGACCTGCGCAGCCATACCGACCTTGCGCAGGTGCATCTGGGCAATGTGGTGGTGGGCAGGCCGCTCGATAACGGCAGCCTTGGCATTGACGCCACGATCAACGGCCTGCTGCTGCAGGGGACCGGGGTGCTGGCGGGCATTCCCTCCAGCGTGATCTACACCATGGATTTCCGTAACGGCCCGATGGTCCACGCGGTGGAAAGCGCCAGCCTGCAGGGGCATGTCACCCCTGAGGGCGTGCGCCGCGCGGGGTTCGAGATGGGCGAGCATTTTGCCGGCAGCGCCCAGCTGGATGTAGATTACGACCGCTTCGCGGGCGGCAGGGCGCAGGTCAATATCGACCTCGACCTTGACCGCGCGGCGCTGAACATCCCCATCTGGTCCAAGAAGGCGGGGCAGGAAGCGAATGCCTCGGTCGAACTGGATCTTGACCATGGCCAGATCTCCAGCATCGAGAATATCCGCGCCGTAGGCCCCGACCTGCTGATTGATGGCCATGCCGAGACCGCATCTGGTGTCGCGCGCCGCCTGATCCTGCGTGGGTTCCATGTCGGCCGGTCGATGGGCAATGCCTCGGTCATGCTGCCGGCGCGTGAAAATGACCCGATCGGGGTGAATGTGGCGGCAAAGGTGCTGGACCTGTCGCCGCTGGTGTCGTTCCAGACCACGCCGGACAGCCCGGCTTCCGCCAGGCCAGCGACACAGCAGGGCAGCACCGGCTACCATGTGCCCGAAATGGCCAGCGGGCGCGTGAAGGGACCGCCGGGCCGCCGGTGGAACCTGAATGTCGATGCCCAGACCCTGTATTACAGCCAGAAGGATGTGCTGACGAACGTGCACAGCCATCTGGAAACCGATGGCGTGCGCCTGACGCGCGGCGTCATGACGGTCGAGGGGCCGGTGGCGGCCACGGCGCACCTGGACCCGAAGGGCAATACGCGCGTGCTGGACGTGCATGTGGCCAGCCTTGGCGCGCTGTTGCAGGACATGAAGGTCACTGACGAGATGCAGGGCGGTGTCACCGACATTACCGGCAGCTTTGACGACAGTGTCGCGACCGCGCCTTTCGCGGGCAAGGTGCATATGGGGCCGTTCAGGCTGCGCAACGTGCCGGCGGTGGTGCGCATGGCCAACAATGCCTCGATCTACGGCTGGCTGCGCGCGCCGCACGCGCCCAGCTTCCAGGTCGAGCAACTGGATGCGCCGGTTACGCTGGATGAGGGCAACGTCCATATTGCCGACGGGCTGGTCAGCAATGCATCGCTCGGGGCCACGGTGTCAGGGGATGTGAACCTTGAGAAGAAGACGCTCAATCTGGATGGCACCATCATCCCCGCCTTTGCCGTGAACGCCGCGCCGGGGCATCTGCCGGGCCTGCTGGGCTGGCTGTTCAGCCCTGAAAAGAACGGGGGGGTCGTCTCCGCCACCTACCAGGTCACGGGACCGATGGATAACCCGGCGGTGCATGTGAACCCCTATGCCATGCTGCTGCCCGGCTTCCTGCGTAATCTCATGCATATCCACTGAAGAAGTTTTTGGTGAAGCTTTTTTCAAAAAGCTTCAGGAGAACGCCGCCTGTCTGGAAAAAGGCGGCGTCAAAAACTTCTGTCAATTAGTGCTCGTCCGTAATGCGATCATGCCCGGGCAGCACGAACAGCACGGTCAGCAGCGAACAGGCGATGCAGCCGGTCACGTACCAGTAGAACAATCCTTCATGCCCGATCTGCTTGAACCACAGGGCCACGTATTCCGCCGTGCCGCCAAAGACCGAAACGGTCAGCGCATAGGGCAGCGCCACCCCCAGCGCGCGGATGCGGGTGGGGAACAGTTCGGCCTTTACCACCGCGTTGATGGAGGTATAGCCCGAAATCCCGACCAGCGCCGCCGTCACCAGGCCAAAGGCCGCCAGCGGGGAATGCACGCTTGATAGCGCCTGCATGAGCGGCACGGTCGCAAGGCAGCCGACAATGCCGAACGACAGCAGCAGCCGCCTGCGGCCCACCCGGTCCGACAGCGCGCCAAAGGCGGGCTGGACCATGGCGAACATCACCAGCGACGCGGTGGAGACCAGCGTGGACTGCTCCTTGCTCAGCCCCGCCGTGTTGACCAGGTATTTCTGCATGTAAATCGTGAAGGTGTAGAACGCGACCGTGCCCCCCAGCGTCAGGCCGCATACGCCCAGTACCTCGCGCGGGTGGCGCAGCAGCACGCGCAGGCCGCCATGGGCGGCGTGGTCATGGCTGGCCGTACTGAACTGCTCGCTTTCCGCCATGCCGCGACGGAACCACAGGATGGACAGTGCAAGCAGCGCGCCAATGCAGAACGGAATGCGCCAGCCCCATGCCCCAAGCTGCGCCGGGCTGAGCAGCACGAACTGCAGCACCAGCAGCACCACAAGCGCCAGCAGTTGCCCCATCACCAGCGTGACATACTGGAAACTGGCGTAAAACCCGCGCTGCGCGGGTGGCGCGATTTCCGACAGGTACGTGGCGCTGGCCCCGTATTCACCCCCAAGGCTCAATCCCTGCAGCAGGCGCGCGAACAGCAGCACACACGGGGCCGCAACGCCAATGCGGTCGTAGGTCGGGCACGCGGCAATGGCCAGCGAGCCTGCGCACATGGCGATGATCGAGACACTCAGCGCCGCGCGCCGTCCATGCCGGTCCGCCATAAGCCCCATGAGCCACCCGCCCACCGGCCGCATGAGGAAACCGATGGCGAACACAGCAGCACTGCGCAGCAGTTCCGTCGTCTGGTTGCCTCTGGGAAAGAAGGCATGGGCAAAATACATGGAAAATGCCGCATAGACGTACCAATCGAAATATTCGATCAGATTTCCGGATGACCCCGCAATAATGCTTCGTATTCTCTGCGCGGTGGTCAGCGCGCCGGTCTGGGTCTTGAAAACAGGCATGGTGTGCAACCTATGGGGGCGAAAGGGGTATCAGGAGGAACGGGGCAGGGACCGGACCACCCGCGCGGGACTGTCCAACGGGGCGTCGTCCGCCCCGGCAATGACCGGGGTATCCGCGTCCATGTCGCTGATCCGGCCAGACAGGGCGGCGGCAAGGCGGTCGGTATCCAGCGCGCCTTCCCACCGGGCCAGCACGATCGTGGCCACCGCGTTGCCGATGATGTTGGTCAGCGACCGGCATTCCGACATGAAACGGTCAATGCCAAGGATCAGCCCCATGCCCGCCACCGGCACGTCGGGCACCACCGCCAGCGTCGCGGCAAGGGTGACGAACCCCGCCCCCGTGACCCCGGCGGCCCCCTTGGAACTGATCATGGCGACCAGCAGCAGGCTGACCTGCTGGCCCAGCCCCAGGTGCACGTCCGTCGCCTGTGCGATGAACAGGGCCGACAGCGACATGTAGATGTTGGTGCCATCAAGGTTGAAGGAATAGCCCATCGGCACCACCAGCCCCACGACGGAGGGCGCGCAGCCCGCGTTTTCCATCCGGGTCATCAGGCTGGGCAGCGCTGATTCGGATGAACTGGTGCCCAGCACGATCAGCAGTTCCTCCCGCAGGTAGGCCAGCAGCGGCAGGATGCGGAACCCGTTGTACCGCGCGACCGCCCCCAGTATCACCACCACGAACAGCGCGGAGGTGGCGTAGAACGTCACCACAAGGAAGGCGAGGTGCAGCACCGACCCGATGCCAAACCGCCCGATGGTGAACGCCATGGCCCCCAGCGCCCCGATGGGGGCGGCGTACATGACCAGCCGCACCACCCCGAACACCAACTGCGTCAGCTGCTTGAGCAGGGTCAGGATCGCATGCCCCTTCGCCCCCATGTGCGACAGGCTGATGCTGAACAGGATGGCGATCAGCAGCACCTGCAGGATATCGCCCGAGACAAAGGCGCTGACCACCGTGTCGGGAATGATATTGAGCAGGAAGTCGCTGAACGAATGCGCCTGCGCGCGTGCGGTAAAGGCCGCGACCGCGTGGGTGTCCAGCGTCGCGGGGTCGGCATGGATGTGCGCGCCGGGGCGCACGATGTTGGCCATGACCATGCCCACCACCAGCGCCAGTGACGAAAAGGTCAGGAAATACACCATCGCCTTGGCCGCCAGCCGCCCCGCCTGCCCCAGGTCGGACAGGCTGGCCACCCCCGTCACCACCGTCAGGAAGATGACCGGCGGGATCACCATCTTGACCAGGCGGATGAAGCCATCGCCCAGCGGTTTCAGCGTCACGGCCAGATGCGGGCAGAAATATCCCAGCGCGACGCCCGCCACCACCGCGATGACAACCTGCGCGTACAGGCTGCGAAACAGGGATCCGCGCCGCGCCGGCCGGGCTTGCGGGCAGGTCTGCGTTTCCTCGGGCATGGTTGGTGGGTCCTCAAGAACGGTTCGGTTTCCGGCACCGCGAACGGGCGGGGTGAAGGCATGCCGGGGCACGCTAGTGGTTTTTGGCGCCGTGCGAACCTGAAAATCAGGTGAGAGGCGGGTCGTTACGGTCGCTGCATATCACGGTTGCCAGATATTCCAAAAAAACATGATGGCTTTACATCCCCTGCATTACAGGGCACGGACATGTTTTGTTCTTTATGATGGGAAACAATTCGCCATGCCCGATCTGTCCGCATCGCCCGTCTTGTGGATCGGAATGCTGCTTGCCGCGATAGCGTGCCTGTTGTCCCTGATCGTGCTGCGTCGCCTGTCCCTCATGGCGGGGCGGGACGGGGATGCGGACCAGCTTGCGCGGCTATGCGTGATGACGGAGCGCGAGACCGCCGCCCGCGTGGCGGAAAACGAGGCCCAGCGCGCCCGCATGGCGGAAATCGAGCGCGCGCTGTCGACAAGGCTGGACCAGCGGCATCAGGAAATGACCGAAACCTTCAACCGCATCGCCCGCATGATGGGCCGCGACCTTGCGGAAATGCGGGTGACGCAGTCCGAATCCCTGCGCGAAATGGCGGAGGAGGGCAGGCGGCAGGGCGATGAACTGCGCGCCGCCGTGAATGAACGCCTGCACCAGGCGGTGGAAAAGCAGATGCAGACATCCTTCCAGCGCGTGCTGGAACAGATTGGCGCGATGCAGAAGGCGATGGGCGAGGTCTCGGCCATGACCGCGCAGGTGGGCGACCTCAAGCGCCTGTTCGCCAACGTCAAGACCCGCGGGGGGTGGGGCGAATCCCAGTTGCGCACCATCCTTGACGACGTGCTGCCCGAAGGCGCGTACGAAACCAACCGCCGCCTGCGCGATGACAGCCGCGAGGTGGTGGAATTCGCCGTGCGCATGCCGGTGCGCGCCACCGTGCCGCCGGTGCTGGCCATTGATTCCAAATTCCCCACCGAAGCCTATGAACGCCTCCTGCAGGCGGTGGAGGACTGTAATCCCGATGCCGAACGCGCCGCCCGCCGCGCGCTGGAGACCACCCTGCGGATCGAGGCGCGCAAGATCGCGACCAAATACATCGTGCCGCCCGTGACGGTTGAATTCGCCGTCCTGTACCTGCCCACCGACGGGCTGTATGCCGAGGTCGCGCGGATTCCCGGCCTGCTGGATGAAATCGGCCGGACCTATCGCGTCATCGTGATGGGGCCGGGCCTCATGCCCGCCATGCTGCGCACCATCCACCTTGGCTACGTGACGCTGGCGCTGGAGCGGCGCACGGACGATATCGCGCGCCTGCTGGGGGCCACGCGCCAGGAAATGCTGCGCATGGACGGGGTGCTGGAAAAACTGGCCCGCAATGCATCGGCCATGTCATCCTCCATCGACGAAGCGCGCAGGCGCACGGGCCTCGTGACCCGCAGGCTGCGCGAACTGGACGTGGATACGCGCGCCGCCCCCGCCGGGGATGACGGCGCGCCCCCCGCCACGGGCGATGGCGGCGGGGCGCAGGCCGACATGGCGCCATCCTGGTCGCGCGAAGGGGCGGCGGCGCGCGGGCTGTAGCTGAACCCGATTTTAATTGGCCCCGTTCCGGCACGCGCTGCATAAGGGAGGGATGATGAGTGTGCCGCCCGAAACCCACCGTCCTGAAACCGTGCCTGTTTCCCACACGGGCGGGGCCGCGCCGCGCGTCCTGCTGGTGGAGGATGACAGCAAGATCGCGCAGGAAGTGGTGGAGGAACTCGAAAGCCGCCATTTCCATGTCCAGCATGAGGAATCAGGCGCCGCCGGCCTGGCGATCGGGCTGAATGCGCATTTCGACGTCATGATCGTGGACCGCATGCTGCCCGAACTTGATGGCCTGACGCTGATCGAGACCCTGCGTGAGCGCAGGGTGCATGTGCCCGTGCTGGTGCTGTCCGCCCTGTCGGCGGTGGATGACCGGGTCAGCGGGCTGAAGGCGGGGGGCGACGACTACCTGACCAAGCCGTTCGCGATGGAGGAACTGGCCGCGCGGCTGGAGGCGCTGCTGCGCAGGCCCGACAATTCACGCCATACCATGCTGCGTGTCGGCCCGCTAGAAATGGACCTGATCGCGCGCACGGTCACGCGCAATGGCATGCCGATCGACCTGCTGCCGCGCGAATTCCGGCTGCTGGAATACCTCATGCGCCGACCGGGGCAGGTGCTGACGCGCAACATGCTGCTGGAGGATGTGTGGAATTACCGCTTCATTCCCCAGACCAACCTTGTGGACGTGCATATCGGCAAGCTACGCCGCAAGATCGATGAAAGCGGTAAGCCCCCCCTGATCCAGAGCATCCGGGGCGCGGGGTTCATGCTGCGTGCTTCGTAACGAACTGTTCCGCACCGCCACCTTCCGCCTGACGCTGGCGGTGGTGGCGGCGATGATCTGTTCGGCGGCGTTGCAGTTCTTTTTCGGCTACAGTCAGGCCAGCGTGTTCGAGGCAAGGCGGTCCGACATGCTGCTGCTGCGCGAAGCCAGCATCCTGCAGCGCGAAACCCCTTCCGAGCTTGAGCAGCAGGTGCGCGACCGCGCCACCGATGACCTGCGCATCATCATGAATGTCACCACGCTGTTCGACGCGCAGCAGCATTATATCGTGGGCGACCTGCGCAACTGGCCCACCGGGCTGGTGGCGGACGGGCATGTGCATGTCATCGAACCCGAGGCGATGGGCGGCGGGTCCGCCACCGTGCTGCGCATGGTCGGGGTCAGGGTGCGGGGCGGGCGGTACCTGGTGCTGGGCCGCAGTCGGCACATGCGCACCGAACTGCGGCTGATGATGCGGCATTCCATGCTGGTCTCGATCGTGCCGACCGTGCTGTTCGCGCTGATGACGGGCATCATCCTCAGCCATCGCGCCCTGTCGCGGGTCAAGGACATGCATGAGGCGATCGACCGCATCATGGAAGGCGACCTGCATGAACGCCTGCCGTCGGGAAAGCAGAATGACGACCTCCAGCGCCTGGCGGGCAGCGTCAACCGCATGCTGGACCGGCTGGAACAACTGCTGGATGAAATACGCGACGTGGGCAACGACATCGCCCACGACCTGCGCACGCCGCTTGCGCGCGTGCGCGCCCGCCTTGACCGCGCCCTGAATGCCGGCCATTCGGCCGAGGCGCTGCGCAACGTCATTGCCCGCACCATAGATGACCTGGACCAGTCCTTTTCCATCATCACGGCCCTGCTGCGCATTGGCGAGATCGAGAACGGCCGCAGGCGCGCGGGTTTCGGCACGGTGGACCTGGGCGCGCTGGTGGCCGATATCGTGGATCTGTATGAACCCATAGCCGAAACCAAGGGTATCATCCTGTCGCATGCGGGCGCGGACACGCCGATACAGGTGCAGGGGGACAGGGACTTGCTGATCGAGGTGCTGGCCAACCTGGTGGACAACGCCATCAAGTTCACGCCCGAAGGCGGCCGGGTTGAAATCCGCACCTGCATGAAGGACGACTGCGCGCTGTTGCAGGTCGCCGATACCGGAATCGGTATCCCGGCGGGGGAACGCAAGGCGGTCATGGGGCGTTTCTACCGTTCGGACAAAAGTCGCCACATTCCCGGCAGCGGGCTTGGGCTGAGCCTGGTGTCGGCCATTCTCGCGCTGCACCACGCGCGGCTCGACATCATGCCGTCGCGTGTGCATGACAGCCTGCCGGGGGTGACCATGGGTATCATTTTCCCACCATCGACCCTGATTCAGGCTGGAAACTAAATTGAAATTTCATTTGCCACCCGTCATGCCGCCGTTAACACCGGAAGGACAGACGGGGAGACGAGATATGTACGAACACCACCTGTCCCGGCCCGGGTCCGCGGACGGTCAGCCGACCGGGCGGAGGGATATGGGCCAGGCATGAACGGTATCGTTGTTACCGCGCTCAAGCGGCCCTATACTTTCGTCGTCCTTTCCATCCTGATTGTCGTATTCGGTGTCCGTGGGCTGCTGCGCACGCCAACCGACGTCTTCCCCAGCATCAACATTCCCGTCGTCGCGATCTGCTGGACCTATACCGGCCTCATGCCCGAGGACATGTCCGGCCGTGTCGTCTATTATTACGAACGCGCCCTGACCGCGACGGTCAACAATATCGAACATATCGAAAGCCAGTCCTATTACGGGCGCGGCATCGTGAAGGTGTTCTTCCAGCCCGGCACCGATACCGCCGTGGCGCAGACGCAGATCACCTCCGTTTCCCAGACCGTCATCAAGCAGATGCCCGCGGGCATGACGCCACCGCTGGTGCTGACCTACAACGCATCGTCCGTGCCGGTGCTGACGTTGCAGGTGTCGTCCGATTCCATGACGGCGTCACAGATCTATGACATGTCCTCCAACCTGATCCGCCCCGCGCTGGTATCGGTTGCGGGGGCGGCCATTCCCAACCCGTATGGCGGCCAGCCGGGCAACATCATGGTCGACCTGGACCAGAGCAAGCTGCTGGCCCATGGCCTGTCCGCGACCGATATCGGCAACGCGCTGGGCAAGCAGAACATCGTGCTGCCCGCCGGTGACCAGCAGATCGGCGCGTTCGACTGGATGGTCCAGACCAATGCCTCGCCCGAGGAAATAGACAGTTTCAACAACATGCCCATCAAGCAGGAAGGCAATTCCGTCGTCTACCTGCGCGATGTGGCATGGGTGCATGCCGGCGGGCCGCCACAGACCAACATGGTGCTGGTCAAGGGGCATCAGGCCGTCCTGATCGTCATCATGAAAAGTGGCGACGCCTCCACCCTGTCGGTGGTCAGCGGGATCAAGGCGCTGCTGCCCTCCATCGTGCGCACGCTGCCGCCGGGCGTCGATATCACCGTGCTGGGTGACGCCTCGACCTTCGTGAAGGAGGCGGTGCGCGACGTGGTGCAGGAAATGGGCACCGCCGCCCTGCTGACCAGCCTTGTGGTGCTCCTGTTCCTCGGGTCGTGGCGATCGACGGTCATCATCGCCACCTCCATCCCGCTGGCCATGCTGTGTTCGGTCATCGGGTTGGGCATGGCGGGGCAGACCATCAATGTCATGACGCTGGGCGGGCTGGCGCTGGCGGTCGGCATCCTGGTCGATGACGCCACCGTCATGATCGAGAACATCGATGCCCACCTTGAAATGGAAAAGGATCTGGAAACGGCCATCATCGACGCCGCGAACCAGATCGTCATCCCCACCTTCGTATCCACATTATGCATCTGTATCGTGTGGATGCCGCTGTTCCAGCTTACGGGTGTCGCGGGCTGGCTGTTCATGCCCATGGCCGAAGCCATCATCTTCGCCATGATCGCGTCCTTCATCCTGTCACGCACGCTGGTGCCGACCATGGCCAAATACATGCTGGCGGCCCAGGTCGCGGCCCATGCGGCGGCAAAGGCTGCGGGCGGGCACCAGGAACCACGCAATATCTTCGGGCGCTTCCAGCAGGGGTTCGAGCGGAAATTCGTGGCCTTCCGCAACCGCTACCGCGCCATCCTTGAACACCTGATCAGCATACGCGGGCGGTTCGTGCCGATATTCGGCATCGGGGCGTTTTCCTCGCTCGTGCTGCTGGTGTTCGCGGGGCAGGACTTCTTCCCCGAAATCAATTCCAATGCGCTGGCGCTGCACATGCGCGCGCCGATGGGCACCAAGATCGCGGAAGCCGGCAAGATTTCCATGCTGGTGAATTACGAGATCGAACGCCTGCTGCCCGGACAGGTCGAAAACATCGTCAACAACTGCGGCCTGCCGTTCAGCCCGCTCAACCAGGCCTTCATCCCCACGCCCACCGTTGGCGCGCAGGACTGTGACCTGACCGTGACGCTGAAGGATGAGGAAGCGCCCGTCGCGAAATACCGCGCGATCCTGCGCAAGGGGCTGGCGGAGAAATTCCCCGGCACCGAGATCACCTTCATGCCCGCCGACCTTACGGCCAAGATCCTGAATTTCGGCCTGCCCGCGCCGCTGGACGTGCAGGTCACGGGGCGCAACCTGTACGCCAATTTCGACTTTGCCGAAAAGCTGGCTGAAAAGCTGCGCCACGTCACCGGCATTGCCGACGTGGCGGTGCAGGAACCGCTCAATACGCCCACGCTGCGCGTCAATGCGCGCCGGACCTATGCGCTGGGCACCGGCCTGACCGAGGCGGATGTCGCGAACAATGCGCTGGCCGTCCTGTCGGGTAGCGGGCAGGTAGCGCCAACCTACTGGCTGGACCCCAAGACCGGGGTGTCGCATCTGGTGGATATCCAGACGCCGCTGCAGTTCCTGCAGACCATGAACGACCTCGAGACCATTCCCATCGACAAGGGTGACGGCAACCCGTCGGACAAGGCGCCGCAGATCCTTGGCGGGCTGAGCGATATCGTGCAGACCGGCACCCCGGGCGAGGTTTCGCACTACAACATCATGCCGGTGTTCAACATCTATGCCTCGACCGAGGGGCTGGACCTTGGCGCGGTCTCCCGCCAGGTCGCCCGGGTGGTGGACGGCGCGAGCAAGGACCTGCCCACGGGGTCCAGCCTGACCATCCGGGGACAGGCGGAAACCATGAACGGGGCCTATACCCAGCTTATCGGCGGGCTGGCGATGTCGATCCTGCTGGTGTACCTGATCATCGTGGTCAACTTCCAGTCATGGCTGGACCCGTTCATCATCATCACGGCCCTTCCCGGCGCGCTGGCGGGCATCGCGTGGAGCCTGTTCCTGACGCATACGGCGCTGTCGGTCCCGGCGCTGACGGGGGCGATCATGTGCATGGGCACGGCCACGGCCAACTCCATCCTTGTCGTCTCCTTCGCGCGCGAACGGATGGATGTGCATGGGGATGCGCTGCGCGCCGCGATCGAGGCGGGGTATGAACGTATCCGTCCCGTGCTGATGACGGCGTCGGCCATGATCATCGGCATGCTGCCCATGTCGCTGAGCAATTCGCAGAACGCCCCGCTGGGCCGCGCCGTGATGGGCGGCCTGCTGGTGGCGACATGCGCAACGCTGCTGTTCGTGCCCTGCGTATTCGCCCTGATCCATTCCAGAAAGTCCAAGAAGCCCGCCGCTGGCGAAGGAGAGCACGCATGACCGCCACAGGCGAAAACCCCACGCCGCGCATGTCACGACGTGCGCGGCTGTATGTCACACTGGGTGGGGTTGTGGTGGCCGCCATTGTCGCCGGTGGCATCCTTGAACGCCGGATCCATGTCTCGCACCTGAAGGACGTGGCGCAGGACGCCGCCATTCCCCGCGTGCAGGTGATCATGCCGCAGAAGGGGCCGAAGACCCGCACGCTTGACCTTCCGGGCAATATCTCGGCGTGGTACCAGGCACCGATATTCGCGCAGGTCTCGGGCTATGTGCAGATGTGGTACAAGGATATCGGCGCGAAGGTGAAGGCGGGCGAGATCCTGGCCACCATCGACACGCCGGGACTGGATGCGCAGTACGCGGCGTCCAAGGCCAATTTCGACGTGGCCATGGCGCGGTACAGGCTGGCCCAGATCACCGCCAAGCGCTGGCGCGCGCTGCAGGGCACGCAGGCCGTGTCACAGCAGGAAGTGGACGTGCAGGCCGCCAATGCCGAAGCCCGGCAGGCGGAGGTCGAGGCCGCCCGGCACGAGGTCTCCCGCTTTGCCGCCCTGATCGCGTTCAAGCAGATCGTGGCCCCGTTTGACGGCGTGGTCACATCGCGCCTGGCGGATGTGGGCGATTACGTGAACGCGGGCGGTGGGGATGTCTCGTCCCGTGGCACGGCCACCGAACTGTTCAGCGTGGCGGACGTGCACCGCATGCGCGTGTTCGTGTCCGTGCCGCAGGATTATGCCGACATCATCAGCCCAAAGCTGGAAGGCGACGTGTCCGTGCCGCAGTATCCGGGGCGGGTGTTCAAGGCCAAGTTCCTTGCCACCGCCAAGGCGTTCAACGCCGGCACGCGCACGGTGACGACCGAACTGGTGGTCGATAATGACAAGCGCGAACTGTGGCCGGATTCCTATGCCAATGTACACTTTGTCGCACCCGGTGATCCCGATATCCTGATAATCCCCGAAGGTGCCCTTGTGTTCCGTGCGCAGGGCATGCAGGTGGCGGTCGTGGACGCCGATGACCGCATCCGCCTGCGCAATGTAACGGTTGGCACCAATCTGGGGACAAAAGTGCAGGTTCTGGCTGGTATCGGTCCAAAGGACCGGATTGTGAACAACCCGTCGGCGGGGCTGCTGGAAGGCCAGAAGGTCTATCTGGTCGGCGCGACGCCGGGATATAACGACGCGGGCGCGATGGCCTCGCCCGCGGTGGACAAGGGCGATGATGTCCGCGCCATGCCCGCGGGCGACGGCAGCGCCGGTGATGCGGGGGTGCGCCAATGAACGGCGCGCCGCGCGACCCGTCATGCCCCATGCTGTCCCGTCGCATGCTTTCGCTGGCCGGGTGTGCCGCAATCGCCGGCACGCTGGGTGGCTGCGTGGACCTGGCCCCGAAATACCATGGCCAGCATTACATGCTGCCAGACAACTGGAAGGGGGACGCCGTGGTCCAGTTCGGCACCCCGCAGGATGGCGCGGCGAGGGGAGACTGGTGGAAGGTCTTCCACGACTCCACCCTTGATGAACTGGAGGAACGCGCCAGCCACCTGAACCCGAACCTGCAGGCGGATGCGGAAGCCTTCACCCAGGCGCGCGACATCGTGGCCGAGGCGCAGTCGAATCTTTACCCACAGATCACGGGCGGGGCGGGCGCATCGCAGAACCAGGCGTCGAACCACCGGCTGTGGCGCGGTGCGGGATCGACCGGCCCGATCTACATGTCATCCGAGCAATACAGCGCCGCCGCACGGTGGGAGCCGGATTTCTGGTCCGCCATCCGTAACCGCAGGCGCGTGCAGCAGCGCCTGGCGCAGGCGGCGGCGGCCGATTTTGCCGTGGCGCGGCTGAGCATCCAGTCCGAACTGGCCAATGACTACATGCAGTTGCGCGGAATGGATGCGCAGCACGCGGTCTATCTCGACTCGATCCGGTATTACGAAACCGCCGTCAAGATCACCAAGATGCGGCAGGCCGGCGCGATTGCAGCCGGGATCGACGTATCGCGCGCGCAGACGCAGCTTTCCTCCACCCAGGCGGCGGATACGGACCTTCAGGCCCAGCGCGCGGTGATGGAGCATGCGATTGCGATCCTGGTGAACGTGACCCCGACCAGCTTCCATATCCAGCCGCGCAACCAGATCACCTTCCCCAAGGTGGCGACGCCGGTGGGCATTCCCGCCACCCTGCTGGAACGCAGGCCCGACATCGCCAGCGCCGAGCGGCACATGGCGGCGGCCAACCGGGCCATTGGCGTCTCGCGCGCGGCGTTCTTCCCCCGTGTAACCTTCAGCGCGACAGCCGGTTTCATGGATAATGGCTTCACGCTCGATAAATTCGCCAATGGCATGTACTCCTACGCCGCGCAGGCGGTCATGCCCCTGTTCCAGGGCGGGCTGCGGCGCGCGGAGGTACAGCGCAACTGGTCGCAGTACCGGCAGGCGGAAGACCAGTACCGCGCCATCGTGCTGGAGGCGTTCAAGGACGTGGAAGACGGGCTGAGCCTGACGCATGACCTCAATATAGAAGCTGGCCAGCAGGCCGAGGCCGTGCAGGCGTCCATGCGCACGCAGAACATGACCATGCAGCTCTATACCGGCGGCCTGACCAATTACCTGGACGTGGTGGTGGCGCAGGTCGCGGCCCTGCAGGCGCGCATTTCCGAAGTGCAGGTGGAAACCCGCTACATGCAGGCGCAGGTGGAACTGATCCGCGCGCTGGGCGGTGGATGGACCACGGCGGAGCTGCCAAACAACAGGCAGATCAAGCCCTTTGACCCCATGCAATACACGCATATGCGCATGCCACGGTCCTTCAATGGCGTGAATGTCGATAACGGCCCCGATTCCCTTGACCTGTCCGGCAAGGGATTTCACGACAGGGACTTGACAGCCCCCGCCAAATAGCGGTAGGTGCGCGCCTCTTATCGGAACGCGGGAGGTCACGCTCCCTGCCCATACGGGGCAGGGGCGGGCCACCAGAACCGCGGTCCGGGTGAAACAGTCAGGAGCCCCGGATATGGCCAAAAAAATCGTTGGCTACATCAAGCTGCAAATCCCCGCCGGCAAGGCGAATCCGTCCCCGCCGGTTGGTCCGGCACTGGGTCAGCGCGGCCTGAACATCATGCAGTTCTGCAAGGAGTTCAACGCAAAGACGCAGGGTCTCGAACCCGGCATGCCGATTCCCGTCGTCATCACCGCGTATGCCGACCGCACGTTCAGCTTCATCACCAAGACCCCGCCGAACACCTACTTCCTGATGAAGGCCGCCAAGATTTCCAAGGGCAGCTCCACGGTAGGCAAGGCGGCGTCCGTCGGCAAGGTCACGATCGCGCAGCTGCGCGAGATCGCCGAGACGAAGCAGAAAGACATGAACGCCAACGATATCGACGGCGCCGTGCGCATGCTGGCGGGTTCCGCCCGCTCCATGGGCCTCGACGTGGTGGAGGGCTGATTACAATGGCAAAGAACAAGCGTCTGACCGCAGCCCGCGCCGCCGTCGACAGCACGAAGCAGTATGGCCTGGACGAGGCCATCAACCTGGTCAAGAACAACGCCAAGGCGAAGTTTGACGAGACCGTCGAAATCTCCATGAACCTGGGCATCGACCCGCGCCATGCCGACCAGATGGTCCGTGGCCTGCTGTCCCTGCCCAACGGCACGGGCAAGACCCTGCGCGTTGGCGTGTTCGCCCGTGGCCCGAAGGCCGAGGAAGCGACGGCGGCCGGCGCCGACGTGGTTGGCGCCGAGGACCTGGCCGAAAAGGTCAAGGCTGGCGAGATCGAGTTCGACCGCTGCATCGCGACGCCGGACATGATGGCGCTGGTGGGCCGTCTGGGCAAGATCCTCGGCCCGCGTGGCCTGATGCCCAACCCCAAGCTGGGCACCGTGACCATGGACGTGAAGGGCGCGGTTGCCGCGGCCAAGTCCGGCCAGGTCGAATACCGTGCGGAAAAGGCCGGTATCGTGCATGCGGGCATTGGCAAGGCATCGTTTGACGAAGCCAAGCTGGCCGAAAACATCCGTGCGTTCGTGGACGCCGTCCAGAAGGCCCGCCCCGCGGGCGCCAAGGGCACGTATGTGAAGAAGATCGCCCTGTCCTCCACCATGGGGCCGGGTGTTACGGTTGACACGTCCGCTTTCACCGCGGGCTGAAGAATGACCCCGCCCCGTAACCGGGGTGGGGGAACAGGGGATGGCGGCCTGCCCGCCATTTTCCGAACCTGTCCATGACCGGATGTGGCGTAAGCCTTGATTGCCCGCAGGGGCTGCAACCGGGAGACGGGGATTGCCGGATCGGGGCGAAAGCCCGCACTGGTTGTTCCGTTTGAAAGGACAGGCGAACCGGGATGGTGCCGGCACGCCGGAATATCCCAAGGGTAAACCCTACCTGTCGGCTTCTTGCTGGCAGGTGATGATGGAGACGGGATTTGGACCGTACGGAGAAGCGGGAGTTTGTTGCCTCCCTCGCAGCCGTGTTCGCGAAGACGTCCATGGTCATCGTCACCCGTAACGACGGGCTGACAGTGGCTGATGTGACGGACCTTCGGCGTCGCGTGCGTGCGGCAGGAGCTACACACAAGGTCGCGAAGAACCGGCTGGCCTCTCTCGCCCTGGCAGGGACCCAGTTCGAAGGCATCAAGCCGCTGCTGAAGGGGCCGACCGCGTTGTCGTGGGCGGATGAACCCGTGGCCGTGGCGAAGGTGCTGGTCGAGTTCGCCAAAACCAATGACAAGCTTGTTCTGCTCGGTGGATCGCTTGGTGCCCAGACGCTTGACGTCAACAGCATCAAGGCTCTGGCCGAGCTGCCGTCCCTGGACGTTCTGCGCGCGCAGCTGGTGGGGCTTATCTCCACGCCGGCCACGCGTATCGCAGGCGTGCTGCAGGCGCCGGCCGGACAGCTTGCACGGGTTTTTGGTGCCTATGCCAAGACGGGCGAAGCAGCCTGAGACCTATGACCCGGCCCGCCGGGTTATCAAAAAAATGGCATTTTCCTAAAAAACGGGATTGTGCCGTGCCAACCAGTGTATAAATTAGGAAGACCAAAATTATGGCCGATCTGAACAAGATTGTTGAAGACCTGTCCGCCCTGACCGTTCTGGAAGCGGCTGAGCTGTCCAAGCTGCTGGAAGAAAAGTGGGGCGTTTCCGCCGCTGCTCCGGTTGCCGTGGCTGCTGCTCCGGGTGCCGCTGCTGCTGGCGCGCCGGCTGAAGAGAAGACCGAGTTCGATGTGGTCCTGACCAAGGCTGGCGACAAGAAGATCAACGTGATCAAGGAAATCCGCGCGATCACGGGTCTGGGCCTGAAGGAAGCCAAGGATCTGGTCGAGGGCGCGCCCAAGACCGTCAAGGAAGGCGCCAGCAAGGATGAAGCCGAAAAGATCAAGAAGACCCTTGAAGACAACGGCGCTTCTGTCGAAATCAAATAAGTTGGCCAATCGGGATGCGTCGTTTATGACGCTTTCGGGCTGATTGTTCAGGTGAGGGTGGAAACCGTCTGGTTTCCGCCCCCTTGGGCGTTACAGGCACCCTGGCCGCGAGGCTTCGGGTGCCTTTGGCGGTAGTAAAGGGTTGGCCGGGCCATGGGGCCGGTTGATCCGCCAAGGATTTTTACGGGCCGCGCAGTCCGCGTGACAGTCATGTCACGGTTGTGCGGACCTGTGTGGATGGGGGCTGGATAGGCGATGAACGCGATTACAAAATCGTTCACGGGACGCAAACGCATCCGCAAGAGCTTCGGGCACATACCCGAGGTCGCTCCGATGCCCAATCTGATCGACGTGCAGCGGGCAAGCTACGAGACGTTCCTTCAGATGAATGTGGCGCCCGACAGCCGGACGCCGACGGGCCTGCAGGAAGTGTTCCGTTCCGTCTTCCCGATCAATGATTTCGCAGGGCGCGGGCGTCTGGAATTCGTCAGCTACGAGCTGGAAGAGCCGAAATACGACGTCGAGGAATGCATCCAGCGCGGCCTGACCTTCGCCGCGCCGCTGAAGGTGATCCTGCGCCTGATCGTGTGGGACGTGGATGAGGATACCGGATCGCGCTCGATCCGCGATATCAAGGAACAGCCGGTTTACATGGGCGACATGCCGCTCATGACCGATAACGGCACCTTCATCATCAACGGGACCGAGCGTGTCATCGTCAGCCAGATGCACCGCAGCCCCGGCGTGTTCTTCGACCATGACAAGGGCAAGACCCATTCGTCGGGCAAGTTCCTGTTCGCCGCGCGCGTCATTCCCTATCGCGGGTCGTGGCTCGATTTCGAATTCGACAGCAAGGACCTGATCTACGTCCGCATCGACCGCAAGCGCAAGCTGCCGGTCACCACCCTGCTGTACGCCCTGGAAGGCGAGGCGTCCGAAGCCGCCCGCGCCGCGAAGGCTGCTGAAGGTGGCGATGTCGAGTCCATGGAAATCCGTGGCATGGACCCCGATGAGATCCTGAGCTACTTCTACGGCAAGGTCGAGTTCACCAAGACGGAAAAGGGCTGGGCGCGCCGTTTCGACGCCGATTCCTTCCGTGGCATGAAGCTGCTTGAACCGCTGATCGACGCCCAGACGGGCGAGGAAGTCGCCCCGGTCGATGCGAAGCTGACCGCGCGCATGGTCCGCAAGATCGCGGAAACCACCAAGGAAGTGCTGGTCGGCCCGGCGGGCCTGATCGGGCGTTTCATCGCATCCGACATCGTCAACGAGCACACGGGCGAGATCTTTGCCGAAGCCGGTGACGAACTGACCGAGCAGAAGCTGGAAGAACTTGAGGAAGCCGGCCTGACCACGCTGTCCACCCTTGCGGTTGACGCGGCCAATGGCCCGTGGATACGCAACACGCTGGCCGTGGACAAGAACGCCTCGCGCGATGAGGCGCTGACCGACATCTACCGTGTCATGCGCCCCGGCGAGCCGCCGACGCCCGAGACGGCGGAAGCCATGTTCTCCGGCCTGTTCTTCGATCCCGACCGTTATGACCTGTCCGCCGTTGGCCGCGTGAAGATGAACATGCGCCTTGGCGTGGACGTGCCCGACACGGTGCGCGTCCTGCGCAAGGAAGACATCCTGCGCACCGTCAAGATCATGTGCGAGCTGAAGGACGGTCGCGGCGCGATTGACGACATCGACAACCTTGGCAACCGTCGCGTGCGTTCGGTTGGCGAGCTGATGGAAAACCAGTACCGCGTCGGCCTGCTGCGCATGGAGCGCGCCATCCGTGAACGCATGGGGTCGGTCGATATCGACACGGTCATGCCGCATGACCTGATCAACGCCAAGCCGGCGGCGGCCGCCGTGCGTGAGTTCTTCGGCTCCTCGCAGCTCAGCCAGTTCATGGACCAGACCAACCCGCTGTCGGAAGTCACGCACAAGCGCCGCCTTTCGGCGCTTGGCCCGGGTGGCCTGACGCGTGAACGCGCGGGCTTCGAGGTTCGTGACGTGCACCCGACGCATTATGGCCGTATCTGCCCGATCGAGACGCCGGAAGGCCCGAACATCGGCCTGATCAACTCGCTGGCCACCTATGCCAAGGTGAACAAGTACGGCTTCATCGAAACGCCGTACCGCATGGTGGAGGACGGCGTCCTTCAGGATGGCTGGAAATACCTTTCCGCCATGGAGGAGGAAAAGCTGGTCGTCGCCCAGGCGGATGCGAAGCAGGACGCGCAGGGCCACCTGACGGACGATCTGGTTTCGGTGCGCCGTGGTGGTGACTTCCGCCAGGTCCCGCCGACCGATGTGACGGCGTGTGACGTCTCGCCCAAGCAGCTTGTCTCGGTCGCGGCCGCCCTCATCCCGTTCCTTGAGAACGATGACGCCAACCGCGCGCTGATGGGGTCGAACATGCAGCGTCAGGCCGTGCCGCTGGTGCGTTCGGACGCGCCGCTGGTCGGCACGGGCATGGAAGCCGCCGTGGCCCATGACTCGGGTGCCGCGATCGTGGCCCGCCGCGATGGCGTGGTGGACCAGATCGACGGCGCGCGTATCGTTGTGCGGGCCACGGATGAAGCCGGTGCGACGCAGGGCGTGGATATCTACCGCCTGCGCAAATACATGCGTTCCAATCAGTCCACCTGCATCAACCAGCGCCCGCTGGTGCGCGTGGGTGATCAGGTCCGCGCGGGCGAGATCATTGCCGATGGTCCCTCCACCGAACTGGGTGAACTGGCGCTGGGCCGCAACGTGCTGGTCGCGTTCATGCCCTGGAACGGCTACAACTTCGAAGATTCGATCCTGATTTCCGAACGGATCGCGCGTGATGACGTGTTTACCTCGATCCATATCGAGGAATTCGAGGTCATGGCCCGTGACACCAAGCTGGGCCAGGAAGAAATCACCCGCGACATTCCCAATGTCGGCGAGGAGGCGCTGCGCAACCTCGACGAAGCCGGGATCGTGTACGTGGGCGCCGAGGTGAACCCCGGCGACATCCTGATCGGCAAGGTCACGCCAAAGGGCGAAAGCCCGATGACGCCGGAAGAAAAGCTGCTGCGCGCCATCTTTGGTGAAAAGGCATCCGACGTCCGCGACACCTCGCTCAAGCTGCCGCCGGGCACGACGGGCACCATCGTGGACGTGCGCGTGTTCTCCCGCCGTGGCGTGGACAAGGACGAGCGCGCGATGGCGATCGAACGCGCCGAGATCGAACGCCTTGCCAAGGACCGCGATGATGAGCGCGCCATCCAGGAACGTTCCTTCTACAACCGTCTGCGCGAGCACCTGATCGGCCAGACGGCGGGTACGGGCTTCAAGGGCATCCGCTCCGGCACCGAGATCACGGATGAGGTCCTGTCCGAGCATCCGCGTGGCGCATGGCGCAACATCACCGTGGCGTCCGATGAGGTCATGGCGGAGCTGGAGACGCTGCGGCGTGAATTCGACGCCGCCGTGGCCAAGATCCAGGCCCGCTTCGACAACAAGGTCGAGAAGCTGCAGCGCGGTGACGAACTGCCGCCGGGCGTGATGAAGATGGTCAAGGTCTTTGTCGCGGTGAAGCGCAAGCTGCAGCCGGGTGACAAGATGGCAGGCCGCCACGGCAACAAGGGTGTCGTCTCCCGCGTTGTGCCGGTCGAGGACATGCCGTTCCTTGAGGATGGCACGTCGGTCGACATCGTGCTGAACCCGCTGGGCGTGCCGTCGCGCATGAACGTGGGGCAGATCCTTGAAACCCACCTGGGCTGGGCCTGTGCGAATATCGGCCGCCAGGTGGCCCAGATGGCCGATGAATACCAGCGCCATGGCGAGAAGCGGCAGGAACTGCTGGATGAACTGAAGTCGGTCTATGGCGACAAGGTTTATGACGAGCAGATCGGTGACATGACCGATGCGCAGCTGCTGGAACTGTGCGGCAACCTGCGCAAAGGCGTGCCGATCGCAACGCCGGTGTTCGATGGCGCGTCCATCCCGGATATCGAATCCATGCTGCAGAAGGCTGGCGTGGACAAGTCCGGGCAGTCGCAGCTGATCGACGGGCGCACGGGCGAGCCGTTCGAGCGCAAGACCACGGTGGGCTACATCTACATGCTCAAGCTGCATCATCTTGTCGATGACAAGATCCATGCCCGTTCCATCGGCCCGTACTCGCTGGTGACCCAGCAGCCGCTGGGCGGCAAGGCGCAGTTCGGTGGGCAGCGCTTTGGTGAAATGGAAGTGTGGGCGCTGGAAGCTTACGGCGCGGCCTACACACTGCAGGAAATGCTGACGGTCAAATCGGATGACGTGTCCGGTCGTACCAAGGTCTATGAAGCCATCGTGCGCGAGCAGGATGACTTCGAAGCCGGTATCCCGGAAAGCTTCAACGTCCTGATCAAGGAACTGAAGTCCCTTGGCCTGAATGTTGACCTGGAACAGAGCGGTTCCTGACCGGGCCTTGTGTTGCACGTCGGTCCATACATTTTTCTTTCAGGAGTGGAAGCAGGTAACGCGGCTGCTTCCGCTTCATTCCCTCAGGGGGTTTGCGGCGCATGAATGAACTCATGAAGATCCTTGGTCAGGGCGGCCAGGCCATGACCTTCGATCAGATCAAGATCCAGCTGGCTTCGGCCGAGCAGATCCGTTCCTGGTCGTACGGCGAGATCAAGAAGCCCGAGACCATCAACTACCGGACATTCAAGCCGGAACGTGATGGCCTGTTCTGCGCGCGGATATTCGGTCCGATCAAGGATTACGAATGCCTGTGCGGCAAGTACAAGCGGATGAAATTCCGCGGCATCATCTGCGAAAAGTGCGGCGTTGAAGTGACGCTGGCCAAGGTCCGGCGCGAGCGCATGGGCCATATCGAGCTGGCAAGCCCCGTCGCCCATATCTGGTTCCTCAAGTCACTGCCCAGCCGTATCGGCCTGATGGTCGACATGACGCTGAAGGATCTGGAAAAGATCCTGTATTTCGAAAGCTACGTGGTCCTGGAACCCGGCACGTCGCCGCTCAAGCAGTACAGCCTGCTGACGGAAGACCAGTATCTTGATGTCATGGACGAGCATGGCGACGAGGGAATCGAGGTCGGCATCGGCGCCGAGGCGATCAAGAAGATCCTGGAGCGCATCGACTGCAAGGTCGAGAAGGAAGAGCTGCGTCAGGAACTGAAGGACACCACGTCCGAAGCCAAGCGCAAGAAGCTGGTCAAGCGCCTGAAGCTGGTCGAGGCTTTTGCCGACAGTGAATCGCGCCCGGAATGGATGATCCTGGACCTGGTGCCGGTCATTCCGCCCGAACTGCGCCCGCTGGTGCCGCTGGATGGCGGCCGTTTCGCGACATCGGACCTGAACGACCTGTACCGTCGCGTCATCAACCGTAATAACCGCCTCAAGCGGCTGATCGAACTGCGCGCGCCGGATATCATCGTCCGTAACGAAAAGCGCATGCTCCAGGAATCGGTCGATGCGCTGTTTGACAACGGCCGTCGTGGCCGCGCCATCACGGGGGCGAACAAGCGCCCGCTGAAGTCGCTGTCCGACATGCTGAAGGGCAAGCAGGGCCGCTTCCGCCAGAACCTGCTGGGCAAGCGCGTTGACTACTCCGGCCGTTCGGTCATCGTGGTCGGCCCGGAACTGAAGCTGCACCAGTGCGGCCTGCCCAAGAAGATGGCGCTGGAGCTGTTCAAGCCGTTCATCTATTCCAAGCTGGAAAAATACGGCCACGCCACCACCATCAAGGCCGCGAAGCGGATGGTGGAAAAGGAACGTCCCGAGGTCTGGGATATCCTTGAAGAGGTGATCCGCGAACATCCGGTCATGCTCAACCGTGCGCCGACGCTGCACCGCCTGGGCATCCAGGCGTTCGAGCCGGTGCTGATCGAAGGCAAGGCGATCCAGCTGCATCCGCTGGTCTGCACCGCGTTCAACGCGGACTTCGACGGTGACCAGATGGCCGTGCATGTCCCGCTGAGCCTTGAGGCGCAGCTCGAAGCGCGCGTGCTGATGATGTCCACCAACAACATCCTCAGCCCCGCCAACGGCAAGCCCATCATCGTGCCGTCGCAGGATATCGTGCTGGGCCTGTACTACCTCAGCCTCGAAACGCCGGAATTCCGCGCCACCCCCGATCAGAACAGCTATGATGACAAGGGGCAGGTGACGGTTGCGGGCGCGCCCTCCTTCTCCAGTGTGGGCGAAGTGGAATACGCGCTCAGCACGGGCGCGGTGAAGCTGCATGACAAGATCCGCGCGCGTATCGAAAGCCTTGATGCCGAAGGCAAGGCCATGCGCGAAACCGTGGTGACCACGCCGGGCCGCATGCTGGTGGCCCAGATCCTGCCGGGCAACCCGGCCCTGCCGTTCTCGCTCATCAACCGCCAGCTGACCAAGAAGATCGTGTCGGACGTCATCGATGCGGTCTACCGTCACTGCGGCCAGAAGGAATGCGTGATCTTCTGTGACCGCCTGATGGGGCTTGGCTTCCGCCATGCGGCGAAATCGGGCATTTCCTTCGGCAAGGACGACATGATCGTCCCGACCGAAAAGAAGGAACTGGTCGATCGCACCGCCGCCGAGGTGAAGGAGTTCGAGCAGCAGTACCAGGACGGCCTGATTACCGCGGGCGAACGCTACAACAAGGTGGTCGATGCCTGGTCGCGCTGCACGGACGAAGTGCAGGCCGCGATGATGAAGGAGATTTCCAAGCAGGAAATCGGCAAGCCGACCAACTCGGTGTGGATGATGAGCCACTCCGGTGCCCGTGGGTCGCCGGCACAGATGAAGCAGCTGGCCGGCATGCGCGGGCTTATGGCCAAGCCGTCGGGTGAGATCATCGAACAGCCGATCATCGCCAACTTCAAGGAAGGCCTGTCGGTTCTCGATTACTTCACCTCCAGCCATGGCGCGCGCAAGGGCCTGGCCGATACCGCGCTGAAGACCGCGAACTCGGGTTACCTGACCCGTCGCCTGGTCGACGTGGCGCAGGACAGCATCATCGTCGAGGAAGACTGCGGCACGGAACGCGGCCTGACGGTCCGTGCGGTCATGGATGGCGGCGAGGTCGTCGCCTCCCTGTCCGAGCGCATGCTGGGTCGTACCCTTGCGGCCGACGTGCTGGACCCGGCAACCGGCAAGGTGCTGTTCCCGCGCAATACGCTGATCGAGGAAGCCCAGGCCGAGCAGATCGAGAAGGCGGGCGTCGAAAGCCTGCTGATCCGCTCCGTACTGACCTGTGACAGCCGTGTGGGCGTGTGTGGCCACTGCTATGGCCGTGACCTTGCACGTGGCACCCCGGTCAACATCGGTGAGGCCGTGGGCGTCATCGCCGCCCAGTCCATCGGGGAGCCGGGCACCCAGCTGACCATGCGTACCTTCCATATCGGTGGCGCGGCGCAGCGTGGCGCCGAACAGTCGATGGTCGAGGCGTCGCGTGACGGCAAGGTGACGATCCGCAACAAGAACGTCGTGCATAACAGCCAGAACGTGCCGATCGTCATGTCGCGTAATTGCGAAATCCTGCTGACCGATGACCGCGGCACCGAACGCGCCCGCTACCGTGTGCCCTACGGCGCGCGCCTGCTGGTGGAAGACGGGGCCGATGTCACGCGTGGCCAGAAGATGGCCGAGTGGGATCCGTACACCCTGCCGATCATCACCGAGCAGCCCGGTAAGGTCGAATACCTTGACCTGATCGACTCCATCACCCTGGTGGAGCGGATGGATGAGGTGACGGGCCTGACGTCGAAAGTGGTCGTTGACTACAAGCAGGCCTCCAAGGGGATCGACCTGCGGCCGCGCCTGCAGCTCAAGGACGCCAATGGCGACGTGGTGAAGCTGGCGAACGGCAATGACGCCCGTTACTTCCTGTCGCCTGACTCGCTGCTGTCGGTCGAGAACGGCGCGCAGGTCAACGCCGGTGACGTGCTGGCGCGTATCCCGCGCGAAGGCTCCAAGACGCGTGACATTACCGGTGGTCTGCCGCGCGTCGCCGAACTGTTCGAGGCCCGCCGTCCGAAGGACCACGCCATCATCTCGGAAACCGAGGGGCGTGTAGAATTCGGCAAGGACTACAAGTCCAAGCGCCGTGTCATCGTCAAGAACGACGAGACGGGCGAGGAGACGGATTACCTGATTCCCAAGGGCAAGCACGTTTCCGTTCAGGAAGGCGACTTCGTCCAGGTTGGCGATCCGCTGGTCGATGGTCCGCGCGTGCCGCATGACATCCTGAAGGTTCTGGGTGTCGAGGCGCTGTCCGACTATCTCGTCAACGAGATCCAGGACGTCTACCGTCTGCAGGGCGTGAAGATCAATGACAAGCACATTGAAGTCATTGTCCGTCAGATGCTGCAGAAGGTGGAAATCCTTGAACCGGGCGATACGACCTACCTGATCGGCGAGACGGTGGACCGTATCGAATACGAGGAAGAGAACACCAAGCGCCTGAACATGGGCGAACGCCCGGCTGTTGCCATGCCCGTGCTGCAGGGCATCACGAAGGCGTCGCTGCAGACGCAGTCCTTCATCTCCGCCGCATCCTTCCAGGAGACCACACGTGTCCTGACAGAGGCTGCCACGGCCGGGAAGAAGGATACGCTGAACGGCCTGAAAGAGAACGTGATCGTCGGCCGCCTGATCCCGGCAGGGACGGGCAGCGTGATGAACAAGCTCCGCGCCGTTGCGGCGGGCGAGGACAAGCAGCGTCTGGCCCAGGCCCGCGCTGCGGTGGCCACCACCAAGGCCGCCGAGTAACAATACGAGTGAAATGCCAGATACCGGATGTCCGGTATCTGGCATGATTCGGTGCTGCACTATTGTCACCATCCGATTCAGGCGGTATCAGCGGCCTGACGGAGCGGTGCTCCGAGTCCGGTGGAACAGAGTCGCTCTGCCGGACTGCTAGCGAATCCTGCGCAAGGCTTGACTTTTGGTCAGTTTGCCCGTAGGTAACGCGCCCTCGGCTAGCCCTGTCTGAAAGACGTCGTTGGCCGTCGAATGCAGCATGCAGGCATGCGGTGCCGCAGTCCGGGAATCGGGCTGCCCAGGCCGGATGTAAATATGATGCCCGAACGGATGGTTGTCATTCGTTGGGGTTTTGTTGTGAACGACAGTCGGCAACCAGATATGGGGTTGGCCGGCCGAATTTTGTAAGGATCGGGAAAGGCGTATGCCGACCATCAACCAGTTGATCGCGAAAGGTCGCGAGCCCGCAGCCAAACGCAACAAGGTTCCTGCTCTGCAGGGCTGTCCGCAGAAGCGTGGCGTTTGTACTCGTGTTTACACAACCACACCGAAGAAGCCGAACTCGGCTCTGCGTAAGGTGGCAAAAGTTCGCCTGACCAACGGGTATGAGGTTGTGAGCTATATTCCGGGTGAGGGGCATAACCTCCAGGAACATAGCGTTGTCCTGATCCGTGGTGGTCGCGTTAAGGATCTTCCTGGCGTGCGTTATCACATCCTGCGCGGCGTTCTGGACACCCAGGGTATCGCCAAGCGTCGTCAGCGTCGCTCGCTCTATGGCGCGAAGCGTCCTAAGTAAAAGGAATAACGAGGCATGAGTCGCCGTCATCGCGCAGTAAAGCGCGAGATTCTTCCCGATCCGAAATTTGGTGATGTCGTCATTACGCGTTTCATGAACGCCCTGATGTACGACGGCAAGAAGTCCACAGCCGAAGGGATCGTCTATGGCGCCCTTGAGGTGCTGCGTCGCCGTGGTGGCGCAGCCGCGGACCCCGTGGTCATGTTCCACAGCGCGCTGGACAACGTGAAGCCTGCTGTCGAGGTGCGTTCCCGCCGTGTTGGTGGCGCCACCTATCAGGTTCCGGTCGAAGTCCGGGCCGAGCGCCGTCAGGCGCTGGCAATCCGCTGGCTGATCGACGCGTCGCGCAAGCGTGGCGAGAACACCATGCAGGATCGTCTGTCGAACGAACTTCTCGACGCCGTCAACAATCGTGGCGCCGCAGTCAAGAAGCGCGAAGACACGCACCGCATGGCTGAGGCCAACAAGGCGTTCAGTCATTACCGCTGGTAAAGGCGGTCAGGCCGGTTTATTGACCGGCCCGGCTTCCGAAACGGAACTTTCCAACCCGACTCTCGGCACGAGGCCGAGTTAACGGAGAAAACGATGGCAAAGGCTAAATTTGAGCGGAATAAGCCGCACTGCAACATCGGTACGATTGGTCACGTCGATCACGGCAAGACCTCGCTGACCGCGGCTATCACCAAGACGCTGGCGAAGTCCGGCGGTGCGGAATTCAAGGCGTACGACATGATCGACGCCGCTCCTGAAGAACGCGCCCGTGGCATCACCATCTCGACCGCCCACGTCGAGTACGAAACCGCGAAGCGTCACTACGCGCACGTCGACTGCCCCGGCCATGCCGACTATGTGAAGAACATGATCACCGGTGCCGCGCAGATGGACGGCGCGATCCTGGTTGTGTCCGCCGCTGACGGCCCGATGCCCCAGACGCGTGAGCACATCCTGCTTGCCCGCCAGGTTGGCGTGCCGGCGCTGGTCGTGTTCCTGAACAAGGTTGACCAGGTTGACGATCCGGAACTGCTGGAACTCGTCGAAATGGAAGTGCGTGAGCTGCTGTCCGCTTACCAGTTCCCCGGTGACGATATCCCCATCATCAAGGGTTCCGCCCTGGTGACGCTGGAAGACGGTGACCCGGAAGTTGGTGAAAACCGCGTCCTGGACCTGATGAACGCCGTTGACGAATACATCCCGCAGCCGGAGCGTCCGATCGACCGTCCGTTCCTGATGCCGATCGAAGACGTGTTCTCCATCTCCGGTCGTGGCACCGTGGTGACGGGCCGTGTCGAGCGTGGCGCCGTGAACGTTGGCGATGAAATCGAGATCGTTGGCCTGCGCCCGACGCAGAAGACGACCGTGACCGGCGTTGAAATGTTCCGCAAGCTGCTTGATCGCGGTGAAGCAGGTGACAACATCGGCGCGCTGCTGCGTGGCACGAAGCGTGAAGACGTTGAGCGTGGCCAGGTGCTGGCAAAGCCGGGTTCCATCACCCCGCACACCAAGTTCAAGGCGGAAGCCTACATCTTGACGAAGGAAGAGGGTGGCCGTCACACGCCGTTCTTCACCAACTATCGTCCGCAGTTCTATTTCCGCACGACCGACGTCACCGGCGTCGTTCACCTGCCGGAAGGCACGGAAATGGTCATGCCTGGCGATAACGTCGCCATGGATGTGGAGCTGATCGCTCCGATCGCCATGGATGAAGGCCTGCGCTTCGCTATCCGCGAAGGTGGCCGTACCGTTGGTGCAGGTGTTGTTGCTTCCATCACGGCGTGATTGGACAGTAACTGAAGTGTGGCATCCCGGTCGGAGCGATCCGGCCGGGTTTCCATTGCGGATCGGGTTCCCCCGAATCAGGTAAAGTTGGACTGAAACAGAAAGATGGACAACCAGAACATCCGCATTCGCCTGAAGGCGTACGATCATCGGGTGCTTGACAACAGCACGAAAGAGATCGTCAACACGGCGAAGCGTACGGGTGCGCGGGTTCGGGGTCCTATCCCGCTGCCGACGCATATTGAACGGTTTACCGTAAACCGCTCCCCCCACGTGGATAAGAAAAGCCGCGAGCAGTTCGAAATTCGGACCCATCGCCGGCTGCTCGACATTGTCGAGCCGACCCCGCAGACCGTGGACGCTCTCATGAAACTCGACCTCGCCGCTGGCGTGGATGTCGAGATTAAACTCTAAGGTCCAGACGATGCGCACCGGATTGATCGCAAAGAAGCTGGGTATGACCCGGCTGTTCAAGGAAGACGGCACACATGTGCCGGTGACTGTCCTGCAGGTTGATGATCTGCAGGTGGTTGATGTCCGTACGACCGAGCGTGATGGCTACACCGCCGTCCAGCTTGGTTCGGGCAAGGCCAAGGTCAAAAATGTGTCGAAGCCGAACCGCGGCCATTTTGCTAAGGCCAAGGTCGAGCCCAAGAAGAAGCTGGCTGAATTCCGCGTTGCGGATGACGCCGTCCTGGAAGTCGGGGCTTCTCTGTCCGCCAGCCACTTCGTGGTGGGACAGAAGGTGGACGTTACCGGCACCAGCAAGGGTAAGGGTTTTGCCGGCGCGATGAAGCGCTGGAACTTTGCCGGTCTCGAAGCCACCCACGGTGTCTCGATCAGTCACCGTTCGCACGGGTCGACGGGTAACCGTCAGGATCCGGGCAAGGTTTTCAAGAACAAGAAGATGGCCGGCCATCTCGGTTCCGAGCGTGTGACCACGCTGAACCTCGAGATTGCGGCTGTTGACGCCGAAAAGAACCTGATCATGATCCGCGGCTCCGTGCCGGGCGGAAAGAATGAATCGGTTCTGGTTCGTGATGCGATCAAGAAGGCCCGTCATGCCGAGGCGCCGTATCCGGCGGCCCTGGTTGAGGCTGCGGGCTGAGGATAGAGGGCAATGGATTACGATATCAAAACCCTCGATAACGGAAGCGCCGGCAAGGCCAGCCTTCCCGACGAGATTTTCGCAGCCACCCCGCGCACCGACATCATGGCGCGCGTGGTGCACTGGCAGCTGGCAAAGCGCCGGGCGGGCACGCACAAGGTCAAGGGCATGGGGGAAATCTCCGGCACGACCAAGAAGCCGTACCGCCAGAAGGGCACCGGCAGCGCCCGTCAGGGTTCGCTGCGTTCGCCGCAGTACCGCACCGGTGGCGTGGTCCATGGCCCGGTCGTGCGCGACCATGGCTATGACCTGCCCAAGAAGGTGCGTCGCCTCGGCCTGATTTCCGCGCTGTCGCAGAAGGCTGCGGAAGGGAAGCTGGTCGTGCTTGATGCCGCGACCGCCTCGGGCAAGTCCGCTGAGCTTGCGAAGAAGCTGAAGGTTCTGGGCTGGACATCCGCCCTGATCGTGGACGCCACCGTTGAAGAAAACTTCGGCCGTGCCGCGCGCAACCTTCCCAAGATCGACATTCTCCCGACGATCGGCGCGAATGTCTATGACATCCTGAACCACGATGTGCTGGCCATCACCCGCGCAGGTGTCGAAGGACTGAAGGAGCGTCTGGCATGACCAACATCCTGGCAATCCGCAAGAAGGCGGAACGCATGTCGCGCGAGGCGATGTACGACATCATCCGCGCGCCCCTGATCACGGAAAAGGCCACGGCCCTGTCCGAGAAGAATCAGGTCGGCTTCAAGGTTGCGATCGACGCGACGAAGCCGGAAATCAAGGTCGCGGTCGAGACGCTGTTTGGCGTGAAGGTCCTGGGTGTCAACACGCTCATCCAGAAGGGCAAGGCCAAGCGCTTCAAGGGCCGTCCCGGCCAGCGTTCGGATGTGAAGAAGGCGTTTGTCCAGCTTGCTGAAGGTCAGTCCATTGACCTGACCGCGAAGCTGGTCTGACGTGGGGTGACAAGAAATGGCATTGAAGCACTTTAATCCAGTTACCCCCAGCCTGCGCGGAACGGTTCTGATCGACCGCAAGGAGCTGTGGAAAGGCAAGCCCGTCAAGGGCCTGACCGAGGGGAAGAACAAGAGCGGCGGCCGTAACAGCCACGGCCGCACCACCTCGCGTTTCATCGGTGGCGGACACAAGCAGTCCTACCGCTATGTCGATTTCAAGCGTCGCAAGTTCGACGTGGTCGGCACGGTGGAACGCCTGGAATACGATCCGAACCGCACGGCCTTCATCGCCCTCATCAAGTATGAAGACGGCGAACTGGCTTACATCATCGCGCCGCAGCGCCTTAAGGCAGGCGATCAGGTTGTTGCCGGCGCCCGCGCCGACATCAAGCCTGGCAACGCCATGCCCCTGTCGTCGGTTCCGGTGGGTACGATCATCCACAACATCGAGCTTAAGGCCGGTGGTGGTGGCAAGATCGCCCGTTCCGCTGGCACCTATGCGCAGCTGGTCGGCAAGGATGTGGGCTATGCCCAGATCAAGCTGCAGTCCGGTGAGCTGCGTGTCGTCCGTGCGGAGTGCATGGCCACCATCGGTGCCGTGTCCAACCCGGACAACATGAACCAGCATCTGGGCAAGGCCGGCCGTAACCGCTGGCTGGGCCGCCGTCCGCATAACCGTGGTGTCGTCATGAACCCGGTTGACCATCCGCATGGTGGTGGTGAAGGACGGACCTCGGGCGGTCGTCATCCGGTTACGCCATGGGGCAAGCCGACTAAGGGTTACAAGACCAGGGTCAACAAGCGTACGGACAGTCTGATCATCCGTCGCCGGAAGACCGGCAAGTAAGGGGCATTTAAGATGGCACGTTCCGTCTGGAAGGGCCCGTTCGTGGACGGGTATCTGCTGAACAAAGCCGATGCATCGCGCGCGTCGGGCCGTAACGAAGTGATCAAGATCTGGTCGCGTCGATCCACCATCCTGCCGCAGTTCGTCGGACTGACGTTCGGCGTCTATAACGGGCATAAATTCCTGCCCGTGCAGGTTTCCGAGAACATGGTGGGGCACAAGTTCGGTGAGTTTTCACCGACCCGTACCTTCACGGGTCATTCTTCGGACAAGAAAGCGAAGCGGGGCTGATCATGAGCAAGCCTAAGCATCCGCGCACGCTCGCGGAAACCGAGGCGCAGGCGCTGACGCGGAACATCCGCATCAGCCCGCGCAAGCTGAACCTTGTTGCGGGTCTGATCCGCAACAAGCCGGCCGCGCAGGCGATCGCCACCCTCACATTCTCCAAGCGTCGCATTGCCCAGCAGGTCAAGAAGACCCTGGAAAGCGCGATCGCCAACGCCGAGAACAACCATCAGCTGGACGTCGACCAGCTGGTCGTTGCCCGTGCAGAGGTGGGCAAGTCGATCGTGATGCGTCGTTTCCACGCACGTGGTCGTGGCCGTTCGGCCCGCATCGAGAAGTTCTTCAGCCACCTGACCATCGTCGTGGCGGAAAAGAAGCCCGAAGCTGAAACCGAAAAGAAGGCGGCCTGATCCATGGGACATAAAGTTAATCCGATCGGGCTGCGGCTCGGTATTAACCGGACATGGGACAGCCGCTGGTATGCCGACGCCGACTATGCGCGCCTGCTGCATGATGACCTGAAGCTGCGGTCCTACCTGCGCCGCAAGCTGTCCGGCGCCGGCGTGTCCCGCGTGGTGATCGAACGCCCGGCCAAGAAGCCGCGCGTGACCATCTATGCGGCCCGTCCGGGCGTCGTGATCGGCAAGAAGGGTCAGGACATCGATGTGCTGCGCAAGGACCTGGCCCGCATGGCCAAGACCGATGTCGCGCTGAACATCGTCGAAATCCGCAAGCCGGAAATCGACGCGACCCTGGTGGCCGAGAACATCGCCCAGCAGCTCGAACGTCGTGTTGCCTTCCGTCGTGCCATGAAGCGCGCCGTGCAGTCCGCCATGCGCCTGGGTGCGCAGGGAATCCGGATCAACTGCTCCGGCCGTCTGGGCGGTGCGGAAATCGCACGTGTCGAGTGGTATCGTGAAGGCCGCGTGCCGCTGCATACGCTGCGTGCGGACATTGACTATGGTGTGGCGACCGCCAAGACGACCTATGGCACCTGTGGTGTGAAGGTCTGGATCTTCAAGGGTGAGATTCTTGCCCATGATCCGCTGGCGCAGGATCGTCGCGCCGCCGAACAGGCTCCGCAGCGCTAAGCTGTGGGGTCCAATGGACCTAGATGCGCCAGGCGGCGCGTGAGGATTTAGAAAATGCTTTCTCCCAAGCGGACAAAGTACCGCAAGGCCCACAAGGGGCGTATTCATGGGTTGGCCAAGGGTGGCACAACCCTGAATTTTGGGGCTTTTGGCCTGAAGGCGCTGCAGCCTGAACGGATCACGGCCCGCCAGATCGAAGCCGCCCGTCGCGCCATTACCCGCGCCATGAAACGTGCCGGTCGTGTCTGGATTCGGATTTTCCCTGATCTTCCGGTCTCGACAAAGCCCGCAGAAGTGCGTATGGGGTCCGGCAAGGGGTCGCCTGAATACTGGGTGGCTCGTGTGAAGCCGGGTCGAATCCTGTTCGAGATCGAAGGCGTGCCGCCGGAAGTCGCGCGTGAAGCGCTGGCTCTGGGCGCGGCGAAGCTGCCGATCAAGACCAAGTTCGTGACCCGTATCGGAGAGGCGTGAGATGGCAAAGGCAACAAAGCCGGCCGATCTGCGTGCCAAGACTGTTGAAGAACTGGATACGCTTCTCGTCGATCTGAAGCGCGAGCAGTTCAATCTTCGGTTTCAGCATGCGACCGGCCAGACCGAGGGGCAGTCCCGCATGCGCGCGGTGCGTCGTGAGATCGCGCGTGTGAAGACTGTCGCAACCGAGGTTGTGAAGAAGAGTTCCGCTGGCCACGCGCCGGCAGTAAAGTCCTGAAGGGAGACGGGCGATGCCAAGGCGCGTCCTGACCGGGCGGGTAACCAGCGACAAGATGGACAAGACCGTAACGGTTCTTGTCGATCGTCGCGTTATCCATCCGTTGTATAAGAAGTTCATTCGCCGCTCGAAAAAGTATGCGGCGCATGACGGCTTGAATGAATGCAAGGTGGGCGACACGGTGCGCATTGAGGAATGCAAGCCGATTTCCCGCCGCAAGACCTGGACTGTCGTTGTCCGGAATGGCCAGCCGCTCGCGGCTGCCGCCGGTGCCACGTCTGGTGCGCAGGCGTAAAGAAGGGCATAGACCATGATCCATCCCGAGACCAACCTTGACGTGGCCGACAATTCCGGTGCCCGTCAGGTGCAGTGCATCAAGGTGCTGGGCGGTTCCAAGCGGAAGACTGCCTCGGTCGGCGACGTGATTGTCGTGTCCGTCAAGGAGGCCATCCCCCGCGGCAAGGTCAAGAAGGGCGACGTGCACCAGGCGGTGATCGTGCGCACCTCTTACCCCGTGCGTCGCGCCGATGGCAGCGCCATCCGCTTCGACCGCAACGCGGCCGTGCTGATCAACAAGCAGCAGGAGCCGATCGGTACCCGTATCTTTGGCCCGGTCGTGCGCGAACTGCGTGCGCGCAAGTTCATGAAGATCATCTCGCTGGCACCGGAGGTGCTGTAATGGCTGCTCGTATCAAGAAGGGTGACCAGGTTCTGGTCACCACCGGCGGTTCCAAGGGAACCCGTGGCGAGGTTGTTACAGTCCTGCCCGCGGCCAACAAGGCTGTCGTGCGCGGCGTGGCGATTGCAAAGCGTCACACCCGTCCTTCCCGCATGGGTGAACAGGGCGGCATCATCCAGAAGGAAATGCCGGTTCACCTGTCCAACCTGAAGCTGATCGATCCCAAGAGCGGTGACCCGAGGAAGGTCGGCTTCCGCGTTCTGGAAGATGGTCGCAAGGTTCGTGTCGCCAAGGCGACCGGCGAAGTTATCGAAGGCTGAGGAGGCGGGTATGTCTGAAGTGAAAGAAGCCCGTCCTGTGCCGCGCATGCAGAAGCGCTACCAGGATGAGATGCGCGCGAAGCTGCGCGAGCAGTTCGGGTACAAGAACGAGATGCAGGTTCCGCGTCTCGAGAAGATCGTCCTGAACATGGGCGTGGGCGAAGCCGCAGGCGATCAGAAGAAGCTGGATGCGGCTGTCAAGGAAATGACCCTGATCGCAGGTCAGAAGCCGGTCAAGACGGTGGCCAAGAAGGCCATTGCCGGCTTCAAGATCCGTGAAGGGCTGCCGATCGGGTGCAAGGTGACGCTGCGTCGCGCGCAGATGTTCGAGTTCCTGGATCGTTTCGTGACGATCGCCCTGCCGCGCGTGCGTGATTTCCGCGGGCTGCCGGCGAACAAGGGTTTCGACGGTCGTGGCAACTTTGCGATGGGCCTGAAGGAACAGATTGTCTTCCCGGAAATCGAATACGACAAGGTAGACGAAATCCGTGGCATGGACATCATCTTCGTGACCACCGCGAAGACGGATGCGGAAGCAAAGGCTCTGCTCAAGGCGTTTGATCTGCCCTTCGCTGCATAAAAATGTAGCGAAAGGGCTTCCGTCTGAAGTCCAGAAGACCTAATACACACGTTGTTTGGAAAACCGTTGGGAATGGCCCGACAGGTTCCGGAGGGTAAAACAAGGCATGGCCAAAATTTCCGCCGTTAACCGGAATGTCAAGCGCGAGCGCATGGCAAACCGGGACCGGGCTAAGCGGACTGCACTGAAGAACATCATCATGGACCGGTCGCTGCCGGTTGAAGATCGCTTCGATGCATCGCTCAAGCTTGCTGAACTTCCTCGCAATGGTTCGCGCGTCCGCGTGCGTCTGCGCTGCAAGTTGACGGGGCGTCCTCGCGCCAATTACAGAAAGTTCGAACTCTGCCGTATCGCCCTGCGCGACCTGGCCTCTAACGGTCAGATCCCGGGCATGGTCAAATCGAGCTGGTAAGGGCAGGGAACGATGTCACTTTCTGATCCTTTGGGTGATCTGCTCACCCGGATCCGCAATGCGCAGCGTGCACGGCATGCTGCATGCGTGGCGCCGGCTTCAAAGCTGCGCGCCAGTGTTCTCGAGGCGCTGCGCCGCGAGGGATATATCCGTGGTTTCTCCCGCGAGGAACTGCGCAAAGGTGTGGCCCAGCTGCGCATCGAGCTGAAGTATCTCGATGGTGAGCCGGTCATCAAAGAAATCCACCGTGTGTCCAAGCCGGGGCGCCGCGTCTATTCCAAGATCAAGGAACTGCCGCGCGTGTATGCCGGTCTGGGCGTGTCGATTCTGTCGACGCCGCGCGGTGTCCTGTCCGATGCGGAGGCCCGCGCTGCCAATGTTGGCGGTGAAGTCCTCTGTCGTGTATTCTGAGGAGGGATAAATGTCGCGAGTGGGCAAATATCCCGTCGAATTACCGTCGGGCGTTCAGGTTTCCATTGCTGACGGTGTGCTGACGGCAAAGGGCAAGCTGGGTGAACTCAAGCTGCCGCTGTCCAGCCACGTTTCGGTTGATGTTGCGGATGGCAAGGTTGCCGTCAAGCCGGTCGATACCCAGGCGCAGGCCCGCATGATGTGGGGAACCACCCGTTCCCTGATCGCGGGTATGGTCAAGGGCGTGTCCGAAGGGTTTTCCAAGACGCTGGAAATCTCCGGAACGGGTTACCGTGCCGCGGTGCAGGGGAAGAACCTGGTCATGAACCTCGGTTATTCGCATGACATCGTCTATGCGATTCCCGAAGGGATCAAGATCACGACCCCCCGCCCCACGGCGGTTACGGTCGAAGGCATTGACAAGCAGCGGGTTGGTCAGGTCGCGCTTGACATCCGCAGCTTCCGCAAGCCCGAGCCTTACAAGGGCAAGGGTGTCCGTTATGAAACGGAAACCATCCGTCGCAAGGAAGGTAAGAAGAAATAATGAGCACGCAGAAGGATCTGCGGGAACGGCGGCGTCAGCGCCTGCGTTTCCAGCTTCGCCGCAAGAGTGGTGGCCGTCCGCGTCTGTCGGTGTTCCGTTCGGGCAAGAACATCTACGCGCAGGTGATCGACGACGCAGCCGGCCGTACCCTGGCTGCGGCTTCGAGCCTGGACAAGGACCTGCGTACGGCCCTCAAGGGTGGTACGGACGTCAAGGCGGCGGGTGCAGTCGGCAAGCTTCTGGCCGAGCGCGCAGTGGCTGCAGGTGTGTCGAAGGTCGTTTTCGACCGCGGCGCGTATCTCTATCATGGGCGTATCAAGGCCCTGGCGGAGGCTGCCCGTGAGGGCGGTCTCTCGTTCTGACGAAAGGGTCACGCATAATGGCACGTGAACCGAGAGAAGGCGGCCGGGGTGGTCGCGATCGCGAGCGCGAAGGCGACGATCTGGTCGACAAGCTGGTCACGATCAACCGTGTTGCGAAGGTTGTAAAGGGCGGTCGCCGCTTTGCATTCGCAGCCTTGGTTGTCGTTGGTGACCAGAAGGGCCGTGTAGGGTTCGGCGCGGGCAAGGCCCGTGAAGTTCCCGAAGCGATCCGCAAGGCGACCGACCGCGCGAAGCGGACGATGATCCGCGTTCCGATGAAGGAAGGCCGTACGCTGCATCACGATGTGGCCGGTCACTTCGGTGCGGGCAAGGTGATCCTGCGCTCCGCTGATGCGGGCACGGGCATCATCGCCGGTGGTCCGATGCGCGCGGTGTTCGAAAGCCTTGGCATCAATGACGTGGTGGCGAAGTCCCTCGGGACCCGGAACCCGCATAACATGGTGAAGGCGACATTCGCCGCGCTGGAGCGTTGCGCCAGCCCGCGTTCGGTTGCCAACCGCCGTGGCAAGAAGGTTTCGGACATCCTGGGGCGCCGTGAGGCTGCGGTAACGACGGAGGCCACGGCCGATGTCTGATACCAAGGCAAAAGTGCGCGTCACCCAGGTGCATTCCGGGAACGGGCAGAAGCCGGGCCAGCAGGCGACACTGATTGGTCTGGGCCTGAACAAGATTGGTCGTACGCGTGAACTGGAGGATACACCTTCGGTTCGCGGCATGATCCGCAAGGTGTCCCACCTGGTCAAGGTGGAGGATTGAGATGAACCTGAACGAACTTCGTGACAACGAAGGCGCGCGTTACACCAAGAAGCGTCTTGGTCGCGGCATCGGCTCTGGCAAGGGCAAGACGTCGGGCAAGGGTGTTAAGGGTCAGAAAGCGCGTTCCGGTGTGTCCCTGAACGGTTTTGAAGGCGGTCAGCTGCCGATCTACCGTCGTCTGCCCAAGCGTGGATTCAAGAACATTTTCCGCAAGGATTATGCGATCGTGAATCTGGGCGTGCTGGACAAGGCGATCGCGGCAGGCAAGGTCGATGCCAAGTCAGTCGTGACGGAAGAGGTCCTGGCCAAGGCAGGGCTGGTTGGTTCCGGCCGTTTCGCCGGGATCCGCCTGCTGGCGGATGGTGAACTGAACCATGCCGTGACCATTGAAGTGTCGGGTGCTTCGGCCGGTGCCGTCGCCGCTGTCGAAAAGGCAGGCGGCAAGGTGCAGGTCAAGGCGCAGAAGCAGCAGGCTCCTGCCGCGGAATGACCGGTCCCGGGCACAGGCACGTTCTGTACCCGGAGCATAATAAAAGCGATGCTGCTTGCACTCGGCGGGCGCATCGCTTTATTACTTTTTGCGGTTTTTTTTATCATGACAGCGTCCCGCCTCCAGCGGTGGCGCTGTTCTTGTGAAAGGATGGGCGCATGGCCTCCGCGGCCGAACAGTTGGCTGCCAATCTGAATTTCAGTTCCTTTGCCAACGCAACGGAACTGAAAAAGCGTATCTGGTTCACGCTGGGTGCGCTGATCGTGTATCGGATTGGCACCTATATCCCCGTTCCTGGCGTCGATGCGACGGTGATGGGGCAGCTTCTGGCCCGGCACCAGGGCGGCATTCTGGGCATGTTCGACATGTTTACCGGTGGAGCGCTGGGGCGCATGACCGTGTTTGCACTGAACATCATGCCCTATATCAGTGCCTCGATCATCGTGCAGCTCATGTCGGCGGCGATCCCCTCGCTTGAAGCACTCAAGAAGGAAGGGGAAGGCGGACGGCGGAAGCTGAACGAATACACCCGCTACCTGACTGTGGTGATTGCCCTGTTTCAGGCCTACGGCATCGCCATCGGGCTTGAGAACATGCATACGGAAGCCGGGTCCGCCGTGGTCTCCCCCGGGCTTTTCTTCATCGTGTCCTGTGTGCTGACCCTTGTGGGGGGCACCATGTTCCTGATGTGGCTGGGTGAGCAGATTACGTCGCGGGGGGTCGGTAACGGTATCTCGCTGATCATCTTTGCCGGTATCGTGGCGAACCTGCCCAATGCGTTGGCCAGCCTGTTCCAGCTAGGTTACACCGGCGCGCTTTCGCCGTTCTTCGTGCTGGTGTTCTTGGTGCTGGCGGCGGTGACAATCGCCTTCATCGTGTTCATGGAACTGGCGCAGCGCCGGGTGGTCATCCAGTACCCCAAGCGCCAGGTCGGCCAGCGCATGTTCGGTGGTGATTCGACCCACATGCCGCTGAAGGTAAACACGGCGGGTTCGATTCCGCCCATCTTTGCGTCGTCCGTGCTGCTGATCCCGGTCACGATCGCGGGGTTCGTCAATAACAGTTCCATGCCGGGCTGGCTGTCCTTCCTGGGGCAGGAGCTGGGACAGGGGCAGCCGCTTTACATGCTGTTTTACGCGGCGATGATCGTATTCTTCTCCTATTTCTATGCGGCGGTGACCTTCAACCCGCAGGAAACGGCGGAAAACCTACGCAAGCAGGGGGGCTTTGTGCCGGGGATCCGGCCGGGGGCGAATACGGCTGCCTTCTTTGACCGGATACTGACGCGCATCACGACCATCGGCGCGCTGTATCTTGTCGCGGTCTGCCTGTTGCCGCAGATCCTGATCAGCCATTACAACGTGCCTTTCTATTTCGGCGGCACGAGTCTGATCATTATCGTGACGGTCACGATTGATACGGTGACACAGGTGCAGTCGCATCTGGTCGCGCACCAGTATCAGGGACTTATGCGCCGGGGACGGGGCAGAAAGGGCAGAATGCGGTGAATATTATTTTTCTTGGCCCGCCGGGTGCCGGTAAAGGCACCCAGTCAAAGCGGCTGGAAGAACGGTATGGAATCGCCCAGATTTCAACGGGTGACATGCTGCGTGCGGAAGTCGCGGCCGGAACCCCGCTGGGGCAGAAGGTTAAGTCCATCATGGCGGAAGGCCAGCTTGTGCCTGATGACCTGATCATCGCCATGATCGAAAGCCGCATCCGGCAGCCTGATTGCGCGAAGGGGTTCATCCTTGATGGCTTCCCGCGTACCCGGGCGCAGGCGCAGGCGCTGGACCAGATGCTGACCCGTAGCGGCCAGCATATTGACGCGGTGCTGTTGCTGGACGTGGATGAGAACGCCCTGGCCGACCGCATTGCGGGTCGTTACACCTGCGCCAAGTGCGGTGCGGGGTATAATGACCTGTTCAAGAAGCCGAAAGTGGCAGGCACCTGTGATGTCTGTGGCGGGCACGAGTTCATTCGCCGGGAAGATGACCGGCGGGACACCGTGGCCGCACGCCTGAAGGCCTACCGGGAGCAGACAGCGCCGATCCTGCCTTATTACGAGGAAGGCAAGCGTCTGTACCGTGTGGACGGGATGGCGGATATCGATACGGTGACCAAGGAAGTCTTTGCTGTTATCGATCGTATCACGAAAAAGTGATGAAAAATAATTGACTCGCATGGGGGCAGCAGTATATTGCGCGCCCTCAAGGTATGAGCGTCGTATGAGTCGCCTGCTGATGCGGCGGCTCGTAGGGCCGGAATGAATGATGATGGGGTTGGCCGGTTTGAAACCGGTATGTTCACGGCGCTCCTGCCAGATCGGGCAGGTGGTGTGAAGCAGCCCTGCCTGATAGTTAGTGCCCTGGATCAGGGCGGACGAGGAGTAAGTGGCGTGGCACGTATTGCCGGCGTGAACATCCCAACCAACAAACGGGTCACCATTGGCCTGCGTTATATCTATGGTATCGGGGCCACCAAGGCCCAGGCGATCTGCGACCAGCTGGACATCCCGGCTGAGCGGCGCGTGAACGAGCTGTCCGATGACGAGATCGGCAAGATCCGTGACCTGATCGACAGCAAGTATCGCGTGGAAGGTGATCTCCGCCGCGAAGTGGCGATGAACATCAAGCGTCTGATGGATCTTGGCTGCTACCGTGGTCTGCGTCACCGGCGTGGGCTGCCTGTCCATGGTCAGCGGACTCATACCAACGCCCGTACCCGCAAGGGTAAGGCCGTGGCTATTGCGGGCAAGAAGAAGGCAACCCGCTAATCAGCGGATTGTCCGGTATGCAAGCATGGGGGGCAGCCCGCCCCATGCGCCGTTTGAACTGACAGGATCGAGAAAACTATGGCGAAAGCTGCGGCTCCGCGTATTCGCAAGAAAGAGCGGAAAAACATCATTTCCGGTGTGGCGCATGTGCTGTCCACCTTCAACAACACCATGATCACCATTTCGGATGCGCAGGGCAACGCGATTGCCTGGTCGTCCGCTGGTGCCCAGGGCTTCAAGGGATCGCGCAAGTCCACGCCGTACGCGGCGCAGGTTGCCGCCGAGGATGCGGGCCGCAAGGCGCGTGAACACGGCATGGAGACGCTGGAAATCGAGGTTTCCGGTCCCGGGTCGGGGCGTGAGAGCGCACTGCGTGCCCTGCAGGCCGTCGGTTTCTCGATCACGGCCATCCGTGACATGACGCCGGTTCCGCACAACGGCTGCCGCCCGCGCAAGCGCCGTCGCGTCTGAACCGCAATCTGCTTAGTCGTATTCCCCCGCATGCGGGGGAAGATTGTCATTCCGGTATCCTGCCGCAGGGTACCATCTGCCATCGTAACGGGTGGCAGATCAGTCTTGAAAGGCCATTACCTTGGTCCTCCAGAAAAACTGGCAATCCCTGATCAAGCCGGAAAAGCTGGAAGTCGAACCGGGGGCGGAACCTTCACGCATTGCCACCGTCGTTGCCGAACCGCTGGAACGCGGCTTTGGCATGACGCTGGGTAACGCGATCCGTCGGGTTCTGCTGTCGTCCCTGCAGGGGGCTGCGGTTACGGCAATCCAGATTGACGGCGTGCTGCATGAATTCTCGTCCGTGGCGGGTGTTCGTGAAGACGTGACCGACATCGTGCTCAACATCAAGCAGCTCGCGCTGCGGATGCATGGTGAGGGGCCGAAGCGCATGGTGCTGACGGCCACAGGCCCGGGCGAAGTGCGTGCCGGACAGATCCAGACGGGTCATGATATCGAAGTCATGAACCCTGATCTCGTGATCTGCACCCTTGATGAAGGGGTGAAGTTCGGGATGGAATTCACCGTGAACATGGGCAAGGGGTATGTCCCCGCGGCGGCCAACCGCCCGGAAGACGCACCGATTGGCCTGATCCCGGTTGATGCCATCTACTCCCCGGTCCGCCGCGTGTCCTACAAGGTGGAACAGACCCGCGTGGGTCAGGTCACCGACTATGACCGCCTGCTGCTGACGGTCGAGACGAATGGCGCGGTCACGCCGGAAGATGCCGTGGCACTTGCCGCGCGTATCCTTCAGGACCAGCTGCAACTGTTCATCAACTTCGACGAACCGCGCACGGTGCGTACGGAAGAGCCGCAGGATGACCTGCCGTTCAACCGCAACCTGCTGCGCAAGGTCGACGAACTGGAACTGTCGGTCCGTAGCGCGAACTGCCTGAAGAACGACAACATCGTCTATATTGGTGATCTGGTCCAGAAAACCGAGCAGGAGATGCTGCGCACGCCGAACTTCGGCCGCAAGTCGCTCAACGAGATCAAGGAAGTCCTGACCGCCATGGGGCTTTCACTGGGTATGAATGTCCCGGCATGGCCGCCGGAAAATATCGAAGATCTGGCCAAGAGGCTCGACGAGCCGTTCTGATCCTCGGAACCGGATAAAACAGGAAATTACATCATGCGTCACGGTGTTGCCGGCCGTAAGCTCGGCGTTACCTCGTCCCATCGACTGGCCATGTTTCGCAACATGGCTGTCGCCCTGATCAAGCACGAACAGATCACCACCACGCTGCCCAAGGCGAAGGAACTGCGCCCGGTTGTGGAAAAGCTGATCACCCTTGGCAAGCGCGGCAATCTGCATGCGCGCCGCCAGGCTTTCGCCCAGCTGCGTGACGACAAGATCGTGTCCAAGCTGTTCGATACGGTGGCCGACCGTTACAAGGCGCGCCAGGGTGGGTACACCCGCGTGCTGCGCGCGGGCATGCGCCATGGCGATGCAGCCGACATGGCCGTGATCGAGCTGGTTGACCGCGATGTGTCGGCCAAGGGCAAGGACAGCGGTCCGCGCCCGGAAGCCGCCCAGGAAGACCATCTGGCGGCCTGAGGCACTTCGCTTTCCGCGTGAAAAAGCCCGGCCTCTGGCCGGGTTTTTTTATGTTGGTGGCCGATCCGGTATTTTGGCGTCGTGATATGGATATGCGATCACGGCATGTATATTGCGACACGCTTTCGACATGCAGGACCATCCCTGCGCAGCAGACAGGGCTTCAGCCATGACAGGATCAGTTTTCGGGCGCTTCATGCGCCGTGGGCTTTATGCCATGGCTGCCGTGATCGGCCTGTGTACAAATGTCCAGGCTGCGACGGTACGGGTGGGGTACATTCCTGTCATCGGGTCGGCGCCGCTGTTTGTCATGCAGGGCAAGAACTGGGCGCGTGCCGCGGGTATCGACATGCAGCTGGTCCGCTTCCAGTCCGGGCCGCAGGCCATCCAGGCGCTGGTGTCGGGCAAGATTGACGCCTATGTGGCGGGTGTCCTGCCCCTGCTGCAGGCCCGTGCGCATGGCGCGGATGTAAAGGTTGTCGCCAGCGCCGCGACCGAGGAACTGGAAATCGTCTCCCGCGGGGCGCTGGCGGATGGCCTGCCCGAACAGCCCGCGGGGCCGGGCGCGGATGAGGTCCGTCAGCGTTTCGCCGATTTTGCCGCGAAGGCGGGACACAGGCCCAAGATCGCGGCGCAGCCGCTGGGGTCGGTGCCCGATACGCTGCTGCGCTACTGGCTCAAGGTCCGCAATGGGCTGGAACCGGCGCAGGTGGCGGATATTGTCGGCATTGATATCGATGCGGCCCAGCAGGCGTTCCTGGCGGGGGCGGTGGATGGCGCCATCCTGCGCGAACCGGCGCTGACCATTATCCGCCACCGCATGCCGGGCATGCGGGTGCTGGCATCGGGGCATGACCTCATGCCGGGGCAGCCAGGTTCCGTGCTGGCGATCGTAAACGAGGATGCGCCGGACCGTGCGGCGTGGAAAACCGCGTTCCTGACCGGTTTCGTGAAGGCCACGCGCCTGCTGGCGACCGACCCGGAACAGGCGGAACCCTATGTCCAGCAGGCGCTGGGGGGTGGCATGCTGCCCAGGGACATCATTATCGAGGCGCTGAAGGTATCGGCGCATGATTATGTATCCGATCCGGCTGGCATCGTGGACGCGGTCGGCAAGTTGCAGGATTTCGAAGTGCAGAGCGGCCTGCTGCGCAAGGCGGAGCCGGTGGCGGCGCTGTTCGACCTCGAAAGTTACCGGCAGATCGCGCAATGACGCCGGTGCGTTCCTTCTGGATGCGGCCGCTGCTGGGGGCACTGGGCCTGATCGCGCTGTTCGGGACGTGGGAGGCATCCATCCGGCTGGGCTGGGTGCCATCCGGGCTGCTGCCCGCGCCAAGCAGCCTTGGCCCGGCATGGCTGGAGGAAGTGCGCAGCGGGGCATGGATACAGGCCATCCGGGACAGCCTGACCCATTACGTGATGGGACTGGCCATTGGTTCCGTCCTTGGCATGCTGACCGGCCTGTTATGTGGCACAGTGCCGTTGCTGGATGGCCTGCTGTCCGGTGTCGTGCGGGTCTTGCGGCCCATACCGGGGCTGGCATGGGTGCCGTTCGCCATCCTGTGGTTCGGGCTGGATACCGCAGGGGCCACGTTCGTGATCGCCGTCTCGGTATTCTGGATCAATTTCTATGCCGCCTATGGCGCCGTGCAGGCGATTGACCCGGACCTGTATGAAGTCGCGGCGTCCTTTGGCCATGGCGGGTTCTGGGCACGGCTGCGCACGGTGGTCATTCCGGCTTCGGCCCCCGGCGTGCTGGCGGGGCTGCGCACGGGGCTGGGGCAGGCATGGATGTCGGTCGTCGCGGCGGAACTGTTTGGCGTGCCCGGCATTGGCGCGCGGATGATGCAGGCATCCAGCCTGCTGGCGACCGACCTTGTGGTGGTTTACATGCTGACCATGGCCCTGCTGTACGCCCTGACCGACACGGTCTTCATGCTGGTGCGCGGAAGGCTGCTGGGCTGGCAGGGATGAACGCGGTGGTAACGGACAAGGCGGAAACGGTGGCCGGCATGGGCGATGTGGTGGTCAGGCTGGACAATATCGGCCTGTCGCATGACCATGGCCGCAGTTTCATCCTGCGGCATGTAGACCTTGAAATCAGGCGTGGCGCGTTCGTGGCCGTGCTGGGGCCGTCCGGCGTGGGCAAATCCACGCTGTTGCGGGTCATCATGGGACTGATACGCCCCAGTGAAGGCACGGTCAGCCTGCACCCATCGCCCACGGCGGCGCACCGCCCGGCGGCCATGGTGTTTCAGGATGCCAAGCTCATGCCGTGGCGCAGCGTGCGGCGCAATGTGGAACTGGGCCTGGAGGGGCTGGGGCTGACCCGCCCGCAGCGGCGTGAACGGGCCATGGCGGCGCTGGAACTGGTTGGCCTTGCGGATATGGCGGACCGGTGGCCGCGCCAGCTTTCGGGCGGACAACGCCAGCGCGTGGGGGTTGCACGCGCATTGACGGTGGAGCCGGACCTGCTGCTGATGGACGAACCCTTTGGTGCGCTGGACGCCATTACGCGCGGCGCCCTGCAGGATGAACTCCTGCGTATCCATGCCCGGCGGCACGGGACGGTGCTGTTCGTGACCCATGACCTGGACGAAGCCCTGATCCTTGCAGACCGGATCATCATCCTCGAAGGCCACCCCGCAGGCTTGCGGGGGGATTTCGCGGTGGGCGCCCGGCCGCGCGACAATACCGCGCCTGGCATGCGCGCAATGGCGGAGCGCATGCGCAGGCTGATTGCGGGGGAGCCGGATCCCGGCGCGGATGCGGCCTATTGGCAGGCATCGGAGATATGATAAGTCTGCTGCAACGGGCCTGTTGCCTGCGGGCATGACGGCATGGGCAGGGGGAGACGGGATTTCCCTTATCCCCCGATGGCAAGCAAGGGAATATCGAACATGGCAAATCCCCCCAATTTTGAAGCGCATCTGGAAGAAGGCATCGGTCGGCTCCAGGATGGCCTGGATGGTTTTGTCGGGGATACGGGCACCCCGCTATCGGGACGGTTGCAGGGCGTGGGGGGGACTGCCCAGCAGGGCATGGGGGAAATCCTTGATACCCTGCGTGACGTAACGGCCGACCGGCCGCTGTTCGCGCTGCTGGGCGCATCGGTGCTGGGCTTCGTGGCCAGCATGTTCCTGCGCCGCCGGGCGTAAGGCAACATATGGGGTGCTGCCACGTTAGGGCGGCATGACTGATTTGCAGGGAAAAATGCCATGCTGAAACTGGCGCTGTTCTTTCTGATCGTATCACTGGTCGCCGGGCTGTTTGGCTTCAGTGGCATTTCCGCCGTTTCGGCCGGGATGGCGAAAATACTGTTCTTTATCGCCATTCTGGCTTTTGTGGTCATGGTCCTGATCGTATTGTTCTCGGCCAGGTCGCTTTTCAACTAGCGGCCCTCCCCCAATGAAAAACCCCCTGTCGCCATCGGCGCAGGGGGTTTTTTCTGGCCTATTTGTTGGTGTCCTTCTGGATGAAGGCGGGCAGGAGGGGATTATCCTTCTGCAACGACGCCTTGGAGGGCAGGCGCGAGGCATCCCACCCGCCGCCAAGGGCCTGCACCAGGCTTACACTGTCCACCATGCGCTGCTGCTGGATGCCCAGCAGGGTTTCGGCGTCACCCAGCGCCGAATTCTCGTTGGTAATGACGGTGGTATAGATTTCGGTCCCGGCCCGGTACTGGTTGAGCGAGACTTCCACCGTGCGGTTGGCGAAATCCAGCGCCTTCTGCTGCTGCTGTGCCTGCTGCGCCAGGATGCGCAGGTTGGACAGCTGGTCTTCCGTGTTCTGCAGGGCAGTCAGGACGGTCTGGCGGTAGGTCGCCACGGCGCTGTCGTACTGGGCATTGGCTTCATGCACGGCGGCGGTGCGCGACCCGCCTTCGAACAGGATCTCGGTGGCGGAAGCCCCCAGCGACCAGACACGGTTCATGGCCTGCATGAGCGATGTCACCGGGTCGCCACCACTTTGGGAATAGCTGGCATTGATGGTGATGTCCGGATAGAACGCGGCCATGTCCGCGCCGATCATGGCGTTGTATTCCTCCATCGTGCGTTCGGCCGCCGCAATGTCGGGGCGGCGCTGCAGCAGGTCGGCGGGCACCGTGACCGGAATGGGGGGCACCGTGCGCGACAGTTCCGCCGGGGGCAGGGTGACATCAGCGGGCGGCTTGCCAACCAGCACGGCAATCGCATGTTCGTACTGCGCGCGGTTGATTCCCGCCTGGATCAGGGAGGCACGGTTCTGCTCCAGCGTCGTGCGGGCCTGCAACACGGCGGTGGGGTCGGCGGTCCCGGCCTCGAACTGGTTCTGGGTGATCCGCAGCGCCTGTTCGTTGAAATTGACGTAACGCTGCAGCAGGTCCGTCAGGCTGTCCTGATAGCGCATGTTGAAATAGGCCGTCGCCAGCTGCGCCTGATACGACAGCGTGGCGTTGGCCAGGTCGGCGGCGCTGGCCTGCGCCGCCGTGACCTGTTCCTGCACCTGCCGGCGGATCTTGCCCCATATGTCCAGGTCCCAGCTGGCGCTGGGGCCGATGTCATAGGTGTTGTAGGTCGAGCCTGCTTTCGCGTAATTGCTGCCCGATGAAGACAGCGAACCCGCGCCATGCCCATCGCGGTTGAAGCCCAGGCTGCCGCTTATGGTCGGGAAAAGCTGCGCGCGCACGCTGTCGATCATGGCGCGGGCGTTACGGTAGTTGGCCTCGTACTGCTTGATGTTCTGGTTGGAAATCGCGACCTGCGATTCCAGCCCGTTCAGGACGGGATCGTTATAGATCGTCCACCAGTCATGCTTGGGCAGTTCGGCCAGCTTCGGGTTGGCCATTTCCCATCCCGGTTCGGGGCGCAGTTCCTTGAAGCGCGGGGATACGATCGCGGCGGGACGATGGTATTTCGGCCCCACCATGCACCCCGCCAGCGCCATCAGGGGAAGGACAGCCAGCGCAAGGCGCGTGGCGGACCGGCGGGGAAAGCGGGACGGGCGGATGGCGGCGCGGCCGTGGGATGGCGAAAAGGGTGTCATCCGGTTCAGGAATCCTGCTGGTGGGAAAGACGATGGCGTCGGGACAGCCGTCCATACAGCCGGTTGAATAATGTGCGGCAGGCTATCCCCATATGGTCAAGGTAGAGATAGACAACCGGGGTCGTATAAAGCGTCAGCGCCTGACTGACGAGCAGCCCGCCCACGATGGCGATACCAAGCGGGCGCCGCAGCTCGGCGCCATAACCATGGCCGAATATAAGGGGCAGCGCGCCCAGTGCCGCGGCAAAGGTGGTCATCATGATCGGGCGGAAGCGCAGCAGGCAGGCCATGCGGATCGAATCAAGCGCGCTGTGGCCTTCTTCGCGTTCGGCGGTGATGGCGAAGTCCACCAGCATGATGGCGTTTTTCTTGACGATGCCGATCAGCAGGATCACCCCGATCATGGCGATCAGTGAAAACGCCTCGCCAAAGAACTGCAGCGCCAGCAGCGCCCCCACCCCGGCCGAAGGCAGGGTGGACAGGATGGTCAGCGGATGGACATAGCTTTCGTACAGGATGCCCAGCGTCATGTACACCGCAGCCAGGGCCGCAAGGATCAGCAGGGGTTCGTTGTTGACCGATTTCTGGAACTGCGCGGCGTTCCCCGCGAAATTGCCCTGGATGTTGGCGGGCATGTGCAGGCGCACGGTTTCCTCGTTGATGATCTGCACCGCCTGACTCAGCGGGACGCCATTGGCCAGGTTGAACGAGACCGTGGTGGAAACCGACTGCCCGTCATGGTTGATGCTCAACGCCGTCTTGGTGGGCTTCAGCACCGATACCAGCGTCAGCGGCACCATGGATTCCGAACTGGTGGATACGGCGGACCCGGTGGAGGCGCTGTTGCCGCCCGCCAGCGTATTGGCCACCTGGTTGCGGAAGGACTGTGCGCTCAGCTGCGATGCCGTGGTGCCCGTATCCGCCTTGACCCGGATGGTGTTGGACTGCGTGCCGCCGCCCGCCGTGCCGCCGGCGACACTGACCCAGACCTGCTTGAGCGTGGTGGGGTCCTTCCAGAACCGCGGCTCGACTTCCATCACCACGCGATACTGGTTGAGGGCATTGTAGATGACGGACGCCGAACGCTGCCCGTAAGCATCATACAGCGTGTTGGACACAAGCTGGGGGGTGATGTTCAGCCGGCTTGCGGTATCGCGGTCTATCTGCACGTCCAGCGCCGAGCCACCCTGCAGCACATCCGATGAGATGTCGGACAGTTCGGGGTGTTTTTGCAACGCGCTGACCAGCAGCGGCGTCCATTTGTACAGGTCCTTCGATGAATCGGAATGCAGCGAATACTGGTAGGCCGCGTTGCTCTGCCGCCCGCCTATGCGCAGTTGCCCCGGCGCGGACATGTAGAATGTCGCCCCCACCATGTTGTGCAGCCGGCGCGTGATGCGGGCAATGGTCTGCGCGGGCGTGTCATTGCGCAGCGACTTGTCCTTCAGCGTCACGAACATGTTGGCCTGGTTGGAACTGCCGCGCCCGCCCATGAACCCCATGACATGCGCCACGTCCCGGTCGGCCATGATGGCTTTCTGCGTGGTGGCGATCTTGTCCTGCATGGCCTGGAACGAAATGGACTGGTCGCCCATCAGGTGCCCCATCAGCATGCCGGTGTCTGATTCGGGAAACAGGCTCTTGGGCATCTTGATGAACAGGCCGACCATGATGGCAATGGTTATGGGCAGCGACAGGATGGTGATGCGCCGGTGCGTCAGCGCCCATTCCAGTGAACTGGCGTAACCCTGCTGCGCGGCCGCCAGCCCATGTTCCAGCCATGCGCCCACCCGGCCGGAAAGCCCCTTTGACGGGGCTGCCAGATGGGGGCGCAGCAGGCGTGAGGTCAGCATGGGGGTCAGCGAAAGCGACAGCACCATGGAAATGACGATGGTCAGCGACATCGTCATGGCGAATTCATGGAACAGGCGCCCCGCCACCCCGCTGAGCAGCAGGATCGGCAGGAACACCGCAATCAGCGATACGGTAATGGACAGGACCGTGAACGCCACTTCCCGCGTGCCCAGCAGGGTGGCCTGCAGGCGGTCCATGCCGGCTTCCATGTGGCGGCTTATGTTTTCCACCACCACGATGGCGTCATCCACCACGAAACCGGTCGAGATGGTCAGCGCCATGAGCGACAGGTTGTCGATGGAATAGCCCAGCAGCTTCATCGCGCCAAAGGCTGCGATGATGGATGTCGGCACCACGATGGCGGGAATGATGGTGATGCGTGGCGAACGCAGGAACAGGAGCACCACCAGCACCACCAGGAACACCGACAGCACCAGCGTGAACTGCGTATCGGCCAGGGCCGCGCGGATGGTGGTGGAACGGTCCATGAATTTGCCAAGGTCCACATCCGCCGGCAGGGCGTCGCGCAGTACCGGCAGCTTGGCGCGGATCTGGTCATTGGTGTTGATGATGTTGGCGCCGGCCTGCGCGAAGATGATGGCCAGCACCCCGTGCCGGCCATCGACGTAGCCGGCGTTGCGCACGTCCTCCACGCCGTCATGGACGTAGGCCACGTCCTCCAGCCGGACGGGGCGGCTGTCATGGTAGGCCACGATCAGGTCGCGGTACGCCTGCGCGTTATGGGCCTGGTCGTTGGTCGACAGCACGAAGCGGTGGTCGCCCTGGTCGATGAAGCCCTTTGGCGTATGGGCGTTGGCCGAAGCCAGGGCCGCGCGGATATCCTCGAAGCCGATGCCGAATTTGTACAGCGCCAGCGGGTTCATCTCCACCCGCACCGCAGGCAGCGAACTGCCCCCGATCTCGACCTGTCCCACGCCCTGGATCTGCGAGAGGTGCTGCTGCAGCACGTTGGATGCAAGGTCGTAAAGCTGCGCGGTGGTGCGGGTGCGCGATGTCAGCGCCAGGATCATGACCGGCGCGCCGTTGGGGTTGGCCTTGAAATAGCTGGGATTCTGCCGCAGCGAGGAGGGCAGGTCCGCATGCGCCGCCTGCAAGGCGGCCTCCACGTCGCGCGCGGCCCCGTTGATGTCGCGGTCGAGCGAGAACTGCAACGTGATGCGTGCCTGGTTGGCCGATGACTGTGACGTCATTTCCGTCAGGTCCGCGATGGCGCCCAGATGCCGCTCCAGCGGGGCCGCGACGGAACTGGCGATTTCCTCGGGCGAGCCACCGGCCTGCTGGGCCTGCACCTGTATGACCGGGAAATCAACGTTGGGCATGTCGGCCACCGGCAGCGTGGTATAGCCGATGATGCCGCCAATGATCAGCGCCACCGTCAGCAATACCGTGGCCACCGGCCTGCGGACAAAGATGGAAAGCGGCGTCATGCCTGTGCCTGCGGTCCGGGCAACCCATCCTTGCCATTGTCATCCGCATGGCCGAAGCGGCGCGACAGCTTCTGGCTGATTCCGTCCATGAGCAGGTAGATGACCGGCGTGGTGAACAGCGTCAGCAACTGGCTGACCGCAAGCCCGCCGACAATGGCGATGCCCAGCGGGCGGCGCAGTTCCGACCCCGTGCCGGTGCCCAGCATCATGGGCACCGCGCCCAGCATGGCCGCCAGCGTGGTCATGAGGATGGGGCGGAAACGCAGCAGGGCGGCGTGGCGGATGGACTGTAGCGAGGACATGCCCTCCACCCGTTCGGCTTCCAGCGCGAAGTCGATCATCATGATGGCGTTTTTCTTGACGATGCCGATCAGCAGCACCAGCCCGATGATGCCCATCACGTCCAGCCCCGACCCCGTGACCCACAGCGCCAGCAGCGCGCCAACCCCGGCGGAGGGCAGGGTGGACAGGATGGTGACGGGATGGACGAAGCTTTCATACAGGATGCCCAGCACGATATAGACCGCGATCAGGGCGGCCAGCACCAGCCAGGCCTCGTTGGACAGCGAACTGCGGAACGCCGCCGCCGTGCCCTGGAACGCGGTCTGGAAGCTGGATGGCAGGTGGATGTCCTTCGCCGCGCGCTCGATCGCATCCGTCGCATCCCCCAGCGCGTAGCCGGGCCTGACGTTGAACGACACGGTCGTGGCCGGGAACTGCCCCACATGGGTAATCAGCAGCGGCGCGGTATCGCGCGTGACACTGGTAACGGAGGCCAGCGGCACCAGCCCCGACGTGGGCGAGCGCGTCGGCCCCGACGTGCTTTCCCCCGCGTTGCCGCTGATGCCGGGCAGGTAGATCTGGTTGAGCGATCCCATGTCCTGCTGGAAGGCGGGCGTTGCCTCCAGGATCACGCGGTACTGGTTGGACTGCGTGAAGATGGTCGAGATCTGGCGCTGGCCAAAGCTGTCATACAGCACGTTGTCGATGGTCTGGGGCGTGATGGAATACCGCGCCCCCGTGGTGCGGTCCAGGTCGACATGCGCCACCAGCCCCGCCGCCTGCAGGTCCGATGTGACATCCGACAGCGCCTTTTCACGCTGCAGGCGGGCGATGAATTTCGGCACCCATGTCGTGAACTGGTCATAGCTGGGGTTTTCCAGCAGGAACTGGTACTGGGTCGCCGCGACCGATGTATCAAGCGACAGGTCCTGCACCGGCTGCAGGTACAGGTCCGCCCCTGCGATATCCGCCGTTTCCGCGCGCAGGCGGTTCGCCACTTCCTGCGCGGTGGCGGTGCGGCTGTCCACCGGCTTGAGGTTGATGAGGAACCGCCCCTGGTTCAGCGTCACGTTCTGCCCGTCCACGCCAACGAAGGAGGACAGGCTGGCCACATCCCTGTCCTGCAGGATACGGTCGGCCAGTTCCTGCTGGTGGCGCTTCATGGCGGCGAACGACGTGGACTGCTCCATGACCGAAATGCCCTGGATCACGCCCGTGTCCTGCACCGGGAAAAAGCCCTTGGGTATGACCACGGCCAGCACGCCCGTCAGCACCAGTGTCGCGCCGAATATCGCCAGTGTCAGCCGCTGGTGGCGCAGCACCACGTCCAGCGCGCGGCCATAGCCGTTGATGGTCGCGACCGTCCAGCGTTCGACTGCCGCCGACCATGCCGGCTCGGCATGCTTCGTGTCGCGTTCGTGCAGCAGGCGCGCGCACATCATCGGCACCAGCGTCAGCGAGACCACGGCGGACAGGATGATGGTGACTGCCAGCGTCATGGCGAATTCATGGAACAGGCGGCCGACCACATCGCCCATGAACAGCAGCGGGATCAGCACCGCGATCAGCGATATGGTCAGCGAGATGATGGTGAACCCGATCTCGCCCGCGCCCTTCAGCGCGGCCTCCATGCGGCTGTCGCCCATTTCGATGTAACGGGCGATGTTCTCGATCATCACGATGGCGTCGTCCACCACGAAGCCGGTGGCGATGGTCAGCGACATGAGCGAGAGGTTGTCGAGCGAGAAGCCGAACAGGTACATCACCGCCAGCGTGCCCACCAGCGACAGTGGCACCGACAGGCTGGGGATCAGGGTCGCCGGCACGTTGCGCAGGAACACGAAGATCACGCCCACCACCAGTACCAGCGCCAGGCCCAGCTCGAATTCCACGTCCTCGACGGATGCGCGGATGGTGGTGGTCCGGTCGGTCAGGGGGGTGATGGTGATGCCCGGCGGCAGGGACTGCTGCAGGCGGGGCAGGGCGTATTTGATGTTGTCCACCACCCCGATCACGTTGGCGCCCGGCTGGCGCTGCACGTTCATGACCAGTGCTGGCGTGCGGTTGGCCCATGCCGCCAGTTCGGTGTTTTCGGGGCCGATCACCACGCTGGCCACGTCACGGATGCGCACGGGACCGTTGTTCTGGTACGCGATGACCTGGTTGAGCAACTGGTCCACGCCCGAAATCTGGCCATCAATGCGCAGCGTGGTCGCGCGCTGCGGGCCGTCGAACGTGCCGGTGGGGGAATTGACGTTCACGTTGCCGATGGTCGTGCGCAGCGTATCAAGGTCGATGCCGAAGGATGTCAGCTTGGGAATGTTGACCCGCACCCGCAGCGCCTTGCGGTTGCCGCCCGACAGCGTCACCAGTCCCACGCCCGAAATCTGGCTGATCTTTTCCGCCAGCCGGGTATCGACGTAATCCTCGACTTCCGTCAGCGGCATGGTCTTTGACGAAATGCCCAGCGTCATGACCGGGGTGTCGGCGGGATTGACCTTGGCGTAGACGGGCGGGGCGGGCAGGTCGGTCGGCAGCAGGGAATTGGCCTGGTTGATCGCGGCCTGAACTTCCTGTTCGGCAATGTCCATGGTCATGGTCAGGCCGAAGCGCAGCGTGATGACCGACGCCCCGCCTGACGAGCGCGAGGTCATCTGTTCCAGCCCCGACATCTCGCCCAGCTGGGTCTCCAGCGGGGCGGTGACGGAGGTCGCCATCACGTCCGGGCTGGCGCCGGGATAGAAGGTCTGCACCGTGATGGTGGGGTATTCGACTTCCGGCAGGGCGGAAACGGGCAGGAAATGATACCCCAGCAGCCCCGCCAGCAGGATGGCCAGCATGAGCAGGGTGGTCGCGACCGGACGGTGTATGAACAGGCGGGACGGGTTCACGCGGCAATCTCCGGCGGCGGCAGGGGCAGGCGGTCTGGCAGGCGGTCAGGCAGGGGGGCAGGCGTGGACGCGCGCACTCTAGCCCTTGCCCTTGCTTGTGGTGGCGCCTGTCGTCGTATCGGCCGGCTGCGGGATGCTGACCTTCACCCCGTCGCGCAGGTGGTCCACCCCGTCGGTCACGATGCGCTCGCCTTCCTTCACCCCGTCGGCCAGCACGGTCATGGTGTTGTTGGCGTGCCCGGTCTTGACGTTGCGCATTTCCACGGTGCTGTCGGCCTTGACCACATAGACGAACTGCCCGTTCGGGCCGGTCTGCAGGGCATTGGTGGGCACCAGCAGGGCGTCATGGTCGGTGCTGACCAGCAGGCGGGCATTGACGAACTGGTTGGGGAACAGCTCCTCCTGCGAATTGGCGAAAAGCGCGCGCATGCGCACCGTGCCGGTGGACGTGTCGATCTGGCTGTCCAGCACGCTGACCTGCCCGGTCGCGATCCTGTTCAGGTTGGCGCTGTCCCATGCCTCCACCGGCAGGGGCGTGCCCTGGCGCAGGCGGTCCGCCACGGGGCCGATGTCATTTTCAGGCAGGGTGAAGATGACGGAAATCGGCTGCATCTGCGTCAGGGTCACCAGCCCGTTGGTCTGGCCCGCGGTGATGTAGTTGCCCATGTCCACCGCACGGATGCCCACGCGCCCGTCCACCGGGGCCAGGATGTGGCAGTAGGTGATCTGCAGCTTTTCGTTGTCCACCTGCGCCTGGTCCGACTTGACCGTGCCTTCCAGCTGCTCGACCTTGTACTGCTGGTCCTTCGCCGTCATGGCCGCGACGCTGTCCTGGCGGATCAGGCGCTGGTAGCGGGCATTATCCACCCTGGCCGCGTTAAGCTGGGCGATGTCCTGCGCCAGTTGCCCTTCGTACTGCGCCAGTAGCACCTCGTACGGGCGGGTGTCGATCAGCGCCAGCAGGTCGCCCTTGTGCACGTGCTGCCCCTCGGTAAACAGCACCTGCATGAGGTAGCCGTCGATGCGCGACTGCACCGTGACATTGGTGATCGGCACGACCGTGCCCAGTTCCGTCAGGATGACGGGCATGTCGCCCCGGCTGACGGTCGCGACCGCCACGGGCTGGTCGCTGCTGGCCGCGTGTTTCCGGGTGGTGGCATGGGGGCGGAGGAAAGCGACCGCAAGCACAACCGCCAGCGCCCCGCCCGCCAGATAAAGGATGCGCCGCCCGCGCCGTGGACGGCCCGTGGGCGGCGCGCTGTTTTCCGGGGAGTGGGGCGGGGGGGGAGGAGTATCCATGCGGTCGGTTTTCTGCCTGCTGTCGAACGGGCGTCCTGTCTGAAGGACCGGGCCAAGATGATAACGGCAGGGCTTCTGATTCGCCCCGCCGCAGTATTAACATGGCTTCGAACTGGTCGAAGTTAGCGAATGTAACATTGTGGCCGTGGCGGGGAAGAGGAAAACAACAAAACGGTTTAATTCCGTTTCTTCGGGGCAACGGTGTCGCCATGCCCGCTGACCGTAGCCCCCGCATTGGCCGACAGCCGCCGCAGGATGGGCAGCGCCATGGACGCGACCAGCGCGCATGCGACAAAGGCCAGCGCGTAGTCCTGCCCCCGCCATGGCGGGGGCAACGCCGCGCGGCCCGCGGCCAGCATGCCCGCGGACAGGCATATGCCCATTGTCAGCATGACCTGCTGGCATGTGGAATACAGGCTGGTGGCCGCCCCCATCCGCGCCTTTGGCATGTCGGCATAGGCGATGGTGTTGTAGCCGGTGTACAGCAGCGTCTGCCCCATGCCGTTGATCGCCAGCAGGCCCAGCAGCCACCCCATCTCCATGCCCGGCCTGAAGCGGGCCAGCAGCAGGCACACGGCCGGCAGCACCAGGCAGGTCGCGCACATGACGGCGCGGAAGCCCCGGCCACGGTAGATCAGGGGGGCGACAGACCGCATGGCCAGCGCGCCGATGGGGGCGATGAAGGTGATCAGCCCGCTCTGTGCGGCACTCGCGCCAAAGCGCGTCTGCAGCAGGGATGGCAGCAGGAATATGATCCCTGCCGTTGCAATGCGCGTGAACCCGCCCGCCATGATCGAGATGCGGAAAGTCGCCACCCGCAGCAGCGACAGGTCCAGCACCGGGTGGTCCATCCCGCGCGCATGGCGCAGGTAGAGGGCGGCGCAGAGCGGGGCAAGCAGCAGCAGTCCCACCGACACCACGGGCGGGAATCCCGGATGGGTCAGCATTTCCATGCCGAATATCAGCCCCGCCAGCCCGGTTGCGGATAGGGCGTTGCCCCGCAGGTCGAACGGTGGCGGGCTGGCGGCGCGGATCTGGGGAATGAACCGTCCCGTCAGGGCGATGGCCAGCAGCCCGAGCGGGATGTTGATGTAGAAGATCCACCGCCATGACAGCCACGATGTCAGCATGCCGCCCAGAACCGGCCCGGCCATGGGGCCGATGGTGGCGGGCAGCATGACCCATGCCATGGCGGACAGCAGTTCCGACTTGGGCACGTTCTGCAGGATCACCAGCCGCCCGACCGGGACCATCATCGCGCCACCCGCCCCCTGCACCAGCCGCGCCAGCGCCAGCACCGGCAGGTCGGCCGCCCAGCCACACAGCAGCGAACCCGCCAGGAACAGCGTGATGGCGCAGCGCAGCGTGGTGCGGCTGCCAAAGCGTTCGGCCACGTGGCCCGATGCCGGGATCAGGGCGGCAAGGCCCAGCATGTACACCGTCAGCGCGATGCTGGTCTGCGGGATGTCGACATGGAAATCCCCCGCCATGGCGGGCAACGCCGTGGTCAGGGCCGTGCCGTCGATCTGTTCCATCATCATGAGGCTGGCGACAATCAGCGCCATGACCCGCTTGCGCGCACGTGATGGCGGCGCCATGCCGGGCGAAGGAGGGGGGGATGTGGTGGGGGCGGTCGTCAAGGGGGGCATGATCAGGCATGATATAGGCGGTACGGAACCGTAAGCGCCATGCTGGCGTTATAGGCCCACGCTACAGACCAAGCGATACAACGGAGTGTGAACAATGTCGGAAGACAAGGCAAAGGCCATCGAGACGAAGGCCGAAGGGATCATGGACCAGGGCATCGGCCGCCTGAAGGACGCCGCTGGCGGCCTGACGGGCAACGTGGGTATGCAGGCGGAAGGCAAGGTGGACCAGCTTTCGGGCATGGCGCGCCAGGAATTCGCCGACCTGTATGAAGAAGGCGAGGGCAAGGTCGAGCGCGCGGTGACGTTCGTACGCGAACGCCCGCTGTTTTCGCTGGGGATCGCCGCCGTGCTGGGTACTGTCATCGGGCTGATTTTCCTCCCCCGTCGCAAGGGCTGAACGGCGTCGAGTCGTTTTTTTTTCATTTTAAGGGACTCGATGAGTCCACAGCATCTTGCGCAACCCCGCATAAAAATGGTTTCCATCCTTCCAGAACGGAAATTCGATGCGAATCGGGCCGGCATGGTCCGATTCCCATCCGGTCAGGAAGGAATGGATGCCCGATTACGCGCTTGAAAACGCCCATGGGGGACGCGTCGCCGGGGTGGACGAAGTCGGTCGCGGCCCGCTGGCCGGGCCGGTTGTCGCCGCCGCGGTCATGTTCCTGTCGGGCGTTCCGGGCGTGCTGGCGGACAGGCTGGATGATTCAAAGAAGCTGAAGCCCACCGTCAGGCAGCAGCTTTATGACGTGCTGCACGCGACCCCCGGCATCCTGATCGGGGTGGGGGCGGCATCCGTTGCCGAAATCGAACGCCACAATATCCTCCGCGCCTCATGGATCGCCATGCAGCGTGCGGTCGGTCGCCTGCCGCAATTCCCTGAACTGGTTCTGGTTGATGGAAACGCCGCGCCCGATTTCGGGTGCCCGGCGCAATGCGTCGTGGGCGGTGATGCGATCAGCCTGTCCATATCGGCGGCATCCGTCGTGGCCAAGGTCGTGCGCGACCGGCTGATGGCGCGGCTGTCCCGGCGCTGGCCCGGCTATGGCTGGGACCGCAACGCAGGCTACGGCACGCCCATCCACCGCGCGGCCCTGATGGCGGATGGCGTAAGCCCCCACCATCGCGCGGCGTTCGGCACGGTGCGCCGCATCATGCAGGCCTCCGTTGCCCCTTCTTCACCCCAAAGCGCGGAGCAGCCATCATGCTGAACAATTCATGAGCGGTGCGGTTATGATGGAATTGCCCCTGGACCAGGTCCTGCGGGGCGACTGTGTCGAGATGATGCGCACCCTGCCCGCGGGGTCGATCGACTGCGTGTTCGCGGACCCGCCATACAACCTGCAGTTGAAGGGCGAGTTGCGCCGCCCCGATGACAGCGTGGTCGACGGGGTGGATGACGACTGGGACAAATTCACCGACCTTCAGGCCTATGATGAATTCACCCGGGCATGGCTGGCCGAGGCGCGGCGCGTGCTGCGCAAGGATGGCACGATCTGGGTGATCGGGTCATACCATAACATCTTCCGCATCGGGGCGATCCTGCAGGATCTGGGGTTCTGGATCCTCAATGACGTGATCTGGCGCAAGTCGAACCCGATGCCCAATTTCCGTGGCCGCCGCTTCACCAACGCGCATGAAACATTGATCTGGGCCGCGCGGGGGCCGGACAGCCGCTATCGCTTCAATTACCAGGCGATGAAGGCGCTCAATGACGATGTGCAGATGCGCTCGGACTGGTATTTGCCGCTGTGCACCGGCGGCGAGCGGCTGCGTAACGAACATGGCCTGAAGCTGCATCCCACCCAGAAGCCCGAAAGCCTGCTGCATCGCGTGCTGGTGGCGTCAACCAATGTGGATGACGTGGTGCTGGACCCCTTTACCGGCACCGGCACCACCACCGCCATGGCGCGCAGGCTGCGCCGACGCTTTATCGGGATCGAGCGCCACCCGGATTATGCCGAGGCCGCGATCGGCCGCGCCCGGCGGGAAAAGCCGGTGCCGCTGGACAGCGTGCTGACCACGCCCGCCCGGCGCGAAAGCCCGCGCGTGCCCTTTGGCGTGCTGGTGGAACGCGGGATGGTGCCCGCGGGCACCGTGCTCATGGACCGGCAGAAGCGGGTGCGCGCTACTGTATCGCCCGATGGCACGCTGGTCAGCGGGCGGCAGCGGGGGTCGATCCACAAGATGGGGGCGCTGCTGACCAATGCGCCATCATGCAATGGCTGGACCTTCTGGTATTTCGAGCGCGCGGGCGAACTGACCCAGCTTGATGTGCTGCGCGGTGAAATCCGGGCGGAGCAGGCAGCCGTCGCCTCCTGAACAATGGCGGCGGGGCGGGAAGGCACATTCAGGGGCATGGCGGCGTGAACCGGCGTCCCGACCACGGCGGGCCGTCAGGCATGCTCGCGATGGAATGGAATGCGGCCCGTCATTCCGCCGGGCAGACGGATGAATACCTGTACAGCCAGCTTATTCCCTATATCGGGAACAAGCGTAAACTGCTGGGCCTGATTGCGCAGGCCATTGCCGCGACGGGGGAAATCCCGGCCCGGACCGATTTCGTGGACCTGTTCGCGGGCACCGGCGTCGTCTCCCGCCTGGCCAAGTGGCTTGGCTTCCGCGTGCTGAGCAATGACTGGGAACCGTATAGCGAGGTCCTGAACCGCTGCCATGTCGGCACGTCCGCGCCGCCATGTTTCCATGATGGCCGGGATTATGCGCAGGTCATGGCCGAACTGAATGCCCTGCCACCACTTGAGGGTTGGGTGACGCGCCACCTTTGCCCTGATGATGACGTGCAGTACGATACGGCGCGTGACCGGATGTTCTACATGCGCAAGAACGGCATGCGCATTGACGCCATCCGCGAACGGATCGCGCAATGGGACCATGACGGCCTGCTTGATGCCGGGCAGAGGGCCTGCCTGCTGGCCCCGCTATTGTACAGCGCCAGCTACAACAGCAATACCAGTGGCCTGTTCAAGGGCTTCCACCGGGGATGGGGCGGGCGGACCGGCACGGCGCTGTACCGTATCGCGGCCGACCTGCACCTGCAGCCCGCGTGTTTCATCGACAATGGGCGCGACAATGCGGTCATGCGCATGGACGCGCACGCCCTTGCCACCCAACTGGCCGGGCAGGTGGGGGAGGCGGCGATTGCCTATGTGGACCCGCCGTACAACCAGCACCCTTACGGCGCGAATTACCATGTCCTCAATACGGTCACGCTGTGGGACCAGCCCGAACTTGCGCCAAAGATCACCGGTCGGGACAAGGCCGCGATCCGGCAGGACTGGCGCACGCAGCGGCGCAGCCCGTACAACCACCGGCATCAGGCGCTTGCGGCCTATCGCGACCTGCTCTCCGCACTAGATACGCGCTGGATCGCCACCAGCTACAGCACCGATGGCTTCATTCCGTTGCACGACATGGTCCGTGCGAATTGTGAACGCGGGGATGTGCGGGTGTTTACCCGTGGCTACAAACGCTATCGCGTCAGCCGCCAGCGTTATTCGGCGCGTCCGATGACCGTTGAATTCATCCTGCTGACCGATACGCGCGGCCGTGGCGCCAGCACCCCGGACCAGATCGTGCAGGAAATCATGGCCATGGAAGCCCGGCTGAACCCATCAGGGCATATTTGACACTAACCTGTTGATTGGAAATAGACGTTTTTGGGTGTCGCCTTTTTGAGAAAAACGCGGCACCCAAAAACTTTTATTGTTTTTTATCAATGATTTGTTTTCAAACAGCCTCTTAAAAAAGGCGTCACCAAAAACTGTTTCTAGCTCCCCCCGAAGCCGAGGAACCCGATGGACGGGTCGGCATGCCCGCCGGATGCGTCATAGCGGTGATCGACGGTGGTGGTCGTGGAGGCATGGCGCGGCATGGTCAGCGGTGGGGTATCATCCTCGCCCTCCGCAAGGCTGTTCGATGCGAAATGCGGGTCCGAATCCGAGAACGTTCGCATCGACAGCAACAGGAAGGTAATGTCGTTGCGGTTCAGGTCGATCGCCATGTCCAGCGGCGTCTGGCCCAGCACGTTATGGCCCGTCATGTCCGCACCCCGGTTCAGGGCTTCCTTCGCGGCCCCCAGGCTGCCACGGTTGATGGCGTCAAACAGCGCGTCGGTCGGGTTCATGTCCGAGCTGGCGTGGCCGTGTTCCTCTTCACGCGATTCCGCGCCGGGCAGTGCGGCAGGCGGGGCGGCCGCCTTGGCCGCGCGGCGGGCTTCAGCCTTTTTCGCGGCTTCGGCGGCCTCGCTCTCGGCTTCCGCGTCGTCGGCATCCTGCGCATGGGCCATGTGCAGGGGCATGCACAGGCAGGGGATTCCTGCGAACAGGGCGGCGGCAAGAAGATAAATACCGGATCTGGAAATCATGTCCTGTCCCGAGAGTGTGCGTTCGACCAAGCATGCAAAACGACCGCATGCCACACGGCATTTCTGGTGATTACCGCAAAATTGCGGCGGATGCGATGCCTAATCATCCCTGTGTCAGGAACGGCTTTCCCGCCACCACGCCAGCAGCAGCATGGCCAGCACGAACAGGCCCACCGCCCAAGCTGGCAGCACGGACGTGGCCTGCTGTCCCGATACGCTGTGGGCGTTGCGCGCGGGGAAGGCAAACCGGTCGGCTGTCGAGCGTGCGTGGCCGCTTTCCATGACCACCTGCGGCAGGGATGGGGCCTGCGGGCTGTCGCCCAGCCAGTGCACGCCCCCGCCGGTTGCCGCCGCCATGGGCGCCAGCAGGGATGCCGTTGCCCGCAGGTCGGCGAATTCAACCGGGTCTTCCGTGCGCGGGGCGGCAAAGGCTTCATGGCCGGCGTCGTCACGCACTGTCCATATCCCTTCCTGCCGCGCGGGCAGGCGGGCGCGGGCAAGCCCGGTATTGCCCGCGGGTTCCAGCGTTACGGACTGCGTGGTGCCATCGGGGGCGACCACATGGACAACCGGCGGCGGCCCGGACGTGACCGAGCGCCGGGTAATGGTCATCTGGCCTGCCGATATCCCGGCTTCCAGCTGGTTCTCCTCCAGTTCCGGTTCCTTCATCAGCCAGTGCGAAATCCGGCGCAGCAGTTCCGACTGCGGCCCCCCGCCGCCTTCGCCATGCGACCACAGCCATGCCTGATCCGACAGCAGGAAGGCGACGCGCCCCTTGCCCGCATGGTCCAGCACCAGCAGGGGCTGCTGGTCCGGGCCAGTCATCAGCACCTCGCCATTGGCGGAATCCGTGCGCAGGCCGCGATACCACGGCCCCCAGCCCGGTTGCGCGCCCGCCCTGTCAGGCGCCCCCGGCAGGCCGGAGGTCACGGGATGGCGCATGCCGGTTTCCGTAAGGTCAGGCCGGAAGCGGCGCACGGTCATGCCGTCGCCGGACGCCACATGCGCGGGCAGGATGTCCGATAGCGGCGTGTCCTGCAACGATCCGGGGGTCAGGAATTCCGGCCCACCGATCAGCAGCAGGCCGCCGCCCGCGCGGATGTGGTTGACGATGTTGCGCAGGTAGGCTTCGGGCAGGATGCCCCGGTTTTCAAACCCGTCGAGGATGATGAGGTCGAACTGGTCGATCTTCTGCTGGAACAGTTCGTTCACCGGGAACGCGATCAGCGCAAGGTCGGACAGCGGCGTGCCGTCATCACGGTCGGGCGGACGCAGGATGGTGAAGTGGACCAGGTCAACCGACGGGTCGGCCTTCAGCAGCCGCCGCCATACCCGTTCGCCCTGATTGGGCGTGCCGGACACCAGCAGCACGCGCAGCCGGTCCCGCACGCCGTTTATGCGGATGACATCATGGTTGTTGCGTGTCGAGACCTCGCCGGGCAGTTCCGGGGCCGACAGGCCCACCAGCATCTCGCCCGGATGGGTGACGGGCAGGGTAATGTCCTGCGGCTGCCCGATCCGCACGGGACGGGAAAAGGTCGTGCCGTCCCCCTGCGTCAGGGTAAGCTGGGTGGTGGCGTCCGGGGCGGGGGGCGCGCCCTGGTCATCGATCTCGACACGGATGGTGACATCCTTGCCCACTATGGCAAAGGGCGGGGCCTGCAGCACGCGCAGGTGGCGGTCGGTTTCCTCGCCCCGTCCGGTCAGCAGCACATGCAGCGGCAGCATCGTGCGGTGGCCGTGCCCGTCATCGGGGTCGAGCATGTCGGGCACGCTGGCGGGGATGTCATGGTCCTCGCCATCGGTTATCAGCACCGCGCCCGCAAGGCGGGAGGGCGGGATGTCCGCCGCCGCCTGCCGTAATGCGCCAAACAGCCGCGTGCCGCCATGCTGGGCCTCGCGCAGGGTGACGATGCGCGGCACCAGTCCCGGCACGCGGTTCATCTCGGCCTGCAGGCGTTCGGCGGTGTTGCGCGCCATGTCGCCGCGGTTGCGTTCGGACATGGAGGCCGACTGGTCCACCACGATCAGCGCGGTTTCGGGCAGCGGGTGCCATGTTTCGGTAATGCGCTGCGGGTCACACAGCCACGCGATGACGCCTAAGCCCGCCAGCAGCCGCCATACGCTGCCGCGCACCCGGCGCGCAAGGCCCGCAACCGTCATGACGGTTACGGCGGCCAGTAGCAGATAGATGCACCACAGCGGCACCTGCGGGCTGAATGCCATCATATGGCGCGACAGGTCGGGCATGCCCATCATTCCCCCAGCCGTTTCAGCAGGGCGGGCACATGGACCTGATCGGCCTTGTAATTGCCCGTCAGCGCATAGATCACCGCATTGACCCCGAAACGGTAGGCCAGAACGCGCTGGTCCGCCCCGTCGGGCACGGGGGCGTACGGCGTGTTGCCGCTGTCATCCACCGCCCATGCATGCGCCCAGTCGTTGCTGCCGATGATGACGGGGCTGACGCCGTCATTGGTGCTGTCGCCTTCCTGCGCCACCCACACCGGCATGCCGTCGTACCGGCCGGGAAAGTCATGCAACAGGTAGAACGTGTGCGACAGCACATGGTGGTTATCCAGTCTGGCAAGGGGGGGAATGTCCAGCCCCGCCGTCATGCGCCGCAGGGCCGCCGCCGTGCCGGGGGCGGAACCGGTATAGCTGCCGGGACTGTCGGTTGCCGTGGCCGGGTCCTGCCCCTGCGTGTCGATCATCAGGATGCCGCCATGGCGCATGTAGGTATTCAGCGCCGCCGTGCGCGCGGGCGTGGTGGTGGCGTCCGCCGTCACCGGCCAGTAGATGAGCGGGTAGTACGACAGGTCATCGCGTTCCGGCACCACGCCATCAGGGTGGCCCAGCACGGCGGAGGTCCGGGCATTGACGTAATCCGACAGGCCCTGCAGCCCTTCCTTCGAGACATCATCGATATCCGTGTGCCCGGTCACGACATAGGCCAGCCGGGTTTCCAGCGCCGCCCGCGGCACGTCGGGGGGAATGTCCGCCGCCTGTGCCGCGCCATGCGCCATGCAGGCCAGCGCCAGCATGGCCACCGTCGCCCGTCGTCCCCATTTCCGCCCGCGCTGCATCACGCTGATCGCGCCATCCACGACCAGCAGCAGTGCGGCCAGGAGCATGAGCAGCGGCCCGATGGCAAGGTCGGGCACCTGGCCGCGCAGGTCGGACGCCGTGCCGATGGTGTCCTGCGCCACCAGCGGGGCCGGGCCATCACCGGGGTTGAGCGCGCGGCGGCTGCTGCGCGGGCCATACAGTCCCGGCGGGTGCTCCGGCGTGGGCGCCGTGTGGCCAAAGGCATCCGCCCGCAGCGCCTGCGCGCCCGCGGGCGGCGTCACCAGCGCGCCATCACCATCCAGCGTCATGTAGGGGGCCAGCAATGTCGCGCCCGCCGGTGTCTCGATCCCCGATGCCGCATCGATCAGGTGTTGCAGCATGCCCACGAACAGCCCGGACAGCGGCAGGTTGGACCATTCCGCCGTGCTGGTGACATGGAACAGCACGACCTGACCCGCCCCAAGGGCGGCATGGGTCACCAGCGGCGTGCCATCGGTCAGCCGCGCCCAGCTATGGCTGTCCAGATCGGTGGAGGGTTGCGCCAGGACCTGCCGCGACACCGTGACATCGGCGGGGATATCAAGGTCATGGAACGGGGAGGTCGCAGGGAAGGGGGCAAGGTGTTCGGGCCTGCTCCATGACATGGTGCCGCCCAGCACCCGCTCGCCCCCCATCAGGGGGACAGGCAGCAGCGTATCGGCGGGCTTCGGGTCCGGGCCGGGGCTGTCGCCACCCTGGACCAGCAGGGGGCCGGCAAAGCGGATCAGAGTGCCCCCGCCGCGCACCCAGGCCTCCACCTTCCTGCGGCTGTCGGGGCTGCCCAGCGTGCCATCGGGGGCGATGATGACCGAAAGCGGGCGGGCCAGCAGCGTGTCCAGATCCCCCTCGCGCAGTTCGGCGGTGGGTTGCAATGCACGGCGCAGGTAGAACAGGCTGCCCATCAGCGGCGTGTCGGATGATGTGCTGGCAATCAGCCCCACGGGGCGCTGGCGCTCGCGTTCATCCAGCAGGCGCACCCCGCCTGGCCCGTTCACGCCATCCAGCGACAGGTGATCGACCTTGTTGCGCAGTTCCGCTGGCAGGGCGGGCGTGATGTCCACATGGTCGCCACCTGCGGGCAGGGTCACGGGCATAAGGGCCAGCGTGCCGCCGGTGCCGGTTTCAAGCCGTAGCTGCCATGTGCGTGCATGCGGGCGCGGTACGGCGCGCAGGCGGGTGGCCAGCCCGTTTGCGCCACTGCCCGGCGGCGCGAGCAGGGTGATGTCCGAACCGGGCAGGTACATTTCCCGCACCGGCCCGATATGGGCCAGTGCCGCGCCGAACGCGGCATCGGCCGGTGTGGCCAGCCCGTCCGCAACATAGATGACCGGACCGTGCCAGCCCTGCTGCGCCAGTTGCGCCAGCGCGCGCGTGGCCGCCGCCCGGTCCACCGGCCATGCGCGGGGCAGGAGCGGGTCGATCATGCCGCGCAGCACCTGTGCCTGCTGCGTGGGCTGGACGCCCACCGGGTCCAGCGCGTCGCTGCGCGCCGTCAGCAGCAGGCGCGCGCCATGCCCGGTGCGTGACAGATGGTCCAGCAGCCCGTCCAGCGCATGGATGCGCTGCGGCCACGTGCCCGCGGCGGCCCAGCCATTATCCACCACGATCAGGCAGTCGGCATCCGCCGCTCCCGCCTGCCCGCGCGGGAAGATCGGCTGCGCCAGTCCCAGCACCAGCAGCCCCACGGCGGCGCAACGCAGCAGCAGCCGCCACAGGGGGGGCGAGGTCGCATCCGGGGGCGGTGCGTTGAGCGCGCGCAGCAGGGCCATGGGCGGAAAGGACTGCACCCGTGGGGCGGGTGGCAGGGCATGCAGCAGCCACCACACGACCGGCAGCGCCAGCAGCCCCAGCAGCATCCATGGTGCAAGCAGCATCATGGCCTGTTCCCCATGCCCGGCAGGGCGCGCAGCGCCAGCAGGGCCTTTTCCGGCGGCTGGTCCGTCAGGTGTGGCACCGGCGGGCTGCCCGCCGCCCGGCACAGCGTGGCCAACTGGTCCTGATGGCGGGTCCATATCGCGGCGTAGTCATGGCGCAGGGTTGCGCTGCCATTGAGCAGCACGGTCGTATCATCCTCCAGCCCGGTAAAGCGGGTATGGCCTTCATACGGTAAAGCGGTTTCCGCCGGGTCGATCACCTCGACCAGCGTACAGGTCGCCTGCCGTGCGGTCGCCGCGCGCAGGAAATCCGCCAGTTGCGCTGTGGGATACAGCCCGTCGCCAAACAGCAGCACCCGGCTGCGCGCGGGGATGGCGGCGGCCTGTGGCATGTCGGGTGCGTCCGCCGTGGCGCGCAGGGCGGCGATCAGCGCATGCGCCATGCGTTCCAGCGCCTGCCGCCCGCGCAGGCGCAGCGGGGGCGCGCCGGCAGTGCCCAGCAGGCGGATGTCCTCCCCCTGCCGCAGCAGCATGGCGGCACAGGCCAGCGCCAGCAGGAAGGCGCGTTCGGCCTTCAGCGGCAGGCGTTCATCGGACCGCCAGCGCATGGACGCACTGTTATCGCACCAGATGCATATGGTGTGCGGGGTCTGGGCTTCATGTTCGCGCACGAAGGCCCGGTCCCCGCGCGCCGACTGCCGCCAGTCGATATGGGTTGCGGCCTCGCCCGCCATGGCGGGACGGTACTGCCAGAATTCCTCGCCCACGCCAGCCTTGCGCCGGGGATGGGGACCGGCCCCCGCATTCTGCGCGATCCGGCGCGCCGCAACAATCAGGGCCGGCAGCCTGCTGGCCAGTTGATCCGCCAGCGCCGTGGCCGAGACCGGGTGGCGGGGCAGGAAGGCGGCATCATCCCCGCCATGGCCTGCTGGGGGCGACGTCCGGCCCGGTGGTCCCGGTCGGGTCCGCCCGGACAGGCGCGTGAGAAAGGACAGGGCTGCGCGCAATGTCAGCCGATCCGTCCGACCAGCGTGTCGATCAGCGTGGCCAGGCGCACATTTTCCGCCCGCGCGGTAAAGGACAGCGCCATGCGGTGGGCCAGGATGGGGTGGGCAAGTGCCGCCACGTCCCCGATGGTGGGGGACAGACGGCCATCCAGCAGGGCGCGCGCGCGGGTGGCCAGCATCAACGCCTGCGCCGCGCGCGGGCCGGGTCCCCACGCCACGGCTTCGCGGATGGTCGGGTCATCGGTCGTCTCGGGCCGGGCCGCGCGGACAAGCCGCACGATCGCATCGACCACCTGTTCACCCACCGGCAGCGCGCGCACCAGTTCCTGTGCCGCCAGCACGTCACTGGCCGCCAGCACGGGGCGCGCCGTGGCGGTGGTGGCGCCGGTCGTGGCCAGCAGCATGGCGCGTTCGGCGCTGGCGTCGGGGAAGTCCAGCGTCACCTGCATGAGGAAGCGGTCAAGCTGCGCTTCGGGCAGGGGGTAGGTGCCTTCCTGCTCGATCGGGTTCTGGGTCGCCAGAACGTGAAAGGGGCGGGGCAGCAGGTGGTTGGTGCCCGCGATGGCGACCTCATGCTCCTGCATGGCCTGCAGCAGGGCGGACTGGGTGCGGGGGCTGGCGCGGTTGATTTCATCGGCCATCAGCAACTGGCAGAACACCGGCCCCGCCACGAAGCGGAAGCTGCGGCGGCCGTTTTCGTCCTCGTCCAGTATCTCGCTGCCCAGGATGTCGGATGGCATGAGGTCGGGCGTGAACTGCACGCGCCGGCCATCCATGCCCATCACGTGACCCAGCGTTGTGACCAGCAGCGTCTTGCCCAGTCCCGGCGCCCCCACCAGCAGCGCATGCCCGCCCGATATGATGGTGGTCAGCACAAGGTCGATCACCCGGTCCTGCCCCAGTATGACGCGCCCGATTTCCGCGCGCGCGTCGCGCAGGCGCGCGCCCATGCTTTCGGCCCGGGCCGCGATCTGTTCGCCCGTGGGGGATGGGGGGGATGTCATGCCCGCCTGCGGCGCCGCATGGTGGGGAGGGGTATCATCCATGGTCATCATTCCAACAGTCTGACAGGTCCGGGGGTTTCATCAACCCGGTGTTGATCCCTATATCAAGTCCAGCAGCTTCCATAGTGTCGGGTTAACGCAATTGATGGACGATTTCGAGACAGGTGAGACCATGCCCTCCCTTTCCACGGGCCGGGCGGGCACATGCGGCGCGCTGCCGTTCCTGATCCGGCGTGACGGGACGTGGCTGTACCGTGGCTCCCCCATCCGTCGCAAGCCGATGGTCTGCCTGTTCGCCTCCACCCTGCGGCGTGACGCGCAGGGCGGCTACCGCCTGCAGACCCCGGTCGAGCAGGGCACGATCGAGGTGGAGGACGCGCCCTTCGTCGCCAACCATCTGGAATGGCATGGCTGTGGCCGGGGGCAGGTGCTGTCGTTCCGCACCAATGTGGACCAGGTGATCTGCGCGGGGCCGGATCACCCGATTCGCTGCGCGTGGGACGTGCCGTGCGAAGGCTGCGGCACGGGGCCGGTGCCCTACCTGCATGTGCGCGACGGCGATGGCGCATTGCCGATCGAGGCGCGGATCGCGCGTCCCGTCTATTACGAACTGGCGGCGCTGGCGGTGGAAGGCAGCTGCCGTGGCGTACCCTGCCTGGGGGTGTGGAGCCGGCATGTGTTCTTCCCGCTATCCGCCCTGCCGGACGAAACCTGACCATGAAGGCGGCCAGCCCGCTTGATGGCCTGCGCCGGGACATGCCCGACGTGGCGCGGCACCTTGCGCGGATATGGGCCATCCTGCCCGATGCGCGGCTGGTGGGGGGGGCGGTGCGTGACCTGCTGTGCGGGCGCGCGGTGGCGGATATCGACCTTGCCAGCCCGCACGCGCCCGACATGGTCATGGCGCGGCTGGAACAGGCGGGGATGCGCGTGGTGCCCACGGGCCTGTCGCATGGCACGGTCACCGCCGTGCTGGATGGCCATCCGTTCGAGATCACGACCCTGCGCCGGGATGAGGAAACCGACGGCCGCCACGCAACGGTCGCCTGGACCCATGACTGGCGCGAGGACGCGGCCCGGCGCGATTTCACCATGAACGCCATGTCGTGCGACAGCGCGGGCGTGGTGCATGATTATTTCAACGGGCGGGCTGACCTGGCGGCGGGGCGGGTCCGCTTCGTGGGGGATGCGCGGCTGCGTATTACGGAAGATGCGCTGCGCATCCTGCGTTTTTTCCGTTTTCAGGCCCGTTATGGCGGGGACGCGCCCGAACCGGAGGCAATGGCCGCCATCACCGCCCTGTCCGGCATGATCGATCGGCTTTCGGTCGAACGGGTATGGGCGGAGATGCGGCGTATCCTCGTCGGGCCGCACGTGGTGCGCACGCTGGCCCAGATGCATGATGCCGGCGTGCTGGCCCATGTCCTGCCCGAAGGCTATGACATCGGCCGCCTTGGCCGCCTGCTGGCCTGTGGCGCGCCCGCCGAGGCGGTGCTGCGCCTTGCGGCCCTGGTGTCGGGGGATGTGGCGGCGGTGGCGCGGCGGCTGAAGCTGTCGCGCGCCGACGGCGCGGCGCTGGCCCGGACACGCGGCGAACCCGTGCCGCTGCCCGGCATGGGGGCGGACGTGCTTGCGCCCATGCTGGCCGATCATGCGCTGCGTGACCTGTCATGGCGCGCGTGGCTGCGCCAGGCCGACCTTGCGGGGCAGCGGTCGGCGGCATGGGATGGCCTGCGCGCCATGCTGGACGGGATGGAAAAGCCGGTATTCCCGCTGGCGGGGCGCGATGTCATGGCCACCGGGCGGGCATCGGGCGCCATGGTGGGCCGGGTGCTGGCGCAGGTGCGGCAGTGGTGGCTGGAAAATGGCTGCACGGCAGGCCATGCGGCCTGCGTGGCGCGCATGAACGGGGTATTGCATGATGGCCCCACCAGCGCGACATAATTTGTAACCATGTGTCGCGGCCCTTTGTTTTGCGCGGCCATGCGGTTATAGGCCGGTTAATGAACGCGATTCAAACGCCCGTGCCCGACAGGCAGGACACACCCACGCAAGCGGTGTCGTCACGCAGCCTGATGCGACGGCTGTGGCATGATGAACTGGCCTGTCACAAGCTGCGCATCCTGACCGTCATGGTGCTGACGGCGCTCATGGCCATATTCAGCGCGCTGTACCCACTGGTGATCCAGCGCGCGCTGGACATGTTTGCCGACCACGACCCGCGCATCCTGTACCAGGTGCCGCTGCTGGTGGTGGTGATTACGGTGGCGAAGGCGATATCGCAGTACGGGCAGTCGATCGCGGTGCAGTCGCTGGTGCTGCTGGTCATCCGCGGCTTGCAGCAGCGCATGTTCCACCATCTGGTCCATGCCGACATCTCCCGCATCGAAACCGAGGCCCCGGCCCAGATCGCCGCCCGTTTCACCACCGATGCCGTGGCGATTCGCGAGGCGATGATCCGCGCCACCAACGCGCTGGGGGACGCCGTGACGGTGGTGGGGCTGATTGCGTCCATGCTGTACATGGACTGGGAACTCAGCCTGATCGCCGCCGTGCTGTATCCCCTCGCGGCCATGCCGGTGCGCAGGCTGGGCAAGCGCCTGCGCCGCGAGTCCGGTGGCGTGCATGAACAGGTGGGCGAGACAAGCGCGATGCTGACCGAAAGTTTCAGCCAGTCGCGCACCATCCGCGTCTACAGGCTGGAAGACGCGGAAGAACGCCGGGCAGGGCATGTGCTGGACGGGCTGCATGCCGGCCTGCTGCGCATCGCGCGGGGACGCGCGCGCGTCGACCCGATGCTGGAGGTCCTGGGCGGGGTCGCGGTCGCGGCCGTGCTGGGTTTTGCCGGGTGGCGCGCGACGCAGGGCGGCGCGACGCTGGGCGATTTTTCGGGGTTTGTCGCGGCCCTGCTGCTGGCGGCACGCCCGCTACGCGCGCTGGGCACCCTTAATATCGCGTTGCAGGAGGGGCTTGGCGGCCTGCAGCGCGTGTTTGACGTGATTGATGAACCCGTGGCCGTGGCCCAGGCCCCGGATGCGATCGCCCTGCCGCCCGGTGGCGGCGACCTGCGCTTTGAACGGGTGGCGTTCGGCTACCCCGATGGGCGCATGGGGCTGGAGGGGCTGGATTTCGTGGCCAGCCCCGGCCTGACCGTGGCCCTTGTCGGCCCGTCGGGGGCGGGCAAGTCCACGGCGCTGTCGCTGATCCCGCGCCTGCATGACGTATCGGCCGGGCGCATCACGCTTGATGGCGTGGACCTGCGCCGGCTGGTGCTGTCGCAACTGCGCGACGCCATTGCCTATGTCAGCCAGGACACGCTGCTGTTCGACCTGTCGGTCATGGACAATATCCGCATGGGCAACCCGCAGGCGGATGATGAGCAGGTCAGGGCGGCCGCACGGGCGGCGGCGGCGGATGAATTCATCCAGGCCCTGCCTCGCGGCTACGACACGGTGGTTGGCCCCGGCGGGCAGCGGCTGTCGGGCGGGCAGCGCCAGCGCGTGGCGCTGGCGCGCGCCCTGCTGCGCAACCCGCGCGTGCTTTTGCTGGATGAGGCGACCAGCGCGCTGGATAGCGAAAGCGAGGCCATTGTCCAGAACGCCCTGACGCGCCTGCGCCACGGGCGCACGACCATTGTGGTGGCGCATCGCCTGTCCACCGTCCGTTCAGCCGATCTGGTCGTGGTCATGGCGCAGGGCCGCGCGGTCGAATGTGGCACGCATGATGCGCTGATGGATGAAAACGGGCTGTATGCCCGCATGGTGCGCAATCAGGCCTTTACGCTGTAAACTGCGCTGAAAGTGCGCCCGGGCCGGTGATGGCGGTTGAAGTGTCGCAAGCTTCGTGCAATGGATTGACCGACCCGTTCGGTCAATGCGTGGATGACAGGATCAGGGCTGCAATCAAAGTGATGATGAGGGAAGCAGATGGCCGCGGACGAAGGCAAGGCAGCTGAAGACGGACAGACCGCACAGGATACGGGGGCACAGGACACAGGGAACGGCAAGAAGGCGGCAAAGGAAGCATCCCCCCGGCGCAAGCTGATCCTGATTGGCGGCCTTGTGGCGCTTCTGGTGCTGGGCGGCCTCTACTGGTTCCTGCACCGCAATGAAGTCGAGACGGATGACGCCTTTACCGCCGGCCGCGCGGTGGCGGTCGCCCCCCATGTGTCTGGCTACGTGACCGAACTGCTGGTGAATGATAACCAGTTCGTCCATCAGGGTGATGTCATCGCCCGCATTGATGACCGCAACTGGCGCGCCCAGCGCGACCAGGCGGCGGCGGCCGTGGATATCGCGCGCGCGCAGGTCCGCAATTACAGCCTGCTGTCCGAAGTGGCGAAAAAGAACTTTCCCGGCCACCTGATGGTGGCGCAGGGGCAACTGGCGGAAGCGCAGGCGCAGGAATTCAGGGCGGAAACCGACTACCGCCGCCAGCACGGCGTAACGCGCGAGGCGACATCGCAGCAGAACATCGATTACGCCACCGCGGCGCTGGATGCCGCCAAGGCGCAGGTGCTGGAGGCACAGGGCAACCTTGAGACCGCCCTGCCGGTCATTCCCAACATTTCCAGCACCGAGGCCCGCGTGAGCGAACAGCAGGCCCAGCTGGCGCAGGCGCAAGCCAGGCTGCGCGAGACGGAACTGAACGTGGAATGGACCCAGATCCGCGCCCCGCATGACGGCTGGATTTCCCAGCGCAACATCGAACGCGGCACCTACGTCACGGCAGGCCAGACCGTGGTGTCCATTGTCGAACCCGAAATATGGATCGTGGCCAATTACAAGGAAACGCAGCTGACCCACATGCGCCCGGGCCAGAAGGTGGATATCGCGATCGACGCCTATCCGTTCCTGAAGCTGAAGGGGCATGTTGATTCGCTGCAACTGGGCACGGGGGCGACCTTCAGCGCCTTCCCGCCCGAAAACGCCACGGGCAACTATGTGAAGATCGTCCAGCGCGTGCCGGTCAAGATCCTGATCGACGAGGGGCTGCGACAGGACCTGCCGCTGTCGATCGGCCTGTCGGTTGAACCGACGGTCCATACGGAATGAGCGCGCAGGCAGCGTCCACCGGGGCGGCGGATGGCACGAACTGGAAACCGAAACACAATCCATGGCTGATCGCCGTGGTCGTGACGGTGGCCGCCTTCATGGAAATCCTGGACACCACCATCGTCAACGTGGCGCTGCCGCATATCGCGGGCAACCTGTCATCCACATATGATGACGCGACATGGACGCTGACATCCTACCTTGTGGCCAACGGCATCGTGCTGACGATCTCGGGCTGGCTGGGCAAGCTGTTCGGGCGCAGGCACTATTTCCTGATCTGCATTTCCATGTTCTCGCTGTCGTCCTTCCTGTGCGGCATATCCACCAGCCTGCCCGAGCTGATCGTGTTCCGGCTGATGCAGGGCTTCTTTGGCGGTGGGTTGCAGCCCAACCAGCAATCCATCATCCTTGACACTTTCCCGCCCGACAAACGGGCGGCGGCCTTCGGCCTGACCGCCATCGCCACCGTCGTGGCGCCGGTGCTTGGCCCGTCGCTGGGCGGGTGGATTACCGACAATTATTCATGGCGGTGGGTGTTCTTCATCAACGTGCCGGTGGGCATACTGGCCACGATCGCGGTGTCGATCATGGTCGAGGACCCGCCATGGGCGCGCAAGCAGAAGGCGCCGCTGGATTTCGTCGGCATCGGGCTGATCACCATCGGCTTCGGCTGCCTTGAGGTGGCGGTTGACCGTGGCGAGGACGAGGACTGGTTCGGTTCGCGCATGATCGTCATCATGGCCATCCTTGCCTTCCTTGGCATCGGCGGCGCGGTCATCTGGCTGCTGCGGGCAAAGAACCCGGCGGTGGACCTGCGGGTGTTCAAGGACCGCAATTTCGCGGTGGGCACGGGGCTTATGGGCGCGGTGGGGGCGCTGCTCTATTCCTCGGCCATTATCGTGCCGCAGTTTTCACAGCAGATCATGGGCTATACCGCCACCCTGTCGGGCCTGATCCTGTCGCCCGGCGGCATGGTGGTGATCGTGCTGATCCCGCTGGTGGGCATCGGGATGAAGTATATCCAGCTCCGCTACATCATTGCGTTCGGCTTCTTCCTTATGGGGGTGTCCATGCTGTGGTCGGCGCAACTGGTGCCTGATCTGGATTTCCGCCACCTGGTGCTGTTCCGCATGAGCCAGACCGGCACGATGGCCTTCCTGTTCGTGCCGATTTCGACCATTACCTACGCCACGCTGCCGCGCCGGCTGAACGCCGATGGGTCCGCCCTGTTCAGCATGGCGCGGAACGTGCTGGGGTCGCTGAGTATTTCGGGGGCCACCGCACTGGTGACCGAACTGCGGCAGGCGCACCAGAACCAGATGGTCCACTGGATGACGCCGTATCACCAGCCGTTCAACGAATACTTGGCCCACGGCCGTGTGGTCGCGGTTGCGCGCGGTTATGCGCAGGGGGTGGTGAATAACGTGGCCATGGGGCGGCTGTACAAGGAATTCCAGCGGCAGGTGGCTATCCTTGCCTATAACGAGGTCTTCATGATCCTTGGCATTGGCTGCATGCTTGTCGTACCCTTCTGTTTCCTCATGTCGCCGCTCAAGGGCGGGGATAAATAGAGACGTTTTTGGTGAAGCTTTTTTCAAAAAGCTTCAGAAAACGCTGTCTTTTTGAAAAAAGGCAGCACCCGGAAACTTCTTTATTTTTAAAGAATATCTGAAGGCGGCAGGAGATTGGGCATATGCCGGGTATCATCAGGGTTGTCTGTGCGGCGATAATCGTGCGCGAACGCCTGCTGGTCGTGCGCAAGCGGGGCACGACCGCCTTCATGCTGCCCGGCGGCAAGCCCGATGCGGGCGAACGGCCCGAACAGGCCTTGATGCGTGAAATCCGTGAGGAACTGGGCTGTAGCCTGACGCCGGGCACGGAACTGCCGGGGAATTTCACCGATGTCGCGGCCAATGAACCCGGCTTCAGCGTTCACGCGCGCATCTGGACCGGGCAGTTGCATGGCACGCCGGACGCGAGCGCCGAAATCGCGGAACTGCGCTGGATCGGGGCAGGGGATATGGCGGGTCTGGACCTTGCGCCCCTGTTGCGGGGCAGGACGATGGCCGCCCTTGTCCGGGCGGGGCTTATGCCTCAGGCCGCTACGGCATAGCGGGCGAAATACGCCGCAAGCCTTGTGTAGATATCTTTCTTGATGCCGACATTCAGGTGCGGCAACTGTTCCAGCCTGACCCATTTCCACAGATCGAATTCGGCAGGCAGGTGGGTATCCAGCCTGATATCTGAATCCTGCCCCGTAAAGCGCAGGGCAAACCACTGCTGCGTCTGGCCCCGGTAACGCCCGCCCAGCGCCTTGCCAATCAGGTGCGCGGGCAGGTCGTAGCTGAGCCATTCGGGGTAGGTGCCGATGATTTCGGCGGCGTTGGTGCCGATTTCCTCATGCAGTTCGCGCAGGACGGCGCTCTGCGGGTCTTCCCCCGCGTCAATGCCCCCCTGCGGGCACTGCCATACGCCCTGGTCCGGTGGGCCACCAGCACCTTCCATGTCGGTGCGGCGCGCGACAAGCACCATGCCCTGTCGGTTGAACAGCAGTGCCCCCACATTGGGGCGATAGGGCAGGTCGGTCATGGTGGTGGCTCCCGGCTGGATCAGGGATGGGCCGGTACCGCAGGCGTCGGTGCCGGGGGAACGGGCGGCGGTGTCGTAGGGCCTTCCTTTTCCGCCGGGGCGGTGGGTGTCGCGGGCGTGGCCGGTGTTGCAGGCGTGGTCGTGGGGGACGCGGGCGCTGCCGCCCTGGGGGGCACGGACGCGGACGGCACCGGGGTCGCCTGCGTCTTGTCATCATGAATCGGCGGTTCGGCCGCAACCGGCAGCCCCGCCATGGAACGCACGACCCTCAGCCCTTCCTGTAGCTGGAAGTCGGTCGTGGGCTTGGTGGGGTCGAATGTGGGCCAGTTGGCGGGCGGCTGCGCCGGGATGGACCTGGCGATGGCGGGCAGGTCGGTGCGTGACGGGGGCTGCGCGGTGTTGCCGCCGCGGTTCTTGATGATATGCGCCAGGTCCGCTTCGTGGATGCTGTAGCCTGCGTCGTCATGCGCTTCACGCACGGGGATGTCGGGCATGATGCCCAGCCCTTGGATGGAACGGCCCGACGGCGTGTAGTACCGCGCCGTAGTCAGGCGGATCGCGCCTTCGCCCGGGATGGGCAGGATGGTCTGCACCGATCCCTTGCCGAAAGTCTTTTCACCCAGCAGCACGGCGCGCTGGTGGTCCTGTAGCGCGCCGGCCACGATTTCACTGGCCGAGGCCGAGCCGCCGTTGATCAGCACGACAATCGGCAGGCCGCCGGTGATGTCGGTGTTGTGGGCGTCCCAGCGCTGGCTGTCCTGCGGGTGGCGGGCGCGGGTGGAGACGATCTCGCCACTGCGGATGAAGTCGGACCCCACGTCGATCGCCTGTGTCAGCAACCCGCCCGGATCGGAGCGCAGGTCGATGATCAGGCCCGCCATCCTGTTATGGGTCTGGGCCTGCAGCTTCTTGTACGCGGCCAGCAGGCCGGACTGCGTTTCCTCGTTGAACTGCGCGATTCGGATGTAGCCGATATTGTCATACAGCGCGGACTTGATGACCTGCAGCGGGATGATGGCGCGGGTCAGGGTGACGATGACGGGCTTGGGCGCCTTTTCGCGGATCAGTGTCAGCGTGATGCGGGTGTCGGGCTTGCCGCGCATCTGGGTCACGACCTGGTCCAGCGGCTGGCCGTCGATGTTCTTGCCGTCGATCGCGACGATGAAGTCGCCGGGCTTGATGCCCGCGCGGGCCGCAGGCGTGTCGTCGATGGGGGAGACGACGCGCACATGCCCGTCCTCGCCCTGTACTTCCAGCCCAAGGCCGCCAAACGATCCCTTGGTCTGGACCTGCAGGTCGGAGAACTGCTTTTCCGTCATGTAGGAACTGTGCGGGTCAAGGCCGCTGAGCATCCCGTTCAGGGCATTGGTGATCAGGTCGCGTGTCGAGACCGGCTCGACATAATTGGCCTTCACCTTTTCCAGCACGTAACCGAACAGGAACATGAGCTGTTCGATCTCGTGGGGGGAATTGTCATCCTTGGAGACAGTGTCCGCCGCATGGGCCATGGGGGCGATGACGCCCCACCTGCCTGCTGAATAATGTGCAATCTGCGGGGCCGCCGCGATCCCTGCAAGAAAGGCGCAACCGATCAGCAAGCCATTACGGAACTTCATGCGTCGTTGTCTCCTGGATGCCTGCCATCATGATCTGGCTGGCCTGCATGTACTCTTCGCGTTGCGTTGTAACGTGGTCTTGCCCATCCGTCACGGGGGCGCAGCATATACCGAACCTGCATGCGGATAAAACCGTCTCGTACCCATATCACAGATAGGGGGCCGGATTGACGGTGCCACCCCCGTGGCGCAACTGCACGAACAGGGTGGGCCTGCTGCCGCCGCCATTCCATTGCGGCATCTGCCCCACTGCCGCGCCATGGCTGACCTGCTGGCCCGCCGCCACCGCGATTTCACCCAGCCCCGCCATCACGAAGCGGTAATGCTTGCCGCAGTCCAGGATCATCATCTGCCCATAGGTGCGGAACGCCCCCGCGAAATCAATCCGTCCCGTGCATGGCGCGCGCACGGTCGCGCGTGATGGCGGGGCATAGGTGATGCCCGTGGCCGGGCCGCTTTCGGTCGGGTGGCCCCAGGCGGTCAGTACCGTGCCCGCCACGGGCGCGCCCGCGCTGGCGCTGGTGGCGGGCGTAATGCCGGGGCCGGCCCCTGTCGCCATGTCATGCGCCTGCCTGCGGGCGGCGGCGGCGGCCTGCATGTTGTGGGCGCGTTCGGCGGCGCGGGCGGCGTCTTCCAGGTTCTTTTCCGCCTGTTCTTCCGTCGCCTCGATCCGGGCGATGGCGTCCTGCACGCTGGATGCGCGGCGGGCGGCCTCCTCCACCGCCTGCGTGGCGCTGGCTGCGGCGGCGTTGGAGCGCTGCTGTGCCTCCAGCGCCGCGTGGGCGGCGCGGTTGACCGCATCACGCTGGCTTTCGCGTTCGCTGACCACCTGGCGCATCTGCTGCTGCTGCTGGGCCAGTTCGCCATCAAGCTGGGCCAGCCGGGTGCGGCGGTCATGGATGGCGCGGGCCTGGCTGGCGATGTCGCCCATCATGCCATGCACCACCAGCAGGCCGGTGACCGCGCGGTCGGCCGGCAGCGGCACGGCCAGAAGCGTATCGGCCGGGTAAAGCGACAGGCGTTCGGCCAGTGGCAGCAGGGGGGACAGGCGCGCGACCGCGCGCGCAAGCTGCTGGCGCAGGGCGGCCTGTTCGGTGTGCAGGCCGGTAATGCGGCTGTCCAGGTCGGCGGCCTGCTGCTCGGTATGTTGCAGGCGGGCCGTGGCGTCGACCGTGGCGGCGGACAGGCTGGCGGCCTTCTGCGCGTCCTGCCGGGCCTGTTCACGGGCCTCGCGTTCCACCTTGCGGCGTTCTTCAAGGTCATGCGCCTGCTGCTGCTGGCGCGCGAGGAGGTTTTCACGCGCGCTGCGCGCGGCTTCAAGCTGCTGGCGGATGCGCTGTTCGCGCGCGCTGGACGTAGGGGGGGCGTTATGGGCGCTGGTCCCGCTTGCGGCATGGTGGGCGGTGGGCGCACCCCATGCCGGCGTCGCCATGCAGCAGGCAAGGACGATCCCGCTGGCCATGCAGCCACGCCAGCGGGCCGTCAGGGACAGTCCGGGTGTCAGGATGGCGTGGCCCCATCCAGCAGGGAATGGCCGGTCATGGCCGCGGGCTGGGGCAGGCCCATGATCTGCAGCAGCGTGGGCGCGAGGTCGGCCAGGCGCCCGTCATGCAGTTTCGCGCCCTTCACCCCGGCCAGCACGACCGGCACGACATTGAGCGTATGCGCCGTGTGCGGGCCATTGGTTTCGGGGTCGAACATGGTTTCGGCATTGCCATGGTCGGCGGTGACCAGCAACGCGCCACCGGCATGGTGGATGGCGTCGGCAATGCGGCCCAGCCCCTGGTCCACGGCCTCGACCGCCCTGATCGCGGCCGACAGCACGCCGGTATGGCCCACCATGTCGGCGTTGGCGAAGTTCAGCACGATCAGGTCATATTTGCCGCTGTTGATGGCCTCCACCGCGCGGTCCGTCAGTTCCGGGGCGGACATTTCGGGCTGCAGGTCATAGGTCGCGACCTTGGGGGAGGGGACCATGACCCGGTCCTCGCCGGGCAGTTCGCCCTCGCGCCCGCCATTGAGGAAATAGGTGACGTGGGGATATTTCTCGGTCTCGGCCATGCGGACCTGCTTCAGCCCCGCCGCCGATACCACGTCGCCCAGCAGGTCATGCAGTTCCTGCGGCGGGAACAGCACGGTAATCAGTTCCGCCAGCCGGTCGCTGTAGCGGGTCATGCCGGTCACGGCGGCAAGGTTGACCAGCTTTGCACGTTTGAAGCCATCGAAATTCGGCTCCAGCAGGGCATCAAGCAGCTGCCGGATGCGGTCGGCGCGGAAATTGAAGCTCAGCACGCCGTCACCATCGCGCATGCCGCCATATTCCCCGATCACGGTGGGGGGCACGAATTCATCCGTGGTGCCGGCCTCATACGCGCGGTCCAGCACTTCCAGCGTATCGCCCGCATGGGGGCCATCGCCCGCGACAATGGCGTTATAGGCCTTTTCCACCCGGTCCCAGCGGCGGTCGCGGTCCATGGCGTAATACCGGCCCGATACGGTGCCGACGCGCACGCCCTCGGGCAGCGCGGACAGAAGCTGGCTGACATGGCCGTGGCCGGACTGTGGCGCGGTGTCGCGCCCGTCGGTAAAGATATGGAAGGTCACGGGCACGCCGGCTTCGCGCACGATGCGGGCAAGGGCCACGGCGTGGTCCTGATGGGCATGCACCCCACCGGGGGAGACAAGGCCCATGAGATGGCAGGTGCCGCCGCTTTTTTTCAGCGCGGCGATGAAATCGCGCATGACCGCGCCGCGCGCCACCGACCCGTCGGCCAGCCCGGCGGAAATGCGCGGCAGTTCCTGCATTACGACCCGGCCCGCGCCGATATTCAGGTGCCCGACCTCCGAATTGCCCATCTGCCCTTGCGGCAGGCCCACATCCTCCCCACACGTCTTGAGGAAGGCATGCGGCCCCGCCTGCCACAGCCGGTCGAATGCCGGGGTGCGGGCGGACCGCACGGCGTTGTCCGCCGGGTCCTCGCGCCAGCCGAAGCCATCAAGGATGGCCAGCATGACGGGACGGGGTGCCTTGTTTACGCGCGCCTGGTCGTTCATGGGTATTGTCTCCCTGTTTTATTTTGGGTGGCATGATGCCCTAAAAGAAGCGGGTGCGAAATGCCCGTGTGCAGGAGGAAGGAAATCGTCATGACCGATACCGCCAAAACCAGTGGGGCGCAGTGTGGCTGCCTGACCCCCGAACAACTGCGCATCCTGCGCGAACACGGGACCGAACGCCCCGGTTCCAGCCCGCTGAACAATGAAAAGCGCGCTGGCGAATATCGTTGCGCGGGCTGCGGCGCGCCACTGTTCCGGTCCGGCGCGAAATATGAAAGCGGCAGCGGGTGGCCATCATTTTTCGATGCGATTCCGGGCGCGGTCGGCACCACGACCGACACCAGCCACGGCATGACCCGCACGGAGGTGCACTGCGCGCACTGCAATGGCCACCTGGGCCACGTCTTTCCCGACGGGCCGCCACCGACCGGCCTGCGCTACTGCATGAACGGACTGGCATTGACTTTCGTCCCGCGTGATGGCGCTACCTGAGCAGAACGAACCCGATCGAAGGAATGGACATGACCCAGCCTGCCGCCATGCATGATGAAGGCGTTGTTGTCGTCAGCCACCCGCTGGTGCAGCACAAGCTGACACTCCTGCGTGAACGCCACACCTCAACGGGGGAATTCCGCCGCCTTGCGCGTGAACTCAGCCTGCTGCTTGGTTACGAGGCCATGCGGGACCTGCCGCTGGAAGCGGTGGAAATTGACACCCCGATGGAACGCATGCAGGCATGGCGGCTGGCGGGCAAGAAGCTATGCCTGATTTCCATCCTGCGGGCGGGGAACGGGATACTGGACGGGCTGCTGGACCTTGTGCCCTCGGCACGGGTCGGCCATGTCGGGCTGTACCGTGATCCCGAAACGCTGGAACCGGTCGAATATTACCTGAAACTGCCCGATGATGTCGGCAACCGCATCTGCCTGGTGGTCGATCCCATGCTGGCGACGGGACATAGCGCGGTGGCCGCCATCGACCGGCTGAAGCAGGCGGGCTGCGCGCGCATGGTCTTTGTCTGCCTGCTGGCCTCCCCCGAGGGGATCGCCTGCCTGCGCAAGGCCCACCCGGACGTGCGCATCGTCACCTGCGCCATCGACCGGGGGCTGGATGAACACGGCTATATCCGCCCCGGCCTTGGCGATGCGGGCGACCGCCTGTTCGGCACCAAATAGCAGAAGTTTTTGGTGAAGCTTTTTTCAAAAAGCGTCGAAGGACGCCGCCTTTTTTAAAAAGGAGGCACCCGAAAACTGTTATTATTCATCAAATTTAAAAAACCTGCGGAGGCGTATTCCCTCGCAGGTTTTTTCTGTCGTGTCATGGCAAAGGTTCAGGCGCGGCGCACGATATAGGTCTTGGCCAGTTCCGCTTCCAGCGCGCGGGCGTGGTCGGGGTCGCGGGCCTCGACCATGACTTCCAGTTCGGCGGCCTGCACGCTGGGCGTGGTGAACAGGCGCTGGTGCGAGACCTCGATGATGTTGCCGCCCGCATCACTGATCTTGCGTGAAATGTCGGCCAGTACGCCGGGGCGGTCGGGTATTTCCATTTTCAGGCACAGGAGCCGCCCGTCACGCAGCAGCGAACGCAGCAGCGTGTTGGCGAGGATGCGGCTGTCGATGTTGCCGCCGGTTACCGGCAGCGCCACCCGCTTGCCCCGGAACAGTTCGGGATAGGTCAGCACGGCGGCCAGCGCCGTGGCGCCCGCGCCCTCGCTGACCTGCTTGGCCCCTTCCGCCAGCATGGTGATCGCGGTCTCGATCGCGCTTTCGGGCACGACCAGCACGCGCGACACCAGTTCGCGGATGACCTCCAGCGGCTGGCGGCCGATCTGCAGCACCGCGATGCCCTCGGCAATGGTGGGACCACCCGGCGGCAGCACCTCGTCACCGGGGAAGCCGGCGAGGGAGGAGAAATTCTCCACCTGCACGCCAATGATGTCCATGTCCGGCTGCAGGGCCTGCCCCGCCACCGCGCAGCCCGACAGCAGGCCGCCACCGCCAATGGGGCAGACGAAGGTGTCCAGCCGCCCCGCGTCCTCGAACAGCTCAAGGGCGAAGGTGCCCTGTCCCGCCATGACCTCGGGGTCGTCATAGGGGTGGACGAACACCCGGCCCTCGCGCTGGCACAGCATGTTGGCATGCGCCGTGGCCTCGGCGAAGTTGTCGCCTTCCAGCACTACGGTCGCCCCCCACGCGGCGGTGCGCGTGACCTTGGCGGCGGGCGTGAAGCGCGGCATGACGATCACCGCGTCAATGCCCAGCAGGGAGGCATGGCGGGCAACGCCCTGCGCATGGTTGCCGGCCGAGACGGTAATGACGCCGCGCCCGCGCTCGGCAGGGGTCAGCAGGGCCAGCTTGTTGGCCGCCCCGCGTTCCTTGAACGAACCGACAGCCTGCAGGTTGTCGAGCTTGAGCACGATATCCGCGCCCGTCGCGCGCGACAGGGTCTGGCAGGGCACGGTGGGGGTGTGCAGTACGCGCCCCTTTATCCGCCGTGCGGCGGCGGTGATGTCTTCAAGCGTGATCACGGTTGGTCTGCCTAGCCGTAGGTGACTTCCAGGATTTCATAGGTCCGGTCACCGCCGGGCGCGGGGACGGACACGCTGTCACCAATGCTCTTGCCGATCAGCGATTTGGCAAGCGGCGAGGAGATGGACAGAAGCCCCTGCTTGATGTCGGCTTCGTACACGCCAACGATCTGGTAGGTGGCTTCCTTGTCGGTTTCTTCATCAACCAGCTTGACGCGGGCGCCGAATTTCACCTGGTCGCCCGACAGGGAGGCCGGGTCGATGACCTCGGCGGAGGAGACGATTTCCTCCAGTTCCTGAATCCGGCCTTCGGTAAAGGACTGGCGTTCACGGGCCGCGTGGTATTCCGCGTTTTCCGAAAGATCGCCGTGGCTCCGCGCTTCGGCGATCGCGCGAATGATCGCGGGGCGTTCTTCACTCTTGAGCTTGCGCAGTTCGTCTTCAAGCCGTTCCAGGCCGGGGCCTGTCATCGGAAATTTCTGCAAGGTTTGTCCCCGAGGTGAAGGTCAGTTTCCACAACTGACTGTTGGTTGCCGTGTCCGGGCCTATCGCATCAATGCAACGCGGGTGGCCGCCGGTTTTCAGACCGGCAGGCCACCCGTTTTGGTGCGATACGCTCAGAATGATCCCTTAAAATAGGATTGAAGGGGCGCGACTTCAAGAACCCCCTCGCGCATGGCCGCAATGGCGTGCGTCGCGGCGCGCGCGCCCGCGATGGTGGTGTAGTGGGGAATGCCGTGCGTCAGCGCCGAACGGCGGATGTCGAAGCTGTCGCTGACGGCCTGCGCCCCCTGCGCGGTGTTGATGACCATCTGGACATCGCCCGAACGGATGGCGTCAACGCAGTTGGGGCGGCCTTCGAGCACCTTGTTGACCACGTCCACATTCACGCCCGCCTCACGCAGGCACTTTGCCGTGCCGCGCGTGGCCACGATGGTAAAGCCCATGTCCGACAGCAGGCGGCCGATGGATTTCACCGCGGGCTTGTCACTGTCGCGCACCGACAGGAACACCGTCCCCGACAGGGGCAGCTTCACGCCCGCGGCAAGCTGTGACTTGGCGAATGCGCGTTCGAACGAGGCGTCAAGGCCCATCACCTCGCCCGTGGAGCGCATTTCGGGGCCAAGGATCGTGTCCACGTCGGGGAAGCGGTTGAAGGGGAACACCGCTTCCTTCACCGCCACGTGCGGGGCGACCGCACGGTCATCCAGGCGGAATTCACCCAGCTTCGCACCGGCCATGACGCGCGCGCCGATCTTGGCGACCGGAACCCCCGTGGCCTTGGCCACGAACGGCACGGTGCGCGAGGCGCGCGGGTTGACCTCCAGCACGAAGATCTCCTGCCCCTTGATCGCGTACTGCACGTTCATCAGGCCGACAATGCCCAGCTCGCGGGCCATGGCTTCGGTCTGGCTTTTCAGTTCGGTCACGATGGCGGGTGACAGGGTATAGGGCGGCAGCGAGCAGGCGCTGTCACCGGAATGGATGCCGGCTTCCTCGATATGTTCCATCACGCCTGCGACATACACCTCGCTGCCATCGGCGATGCAGTCCACATCCGCCTCGATCGCATCATTCAGGTAATGGTCGATCAGCACGGGGCCGTTGGCCACTTCCGCACCGGCAAGTTGCAGGGCCACGCGCATGTAACGCTGCAGGCTGGCGCGGTCATGCACGATTTCCATCGCGCGCCCGCCCAGCACGTAGGACGGGCGGACCACCACGGGGTAGCCGATCTTTTCCGCGACCGCCTCGGCTTCGGCCGGGCTGCGGGCGATGCCGTTTGCAGGCTGGCGCAGGCCGAGCTTGTGCAGCATGGCCTGGAAGCGTTCGCGGTCCTCGGCGCGGTCGATCGCATCCGCTGGCGTGCCCAGCAGCGGGATGCCGGCGGCCTCCAGCGCGCGGGACAGTTTCAACGGCGTCTGGCCGCCATACTGCACGATGCAGCCCAGAACGGTGCCGTTTTCCTGCTCGCGCCGGATCAGGGCGATCACGTCCTCCGCCGTCAGCGGCTCGAAATACAGGCGGTCGGACGTGTCGTAGTCGGTCGAGACGGTCTCGGGATTGCAGTTGACCATGATCGTCTCGAAGCCTGCTTCACGCAGGGCATAGGCGGCATGGACGCAGCAGTAGTCGAACTCGATCCCCTGGCCGATGCGGTTCGGGCCGCCGCCAAGGATGATGATCTTCTTGCGGTCTGTCGGCCTGCTTTCGCATTCCGGCACGCCATACCCGCCTTCATAGGACGAATACATGTAGGGCGTGGGGGATGCGAACTCGCCGGCACAGGTGTCGATGCGCTTGTACACCGGCAGCACGCCCCGGCTTTCGCGCAGTTTCGCGATTTCATCCGCATTGGTGCCGGACAGGCGGGCGAGCTGGATGTCGGAAAAGCCCATCGCTTTCAGCGCGCGCAGGCTGTCGGCATCTTCGGGCAGGCCGTCGCGCACCACCACGTGTTCGGCCGCCACGATCTTGGCCAGTTCACGCAGGAACCATGGCTCGAACCGGCAGGCGTCGTGGATGTCCTCGACACTCAGCCCGGCGCGCAGGGCCTGTGCCGCCATCAGGATGCGCTCGGGGCGCGGCTGCGACAGGGCGGCGCGGAAGGCGTCCGGCCCGCCATCGCCCGGTGCTTCCACCGGATCAAGGCCAGCCAGCCCGATTTCCATCGAACGCAGGCCCTTCTGCAGCGCCTCGGGGAAGGAGCGGCCAATGGCCATCGCCTCGCCAACCGACTTCATGCTGGTGGACAGCAGGGCAGGCGTGCCGGGGAATTTCTCGAACGTGAAGCGGGGGATCTTGACCACGACGTAATCGATCGTCGGCTCGAACGACGCTGGCGTGCTGCCGGTGATGTCGTTGGTCAGTTCATCGAGCGTGTAGCCGACCGCAAGCTTGGCCGCGATCTTGGCGATGGGGAAGCCCGTGGCCTTGGACGCAAGCGCGGAGGAGCGTGACACGCGCGGGTTCATCTCGATCACCACCACGCGGCCATCGACCGGGTTGATGCCGAACTGCACGTTCGACCCGCCGGTTTCCACCCCGATCTTGCGCAGGCAGGCCAGCGACATGTCACGCAGGCGCTGGTATTCCTTGTCCGTCAGCGTAAGCGCCGGGGCGACGGTGATGGAATCGCCGGTATGCACGCCCATCGGGTCGATGTTTTCGATGGAGCAGATGATGATGCAGTTATCCGCCGTGTCGCGCACGACCTCCATCTCGTACTCCTTCCAGCCCAGCACGGATTCCTCGATCAGGACTTCCGTGGTGGGGGAAGCGTCCAGCCCGGAGGAGACGATGCGGTCGAATTCCTCCCTGTTATAGGCAATGCCGCCGCCCGAACCGCCCATGGTAAACGACGGGCGGATGACGGCGGGCAGGCCGACGCTGGCCAGCGCGCTGCGCGCTTCCTCCAGCGTGTGGGCGATCAGGCTGCGCGGGCTTTCGATCCCGATCTCGTCCATCGCCTCGCGGAATTTCTGCCGGTCCTCGGCACGGTCGATCACCTCGGCATTGGCGCCGATCAGTTCGACATTGTGCTTTTTCAGGAAGCCCGACCTGTCCAGCGCCATGGCCGTGTTCAGCGCGGTCTGGCCGCCCATGGTGGGCAGCACGGCGTCGGGCTTTTCACGCAGGATGATGCGTTCGACGAATTCCGGGGTGATCGGTTCGATATAGGTCGCATCCGCCAGCCCCGGATCGGTCATGATCGTGGCGGGGTTGGAGTTGACGAGGATGACGCGGTAGCCCTCCTCTTTCAGGGCCTTGCACGCCTGTGCGCCGGAATAGTCGAATTCACACGCCTGGCCGATAACGATCGGGCCGGCGCCGATGATCAGGATGGAGCTTATGTCTGTCCGTTTTGGCATGGGTCGGCTTTCACGCGGTCTTGGTTGTGGTGTCGATCAGGTCGACAAAACGGCGGAACAGGTAGTGGCTGTCGGACGGGCCGGGGCTGGCTTCGGGGTGGTACTGCACCGAAAATGCCGGGTACCGGCTGGTCGCGATGCCTTCGTTCGATCCGTCAAACAGGCTGGTATGGGTGGTGCGCACGTCCGCGGGCAGGGATGTGTCATCCACCGCGAAGCCATGGTTCTGGCTGGTGATTTCCACCCTGCCCGTCGCCAGGTCCTTGACCGGCTGGTTGGCGCCACGATGGCCGCGCGCCAGCTTGTAGGTCTTTGCCCCCAGCGCCAGCGCCAGAAGCTGGTGCCCAAGGCAGATGCCGAAGACCGGCTTGCCCGCTTCCAGCACGCCCTTGATGGCCGGGACCGCGTATTTCGCCGTCGCCGCCGGGTCGCCCGGACCGTTGGACAGGAACACGCCTGCGGGGTCGAGGGCGAGGATCTCCTCCGCCGTGGCCGTAGCCGGCACCACGGTCACGTCACAGCCTGCCGTGGCAAGGCAGCGCAGGATGTTGCGCTTGGCCCCGTAATCGACCGCGACCACCTTGCGGCGCTTTGCAGGCAGGGGGGCGGTGCCGTGCGGCCACTGCCATACGCCTTCAGCCCATGTATAGGGGCTGGGGCAGGTGACCTCGCCCGCAAGGTCCATGCCCTCCAGCCCCGGCCAGGCGCGGGTCTGTGCCAGCAGGGCGGGAATGTCGAATTTTCCATCGGCGGGATAGGCCACGATGGCCGTCTGCGGGCCGCCTTCACGGATGCGGCGCGTAATGGCGCGGGTATCGATGCCGCAGATGCCCGGAATGCCCTGCGCCTTCAGCCATGCGTCCAGCGATTCGGTCGAACGCCAGTTGGCCGGCGCCGTCAGGTCTTCCTTGACCACCAGCGCGCGGGCCTGCACGCGGGCGGCCTCATCATCCTCCGGCGTAGTGCCGGTATTGCCGATATGGGGGAAGGTGAAGGTGATGATCTGCCCGGCGAAGGACGGGTCGGTCAGCGTTTCCTGGTAGCCGGTCATGCCGGTCGAAAAACAGATTTCGCCCAGCGCGCGCGCCGTGCTGTACGCGCCGAATCCGCGGCCCCACATAATGGTGCCATCCGCCAGGATCAGGGCGGCGGTCGCGGCTTTGGGCCTGTCGGCCGGTGCGATCGGGTTTGACGTGCTCATCATGGGCTCCGGTCGGTCGGATTCTGTGTCGGGTTGCAGGTCGGACAGTGACAGGCCGGTGGCCCGCAGCACGGTGGTCCAGTGCTTGGGCGGAATGGCGCGGGCCTGCCGCCATTTGCGAATGGCCTCGGTGCTGACGCCTGTCAGGCGGGCGGCCTGTTCGGCGCCGCCAAGGCGTTCGATAATGTTTTCTATCGTCATCGGCATTGGATGATGTCCCTTCCGGGAGTATTGCCTAACAGCGTCTCTGGTAATTGGGAAGAAAATTCCCACGTACCTGCGAAATGAGATGATGGGAAAATTATTCCCGGCACGAACGGGGCATCCCGCCCCGCCCGCCGGGCAGAGGAGTTGACAGTCATGTCCTTGCGCGCACGTTTCATGGATGACCTGAAAGCAGCCATGAAGGCAGGCCAGAGTGAAAAGGTCGGCACCATCCGCATGATCACCGCAAAGCTGAAGGATGTCGATATCGCCGGTCGCGCCAAGGGGGAGGACCAGGTGAGCGATGAAGCCGTGATTTCCATGCTGCGCGGCATGATCAAGTCCCGCGCGGAATCGGCTTCCATGTACGAAAAGGGTGGCCGCCCCGAACTGGCGGAAAAGGAAAACGCCGAAATCGCGATCATCCGCGGCTACCTGCCGCCCGACCTTGATGACGCCACCATCGAGGCCGCCGTGCGCGAGGCCATCGAACGCACCGACGCCACATCCATGAAGGACATGGGCAAGGTCATGGCGGCGCTGAAGGACCAGTTTGGCGCGGCCCTTGACCCCGCGCGCGCCTCCGCCGTGGTGCGCGCACGCCTTGCCGCCTGAGGCAGGGGATACACGACACGATGGCGCTTGACCCCGCTTTCCTTGATGAACTGCGTGCCCGCACGCCCATCGCCCCCGTTATCGGGCGGCGGACGAAGCTGGTGCGTTCGGGAAGGAACTGGAAGGCATGCTGCCCCTTCCACGGGGAAAAGACGCCATCATTCTATGTCTATGACGACCATTACCACTGCTTCGGCTGCCAGGCGCATGGCGATGTCATCACGTTTGTGATGCAGAGCGAGGGGCGTTCCTTTCCCGAAGCGGTGGAGGAACTGGCCACCGCCGCCGGCATGGAAATGCCAAAGCCCGACCGCAACCAGCGCGAGCAGGCCGAACGCGCCCGCACGCTGGGCGAGGTGCTGGACGCGGTGCAGGCATCGTGGCAGCGCAGGCTGTACCAGCCGGAGGGGCGCGAGGGGCTGGCCTACCTGCGCGGCCGCGGCCTGACGGATGAAACCATCGCGTCCTTCGGCCTTGGCTGGTCGGGGGAAGGGCGCGGCGGGCTGGTGGCCGAGATGGCGGCGCTGGACATCACCCCCGCCATGCTGCGCGATGCAGGCGTGATGCGCGCGGATGAGGACGGCACGCCATCGCGCGAACTGTTCTTCAACCGCGTGACCTTCCCCATCCGGGACCGGCGCGGGCGGCTGGTGTCCTTTGGCGGGCGCATACTGGGCGATGGGCAGCCCAAATACCTCAACGGGCCGGAAACCGCCATTTTTTCCAAGCGCCGGGTGCTGTTCGGCCTTGACCGCGCGCGTGAGGGCGTGCGCGGCACGGGGCCGGAGGCCGACCTGCTGGTGGTGGAAGGCTACATGGACGTGATCGCCCTGCATCAGGCGGGCTTTCGCGGCGCGGTCGCCCCCCTTGGCACGGCGCTGACATCCGAGCAGCTTGAAGCCCTGTGGCAGGTCGCCCCGGTGCCGGTGCTGTGTTTCGATGGCGACGCGGCGGGGCAGCGCGCGGCGGTGAAGGCGGCGGAAACCGCGCTGCCGCTGCTGAATATGGACCATAGCCTGCGGTTCTGCGTCCTGCCCGAAAATGATGACCCCGACAGCCTGGTGCGGCGCGATGGCCCTGCCGGCATGGCCGCCCTGGTCGCGGGCGCCCGGCCGATGGGCGAAGTCCTGTTCGGCCTGCTGAGCGAGGGCGTGCGCGACCCCGGCCCCGAACAGCGCGCCGCCCTGCGCCGCAGGCTGGTGGCGGTCGCGGGCCTGATCCCCGACAAGGCGCTGGCGTCCGAATACCGCTCCACCCTGCTGGACAGTTTTTTCCAGACCTTCCGCCGCAATGGCGCGCGCGGCGGCGTGAAAAAGGCCGCCATTGCCACATCCCCCGTGGCCACGATGGATGCGGACCTGCAGCGCCAGTGCATCCTCAGCGCCATCATCCTCGAACAGCCCGGCGTGCTGGATGAGGTGCAGGACGCCTATTGCCGCCTTGAACTGCCCGCCGACCTTGCCACCCTGCGCGAGGACCTGCTGGACCTGCATGCCGCCCGTGGCGAACTGCCCCCGCCCGATGAGCTGGCGGCCTGCCTGTCCGCCGCGGGGCTGGATGAGGTATGCCAGCGCGTGCGGGCCGTGCGCGGGCGGCGCGCGGGCGGGCAGGGGGATGACGACCTGTTCGGCACCGACCCCCGGCATGAGTGGTGGCATTTTTACGCTTTGTTGAATGTTGAACGTTTTGCCGCCGAAATTCGGGCCGATACTGAACGGATGTGCACCGGCGATCTGGACGAGGCCGCATGGGCCAGCCTGCGCACCCGCCTGCTGGCGCTGGATACCCTGCGCCGGGGCGGGACCGACCTTGATGAATAAGGCGGAAAATTGACCGAATGCATGAAATGAACCGCGCCAACCCTTGACTTCGGCCATGTTATCGACCACCTGCACCAGACAAAAGCAGATGAAAACGGTATGATTGGCCGTATCCTGCCCCGCTACATACCGGCGGGCGGAAAGGGGAACGGCCACTATGCGCGGGCAGGGTGTGCGCGCTTGCGTAAACGGATTTGCTGGGTAGGGATTGATCGGGCATGGCGACAAAGACAGCCACGGGTACGGACACGGCTTCGGGGGATCAGGATAACGATACGACCCTGCTGGACACCCGGTCCGGCGCCGTCAAGAAACTGATCGCCCGCGGCAAGGAACGCGGTTACATCACTTTCGACGAACTCAATGCCGTCCTGCCGCAGGACCAGATGTCCTCCGAGCAGATCGAGGACGTGATGGCGGCCCTGTCGGAAATGGGCATGCAGGTTGTCGAGAACGAGGACAACGACGAAACCGAAGCCCCGGCCGCGGCCGAAGCCAAGAACGACGACACCGCCGAGGAGGAAAGCGAGAGCGAGGAACCCGCCGCCGGTAACGTTGATACCGAAAGCCTGGGCCGCACCGATGACCCGGTGCGCATGTACCTGCGCGAAATGGGTTCGGTCGAACTGCTGTCGCGCGAAGGCGAGATCGCGATCGCCAAGCGCATCGAGGCCGGCCGGGACGAGATGATTGGTGGCCTGTGCGAAAGCCCGCTGACTTTCCGCGCCATCATTTCGTGGCACGAGCGGCTCAAGGCCGGTGAAATGCTGCTGCGTGACATCGTCGACCTCGAGGCCATGCAGTCCGGCGGCAACGACCCCGCCGAGGCGGCTGAAGGCGAGGAAGCCTTTGGCGAGAACGAAGGCGCCGAAAACGAGGAAGCCGAGGAAACCGAGGGCGAAGGTGAGAGCGAGGGCGAAGGGGCCGGCCTGTCATTGTCGGCGCTTGAGGAAAAGCTGAAGCCCGAAATCCTTGAACAGTTCGAGGAAGTCGAGGCGCTGTACGCCGCCCTGCACAAGGTGCAGGCCGAGCGGCTGGAAAAATTCACGGCGGGTGAGGAAATCTCCGCCGAGGATGAAGGCCGCTACGAACAGCTGCGCATGGAACTGGTGGGCAAGGTCCAGCAGGTCCACCTGCACAATGCGCGTATCGAGGTGCTGGTCGAGCACCTGAAGGAAATCTTCCAGCGCCTGAACGGGCTGGAGGGGCGCATGCTGCGGCTGGCGGAAAGCACCCGCGTGTCGCGTGATGACTTCCTGATCAAATATCGTGGCCGCGAACTGGACCCCGGCTGGATGGACATGGTCGCCACCCTGCCGGCCAAGTCGTGGAAGAACTTCCTCGCCAAGCATGGCGAGACGGTGATCCGCCTGCGTAACCAGGTGGCCGACCTGACACAGGAAACCGGGTTGCCGGTGGGTGAATTCCGCCGTGTCTACGCCACCGTGTCGCGCGGCGAGCGGGATTCGGCGCGCGCCAAGAAGGAAATGATCGAGGCCAACCTGCGCCTCGTGATCTCGATCGCCAAGAAATACACCAATCGTGGCCTGCAGTTCCTCGACCTGATCCAGGAAGGCAATATCGGCCTGATGAAGGCGGTGGACAAATTCGAATACCGCCGTGGCTACAAGTTCTCGACCTACGCCACGTGGTGGATACGCCAGGCCATCACGCGTTCCATCGCGGACCAGGCGCGCACCATCCGTATCCCGGTCCACATGATCGAGACGATCAACAAGCTGGTCCGCACCTCGCGCCAGATGCTGCATGAGATCGGGCGTGAACCCGCGCCGGAGGAACTGGCCGAAAAGCTGGGCATGCCGCTGGAAAAGGTGCGCAAGGTACTCAAGATCGCCAAGGAGCCGATCTCGCTCGAAACCCCGATCGGGGATGAGGAAGACAGCCACCTTGGCGACTTCATCGAGGACAAGGCCGCCGTCATCCCGCTGGATGCCGCGATCCAGACCAACCTGCGTGAGGCCACGACGCGGGTTCTGTCCTCGCTCACCCCGCGTGAGGAGCGTGTGCTGCGCATGCGCTTTGGCATCGGCATGAACACCGACCACACGCTGGAGGAAGTGGGCCAGCAGTTCAACGTGACGCGTGAACGTATCCGCCAGATCGAGGCCAAGGCCCTGCGCAAGCTCAAGCACCCCAGCCGGAGCCGCAAGCTGCGTTCCTTCCTTGATGATAACTGAGGTTCCATGCCCGGCCGACCGTGACGGACCGGGCGATGATGGAACACGGGTCGGGGTGGATGTGACGTTCCTGTGCATGGACCGCGCGCCCCCCGGCATCCCGCCAGCCCTGCCACATGGCTACAGTATCCGGCAGACCTTCCGCCCCGGTGTTGCGTGGTATCGTGGCCTGTATGACGCCGTGGGGGCTGATTACTGCTGGTGGCTGCGCCGGGTCATGCCCGACAGCGAGCTTGCGGGCCTGCTGTCCAGTCCCGGCATTGGCGTGCACGTGCTGTATGAGGGCGACGTGCCCGCGGGGTTCTGTGAACTCGACAGCCGGTATGCCCCCGATATCAACATCGCCTATTTCGGGCTGTTGCCCGCATGGATCGGCCGTGGGGTCGGGCAGGTTTTCCTGCACCAGATGGTGGCGCGGGCATGGGCGATGAATCCGGCGGTGCTGCGGGTCAACACATGTTCGGCCGACCATCCGCGCGCGCTGCCCAATTACCAGCGGGCCGGTTTCCGCAAGGTGCGGACCATTCATGAAATCTGGACCATTCCCGACACGCTGGGGCTGAAGGTGCCAGAACGCCTGCGTCTGGACTGAAGGAAGGACGGCAGTGGAGCGGGGGCTGGCGGCTCCCCCCCGCGTGGGCCGGGCCGCATGCCTGATGTGCCGCGGGAACCGGTCAGGGTCGGGACCGGCTTCCGCCATGACCGCGCGCAGGATGTCCGGCCATGCCAGTCTTTACGGGGCTGGAGCCGGTTAAAAGGTCCGTTGCCTGACTTTTTCCTTGTCTGTCGGCCTGGTTTGTGTTTCAAACCGCCTCTTCCCTGCCGGGTGCGTGGCATCGCGCCCGGCTATACCCGTGCCCTGGTGGCAACATGGCGGACCGTGTCCGTCCATGCGGGGGTTGAAGTGATCCGAAGGGAGTCCCAATGCCGTTGTATGAAACCGTGCTGATTGCACGTAATGACGTGTCGCAGCAGCAGGTCGAAGCCATTGCTGATGGCATCGCCACCTATCTGGAAGCCGAATCCGGTTCCGTCAAGAAGCGTGAATACTGGGGCCTGCGCACGCTGGCCTACCGTATCAAGAAGAACCGCAAGGGGCATTACATGCTTCTGGGCCTGGATGGTTCTTCCGCCGCGATCAAGGAAATCGAGCGCCAGCTCAGCCTGAACGAAGACGTTCTGCGCGTGCTGACCCTGCGTGTGGACGAGATTGACGACGCACCGTCGGTCATCCTGTCGCGCAAGGGCGACGAGCGCGAGCGTGGCTTCCGTGGTCCCAAGCCCGCTGGCCGTTTTGAAAGCGGTCGCGGCACGCGCCGTAATTTCGATGACCGCGAGGAGTTCCGCGCCCGTAACGAGCGTGAAGAACAGCAGCGCGCCAACGCCACTGCCAGCGCCGAAGCGGAGTAAGAGCTGATGTCCGAATCAACCGAGATCAATCCCGCCGCCCGCCGCGTTGCGGTTGGCGCGCGCCGTCCGTTCTACCGTCGTCGCAAGTCCTGCCCGTTCTCCGGCCCCAACGCGCCGAAGATCGACTACAAGGACGTGCGCCTGCTGAGCCGCTTCCTGTCCGAGCGTGGCAAGATCGTCCCCAGCCGCATCACGGCAGTGTCCGCCAAGAAGCAGCGTGAACTGGCCCAGGCCATCAAGCGCGCGCGTTTCCTGGCCCTGCTGCCCTACATTGTAAGCTGAGGGAGGCTTAACCATGTCCGCAGTAGAACTCATCCTGCTCCAGCGCGTCGAGAAGCTGGGCCAGATGGGCGAGATCGTGAGCGTGAAGCCGGGCTATGCCCGCAACTTCCTGCTGCCCCAGGGCAAGGCGATCCGCGCAAACGCACATAACCGCGAACGTTTCGAACGTGAACGTGCACAGCTTGAGGCCCAGAACCTCAAGAACCGTGAGGAGGCCGAGCGCCTGTCCGAGCGGATGCACGGCCTGTCCGTCATCCTGATCCGTCAGGCTGGCGACAGCGGCAGCCTGTATGGCTCCGTCACGACCCGTGACATCGCGGAAGCCGCGACCAAGGCCGGCCTGACCATCGACCGCAACCAGGTCATCCTGCCCGAGCCGATCAAGCAGCTTGGCCTGTATGAAGTCAGCGTCGCCCTGCACCCGGAAGTGACCATGCAGGTCACCGTCAACGTTGCCCGTTCGGAAGAAGAAGCGGAACGTCAGGCACGTGGCGAGGAAATCGGCGTCGATCAGGAAGATGAACAGGTCCTGGCCGAAGAAGGCGCGGTAACCGAAGGCGAGGTTTCGGAAGAAACCGCCGTCGAGGAAACCCCGGCCGTCTGATTGACCTGACCTGTCGCCCCGTCCGGGGCGTCTGGCCGGTTACGAAAGCCCGGAAGAGGAAACTCTTCCGGGCTTTTGCCGTTTGCGGGGCAGGCGCATGGGGCTTGTTGCCGGGCGCATATGCATGAAGGGGGCAGGCCAATGGCACCTGTATTGCTGGACCGGGCCTTTATGCATTTCATTACCCTGGGGCGGCTGGATGTCCATTACCCCGGTGGCGACCGGCGCGTCTATGTGGGCGGTCCCGGGCCACAGGCGGGCATGTGGATCGCGGATGGGGAAACGGTGCGTGCCCTGCTGCTTGATCCCGCGCTGAAGGTGGGGGAAGCCTATATGGCGGGCACGCTGCGGCCGGTGGGCTGCACGCTGTATGACCTGCTGCATGTGCTCATGCTGAACGTCATGCGGCGCAGCCCCGCGGGGGAGCGAATATTTGGCTCCCTGCGCTATGTCGCGCGGAGATGGCTGCAACATAACACCCTGCGGCGCGCGCGGCGTAACGTGGCGCATCATTATGATCTGGACAGCAGGCTGTACCGTCACTTCCTTGACGGGGACATGCAGTATTCGTGCGGTTATTTCCCCACGGGCCATGAAACGCTGGCACAGGCGCAGGCGGCCAAGAAACACCATCTGGCGGCCAAGCTGCACCTGTCGCATCCCGGCATGAGCGTTCTGGACGTGGGCTGTGGCTGGGGCGGCATGGCCCTGACGCTGGCGCGCGATTACGGCGCGCAGGTCACGGGCATTACCCTGTCGGTGGAACAGTTGCATATTGCCTGCCAGCGCGCACGGGCGGCGGGTCTGGACGGACGCGTGCGCTTTGAACTGCTGGATTACCGCGCCGTGAGCCGGCAGTACGACCGGATCATTTCCATCGGCATGTTCGAACATGTGGGCGTGGCCCATTACCCGGCGTTTTTCGCCACCATGCGCGCGGCGCTGAACCCCCATGGCGTGATGGTGCTGCATTCCATCGGCCGCAGGGAGGGGCCGGGCGTGACCAACCCGTGGATCGACCGCTACATCTTTCCCGGCGGCTATTCCCCGGCGGTCAGTGAAGCCGTCAGCGCCGTGGAACGCGCCGGGCTATGGCTGACGGATTGCGAGATCTGGCGCCTGCACTACGCGCGCACCATCGCCCACTGGCGCAGCCGTTTCGCGGCACGGCGCCAGCAGGTCGCGCGGCTGTATGATGAACGCTTCTGCCGCATGTTCGAATTCTACCTTGTGGTGTCCGAACTGGCCTTCCGCGTGCAGGGACACCTGAATTTCCAGTTGCAGCTGGTGCGTGAAATCGATGCCGTGCCGCTGTCGCGCGATTACATGTATGCCGCGCAGCCGGGGACCATGCAGAATGGTCAGGACAGTATCGCGGCCCTGCGGGCATGAAGGCGGGCCAGGCGGTCGAATTCGGCAATGTCCAGCGTTTCGGCCCGGCGGCTGCCATCGATGCCCGCTTCAGCCAGCAGGGCTTCGCCGCCAATGGATTTCAGCGCCCCGCGCAGCATCTTGCGCCGCTGGCCGAAGGCGGCGGCCGTCACCTGTTCCATGGCGCGGAAAACGGCCGCATCGGGCTGTCGCGCATGCGGGATCAGCCCGACCACGGCGGAATGGACCTTGGGTGGCGGGGAAAACGCGCCGGGGGGGATATGCATCTGCACGCCGCAGCGGCATGTCCACTGCGCCAGCACGCCCAGCCTGCCGTAATGCGCCGAACCGGGGCCAGCGCAGATGCGTTCGGCCACTTCAAGCTGGAACATCAATGTCAGCCGCGACCATGCCGCCGCCTGCCGCAGCCAGCCCACCAGCAGCGGCGTGCCGACATTATAGGGCAGGTTGGCGATGATCTGCCGCGGGGCGGGGCATAGCGTGGCCAGGTCGCACCGCATGGCGTCGGCTTCGATGATGCGCAGGCGACCGGGCGCCAGGGCGGCCAGTTCCGTAATGACGGCAACCGCCCGCGTGTCCACCTCCACCGCGACAATGCTGGCGGCATCAGTGTCCAGCAGCGCGCGGGTCAGGCCGCCGGGGCCAGGGCCGACTTCCACCACGTGCTGGCCCGCAAGGTCCCCCGCCAGTGCTGCGATACGCGCCGTAATCGCCGGGTCCAGCAGGAAGTGCTGCCCCAGCGCCTTGCGTGCGTCCAGCCCGTGCCGCGCGATGGTCTCGCGCAGCGGCTCCAGCCCCGCCGGGCGTCCGGTCATGGTCATGGCCCGGTCAGGTCTTGGAGCGCATGTCGATGATCGCGCGGCGCTGCAGGTCACGGTTCAGTTGCCGCGATGTCTGTTCCACGCGTTCGTTCATCAGGTGGTCGGCAATCTGGCTGGGGGTCTGGATGGCGATGTTGCGCTCTTCACGGGTGCAGACCATCAGCACCAGGATGCCTTCGCTCGAAACCAGGGGCTTGCTGGTCTTGCCCGGGCCAAGCGGCTCAAGGATTTCGCGCATCTGGGGATTGAGGCGATTCAGCATGAGTTCACCGGGATCGCTGGGGTGCTTTTCCCCCAGTTTCTTGTTCTCGGCTTCCATCTGGTCACAGCTCTTGGCTTCGTTGGTAAAGGCCGTGGCGGTGTCCAGGGTCGCTTTCTGCTGGTCGGTCGGGTTTTCCGGGTCCAGGGGCGTGTCGAAGGGGAAGAAGACCTGCCGTATGGTCAGGATGGTGGTCATCTGGTGGCCGACCGTCCGCCGTTCGGCGATGGTGGCGATGACATAGCCACCCGCGACGCGGATGGGGTTGGAAATGGCGCCGTCAGGCATCTTGCGCGCCACGTCCACCACCTGCGGGTCCAGCCCGTCTTCCTGCATCCAGCCCATCATGCCGCCATCCAGCGCGCTCTGCCCCTGCGAGAACTGGGCGGCGACAATGGGGAAGGGCGCGCCCTCACGCAGTTCCTGGATGATGGTTTCGGTGAATTTCAGTTCGTTTTCCGTGTGGCGGGGGTCTTCCACCGGCACGAAAATCTCGCTGATCATGTATTCGGGCTTGCCATCCTCGCGCTTCAGCGCGGCCATGCGCTGCTCGATCTCGGATGCGGTGATGCGGCCATGTTCGGCCGTTTCCTGACGCAGCACCTGCGACCAGCCGATCTGCACGCGGATCTGGTCGATCAGCGTGGTCAGCGATACGCCGTCTTCCGCCAGCTTGTTGCGTAGGGCGTTCTGGGGCATGCCGTTACGCTGCTCGATGCCGGCTATGGCGTCCCCGATCTGCTGGATCGGCACGTTGATGTGGCGGTCGAGCATTTCCTGCATGCGCAGTTTTTCATCTATCAGCTGCCGCACGATCTGCGGGCGCAGCCGCTGCATCACGTCGTCGCTGACATCCAGCCCCGATGACAGGGCGAACAGCCGCCCGCGCGTATCGACATCGCGCTTGGTCAGCACCGCGCCATTCACGGTGGCGATGATGGCGTCCTGGTCTTCCGCCGCCTGCGCCTGCTGGGCAATGGCGCGGGCCGTGCGGGCGCTGGCCGCCTGTTCATGGCCCGCCAGCGCCACGCATGCCAGCAGGGTCGCCGCGAGGGTGCGGCCCATACGGCCCCGCCGTGATGCGGGGAGGGAAACAGCGCCACGGGCGGTGGGGAAGAAGGACATCCAGCTCGGTCTTTCGCGCATCAGGTCAGCCATTGATACCAAATGTACCGATGGTTTTGAACGTAAGGGAGAACATTACGGTTGAATTGCTCTGTTGGCCACCAATCGTAGTGTATTGCTTGAGATACATCACATCCAGCCCGAAACAGTCATTCTGGTACCCGGCGTCGCCGCCCACCGCGACACTTTCCTTGCGCGACAGGCTGCGGCGCAGGTAGGCGGCGATGTGCCAGTTGTCCCAGTTGGAGGCAGCGCCCACCGTCAGTTCGCTGACGGGCTTGTAATAGATGTCGGGCGCCGCCTGGGCGTAGGGACGCTGGGCGTAATAATAATAGGGCGTGACCGGCTCGAACAGGTAGCCGCCCGTGACGCGGAAATGGCTGAAGCCCGCGCTGCCCAGCGCGTCGGCGAAGTCAACCTTGCCGCCATAGGGGTCAAGCCGCATCTTGCCGTCAAAATCAAAGAACTGGTTGGGTATGATGTGCGTGCCCATCACCACGTCCGACAGGTGGTGGCCCAGCCCGGAATAGGGGATGCGGTTGTGGTCGATATGTTCCTGGAAGCTTTCACCGATCAGCACGTCAACCTGGTGGCCGTTCCATGTCCAGTTGTTATGCAGCCCGACATTGGCGCGCAGGCCGCCATCCAGCCGGTCCGTGCCGGCATAGCGGTTGAGCGAGAACAGCGTGGAATCCGTGAATTCATAGGACAGGCTGTCTTCGTTGGGAATGTTGCGCGACGTGCTGTTGCCCGTGTTGGGGGCGGCCAGGAACTGCACGATGGGTTCAAGGATCTGGGTGCCGGTGTTGTGGTTGAAGCTGCGCAGGAAGGGCCAGTTCATCTTCAGGCCCACGGTGGGCAGGACCTGCCCCTCCACCTGCGCGCGGGTGGTGTGGGCGTAGTTGGGCTGCTGGTTGAGTTCGGTCGCGCGGTGGATGGCCGATTCAACATGCAGTGTGAGGTTCCAGATCTGTCCCAGCGAGTTGTGGAACGGCCGGTCCCAGTTGAGCGAAAGCTGGCCGCGCTGGTCCGAAGTCCCGTTTTCACGATAGACGTAGAAATCCGTCGTATCGAGGCTGAACCGCCCCCCCAGTGAATCCGGCTGGCCAAAATAGCTGTAGGTGTAGCGTGGCAGCACCCATGGCAGGTCCTGGTTGTGGATGATGCCCTGGTTCATGCCCTGGTAGCCTTCGGCATCAAGGCGCGAATACGATCCCGTACCGAACCCTTCCAGGTAGACGTTGGAATTGAGCGTATCCTGCCCATATCCGCTGACGCGGTAGTCACGCATGAAGTTGGGCGAACTGGCCCAGCGTATGTTCGCGCCCGCCCGCCACGTCCTGTTGATCGAGATCTGGCCGTTGGCGAAGATATAGCCCTGCATGCCGTGGTTGTTCGAACTGTCCACCTCCTGCCCGAAGGTGTTGACGTAATCGGTATCACGATGGGTATCGTACGCGATGCCGCCGGTCAGGTTCAGGCGTGCATTGCTGAAATAACGGCGGTAGTTCGCCGTAAGCTCGGGTCCCGTGCGGGTGGAGAACAGGCCCTGCAGCGTAACATCCGACTGCCGGTCTATGACCCAGTAATAGGGAATGGTGACATAGGTGCCCAGGTAACGGTCATGCGGGGTGAAGCCGGGGGTCAGGAAGCCGCTCTGCCGCCGGACCGACGGGTCGGTCATGGAGAACGCGGGCAGGTAGAAAATCGGCACCCCGAAAAAGTCCACGAACGCATCGCGGAATTCCAGCCGCTTGTGCTGCATGTCATGCGTGGCGTCATAGGCGCGCAACTGCCAGAACGGCGCGCGTTCGGGGTGGCGGGCGCATATCTCGCACGCCGTATAGACCACGCGCGTCAGGTCGTTGACCTTCGCACCCGTGCGGCGCATGCCGTTCGCCGCCATGCGCGCATTGTCCTGCATGCGGACATACAGGCGGGTCATGATGCCGTCGCGCATGCCGTTGCTCAGCTCGGCATATTCGGTAAACAGCACCGTGCCGTCGGGTTCCACCATGGCCACGTTGCCCCGGGCCGAGGCGATGCCGGTATTGCGGTCATACACCACCTTGTCGGCGCGCATGATCTGGTCATTCTGCCATAGCTGGACATTCCCGGTCCATGTCGCGATACCGTTGCGGCTGTCATAGGCGACATGGTCGGCTTGGAATGTCATCGGGTCGGTATTGGAAACCGTGCCGGAAAAGGTGACGGGCGCCTGTGGCTGGCTCTTGGGGGCATGGATGGGCGTGCTGCGCCTGGGGCCGTCGGGTGGCGTATCCGCATGCGCGCCGCCGGGTGCCGGCGCGCATATCATTCCCCCCAGCATGGTGGCCGAAAGCAGCAACCCGCGCGGGAACCGCCGCAGGACGGCAGAAAGCCGTGGCGGTGACGGCGCGCGCGTGAAGGGGGTGGGACGGTCCATTAACCGTCCTCTAGATGAAGAAGCAGCGTGACTGCAAGACAAAGCCCCGCCCCGGTGGGGGCCCATGCGGCAAGAAGGGGCGGCAATGTGCCCGTTTCGCCAAACTGGGCGGCGATTTTCGACAGTGCGAACAGCGCGAAACCGGCCGCGACCCCGAAGCTGATCATGCGTATGACCCCGCCCCGCCGCGCGGGCCGCATGGAAAACCCCGCCGCCACCAGCGCCATGGTGCCCGACAGCACCGGCAGCGTCAGCAGGGTCTGGAAATGCAGCCGGTGGCGGATGGTGGAAAAGCCCGAGCGTTTCAGTTGCCGGATGAAGCCCGGCAGCGCCCAGACCGACAATGTATCGGGGGAGGCGAAGCTTTCCTCCACCCCCGCCAGCGTCAGGTCGGCATGAAGCGTCATTTCGCCCATGTCGACGGGCAGTTCATCGGGGCGTAGCTGGCGCGCGCCAGCCAGCACCCAGCGCTCCTTGCCCAGGTAGCCGCTGTCGGCTTCGATGCGGGTCAGCAGGCTGTCATCCGGGCCAAGCCGGAAAATGGTGATGCCGCGGATGTGCAGCACGCTGCCCGTCAGCCTGACATGGCGCGCATGGATGATGTCCACCCCATGGTCCACCAGCCCGTTATCCCCCTGCCGCAGCCATAGCGTGCCCCCGCTCAGGTTGAGCGACTTGCCATTGCTGTCGCGCAGGTACTGGCGGTCCAGCATTTCCGCCCGCCGGTACATGACCGACGAAAGGGGGGAGATGCAGGTGGTGGCCACCGTCCCGATCAGCATGGCGCAGATGACCGGCCCCGCCAGGAACTGCCATGCCGAAATGCCCGCCGCCCGGGCCACCACCAGTTCCGATGACCGCGCCAGCCGCCAGAAACATATGATCCCGCCCAGCAGGATGCCGAAGGGCAGGATTTCAAGGCAGGCGAAGGGGATGTGCAGGACCGCGATCCCGCTGACCAGTGAGGTCGGGACATTGGGCCGCGTGGACACCCGGCGCAGCAGGTCGATGAAGTCGAACATGGTGATCAGCCCGGTCAGGAAGGCGATCACCGACAGCGTGGCGTAGGTGAACTGCCGGGCGATGTACAGCGACAGCGTGAAGGCAGGCTTCATGGGCGCGTGCCGCCCGCGACCGCCCGGGCTTCACGGTCGGCCCGCAGTTCCGGCCAGAACAGGATGGCCGCGCAGATCACGCCCGGCCCGATCGTGCACACCCACATGAGCGGCATGAGCTGCAGGTTGCGCGATGCAAGGTTCTGCACCAGCAGCGTCAGCGCCTGCGCCGCGACCACGGCCAGTATGGCCAGCACCGGACGCAGGATTCCGGCCTGCCGGGAATGGCTGCCGCCCATCGCCCCCACCAGCCCGATCATGGCAAAGGAAAAGGCGCAGAAGGGGGTGCTGAGCCGGCGCCACGCCTCGATGAACATCTTGCTTTCATCCCGGCGCGAATACAGCCGCATGTCCGGGTGCAGCAGTTGCGAGATCGGCAGTTCGTTGGCGTCGGGCAGGCGTGTATGCGCGGTGTGCGGGCTGGACAGGTCGATCGTGTTGCGGGTGAAGGTCAGCACGTTCAGCCGTCCGGTATGGCTGTCGATTTCCTGCCGCGACCCGTTGAACAGCACCACGCGCGGCTGGTCATTGACGATGACCAGGTTGCCTTCCTCCGCCAGTATGGTGGCTTCCGCGCCGGGGGTGCGGTCGTCTTCCACCATGATGCCGTGCAGCGTGCCGTCCTTGTCGCGCGCGCGGATGTACACGGTCATGCTGTCCGATACCTGCGTGAATACCCCGTCCTGCACCAGGAAGGCGGCCATGCGGTTGCGGATCTGGAATTCGAACTGGCGGAAGGCATGGTACGAAACCGGCACGATCCAGACATTCAGCACCAGGCACGCCGCCGTCGCGATGGCGGCGCAGGCCAGCCCCGGCCGCGCCATCATGGCCGGCGACAGCCCGGCCGCCTGCATGACCGTCAGTTCCCGGTCGGCGCCAAGGCGCTGGTAGATGAACTGCACCACCACGAAGGTGGTGATGGGCAGGATGACCGCGATGAAGGAGGGGATCAGCAGGCTGGTCAGTTCCAGGAATACGCGCAGCGACAGCCCGCGCCCCACCACCAGCGATACGAAGTGCAGGGACTGGGTCAGCCAGATCAGCGTCACCAGCGCGCCCGTCGTCGCCACCAGCGCCAGCAGGAGCTGGCGCAGCATGTAGCTGTCCAGAATCGACAGGCGCGGCGCAAGGCGGTCAGGGACGGGGCGGACGGCGGGCATGTCCCTGTCTACCCCTGTTCCCGCCGGTGCAAAAGGGGTGATGCCTTCATGCATTGGGGTTGGCCCCGGCCTTCAGCCGGCCGTGCGGATGGCGGCGGCCTCATGTCCCCGGTGTTACGGGCGGCAGGACCTTGCCGGGGTTCATGAGGTTTTTCGGGTCAAGGGCGGCCTTGATGTGGCGCATGGCCGCCAGTTCCGCGCCCCCGCGCCATGACGGCATCATGTAGGGCTTGAGCTGCCCCACCCCGTGCTCGGCCGAGAACGACCCGTCCAGGTCCTTCACGATCGCCGCCACCGTATCCATGATGTCATGGCTGCGGGCCAGGAAGGCGTCCGGCGCCATGCCTTCGGGCTGGACCAGGTTGAAGTGGATGTTGCCATCGCCCATGTGGCCGAACGGCGCGGGGCGGATGCCCGGGATCAGCTTTTCGCACGCGGCGGTCGCGCGCGCGATCAGTTCGGGCACGTGGGTCACGGGCACCGACACGTCGTTCTTGACGCTCGCCCCCGCGCGGCGCTGGGCTTCGGCATGTTCCTCGCGCAGTTTCCACAGGCCCGCGCGCTGGCCCTCGCTTTCGGCAATGACGGCGTCGGTGATGATGCCTTCCTCCAGCGCGTCCCCCAGCACGTCCTCGGCGTATTCGCGCAGGTCGGCATCGGGGCGCGGGGTGGCCAGTTCCAGCAGCACGTAGGCCGGCGCGCGTTCGCCCAGCGGCAGGCTCACGCCGGGGATCAGGTCGATCACCATGTCCATGCCGGTGCCGGACATGAACTCGAACGCCTGCAGCAGCGCCGGGTCGCGCGCGCGCAGAAGGCCCAGCAGCTTCAGCGCGGCCTGCGCGTCGTCCACGGCGCACAGCGCGGCCTCGATCGCGCGCGGCTGCGGATGAAGCTGCACGATGGCCGTGGTGATGAACCCCAGCGTGCCCTCGGACCCGATCAGGAGCTGGCGCAGCGCGTAGCCCGTATTGTCCTTGCGCAGGCGGCGCAGGCCATGGAACACCCCGCCATCGGGCATGACCGCTTCCAGCCCCAGCACCAGTTCGCGCGCATTGCCGTAACGCAGGGTGTTGTTGCCGCCCGCGTTGGTCGCCAGCACGCCGCCAATCTGCGCCGAGCCTTCGGACGAGATGGACAGCGGCAGCATGAACCCGGCATCCCTGGCCGCGTCCTGCGCCGCCTTCAGCGTGACGCCCGCCTCGATTTCCATGGTCAGGTCATGGGGGTCGATGTTGCGGATACGGTTCATGCGCGACAGGCAGATGACGACCTCACGCCCGCTGCCATCGGGTGTCGCGCCCCCCACCATGCTGGTGTTGCCGCCCTGCGGCACCATGGGCACGTCATGTTCGTTACAGAACCGCACAAGTCGTGACAGTTCTTCCGTGCTGGCGGGACGCAGCACCGCCAGCGCGCGGCCATGGTACAGGTTGCGCCAGTCGGTGCAGTAGGATGCGGTATCGGTTTCACCCGTAATCACGCCCACCGGCCCCAGCATGTCGGTAAAACCGGCAATCAGGTCCTGCCGTGCCGGCGCGGTGGGGGGGGAGACGGTCATGACGGCGTGTTTCCTGCAAGAAGGGGATGGGGGGGCGGCATGAGCCAGGCCTGCCCCTGATGATGGACCGGCGGATAGGTGGCGCTGGCCTGCGCGGGGCTGCCGGACATGAACAGGTGCCACGTTTCGGCCAGGGCGAAGCCGGTGAGCGCACCCACCGCCGCCGCCACCAGCAGGCCGCCCGAACGGCGTGGCGGGGAGGGGCGGTACGACTGCACGGCCGATGACAGGGCGGCCTGCGTTTCGGCACGGGCCTGCCGCGTCTGGTTCAGTTCCGCCATCAGCGCCTCGTTATTCACCTTCAGGTCGCGTATTTCCGTGTCCAGCCGGCGGATGCTTTCCGTCAGTTGGGAAATGCGCTGGTGCGACTCCTGAATCTCTTTCGCGGCCGCCGCGCTCGCCTTCGTGGCGCGGGGCGCGCGGGGCTTTGGCGCCGCCTTTGGCGGCGGATTGGGGGCGATGGCGGCGAACAGGTTTTTCAGCGCGCCGCCGGTCACCTGGTTCTTTTTCGCCCGCGTGCGGATGGCGGCCAGCGCGTTTTCCGACTGGCCTGCATGGTCTTCCAGTACGAGTGCAAGGATATCCGAAAGGATTTTCAGTTCCTTGGGGTCGATTGTGTCGCTCATTTCAGGGGCACCGGGGTCGGATCATGCAGTTGAAACTATTAGGCTCGCGGGCTGGCCGCACGGATCAGGCGGTCACGGATCGCGCGCCCCAGCCCATGACCGGGCACAGGCTGCACCGCAATCCTGACCAGTCCCCGGCGGTGACCCTCCATATCAAGAAACCGCAGCCCCGCGAAGAGGCGCGCTGCCGCTTCGTGCAAATCACCCGTGTCACTCAGGTTCCACACCAGCCCGGCACCGGGCAGGGGCGGGCCGAATGCCAGCAGGGCCTCGTCGGGTTCGACCGTCCTTGCCCCCAGCCGTACGGGCAGGCCGGGCGCGTAATGCGATGAAAGCTGGCCGGGGGCGCTGGGGCGCGCGTCATTGCTGCGGGCGGGCAGGGCCAGCGTCATGCCACAGGCCGCCTCCAGCGCTTCCAGCGTGATGCCGCCGGGGCGCAGCAGGACGGGCGTGCCGCTGCTGAGGTCGATGATCGTGCTTTCCACGCCAATGCGGCACGGCCCGCAGTCAAGGACGGCGTCAATACGGCCATCCAGTCCCGCCAGCACATGCCGCGCGTCGGACGGGCTGACCCGGCCCGACGGGTTGGCCGAGGGGGCCACGACCGGAAACCCGCACGCCGCCAGCAGCGCCTGCGTGGCAGCCCCCGCCGGGACCCGCACGGCGGCGGTGGGCAGGCCCGCGGTCGCGATGGGGGAAAGGCCGCACCGCGCGGCGCGCGGCAGCACCATGGTCAGCGGGCCGGGCCAGAACCGCCCGGCCAGCCTGCGGGCCAGCGGCGTGGCCTCCACCTGCGCGAAAGCGGCCGCCGCACTGGCGAAATGGCTGATCAGCGGGTTGATGCCCGGCCGTCCCTTGGCGGTGTAGATGGCGGCGACGGCGGCGTCATTGCCCGCATCCGCCCCAAGGCCGTAAACCGTTTCCGTCCCGAAGGCGACCAGCCCGCCCGCGCGCAGTATCGCGGCGGCGGTGGCGATCCCCTGCGGGTCATTGTGCAACAGGCGCGTGTGCATGGCCCCGGGTCAGGCCGCGCCGCGACACAGGAAATGCGGGTTGCGAAAGCCCGGCTTGCCATAGCCCAGCACCCTGCCATCGGGCGTGGTGATGGAGCCGCCAGCGGCCTCGACAACGGCCTGCGGGGCGGCGGTGTCCCATTCCATGGTGGTGCCGAGGCGGGGATAGAGGTCGGCCAGCCCCTCGGCCACGCGGATGAACTTGGCAGCCGAGCCGATATTGCCCAGATGGGCGATGGTATGCCCGCCCAGGAATTCCTTCAGGCGCGGGTCATCGGCGTAATGGCGCGACGCCAGCACGGTCAGCCCTTGCGCCGGTGGCGTGCGGACATGGATGGCCTGCGTGCCATTGGCGTCGATGCGGAACGCCCCGCGCCCGGCACCCGCGCCATAAAGCTGGTGGTAGGCGGGCAGCGCCACCGCCCCCAGCACCGGGCGGCCATCGCGCACAAGGCCGATATTGACGGTGAAGTCATCGCGCCCGGCGGCGAATTCCCGCGTGCCATCCAGCGGGTCCACCAGCCAGAACGCGCGCCCGGTATCGGTCATGATGCCGGCGGCGACTTCCTCCTCCGCCACGACGGGAATGGCGGGGGCATGGGCGCGCAGCCCCGCAAGGATGTGTTTTTCCGCCGCGTGGTCGGCTTCGGTCACGGGGGAACTGTCGGTCTTGACCTTGGTCGCGAACCCGCGCGCGCGGATGGCGCGGATCAGTTCGGCGGCCTCATCGGCAAGGCGCAGGGCCAGATCCAGAAGGAATCCGTCCTCATATGCTGGCATGGATGGCGTATTCATGCTGTTCGCATTAGCTTACTCGCGGCGCGCCGTCATGCCCTTATCGGTGCCGATGCCCCCGGACGGGGCTGCACCGGCCCGGGGCGCGGCGTGCTGGCACGGGAATTTATCCTGCCTGCCCAACACATTCGTAGCGGAGCACCGTGACCCCTATGCTCGATATCGCCTTTTCCGATGCAAGCCTGCCCACCAGCGGCGCCATTGCCGTCCTTGCCGCCCCCGGCACGCCCGCGGGGGCTTTCGCCGCGGTGGACGCGGCGGTGGGCGGCGCGCTGACCCGCGCGGCAAAGGCCGCGAAATTCGGCTTCGACGCCGCCAGGACCTGCGTTGTGCTTGCCCCCGGCGGGGGCTATGACCGCGTGATCCTGGTGGGGCTGGGCAAGGCGGACGCGCTGGATGCCACCGTGGCCGAGCAGGCTGGTGTCGCGGCGGCCCGCGCCCTGTCCGATGCGGGCACGGCCGGCGTGGTCGTGGCGGATACGGTCGCCCCCGACCTTGCGGCCCATGTGGCGCTGGGCGTCGTGCTGGGCAGCTACCGTTTCGATCTGTACCGCACCCAGCCACGCAAGGGCGATGCGGGACCGCTGGCGAACGTGACCGTGGCCTGTGCCGACCCGGCGCATGCCGCCACCGCATGGCAGCCGCTTGCGGCGGTGGCGCGCGGCGTGTGCCTGTGCCGTGACCTTGTCTCCGAACCCGCGAACATGCTGCGCCCGCCTGAATTCGAGCAGCGCATCCTTGCCCTGCGCGACCTTGGGATCGAGGTCGAGGTACTGGACCGCGACGCCATGCACCGGCTGGGTTTTGGCGCGCTGCTGGGTGTGGCGCAGGGCAGCGACGCGCCGCCGCGCACGGTCATCATGCGCTGGAATGGCGGTGCGCAGGGTGAGGCCCCGGTGGCCTTCGTCGGCAAGGGCGTGACCTTTGATTCGGGCGGCATCTCGATCAAGCCCGCCGCCGGCATGGACGAAATGAAGACCGACATGGCCGGCGCCGCCGCCGTGGTCGGCACCATGGCCGCGCTGGCGGGGCGCAAGGCGAAGGTGAACGCCATAGGCGTCGTGGGGCTGGTGGAAAACATGCTGTCGGGCAATGCGCAGCGTCCGGGCGACGTGGTGCGCACGGCGGCGGGCCAGACGGTCGAGGTGCTGAACACCGATGCCGAAGGCCGCCTGGTACTGGCGGACGTGCTGTGGTACACGCAGGACCGTTTCAAGCCGCGCTTCATGGTCAACCTCGCCACCCTGACCGGGGCGATCGTGGTCAGCCTGGGCATCGAGCGCGCGGGCCTGTTCTCCAACAGCGACGAACTGGCGGGCCACCTGTCGGCCACGGGGGAAAAGACGGGCGAGAAGCTGTGGCGCATGCCCATGGACGCCGCCTACCTTGAACTGCTGCGTTCGGACGTCGCCGACCTCAAGAACATCGGCGGACGCCCCGGCGGGTCGATCACGGCGGCCAAGTTCCTTGAATGCTTCGTGAACGATGTGCCGTGGGCGCATCTGGACATCGCGGGCACGGCGTTCACGTCCAAGCCGACATCGCACGCGCCCAAGGGGGCGACCGGCTTTGGCGTCCGCCTGCTCGATCGCATGGTCGGCACGTATTACGAAGGGTAATGCCTGCCCCGCGCGGCAGGCCGGATCGGAATGGGGAACTCCATGGCGCAGATCGGCTTCTATCACCTGACGCGCTCACCGGCGCTGGCGGTCCTGCCCGCGCTGCTGGGCCGTACGCTTGCGGCGGGAAAGCGGGCGGTGGTCCGCTGCGCCACAGCGGAACGGGTGCGGGAGCTTGATGAAGGGCTGTGGCGGGCGACCGACCCGCTCTGGCTTCCCCATGGCACGCAGGCCATGGGGCATGGGCCGTGGCAGCCGATCTGGCTGACGGAGGGCGGGGACGTGCCCAATGGCGCGACTTTCGCCTTCCTGCTTGACGGGGTGGAAGCGCCCGACCTTTCCCCTTTCGAACGGGTGTTCGACCTGTTTGACGGCCATGATGAAGCCGCCGTCGCGGCCGCCCGCAGGCGCTGGGTGGCATGGCGCGGGGGCGGGCATGAGCTGAGCTACTGGCAACAGCAGCCCAAGGGCTGGGCGCGTCGCAAATAGTCACCACCGCGTACGGTGGTGACGGGATGGACGAAAGGCAGGTTGCGTAATGAAGACGGTTACTTTCCCCAATGGCGCCACGGTGCCCGCGCTGGGCATGGGCACGTGGAACATGGGGGACAGCGACAGCCGCCGCGCGGATGAAATCAAAAGCATCCATGCGGGTCTCGACGCGGGTATCCGCGTGGTGGACACGGCGGAAATGTATGGCTCCGGCCGTTCCGAAAAACTGGTGGGCGAGGCGATCAGGGGACGACGTGATGACGTGTTCCTTGTCAGCAAGGTCGTGCCTTCCAACGCATCGCGCGATGGGGTGCGCAAGGCCTGTGCCGCGTCACTGAAGCGGCTGGGCACCGATCATCTGGACCTCTACCTGCTGCACTGGCCCGGCAGCGTGCCGCTGGAGGAAACGCTGGCCGGATTCGATGACCTGATTGATGCGGGCATGATCCGGAGCTGGGGTGTGTCCAACTTCGACGCCGATGGCATGCGTGAGGTCGAAAGCATACCCGCCAGCACGCCCTGCGCGGCCAACCAGGTGCTGTACAGCCTTGATTACCGCGGGGTGGAATTCGACCTGCTGCGGCGTGACCGCGATGCGGGCGTCGTGACCATGGCCTATTCCCCGCTGGGGCAGGGGGGCGACCTGCTGCGCGCGCCGGTGCTGGAACGTATCGCGCGGCGGCATGCGACATCCCTCGGGCCTGCCACGCCAGCGCAGGTCGCGCTGGCGTGGGTGCTGCGGCAGGAAAACGTGCTGGCCATTCCCAAGGCGGGCAGCCCGCGCCACCAGCATGAAAACTTCGCCGCGACCCAGATCACCTTGACGCGCGATGATCTGGCGCAGATTGATGAAGCCATAGCGCCGCCGCGCCGCAGGGAGCCGCTGGCCATGATCTGACCCGCCCGGCCTTACTTCCCGGGCGGCATGCGGGAGGGCTGTCATCATTCCTGTCATCCTTGTCGTAACCGTACTGCTGGTGGGGGGGGCGGGCGCCCTGCCGGCCTGCTGGCCACGGCCGGCTGCGGGCATGGTGCCGGCCTTGCGCTGCGGGTGGCTGGCCGTGGGCGTCATGGCCGTTCTGTCCTGCCTTGGGGTCGTGCTGCCGGGCGGGGTCGTGGCGGGGGCCGGTTTTTCGGGTGACGCGCGTGATGTCGCCCTGCTGGCGCCGCTGGGCATCGTGGGGTTTGCAGCATCCGGCGGGCGTGACCTCGCGGCCTGCGCCGGGGCGGCGCTTGCGGTAACCGGCGGGCCGGTCCTGTCCTGCATGGGGGCGGGCTGGGTGCTGGTCGCATGCGCGCATGCCCCGCATGGCGATATCCCGCGCATGGCCGCGCGACAGGTGCCCGACCTGATCGCCCTGCTGCTTATGGCGGCGGTGCTGGTGTTCCCGGCCCATGCGGGCTGGCTCCTGCCCGGCCTGTGCTGGCTGGGCACGCGCGGGTTGCTGGGGCTTTCCTTTTCCCTGCGCGTGTCGCCGCGTGGGGGGCAGTCCTTCCAGATGGCCGATATCGCCGCGATGGTCGCCGCCATGGCGCTGTGGGGCCACCTGCCCACGGGCGGCATGATGGCGGACATGCGCTGGGGTGGCGTGCTGATCGTGGCGGGCTGCCTGCTCTACATGACGGCGTCGTGGCGGGCGCTGTGCGCGGGTGACGGGCGCAGGGTCATGTCGGGACTGCTGGGGGGCACGGGCGCGCTGGTGATCGTGCTGGCGGGGCTGGGCCTGCTGGCCCGTGCCGATGACCTGCCCGCCATGGCCATATGCGCCAGCCGGACGTTCATGCTGGTCGTGGGCACGCTGCTGACATGGATGTTCATGGCGCGCGCCATGGATGCGATGGAGCGCGAGGCCGGTGCCCTTGTACTGTGTCGCCTGGGGGGGCTGGGTGTGTTGATGCCGCGCCTGTCGGCCCTGTTTTCCATCGGGCTTCTGGCGGAAAGCGGGCTGCCGCCCCTGCTGGGTTTTTCCATTATCTGGATGCTGCTGCACCTGCTGGCGGCCATGCCGCGTGGTGGCGGGCCGGGGGCGGACCTGCCGCTGCTGCTGGCCCTCCTGGCGCTGGGGGTGGGGTGGGCGGTGCGCATGCTTGCGCTCGTGCGCATTGTCGCGGTCATGCTGTGTGGCAGGCCACGCACGCCGCGCGGGGCCGGGGCGTCTGATCCGTCGGGGTGGGAAATGGCGACGTTGCTGCTGGCGGCGCTGCCGGTGCTGTGCGCCTCCATCTGGCCGGGATACTGGCTGGGTCTGGTGGGGGGGCATGGTCCGGGTGGCGTGATGTGGCCGCTGGTGGAGAATATCGCGCTGGCGTCGCCCGACGGGGGGGCGGTGCTGTATCCCGCGCGGTTGTGCCTGCTGGTGGCGGTGGTGGGGGGCGTGGTCGTGGTGCTGCGCCGCATGGCCTGCCCCATGCCCGCCCGCCAGGTCGCGGGCTGGCAGAACGGCGCGCCCCCCGTGCCGCCGTGGATGGTGTTTGGCGATCCGCTGACGCAGGTGGGGCTGGGCAATCCCGCGCGCATGCTGCTGGATATGGTGGTGACGCCCGCGATGCGCAGGCGGTGCCTGCGTGGCTACGTGCGCCTGCGGCGGCGGACGGGGCGGTCATGGCGGCTGCTGGCGCGATACGTGGGAAGCCTGCGGCCGGATGGCGCCATGGCATCCGCGCCGGTGGTGATGGCCATGGCGGGCATGGCGGCACTGATATTCATTGCGTGGCATGGATAAGGCTGCATGATGACGTCGTTTTCCCTTGCCGCGTGGATGCAGGCTCTGCTGCTTGCGGGCTGCCACATGGCGCTGGTCATGGTGACGGTGCCAATATGGATCGGCCTGCTGCGCTGGATGGCCGCCATGATGGAAGGCGAACGCCGCCTGCCGGACCCCACCGCGCACTGGCGCGCCCTGCTGCAGGCGTGGCGGCAGGTGGGCGTGCGTTCGGCGGCGGGCGCGCAGGTCACGGCGGTGGCACCGTGGCTGGCGCTGGCGGCGGGCATGGTGGCGGCGTTGCTGGTGCCGTCCTTTTCCATTGGCATGCCCGGTAGTGACCTGTCGGATGTGCTGGTTGTCGGCGGGTTGCTGGAAATGGCCTTCCTCGCACTGGTGGTGGCCGCCCTTGCGCCGGGCCTGGCGCGGCCGGGCCATGCGGGGCTGCGGGTCGTGGCGGGCGGGATCATGATCCAGCCGGTCATGCTGCTGGCATGCGCCGTGCTGGGCATGTGCCTGCCCGATGGCACGCTGGCGGGACTGGTGCGGCAGGCGCATGTGGCGGACATGAACCTTGTGCGCGTGCCGCTGGCGCTGGTTGCCGGCGCGCTGGTCGTGGCGGGGGTGGGGGAAGGCCATGTCACGGCATTACGGCTGTCGGCGGCCATGCTGGAGGACCTTGCCGGTCCCGACCGCGCCGTGGCCCGGTACGCGCACGACCTGCTGGCGGTGGTGTGGATGATGCTGGCGCGTGACCTGATCTGGCCCGAGGGGATTGTGGAACCCGACATCCTGCCGCGTGGCCGGGTGCTGGTGCCCATGCTGGTGGCGGTCATGTTGTGGGTGGCGCATATGCTGCTGGCCTGCGGGGGTGTCGCGGCGATACGGGTATTCGTGGTGTCGGGGCCGCTTCATGCGGGCTGGCGGGCGGGACTGGCGCTGTTATGCGCCATCATGGCCGGGGTGCTGCTGTTTGCCGGGCGGGGGATGGGCTGACCATGCTGGTGCTGCTGTTTGGTGTTCTGGTCATCCTCTCGCTTTCAACGTCGGGGGCGCGCGGTGGCGGCCCGGTCTGGCATGGGGCGTGCATGGCTGCGTGCGTGTGCCTGTCGCGCTGGGGGCTGGGGCGGGTCGGGCCGGCCTGCATCATGGCGGTGGGGCTGGCGGGACTGTTCGGGCTGCTGGGCGTGCAGATGCTGCATGTCCCGGCGGGCGCGCGTGAACGCAGCGGCCTGCGCCTTGCCGGCGGGCTGGCCTGTATCGCGGTGCTGGCGCAGGTCATCATGCAGGGACCACAGGTGGACATGACGGCGCGCCTTATGGGCATGACGGGGCTGGCCGCCATCCTGTGCGGGGTGTGGGGGGCATGCATCGCCCGCGGGCCGGTCGCGTTATGCGCGGGTCTGGCCTGCGGGCTGGATGGCGTCATGCTGCTGGCGGCGCGGGCGGACAGCCTGCTGGTCATGGGGGAGGTCATCATTGCCGCGATCGGCCTGAATATCCTGCTGGCCACGCATCCCCGGTCGCATGGCGGGGCGGCATGATGGCGCCGCCGCTTTACGCCAGCCTGCTGGGTGGCTGGCTGGTGCTGGCGCAGACCGCCCTGCTGGTGACGGGCGGGACGCTGGCGCTGCGTGGCCTGCTGGCGGTGGTGCTGCTGGTCCTGTGTGGTGTGGGGAGCGCGCATTTCCCCGACATGGCGCGGATCATGACGGGATGCGGCCCCGCGCTGGCATTGTGCGTGTGGGTTTTCGGGCCATCCCGCGCCGGGGAAAACGCTTCGCGTGGGGGGGACATGCTGCCCTTTTTCCTGTCGGGCATCGCGGCCCTTGCCATGGCGTTGGGACGGTGCGACCTGCTGGTGGCCCTGCTGGGCTGCGGGCTGGTGGCGCGGCTTGGGCTGGCGATCGGGCCGCGCGGGCTGGACCGGGACGGGTGGCAGGTGTTGCGCATGGGACTGGGTGGCCTGCTTGTGGCGCAGGGCGGGCTGTTCGTGCTGCAGGCGGACTGGGGGCATATGCAGGACCAAGCCGGGGCGATCCTGCTGGTGGGCGGGCTGCTGCTGGCCTGTGGCGTTCCGGGCCGTCCGGGGATGGTTGCGCCGGGCTGGAACATGGAAGCACTGGCCGTGCTGCCGGTCGTGGCGCAGGCGGCCCGTATCTGGCCGGTGCTGCTGCCTGCGCTGACCTTCATGGGGTGTGTGTGCCTGTCATGGGCGGTCCTGTCGCGGCGGGGGCGGTCGTTTTTGGGGGATTACTGGGCTGGCTGGGCCGTGCTGGCTGCGGGGCTGCCGGGTGGTGGCATGGGGGGGCTGCCGCTTGCCGCCAGCCTGCTGGCCATGGCCTGCGTGACGCCGTCGGACGGGCGGCTGCCGTGGGCCATGCTGTGGCCGCCGGCCCTGCCCGGCATGGCGATCGTGCTGGTACTGGTGGGGGAAATGGGTAATATGCCCCCTGTGGCGCTGCTGGCTGGCGCCAGCCTGTGGCCGGTCATGGCGGCATGCCCGGGGGCGGGGCCTGGCAGGCCATCATGGGCGCGGGCGGCGCTGTTGCTGGCCATCGGGTGCGTGGTGCTTGCCTGTGCCGGGTATGACCAGATGGGGGGCGGGTCGTGGTGACGCAGGTGGCGGACCTGATCCGCAGGGGCGTGCCCACGGAGTGTGCGGGGCGATTCGTGCTTGATGCGGAGGAATGGCATGCCATGGTGGCAGCCCTGTCCCGTTCCGACCTGCCGCTTCTTGGCCTGTGGTCGGACGGCATGCAGGCGCATGCCCTGTTCATGGAGGGCACGCGCCCCCTGATGGCCAGCATCGCGGTAACGGACGGGCGCTACCTTGCCCTGTCCCCCGTGCGGGCCGGTGCCAGCGCGCCTGAACGCATCATGCACGACCTGTGGGGCATCGAGGCCATGGGGGCGACAGGCAGCGCCCCGTGGCTGGACCAGGGGCGATGGCCGGTGACATGGCCCCTGCGCGACCGGCCCCCGCCAGCCCCCGCGCCGCCCGATGGGGTGGAATTCACCGATGATGCAACCATGGTGCGCGCCGGGGGCACCGTGCTGGGCCACGGCCCGGCGGAGGGGGATTTCAACGCCCCTTTCCACCTGCGCCTGGGCCTGCCGGGGGAACGGATCATGCAGGTGCAGCCGCGCATGGGCTATGCCCATCGTGGCCTGTGCGCGCGCATGCGGGGCGCGACCGTGGCGCAGGCCGCGCGCCTGGTGGCGCGGATTGACGCCACCGCCACGGTGGCCCACCAGCAGGCCTTTGCGGGCGCGCTGGCCGCGGCGGGGGGAAAACAGGCGGGGGAAATGCGCGATGCGGACCTGTTCGTGGGCGAACTTGGACGGATCGCGACCCATCTGGATACGCTGGCCGTCGCAGCCGAACTGCTGGCGGACGGGCGTTGCGCCATGCTTGCCGCAACCCTGCTGGAACGGGTGCGGCAGGCCTGCGGGGATATGTGCGGCAGTCGCCTGCTGTTTGACGTGCTGCCGCCTGCGGGCGCTGGAGAACGGGCACTGTCCATTCCCCCTGAACTGCTGGCGGAACTGCGCAATGGTTGCAGGGTCCTGCAACGCCTGTTCTGGCGGCCGCGTGGCATGGCCATGCAGGCGCGGGGGCGGGGCATCCTGTCGGCCGATATCGCCCGTTACTGGGGCATCGCCGGATGCGTGGGGCGTGCGGGCGGTGCTGAATCCGATCTCAGGCCCTATGTATCGCGCCCGCCCCGGGGCTGGCCGGAGGGATACCCCACGATGGCGGGCGATGTGGCGGTCCGCCTTGCCTTGCGCCTGCATGAAGTCGAAACGGCGGTGGAAATGCTGTCCACGTTGGACCCGATGCCGCGCCTGACAGTACCCATGCCGGGCGATGACCATGGATCGGGCGAAGGGATTGGCTGCGTGGAAGGGCCGGCAGGGCCGGTCTGGCACTGGCTGCGGGTTGAAAATGGCCGGGTGGCCGCGTGGTGTTGCGGTGACCCGTCCCTGTCGCTGTTCCAGGCGTTGCCGCAGGTGTTATCCGGCGCGGTGTATGAGGACGTGCCGCTGATCCTTGCCTCCCTCGGCCTGTCGGCGGCATCAGCGGACCTGTAGGAAGGGATGATGGCGTATCTTAACCTGTTCTGGCCCGAAGGCGCGGTCCTGCCCCGCATGCTGCCGCTGGACATCTTCCATATCGAAACCGGGGGCTGCACTGGCTGCGCGCTTGAACTGCGCAGCCTGTCGCGCGCCCTGGTGGAAGGGCGTTCCGATATCCGTTTCGTTTCCACGCCGCGACAGGCCAGCCTGCTGCTGCTGACCGGCAGCCTGACGGTGGAAATGGCCCCGGTCGTGGAACTGGCATGGCAGGCCATGCCCGGTACGCGGCTGCTGGCCGCAATGGGGGACTGCGCGCTGGATGGCGGCGTGTTCACACCCAATTATGCGGTGATGGGCGGGATAGGGGGCCGTGCGCGCGCCAGCGTGGTGCTGCCGGGATGCCCGCCTTCGCCTGCGGAAATGCTCGACGCCCTGATCCGCTGGCGCATGCAGGGCGAAGACGGCCCACCCGCATGATATAAATGAAGGATGGAAGTTTCCGGGCGCCGCCTTTTTGAAAAAAGCTTCACCAGAAACTTTTGTCGGTGGCAGGCTTCGGGAAATTTAGGCCGAAGGGGCGGCCACGGACTGGTCATCGCTTTCCTGCAGGGCCTCGGCCTCGCGCCGCAGGCGGTGGAAGCTCCGCCTGCTTATGGGCAGCAGCAGGATGTAGATGACCCCGGCGGCCGCAAGCGCCCCCCATGGTTCGGCCACCAGAACGGCGGCATAGGCCCCCGTGCCCAGCATGGTGGGCAGGATCATGGGGGCGGGAACCTTGAAATTCTTGAATGACCATACCGGCAGGGTGGAGACCAGCAGGAACGCCGTGCCGCTGAGTGTCAGCGCGGGCAGCAGCGGGTCGCGCGTCAGTTCATACAGCCAGTCACAATGCAGGTGCTGTGCCTCCAGCCCGAGGAAGAGCGGAAACAGCGCCAGCCCCGCGCCAGCCGGGGCCGGGACGCCGGTAAAGAAGTTGCTGGCGTATTTGGGCTGGTTGGCGTCGTCATCCAGGCTGGCGTTGAAGCGCGCCAGGCGCAGCGCCATGCAGACGGTGAACATGATGCACGGGATGTAGCCAAAACGGCCCCCTTCATGCAGCGCCCACAGGTACAGCACGAAAGCCGGGGCCACGCCAAAGCACAGGAAATCCGACAGGCTGTCGAATTCCGCCCCGAAACGGCTGGTGCCGCGCAGCAGCCGCGCGATTCGCCCGTCCAGCCCGTCAATGCAGGCGGCGATCAGCAGCGCGGTTGCAGCGCTGCCAAATCGCCCCTCCAGCCCGAATCGCATGCCCGTCAGGCCCGCGCACAGGCCCAGCATGGTCATGAGGTTGGGGATCATCCGGTTGAATGACAGGCCCCGCACGCGGGGACGCTGGCGTTTTTTCAGCCGTCGTACACGGCGTGCCGGCGTAAGGGGTGGGGTGGCCATGCCGGGTTAAAGCCGCGCCATCACGGTTTCGCCACCAATCATGGTCTGCCCGACCTCGACCACCGGCGTGACATCGGGCGGCAGGTACAGGTCGGTGCGCGAGCCGAAGCGGATCAGGCCGAACCGCTCGCCGGTTTCGTACTGCATGCCTTCCTCGGCATCGCACAGGATGCGGCGCGCGATCAGGCCCGCGATCTGGACCACGGCGACCTGCCGCCCGTCCTTCATCGTCACGCGCAGTGCGTTGCGTTCGTTCAGTTCGGATGCCTTGTCCAGGCTGGCGTTCAGGAACTGCCCGGCATGGTACGCGATCCGCGTCACGGTGCCCGCGACCGGCATGCGGTTCACATGCACGTCCAGCACCGACAGGAAGGTCGCAACCCGCCATACCGGGGCGTCGCCCATGTCCAGTTCCGGCGGGGGGGCCACTTTCTCGATCGACACGATGTGGCCGTCGGCGGGGGCGACCGCCAGGTTCGGTTCGGCCGGGGTGACGCGCTCGGGGTCACGGAAGAAATACAGGCAGAAGCCAAAGAACAGGCCACTGGCCGTGCCAAGCCACCTGGTCGCCCGGAACGGCAGCAGCCGACCGATGACGGCCCCGGCCCCCGACGCGAGGAGAAAGGGGCGCGCGGCCGGGTGCGGCGGGGCGATGACAAGCTTGAGGGATTGAATCAGCGACATGGATAACGTTCATGAAGATTTCGGTAAAATTGGTCAAGTATCCTGCATGTCACGCGGTTGCCGCCGTGGCGTGGTATTTCGTGAAAAAACCCGCGCCCGCCGCAGGCGCAGCCTGGCCGGCACCAGTGTCGCGGGGCGCGCGGGTATGGTTGCGTACATGTCCTTGACCGCTTCTATCATGCACACGCCGCCCAGCCGGGGGAACAGGGTGCGCCCCGTCCATTCCAGCATGCGCACCGGGCCTGCGGGGCAGGGACCGGCAGGGGGCACGTACAGCGCGTCTTCATGGCGCTGCGCCTGGAAACAGGCATCGGCCAGCCAGCGCGTGATCTGCCGGCGTGAAAATGGCGTGCCCTGCCCGAAGGGGGAATTGTCGGTATGCGCCCACAGCCCCGCCCGGTTGGGTACGACCAGCAGCAGCCGCCCCTCATCCTTCAGGATTTTCCAGACCTGCCGCAGCAGGCTGTTCTTGTCCTCGCTGACCTCCAGCGCGTGGATCATTACGATGCGGTCGAATTTCAGGTCGTCAAATGGCAGGTGCGTGCCGTTTACGATACAGTCCCGGCCGTGCCATGGCGGCGCATCGCGCGTGACATGCGTGTCCAGCCGCGCCGACAGGCACGGCCTGTCGGGCCGGTCCCACAGCGGCAGGAAGGGCAGCGCGTAACCAAGGCCGAGCGTGTGCCCCTGCGCGCCTTCGGGCCAGAAGGCGGCCATGCGCTGGCACAGCAGGCGGGCGGCCGCCTGCCCCCGGCGGGTGGCATAGAAACTTGCGGCGGTGTGCATGTTCGCTGGCATTGGTGCACACTAGCACACCCCGCCGCCCGGGCCATCACGTCATGCCGGGCATTCAGGCCACGCAACGAAAGTGCACGAGGACAGTCATGACACAGAAGCTTGCCATAGAGGCGATTCCCATCCTGTCGGACAATTACGCCTGGTTCGTGCATGATGGCGCGACAGGGGCGGCCGGCATGGTCGACCCGGCGCAGGAAGCGCCCCTGATCGCCGCCATCGATGCGGCAGGCGGCCGGCTGGACCTGATTTTCCTGACCCACCACCATGCCGACCATATTGCCGCCGCCGACGCCCTGCGCCAGCGTTATGGCGCGAGGATCGTGGGGCCGGCGGGGGAGGCCGCCCGCCTGCCCCGCCTTGACATCGCGGTGCGCGACGGGGATGTCGTGGAACTGGGGCGGTCCCGGGCGCAGGTGATCGCAACGCCGGGCCACACGGCGGGCGAGGTATCGTATTATTTCCCTGACGGCCCGGCGCTGTTCTGCGGCGATACGCTGTTCAGCATGGGGTGCGGGCGCCTGTTCGAGGGCACGCCCGCCGATATGTTCGCCAGCCTGCAGCGCATCAAGGCCCTGCCGGATGACACGCTGATCTGCTGCGGGCATGAATATACCCAGTCCAACGCGCGTTTTGCCCTGCATGTCGACCCGGACAACGCCGCGCTGAAGGCACGCGCGGCACAGGTGGCGGACCTGCGGGGCAGGGGGCTGCCCACGCTGCCGGTTTCCCTGTCGGTGGAACGCCGGACCAATCCCTTCCTGCGCGCGGGCGATGTCGCCACCCTTGCACGGTTGCGCAGCGAAAAGGACAGTTTCTGACATATTACGTCACGTTTGACGCGGACAGGGAAACGCGGCGGGTGGTTCCCGCGTTCTACAGGCATGAAAACCGGGGTTCATGGCGGAATGGGGGCGGCAATGGCCGCGATCCCGCCGTGCCCGTAACATGCTGGCGGGGCGTGGAAACTCGATGACGGTATTGTTTTCCCATCCGGAATCACACTTAATGCTCCGGCTCATGGCCGGACCCTGATATCATGACATGATGCGGGCTGTCTGGCGGCATGGAAGCCTGGGACGGGCGCATCCGGCGGGTGCCTCCATCCCGGGGGCCACGCCGTAAGGCCCGACGCGGCCGAAGGGTGGGCCGCCCCGGTCGGGAAACCGCCGCATCCGGCCCATGGGTGCAATGCCTGGCCGGGATGGCCGCCATGTGGGGGCGGTGTTATGGCCTGTCCGGGTGCTTCGTGCCCGATCCATGCGAAAGGAAGGCATTTGTCGGTATCTTCTGTTCCGGTGATCATCAAGAAATACGCCAATCGACGGCTGTACGATACCGAGCTTTCGGCCTATATCACCCTTGAAAACCTGATGGACATGGTCAAGCAGGACCGTGCCTTCGTCATTCTGGATGCCCGCACGGGCGATGACATAACCCGTGGCGTGCTGGCGCAGGTCATGCTGGAAGAGGAAACCCGTGGCCGCGCCATGCTGCCGGTCGCCTTCCTGCGCCAGCTCATCCGCTGTTATGGCGACAGCAGGCAGGGCGAGGTATCCGATTACCTGGAACGCATGATGGCCGAATTCATGGACCGGCAGCCCCCGGCCGTGACACCGGACGGGCTGGAGGAACTGGGGCGGGAAAACGCCGCCGTGGTGCGGCAGGCCATGTCCCTGTTCACCTCCCTTTACGCCGTGGAACGGGTGGGCAACCGGACGGTGGAAAACCTGCTGCAGGAAATCATGGACCTGCGCCAGCAGGTGGCGGCGCTACAGGGCAGCCATGGGGATGCGCCGGATGAAAAGGGCAGCCGCTGAAGGCACTTTGCCGGAGGGGATGCGCATCCCCTCCGGCATGTGGTTCCGTATCTGGCAGATGGCGGGGTATCAGGACGTCCTGCAGATCATGAAGACGTTTCTGGTAACGCTTTTTCCGGCGACTTCAGGAAATGCCGCCTTTGTGGAAAAGGCAGCCCCCGGAAACTTTCGTTATTTTTCCATCAACCTGGTATTTTGCAACAGTCCTTCAGCATGGGATCATGTGTGCGGATGCCTGTTGAGGGCAATGCCCGTCAGGCATGCATGCATGATTGCATTGGCATTCTGGCCGGTCTGGTAGGTGGTATCGAGCACCGGGGCGGGATCAAGGAGTTCAAAGCCAACCACCGTGTTGCTGGCGCATATGCCCCGGACAAGGGGAATGGCCTCACGCATGGTCATGCCACCTGGTAGCGGGCGACCCGTGCCCGTGGCGTATGCGGGGTCAAGAACACTCAGGTCGAATGATACAATGACCTTATGCGCTTTTGTCTTCAGTTCATCATTCACGGTCTGCAACAGGGCCATCGTGCCGTGCTGCTCCAGTTCGGTGACCGGGTGCGTGACAACGCTGCCGGGACGCGATGTCGTGGGCTGGATGGATGGGGCGCCATCCCTTACGCCAACCTGAATGATATTCTGGGGCAGGACGCTGCCGTTTTCCACCAGCCGGCGTACGGACTGGTTATCCGCGCGCAGGTGTCCGTCATCTTCCCAGTCCGTTTCGCCATGTGCATCAAACTGCACGACGGATATGGCGTCATGCCCGTAGACGGATGACAGCCCGGATACATCGGGAAACATGACGGAATGATCGCCACCGATGACAAACGGGACAACATGCAGACGGGCCATCTGTGCGATCATGTCACGGATATGCGCTTCCGATCGTTCCACGCTCATGTAATCCACCGCGAGATCCCCGTAATCGGCCAGACGGAGCGCCGCGCCGGGATTGATGCCGGTATCGGGATCGGGGTCGCTGGCGCTGCCCGTCAGGTAATCCGCAGTCCGCAGCATCATGGGACCATGAAGGGCGTCACGCCAGCCGGTGCTGAAATCCTGTGGCACGCCGACGAAGGCAACCTCCACATGTCCTGCTTCCAGATCTTCGGGGTGGAGGGCGAACGGGGCGTGCGCGAAGGTGGGAATGCCGGTTTTCTGGTGGATGTAGCGGTCCAGGATGATGGGGCCGGGGTCACGGTGCAGGTCATCAAGAATGGCGGGCCGGACAACGGTTTCCCCATTGAAGGCCAGGGCGGATGTGGTGTTTAGCGGAATATCGGGCTGATCGCCGGGCTGGAAGGCTTCTTTCGCCACGGCATTCATCATGGCGTCAATATAATCCTTCGCCTCCACCGTGCTGCGTCCGGTCAGGACCATGCGCACCTTTTCCGGTGTCAGGCGGAATTCCGCCAGTTTGTGTGGATCGGTGGCGAAGGCGCGTTCCGCTGGTGTCAGGCCGGCCAGGGCATCGGGTTGCGCCGGGGCCTGTGCATGCGCCGGGGGGAATAACGGACCGGCCAGCACGGCTGCCAGGGTCGAAAGAAAGAGCATTTTGCGCATTGGATTACCCGTTCTCACTTTGATGTTCCCCCCAGGTGATCACGCTGATGATCGACGGTAAGCGGGCTGAGATAGTTTTTCTGCGTGATGCCTTTCTTGCGCATGGCAATGCCGGTCAGGCAGGCGTTGAGAAGGAAATTGGCGTTCAGCGCGGTCTTGTAGCTGGTGTCGAGATAGGGCGCGTACTCCACGATATCGAAACCGACAACATTCTTCTCGGCACACAGGCGGCGCAGGATCGGCTGTGCTTCCCGCAGGGTCAGGCCGCCGGGAACGGGCGTGCCCGTACCGGGGGTGAAGGCCGGGTCCAGCGCATCGATATCAAAGGAAATCCACAGCTTGTCCGTATTCTGGCTGGCTTCCGCCAGTGCGCGTTCCATGACGGCGTTCCAGCCGCGTTTTTCCACTTCCACCATGGTGTGGTAGCGCATGTTGTTATCGCGCATCCATTTGAAGCCCGCTTCCTCCGGCCCACGTGAACGCAGGCCGACCTGAATATAGTTTTTCCCCTGCACGTGACCTTCATGGATGACCCGGTATACCGGCTGCCCATGATCGATCAGGTGGGGTTCGTTGTGCCAGGCGTCGTAGTGGGAATCGAAGTGCACGACACCCACTTTCCCCTTGCCATAGACATCGGTAATGCCCGCCACGTCGGGATATTCCAGTGAGTGGTCACCGCCGACGACCACGGGGATGGAACCTGCACGGGCGATTTCCGCCACAGTGCGCCGCACTTCGTCAATGCTGCGTTCGGTGCTGAGATTGTCTATCGCCACGTCACCGTAATCGACAATCTTCAGTTCCTCGATGGGGTCGACCATGGTGTACATGTCCGGCCCCCACGGTCCCTGTGCGCCGCGTGAGGTGCGCATGTCCATCGGGCCGTGCTGTGCATCACGGAAGCCGGATCCCATGTTCAGTGGCGCCCCCACGATCGCGACATCCACCTTGCCCGCCTTTAGATCCTCGGGTGTCAGGGCAATGGGGGCATAGGCAAAGGTGGGAATGCCGCTGAATGACCCGTATTCGCCACCAATGTAACGTGTAATCTGGATCGGCCCCGGTTCACGTTTCGGATTGAGCTGCTGGGGAATGCGGGCATTCCATGCATTGAAACTGGGTGATTTCGTATCAAGGGGAATGCTGGCGGGATCTCGGCCCGGCTTGAAATCGACCTGTTCGGCAACCGATACCATGGCCGAGACATAGGCACTGATTTCTTCAGGTGTTTCTTTTTCCAGCTTGGCGAACAGTTGCGCAGGTCCCCCCGGTGGCCGGGCGAACATGTACAGCGCCGGGCTGGTCAGAAAGGCCTTCTGTTCATCGCTCAGGGCCGTCAGTCGGGGCTTCAGCACATCCGGTATGACAATTTTCGGCAGGGGTGGTGGCTTGTCCACGTCTGTCGCACCGTCCGCAGCAGATACAGGGGCTGCCTGCACCATGCCCAGACTGGAAAAGGACAGCATGGACGCGGCAAGAAGACACAGGTGCCGTGACATGGGCCTGCGTCTGCGTGGTCGTGCGGCCTCATGGTTGCAGACAGATGGAAGGTAATGATCCCGGTTGGGGGACCGCACATGCTGTGTAACCATGAATATTTCCCGCCGTATGAAAATGCATCGGAATTATGCCCGGATACTTTCGAACCGCCTTGTGGTGTCATGGAATACGCATTTCCGCGTATTGATCGCGGAGACGGAGAATTTCAAAATAACAGGTAAATTTTTATAGATTATGAAGTAAACGATTAATAAATAACGATTTTAATACAAAACACATTACCTGCTAATAACAATTATAATAAAAAGCACATTTCCGTGAGTTGCGCTCATCCCCGCATGGTTGCCGTGGATGCCCTGCATGGGCGCAGCGCCTGTCTATACAACCTTCATGCCGGCAGGGGCGGTAGGATCATCCAGCCGGAGCCATCACTGTATCGGTGCCCGCTGTCTGGCATGATGGCACGGGACAGTGGTTATGGTGACCGCAGGGAATGATGTTGACGGGCTAATTCATATCGCTATCATAACAATATGACATCGGTGATTTACTGGTTTCCACCGTTATTTCCGGTCTGTCGGATGGCAGGGACTTTTCCATGATCAGAATTGGCATTGATGTCGGCGGCACCAATACGGATGCTGCCATGATCACCCCGGACGGGGTGCTGGCATCGTGCAAGATATATACAACCGGCGATATCATGAGCGGCGTGCGCACAGCCCTGTCCCGCCTGCTTGAAATATCGGGGCGGCCCGCATCTGCTGTCAGTGCGGTAATGATCGGCACGACTCATTTCACCAATGCGGTGGTGCAGCGCCGTGACCTTGCTCCTACCGCCGCCATCCGGCTTGGTCTGCCTGCATCCGCCTGTCTGCCGCCCATGACCGACTGGCCCACCGACCTGCGCGACGCCATTGCCGGGCGGGGCTACATGATCGCGGGTGGCAATGAGTTCGATGGCCGCGAAATCGCACCGCTGGATGAGACGGCCCTGCGCGGCATCGCGGCACAGTTGCGCGCGCAGGGTGTGGGATCGGTTGCGGTTTCGTCCATCTTTTCCCCCGTCAATGCGGAAATGGAACATCGGGCCGAAGCGATCCTGAACGCGGAAATGCCCGGTGTTCATGTCACGAAATCACACGAGATCGGTCGTATCGGCCTGCTGGAGCGTGAAAATGCCAGCATCCTGAATGCCTGTCTGCGTGATCTGTCGCGCACGGTCATCACCGCCTTTCGTGACGCGCTGGCGCAAAGTGGCATTCAGGGGGCGATGTACCTGACCCAGAATGACGGCACCCTGATGGATGCCGGTTTTGCCGAGCGTTTTCCCGTCATGACCTTTGCATCGGGACCAACCAATTCCATGCGTGGCGCGGCTTTCCTGTCGGGTGTCGCGGATGCGATCGTGGTTGATGTCGGCGGCACGACAAGTGACGCGGGGCTGTTGCGGGGCGGTCTGCCACGACAGGCCGGAATTGCGGTGGAAGTCGGTGGCGTACGGACCAATTTCCGTATGCCCGACGTGTTTTCCGTAGGGCTGGGGGGTGGTTCCATCATCCGGCAGGCGGAAGGCGGGATTACGGTGGGGCCGGACTCGGTCGGTTACCGTCTTGCGGATGAAGGTATGGTCTTCGGCGGTGCGACCCTGACCACGACGGACATCATGGTGGCAGCGGGCGACGCGTCGCTGGGGGACCGGTCGCGTGTGGCCGATCTGCCGCCCGCGCTGGTGCGTGACGCCCGGCGTGCCATCACCGCCCTGCTGGAACAGTGCGTGGAACGGGCACGTATTTCCGCCGACATGCTGCCGGTGCTGGTGGTGGGTGGTGGTTCAATCCTGGTCGATCATGAAACCCTTGCGGGCCTGCCGGTCATGAAACCCGCGCATTTCGCGGTCGCGAACGCGGTCGGCGCCGCGATTGCGCAGGTTTCGGGCGAAACCGACCGCGTCTACAGCCTTGCGACCGTGTCGCGTGACGCGGCGATGGCGGATGCGCGCAAGGGGGCGATGGACATGGCGATTGCCGCTGGCGCGGCCCCCGACGGGCTGGAGGTCATCGATATCGAGGAAATTCCACTTGCGTACCTGCCGGGTAACGCCACGCGCATCCGTATCAAGGTAATCGGGGATCTGCATGTCTGAATGGGGTTACGTGATCGGGGAGGAAGACCTCCTGCCCCTGTCACTGGGCTGTGCCGTGCTGGGCACCGGTGGTGGGGGCAATCCCTATCTGGGCATGCTGCGCACGCGCGAACTGATCCGCGCAGGCGCGCAGGTGCGTATCATTCCCTTTGACGCGCTTGATGATACGGCAACGGTCTATGCCCTGGGCAGTATTGGCGCGCCGGTGGTGGGGGTGGAAAAGATAAAGCGTGGTGACGAATGCTTGCATGCCCTGCGCGCACTGGAACGGACGACCGGACGTCGGGCAGATGCCCTGATTTCGGAAGAAATCGGGGGATCAAACGGTATCGAACCGATCGCGATTGCAGCACAGGCGGGGCTGCCAGTACTGGATGGGGATGGCATGGGCCGCGCCTTTCCCGAAGTGCAGATGACGACGTTCTTCATTTACGGGCAGGCCTGCTCACCCGCCGCCGTGGCGGATGACAAGGGTAATGTCGTCACCTTCGACCCGGTGGATACCATGTACCGGCTGGAGGCACTGGCGCGCGCGGTCACGGTGCAGATGGGTGGCAGCGCCGGCATGTGCACCGCCCCCATGGGTATGGATTTCATCCGGCGCGCGGCATTGCCCGGCACGGTAACACAGGCCCTGCGTATCGGGCGGGCCATAGTCGATGCGCGGGCGACGCGGGCGGATGTGCTGGAACGCCTGTTGGTCGTGGCCGACGCGACATTGCTGTTTACCGGCAGGGTCACGGCGGTCGTGCGGGAAATGAAGGGCGGTTTTTCCGTCGGCATGGTCATGATCGCGGGCAATGGCGCGTATGCGGGATGCACGGCACGCATCGCCATCCAGAATGAAAACCTGGTGCTGTGGGTGGATGACGCGGTGACGGCTTGCGTGCCCGACCTGATCATGATGGTCGAACACGAAACGGGGGAACCCATTACGACGGAACTGGTCAAGTACGGCCTGCCCGTCGCGGTGATCGGCCTGCCCGCGCACGATCTGCTGCGGACAGCGCAGGCGCTGGATGTCGTCGGGCCGCAGGCGTTTGGTTATGCGGAGATTGATTACGATACGCACCGGCTCTGACGGGCGGGGGAGGTACGATGTCCCCGGATGGCGATTATCTGACCGAAACCGTGCCGCAGGGTGTCGCCCTGCCATGGTGGCGTGTCGCGCTGATGATGTCGGCTTTCAGCGTGTCCTTGCCAACACTGGTGACAGGGGTCGATCTGGCGCGTGTGACCACCATGCCTGGTTTCGTGACTGGCATGCTGGCGGGTGGCCTTATCCTGACCATTATCGGCTCCCTTATGGGGATTGTGGGCGCGCGCACGCGGCTGAGTTCATACATGCTGGCCCGGCTGGTCTTCGGGGAACGGGGGGCGATGGCGCTCAATGCCGCCTTTGCCGTGTCCCTGCTGGGGTGGTTCGGGGTTAATATCGACCTGTTTGCCGATGCCATGCGCGTTCTTCTGGCAACGCTATGGGGGTGGCATGGACCCATCTGGCCGGTGGAACTGGGCAGTGGGCTGCTCATGACCCTGACCACCACGGTGGGGCTGCGTGCGATTGACCGGCTGTCGCTGGTGCTGACGCCGCTACTGTTTCTTGCGACCGTCTGGCTGCTGCTGTGCGCTCTTGATGTGCCGCATGCGGGCATCATGGATCATATGCCCCATGGTCATGCGTTGCGGATGGGCGATGTCATTTCCGCCGTAGTAGGCGGGGTGGCGGTTGGTGCGGTCATCATGCCAGATCTGTGCCGTTTTCTGCATCGCGACAGGGATGTCGTGCTGGTGTCCGTGTGTGCGTATCTGCTGTCCGCCTCGTTTGTCATGTTTGCGGGCGGTGTCGCGGGCCTTCTGGTCCCGCAGGGCGGAATGCTGCAGATCATGTTGCATATGGGGCTGGGACTACTGGCCTTCGGGCTGGTATTCGGTGGCACATGGACGGTCAACGCACTGAACCTGTACAGCGTGATATTGAGTGCCGCCACAGTGCTTCCCGCCCGATCGCACCAGACCAGTCGCCCGGTCCTTACGCTGGCATGCGGCCTGCTTGGGACCGTGCTGGCGTTTGGGGGGCTGCTGGATCACTTTATCGCTTTCCTGTTCTATCTCTCCATCGCCTTTGTCCCGGTGGCAGGCATCGTCACTGTCGACTTCTTTGTCCTGCATGCACTGGATCACGACAGCATGGTCCATGCGGCCCGCAGGCCGGTGGTCTGGCGTGCCTTCGTTTCATGGGCGGCGGGAACGGGGATCAGCCTGCTGGCGTCAGCCGGGGTGGTGACATTAACGGGAATTGCTGCCTGTGATGCGATTCTTGGGGCAGGTATGACCCATGCCCTTGCCGGTTTTGTGGGCAGGCGCGTGGCAGGGCGCGCCGTGCGCCGTCCCTAGGCCGGATCAGCTGGGGATGCCTGCGCGGGCACCGGCAGTCCGTGATCGGTGCAGAGTTGCCGCCACGCCTGGGCGATGGCGGGCAGCAGTTGCGCCCGGCGCAACCCTGCGGGCAGGGGCGCGCCCACAACGATATGGATCGTGCCGGGGCGTTTGAACAGCCCGCCGGGTTTCCAGAACAGCCCCGCATCGGTCGCCACGGGAATGACTGGCAGGCCGGTATGGGTGGCAAGGGCGGCAATGCCCGGCTGCAGGCTGACGGGCGCGCCGGGGGGCATGCGGGTGCCTTCGGGAAAGATGATGACCTGCCGCCCGTCGGCCACCGCCGCGTCGGTCGCGGCCAGCAGGGCGCGCAGGGCCTTCGCCTTGCCATCGCGGTCCACGGGGATCATGCCGCTCAGCCGCAGCATGGGGCCGACCAGCGGTATGCGCTCCAGTTCGCGTTTCATGACATAGGTCGGGCGCGGCACAAGGTTCATCCAGACCAGCGTGTCGAATTCGGACTGGTGCTGGCATGCCAGCAGGCACGGCCCGGCAGGCAGGTGCTCCATGCCGCTGACCTTTATGTCGATCCGGCAGATGTGTTGCAGCCCTCGCAGGGTCAGTCCCGTCCATGCCTTGGCATAGGCCAGCGCCCGGCCGGGTGCGAACAGCCGGATGGGAAAGGCCAGGATGCCCATCACGATGGTCAGCAGCAGGAAATACAGGTTGAAGGCAAGCGCGCGCAGTACTGTCATCACGAACGGGTCCATCAGTATGAATGGGTTTCCCTAACACCAGAAAAGTGGCGCCAGGACAAGTTTGGCCCCGGTCTTCAGCCCATGACCGGGGGGGCGCCGGGCCGGGTATCGGTATGGTTGATCAGGCCGTGCAGGGGCCGCGTCAGGCGGGCGATATCCAGGCAGGCCAGCAGCCATTTGTCGTATTCCGTCACCATGAGCCGGATGGTGGCGGGATGCAGCAGGTGCCGCAGCGCAGGCGAGCGGATCGGATAGCCATACAGCCGCACATCGGGCACCGTGCGCGAGATTTCCAGCATGGCGCGGCGGATGTGGTAACCCGCCGTCACCACCATCAGGCTGTGGATATGGTAGGCCTGGACCCATGCCGCCGTCTCATCCGCATTGCCCAGCGTGGACGTGGCGCTGTGGCCCAGTGTCGTGCGTGTCCATAATGCCAGGGGAACGGGCTGGGGCAGGTGGTGCAGGAAGTCACCCAGCGTCGCATGCGGGTCCACACCCGAAATCAGCAGCCGGTCCGCATCGCCCTGCGCCAGCAGGCGCAGGGATTCGTCAATCCGGCCCTGCCCGCCCGTCAGCGCCACGATCCCGTCCGCATGCGGCGGCCGCATGGGGGGGCGCATGGCGTCACGGGTAAACCATGCCAGTCCCGCCATCCATGCCAGTATGGTGGCCAGCACGCCCGTGGCCAGCAGCCTGCGGCGGAAGGGGGATGGTCGTCCATTGCCGTGTGGCGACCGTGTCATGGCAGGCGGCGCAGCCATGCCCGCACGGTCAACTGGGTTGTGACCCATCCCGTGATCCCTGCCGCGGGCGGCAGCGCCAGCAGCATCCATAACAGCGCGTGCGGCACGATGTCCGCCCACGCGCGGGGATCGCGCCAGTCCATGGGGGCCGTGGCCTGCGCATCGGTCATGGCGGAAAAGGGGGCGGCCAGATGCGACATGGCCAGCAGCATGGGCAGTGCCGCAAGGCTGCCCCCCAGCCCCCCCACCAGCGCCAGCAGCCCCACGCGGGATGCGAACCGCCCGGAAATATAGCTGTCCATGGCGCCCAGTGAATGGATCAGCGCAATGGCCTGCCGTCGGGTCTGCAACCCCGCGCGTGTCGCGGCCATGACCACGCAGACCGCCACCGTCATCACGATCAGCACGGCCAGCAGCGCGCAGGCCTGCAGGCTGGCGGCAAGGGCGGCCAGCCGGTCGCTCCACACGCTGTCATGTTCCACCAGCACGCCGGGGGCAATGGCCTCCAGCCGGGGCAGCAGGGGGGGCATCGGGTCCTGCCCGGCTGCCGTATGTACCTCGATCACGGCGGGCAGGGGCAGGGACGCATCCCCGGTCTGTTCGATCCATGGGGCCAGCAGGCCGCGCAGTTCCGCATCGCTCAGCCGGTGCGCGGCAACGATGCCGGGGGCGTGGGCTAGAATGTCCTGCACGGCGGCAACGCGCGTGCCCGAACCGGCCGCCGGGTCATCGGGGCCGGGCACCTGCACGGTCGTGACCGCCCCCGCGCCATGGGTCCAGCGCTGTGACAGGCCATGCGCCGCAATCCCCCCCGCCAGCGCCAGCGCGGCAAGAAAGGACATGGCCGCGACAAGGAAGGGCAGGAACTGCCCCGGCAAGGCCTGGTGCAGGGCCAGCCCGTCATGGTACCGCCTGCGTGCCATCAGCGGTAATCCCGCACCATGTGGCCATGCGCCAGTTCAATGGCGGGGGCGGGATATTTTTCCACGATCGCGTCGTTATGCGTGGCCACCACGATGGTTGTGCCCAGTTCCGCCAGCCGGTGGAACATGGCCATGAGACGCCCGGCCTGCCGTTCATCCAGCGCGTTGGTCGGCTCATCCGCCAGAAGCAGGGCGGGGCGGTAGATCACCGCGCGCGCGATCGCGACCCGCTGCTGCTCGCCCCCCGAAAGCTGGAGCGGCCGCGCGTCCAGCCGGCTTTCCAGCCCGACCCATTTCATGATGGCGTGGACCTCATGGGCGATCTCGTCCTCCGCGCGGTGCTGCAGGCGCAGCGGCAGGGCGACGTTGTCAAACACGCTCAGGTCGGGCAGCAGCCGGAAATCCTGCCATACCGTCCCGATGCGGCGGCGCAGGCGCGCAAGGCTGCTGCGCCGCGCCTGCATGACCGGCACGCCCAGTATTTCCACCATGCCCGCACTGGCCTGCACTTCCAGCGACAGGATGGACAGCAGCGATGACTTGCCAGCGCCCGACGGGCCAAGCAGCCAGCGGAATTCGCCCTGCGCCACGTCAAGGCTGATATGGGACAGCGCGGCCACCCCGGCGCGGTTGCCGCCATGGGCGTAGCTGACATCATGCAGGCGGAACATGCGGGCGGGCCTGCCGGTCTTTACATGGTGCGCGCGGCAATGGTGGACAGTGTCGCGCACAACGCCGCCGCCGCCATGAGCAGCAGTCCGTCAAACACCAGCGAGGACGGGGTCAGCAGGTGCGTCCCCACCTCCAGGTGGTCGGGGATGGAATGCGTGACATGCGCGATCATCTCGCGCGTCTGGGGGTCGTTGCCCGCGGCGCCGTTCACGATTCCGATGATATGGGGCAGCGCGCTCCACCCGATCCCAAGGATCAGCACCAGCGGGGCCACCAGTTCCGATACCTGCTGTACCAGGTAGAACAGGAAATAGAAAACCGACCATACCGCCACCCGCACGATGCGCGGCACATTCACCCCGCCCGTGGCGTGGGTGGCGGGGGGCAGCGTGCGGTCCTGCCGCTGGTTGGAAAAGGGACTGTCCATTAAAACAAGACTCCGGTCATGGGTACCGCTTCCCGGGATTGTTGGAAACGCATTCCAGACCGAGGTAGCGATCGCTTGTATTAAATGCAAACTTCTGCCTTGTGCATATGGGAAACAGCAGGTTGCGCCGTTGCCAATGGATCACGCCATGCCTCAGCAGGATAACGGATACGGATCGGGATGGCTGCCATTGTCGCCGGTCATGATCTTTCGCGTGGGGTCGCGGCGGTATGGCCTGCCCGCGGGGCTTGTGGTCAGGGAATGCATGCCCGTGCCCGAACTCATGCCGGTGGCGGTGGCGCTGCCGCACGTATCGGGCTGGTTCCGGCTGGGGGCGGCCATGGTGGTGGTGATCGACCTTGGCGTGCTGCTGGGTGTACGCACGCAGGCGGTGCGCCGGCCGGTGGACCTGCTGTACTGCCCGCTGCTGCTGTGCAACCTGCCTGGCGGCGGCAGCGTGGCCCTGCTGGTGGATGCGGTGTGCGAGGTCACGCGCGGGCAGCCCGCGCCCGTTGCGCCCGACACGGGCGACGGCGACATGGCGGGGGACGTGGGCCGGGAACTGGAACTTGGGGATGGCGGGATTGCATTCATGCTGCGCATGACCGACATCATCAATGATGATGAACGCATGCGGCTGGATACCCTGATGGAACGTACCCGTGCGCGCGCCACCCTGTGGGCCGCGATCGATGCCCCGCAACCCGACCTGCCCGCCGACGGGCAGGGGGGCGGCCATTCATGACGGCATCCGCCGCCTTTCCCCCCGCTGGCCTGCGGCGCCTGCTCAATGCGGTGACCCGCCGCACGGGGCTGCACTACTATATGGACAAGGCCGACCTGCTGGAACAGGTGGTGGGCGCGCGCATGGCGCTGCATGGCTGCCGCACCTGCCATGACTACCTTGCCCTGCTTGATGACGGGGCGCGGGGCGACCGGGAATGGCGGGAACTTGAATCCGCCATTACCATAGGCGAGACGTTTTTCTTCCGGTACGCCGAACAGTTCGCGGCCCTTGAACGCACCATCCTGCCACAATTGATCCGCCGTGCGCAGGCCACGCGCCACCTGCGGATATGGAGCGTCGGCTGCTCCAACGGGGCCGAACCCTATTCCATCGCCATCCTGCTGACGCGCCTGCTGGATGAGGCGGGGATGGACCCCGCTGGCTGGCATATCGAAATCCTGGGCACCGACATCAGCACCCGCGCCCTGGAACAGGCGCGCCAGGCCGAATTCAGCGCATGGACCCTGCGTGACATAGCCCCCGCGCAATGCGCCGCGTGGTTTACGCCCACCAGTCCCCGGACATGGCGGCTGCATGAAGGCTATCGCCGCATGGTCCGGTTCCGTTACAGCAATGTCCTTGACCTGCTGCGCCCCGATGGCGGGCCGCCGGGGCCATTCGACCTGATCCTGTGCCGCAACGTGCTGATCTATTTCGCGCAGGCGCAGGCGCTGGCGCTGGTCCGCGCCATGGCGGCCCGGCTTGTGCCCGAAGGCTGGATCCTGCTGGGGCATTCCGAACCCGTATCCTGTTTCGCGCCCTGCCTTGAAACCGTGCGCCTGCCGGGCACGCTGGCGTTTCGCCCGCCATCGCGGGGCCGGGGCGGGCAGGACGTATCCGCCACGGCCCATGCGCCCCGGCGCAGGCCCGCGCACGCGCTGGTGGCCATGCCCGAGATGGACAGCGCGCCCGTCGCCGCCCGCATCCGGCAGGTGGCGGATACGGGGCAGGTCCCGCTGGCCATGCGGATGTGCCGCGACCACCTGCTGCGCCACCCCGTGGATACCCGCATCCATTTCCTGTTCGCCGTGCTGGCATGGGGGGAAGGCAGCCTGCTGCAGGCCGAGGAATCGTTCCGCCGGGTCATCTACCTGTGCCGCGACCATGTCATGGCGCGCTGCTACCTTGCGCGCCTGCTGGAAGACGCGGGCGGGTGGGCGGAAGCAGGCCGCATCCGCCAGCAGATGATGGAACTGGTGCGCCGCTGCCCGCCTGATACCGTGCTGCCGGATGGGGATGGCATGACGGCGGGCGGCCTGCTGCGCCTGGCCCGGCAGGCCAGTGAGGCGCCAGCCACCCGCCATGCGCAGGTGACGCCGTGATGGTGGAAGGGGCGGTCACGCCGCCTTCGGGCCGCGACGCCTTCGCCCGGCGGGTGCTGCGTGAACGCGCGCGGATCATGGCCACGCGCGGGCAGGAGCGCATGGCGGGCAGCGCGGGGCGGCTGCTGGTCATGCTGGACCTTGCGGGGCAGGCCTGCGGGGTGGACCTGCATGCCGTGCTGCGTGTGACCGACCCGGTATGGAGTGACATGCCCCGCAGGCCCGACTGCCCGCCCGGCGTGCGCGGGGTGCATGGCTATCAGGCCGACCTGTACACCGTATTCGACCTTTCGGTGCTGCTGGGCGGCGCACCGCTGGAGGCGCCCGGCGTGATGCTGCTGCTGCGTTCGGTCTCCAGCATTCCGCTGGGGCGCATCGCCCTGCTGGCCAGCGGGGCCGCGGACACCGTGGAAATCACGGGCACGCCCACGCCGCTTACGCCTTCCGGTTTTCCGCAGGCCAGCCTGCCCGACGGGCGCAGCCTGACCGTCATTGATCCCGCCCGCCTGTTTTCTTCCCGTTATGTCGGAGAGTGAAGTACCGTGACAATCGCCAATCGCCTGCTGTTCGGCTTCATGGTCGGTGTCCTGCTGATGGTATCGCTGGGTATCTACGCGCTGGGGCAGATCCGGGAGGTACGGGACGAGATGACGATCATCGTCACCCGTGACCTGTCGGTCTATCGTGAACTGACGCATATCCGCGCCAATGAAAACGACCTGGTCGCCCGCAGACTTGCCATCCTTGCGCATTATTACGCGCATGATTTTGAAACGGCCCCCACCATGCTGGAAGACGCGATTGCCGGATGGGATGAAAAGGCGCGTGACGCGGACCGGCTGCTGGCGGGCGTGCTGTCGCGCGCGGAAGAAGCCGGCAGGCTGGCCCGCAGCGATGACCAGCGCGAGATGTTCAATACCGTCGCCAGCCAGTTGCGCGACATTTCCGCGCAGTTCCAGATGGATACGCGGGGCGCCGCCATGCTGTTCCAGGCCATGCGCACGGGCAATGACGCGGGCGTGCGCGAACAGGCATCGCGTATCGACAGCCGCGAACAGTCGATCGACCTGCTGGTGGGGCGGGCGGCGTCCCTGCTGGACCACGGGGTGCAGGTGGCCGAAACGCAGGGGGCGGCATCGTATGACTACAGCCGCCGCTCGCTGGCCATCGGTATGGCGGGCGCGGTTGTCGTCGCCCTGATCGTGACCTTCTGGACGCGGCGGTCGATCATGGAACCGATTTCGTCCATCATGCATGTGATGGAACGCGTGGGGCAGGGCGACCTTGCCACCCGCGCCAAGGTGGGCGGCATGGGCGAGGAGCGTGACGAGGTCGCCCGCCTGGCCGCGGGGCTGAACCGCATGATCGACGGCCTGCGGGAAATCGCGCGCCAGAGCGGGGAGGTGACGCAGAACCTCGATGCCGCCGTGGCCGAGATCCGCGCCTCCACCCAGCAGCAGGCCGCAAGCGTGGAAGAACAGTTTGCCGCCGTGCAGGAAACGGCGGCCACCGTGGACGAAATCACCCATTCGGGCGCCCAGATCAGCAAGCGCGCGCGTGAGGTCATCTCGTCCGCCGAGGTGATCGTCCACAGTTCCGCAAGCGGGCTGGAAGCGGTGGAGGAAACCGCCCGCGCCATGGCCCACACCCATGACGGGGCGGAAGCCGTGGCGTCGAACATCGTGGCCCTGTCCGAACGGACCGAGGCGATCAGCGAAATCATCGCCTCGGTCAACGATCTGTCCGAACGCTCCCACCTGCTGGCGCTGAACGCCGCGATCGAGGCGGCGGCGGCGGGCGAGCACGGGCGGTCATTCGCCGTGGTGGCCGCCGAGATGAAGATCCTGGCCGACCAGTCGCGCGACGCGACGCAGAACGTGCGCGCCATCCTGGGTGACATCCAGCGCGGCATCAACACGTCGGTCATGCTGACGGAAGAGGCGGTCAAGCGTGTCTCGGCGGGCAAGGAACGCACCGACATCGCCTACCGCACCATCGAACGCATGACCGGCGGGATCGAGGAAGGCGTGCACGCCTTCCAGCAGATCGTGGCATCGACTAACCAGCAGCAGATCGGCATCGAACAGGTCATGACCGCGCTGCAGAGCATCCGCCAGGCCAGCCAGCAGACATCGGCGGGCACCCGCAACCTGGAGGTCTCGGCCAGCAACCTTGGCAAGCTGTCAAAACAGTTGCTGACCATCTCCGCGCGCTACCAGACCTGACGACCGGGCCGTGGACACCCTGCGCGACGAACTTCTGGCGGTATTCGATGCGGAATACCGCGACCACCTGCGTGCGATCCGGGGCATCGTGGCCGCGGGCTGCGCGGATGCGCGGGGGCTGGCGGAAATCTTCCGGCGCGTCCACTCGCTCAAGGGGGCAGCGCGCGCGGTGGAGCTGCCGGTGGTCGAAGGGGTGGCCCACGCGCTGGAAAACCGCCTGTCGGCCCTGCTGGCGGCCCGCGCCCTGCCTGATGAAGCCGACCTGAAGGCGATTACCGATACACTTGATGAGGTGGACCTGCTCATGGCCGCCGCCCCCGGGGCGGTGGCCCATGCGCCGGATGAGGGGACGCCCGCCGCCACGGTTGTGGAAAACCCGGCCTATGTGCAGGTGCCCGTGGCCCGGCTCGATGCGCTGGCCGCGGCGGTGCATGACCTCATGTCCGTGGCGGAACGGCACGAGCGGCTGTGGGCGCAGGTGATGGACCTGCTGGATGACTCGCGCGCGGTCATGCACGCGCCCGAACGCATGCGCGCCGACCCCGTGGCCGAATTCGCGCGCATGACGCGCAGGCTCATGACGGTGGGGCGCGAGCGCGAACTCATGTCCGGCCAGATCGACCGCGCGCTGCTGCGGCTGGGGGAGGAAGTCCATGCCGTGACCCTCGTGCCCGCCGAAAGCGTGTTCGGTTCCCTCGCCGCCATGGCGCGGCGCATCGCACGCGAACATGGCGGGCCGGATGCGGGCGTGGACGTGCACATGCATGGCATGGAGGTCCAGACCGAACGCCGCGTGATGCAGGCCCTGCGCGACCCGGTGGTCCACCTTGTGCGCAACGCCATCGTGCACGGGTATGAAAGCCGCGCCCGGCGGTTGAAGGAAGGCAAGTCCGAACGCCTGAACATCACCATTGCCGTCACCCTGACCGGCGTGCGGCTGCAGGTCGTGGTCAGTGATGACGGGCGTGGCCCCGACCTGCAGGCCATTGCCGCGCGGGCGGCGGGGCAGGGGCTGGTGCATGCCGATGCGCCGCTGGATGCGCGGCAGTTGCTGGCGCGCGTGTTCGAGCCGGGTTTTTCCACGCGCGGGCAGGCCGATACGCTGGCCGGGCGCGGGGTTGGCCTGTCGGTGGTGGCCGAGGCCGCGCGCGCCCTGCACGGCACCGTGCGCATGGAGCAGCGCCAGCCCGCGGGCACGACCGTTACCCTGACCGTGCCGGTGTCGCAGCGCCAGCGCACCGTGCTGCTGGTGGAAAACGCCGGGCAGTCGCTCGGCCTGCCCGGTCGCGTCATCCGCCACCTGCTGCGGGTGCGGCGCGACGGGATCCGGCTGCTCAACGGCGCGCCCTTCGCCGTGGTGCCGCACCCCAACGATGGCGCGTCGCCCGCTGCCGCCCCGGCCGGCAAACCGGCCGAGGACCTGGTGCCACTGGTGCCGCTGCGGGCCTTCGTGGGGGATGAGGACGCGCCGCTGCCCGTGCGCGATGGCGCGGTCAGCGTGGTGGTGATGGAGGTGGATGGCGTGCGCTGCGGCTTCGCGGTGGAACGCATGGTGGACGTGCGCACGCTGCTGGTGTCGGATGCGACCGCCGTGGGGCTGGACAGCGAACTGGTGCCCGGCATCGCCTGGCAGCGCGAGGACCAGCCGGTCTTCATCCTCAGCCCCGACCGGCTGTTCGCGCGCTGGCGGCTGCGGGGCAATGGCGGCGGCGTGTGCTTCAGCGACGTGGATGAAGCCGCCCCCGTGGTGCCCGTGCGCCATGCGCCGCTGGTCATGGTGGTGGATGATTCGATCACGACCCGGACACTGCAGAAAACCATATTGCAGTCCCATGGTTACGATGTCTGCCTGGCCGTGGATGGGGAGGAGGCGCTGGCGATGCTCCAGCAGTCCTCGCGGCATGTGGACGTGGTGGTGACGGATGTGGAAATGCCCCGCATGGACGGCTTCGCCCTGCTGGCGGCCATGCGCGCCGATCCCCACCTGTCGGGCATACCCGTTGTCCTGATGACATCGCGTGACGAGGGGGACGACGTGCGCCGGGGCATGGAAGGGGGGGCGCGCGCCTACCTGACCAAGCAGAAATTCGATCAGGGTGAACTGATTGATACCATAAGGGGGCTGTTGTGAGCGACATGACGCCTCATGCCCCGCGCCGGGTGCTGATCGTGGAGGATTCGGCGGTGCTGCGGCACCTGCTCATGCGCGTGGTGGCGGGGGACCCGCGCCTGGAACTGGCGGAAGCGGTGGAAACGGCGGAGGAGGCGCTGCGCCTTGTCCCGCGCCTGCGCCCCGATGTGATTTCCATGGATATCCGCCTGCCCGGCATGGACGGGCTGGAAGCCACCCGGCAGATCATGGCGCATTTCCCCACCCCCATCGTGATCGTCAGCGACACGGCCGGCGCGCAGGCGACGCAGGTTTCCATGAACGCGCTGCGGTCGGGGGCGCTGTCGGTGATCGAGAAGCCGCAGGGCTTGTCGGGTGCGGCCGGCGCCGCCGTGGCGCAGGGGATCGCGACACAACTGTATATCATGAGCCAGGTGCCCGTGATCCGCCGCCGCCTGCTACAGGCCGAACCCTTCCGGCACAGGGGGGTGTGGGCGCGCCCGCTGGATATCCGCCCGCGCATCCTTGCGCTGGCGGCCTCCACCGGGGGGCCTACGGCCTTTGCGCGGGTGCTGGGCGACCTGCCGGCCGATTTCGCGCTGCCGGTGGTGCTGGTGCAGCATATGGGCCAGTCCTTCATGGAAGGGTTTGCAAGCTGGCTGGACCAGCATGTGGCCCTGCCGGTCATGCTGGCGCAGCACGGCATGCTGCTGGAACGCGGCCGGGTGCTGGTCGCGCCGGGCAACCGGCACATGACGGTTGGCCCGCGTGGCGAGGTGCTGCTGCATGATGACGCGCTGGTGCAGGGGCAGCGGCCATCGGCCGATGTGCTGTTTTCGTCCGTGGCCCGCGTGTTTGGCGCGGACAGCCTTGGCGTGCTGCTGACCGGCATGGGCGAGGACGGCGTGGAGGGGCTGGGCCGCATCCGCAACGCCGGTGGCTACACCATTGCCGAGGACCGCAGCACCGCCGTCATCCACGGCATGCCCGGCGCCGCCGAACGCGCGGGGGCCGCGTGCATAAGCCTGCCGGTGCATGAAATCACCCCGCATATCCTCCGGATACTGGCTGGTGGCCAGATCCCCTCCGAAGACCCCTTGGCAGGATGATGACGCCGCGATGCCGCTGACCGACCAACAGGACCATGCCGATACCCTGCTGCTGGTGGAGGATTCGGACACGCAGGCCCTGCGTATCCGCCGCATGCTGGAAGGCCATGGCTTTCACGTCCACCGCGTGGCCAGCGGGGAGGACGCGCTCGACACCCTTGATGAACGCCTGCCGGGGCTGGTGATCGCCGATTACCACCTGCCGGGCATGAATGGTGGCCAGCTTGCCCGCCAGTTGCGCATGAACGCGGTCACGCGCACCATTCCCGTCCTGATCCTGACGGAGGGGATCGAACCGGGGCTGGAGCGCGAGGGGCTGGAAAGCGGGGCGGACGCCTATATCCCCAAATCATCCGATCCCGCGCTGATCGTCTTCCGCATCCGCGCGCTGCTGCGCGAACATGCGGCGCATGCGCCATCCCTGCTGCCGCAGCGCGTGTTCCGTCGCGCGCGCATCATGGTCATCGCCCCCGAACCCGCCCACCGGCGCGCGGTGCCCGAACTGATCGACCAGTTGCGGCGCGACGGGCATATCGTCACCCTGTGCCCGGACCCGTCCCGGCTCAGGCCATCGCTGCTGCATGATCCCGACCATGTGCCCGACTGCGTGGTGATCGATCTTGCGTGCCGGGAATTCGACGGGCTGGAAGTCTGCCGCAAACTTGATGAATGGCGGCAGGAGGACCTGCTGTCGGGCAACGTGCCGCCACGCATCCTTGGGGTGGATGACGCGTCGCGGCCCGATGCGAAGGAGTTCTCGGCCCGCGTGTTCGAGGCGGGGACGGACGACCTTGTCTCACGCGATGTGGGGCCTGCGGCGCTGGCGCTGCGCATCCGCGTGCTGGTGCGGCGCAAGCTGTTGCAGGATGACGTGCGCCGGATCGAGGTGGAACGCCAGGCGCGTGAGATCGCGGTCAAGAGCGCGCGCGCGGAGGCCGCCGCCATCGCATCCAAGGCGTCGCTGGCCGAGGCGCTGGAACAGGCCAACCGCGAACTGGCCGACGCCAACCGCAAGCTGATCGAGACACAGGGCAAGCTGGTGCAGACGGCCAAGATGGCGTCGCTGGGCGAACTTGTGGCGGGCATCGCGCATGAAATCAACAACCCGCTGGCCTTCATCCTTGCGCACAAGGATACCGTGGCGCGCGGGCTGGACCGCGTGATCGGCATGGAAGCCGCCTGCGCCGATCCCGACCATGACGGGCGGGCCGCGATCCTGAACAAATGCCGCGACCGGGTGGGGTCCATGAACATGGGGCTGCGGCGCATCCAGAACCTTGTGCTGAACCTGCGCAAATTCTCACGACTGGATGAAGGGCTGTTCCAGCTGATCGACGTGCCCGAAGCGCTGGAAACCGTCATGGCGCTGCTGACGCAGAAGCTGGGCAGCGGCATCGTGGTCAGGCGCCGGTACGAAGCCCCGGACCGGCTGTACTGCCAGGCGGCGCTGCTCAATCAGGTCATCATGAATATTATCAGCAATGCGGCCGATGCAATTCTGGCCGCCCAGCCTGATGATATGTCTGTGCGTGGCGGGATCGCGGAAGGGGAAATCGAGATCCATACGTTCCTTGCCCATAACGGGGATGGGCGGGATAGCTACGTCTTTGTCATAACCGACAGCGGCCCCGGCATCGCGCCCGATGTGCAGGAACGCATTTTCGAGCCGTTTTTCACCACCAAGCCGGTGGGGGCGGGAACCGGGCTGGGCCTTGCGATCGCCTACAGCGTGGTGCAGGCCCACCAGGGCAGCCTGTCGGTCGGCAGCGCGCCGCAGGGGGGCGCGCGCTTCACCATTTCCGTGCCATGGAACCCCGGCCCCGTGGCCGGGGACGCGCCCGCCGCATCCCGGCCCTTATCCGATCACGCGCGCTGAGGTGCCCCGACCTTCGTGCAGGGAGTTGCAGACCAATGAAGACCGACCCCGCGACGCCACCACGCCCTGTTGTCCTGCTGGTGGATGACGAAGCCGAGATCCTTGTGGCGCTGACGGACCTGCTGGAAGATACCTTTACCGTCCTGTCCACCACATCCCCGACCGAGGCGCTGGACATCCTTGCCGCCCGCAACGATGTGGACGTGATCGTATCCGACCAGCGCATGCCCGAAATGGGCGGCGACGTGATGCTGGCGCGCGCGCGCGAATACAGCGACGCACAGGCCATCCTGCTGACGGGCTACGCCGATATCGGGGCGGTGGCGGCGGCGCTGAACCAGGGGCGGATTTCGTTCTATTCGCACAAGCCATGGGACCCGGACGCCCTGCGCGCCATGATCGTGCAGGCGGCGGATTACCACCGTCTGGAACGCGAACTGCGCACCGAGCGCATGCTGCTGCATGGTCTGCTGGACAACCTGCGTTCGGGGCTGGGGTTCATGGATGCGCAGGGCCGCTTCATCCGCATCAACCAGCAGGCCGCCGATTTCTATGGCCGCGACATTGCAGGCTGCCTAGGCCATACGGAGGAGGAGCTGTGCGATGCGGACCTGCTGCCCCTGATCCGGGCCGCGCATGAACGCCTGCATAATGAAGGGCGCGACGAGGAAGTGGTCGAACTGCCCGCCCATATCCGTGGCGGCGTGCAGGGGCGGTGGCGCGAGATCACGCGCGTCGTGCTGGGGGCGCTGGGCGACGGGTCGGCATGTTCCGTCGTCATCAACCGTGACATCACCCGCCAGCAGGAAATGGCGGCCCGCCTGCGCCAGGCGGAAAAGATGCAGGCGCTGGGCACGCTGGCCGGTGGCATCGCGCATGATTTCAATAACCTTTTGACCGCCGTCCTCGGTTCGCTTGAACTGGTGCGCGACATGGGGCCGGAAACGGGGCCGATGGCGCGCCTGCTGGACAATGCATCCGCCGCCGCGCAGCGGGGCGCGTCACTGACGCGCAGGCTGCTCAATTTCAGCCGCCCGCGCGACCTCAGCCTTGAGCCGGTGGACGTGAACGCCCTTTTGCACGGCATGAACGACCTGCTGGCGCAGACGGTGGTGTCGCGGCAGGGGAAAAGCGGTGGCGCGCCGTGCGCCATCGTGGTGGATACGGCGGCGTCGGATGGCATGCTGCCGCCGGTCTGCACCGATGCGGGGCAACTGGAGCTTGCGGTGCTCAACCTGTGCATCAACGCTGTCGACGCCATGCCCGAAGGCGGCCTGATAAAGGTGTCCACGGCGCTGAAACGGGTAAGGGAAATCGTGGCGGGCACGAATCTCGTGCCCGGTGAATACGTCATGGTCTCGGTCACCGACCAGGGGGTCGGCATGTCGCCCGATACGCTGGCCCGCGTGTTCGAACCCTTTTTCACCACCAAGGATGTCGGGCGCGGCACCGGGCTGGGCCTGTCCATGATCTATGGCTTCATCCGCCATGTCGGCGGCGAGGTACAGGTGCGCAGCAGGCCGGGCGAGGGCACGCGCGTGGACCTGTGCCTGCCGGTACAGGGGGCTGGGAACGCCACGGGCGCCGTGCCTGCCACCGTGGCCGCCACCCCGGCGGCGGGCGCGGGCCAGCGCGCGCTGCATGTCATGGTGGTGGATGATGAACCGGGCGTGCGCGCGGTGACGGCGGGCTTCCTGCGCGCACGCGGGCATGAGGTGCTGGAATATGCCAGCGGCACCGCCGCCGTGCAGGCCATGGAACAGGGGCTGGGACCGATCGACCTTGTCATCATGGACGTGATGATGCCGGGCATGGGCGGGCTGGAGACGGCCCACCACCTGCAGGCGCTGCGCCCCGGCCTGCGGGTGCTGTACCTGACGGGATACGCCAATGCCGGCGCGCTGCCCGCGGGCAGCGCCGATGTCATGCACAAGCCCTTTACTCGCGCCGATCTGGCCGCCCATATCGACCGGATCATGAACCGCGCCCCGCAGGAGGCATAGGGGGCCGGATCATGTGTGCGGCCTTGCCCCTTGTGCTGGCGTGAGAACGTTTTATTTCTATTGATATGCAAGAATATCATTCATCTCCCCATGACCCTGTCGGGTGGCATGGAACAACCATCTTATGTGTCCGGCGTGATGGCCAGGTTGCCATGGCGGGCGATGGGCAGGTGACGCTGGGCGCCACCGTGATCAAGGGCAATGCCCGCAAGGTGCGCCGCATCGGCCCCACCGGGCAGATACTTGCCGGGTTCGCGGGGGCCACGGCGGATGCCTTCACCCTGCTGGAACGGCTGGAAAACAAGCTGGAACGCTATCCCAACCAGCTTGAGCGCGCCTGCGTGGAACTGGCGAAGGACTGGCGCACGGACCGCTACCTGCGCCGGCTGGAGGCGATGATGGCGGTGGCGGATGCCGAACGCTCCTTCACCCTGACCGGCAATGGCGACGTGCTGGAACCCGAGGACGGCATCATCGCCATCGGCTCGGGCGGCAATTACGCGCTGTCGGCCGCGCGCGCGCTGCTGGGGATCGAAGGGCTGTCGGCGGTCGACATCGCGCGGCGGTCGATGAAGATCGCCGGTGACATCTGTGTCTACACCAATCATTCCGTCATTGTGGAAACACTGGGCGCGGATGCGCAGGACGGAGCGGCGTAATGGACATCCCGAATCATTCCCCGCGTGAAATCGTGGCCGAGCTGGATCGCTACATCATCGGCCAGGCCGATGCGAAGCGTGCCGTGGCCATAGCACTGCGCAACCGCTGGCGGCGCGCGCAGTTGACGGATGCGATGCGTGACGAGGTCGTACCCAAGAACATCCTGATGATCGGGCCGACGGGGTGCGGCAAGACCGAAATCGCACGCCGGCTGGCCCGGCTGGCGCAGGCGCCGTTCCTGAAGGTCGAGGCCACGAAGTTTACCGAGGTCGGCTATGTCGGCCGCGATGTGGAAAGCATCGTGCGCGACCTGGTCGAGTCCTCGATCAACATGCTGCGCGACCTGCGGCGCAAGGATGTGGAAAAGAACGCCGAACAGGCGGCCGAGGACATCCTGCTCGACGCGCTGGTGGGGGAAGGGGCCTCGTCCGAGACGCGCAACAAGTTCCGCCGGATGCTGCGCGCGGGGGAGCTGGAAAACAAGGAAGTCGAGATCTCGATCGCCGAAGGGGGCAGCCCGCAGCCCTCCGACATGCCGAACATGACGCCCGGCGCGGTCATCAACTTCTCCGACATGATGAAGGGCTTCATGAACCGCATGCCGCAGCAGAAGCGCATGACGGTGGCCGCCGCGCGCGCCGCCCTGATCCGGCAGGAAGCGGACAAGATGCTGGATACCGAAGCCCTGACGCGTGAGGCCGTGGCCCATGCGCAGGACCATGGCATCGTCTTCCTTGATGAAATCGACAAGGTCTGCGCCCGTTCGTCCGAAGGGGGATCGCGCGGCGGCGATGTCTCGCGCGAAGGGGTGCAGCGCGACCTGCTGCCCCTGATCGAGGGGACGACGGTTTCCACCAAATATGGCCCCGTACGCACGGACCATATCCTGTTCATCGCATCCGGCGCGTTCCATATCGCCAAGCCGTCCGACCTGCTGCCCGAACTGCAGGGGCGGCTGCCCATCCGCGTGGAACTGGCGTCGCTGACGCGCGAGGACCTGCGCCGCATCCTGACCGAGCCGGAACATTCGCTGCTGCAGCAGTATGTGGCCCTGCTGGGCACGGAAAAGGTCACGCTGTCCTTTACCGACGGGGCGATTGACGCGCTGGCGGAACTGGCGGCCGACATCAATGAACGGGTCGAGAATATCGGCGCGCGGCGTCTGGCCACCGTGCTGGAACGCCTGCTGGAAGACGTGTCCTTCACCGCCGCCGACCGGAGCGGGGAGGATGTGGTGATTACGGCGGAAGATGTGCAGAACCGGGTGGCCCCGCTGGCCCGCAAGGGTGATCTGAGCCGCTTTATCCTGTAGGGCAGTACCCGCCGGTGCACGGGGCCGCGCCACAGGGTGCGGCCCTTTGCGTTCCGTCCCGTTTTCCGGCCTGCCATGAGGCCCCGCGTAACAGGAAAGATGATGACCGACCCCTTCGTAAAGCCCGAGGACGATACCGCCGCCGATGCCATCGCGGAAATTGGCGAGGAACTGGCCCTGTTTGATGACTGGATGCAGCGTTACCAGTACATCATCGAACTGGGGCGCAAGCTGCCGCCATTCCCCGCTGAATGGCGCGATGACGCCCACCGCGTGCCGGGATGCCAGAGCCAGGTCTGGATGGAAGTGCAGCCGCGTGATGGCCTGCTGTACCTGGCTGGCGCGTCGGACGCGGCCATCGTGTCGGGGCTGGTGGCGCTGCTGCTGCGGGTTTATTCGGGGCGCAGCCGGGAAGAAATCCTGGATACGGACCCCCGGTTCCTGCGCGACCTTGGCCTGGTGCAGGCGCTGTCCACCAACCGGGGCAATGGGGTGGAAGCCATGGCGCAGGCCATACGCAAGGCCGCCGCCGCCATGCCGGCCTGAACCTGTTGGTAAGAAAGAATAAACGTTTTTTATCAATGATTTGTTTTCAAACAGCCTCTTAGGCCCTTAAGGGGCGGGGCAGGCGATCAGGCCTGCCCATGCGGGTCAGTAGCCTGCGTCAAAGCCCGCGTCGTCAACGGCGGCGAACAGGTCCTCGGGGTTGGTGGTGCGTCCGTCATAGGTGACGAAGGCCTTGCCCTGTTCCAGCGAGACCTGCACCAGCGATACGCCATCCACGGCTTCCAGTGCCTGCACGACCTTGGATACGCAGCCATCACAGGTCATGCCGCTTATGTTCAGTGTTATTGTTTCCATGATCTGATCGCCTTTAACACCTGCTGGCAGCCGGTATGGGTGCCTGTGGTTGAGAACCGGCGCAATTACACCAGATAAGGGCGTTTAACGCCATCATCTCCCTATTCCCTGAAGGCGGAAGCAGAGGCGCGTAACGGGCATGATCGGGGCCGCCGCACGGTCTTGCCGGGCAGGGGCGGCAACCGCGTCGGTCGGGCCGCATGGTATCCATGCGGACATGCTCGATATTATCGTTCGCAACAAAATTATGGATGGGGGTTTGTGGCGCAGGCGGCGCATGACCAACAATGCGCAGTGGCTCATCCCATGGCGTTCAGGGGCAGCGGCAAGGCCCATGCCGCGCCCTGTCTTTCCATCCCGCTCTGCCGTAGAGCCGCTGTCGCCTGCGTTGCGGCCCGGTAGAGCGGGAGGGCGCGTGGCGTCAGGACGCACAAAAGGCCGGTGCATGACGCAACCGGCCTTTCGGGTCGCAGGTAAGGGATGTGGCGAGCGGCTCAGTCAACCGTGCTCATACGCGTTTCATCGACGAATTTTTCGGTATCATCGTCGATCTTGCGTGATTTGCGGCCGGCGGGGCCATGGACATACAGCGTCTTGCGATCGACCTTCTGGTCGGTGCCTTCCGGCTTCAGCGGCATTTCATATTCCGGCTTCTGCGCGTGGTCGGCCATCTGCAGGTCGGGATTGAAGACCGAGTTGAACTTCCAGATCATGGTCAGGAAGTTGGTCTGCCCGCGCAGCGCAAGACGCAGGGCGATGCCCAGCGTATCCTTGATCGCGCTCCAGCCCAGATGCTTGTTGTTCAGGATCTGCTGGGTCTTGACCAGTTCCTCATAGAACTCACGCAGCGGCAGCGTGGTGGGCATGACCGCGTGCTGGATGTCAAACAGGCGGTAGTCGCGTGTGGTCAGCTTGCGGGACTCGCTTTCCCAGATTTCCGTGCCGGGATAGGGGGTGGTGACGGAAATGTTCACGATGTCCGGGATTTCCAGGCACCACTGGCGGATCACCTCGAAGCGCTCGCGGTCCCATGACGGGTCGGCGATCAGGTTGATGGCGACGATCAGGTCGAGCGAGCGGGCATATTCCAGCGCCTCGAAGTTGCGGTCCATCGATACGCGCTTGCGGAACCGCTTCAGCCCCTCCGCATCGACCGCTTCCAGCCCGAGGAAGATGTAGCTCAGGCCGATTTCCTTCCAGACCGCGAATACTTCCTTGTTGCGCATCAGCACGTCGGCGCGGGTCTCGAGGTAGTATTCCTTCTTGATGTTGCGGCGCTTGATTTCATCAGCGATGGCAAGGCCGTGTTCGGCGTGGACGAAGGCCACGTCATCGACGATGAAAATGCCGGGTTCCTTGATTTCCTGCAGTTCCTCGCCAATCACCTTGGCGCTGGCGGTGCGGTAGGACCGGCCGTAGAAGGTCCATGCGCTGCAGAACGTGCAGTCCCACGGGCAGCCACGGGCGAATTCGATCGACGCCGCCGGGTCCAGCGTGCCGATGAAGTATTTGCGGCGGTGGCGCAGCAGGTCACGCGCGGGGCGGACCTCATCAAGGGATTCGATGAAGATCGGCGGCGGCCCGTCGCCTTCCATGGTGACGACGCCGGGTACGCCCAGCAGGTCCTTGCCCTGCTCCCATGCTTCTAGCAGCAGGCCGACGGTGGCGTCGCCTTCCCCCTTCAGCACGCAGTTGATGGCCCCGTCGGACAGCGCCAGCACGTCACGCGCGATGAACGAGATCGAATGCCCGCCAATGAACAGGAACACGTTGGGCAGGCGCCGGCGCGTTTCCTTGCACAGGTCAATGATCTCGGGGACATTGGCCAGGTAGTTGCCGGAAAAACAGATGGCGTGCGGGCGGAATCGCTCGATGCGTTCCCAGTAATCGGGATGCTTCTCGACCTGCAGGTCGATGATTTCCACATCATGTCCCTTGTTGCGCGCGGCACCGGCAACCAGTTCAAGCCCCAGCGGTTCAAGACGCAGGAAGACCTTCGTGTACATGAGCGAGCTTGGATGAACGGCCAGTAATCTCATTCTTTTACCTCAGGGCATCGATGGGGACGGTGTCACAGCACGGCAGTCCATACGCAATCCGGTAACAAATTTACAGCCGGACCAACGCTGTATTTGTATTTTTTATATATCAGGCACGATTTAGAAAAAATAAGAATAATGACAGAGGGTGGCAATATAAGCGTGATCTGTCATCCAATTCACGGTAATATCACCTATGCATTCAGTTAATGCCTGCATGCCCTTTGCTGTATTTCATGGGCTGGTATGTTTGTCTTTCATGCTCGGCCCTGGGTGTGGGGGACCTATGCGCTGCGGACGGGGCAGGGCGCGGATGGCCTTCATGTCCCCTATCGCGCTGGGCGCTTTCGTGGCAGTGTCGGCACCGCTTAAGCGACGGGGTCGAAATGAAGCTGAAAATCGTGGAAAAAATGTCCGCCCGCCTCGGGCTGCTGGCATGCGGGCTGGTTATGGTATGTGGCTGCACCGCTGAAATCGGGCGCAAGCCTTTTGAAAGCGACGTGAAGTGCCTGCGCGAACAGATGGGCACCACCATGCAGCTCAGCTTCCCCATCGCGGCGAATACCTGCCAGCGGATGAGCGACCACAACTTCGTCTTCAGCAAGAACCACAAGCACGCCGAGCCGCTGCCGCTCAGGCTGCGTGGCGCGCCCGATCTGCAGAAGATGGCGGACGAATACGGTTACAGCTATACAAAATAACGTGTCGGGGCCTGTGCCCCGGCCCGTTCAGTTTTCCAGCTCGGTATCCCAGTACAGATAGTCGCGCCAGCTTTCATGCAGGTAGTTGGGCGGGAAGGCGCGGCCGTTTTCCTGCAGCCTGCGGCTGGTGGGGCGTGTGGGCGTGCGGTCGGGATACATGCGGATCTGGTGCGGCATGTATGATCCCTTGATCAGGTTGCACGGGCTGCATGCGGTCACGACGTTTTCCCAGCTTGTCCGTCCGCCCTTGCTGCGCGGGATGACGTGGTCGAACGTCAGTTCCTGTGTCGGGAAGCGGGTGTTGCAGTACTGGCAGGAAAAATTGTCCCGCAGGAAGACGTTGAAGCGGGTGAAGGCGGGCTTGCGGGCGGACGGGATATAGTCCTTCAGCGCGATGACGCTGGGCAGGCGCAGGCTGTGGGTGGGGGAGCGTACGACGGTGTCATATTCGCTCAGCACCGATACACGGTCCAGCCAGACGGCGCGGATCGCGTCCTGCCATGACCACAGGGAAAGCGGAAAGTAGGAAAGTGGCCTGAAATCAGCATTCAGGACCAGGGCAGGCAGGTATTGACTGTCACAGGGCACGGACGCATTCCTTTCCGAATGCCGCGCACAAGGCTCAGGCGTATTCTGTAGCGAAGCGAACGCCTGTGGTTGTGCGTCGTCGTCAGATAACTGTAGGAATCTATTGCAGACCCCGCATGGCGTGGCAAGTCGCGCGCGTGGGGCCGCTGGGCGCCCTTCCTGGATGGAGGAAAGCAGGAAAGTCGTGGATTTTTCCACTATCTTGCTGTTTTGGTTCGATAATGACAGTCACGACCCGTTTTGCCCCCAGCCCCACGGGGCACCTGCACCTTGGCCATGTCGCATCGGCCCTGCATGGCTGGCGCAGGGCAGCGGAGTCGGGCGGGACCTTCCTCCTGCGCGTGGAAGACATCGACACGGTCCGCTGCCGCCCCGAATTCATCACTGACCTGTACGAGGACCTTGGCTGGCTTGGGCTGTCATGGCCACGGCCGGTGCGCAGGCAGTCGCGGCACATGGCGGACTACCGCCGCGTGCTGGACAGCCTGCGGGCGCGTGGCCTGCTGTATCCGTGTTTCTGCACCCGGCGCGACATTGCCGAAGCCGCAAGCGCCCCCCACCATGCCCCCGATGGCACGCTGGTCTATCCCGGCACGTGCCGCCATATGGACCGCGCGCTGCGGGCGGAGTGGCTTGCGGCGGGGGTGCCGCATGCGCTGCGGCTGGACATGGCGGCGGCCATGCGCCTGCCCGGCGCGCGGGAGCTGACATGGCATGAACTTGGCCATGGCCCGCGCATGTGCCAGCCGCACCTGTTTGGCGACGTGGTGCTGGCGCGCAAGGACGTGCCCGCGTCCTATCACCTGTGCGTCACGCATGATGACGCGTTGCAGGGCGTGAGCCTTGTAACACGGGGCGAGGACCTCATGGCCGCCACCGCGCTGCACCGCCTGTTGCAGCATGCCATGGGCTGGCCCGCGCCGTGTTACAGCCACCATCCCCTGCTATGTGATGACACGGGCCGGCGGCTGGCCAAGCGCGATGGCGCGGTGTCCATCCGCGCCATGCGCGCGGCGGGCATGACGCCACAACAGGTATGCGCCGCAGCCGGCATGCCCGATCACATATCCGCTGTTTCCACCGCTGCGTGTTCGCACTAGGCTATGCGCCCGTTGCCCGGTCGCGTGCCGGCCCGTCTTTATTCACTCTTGATGGATCTTGATATCATGGATCTTACCGCCGCCCGGCTGGACCGGATCAGCCCCAGCCAGACGATCGCCATCTCAACCAAGGCGCGTGCGCTCAAGGCGGCGGGAAAGGACATTATCAGCCTTTCCGCCGGCGAGCCGGATTTCGACACCCCGGACACGATCAAGAAGGCGGCCATGCAGGCCATCGCGGCGGGCGAGACCAAATACACCGACGTCGCGGGCACGCCCGCCCTGCGCCGCGCCATTGCCGAACGGTTCCGCACCGATAGCGGCCTGGATTATACGTGGGACGAGGTGATCGTCTCCAACGGTGGCAAGCAGATCATCTATAACGCCATGGTGGCGACCATCAATCCGGGGGATGAGGCCATCATTCCCGCGCCGTGCTGGGTGTCGTATCCCGATATCGTCTCGCTGGCCGAGGGCACGCCGGTCATCGTGCCGTGCAGCGCGGAAAACGCCTTCAAGCTGCAACCTGCCGAGCTGGAGGCGGCCATTACCCCGCGCACGCGCTGGCTGCTGCTCAATTCCCCCAACAACCCGACGGGTGCGGCCTATTCCGCCGCGGAAATGCGTGGCCTGTGCGACGTGCTGCTGCGCCATCCCGATGTCTGGGTCCTGACCGACGATATCTACAACAAGCTGGTCTATGACGGCTTTCGCGCGCCCACGGTGGTGGAGGTGGAACCCCGCCTGCGCGACCGTACGGTGACCATGAACGGCGTGTCGAAGGCCTATGCCATGACCGGCTGGCGCATCGGCTATTCCGCGGCCCCCGTGCAGATGACGCGCGCGATGAACAAACTGCAGAGCCAGTCCACATCCGGCCCGTGTTCGATCAGCCAGGCGGCGGCGGTGGAAGCCCTGACCGGCCCGCAGGACTTCATCGGCACCATGGTCAGCACCTATCAGGCGCGGCGTGACCTTGTGGTGGGCATGCTGAACGAGGCTGCCGGCCTGCACTGCCCGGTGCCGGAAGGGGCGTTCTATGTCTTTCCGTCCCTTGTCGGCTGCCTTGGCAGGACCAGCGCGGGCGGCACGCTGATCGACACGGACGAGGCCTTCGTTACCGCATTGCTGGATGAGGAAGGTGTGGCCGCCGTGCATGGCAGCGCGTTCATGTTCGCCGGGCATTTCCGCATTTCCTACGCCACCGATACCGACAGCCTGAAGGAAGCCTGCCTGCGCATCCAGCGTTTCTGCGCCGGCCTGCGGTAAGGGACATGGATCAGGATGCAGACCGTACCCATCCGTTTTTTGCACAGCGGATGGACCGCCTGACGGTACCGGCCACCATCGCCATGGCCCAGCGCGCGCGCAACCTGCGCGCGAAGGGGGAGAAGGTTCTCTCCCTTGCATTGGGGGAACCTGACTTCGCCACCCCCGCCGCCGTGATCGAGGCCGCCCACCGCGCGGCGCTGGACGGGCAGACAAAATATCCGCCCGTTGACGGCACGCCCGCGCTGAAGGCGGCCATTGCGCGCAAATTCGCGCGTGAAAACGGACTGGACTACGCGCCCGCCGAAATCATGGTGTCCAATGGCGGCAAGCAGGTCATTTTCAATGCCTTCATGGCGACGGTGCAGCCGGGGGATGAGGTTGTCATTCCCCGCCCTTACTGGGTCAGTTACCCGCTGATCGTGCAGATGTTCGGGGGCGCCCCGGTCTACGCCGACTGCCACGAGGCGGATGGCTTCCGCCTGACGGCGCAGGCACTGGAAGCGGCCATTACGCCGCGCACCAAATGGCTTGTCCTCAACTTTCCCAACAACCCGACCGGCGGGACGATGGGACAGGCCGACCTGGAGGCCGTGGCCGAGGTGCTGCGTCGCCACCCCCATGTCCACATCCTGTCGGACGAGATTTACGAACACCTGCTGTATGACGGGTTGCGGCATCATTCCCTGGCCGCCGTGGCGCCGGACCTGAAAGACCGTATCCTGACGCTGAACGGCGTGTCCAAGGCCTATGCCATGACCGGCTGGCGGGTGGGTTATGTGGGCGGTCCCGTGCCCCTGATCCGTGCGATGACGGCCATACAGGGCAGCGCCACATCGGGCATCTGTTCCATAAGCCAGGCGGCGGCTGCGGCGGCGCTTGATGGCCCGGCGGACATTATTGCGCAGATGTGCGCAGTCTACGCCCGCAGGCGCGAAATGGTGGTGTCCACATTGCGCGCCATACCGGGGCTGACCTGCGCCATGCCGCATGGGGCGTTCTATGCCTATCCGGGTATTGCGGGGTGCATGGGGCGTGTTTCGGCCGGTGGCCACAGGCTGGAAACGGATCAGGATTTCGCCATCGCCCTGCTGACGGAACAGCACGTGGCGGTGGTGCATGGGTCGGCCTTCGGGCAGGGGCCTTACCTGCGCCTGTCATACGCCACCAGTGACGATATCCTGAAGGAAAGCTGCGCGCGGATCGCGCGTTTTGTGGACGGACTGACCTGACATCCATCACGGCCGTGGGCGCGCGGTCAGTCCGGGTCGGGTGAGGGGGGACAGAGCAGGAAGACCCCCTCCGTCACGATGGCGGGCAGCAGCGGCATGGCCAGTGGCAGCCCCGACAGGACAATCGCCCCGGCGGATGCAATGCAGGCCCCCATGTAACCCGTACGGCCACCCAGCCGTTCGGCAATGACAAACAGGAAGACGGCGGCCAGTTCCAGTATGGCCGCCCCGCCCAGCCGTAGCGGGTGGGCCTGTGTCTGCATGCCCATATCCGACAGCAGGCGCAGCAGGGCGGGCGACTGGCCGCCTTCGCCGCCCAGCCCGAACATGAATGAAAAGGGCAGGATTAGCACGCCCAGGATGTCGCGCAGCAGGTTGACCAGCCCGCTGACCAGCGGCAGCAGGACCAGTATGGCCAGGCTGGCGGAAGTACATGTCGCGACAATGACAAGTCCAACCTGGCGTTGTCGCGCCGCAGGGTTGTGTTGCGGGTCTGCCGGGGTCATGCGGTTGCGCCGCCTGCGCCTAGCGCAGCCACCACTTGACGGGTTCAGGTTCGTCCGCTGGCGTCTCGTCCTGCGGGGTGGTGGCCTGTGCTGGCGTGGGGCGGGTTTCTACTGTGCGCTGCCTTGATTTCAGGCGTGTCACTTCTTCGCGCAACTGGCTGTTTTCTTCGCGGGCATTGAACAGGTCGGCGCGCGCGGCCAGTAATTCAGCATCCCGCGCCGCCAGCCTGTCCTTGTGCTCCGCCGCGATGACATCGGCATGGCCGATGCGCGTGGTCAGGGAACGGATCTGCGCCTGTGCTTCCGACAGGCGCAGTTCGGCCTGTTCGCGCAGTTTCTGTTCAAACTGCACCTTGTGGCGCAGATGTTCGATCTCGCCACGGTCTTCCTGCTGCGCATGGATTGCGCGCGGGGTGGCGCGCCCGGTGGCGAGGGAGTGGTGTTCGACCCGGACATCGCCATCCTGCACGAATTTGCGCCGGCGCTGCGTGGGGTCGGCCTGGCGGGCCGGGCGGGCCTTGGCTACTGGTGTCTTTGCGCCGCCTGCGCCGCGGGGCGCGGGCTTGCCCTTGCCCAGCCGTTCAAGGGCCTGCCGGAATGCGGATTCATTTACTTCTTCCCGATGGGCGTTCTGGTCTTCTTCTTTCGGGAAGGAAAGAAAATCATTGTATGGTGACACAGCGGAACTCTCGATAATTCAATGCACCATGAACGGTGTGGCTGAAATGATATTTAGGAATCTATTCCTACAACCAGTGTACCAATGGTGCCTGTTTTTAGGTGATTGACTGAATATATAATTCTTTTCCCCCAACTTGCGCAAGGGCATAAGGAATAATATAACAAAATAAAGTGCCATTTATTATTGATGGATATTTTTAAGTAAAATACTATTTATATAATATGATATAACAGTGATGCATAAATATAATCTGGCATATGTCTCCACCTGCCAATTAAATGATGTATAAAAATAACACCTTATATTCTGGCAGTATGTGGCCCTTCTGCGCCCAGCCGCTTGCGTTCGGGTGGCTGTCTGGTCCAGATAGGGCCTGGTATGGGTTTTCCTGATAATATCCGACAGGATGCGGAATGTGTAACATCGACCAGCAGGCGGTTCCGGTTTCCCTTTCACGCAGGCTCCGGCAGGGCAGCCAGCCGCGCGTGCTGATCGTCATGGGGGTTTCGGGCTGCGGCAAGAGTACCGTGGCCCAGCTTATGGCCGGACGCCTGGGCTGGCCCGTGATCGAGGGCGATGACCTGCATCCCGCGCACAACATCGCCAAGATGAGCAGTGGCATCCCCCTGACGGACGGGGACCGCGCCCCATGGCTGGAGCGGATCGCCCGGCAGGTCCGGGAATGGGAGGGCACGGGTCAGCGCGGGATCGTGACCTGTTCCGCGCTGAAGCGGAAATACCGCGAGCATATCGGCAGCGGCAGCCATGATGTCTGTTTCGTCTATCTCAAGGGCGGCAGGGACGATATCGCCCCGCGTCTGGGGCAGCGGATGGGGCATTTCATGCCGGCCACCATGCTGGACAGCCAGTTCGCCACGCTGGAGGAACCGGACATGGATGATGAGGTCGTCATGGTGCTGGATGTCAATGCGGCGCAGGACCATCTGGCGGAACAGGCCTGCGCGCACCTGTCCGGCCTGCCTGTGTGATGCAGGCGGCCCGGCCGTTCAGGCCGGGTCGGGTGGCGGGGAAGCGGGCGCCCATGTCAGGTCGGCCGCCCCGTTGTCATTAAGGTGGCGCCCCAGCACGAACAGGTAATCCGACAGGCGGTTCATGCAGGCGGGGATATCGGCGCCGATATCCTCCTGCCGCGCCAGTGTCGCCAGCCTGCGTTCCGCCCGGCGCACGACGGTGCGCGCCAGGTGGGCGTGGGCTGCGGCGGGCGTGCCGCCGGGCAGGATGAAGCTGCGCAGCGGCGGGATATCGGCGCGCAGGCGTTCGATCTCGTTTTCCATGGCCTGCAGGGCGGCCACGGCATGGGGAAGCGGACGGGGCGGGCTGGCAGGCATGCAGGCCGCGCCGCCAATATCGAACAGCAGCCCCTGTAACCATGCAATGAAGGCTGCGTTGCGGCCAGCGGGCAGGGTGCCGCGCAGCAGGCCGATGATGGCGTTGGCTTCATCCAGCGCGCCAAGCGCCTCGATCCGTGCCGAATCCTTGGGCACCCGTTCCCCGTTGCCCAGCGATGTCTGTCCCGTGTCCCCGCCGCGCGTCACGATGCGGTCGATGCGAATGGTCATGAATGCGTCCGCCTGTAAATCCGGTATCCTGATCTGGTGGCCATGGCTATCGGGCGGGCTTGCTGGCCCCCAGCTTCATGGCTTCGTTCAGGTGGGCCTGCAGCGTGTCGGCCGTGGCGGAGGCGTAGGCCTTCAGGTCCGGGTCGCTGGCTGACTCCGCTTCGTTCTGGAACATCGCCAGCGCGTCGCTTGCCGCCTGGGCCTGCAGGTCAAGGTAGGTGCGGTCGAATTTGGTCCCGTTCTGGGTCTTCAGGTCGGCTGCGACCTCATCCTCGTCCTGGCTCATCTCCTTGTGCAGTTCCAGCCCGTGCTTCAGCGTCATGGTGGACAGGGCTTTCTGGTTCGCCGTGTGCATTTTCAGCGATTTTTCAGCGAATTCCTGCACTTTCGGGCGCTTGGCCTGCGTCGTGGCCATTTTTGAAATGGTCATTTCGAATGTATTCAGCGCGGAAACGTTTTCGGCAAAGGTGGAATCCGATTCCGTCAGCGGCGGCAATGTCGGGGCCGCCGCCGTCGCCGCCGCGGGGGCAGGCGCGGGACGGGCCATGGCGACGGCAGGAAGAAGGCTGACGGACGCATAAAGGAACCAGGCCGCGTGATGTTTCATATTGTCATCTTCCTCATGTGTAAAACTCAGGCCGCTTTACTGGATGCCATCCCGCTTTATCAGTTTTGCCGGACCATACAAAGCGGGCATGCGGGTTGCCACGGGTATTCCGGAATGGACCATGGTGGGCGGCATGATAATAAAATCCGCTGTTTTCCGGTTGGAACCATAATAACCTGAATAATAATATCAATAAATATGGAAGCTGTCAGGATGTCCATGGTGATATGTTGCATCGGGATGAACATGTTTTATGAAAATAAATAAAAAGTAATCTATTCTTTGTTTCGAATTTATATTCCATGTCCAGGATGGTTTTTGGCCGGTTTCCTGTGTTTCCCACAGTAATGACGCCAGGAACTGCTGGAAGATGACGTATTGATGGGGCAATGAAAATTTCCGGCCGTGCCTTCCTCCGCAGTGTTTGAAAAAAACCTGCCGCGACCATTCCTGCGATCTGTCCCGCGCGCGCCCGGATTGGGTGAACCCCGCAAAACCGGCCTGACCTGCCCGGGGCAGGGCGCGTGCATGAACGGAATTCCCTGCTGGCGGTGCCAGGCACGACAGCTTCCCGCCGCTGCGGCCTATACGATCGGCCCATGCGCGGAGTAGGGTGTGGCCGCCCGCGCCCGATGCGGGTTGTCACCCTGTTTTGCGGATAGACCGAATGCCTACTGTTGTCAGGTTCCTCTTGTGTTTTGCGGCGCTGGCCGCGTTTTCCAGTGTCATGGGGGGCGCACTGACCGCTCATCTACCCGACCGTTTCTTTGCCGAAGGGGGGCGGGACATGGCCCGTCAGGCCATACAGATGCAGATGTGGCACGCACTGGCCATTATCGGCATTTCGGTCCTGATGGTCCAGCAGGGGTGCAGGGTGCTGGTTTCGGTCTCCGGCTGCATGATGGCGGTGGGTACCGTCCTGTTCAGCGTGGGTGTTGCGCTGACCGCGTTCTGGGGGATTCATCCCGGCCCGGTCGCCCCCACGGGGGGCAGCATGCTCATGCTGGCATGGCTGCTTCTGGCCGTCGGGGTCATGCGTTCATGAGCGCGACGGACATAACATCGCCGCCGTGGACAGTGCGCAGCGCCTATCTGGCGCCACCGGGGTTTGAGGCCGTCATGGAACAGGAACTGGCCCGCCGGGGCGCAGGCGACCTGTGCTGGCACGGGCGTCTGGCGCTGTCTGGCGCGCCGCCGGTGGCCTGCCTGTGGGCGCTGGACATATGGGACGCGCCGGAAGAACATGCGGTTCCGTCCATCAAGGGGGCAGCGCGGATCATGCGGGCGATCCAGCGCAACTGGGCCGGATACGTGCCAACGCTGCACCGTCGCAGCGCGCTGGTTGCTGACGCGCTGCCGCCGCTGCGGCCAAAACCCCTTCCCTTTCCCGCCGTCGGGCCGGATGCGCATCTGGGGGCATGGACGCTGCTTTCGGCGGACCGGCTGCTCCTGTCGCGCACCAAGTCCTCGCCTTTCGTGAATGGCGAGGTCCCGTTTGTCGAAAACCGAACCGATCCGCCCTCGCGCGCCTATCTCAAGCTGTGGGAAGCCCTGCTGCGCCTGGGCCGTTGGCCGGTAGCGGGGGAAAGCTGCATTGACCTTGGGGCCTGTCCCGGTGGCTGGACATGGGTTGCGGCCAGTTGCGGGGCGCATGTCACCGCCATTGACCGCTCCCCCCTGGCTGAAAACGTCGCAAGCCTGCCCAACGTGACATGCCGGTACGAAAGCGCGTTCGGGCTGGACCCGGAAAGCTGCGATCCCGTGGCCTGGCTGTTTTCCGATATCATCGCCTATCCCGCCCGCCTGCTGGCGCTGGCGCGACGGTGGATTGCGTCGGGCCGGGCCGCGCGCATTGTCATGACCATCAAGTTCCAGGGTGAAACCGACCACGACACGGCGGATGCCTTTGCCGCCATTCCCGGCGGCCGGGTGCTGCACCTGTGGCACAACAAGCATGAACTGACCTTTTTCTGGCAGCGCGACCCGTCATGAGGCGGTATGGCGGCGGCTGATCAGCCTGTCCGCCACTTCCACCACCCCGATCGCCAGCAGGCAGCACACAAGGGCGACAGCCATCACGATCAGCTGTTCCTGCGCGGTGGCGTCATTCGCCCCGGCCAGGCGGTACAGCGCCAGCCACATGCCCGTCCCGGCCACGCGGTCCACCATGCCCGCCACGGTGGCGCTGAAACGCAGGCTGAGCATGAACAGCCCCGTCAGCACAAGCACCGCCACCGTCTTGCACACGGTCCGGGCCACGGTGGCAGGCGGGTTGGGCGTCATGGCTTTCCCTTGATGTAATGATGGCAGCCGTTCCGCGCGGGCGCGCGTCGGGTGTCAGGCGTTCAGGATGTCGCGCGCCGTACGGACCACGTCAGCCAGCGTGCCCGGCTTGAAGGGTGACTTCAGCCCCGCTGAACGGACCAGCCGGGTAAAAGGTTGCGCCCCACCCTGCGCGCATAGCGCGACATAGGCCTGCAATGCGCCATCCATGTCCGTGCGGCTGCGGATCCAGAACTGCATCGCGCAGCACAGCGCCAGCGCGTAATCAATGTAATAGAAGGGCGAGCGGTAGATATGCCCCTGCGCCTGCCACCGCCCCCCCATGGCCGGGTGCGACAGGCCGCCATAGTCGCGCCATGGCAGGTAGTGCTGTTCCAGCCGCTTCCATGTGGCGTGACGTTCCGCCGGCGTCATGTGCGGGTTGGCATAGATTTCGGTCTGGAAGTGATCGACGCAGACCCCATAGGGCAGGAACGACAGCGACGAGATCAGGTGCATCTGCCGGAAGCGGTCGCCCTGTCCGGCTTCCACCATCAGGTCGATATGCGGCCATGTCAGGAATTCCAGCGCCATGGAATTGATTTCGGCCCCGTCCATGGTCGGCCATAGCAGGTCAACGGCGGGCAGGCTGCGGCTTTTCCAGTTCTGGTAGGCATGGCCCATTTCATGGGTGAACACGTTGATGTCGTGCTGCGTGCCGTTGAAATTGGCGAATATGAACGGCATGCCCACCGTGGGGAAGGATGTGCAGAACCCGCCCCCCGCCTTGCCGGGCCGGTTGACCAGGTCCAGGTAGCCGCCATCGCGCATCTGCCCGAAAAACGCGCCCAGATCGCCGCCCATGCGGTCGAACATGGCCTGCGCGCGCGCCAGCAGCACATCGTGGTCGCCTGCCGGGCGCGGATTGCCCTTGGGGTCGATCAGCGGTTCGTCCCATGAATACAGGACGTCCCACCCCATCGTCTCGCACCGCTTTTGCAGGATGTCATGGACCAGTGGCACGACGTGTTCATGCACGTCATCGCGAAAGCGCGCGACATCCGCAGGCCCGTAATCCACCCGGCGCATGCGGCGGTACGCCAGCGGGATATAGCTGTCATAGCCCAGCGTTTCCGCCATGCCGTGGCGCAGGTGGACCATCTGGTCAAACAGGGTGTCGAGCCGCGTGGCGTTCTGTTCAAAAAACGCCCACCTGGCCCGTTCCGCCTCGCGGCGCATGGCGCGGTCCGTGCTTTCGGCATAAGGGGCGAGGCCGGACAGGTTGACATGGGTGCCGTCGATTGCCACGCGCGCACTGGCCAGAAGGGCGGTGTATTCGCCGCTCAGCCGGGCTTCCTCCTCCAGCGCGTCGGCAATGCGGGGGTCGAAGGTGGTGATGTCGGTCCGCCACAGTTCCAGCGTATGGGGGGTGATCGCCTGGGCCACCGCCGTGGGGTCGGGGTATTCCAGCAGCCTGCGCTTCAGCGCGACTTCATGCGCGGTGACATGCGGCGTCAGGGCATCGGCATAATCGCGGTCGGCGCGGGCGCCGGGGCTGGTGGTGTCCTGTGCGAAACGCAGGTCAACCAGCGCGGACCAGCTTTCGTAATCGCGGCGGATCGTATCAAACAGGCGGGCGGCGTCCGCCACGTTGCCCTGGTCCAGCAGGGTCGAGACCTGGCCGAAACGCAGCCCGAGCGCGTCGCGCGTGGGGCGTGGGAAATCAAGGCTGTCAAAATGGCGCAACATGCGCGGCAGGGTGCCATGGAAACCCTGCCTGCGTCCATGCCGGATTATCTGTATTATCTGTCGCGCTTACCGGCGGCCCTGCCGTAGCTGCATGGCGCAGAACCACGCGCACAGCGCGCAGAACGCCCCCAGTCCCGTCATGGTGGTGACTGTCGTGTCCATGCCGGGGGGCAGCAGCGAAAGCGGGCTGTCGCGCCCGCTCAGCGCGGACAGGCTGGCCAGCACCACCCCCGTCAGGCTTTCCCCCACGATCAGGCCCGATGCGATCATGGTGCCCTGATGGCTGCCCGCGCCCGCGTTCAGGCGGGTGACGACATGGCCCAGGATCGCGCCAATGGCCAGGGTGACGGAAACGCTCATGGGCAGGTAGATGCCAACCCCCACCGCCAGCGGTGGCAGCGCGCCACGCCCCATGCGGCGCAGGCCCGCGTCAATCCCGATCAGCACGCAGCCCGCCGCAACCCCCAGCAGCAGCATGTTCCAGTCAAGCTGGTGCAGGAAAATGCCCGATGTAATCAGCAGCAGCAGGGCGGGTTGCGGCGCGGCCAGGGCGTGGCTTGCGTCCATCCCCGCGCGTGGCATCGCGCCCACGAAGCCATAGGTCTGGTACAGCACGTCCAGCACCGGCGGAATGATGACCGCCCCGGTCACGCAGCCGACCAGCAGCACGGCTTCCTGCTTCCACGGCGTCGCCCCCACCATCGCGCCGGTTTTCAGGTCCTGCAGGTTATCATTGGCGATCGCGGCGGACGCGGTGACGGCGGTCAGGGCATACAGGCAGAACCCGATGGCGAAATGCTGCCCTTCCATGCCCGCGAACAGCCCCAGCGCGCGCAGCACCACGAACACGCCCGACAGGCACATGGCGGCCAGGATGATGACGCCGGAAATGGGGGATGACGAAGACCCCACCAGCCCCGCCATGTACCCGCACGCCGCCGCCACGAACAGCCCGACACCCATGCAGCACGCAAGCCCCGCCAGGGTCGCCGCAAGCGCGGGCAGGGTGGCCACGCTGGCATGGGCGAACATGAAGAACAGCCCCCCGATCACCACCAGCACGAGACCGGCAATGGCGCGCATGGCGCGTGGCGACAGGTCGGTTTCGGTGCGGCTGGCGCAGGCATCACCCTGCCTGCGCGCCAGCAGCACGCGCACGCTGGCCAGCAGCGGGCGGCCCATGCGCAGCACCGTCCAGATCGCGGCGATCCCGATCAGCCCCACGCCGATGAAGCGTGCCTTGTCCTTCCACAGGCTGGTCGCGAACGTGCTGGCGGGCAGGGCCGCCGGGTTGGGCTGGACATGCGCCATGACGGGCACGATGACTTCCCATGTCAGCATCGCCCCCGTCAGCATCGCGATGCCGCCTTCCAGCCCGACCAGGTAGCCCGCCCCCAGCAGTGCCGGTGAAAACCCCAGTGACAGGCGGAAGGCCGAGATGCCCCATACGGCGGTCGCCGTCATGCCGTCGCCCAGCACGCGCAGGCCGGCGGTGGCGAAGGTCAGGGCCGCCGCCAGCATGCCGCTATGCATCAGGGCGCGGATGCCGCCCTGGTCCTCCCGCGCCGCGCCGGCGCGCAGGATCTCGGCCGCCGCCACCCCTTCGGGAAAGGGCAGGGCCGGGTCCGCCAGCATGACGCGGCGCAGCGGTATGGTGAACAGTACCCCCGTCATGCCGCCCGCCGCCGTAAGCAGCGCCGTCAGCATGAAGGGGAAATGCCGCCACACCCCGGCCATGACCAGCGCGGGCAGGCTGGCGAACACGCAGGCCAGCGTGCCTGCGGCGGAAGCCTGCGTCTGGACCAGGTTGTTTTCAAGGATCGTGCCCCCGCCCAGAACCCGCAGCGCCGCCATGGAAATGACGGCGGCGGGAATGGAGGTGGCGATGGTCAGCCCGACCCGCAGCCCCAGATAGACATTGGACGCGGTGAAGACGACGGTGATCAGCGCACCGATCACGATGCCGCGCCATGTCAGTTCGGATGGCTGGGAATGTCTGGCCAAGGCGGCCCCTTACATCTTGTGGAAGGTCGGCATGACAAGATGCGCGCGGTTGAAGTCAAGCTGCGCCTTGGTCAGCTGGAAGCCGATCTCGATATGGTACTGGTCGCTGTGGATATGGCGCGACACCGGCAGGGTTATGGGGATGTTGCGGGTGTGAGTCAGGTCCTGCATGCGCCCGTCGTCAAATGACACGTGGGCGACGAATTCCTTCTTGCTCTTGATCTCGCCATTGAACACCACGGCGACGAAATACGGGATGTTGACGAAATTCACGCTCGACGCCGGGCCGCGTTCCACATGCAGCCCGATCTTCATGTTGGTCATGACGGTGCGCTTCTCCCCCGCCTCGCACGATCCGACCACGCGGGTCAGGCTGGCGCGCGCGACAAGGTGGGTCACGTCATGGTCGCTGCCGGAATACTGGTAGTAATCGGCGGCCTCACCGGGGATTTCCACCACGGGGCAGGCCGGGGCGAAATCGATCGAATCGGATTCGCCTGAACAGCCAGCCAGCAGGGACACCGCTCCCAGCATGCAGATCGTCAGGGCGTTTCGTGACAGGCGTGATGGCACAAGGGCAGGAATCATGCGGGTATTCCGGGTAGGTCAGGTGTGGACAGAGGCCCGCCCTGCGGGGGGTGGCCGGGATGCAACGCAATGCCGGCAGGGCGACGGGGGAGGACAGACATGGCACAGTACGTTAGGATCAACGGGAAAATGGCTTGCGCCATTGCCGCGGTTTGCGTAGGGCCGGGACCATCGCACGGGAGACCGGCGCCGGAACTGTAGCAGATCGCGGCCCGTATCCTATACCGCCCGCCGGATGTTTGGGGAACACCATGCCCGACCAGATGATTCATACGCCCGATAATACCGCCCCCACCGAGGCACCGCCCCGTGTCCTGAAAGTGCTGCTGGCAGGCCCGCGCGGTTTCTGCGCCGGCGTCGACCGCGCCATCCGCGTGGTGGAGGAGGCGATCCGCCGTTATGGCGCGCCGGTCTATGTCCGCCACGAGATTGTCCATAACCGCACCGTGGTCGAGGCGCTGGAAGCGCAGGGCGCGATCTTTGTCGAGGAACTGGACGAAGTCCCCGCCGACGGGCAGGTGGTGTTTTCCGCCCACGGCGTGCCTAAGACCGTGCCCGCCGAGGCCGAGCGCCGCAACCTGCTGTACCTGGATGCGACGTGCCCGCTGGTGTCCAAGGTCCACCGCGAGGCCGAGCGCCACTTCGCCGATGGCGGCCCCGAAAGCCGCCATATCCTGATGATCGGCCATGCGGGCCACCCCGAGGTGGTCGGCACGATGGGCCAGCTGCCGCCCGGCGCCGTCACCCTGATCAACGACGCCGAGGAAGCCCGCACCGTCCAGCCCGCCGACCCCGCGCGCCTGGCCTTCATTACCCAGACCACGCTGTCGGTCGATGACACGGCGGAAATCGTGGACATCCTGCGCGACCGCTTCCCCCTGATCGAGGGGCCGCGGCGCGAGGACATCTGCTACGCCACCACCAACCGGCAGGAAGCGGTCAAGGCGATCGCGCCGGGCTGTGACCTGGTGATCGTGATCGGTTCGCCCAATTCGTCCAACTCGCAGCGCCTGCGCGAAGTGGCCGAGCGTTCGGGCGCGCCGCGCGCGCTGCTGGTGCCGCGCCTGAACGCGCTGGACTGGTCGGCGCTGGACGGTGTGGCGACGCTGGGGATCACGGCGGGCGCGTCCGCGCCGGAATCGCTGGTGCAGGAGATGGTGGCGGCCCTGGCCAAGCGGTTCACGCTTGAGATCGAGGAAATCACCGTCAAGGAAGAAAACGTGGCCTTCCGCCTGCCGGCGCCGCTGGGCTGAACCGTATCCCCACATGGCAGTCTATACCGAAGTGCCGGAAGATGCGCTGGCTGCGTTTCTGGAAGGCTATGACATCGGCAGGCCCGTCGCCTGCCACGGCATTGCGGAAGGTGTGGAAAACAGCAACTTCCTGCTGAAGACCACACAGGCCACCTTCATCCTGACGCTGTATGAGCGTCGGGTGAACCCCGATGAACTGCCATGGTTCCTGGGGCTTATGCAGTACCTGGCGCAGCATGGCCTGTCGTGCCCGCTGCCGGTGGCCGACCGGCAGGGGCGCACGCTGCGCACGCTGTCCGGCCGTCCCGCCGCCATCACCACCTTCCTGCCCGGCCGTGGCGCGCGGGTGGTCGATGCGGACATGTGCGCGCAGGTGGGCGCGGCCATGGCGCGGCTGCACCTGCTGGGCGAAGGCTACGTGGCCGAACGCCCCAATTCCATGGGACCGCAGGCATGGACCGGCCTGCTGCAGGCCTGCCGGGCACGGGGGGATGAGGTCCGCCCCGGCCTGGTGCGCGCGATTGGCGATACGCTGGCGCGCGTGCTGCCCGCATGGCCCGGCACGGGCGGCAACCCGTCCCTGCCGCGCGGGCAGATCCACGCCGACCTGTTTCCCGACAATGTCTTTTTCCGTGACGGCAGGCTGTCGGGCATCATTGATTTCTATTTCGCCTGCACCGACTGGTATGCCTACGACCTGGCCATTACCATCAATGCCTGGTGCTTTGACGACACGGGCCGTTTTGAGCCAACCCATGCGCGCGCCATGGTGGAATCCTACCGCCATGTCCGCCCGCTGGAGGATGCGGAGGACGCGGCCCTTGCCACCCTTGCCACCGGGGCGGCCATCCGCTTCACGCTCACCCGCCTGTATGACTGGATCAATACGCCCGCGGATGCGCTGGTGACGCGCAAGGACCCGCTGGAATATCTGGCGCGCATGGAATTCTTCGCGTCCCGCATGGATGAAGGTTTCCTGTGATGAACGAGGACGCGGCCCCTGTCGAAAACGCGGCCCCCGCCACCGATCTGGTGGAAATCTGGACCGATGGCGGGTGCAAGCCCAATCCCGGCCCCGGTGGTTGGGGGGCGTTGCTGTGCTGTCGCGGGCAGGAACGTGAACTGTCGGGCGGCGAGGCGGAAACCACCAACAACCGCATGGAACTGACCGCCGCCGCCGAGGCGCTGGAGGCGCTGAAGCGTCCCTGCCGTGTCGTGCTGCACACCGACAGCGAATATGTGCGCAATGGCATCACGCGGTGGAGCACGGGCTGGGTGCGGCGCAAGTGGCGCAACGCATCGGGCGACCCGGTGGCGAACATGGACCTGTGGCGGCGGCTGCTGGATGTCAGCGCGAAGCATGAAATTGAATGGAAATGGGTGCGTGGCCATTCCGGCGACGTGAACAACGAACGCGTGGACCAGATGGCCACCGCCGCGCGTGATGCGCTTGGCATTCCCTATCCCCGGCGCAAGAGCGGAAAATGATGGCCCCGCCCCCTGCCATCCGGTTGGAAGGGGTGGGGCTGGACTTCGGGGCCGCACCGCTTTTCCGGGACCTGGACCTGTGCTTCGGGGCCGGGATCATGACCGTGCTGCTGGGGGCCAGCGGTGTTGGCAAGACATCGCTGCTGCGCATGCTGGGCGGGCTGGTCATGCCGGATTACGGGCGCGTGGCGGCGGCGGACGGGCAGCCGCTTGCCGGGCGGGTCGCGTGGATGGGGCAGCAGGACCTGCTGCTGCCATGGGCCACTGTCATGGACAACGTGATGCTGGGCGCGCGCCTGCGCGGCGACCGGGCGGACCGGGGCAGGGCGGGGCGCCTGCTGGACTGTGTCGGGCTGTCATCGCGCGCGGCGGCCCTGCCGGGCACGCTGTCGGGCGGCATGCGCCAGCGCGTCGCACTGGCGCGCGTGCTGTATGAAGACCGGCCCGTCGTGCTGATGGATGAACCCTTTTCCGCATTGGACAGCGTGACGCGGGCACGGATGCAGGATCTGGCCGGGCGGATGCTGGCGGGGCGCACCGTGGTGCTGATTACCCATGACCCACTGGAAGCCTGCCGGCTGGCGGACCGCATGCTGCTCATGTCCGGGCATCCCGCGCGGCTGGACGCCATGGGTGTCCCGGCCGGGGCCGTGCCGCGCGCGGTGGATGACCCGGGCGTGCTGGCGGCGCAGTCCGTGCTGCTGCGGCGGATGATGCAATGACCGGCACGGCTGCGGCACGGGGCATGCGCCTGCTGCGCCCGGCTGTCACGCTGGCCGGGCTGCTGGCCGCATGGTGGGCGCTGGCGTGCTGGGGGCATGTGCCGCCCTACATGCTGCCCGGTCCCGATGCGGTGGCGCGCGCGCTGTGGACGCAGCGCGCGCAACTGGCCCCCGCCGCCGTGACCACGCTGGAGGAAACGGTCCTTGGCCTTGTGCTGGGAATCGGGGCGGGCAGCGTGCTGGCCATCGGCATGGCGGTCTGCGCGCCGCTGCGGCGGTGGGTCATGCCCATGGTGCTGCTCAGCCAGGCGGTGCCGGTTTTCGCGCTGGCGCCGCTGCTGGTGCTGTGGTTCGGATTCGGCATGGCCTCCAAGGTGGTCATGGCGGTGCTGGTCATTTTCTTTCCCGTCACGTCGGCGTTGGGCGATGGCCTGCGCCAGACCGAACCGGGGTGGATGGACCTTGCCCGCACCATGGGGGCCACGCGGTGGCGGGTGCTGGTGCATGTGCGCCTGCCCGCCGCCATGCCGTCCTTTGCATCGGGCGTGCGCATGGCCACGGCCATCGCCCCGATCGGGGCGGTTGTGGGGGAATGGGTCGGGGCGTCGTCCGGCCTGGGGTTCCTCATGCAGACGGCCAATACCCGATTCCAGACGGACCTCATGTTCGCCGCGCTCGCGGTGCTGGCGGCCATGACCGTGCTGCTGTGGTGGGGCGTGGACCGGGCGCTGGCGCACGCGCTGTACTGGCTGCCCCGGCATGCGGATGTTGACTGAACTGTTGTAACACGCCACCACCACCGATGATCGCGCAACCCACTGGAGGACGGATGCCCATGACTCGCCCCATCATTCTTGACCTGACACCCGGCGCGCAGGGCATGGCGACCCTGCTGGCGGCGCTGCAGGTGCCCGACCATGTGCGCCCGGTGCTGGTGCTGTTCAGCGGCAGGGCCACCGAAGTCGAGGTGGCGCAGGCCCATGCGCGCGACATGCTGCGCCAGTACGGGCTGGATGACGTGGGCGTGCATGCCGGGTGCCCGGGGCCGCTGGCCGGGGGTACGGGCCATGACCTGCCTGCGGGGCAGGACGGCCTGGGCGCGCTGCACCTGCTGCAGGCGGTGCGCGCATGCCCGGCGGACAGTGTCAGCCTATGCTGTTCCGGACCGCTGACCACGCTTGCGCTGGCACTGGTGCAGGCCCCCGATATTGCGGCGCACCTGCATGGGGTGATCGTGAACGGGGGGGCGTTTTACGTGCATGGCGACGCCACGGCTGTGGCCGAACATAATATCGCGGCCGACCCGGAAGCCGCGTCTGTGGTGCTGGCGGCGGGCGTGCCGGTGACCCTTGTGCCGCTGGACTGCACGGCGCGCCTTAAGGCGGATGCGGTGTGGATGGAACAGCTTGAACCGATGGGCCGCCTGCCGGCCTCCGTCGCGGGGCGGGTGCATGCCGAACTGGCGGCGGCGCGTAACGGGGGCGCGCGGGGTAGCGGGGTGGATGTTTCGCTGCGGGCCGTGGCCCCGCTGCTGGCGCTGCTCAGCCCCGGCCTGTTCAGCGGCCACCTGGCGCATGTCGATGTGGAATGCCGTGGCGAATTTACCCGTGGCATGACCGTGGCGCGGCGCATGGGGCCGCCCGGTGTCCAGCCCAACGCGCTGGTGCTGGAGCGCCTGTCGGTCGAGGCCGTGCGCGGCGTGCTGCGCGACCTGCTGCTGAGCGCGTGCAAGTAACCGGTCCGGGCCTGCGGAATTGCACAAAAATACAACGATCTGGTGCAAACTTGGGCCACAGGCGATCATGACGGTTGCAGAACCGCCGTTCCGTCCAGTATTGGTCCCCGCATTCCGGTGCGTCCGCGGGCGCGAATGTTGAGAACAGTGAAGCGTGTGGCGGCGCGGAGGTCTTCTGTATGGATCGGTCTGCAACATCCCCTTCAGCCCTGATGGGGGTGGCAAGGGGAAACGGTGATGCCGCGTTCGCCGCCATCGTGCGTTGCGCCGCCGCCCTGATCCTGCTGGGGCTTGGGGGCATGGTGGCCGTCATGGCGTGGGGCGCGCGCGGCGCGTTCGCGACCTTTGGTCCGGCCTTTATCATCGACAAGGCCTGGAATCCCGTAACCCAGCATTTTGGCGCCGCCGCCCCCGTGTTCGGCACCCTGGTCACGGCCCTGCTGGCCATCGCGCTGGCGGTGCCGCTGGCCTTCGGCATCGCGGTCTGGCTGACCGAAATCGCGTCGGCGCGTATCGCGGGCGTCATCGGCACGCTCATCCAGCTTCTGGCGGCGGTGCCATCCATCATTTTCGGCATGTGGGGCTTTGCGGTGCTGGTGCCGTTCATGGCGCATTACGTGGAACCATTCGCCAGCCATACGCTGGGGCGCATGCCGGGCATCGGCCCGCTGTTCCGTGGCGCGCCCTATGGCACCGGCTTCCTGACGGGGGGCATGATCCTGGCGGTCATGATCACGCCGTTCATTTCCGCCGTCATGCGCGACGTGTTCCTGTCCATGCCCGCCGTGCTGAAGGAAAGCGCCTACGGGCTGGGCATGACGCGGTGGGAGGTCGTGCGCCGCATCATCCTGCCGTGGTCGCGTACATCCGTGGTCGGCGGGATCATGCTGGGGCTTGGCCGCGCGCTGGGGGAGACGATGGCGATCACATTCGTCATCGGCAACGCCAACCATATCGGCTGGTCGCTGTTTTCCCCCGGCAACACCATCGCATCGCTGATCGCGCTGGAATTTCCCGAAAGCGCGATGGGAAGCCTGAAGTTTTCATCCCTCATGGCCGCGGGTTTCCTGCTTATGCTGATTTCCCTTGGAACGCTGGTCTGTTCGCGGCTGCTGCTGCGCACCCGCTCGGCGGGCCGATAGATGGCGGGCCGCGATAACGTGGCGCAGGCCGCCATCGCGCCCTGCGCATCGGGCCGGTGGCAGGGCAACAGCCTGTCGGACATGCGCAGGCGCATGGTCGACCGGGTGGCGACGGGCCTGTGCTGGGCCGCCACGGTCCTTGTGCTGCTCATGCTGTTTTCCATCCTGTTCGTGCTGGTGCGCAACGGGGTGGGCGGCCTGCGCTGGGTCACCTTCGTGCATGTCACCCTGCCGCCGGGGCAGGGGGGCGGCCTTGCCAACGCCATTGCCGGCAGCCTGATCCAGACCGGGCTTGCGGTGCTGATCGGCGCGCCGGTGGGGCTGCTGGTGGGCATCTACCTTGCGGAATTCACGGCCACCGACGGGCGGTTCATCAACCTGGTCCGGTTCGTATCCGACCTGCTGCTGTCCGCCCCGTCCATCCTGGTGGGGCTGTTCATCTACATGATCGTGGTGGTGCCGACGGGCCACTTTTCCGGCATGGCGGGGGCGCTGGCGCTGTCCATGCTGGTGGTGCCGGTCGTGGTGCGCACCACGGAAGACATGCTGCGCCTTGTGCCGCTGTCGATGCGCGAGGCCGCGATCGCGCTGGGCGCGCCACGGTGGCGGGTCATCCTGTTTGTCTGCCTGCGCGCCGCGCGCGACGGGGTGGCGACGGGCATCCTGCTGGCCCTGGCCCGGGTATCGGGCGAGACGGCGCCGCTGCTGTTCACCTCGCTTGGCAACATGAACTGGTCGGTCTCGCCCACCGCCCCCATGGCCAGCCTGCCGGTCACCATCTACCAGTACGCCGGCGCGGCGTACGAGGACTGGACCGCGCTGGCATGGACCGGCGCGCTGCTGATTACGGCGGGTATCCTCATGATCAACATAACCGTGCGGCTGGGGTTGGGACGTAACAGGAAATGAACATGACAGTGGCGGAAAAACAGCCGGTGCCAGCCGCGATCTCGGTGCGCAACCTTGATTTCTATTACGGCGCGAACCACGCGCTGAAAAATATCTCGATCGACTTCCCGCAGGGGCAGGTGACCGGCATGATCGGCCCGTCGGGGTGCGGCAAGTCCACGCTGCTGCGCGTGCTCAACCGCATGTACGACCTCTATCCCGGCCAGCGCGCGACGGGGGAGGTCATTTTTGATGGCTGCAACATCCTTGGCCCCCGGGTGAACCTGAACGTGCTGCGCGCGCGCGTGGGCATGGTGTTCCAGAAGCCCACGCCCTTCCCCATGTCGATCTATGACAACATCGCCTTTGGCGTGCGCCTGCACGAACGCCTTGACCGCGCGGCCATGGACGCCCGGGTGGAGGACGTGCTCAGGCGCGTCGCCCTGTGGCCGGAGGTGCGCGACAGGCTGCGCGACTCGGCGTCGGCGCTGTCGGGCGGGCAGCAGCAGCGCCTGTGCATCGCGCGCACCATCGCCACCCGGCCCGAAGTGGTGCTGCTGGATGAACCGACCAGCGCGCTCGACCCCGTATCCACCGCCCGGATCGAGGAACTGCTGGATGAGCTGAAGGCGGATTTCACGATCGCCATCGTGACGCACAACCTGCAGCAGGCCGCGCGCTGCGCCGACCAGGTGGCTTTTTTCTATATGGGCGAGGTGGTGGAAGTGGACAGCGCCGACCGCATGTTCACCGCGCCGCGTGAAAACCGCACGCAGGACTACATCACGGGTCGTTTCGGCTAGGCGGGCATGCCTTACATTTTGTAGCAAGGTTTGCCCACATTGAACACATGGGGTGTTGTAGCGTTGCATTTACAGGCCTTGCATGACGGGCCTGAGCCATGCAGGGTAGAAAATCCGTTATAACAGGAGTAGACTTGGTTCCCATGATGAAGAAAATGATTCTGGCCGCCACGGTTGTTGGCGGCATGGCTGCGGGTTTCTCCGGTCAGGCGGTTGCCGCGCACCATCACGCTCCCCCGCCGCCGGGTGGCTGTGGCATGATGGGTGGCCCCGGCGGGTTTGGCATGCCGTTCCTTGGTAACGTGCAGCTGACAGCCGCCCAGCACAAGAAGCTGAAGGCCATCCTGCAGGACAGCCATCCCGATTTCCGTGCCGACATGGACAAGGAGCACCAGCTCCACAAGCAGATCCAGGACCTGCTGGCCACGCCGGGCAAGGTTGACGAGTCCCAGATCGTGGGCCTGCAGCAGCAGATCACCCAGATACACCAGCAGCACGAAGCGGCCCGCCTGCAGACCGCCATCCGCATCCATGACATCCTGACCACGGACCAGCTCAACCAGATCCGTGAAACACAGGACAAGGTCGCCAGCCTGCACGAGCAGCTGCGCGCGCTGACCGCACCCCCGGCACCGGACGATGCGAAGAAGTAAGATCGTCTGCCTGCCGGTAGCGGGCTGAAGGTCAAGGCGGCTGCCCGGCATGGTCGGGCAGCCGTTTTTCATGCGCGGCCCCGTAATGCTTGACATGGCGGGGGGCAGGGGATAAATCCGGCCGACAATCAGGCACGTCACTTCGCGAGGGTTCGCGCAGTGGCGCGTCCTCTTTTGGGGAAATACGTTGTTCGAGACCCTCTCAGGCAAGCTTTCCGGTGTGTTCGATGGCCTCGCCAAGCGCGGCGCCCTGTCGGAAGCCGATGTTACGGAAGCCATGCGCGAAGTCCGTCTGGCCATGCTGGACGCCGACGTGGCGCTGCCTGTCGTCAAGGATTTCGTCAACAAGGTCCGTGAGCGCGCCGTGGGGCACGAGGTGCTGGACAGCATCTCCCCCGGTCAGGCCGTCGCCAAGATCGTCAATGACGCGCTGATCGACGCGCTGGGCGGCGCGGGCGCGGTTCCGCTGAACCTGAACGCCGCCCCGCCAGTGCCGATCCTGATGGTCGGCCTGCAGGGTTCGGGCAAGACCACCACGTCGGGCAAGATCGCGCGCCGCCTGGCGCAGCGCGAGCGCAAGAAGGTGCTGCTGGCCAGTCTAGATACCCAGCGCCCGGCCGCCCAGTTGCAGCTGGCTCAGCTGGCTGAACGCGCGGGTGTGGCGTCGCTGCCCATCATCGCGGGTCAGACCCCGGTGCAGATCGCGCAGCGCGCGATGGATACGGGGCGGCGTGAGGGGTATGACATCGTCATCCTCGATACCGCCGGCCGCCTGTCGATCGACGAGGCGCTGATGGATGAGGTCCGGGCGATCCGGGCCGAAACCAGTCCCGCCGAAACCCTGCTGGTGGTCGATGCCATGACCGGGCAGGACGCGGTCAACACCGCCAAGGCCTTCAACGAAGCCGTGGGCGTGACCGGCGTTGTCATGACCCGCATGGATGGCGACGCACGCGGTGGCGCCGCCCTGTCCATGCGCGCCATCACGGGTGCGCCGATCAAGCTGACGGGTTCGGGCGAGAAGCTGGACGCGCTGGAGGAATTCCACCCCGAGCGTGTCGCGGGCCGTATCCTTGGGCTGGGCGATATCGCCGGGCTGGTGGAAAAGGCCGCCGATACCCTGGATCACGAGGAAAGCGAGAAGCTTGCCCTCAAGATGATGCAGGGCAAGTTCGATCTTGATGACTACGCGGCCCAGATCCGCCAGATCAACAAGATGGGTTCGATTTCCGGTATCCTCGGCATGCTGCCCGGCATGGGCAAGCTCAAGGATGCGCTGGGGGACAAGGAGCTTGATACCTCCGTCCTCAAGCGCCATCAGGCCATCATTTTATCCATGACCCGCAAGGAGCGGCGCACGCCCTCCATCATCAAGGCGTCGCGCAAGAAGCGCATCGCCGCGGGTTCCGGCACGACCGTGCAGGAGATCAACCGTCTGCTCAAGCAGTATGACGCGATGGCCTCCATGATGAAGCGGTTCAGCAAATTGGGGGTGAAGGGCCTGATGCGTCAGGGCCTGTCCGCCCTCATGCCCAATGGGGGACGCCCCCCCGGCGGCGGCGGGCGTCCGCCTTTCGGCTGATCCCATAACGTCGTTTCCGTTTTTTCTTCTGTCTTTTTTCTGTCTGGAGAAGTCTTAAATGAGCCTCAAGATCCGTCTCGCCCGCGCTGGTGCGAAGAAGCGTCCCTACTACCACATCGTCGTGGCTGACAGCCGCTCCCCGCGTGATGGCCGCTTCATCGAGCGCGTGGGTTCCTACAACCCGATGCTGCCCTCCGACCACGCCGACCGCGTGCGCCTGGTGGCCGAGCGCATCACCCACTGGCTGTCCAACGGCGCGCTGCCGACCGACCGCGTGGCCCGTTTCCTTGGCAATGCCGGCCTTGCGCCCAAGCCGACCTGGAACGAGCAGCCGAAGAAGTCCGCGCCCAAGAAGCGTGCGCAGGAACGTGCCGCCGCCGCTGCCGAAGCAACCGCGGCGTAAGGCTGCTGGCGCGATAGACAGGCAGGAAAGGCAGGCAGTCATCCCATGAACCGCGATCATGTCCTGATGGGTGTGGTGGGTCGTCCGCATGGCGTGCGGGGGCTTGTGCATGTGCACAGCTACACCGCCGTGGCGGAAGACCTGGCCACCTATGCCGGGCTGGTCGACGACCTTGGCCGCCCGTGGCTTCTGTCATGGCATGGCAATGGCGTGGCCCGGCTGCATGATGCGGCGGGCCATGCCATCGACAGCCGCGAAGCCGCCCAGCAGATGGTCAACCGCAAGCTGTACGTGCCCCGCGCCAGCCTGCCCGAACCGGATGAGGACGAATTCTATTTCGCTGATCTGGTCGGGCTGGAAGCGCGTGAGCACGGCACGGGCCGCGTGGTTGGCCGGGTGGCCGCAGTCCATGACTATGGCGCGGGCACCAGCCTTGAAATTGACGGCGCGGGTGGCAACATCCTGCTGCCATTCACCGAGGCCTGCGTGCCGGTGGTGAATGTCGGCGCGGGATGGGTCGCCATCTGCCAGCCTGATGAGATCGAGGTGCCCGTCGAATGTTTTCCCGGCACGGCCGGGGAGGCAGGCGAGCCATGACGTGGCAGGCAACGGCGCTGACGCTGTTTCCCGACATGTTCCCTGGAACCCTGGGGCATTCGCTGGCCGGGCGCGCGCTGGAGCGTGGCATCTGGTCGGTGGAAGCGCGCGACATGCGTGAATACGGGCTGGGGCGGCACCGGGTGGTGGATGACACGCCGTTTGGCGGCGGGGCGGGCATGGTCATGCGCCCCGATGTCGTGGCGAGCGCCATTGCCGATATTGACCTGGCGGGGCGACCGCTGGTCTATCCCACGCCGCGCGGGCGTCGCTTGATGCAGGCGGATATCCGCCGGTATGCGGCGGGTCCGGGCGTTGTGGTGCTGTGCGGGCGGTACGAAGGGGTGGATGAGCGCGTGCTCGAAGCCTCGGGTGCTGAACAGGTCTCGATAGGGGATTATGTCCTGTCGGGCGGGGAAGTGGCGGCGACGGTGCTGCTGGATGCCTGCGTGCGGCTGCTGCCGGGCGTAATGGGGTCGGGCGAAAGCGCGGTCGAGGAAAGCTTTTCCGACGGTCTGCTTGAATATCCGCTTTATACCAAGCCGGCGCAATGGGACGGGCGCGACGTGCCCGAGGTCCTGCTGTCCGGTCATCATGCCGCGATCGCCAAATGGCGGCGCGCGGCATCCGAGACGGTGACGCAGGCGCGTCGGCCGGACCTGTGGGCCGCCTACCGGGCGGGCGCGGGTCAAGACATTTCCCGGGCCGCAGGCACCCATGCCGATGCGGACCGGCTGAACTGAACATGTAATCCTATCGAACGAGGACCGGATCATGAACATCATCCAGAAGTACGAGGCGGAAGAGATCGCCCGCCTGACCGCCATCCGCGCCGTGCCGGAATTCGCACCGGGCGACACCGTGCGCGTCGGCGTGGAAGTGGTCGAAGGCACCCGCAAGCGCGTGCAGAACTACGAAGGCGTTGTGATCGCCCGCGCCAACAAGGGCCTGAACAGCAACTTCACCGTGCGCAAGATTTCCAACGGTGAAGGCGTGGAACGTGTATTCCCGCTGTATTCCCCCACCATCGCGGACATCACCGTGGTCCGTCGCGGCGTTGTCCGTCGCGCGAAGCTGTATTACCTGCGTGGCCGTCGCGGCAAGTCCGCCCGTATCGCCGAGCGCAAGCGTGACGTTGCGGCCCCCGCCGCCACCGCCGCCGCCGAGTAACATGCCGACCCTTCGCCCGTTTCCCACCGTAATGGTGGAAACGGGCGAACCGTTTTTCATGCAAGATTTTGTGGCTGCCTGTCGCGTGCGAACCCTGCGCGTGATGGCGGCCTGTTTCCGTCCGGGAGAGGAATAGCAAGATGGCCCCGCGCACATTGTTCGACAAGATATGGGACAGCCATGTGGTCGAAACCCTCCCGGACAGTACGGCCATCCTCTATATCGACCGGCACCTCGTGCATGAGGTCACAAGCCCGCAGGCGTTCGAGGGGCTGCGCCTGAGCGGCCGCCGCCTGCGCCACCCCGATGCCACGATCGCGGTGGTGGACCACAACGTGCCCACATCCGACCGCACCCAGCCGATCGAGGAAGCCGACAGCCGCAACCAGATCGAGACGCTGGAACGTAACGTGAAGGAATTCGGCGTGCCGTATTTCCCGCTGCTGTCCGCGCGGCAGGGCATCGTGCACGTGGTGGGGCCGGAGCAGGGGATCTCGCTTCCGGGCATGACCATCGTGTGCGGCGACAGCCATACCTCCACCCACGGTGCGCTGGGCGCGCTGGCGTTCGGCATCGGTACGTCCGAGGTCGAGCACGTGATGGCCACCCAGACCATCCTGCAGAAGCCGGCGAAGAACATGAAGGTGGTGGTCGAGGGGCAGGTCGGCCCCGGCGTGACCGCCAAGGACATCATGCTGGCGATCATCGGCCATATCGGGACAGCGGGCGGCACGGGGCATGTGATCGAATTTGCAGGCTCCGCCATCCGCGAACTCGACATGGCGGGCCGCATGACGATCTGCAACATGTCGATCGAGGCCGGCGCCCGCGCGGGGCTGGTGGCGCCTGACGAGACCACGTTCGAATACGTGCGCGGCCGCCCGTTTGCGCCCAAGGGCGAAGCGTTTGACGCAGCCGTGGCCTACTGGAAGACGCTGGCATCCGACGAAGGGGCGCATTACGACCGCGTGGTGGAACTGCGCGCGGAAGACATCACGCCCGTGCTGACATGGGGCACCAGCCCCGAAACCGTCATTCCCGTGACCGGCAACGTGGCCGACCCGGCCAGTGAGGCCGATCCGTCGCGTCGCGCGCAGATGCAGCGCATGCTGGACTACATGGGGCTGGAAGCCGGGCAGAAGATCGCGGGCACGCCGGTTGATGTCGTGTTCATAGGCTCGTGCACCAACAGCCGGATCGAGGACCTGCGGGCTGCGGCCAGCATTGCCGCAGGCCGCAGGGTCGCCCACGGCGTGCGGGCGATGATCGTGCCCGGATCGGGCATCGTGAAGGCGCAGGCGGAAGAGGAAGGGCTGGACAAGGTCTTTGTGGAGGCCGGGTTCGAATGGCGTGAGGCCGGGTGTTCCATGTGCCTTGGCATGAACCCCGACCGGCTGACGCCGGGGCAGCGCTGCGCGTCCACCTCCAACCGTAATTTCGAGGGCAGGCAGGGTCCCGGCGGGCGCACGCACCTGCTGTCCCCCGCCATGGCCGCCGCCGCCGCCGTAACCGGAACCCTGACTGATGTGCGGGAGCTGATCTGACAATGGATAAATTCACCGTCCTTACGGCCATCGCCGCCCCCCTGCCGGAAGAAAACATCGATACCGACAAGATCATCCCGGCGCGGTTCCTCAAGACCACCAAGCGCTCCGGCCTTGGCGTGCATGCATTTGACGGGATGCGCTATCGCCCCGATGGCACGGAAAACCCCGATTTCGTGCTGAACCGGGAACCGTACCGCAAGGCCGAGATCCTGATTACGTATGACAACCTTGGCTGCGGGTCGTCGCGGGAACATGCGCCGTGGGCGCTGCTGGATTTCGGTATCCGCTGCGTGATCGCGCCGTCATTCGCCGATATTTTCAACAACAACTGCTTCAAGAACGGCATCCTGCCCATCGCGCTGCCGCGTGAGGTCTGCACGGAACTGATGGATGATGCCCGTCAGGGTGCGAATTCCCGCCTTACGGTTGATCTGGCGCGGCAGGTCATCATCCGCCCCGATGGCAGGGAAGTGCCGTTTGACGTTGATCCGCTGCGCAGGCAACTGCTGCTGGAGGGGCTGGATGACATCGGCCAGACGCTGCAGCATGAAAAGGCGATCACGACATTCGAGCAGCGCCGCGCACAGGCGCAGCCGTGGATTCCGCACATCGTCCTTGACTGAGGGCGCGCGCCGCATCTTAGCAAACCGTTCATAAACAGATTATCCGGATGGGAAACGTCATGTCCGCACCCAAGAAGCTCCTTATCCTGCCTGGCGATGGCATTGGCCCCGAAATCATGCACGAGGCCCGGCGCATCATGGACTGGATGGCGCAGGCGCGTGGCGTCCGTTTCGATATCAGCGAGGACCTGGTGGGGGGCGCGTCGCTTGCGGTGCATGGCCAGCCGATCACGCAGCAGGTGATCGATGCGGCACGGGCGGCGGATGCAGTGCTGTTCGGCTCGGTGGGCGACCCGAAATGGGCGTCGGCCGGGTTTGACCGCCGGCCCGAGATCGCGATCCTGAAGCTGCGCCAGGAACTGGGCCTGTTCGCCAACCTGCGCCCGGCCAAGGTGTTTGATTCCCTGGTGGACGCCAGCACGCTCAAGCCCGATGTCATCCGTGGCCTGGACATCATGATCGTGCGCGAGACGGTGGGCGGCATCTATTTCGGCACGCCGCGCGGGATCGAGACGCTGCCGGACGGCACGCGCCGTGGCATCAACACCGAGGTCTACACCACGGCGGAAATCGAGCGCGTGGCCCGTGTTGCCTTCGATCTGGCGCGCAAGCGTGACAACCGCGTGTGCTCGGTGGAAAAGTGCAACGTGATGGAAAGCGGCCTGCTGTGGAAAGAGGTCGTGACCGACCTGCACGCCCGTGAGTACAGCGACGTGGAACTAAGCCACATGCTGGCCGATAACTGTGCGATGCAGATGGTGCGCAACCCGCGCCAGTTTGATGTGATCGTGACGGGCAACCTGTTTGGTGACCTGCTGTCCGACCTTGCCTCCATGCTGACCGGCAGCCTTGGCATGCTGCCTTCTGCAACGCTGGGGGCAAAGGGCGAGGACGGCCGCACGCCCGCGCTGTATGAACCGATCCATGGCAGCGCGCCGGACATCGCGGGGCAGGGCAAGGCCAACCCGCTGGCGCAGATCCTCTCGCTCGCCATGCTGCTGCGGTATTCCTTCGACATGCAGGAAGACGCCGCGATGATCGAACAGGCGGTGTCCAACGTTCTGGACAGGGGCCTGCGCACGCCGGACATCATGAGCGCGGGCAAAACGGAAGTGAATACGGCGGGAATGGGTGAGGCCGTGGTGGCCGAACTGGACCGGCTGAACAGGGCGGCCTGACCCGTTGGGGTTATGGCTGTGATAGGGAACGGGCCGGCATGGTATTCATGCCGGCCCGTTTTTGATTCTGGCGCTGTTTATGTTCCGCAGGACAGACAGAAATTTTTGGTGAAGCTTTTTGCAAAAGCTTCGAAAGAACGCCGCCTTTTTGAGAAAAAGGCGGCATCCAAAAAATTTTATTGTTTTTTATCAATGATTTGTTTTCAAACAGCCGCTTACAAGCCGGGTTTCAGCACATAGCCCTTGCCCCGCACCGTCTGCAGGAAACGTGGCTCCCGCGGGTCGGGTTCGATCCGGCGGCGCAGGCGGGTGACCTGCACGTCCACCGCGCGTTCCCCGATTTCCTCCATGTCCAGCGTGGTGGCGATGTCGGTGCGCGACAGGATTTCGTTGGGATGGCGGGCCAGCACGGACAGCAGGGCCGACTCGCCCCCCGTCAGGTGCACGATTCCCTGCGCGTTGGACAGCAGGCCGCGCACGGGGTCGAATTCCAGCTCCCCCAGCCGCACGATCCGCAGGTTGCTGCTGGGGGCGGGGGGGACAAAGCGGCGCAGGTGCGCCTTGAGCCGCAGCAGCAGCTCGCGCGGTTCGAACGGCTTGGCCAGATAGTCATCCGCCCCGGCTTCCAGCCCGATGATCCGGTCCTCCGGCTCGCCGCGCGCGGTCAGCAGCAGGATGGGAAAATCCAGCTTTTCGCGGCGCAGCTCGCGCGTCAGTTCCAGCCCGTTTTCCCCCGGCATGGTAATGTCCAGCACCAGCGCATCGGGCTGCATGAAACCCAGCACCTGACGGGCTTCCTGCGCGGACGATGCGGCGCTGACGCGGAATCCCTGCTCGCTCAGGTAGCGTTGCAGCAGGCGGCGCAGGCGGGGATCATCATCGACCACGACCACATGTGCATCCACGATCATGCTGTCGCGGGGCAGGGAGGAGTCGCAGGCCGTCTGGATCATGGGGAACTCCGGTCTGGAGGGTGAAGGGCACCGGTGGATACGCCGGGCGCATCCGATTCGTCTATCAGCCCGTGCATGACGCGGCGGAAGCCATCAACCGCCTTGCCGCCCGCGTTGCGGTACACACGCAGCAGGACCTCACGTTGCAGGGAAAACAGATGGTTTTCAATCTCGCTTCCGCGCGCGGTCAGGTGCAGTTCCCGCCGCCGCCTGTCTCCTGCCGCCGTTTCCTGCCGTACAAGGTCCATGGACAGCAGTTCGCCCAGCGCGCGGCTCATGCTCTGCTTGGTAATGCCCAGCGTATCCAGCAGGGCGCCCACGGCCATGCCGGGCTGCAGGGCCACCGCCTGCATGATGCGGTAATGCGCATGCCCCAGGCCATAGGCATGCAGGGCGTCGTCTATGATGGCCGTAAACGACCGGCAGGCGAGCATGAGCAGGTCCTGCGCCTGCCGCATGTCCTCATCGCGCAGGAAAAGCAGTTCCACCCCCGCGCCAGCGGGCGCATGGCGGGTCGATGGCGGGCGGGCGGGGGCTGTCACGTCCGCGAAACCGTTCAGGCGATACGGCCGGTCAGGCGGTTGCGCAGGCGGGTGAGGCGGCCGACCTCGGACAGGCGGCGATCAAGGAATTCCTCCACCGAGGCAGGGTTGCCCCCCCGCGTCAGCCAGAACAGCAGGGTGGAGACATAAACGCCGCTCAGCGTGATGCGCTTGGTCACATAGGTGAAGCCGGTGGCGGTATCCCCCGCCGCCTGCCATATCGCGTTCACGCTGCGCCCCAGCGTGCGGGCAAGGGCGCGGGCATGGGTCGGCACCATCAGCACGGCCAGCGCCTGGCGTATGGCGGCGCGGTGCGGGGCGGCGTGGTCCAGCCGGAACAGCATGGCCGCGCGGACGCGGCGGCTGATCTTGCGGCTACGGAAGCTGTTGGTGGCGGCCAGCATGTCGCGGTCCATGAGGTCGAAGCACGATTCGGCCACCTGCGCCATGCCATCGGGAAACAGCAGGTCCGCATCCTCCCCCACGCATTGCCGCAGCAGGGCGACCGTCCATGGCTGGCTGCCCGCGCGCGGGTCGGCCAGGAAGCGGCGCAGCAGCGCATCACCTTGCGGTGAGTTCTGGAGCGCGGGCGGTTCCAGCGCGGATGTCGCGGCGGCTACCAGGGCGGAAGGGGTCATGGGCGCTCTCCGTAACGTGCCATTTCGGTATCAAATCCCATCCGGCCAAGGTCGGTCATGCGCATGGGATAGAGGATTCCGTTCAGGTGGTCGTATTCATGCTGGAATACATTGGCCAAAAAGCCGGTTGCAATGCCGTGTGTTTCCTGCCCCTGCGCATTCACGCCGCGCCAGGCGATGCGGCGGTAACGCGGCACCCAGCCCCGCAGGCCGGGAATGGACAGGCAGCCCTCCATCCGGTCCACCATGTCATCATCAACCGGCTCCAGCACCGGGTTTATCAGGGCGGCGGGCAGGCGGGGGGGATCGTCCTCGCCCGTGCTGCGGGTTTCGGGCACGCGGTAGACGAACAGCCGCAGGCTCTGGTGCACCTGGGGCGCGGCCAGTCCCACGCCGCCCGCGTCCAGCATGGTCTCGATCATGTCGGCCACCAGCGTGCGGATGGCAGGGGCCTGCGGGTCGGCCACCGGCAATGCGGGCTGCAGCAGCACCGGATGGCCCATGCGGGCGATCTTGAGCAGCGTCATGGACACAAACACCCTTCCTGTTTCGGGGAACATGTATATGACAGCGTTGGCGCGCAATGCGGAGCACGAAAATCATTTGGCGCCGGATGCGGGAATGATTTGTGTTGCCGTGTGTGAGTGTGATATAGGTGCGGCCCGTTTGGGAATCGCACGAAGGGAATGGCCTCGGGCGGACGTTCCCCAAGTTTCAGTTTCATGGATCATCCATACCGGATGGCAGATCAGGAGTTGACGACCCAGTGCAGGTTCTCGTTCGTGACAACAATGTTGATCAGGCCCTCAAGGCCCTCAAGAAGAAAATGCAGCGCGAAGGCATCTTCCGTGAAATGAAGCTGCGCCGTCATTATGAAAAGCCGTCCGAGCGCAAGGCGCGCGAGGCTGCCGAAGCCGTGCGCCGCGCCCGCAAGATGGAGCGCAAGCGCCTGGAGCGTGAAGGCTTCTAAGCCGACCGTTATCGGGATATGGGTCTGACCCACAAAAAAGCCGGCCCCAGCAGGGAGCCGGCTTTTTTGTGTCCGCAGTCAAGGTAAAGCCATGGACATGGAGTCGCATCCCGGCACCGAATACGCGCCCCCGCTACAGGGGTGGCGCAGGGTGCGTGAACGCCTGGTCCGGCGGGTCCTGCCACGGTCGCTGCTGGGGCGCATGCTGCTGATCGGGTTCATTCCGCTGCTGGCCACGCAGGCCATCTCGCTGGAACTGTTTTACGGCAATTACCTGCAGATCGTCTCACGCCGCCTGTCGGGCGACATGGCCACCACCATCGCCATGACGCTGGACCTGCTGGAACGCTATCCGTCCCCCGCCGACAGGCAGTGGATACTGGATGACGCCGGGCGGCGCGCGGGCCTGGTCATGACATTGCACGAAGGGGAAAGGCTGGACCGGCGCGGCTCCAACCATGTGCTTGGCCCCATTGATGACGACCTGGTGCGCGACCTGCGGGCGAATGTGCGCCTGCCCAGTTTCGTGGACTGGAAGCAGGCGCATCATCGCGTGGTGATCCGCGTGCAGACGCCCATCGGGGTGCTGCAGGTCGTAGCCCTGCGCAAACGGCTGGACGTGGCGCCGGTATGGCTGTTCGTGGCATGGGCGTCGGGCAGCGCGCTGGTGCTGTTCCTGATCGCGGCGCTGTTCATGCGCAACCAGGTCCGCGCCATACGCAGGCTGGCGCGCGCGGCGCAACTGTTCGGGCTGGGGCGCGACACCGTGCCCATCGTGCCCGAGGGCGCGCAGGAAATCCGCAAGGCGGCCATCGCCTTCAACCGCATGCGTGACCGCATCAACCGCTTCGTGGAACAGCGCACGACCGTCCTGGCCGGCGTATCGCATGACCTGCGCACGCCATTGACCCGGCTGCGCCTGTCGCTGGCCATGCTGCCGCGTACGGGCCGGGTCGACGCGGCCGGACTGCAGCCCGATATTGCCGACATGATCGGCGATATCGTGGAAATGGAGCATATGATCGAAGGCTACCTGTCCTTTGCGCGGGGCGAGGGGGCGGAAAAACCCGTTGTCATCCGCGTCGAGGACCTGTTCGAGGAATGCGTGGTCGCCCTGCGCCGCATGGGCGCGCAGGCCAGCATCGGTTCCATTGCGCCCGCGGGGCTGAGCGTGACGGGGCGGGGCAACGCCCTGCGCCGTGTCCTGAACAATGTGGTGGAAAACGCCCGCAGGCACGCCACCCGCATCGAACTGTCAGCCGAACGCGGACGCAGGGAGGTCATCCTGTATGTCGATGATGACGGGTGCGGCGTGGATGAGGCGCGGCGCGAAAGCGTGTTCCGCCCGTTCGAAAGCGGCAAGGAAGGCGGGACCGGGCTGGGCCTTGCGATCGCGCGCGACATCATTCACGCCCATGGCGGCCATATCAGGCTGGAAACGGGGCCGCTGGGCGGTGCGCGGGTCAGGATCGTGCTGCCGACCTGAACGGTCCGGCAGGGCAGGACATCAAGGCAGGGAGTTGCCCGCCCCGCCATGGCCGGGGCCGCCGTTCATGCTGTTCATCGGGCCGGTGCTGCCGCCGTAGGTGCTGCTCATCTGGCTAAGCGGGTTGTAGCGGCCCACATTGCCCAGGATCTGCTGCATGATGTTGATTTTGGTGCCCGGCGTGGGCGTCTTGCCGGGCGCCATGGCGACGTAGCGCGCGTCATCCTTGTGCAGGGTGCGCATGTTGCGCAGGACGCCGCCCTGGTCAAATGTCAGCACCACCATGTCCTGCTTGCGCACGCGGGGGAAGCTTATGGGGATGATGACCTGCTTCATGGACATGTACAGCCACGTATTGTCATCGAACGTGGCGCGCCCCGTGGGGGAACCCAGCGCATCCATCACGTCCGAGCGCGTGGTCTCGCCGACCTTCAGTTTCTTGTAATCGTCCGCCTCGACCAGGGAACCGCGCTGGATGGTGCTGGGCTTGAACACCGAACATCCCGACAGCGCGATCCCTGCCCCGATGACAGCGCACGAAAACAGGCGTAATGAACGCGAACGGGGCGGGGTGTCCTGTGGTGACCTCATGGTCCGGAAAATATCCTGCAATAAGGCATGGCGCGAAAATGCGGTTCGTCTTTCCGGTGCCCGATTGGGAAAATGAAGTCAATCACAGATCGCCCCGGCGGTGGAAAAACACGACAGCCGGGACCATGTTTCCACCATGTGGGCGCCACGGCGCAGGCCCCGTGAACAGACGCGCAGGAGTAATACGACATGGATGCAGAATTTTCCCGCCCGCTTGCCGTGGGCCGCATCCCGGCCCGTGGCATGGAAACGGTGGTCGAGGCATCGGACGCGGAATGCCGCAGGCTGGCGCGCCGGTTCGGGATACCCGGCCTGCGTGACCTGTCCTGCCGCTACCGGCTGGCGCCGGGACAGGATGGGGAGGTGCTGGCCGAAGGCTGGCTGACCGCGCATGTGACACAGGAATGTGTCGTAAGCCTTGAGGCGTTCGAGGACGTGCTGGCGGAATCGTTCACCGTGCGCTGCATCCCCGCGGAACGGTTCCGCGAGGATGACGAGATCGATCCCTTTTCCATCGATGAAATCCCTTATGACCGTGACAGCATCGACCTGGGCGAACTGGCGGCGGAGGAACTTTCGCTGGCGCTGGACCCGTATCCGCACAAGCCCGGATGCGCGATTCCGGCCGAATTCGCGGGCAATGAGGAGGCCGAACCGGAAGAAACCGTGCGCAGGCAGCCTTTTTCCGCCCTGGCCGAGTTGAAAAAAAAGCAGAACTGACGCAAAGGAAGGGGCAGGTAACGGGGGGCGCGGGTTACGCGCCTTGCGCATCATCTCTTGCGCAAGTGCAAATGATCTGTTAGAGCGCCCCCCTCAATTATTGATAACTGACCGGTGTATCGCCACGATGGTGTGCCTGCCGGTTGTGATCCAGATCGGAGGGGCCCAGGCCCATGGCTGTACCCAAGAGAAAAACCTCGCCGTCCCGTCGTGGCATGCGTCGCAGCCACGCTGCGCTGAGCGTGCCCGCACACGCGGAATGCTCCAACTGTGGCGAACTCAAGCGCCCGCATCACGTCTGCAGCCATTGCGGGCATTATGATGGCCGCGAGGTCGCTTCCGCCGGCAAGGCGCTGAAGACGGCGGTCCGCGCCTGATAACAGGGCGCTGCTGGCGTCATTAACCCGGTCAGGGGCGCGGCGCGCGTGGGCCGCGCCTTCGGGCGTGCCTGTGGCCGTCCTGTCCGGGTCGCGCGGGGATAGGGATGTGCCAAAGTTGTACTCCCTGATCTTGCGCGTTCCTTTCTTACCCGGCACAAGACGAGCATGAGCGAGACAGGTTCCTCCTTTTCCGAGACTGGGTCCTACACCCTGGCCATAGACGGCATGGGTGGGGATGGCGGTCCGGAAGTTGTAGTGGCCGGACTGGCGATTGCAGCAGACCGACATCCTTCGGCCAGAATCCTTCTGGTCGGGGATGAGGCGACGTTGTCCGGCCTTCTCAGCCGCCATCCGCGCGCGGCCGCCATCTGCACAATCCTTCCGGCCGGTTCGGCGATCCCGATGGACATGAAGCCCACGGCGGCGTTGCGCGTGCGCGATTCCTCCATGCGGCTGGCCATGGACGCGGTGGCCAAGGGGGCTGCGCAGGGCGTTGTATCCGCTGGCAACAGCGGGGCGATGCTGGCGCTGGCCAAGATCGTGGTCAAGACACTCCCCGGCATAAGCCGCCCGGCAATGGCGGCGCTCAGCCCCACCACACGCGGCGACGTGGTCATGCTCGACCTCGGCGCGAACGTATCGTGCGACTGGCGCAACCTGGTTGAATTCGCCATCATGGGCGAAGCCTTCGCCAAGGCGGTGCTGGGCCTGCCCGCCCCCACGATCGGCCTGCTGAATGTCGGGTCGGAGGAGCTGAAGGGCGACGAACGCCTGCGTCAGGCGGCCGAGGTGCTGCGTGGCAGCGCGCTGGCCGGGCAGTTCCACGGCTTTGTCGAAGGGCACGACATCACGGCGGGCACGACCGACGTGGTGGTGACGGACGGCTTTACTGGCAACGTGGCCCTGAAAACCGGGGAAGGCGCGCTGAAAATGGCGTTCACCCTCCTGCGGCAGGTCTTTACCTCCAGCCTGCTGGGCCGGATCGGCTACCTGCTGGTGCGGCCGGGGCTGGAACGGATGAAGGAATGGCTGGACCCGCGCCGGTACAATGGCGCGGTGTTCGTCGGCCTGAATGGCGTTGTGGTCAAGTCGCATGGCGGCACGGATGCCGAAGGGTTCGCCGCCGCGGTTGACGTGGCCATGGACATGGTCACGCACCGCTTTACCGACGGCATACGTGATCGCCTTGCGCATATGGAAAAGCTGACATCCGTCAAGGCGGCGCCGGACCAGCAGCAGGCGGTTCCTGCATCCTGACCCTGTGGCATCCGGTGGGGCAGGCAGGCTGTCAGGGCTGTTCCCACCCATGCATGTAAGATGAGATTGGTGGAAAAACAGGCATGACGGCGAAACGCTCGCTTCTGTCCGGGTTCGGCGGTTATCTGCCTGAGCGGATCGTTACCAATGACGAGCTGGCATCCCGGCTCGATACATCCGATGAATGGATCCGTGGCCGCACCGGCATTGGCCAGCGCCATATCGCCGGTGAAAACGATACCGCCGTGTCCATGGCCGCGCAGGCCGCGCGTCGCGCACTGGAATACGCGGGCGCGGCACCGGCCGATGTCGATGCGGTGATCGTCGCGACCAGCACGCCGGACCAGGCCTTTCCCTCCACCGCCGTGCGCGTGCAGGCCGAGCTGGGCATGACGTCCGGATTCGGGTTCGACCTTGCGGCGGCATGTTCGGGTTTCATCTATGCCCTGTCGATGGCCGATTCGCTGATTCGCAGCGGACAGGCCCGTTCCGCGCTGGTGATCGGCAGCGAAGTGTATTCACGTATCCTTGACTGGTCGGACCGGGGGACATGCGTGCTGTTTGGCGATGGCGCGGGGGCTGTGTTCCTGACCGCCGCCGGGAAGCAGGATGGGGATGCCGGCATCCTGTCCACCCACCTGCATTCCGATGGCCAGTACGGTGACCTGCTGTATGTGGACGGCGCCACCGGGCGGCATGACAGGCCCGCACACCTGTGCATGAACGGGCGCGAGGTGTTCCGCCATGCGGTGGCCAAGCTGTCGTCCTCGGTCGATGAGGCGCTGGCCGCCAATAACCTGACCCATGCGGATGTGAACTGGCTGGTGCCGCACCAGGCCAACCTGCGCATTATCGACGGTGTGGCGCGCAAGCTTGCGCTTCCGGCCGACCGGGTGGTGGTGACGGTGGACCGGCATGCCAATACGTCGGCGGCCTCCATCCCGCTGGCGCTGAACGAAGCGGTGCGGGACGGGCGCATCCGCAAGGGCGACCTTGTGCTGATGGAAGCGCTGGGCGGCGGCCTGACATGGGGGTCGGCGCTGGCGCGGCTGTGATGTCGTTTCGGTACCACATTGAAATGGGCGCGCAATAAACCGCCCGATCATTGAATACATTCAATTGACGATGATGGCGCGCATGCATAACGTTTACGCATGAGCACCGTGACGCGCGCCACTCTGGCAGAACAGATATATGATCAGGTCGGGCTGTCCCGCCATGAATCCGCCGATATTCTGGAAGATATTCTGGAACGGATGGCACGGACACTTGAAACCGGCGACACCCTGAAAATAAGCGGGTTCGGCACATTCTCTGTCCGGCAGAAGGGACAGCGTACGGGCCGCAACCCGAAAACAGGCGTGGAAGTCCCGATTCTTCCCCGTTCTGTGCTGGTGTTTCGCCCCAGCCAGCTGCTTCGTGCCCATGTCAATGGACAGTCCGATGGTGAAATCCCGCCGGAAGGAGACGAGGAATGAGCACGCAGCGTGACCCGGACGGTACCGCAGCCCCCGCGCACGACATGACCCAGTCGGGCATGGACGGCCTGCCCATCTATGAGGTCGCGCGTGAACTCGGCCTGGCCCAGCATGTCATGCGTATGTGGGAATCCCGCTTTCCGCAATTGCAGCCAGTGCGGGGGCAGGTGGGGCGGCGTTATTACCGCCCGCAGGATATCGCCGTGCTGCGCCAGATCGCCGACCTGCTGTACGTCCGCAAGCTGTCGATTGCGCAGGCGCAGGCCGAACTGGGGCGGATGACCCTTGCCGCTGGCCCGTCACCTGCCGGCATGGCCACGCCAGCTACGCCAGAAATCCCTGCTGTTCCTACAGTCATTCCCGATGCGGTGGTGGACCCGGCCGCCCCGGTGGCGCAAGCGCAGGCCGCGGCTGATGGCCCTGCCCATGCGCCCGCGCCCGAACACGTGCAGCCGGTCGAAACCGCCACGGTGATCGAACAGGTCACGATTATCGAGGAAACCACCATACAGGCAGCCGATACGGCCCCCGCCGAACCCACGGCGCCCCTGCCGGTGCAGCCTGTGGCGAAAGAAGCGCCGGCCCCGGCGGCAACGGTGCCCGAGGCCGCGACGCCGCCGGAAGGCGGGAAGGGGGATGAAGCGGAAATACCGCTGGAACAGCTCGTCATGATCGAACTTGAACGCCTGCAGGCGGAAAACACCGTGCTGCGCGACAGCCTGCGTGGCGTGTTGGTGGAACTGCAGGCCCTGCGGGACATGGTGCCGGTCTGATTTATCCGGTTTTTTTCATTTTTTGCGCAGATCGTGGCTTGCCGTCCCCCTGCGGGCCTGCTACACCCTGCGCATCGCAGACAGGCGGGCAGTAGCGCAGCCTGGTAGCGCATCAGTCTGGGGGACTGGGGGTCGTGGGTTCGAATCCCGCCTGCCCGATATCCCTGTCTGCGATTGAAGATTCCGGGCGCATGCCCCAACGGAAAGCACCTGTAACAGGGTGCTTTTTTTGTATCCGCCGCAGGCCGCGTCAGTAACGCGCGCGGCTCCAGTTCAGCCACAGCATGTGCAGCACCGCCATGATGGCTGGCCCGACAAACAGCCCCAGCAGGCTCCAGCTTTCCGCCCCACCCAGAATGCCCGTCAGCACCCACAGGAAGGGCAGTTGGGTCGAGCCGCCAATCAGGGCAGGGCGCACCAGATGGTCCGCCAGCAGGATCACGGCGATGCCGAACAGGATGATGGCGATGGCGGTCAGCACCGCCCCGGTATTGATGACCAGCAGGATTGCGACGGCGCTGATGGCGATCAGGGCGCAGAAGGGGATCATGGCGGCAATGGCCGTTATCACGCCAAACAGGAACGGGTGGGGCGCGCCCGCGACCAGATAGGCCAGGCCCATCAGCATGCCTTCGCCAATGCCCACCAGCACCAGCCCCGATACCGACCCGTGGACGGATGCGATGATCTGCAATGCGATCCGCTCCCCCCTTTTGCCAAAGGCGCGGCGGGAGACGTTAAGGGACTGGCGGATGACCGAATCCCCGTCCTTGAGCAGGAAAAACAGCGTCAGGAGGGCGAAGGCGAACAGCAGCACGCGGTGCAGCACCTGCGATCCAAGCTGCTGGGTGACCTTCACGCCCTGCCCGATATTCATGGACCCGAGCAGGGCGGAGACATCGGCAGGATTTTTCAGGTGGTCGTTCCACCATGTTTCAACCGTCTGCTGCCCATAGGGCAGGCGGCTGACCCATGGGGGGAGGGGAATGCCGGAATGGCGGGCATCATTCAGCAGCCTGAGCACGCTTTCCGCCTCGCGTCCCGCTTCCAGCCCGAACAGCGCCAGTGGCCCGATGAAGATCAGGGCGATGACCAGCGTGAACAGGACTGGCAGCAGGATCTGGTGCGCGCGTGAACGCCACCGCCCGCGCGCCCGCGCGTATAGCGGCCACGAGGCGATGGCGAATATGCAGCCCCAGATCAGCGATGGCAGGAAACCGCGCACGGTGTACAGCGCCAGCAGCACAAAGAACAGCGCCAGTCCCGCACGCGCCATGCGCTGCGTGCGCTGCGTTTCGCTGAATGACCGGAAGGTGCGCATCGCGGATGCAGGATCCATGCGGCGGCCCGGCATGGGGGCGCCTGCCTGCTCCTGATCCGCGTTGTAGGGATCCGTCATGGTCATTCCTCTGGAAAACGGGCTGTGTCGACACGGGTGCTGGTGTTAACGAAATCGTTCCACCAGGGACATTAATCCTATGTCGGGGGCGTCGTTTCAACGGCCCACAGGGCAAAAGCATGAATCAGGGCGGCTTCCTTCAGGGAATCGAAGCGTCCCGTCGCCCCCCTGTGTCCCGCTTCCATATTCGTGCGCAGCATGATGGGCCGGTCCGACCGGGTATTGTCGCGCAGCCGCGCGACCCACTTCGCCGGTTCCCAGTAGGTGACGCGGGGGTCGGTCAGCCCGCCCATGGCCAGGATGGCGGGATAGGCGCGCGGGGCCACCTGTTCATACGCGGCGTAGCCCGCGATCAGGTCATAGGCGTCCGGGTCGGTCAGCGGGTTGCCCCATTCGGGCCATTCCGGCGGGGTCAGGGGCAGGGTGTCGTCGGACATGGTGTTCAGTTCATCCACGAACGGCACCACCGCCACAATCCCCGCGAACAGGTCGGGGCGCATGTTCGCGACCGCCCCCATCACCATGCCGCCCGCCGAACGGCCATCGGCCACGATTCGCCCCGGCGCGCCAAAGCCCGCGTCGGTCAGGGTGGTGGCGCAGGCGATGAAATCGGTGAAGGTATTGGGCTTGTTGCGCCCACGTCCGCCAAGGAACCAGTTCCAGCCTTTTTCCGAACCGCCGCGCACATGGGCAATGGCATGGAACCATCCCCGGTCCACAAGGCTGAGCGTGCGGGTGGAAAATACCGGGTCGATGGCGTGGCCATAGGACCCGTAGCCATACAGCAGCAGCGGGGCGGACCCGTCGATGGGCGTGTCATGGCGGCCCAGCACGGTTATGGGCACCTGTTCGCCATCCGGGGCCTGCGCCACCAGCCGCCAGCAGCGGTACTGCGCCGGGTCATGGCCGGATGGCACGGATTGCTGCTTGAGCAGCCGGTCCGCACGCGTCGCCATGTCCTGCGCATGCCATTGCCGGGGCGTGGTGGGGGACTGGTAGATATAGCGCAGTTCGGTCGTGTCGTATTCGTAACCGCCGGCGAAGGTCAGGTCGTAGGCGGCTTCGTCGGGTTCCAGCGCATGGGTCTGGCCCCCCAGGTCACGGATGACGATGCGGGTGTTCGCATCCCGGCGTTCGCGCCATGCGACATGGCCCGACCAGACCATGCAGTCGGTGATGTAGCGGCCGGGTTCATGCCCGATCAGGTCGCGCCAGTTCTCACGTCCCGGCGCGCTGTCCGGCGTGGTCATGATCTTGAAATCATACGCGCCGTCGGCATTGGTCAGGATCAGGAAGTTTTCGCCCTGATGGTACAGCCCGTACATCAGCCCCGTCTGGCGCGTGGCGGCGCATACGGGGGCCGCCAGCGGGTCATGGCCGGGGACCAGCCAGGATTCGGACGTATCGTGGTTGCCGGTGGAGATGATGATCCATCCGCCCGAACGCGTCGCGTCCACGCCCACGAAGAAACCGGGATCGGGTTCCTCATACACAGGCGTATCCGTATCTTCCCCGATACGGCGGCGATAGACGCGGGCCGGGCGGCCATGTTCATCGCGCCAGACCCAGAACAGGAACCGGCTGTCGGGCGAGAAAACGAACGCCCCGCTACAGTTGTCAACGGGCGGCAGGGGGATGCCGCCCGTACCGGCCAGCCTGCGGATATGGATGCGGTAGATTTCGGACCCCTGCGTATCCTCGGCATAGGCGAACAGGGTGTGGTCGGGACTGTGGCTGGCGGTGGCGATGGCGTAATAGTCGTGGCCGCTGGCCGCCGCGTTGACATCCAGCAGCACCTCTTCCGCCTGTGGCCGGCCTGCGGGATAGCGCCTGTAGACGGGATACTGCGCACCCGCCGCATAGCCGGTCTGGTAGGAAAACGGCCCGTGGGGCAGGGCGGGATAGGTATCGTCGGGCTGTATCCGCCCCTTCATTTCCGCCACAAGCTGTTCCTGCAGGGGTTCCGTTCCGGACAGGACGGACTGCGTATAGGCGTTTTCCGCCCGCAGGTGCCCGGCAATGTCAGGGCGCAGCAGGGACGGGTCGCGCAGCACGTTCTGCCAGTTGTCATCCTTCATCCACGCATATTCATCCTGCCGCGTGCGGCCAAGCTGCGTGATGGTGCGGGGTATCTTGCGGGGAACGGGAGGGAGGGTCATCGCATGGTCCTTGCGCGCGGGCGGTGGATTAGTCGGTTTTCGGGGCGTGCCAGCCGGTCAGGCCGTGGCGCAGGCGCTGGCCTTCGGGGGTGGCGGGGTCAATCATGCCCGTGCGCAGGAACAGGTCGATCAGCACAAGGTTCACGTTGAACTTGAACGCATCGGTATCGCGGACCAGCACATAGGCTTCCCGCAGCGGGATCAGGCGGAATTCCTCCACCTCCCCATCAGCGGGCACGGGGACGAAATCGGGCGGCAGTTCCAGTTCGAAACAGTGCAGCACGTCACGGCGCAGCCCCTCGGGCCGGTCCAGCGCGTAGCGGATATCCACCGTGGGGCGCGCGCGCGCCACCAGTTCGGGCGGCAGGCTGGCTTCCTCCGCCGCTTCCTTTACCAGCGCCTGCGCCGCCGTGTGGCCCGCCGGGATGCCGCCCGCCACCAGGTGGTCCAGCTTGCCGGGGTCCAGCCGCTTGGTCATGGACCGCCGGGCGATCCACAGGTACAGCCCGTCGGGCCGCCGCACCAGCCCATTGAGGTGTACGCCCGCCGCCATCAGGCCAAACAGCGGCAGCGCGCCCCGGTCGATGCGGGCCACCGGCGGCCGGCCCATGTCGGTCCAGACATCAAACAGTTCGTGGTGGGAGCGGTACACCCCCTCGCGCGCCATGGCCTCGCCGACCTGTTCCAGCCTTGTGGGGTCATCCAGGGTAACGCTGTCCCCCGCATGCGTCATGCCGTGGCGCAGCAGGACCGGCAGCAGGTCGGGCTGCACCCAGCCCGCGGGCTGGGTGCCCAGCCGGAATTCCAGCCGCCCGCCGGGCAGCACCGCTGTGTTGCACGCGGCGATATGACGAAAAAAACCATCGAGGTTACGTGACATGATCCATCCCTGTCCTTCGGGCCATGGCTGGCATAACGGCTGCCCCGTGGGCTGACAATCCTTCCGGCGTTCCGCGGCGGCAGGGAGATATGGGTTGCAAAACGCGCAACGTATGCCACATTCCGTGCACATGGCTGTTTCCGACAAGACCCGGCAGGCGCTGCCGGAACGTTCCGCCGCCGCCACGCTGCGCGGCCTTCTGCCCTATCTGTGGCCCCGCCATGACCTGCGCACCCGCCTGCGCGTGGTGGGGGTGTGCATCCTGCTGGTCGCGGCCAAGGTCGCCACCATTGGCGTGCCCTATGCCTACAGCCGGGTGATTGACGCCCTGCAGCCCGTGGCGGGGCGCGCGGCCATGATGCCGCTGGTGCTGATCGTGGGCTACGGCCTGCTGCGCATGGCGGCGGCGGGCCTGGGGGAACTGCGCGACGCCCTGTTCGCCCCGCTGCGCTACCGCATAAGCCGGATCGCGGCCATGCGCAGCTTCACGCACATGCACCAGCTATCATTGCGCTTTCACCTCAACCGCCAGTCGGGCGGGGTGACGCGGGCGATCGCGCGCGGGACGGAAGCGATCGAGACCCTGCTGCGCGTGGGCGTGTTCAACGTGGTGCCGACCCTGATCGAGGCGCTGATGGTCATCATCGTGATCTGGCGGCTGTTCGACTGGCGGTACGCGGCGGTGATGCTGGTGGCGGTGGCGGCGTATGTGGTGTTCACCATCAAGTTCACCTCGTGGCGGATCGGGCTGCGCCGCCAGATGAACGACATCAACAGCGAGGCCAGCTGGAAGGCGCTGGACAGCCTGCTGAATTACGAGACGGTCAAGTATTTCGGCAACGAGGAACACGAACGCAGGCGCTACGAGGACGCGCAGCGGCGGTACGAGGCCGCCGCCATCCGCACCCAGATCTCGCTCAACGGCCTGAATTTCGGGCAGGCTGCCATCATCGCGGTCGCCCTGATCGCCGTCATGCTGATGGCCGGGCGCGATGTGGAGGCAGGCCGCATGACCGTGGGGCATTTCGTGCTGGTCAACACCTACCTCATGCAGCTTTACCTGCCGCTGAACTTCCTGGGCAGTGTCTATTCCTCGCTGCGCAATTCACTGGTGGACCTTGAACACATGTTCGCCCTGATGGACGAGCAGGCCGACATTACCGATTCCACGCACGCGCTCGGCCTGCCCGCGCGGCTGGATGAAGCGCCCGCCGCCGACATCCGCTTCGAGGACGTGCATTTCAGCTACCGCCCCGACCGCGAGATCCTGCGCGGGGTCAGCTTCCACGTGCCCGCGGGCCACCGGGTGGCCATTGTCGGCCCGACGGGGGCGGGCAAGTCCACCATCAGCCGCCTGCTGTTCCGGTTCTATGACGTGACGGCGGGCCGTATCCTGATCGACGGGCACGACATCCGCGACTATTCGCAGGCGGCCCTGCGCGGGGCCGTGGGCGTCGTGCCGCAGGATACCATCCTGTTCAACGACACGATCGGCTACAACATCGCCTATGGCCGCCTTGGCGCCACGCAGGCGGAGGTGGAGCAGGCGGCGAAGCTGGCCTGCATCCATGACTTCATCATGACCCTGCCCGAAGGCTACGCCACGCGGGTGGGCGAACGCGGGCTGAAACTGTCGGGCGGGGAAAAGCAGCGCGTGGCGATCGCGCGGACCATCCTGAAGAATCCGCGCGTCCTGCTGCTGGATGAGGCGACGAGCGCGCTGGACACCCGTACCGAGCAGGACATCCAGGCCGCCCTGCACATGGTGGCCGCCAACCGCACGACCATCATCATCGCCCACCGGCTGTCCACCATTGTCGATGTGGATGAAATCCTTGTGATGGGACAGGGGCGGATACTGGAGCGCGGCACCCATCGCGCCCTGCTTGAACGCGGCGGCCTGTATGCCGAAATGTGGGCGATACAGGCCGAGGAGGAAGCCGCCGGGACCTGACCCGCATGGGCGTGGCGGTGGCGCGGGCATGGCCGCCCCGCACTGGTCAGCGGCGGCAAGGCAGTACATATCAGGAAGAACGCTAGAAGGAGCCGTGACATGACGGACACGAACAACCAGCCCCCCGAAGGGGACGCCATCCCCCCCGAACTGAGCCATTGCGGCGCGGTGGTGGACAAGGCCATTGAATACATGCTGGGCGAAAACCTGCCGCCGGTGGCCATTGCCTCGGCCCTGCTGGGCGGGTCGCTGGGGCTGCTGTCGCGCACCATGGGGCGCGAGACCATGCAGGCCATGCTGGAAAACGCGCTGCACAGCGTGCAGTCGGGCGAACTGCACCCCGACCACGACCAGAAGGCTGGCTGAGCAGGCAAGGGGGAAAGTGGGGACGAAATGCCACGCTTTGCCCCCCATGCCGGACAAAAAACGCCGAATCATGCTTATGCATCTTGACTGTTGGCGGTGGTTTGGCGATAAGCCGCGCCTAATCTAGACGATCCTTGCCGGGCATTTATGCCTCGGCCACAGTTATATCCGAGGATGATAAAATGTCTCGCCGCTGCCAGATCACAGGCAAGGGCGTGCTGACGGGCAACAACGTCAGCCACGCCAACAACAAGTCCCGCCGTCGCTTCCTGCCCAACCTGCAGGAAACCTCGCTGCTGTCCGATATCCTCGGCATGGCGGTTCCCATGCGCATGACCACCAACGGCATCCGCACGGTCGAGCACAATGGCGGCCTGGACGCGTTCCTGCTGTCCACCCCGAACCGCAAGCTGACGCCGGAAGCCATGACGGTGAAGCGCCGTATCCTGCGCGTTCAGGAAAAGAAGGCCGCTGTCGCCTGATTGCGACGGGGCCAGCCGCCATCCCGCGATGCCGGGGCGGCGGCGGCCCGTCCGTCGTAGATGAAGCCTGACTGAAGTCTGGTGCATTGTTCCGCTGTGCCGGTCTGCGTCGTCCATCTTGAAAAAGACTGAGGGCGGAAGCAGCGTACGGTTCCGGCAGGCGCGAAAGGGAAAGGTTCCCGTTCGCGCCCGTGTTGTCTTGTGGAGGTTCCCCCGTGTCCGCCAAGTCTGATCTGTCCCTGATTCGCAATATCGGTATTACCGCGCACATCGATGCCGGCAAGACCACCACCACCGAGCGCATCCTGTACTACACCGGTGTGTCCCATAAGATCGGTGAGGTGCACGAAGGCAACACCACCACCGACTACATGGCGCAGGAACGTGAGCGCGGCATCACGATCACCTCGGCTGCCGTGACGTGTGAGTGGGAAGGCCACCGCATCAACATCATCGACACCCCGGGCCACATTGACTTCAACATCGAGGTCAACCGCTCGCTGCGCGTACTCGATGGCGCGATCTTCATCATCGAAGGCGTCGCCGGCGTGCAGCCGCAGTCCGAGACCAACTGGCGCCTGGCTGACCGCTACAACGTGCCCCGCATCATCTTCATCAACAAGCTCGACCGTACCGGCGCCGACTTCTACTACGCCTTCAGCACGCTGAAGGAGAAGCTGGACATCGTCGCGATCCCGCTGCAGCTGCCCATCGGCGCCGAGGAAAACTTCGTCGGCGTGGTCGACCTGATCGAGATGCGCGCCATCATCTGGGAAGGTGGCGAGCTGGGCGCGAAGTTCCATTACGAGGAAATTCCCGCCGACCTGAAGGAAAAGGCCGCCGAGGCGCGCCAGAACCTGCTGGACACCGCGCTGTCGGTTGATGACGCGGCAATGGAAGAATATTTCGACAAGGGCGACGTTGACGTTGCGACGCTGAAGCGCTGCATCAAGAAGGGCACCATCAAGGGTGACTTCCGTCCCGTCCTGTGCGGCACGGCCTTCAAGAACAAGGGTGTCCAGCCGCTGCTCGACGCCGTGATCGACTTCCTGCCCGCGCCGAACGATGTCGAAGGCATCCGCATCGCCCCGCCGGAAGACGAGGAAGTGGACGAGAACAAGCTGCCGATCATCCCGGTTGACCCGGATGGCAAGTTTGCCGGCCTCGCCTTCAAGATCATCAACGACAAATACGGCACGCTGACCTTCGTGCGCGTCTATCGCGGCGTGCTCAAGACCGGCGACACCGTGCTGAACACGACCAAGGGCCACAAGGAGCGTATCGGCCGCATCTACCAGATGCACGCCGACAAGCGCGAGGAACTGTCCGAAGTCCATGCAGGCGACATCGCCGCCTTTGTCGGCCTGAAGGACAGCCAGACCGGTGACACGCTGGCCGACCCGGCCGACCCCGTGGTGCTGGAGCGCATGAGCTTCCCGATCCCCGTCATCGACATCTCCGTCGAGCCGAAGACGAAGGACGGCGTGGAAAAGATGACGCTGGCGCTGCAGAAGCTGTCGGGTGAAGATCCCTCGCTGCGCCTCAAGACCGACCAGGAAACGGGCCAGACCATCCTGTCGGGCATGGGTGAGCTGCATCTCGACATCATCATCGACCGCCTGCGCCGTGAATATGGCGTTGATGCGAATATTGGCGCGCCGCAGGTGGCCTATCGCGAAACGATCACCAAGCCGCATACCGAAACCTATACCCACAAGAAGCAGTCGGGTGGTTCGGGCCAGTTCGCGGAAGTGAAGATCGAGTTCGCGCCGGTCGAGCGTAACGAAGGCATCTCCTTCGAGAACAAGGTCGTCGGCGGCACCGTGCCGAAGGAATATATCCCGGCGGTGGACAAGGGCATCCAGGCGCAGGCCACGACCGGCGTGCTGGCCGGCTTCCCCACCGTGGACTTCAAGTTCACGCTGCTGGATGGCAAGTACCATGATGTCGACTCCTCGGCGCTGGCGTTCGAAATCGCGGCGAAGGCCTGCTTCCGTGAAGGCATGAAGAAGGCCGGCCCGGTCATTCTCGAGCCGATCATGGACGTGGAAGTAACCACCCCGAACGACCATGTCGGTGACGTGGTGGGTGACCTCAACCGTCGCCGTGGCATGATCCAGAGCCAGGAAACCGCTGGTTCCACCGTCATGGTCCGCGCGGCCGTGCCGCTGAAGGAAATGTTCGGCTACATCTCGCACCTGCGTTCGATGACCAAGGGCCGTGCATCCTTCACGATGCAGTTCCATCACTACGATCCGGTGCCCCGCAATGTCGCGGAAGAGATCATGGCGCAGTCCGCCTGATCTTTCCCGAAAGGGAGCATCAAAAAGGAACCGGCCCCCGAAAGGGGGCCGGTTTTTTTGTGCCTGCCCGGCACGGCGGCATGGGGAAGGCCGTGCCTGACCCAATGATCATCAGGCGCCGCCTGAAAACGGCGCATTGATAAAAATAAAAGTTTCTGGGCGCTGCCTTTTTTCAGGAAGACGGCGTTATGTGACGCTTTCTGAAAAAAGCTTCACCAGAAATGTCCTTCTTTTCAAACAGCCTCTCGGGGGGTGATTTTCATCCACCGCTCGGCCTGATGGCGCACCCGGCCATCATGTTCCAGCTTTTCCAGATGCGCATGCAGGTTCAGCCGTGCTGCCCGGCGCAGGCCGGGACGCAGGTTGTGGTACATGCTGTCCACGATTTCATCCAGCGTGCGGGGTTCAGTCGGCAGCAGGGCCAGTATGCTTTCCTCACGCGCGCGGCGGTGGGCGACCAGCCCTTCGATGCAGGCTTTCACATGCGGTATGGCGGGACCATGTGCTGGCAGCAGCAGGGGACTGCCGCGTTGCAGCAGGTAGTCCATGCTGTCCAGGAACTGCCGCACCGACCCATGCGGGGCGGGGGGCACCATGGTGGTGGACCAGCCCATGACATGGTCGCCGGTGAAGATGATGCCATCCCCGCTTTCAAGGCAGATATGGTCGCTGGCGTGGCCCGGCGTGTGCAGCACCCGCAATCCTGCGATTTCATCCCCGTCCCGCAGGCCGATATCGGGGGTGAATTCCGGCTCGGCGCTGGCATGGAAGCCGCAGACCGGAATTCCCAGCCGCGCGGCCAGCGGTCGCGCGCCCGCCAGGTGGTCCGCGTGGGTATGGGTCAGGATGACATGGGTGATCGGCCGCCCGCCCGCAGCCGCGACCAGCGCATCAAGATGGGCGGGGTCGGTGCTGCCGGGATCAATGACCACGCAGCCCCCGTCATGGTCCACCAGCCAGCTATTGGTGCCATTGCCGGTCATGGGGCCGGGATTGTTCGCCACCACCCGGCGTATGGCAGGGGTCTGGGGCAACGCCACGCCATGGGGCGGGGGTGGTTCGCTGATCCGCCACCCGTTGCGTGATGTCCTAGCCAAAGGCGCCGACATGGTGCATCACCCCGGTGCTGATTTCGCGCACCATCTGGAACAGGCGCTGCATCGGTTCGAAAATCTCGGTGTATTCGCGGTGGTAGGTGCCTTCCTGCCGGGGGCCGTGCGGTTCATGGAAATCAAGGTCGAAACTGCCATCCGAACGGTAGGGGAAGATGTTTTCAAGCTCCGCCAGCGCGCCGGGGATTTCAAGGCACAGCACCTTCAGCGTCAGCACGTCGCGCGAAAACGCATGGCGGGGCGAGAAATAGGGTACCTGTGTGGACAGCAGCCAGATCTGCTCGATGATCGCGATGCGGATGGCATGCAGCAGCAGTTCATCGGGGCGCATGCGCGGCGCGTCGGGCCATGCGCGCCGCAGGGCGAGGTGATCGGACTGGATGCGCCGGAACATCGCCTGCGTGCTGGCCCAGAAATCAAGGTTCTCCAGCCCGTGCATGAGCGACAGGCAGGCTTCCTGCCGGCCGGGGTCCTTCTGCGCCGTGGCGCGTTCCAGCCACATGTCCGGGTCCAGCAGGCGGATGACGCCGCGCAGCACGCCGTGGTCGGAATGCGCCAGCGCGTGGGCCGCGAAATCCATGGCGCGGCGGAAGCGGGGGCTTTCCGCCAGGTATTTCTCGAAGGTTTCGGGGTGGCGGGCCGCCGCCGTGCCCAGTCCCTGCAACGTGTTCGCGCACCATGCAAGCTGCTGCAGGATGGCGTTGTTGGGAATGGCGCGCAACTGGCTGGGGTGCTTGATGCGGGTTACGGTCGATGCCGCGTCACTCTGCCGCGCGGACGGGCGCGACCCGGTCTTGTCGATCAGTGATGGCCCGAACGCGCCCAGCAGGGCGGCATAGCCGGGGTCTTCCACCAGCCCGGTCATGCCATTGGCGATGGTGGCGAAGAAATCGGCGGAAAAATCCGGTTCGTCATAAACCGGGTCACGGTCCAGCGTGGTGGTGGCAAAGGCATGTTCGGCAATGATGCTGACGGTCGCATCCGCCAGCGCCTGCGTGCCGAACAGAAGGTAGCCATCCCCACCCTGAAAGGCGGTTTCCTCGCGCATCTGGATGCCCGCGCGGGCAAAACGGGCGCGGGCATGGGGCGGGGAGAGGTAGTCGAAACGGTCGGCCAGCCGGTAGGGGTGCGCGCCACGGCCAATGCTTTCGCCATGGGTATCGAACAGGATGACCTCGACAAAGGCCAGGTCCCACTTGCGCAGCAGGTCGCAGACCTTGATGCGCAGCCGTTCGATCAGGTAGGTCGCGGCAAGCTGCCCCACGTAACGCCCCGAGTCGGAAAAGCCGAACTGCAGGCTGAGCTTGCGCGTGCGCTGCAGGTAGGCGCGCCAGTGGGGGGAGCGCAGGGCTTCCTCGATGATCTGTTCGCCGTTTTCCAGTGCTTCCTGTGTCTCGAACAGCGGCGAGATCTCGATCATGTCCGCAACACCGTACAGCCGCGCCAGCCACAGCGCGGTCAGCAGGGTGTAGCCGGTCTCGGTCTCGGCGATCAGGAAGCGGATGGGGCTGGTGCGGTCGATATGGCGCAGGATCTGGCGCACCGTCATCATCAGCCGCCCGGCGCTGGCCTGTTCCATCAGCAGCGAGCCGAAGTCGATCTCGACCGGCTGTACGGTCTCCAGCGCCTCGTTCATGCGGCTGATCAGCGCGCGGCGCTGGGCCGGGATGTCGGGGCTGTCGGTAATGCCCAGGCGCTGGCGGGCGATGTTGTGCAACTGTGTCGCGTTCAGGCGCGTATGCGTATGCGCCGCCGACAGGCCATGCGCCATGAAGCCCGCCCGCGCTACCGCCAGGGTCATCCTGTCTTCAGGCGTCGCGGCGTCGATCGCCTCGCTGAAGGCGGCGTTCAGGTCGTTGGTGCTGGTCAGCGCGTCATTGCCGCGGGTGATCAGCACGTCGGCGAAGCGCGATACCGCCTCGGGTTCCGGCCCGGTGGGGCAGGCGGCGATCTGGGCGGCGACGGTGTCCAGCGCGGTCCGCACGCGCGGCAGCAGGTCATTGGCGCTGCTGGTCACGGGTTCGATCTGGTCATGCAGGCGGGCAAGCTGCATCTGCTTCATGCGCAGCCGCAGGCGCAGCGTGTCCCACCAGCCGATATCGGTGCGGCCGTCGGTGTCGTAGCCGACCCAGCTGGTCATGATGATGGGGCGCGGCGCCAGCGTGCACCATAATTGCGGCCAGTGGGTCCGCGCTTCGGACAGCAGGATGGTGTTCAGCCGGTCCAGCGCGTTGCGCCCGCGCAGGATGGCCTGCGTCGCCAGCGTGAACTCCTCATCCAGCGTGGGCGGCCCGACGCGGCGGTGGGTCAGGAAGGCGGGGACATGCGCCGGGGCCTCGGCAGGGTTGGTGGAGGCCAGATCCGCCAGCGCCTCGTAGACCGGGTTGGCCAGCGCGAAGGTGGGGTGGGCGGTAAACACGGCGGCAAAGCGGCTGCGCTCGATGGCGGCGCGGAAGCGCGCGATGGGCACGGGGCTGTCATCGGGGTCGGGCTGCACGATGCGGCGGGCGACGTCATGCATGCGCGCGGCCACCACTGCGTCGTCGGGGCCATCCAGGTAGGCGGCGATATGGTGCGCCCGCCCGGCAAAGGCCCGGTCACGCAGCAGGCGCACGATCTCCTCCACCAATTCCATCGACAGGGCGCCACCGGCCATCTGGCGGTTGATCTGACGGGCCAGCGCCATGACCGGGCTGCCGGTTGCGGTCTCGTCATGGCTGGCAATCAGTTGTTCCGCCTGGTGCAGCAGGTCGGAGACAGTCCGCGCGGCGGCTTCGGTCATCGTGTTGTCCTGTCATGAAAAATCGTCATGGTCTTTACCAAATCCCATGTTCGGCGACCGCCCGCAATGTCCACCATGGCATATTCACGCCTATTTGGCGCGTTACACCGAGTGTTGCTTGGGCTGGAGGGGAGACAATGGTATCAAGGACTTCATGAACGCTATTCCACAAACGGATCAGGACGCGCGGCGCACGCTGCTGCGTTACAAACGGTCTGCGACCGGCCTGCTGGCGGCCATGGCCGGGTTGACGGTGGCGGGGTACGCCCTGCCGCAGATGGGCTGGCTGGCGGAGCGTCCGTGGCTGGAAATCCTGCGCTCGGGCACCAAGGCCGGGGTCGTGGGGGGGCTGGCCGACTGGTTTGCCGTGACCGCGCTGTTCCGCAGGCCGATGGGCCTGCCGATTCCGCACACCGCCATCCTGCCCGCGCAGAAGGAACGGCTGGCGCAGGCGCTGGGGCGCTTCGTCTCGACCAACGTGTTCACCGAGCAGGAGGTCGAGGCCGCGTTCAGCCGCATCGACCTGCCCTCCATCATCGGCAACATATTGCAGGAACCCGAAACGGCGGACATGGTCAACCGCGCCGTGCTGGGGTCCGTGCCGCACGTGCTGGACCGGCTGGAGGACGGGCGGGCGAGTTCCGCCATCGCCCGCATGCTGCCGACCCTGCTGGGGGGGGAGGAAATCGCCCCCGTCATTACCCGCAGCCTGCGCGCGATGGTGGAAGGGGACTGCCACCAGGAAGTGCTGTCCTTCCTGCTGTCGCGGCTGAAGGAAGGCATCAAGGCCAAGGAACCGGCCCTGCGCACGATGATCGAGGAGCGCGTGCGCGAACAGGGCGGCCGCGTGCTGGGCTGGGCCATTGGCGGTTCGATCGCGACCAAGGTGCTGCTGGCCGCGGGGCAGGAACTGGACCGGATCGACCCGCAGAATTCAGAATTGCGTGAAGGGTTCACCACATGGGTCCGGGCCGAGATCGACCGGATCGAGCAGGACCCCGTGCGCCGGGGGGAAATCACGGACGCGGTGATGGGCGTGCTGACGCATGACAGCGTGCGCGGCTGGAGCAGTGACGTGTGGCGCCGCCTGCGCCGCCTGATCGAGGAAGACATGGACAAGGGGCAGACCGGATGGCTGTCCTCCATTGTGCGTGACGCACTGCAACGCCTGGCGGAACAGATGTATCATGACGCCACCATGCGCAAGCGGATCAATGACGGCGCGCGTGGCATGATCATGGGCAGCCTGCCGTTCCTGCGCGACCGGATGTCGCGGTTTATTTACTCGGTCGTAAATGGATGGGACGCGGAAAGCCTGAGCGACCGGCTGGAGCTGCGTGTGGGCAAGGACCTGCAGTATATCCGGCTGAATGGCACGCTGGTTGGCTTTCTGGCCGGGTGCGGGCTGTCCGTGCTATTGCAGCTGATATTCGGAACCGGGATCGGGTAGGACAGGGCTGCATGCAACGATTGGACTTGACGACGCGTGGCTGGTAGCCCATCTGAAACTTCAGGAAACAGTACTGTTCCGGTCCAATTATGCAGGGCGACCGGAACAGGCGGGAGAGCGGAATGCTGAAACTGTCGAAACTGACCGATTATGCCGTCGTGGCTCTGGTCCGGCTGGGACAGAAGGACGAGGTCACGACCTCGCCTGTCCTGTCGCGTTCGACCGGCATTCCCGAACCCACCGTGGCCAAGGTGCTCAAGATCCTCGCGACACAGGGCATCGTGACATCACAGCGCGGCGCGCGCGGCGGCTACAGGCTGGCCCACCCGCTGGAGGAAATCTCGATCGCGGCCGTGATCCAGGCGATCGACGGCCCGATATCGCTGACCACATGCGTGGATGGCGGGGATTGCGACGCCCGGTCCACCTGCGGCCTGGGCGGCCAGTGGGACATGGTCAACGCCGCCATCCGCAGCGCCCTGTCCGCCATCACGCTGGCGGACATGAAGAACCATACGGTCATTGACCGACTGGACGGCCTGCGCACGCCGTCCATGCCCGGCGGCCCTGCGGCCACGGCCTGAAACAGGGGGAGGAAAGACACATGCCGGCAGTAGCCGAAACCCGCAAGACGGTCGAAACCCTGGGGCAGAACACCTATAAATGGGGGTTCGAGACCGATATCGAAATGGATATCGCCCCCAAGGGCCTGAACGAGGATACGATCCGCCTGATCTCCAGCCGCAAGAAGGAGCCGGAATGGCTGCTGGAATGGCGGCTGAAGGCATACCGGTCGTGGCTGGAAATGCGCGAACCCACATGGGCCAAGGTCCATCACCCGCCCATCGATTACCAGGACGTGCATTACTACGCCGCCCCGCGCAAGAAGCCCGGGCCGAAATCGCTGGACGAGGTCGATCCCGAACTGCTGCGCACCTATGAAAAGCTGGGCATCCCGCTGCACGAGCAGGCCATGCTGGCGGGCGTGGAAGTGCCCGAGGGGCAGGAAGCACGCGCGCCCATCGCGGTTGACGCCGTGTTCGACAGCGTGTCCGTCGCCACCACCTTCCGCAAGACGTTGCAGGAAGCCGGCGTGATTTTCTGCCCGATTTCCGAAGCGGTGCAGGAACATCCCGAACTGGTGCGCAAATACCTGGGCAGCGTGGTGCCGGTGACCGACAATTTCTACGCCGCCCTGAACGCCGCCGTGTTTACCGATGGCTCCTTCGTGTTCGTGCCCAAGGGCGTGCGCTGCCCGATGGAACTGTCCACCTATTTCCGCATCAATGCGCGCAATACCGGGCAGTTCGAACGCACGCTGATCGTGGTGGAGGACGGGGCGTCCGTCTCCTACCTCGAAGGTTGCACGGCGCCGATGCGTGATGAAAACCAGCTCCATGCCGCCGTGGTCGAACTGGTGGCGATGGAAGATGCCTCGATCAAGTATTCCACCGTGCAGAACTGGTATCCCGGTGATGAAAACGGCCGGGGCGGCATCTACAACTTCGTGACCAAGCGCGGCGCATGCCGTGGCGCGCGGTCCAAGATTTCATGGACGCAGGTGGAAACCGGGTCGGCCATTACGTGGAAATATCCGTCATGCATCCTGCAGGGCGAGGGATCGGTGGGCGAGTTCTATTCCGTCGCCGTGACCAACAACCACCAGCAGGCCGATACCGGCACCAAGATGATCCATATCGGGCGCAACACGCGTTCGACCATCATCGCCAAGACCATCAGCGCCGGCCAGTCCGACAGCACCTATCGCGGGCTGGTGCGCATGATGCCCAAGGCATCGGGCAGCCGTAACTTCACCCAGTGCGACAGCCTGCTGATCGGCGACCGCTGCGGGGCGCATACCGTGCCCTATATCGAAAGCCGCAACATGTCCGCGCGCGTGGAACATGAGGCGACGACATCCAAGATATCGGAAGACCAGCTTTTCTACTGCCGCCAGCGTGGCCTGTCGGAAGAAGACGCAGTGGGCCTGATCGTGAACGGGTTCTGCAAGGATGTCCTCAAGGAACTGCCGATGGAATTCGCGGTGGAAGCGCAGAAGCTTCTGCAGATCAGCCTAGAAGGCAGCGTGGGCTAACAGGGATTCAAAGACGTGAGCAAGCAATTCGTAAGCATCAATGGCCTGTGCGCCCGCATCGAAGACGGGGAGACCCACAAGGAAATCCTGCGTGGGGTCGACCTGGAAATCCCGGCGGGTGAGGTCCACGCCATCATGGGGCCGAACGGTTCGGGCAAGTCCACCCTGTCCTACGTGCTGGCCGGGCGCGAGGATTACGAGGTGACCGGCGGCTCGGCCACCTTCAAGGGGCAGGACCTGCTGGCGCTGGAACCCGAGGAACGCGCCGCCCTTGGCCTGTTCCTTGCGTTCCAGACGCCGGTCGAACTGCCGGGCGTGAACAACGCCAACTTCCTGCGCACCGCCGTCAACGCCGTGCGCCGCGCGCGCGGGCAGGCGGAACTGGACGCCGTGGCCTTCCTGAAGGCCGTGCGCAAGGAAACCAAGCATCTGTCCATGTCGGACGAGATGCTCAAGCGCAATGTGAATGTCGGCTTTTCGGGTGGCGAGAAGAAGCGCAACGAAGTGCTGCAGATGCGCATGCTCCAGCCGTCCTTCGCCATCCTGGACGAAACGGATAGCGGTCTGGACATCGACGCCCTGCGCATCGTGGCCGAAGGCGTGAACTCCCTGCGCTCGCCTGACTTCTCGGCGCTGGTCATCACCCATCACCAGCGCCTGCTGGACTATATCGTGCCCGACCGCATCCATGTGATGGCCAAGGGCCGCATCATCCACAGCGGTGGCCCCGAACTGGCCAGGCAGCTTGAGGCACAGGGTTATGCCCAGTTCCTGTCGGAGGCGGCGTGAACGCCATCACACCGGTCGGGGTCAATGCCTCCGCCTTTCTCGACCGGGGTGATGTAACGGGCAATGCCCAGCGGCGGAAGGCCGCCGATTTCCTGCGCCATGCCGGCCTGCCGCGCGCGGGGGTGGAGGCATGGAAATACACCTCCCTGCGCGCATTGGCCGACGTGCCGTTCACCGCCGCGCCGCATGCGGTTGATGGCGGGGCCGTCGATACCCTGCTGGCGGAGGTCGAGACCATTTCCGGCCTTGGCGCGGGCGCCAGCCGCGTCGTGTTCGTGAACGGGTCTTTCGATGCCGGTCGTTCACGCCTGCCCAAGGGCGTGCGGATTTCGACGCTGGCCGCGGGCACGCTGCCTGATGACGGGATCGACCCGGCGGGGGATGTCACCACCGCGCTGAATACCATCCTGGCGCGCGACGGGCTGGATCTGGTCGTGCCCGCGGGCGTGGATGGCGGCTGCCTGCTTCTGGTCAGCATCGGCCAGGTGGACGCGGCCGGGCCGGTTTCCTTCCACCCGCGCCACCGCGTCGTGGTGGAGAAGGGCGCACGCCTGGCGCTGCTGGATGCATCGGTCGGGCGGGGGCAGTACCTGCACAATCCGCTCTATGACATCACGGTGGCGGATGGGGGCTACCTGTCGCATGCCCGTATTCAGGCCGAAGGCAAGCAGGCCGTGCATCTGGCGGTCAGCCATGCCCGCGTTGCCGCCGGTGGCGTCTATGACAGTTTTACGCTGACGCTGGGGGCCAGCCTGTCGCGGCATGAGGTCCATGCCGGGCTGACGCAGGCGGGTGCCCGTGTGCATGTCAATGGCGCGCAGCTCCTGTCCGGCCACCAGCATGGCGACCTGACCAGCGTGATCACCCATGCCGCACCTGACTGCGTATCGCGCCAGACGGTCAAGAATGTCCTGTCCGACCACGCGCGTGGCGTGTTCCAGGGCAAGATCCTTGTCGAGCGTATTGCGCAGAAGACCGATGGCTACCAGATGAACCAGGCGCTGCTGCTGTCCGATGGCGCGGAAATCGACGCCAAGCCGGAACTGGAAATCTACGCCGATGACGTAAAGTGCAGCCACGGCGCCACCGTGGGCGCGCTGGATGATGACCAGCTGTTCTACCTGCGCAGCCGTGGCATCCCGGGTGCTGCCGCGCGTTCCATCCTGATCCGCGCCTTCCTGCATGACGTGGTGGACCAGATTGATGACCAGCGGCTGAAGGACAGCCTGAACCTGGCCGTAGAGGCATGGTGGACGCGGGAGGTCGCATGATGGACCAGACTGTAGCCAGCCCCGCGGACATCGCGGGCAGCCTGCGCCATATCCGGGCCGATTTCCCGATCCTGTCGCAGAAGGTGCATGGCAAGGACCTTGTGTTCCTCGACAGCGCGGCCTCCGCGCAGAAGCCGCGGCAGGTCATCGACGCCATGGCGGACACCATGCGCACCCAGTACGCCAACATCCATCGCGGGCTGTACTGGATGAGCGAACGCACGACGGAAGCCTATGAGGCCGTGCGCGACCAGGTGGCGGCCTTCCTTGGCGCTGGCGCGCGGGAGGAAATCGTCTTCACCCGCAACAGCACCGAGGCGATCAACCTTGTCGCCCATTCCTTCGGTTCCCTGCTGAAGCCGGGGCAGGTGGTGCTGGTGTCCGAAATGGAACACCACGCCAACCTTGTGCCGTGGCAGATGTTGCGGGACCGCACGGGTATCGAACTGCGCGTGACCCCCATTACGGATGATGGCGCGCTGGACATGGACGCCCTGGCGCGCAACCTGTCCGACGGGCGGGTGGCGCTGGTGGCGATCACCCACATGTCCAACGTGCTGGGCACGATCACGGATGCCCGCGCCATTGCCGACATGGCGCATGCGGCGGGGGCGAAGGTGCTGTTCGATGGCAGCCAGCTTGCCGTCCATCGCCGCGTGGACGTGCGCGCGCTGGATGCGGATTTCTATGTGGTGACCGGGCACAAGCTGTATGGCCCGACCGGCATTGGCGTGCTGTGGGCGCGACGCGAGATCCTGGAGGCCATGCCGCCTTTCCTTGGCGGTGGCGACATGATTTCCACCGTGTCGTTCGAACGGTCGACATGGGCCAGTGTCCCGCATAAATTCGAGGCCGGCACCCCCGCCATCATCGAGACCATTGGGCTGGGCGCCGCCCTTGCCTATATCGAATCCATAGGCTTTGACGCGATCGGCGCGCATGAGGAAGCCCTGACCGCCCATGCGCTGAAGGCGCTGGGCAATGTCAGCGGGCTGAAGGTGATCGGGACCGCGCCGGATCGGGGCGGGGTGATTTCGTTCACCATGGATGATGTCCACCCGCATGACATCGCCACCCTGCTGGACCGCAACGGCATCGCGGTGCGGGCAGGGCATCACTGCGCCGAGCCGCTCATGCGCCGGCTTGGGGTCTCGGCTACCGCGCGGGCCAGCTTCGGCATATACACCACGCCGGAGGAAATCGACTTCCTGGCCGCCACGCTGGAACAGATACGCGGCTTTTTTGTCTGATGGCGTGACAGTCATGGCGCAGGATGATCTGTATCGCACCGTGGTGCTGGAACGGGCCAGGGCACCACGTTATTCTGGCCCGCTGGCAGGCGCGCAGATGCGGGGGGAAGGGTCGAACCCCCTGTGTGGTGACCGGGTGCGGTTGCAGGCCAGTGTGGATGCGCAGGGCCGGGTTGCGGCATTGCGGCATGAAACGCGGGGCTGCGCAATTTGCGCGGCGTCTGCGGACCTCATGGCGGAACGGGTGACCGGGCAGGATCGCGCCCGGATCAGCCAGTTGCATGCGGACCTTGCGACGGCTGTTGAAACAGGTATGGCCCCCGAGGGCCTGGATGAACTTTCGGCTTTTGCGCCCTTGCACCGGCATCGTTCGCGTATCCGCTGTGCGATGCTGCCATGGTCGGCGCTGGTCGAAATGCTCAATGATGACAAAGACAGGTGAAAGTCCCATGGACGAGAAAAATCAGGTAGCGCCTGCCATCGGCATGGCAGAGGGAGCCGGGCATTTCTCCCTTGAGGGCAAAGACACGACGCCCGATCCCAAGGCCGAACCCGTATCAACGTGGACGCCGGATGGGGAAAAACCGGCTGAAGCCGCGGCCAGCGCCAGCATGCCGGATGAAGACACGGTCATTGCCGCGATCGCCACCGTGTATGACCCGGAAATCCCGGTCAATATCTATGAACTTGGCCTGATTTACGCCATCGACCTGCATGAGGATGGGTCGGTCAAGGTCGAGATGACCCTGACCGCCCCCAATTGCCCCAGCGCCCAGGAACTGCCGGTGCAGGTCAAGGAAGCGGTGGAAAAGATCGATACGGTCACCACCGCCACGGTGGAAATCGTGTGGGAGCCGCCATGGGACATGTCGCGCATGAGCGAAGATGCGCGCCTTGCCCTGAACATGTTCTGAACCCAGCAAGGGGAACGTGCCATGACTGAACATAACGCCACGACCACCACCACCACCACCACTGCCGCCCCGCGCCGGGCGCTGCCGCCGCTCATGACCCTGACGGACCGGGCGGCGCAGCGGCTGGAAAAGCTGTACCAGACCAACCATGCCGGGCACATGCTGCGCATTGCCGTCTCGACCAAGGGCTGTTCGGGCCACGCCTATGACATGAGCTTTGTCGAACAGGCCGGCCCGGGTGACGAAGTGGTGGTGGACAAGGGGGTGACCCTGCTGGTGGACCGCAAGGCGACGTTGTTCCTGATCGGGTCGGTGATGGATTACGAGGTCAAGCAGCTTGAATCCGGCTTCACCTTCAGCAACCCCAATGAAAAGGGGCGCTGTGGCTGCGGGGAAAGCTTCCACGTCTGATACAAGGCAGCGGTCTTTCGAAGCTTTTTGAAAAAAGCTTCATCAAAAACCGTTGCCGTCTTACCGCCGGTTGCGGCGGCCTGCCCCCGGCAGGGTCAGCACGCAGACGGATTCGACTTCCGCCGACCACAGGAACTGGTCAATAACCGTCACGCTATCCAGCCTGTAGCCTGCATGGCGCAGGGGCGTCAGGTCACGTTGCAGGGCTGCGGGATTGCAACTGACATAGATGACGCAGGCCGGCCTGCCCGCCACGATCTGGGCGATCTGCGCGCCGGCCCCGGCATGGGGCGGGTCCAGCACGACCGCCGCCGCCTTGGCCAGATCGGTGGCCATGACCGGCTGGCGGTTCAGGTCACGCAGCGCGGGCAGGACGCGCGTGCCGCCACTGGCCTGTTTCAGGCAGGCAAGGGCGGCGCGATCACCTTCATAGGCATGTACCTTGGCCAGTCCAGCCAGTGCGAAGGACAGCGTGCCACAGCCCGCGTATAATTCGATAATCCCCGCTTTCAGCCCCTTGCGCGGCAGCCCCGCCACGACGGCGGCCTTGATAAAGGCTTCCCCCGCCCGCACGGGTTGCAGGAAGGCGCCCGGAGGCGGCGCCACGCGCACGTCATCAAAATGATGGAAGACCGGCCCGGTCAGGGCCAGTGTCTCCGGCGGGCGGCCCTGCAGTGATATGCGCGGGACGCCATGCGCCTTGCCAAACTGCGCCAGGATACGCCGGTCATTGGCGTCTGGCGTGCCATCCATCGTAATCAGCAGGTCGGGACCACTATCCAGCAGGTTGATCTGGATATCACCACCCGCATGCACGGCCGGCAGCGAACGCAGCATGGCGCGCAGCGGGGGCAGCAGGGCGAAAAGCGTCGGGTCGAGCAGCATGCATTCGCTCATGTCCACCACATCGCCACGACGGCGGTGCAGGCCCAGCACGATCTCTTTCCCGACGCGGCGGAAGGCCAGGTCAACCCGGCACCTGCCATGCGGGCCGACCTGATGGGCCTGTGGCGTGGGAATGGCGTCAAACCCCACATGTCGCAGGGCCTCGACCACGCGCCCCGTTTTCCAGTCCAGCAGGGCCGGTAGCGCCATGTCCTGGATGCGGCAGCCGCCACAGGCGCCGAACAGATGGCACGGGGCGGGCACGCGATCGGCCCCCGGCGTCACCACGCGGGCAAGCGTGCCGTGCGTACCGTCATGCGCCGCCAGCAGGATTTCATCACCCGGTACCGTGCCGGGCACGAATATCCGCCCCTGCGGGGTCTGGGCCACGCCATCCCCGTCATTGCCGAGTGCGATGACCCGGACGGCCTGCGCCACTGCGTTTTCCATTCCCTGTCGCCGCCCGAAGGGCAGAGGCCCTATTCGTTCGCCGGGATGACGGATTTTTCCCGGCGCGGCAGTTGCATGAAGGCCGGGACGTCACTGCCAAAGCCGGTCACCGGCTGATCCGGCGCGGCAGGCAGCAACCCGGAGTCGCGACGCGGGGATGGCGCTGCGGAAGGGCCGCCCGCCGTGCCGCCCTGCGCCCTGCGCGGCTTGCGCGGGGCAGGAGTCGCGTCTTCGGCGGCCACTGCCGGGGCGGCGGGCGCTTCCTGCTGCGGGGCTGGCGTTGCCGCACTGCCCTTGCGGGCGGGCTTGCGGCGGCCATTGCCACGGGGTTCGTCCGACCATTCCAGCGTTTCGACGCCGGGGATTTCGATTCTGGGAATGGGCTTGCCTGTCAGTTTCTCGATGGCCTGGACCAGCGCCTCTTCATCCGGCGTGGCCAGCGTATAGGCGTGGCCGGTGCGGCCCGCGCGGCCGGTACGGCCGATTCGGTGGACGTAATCCTCGGCATGGAACGGCACGTCGAAATTGAACACATGCGACAGGCCGCCAATGTCGATCCCGCGCGCCGCGATGTCGGAACAGACCAGGATCTTCAGTTCGCCGGTCTTGAACGCTTCAAGCGTCGAGAAACGCAGCGACTGCGCCAGGTCGCCATGCAGGGCGCCCGCCGAAAAACCATGCTTGATCAGGGATTTGCACAGCACGTCGACATCACGCTTGCGGTTGCAGAACACGATGGCGTTCTGCATGTCGGCCGCCCGCAGCAGCTTGCGCAGCGCGCGGCGCTTTTCCTTGGCGTCGACAATGGCCAGTCCGGTCACGATGGTTGACGCGACGGAGGAGGGGCGGCTGACCGTGATTTCCTTGGGGTTGTTCAGGAACATGTCCGCCAGCCTGCGGATTTCCGGCGCCATGGTGGCGGAGAAGAACAGCGTCTGGCGCAGCGGCGAGAGCATGTTCACGATCTTCTCGATATCGGGAATGAAGCCCATGTCCAGCATGCGGTCCGCTTCATCGATCACCAGCAGCCGGGTCTGGGTCAGCAGCAGGCCGCCGCGTTCGAACAGGTCGATCAGCCGCCCCGGCGTCGCGATCAGCACGTCCACGCCACGGTTCAGCACTTCCTTCTGTTCGGCCATGCTTTCGCCGCCGATCAGCAGCGCATGGGTCAGCTTGAGGTGCTTGCCGTAATTGACGAAATTCTCCGCGACCTGCAGCGCGAGTTCGCGCGTGGGTTCAAGGATGAGCGAACGCGGCATCCGCGCCCGCGCCCGTGACCCGGACAGGATTTCCAGCATGGGCAGGGTGAAGGACGCGGTCTTGCCGGTCCCGGTCTGGGCCACGCCCAGAACGTCGCGCCCCATCAGCACATACGGGATGGCCTGCGCCTGGATGGGGGTGGGATGACGGTATCCCATCTCATCAATCGCCTGCTGGATGGGTTCGGACAGGCCAAGTTCGGAAAACAGCGGCAATGCGTCCTGTTCCGCGGGGGCTTCCGGGGTGGGGATGTCAGTGGGGGCGACCCCGTCCGTGCTGGCGGCGGGGGCTGGGGCTGCCGCCTTCTTTGCGGAGCGGGCCGGGGCGGAGGACGTTTTTTTGGCGCTCAAATTACTCTCGAACGTATCAGCAGATGAATATGGCCCCGTCCGATTGCCACCGTGTCGCGCTGTATCAGGCTGCCGTCCCTGATGTACCTGCAGCAATGCAGGGAAGGGGAGTGCGGCATGCCCGGGTCAGGTGCCCTGCCGTGCCACATTCCCTGTGCCTACCCATATTTGCAACGGAAATCAAGGGGACGTGAGGATTGTCCCCGTAATTTCAGAACGGATGGGCCAGGCAGCCACAGATGATGGTCAGCACGCCGATGCCGGTGTTGAGCATGACCAGCGAGCGGATCGAGTCGAACGTGCCCTGCTGCGGGCGCAGCGCGCGGCGCGCCTTCTGGTAGGGACCGAAATAGATGCGTGCGAAAATGCCGGCCATGACCAGCCCGAACAACTGCATGAGGTTGATCGGCCATGGCACCACCGCAAACCCGCCATCGTGATAAATCAGGAGCCAGCCCGTAATCAGCACCATCGGCATGGTATGCCATACGATACGGAAGAAACGGTTGAGCGTCTGCAGGTGGACGGAGGCGCGCTGCGTTCCATCCAGCAGGCTGAGGCTGGGCTTGAGCACGAAGGCCGCATAGATCATGCCGCCAACCCAGGCCGCCATGCCGGTTATGTGGAGTGCGAGCACAAGGCTCCAGACTATGGGATAGGACATGACGCCTCCTTGCGGGGGTGGATGGGTAAGAACAATCCGTGCCACGCGGGGCAGGATACGGAATGCTTGTTTCCCCATTCCTGTATCATGCGCAAGACCGGTCACGCAGCCAAAGTTGCCGAAAGGGGGAAGGACATCATGACCATGGATGAAACCGCACATGTGGCCGCGCGCCACCTGCTGCTGCCCACGCCTGATGAAATGGGGCGGATCGACGCCGCGGCCGCCCGCCACGTGCCGGTGGCCGTGCTGATGGAAAACGCGGGCCGGGCCGTCGCCCGCGCCATACGCCGGCACATGCGCCCGTGCCGCGTGCTGGTGCTGTGCGGTCCCGGCAATAATGGTGGTGACGGATACGTGACCGCGCGCAGGCTGGCGCAGGAAGGCTGGCCGGTATCGGTCGCGGCCCTTGCCCCCCCACATCCCGGTGGGGATGCCGCCGCGGCCGCCGCACTGTGGCGCGGGCCGGTCGTGGCGTTCACGCCTGAAAACGCCGCCCGCTTCGACCTGGTGGTCGATGCGGTGTTCGGCGCGGGGCTGAGCCGGGACATCGGCCCGGACGTGGCGGCGGTGCTGGAGGCCGCCCCCCGGCTGGTCGCCATCGACATGCCGACGGGCGTGGACGGGGCGACGGGTGCCGTCCGGGGATACGCGCCGCAGGTGGAGATGACGGTCACGTTCTGCCGCCTCAAGCCCGGGCACCTGCTGCTGCCGGGGCACACGCTGTGTGGCCGGACCGTGCTGGCGGATATCGGCATCGGGGAGGACGCCGTTGCATCGGTGCCGATTCGCACATGGCATAACGCGCCGGGCTTGTGGCGCACGCCCGCATGCGGGCCGACCAGCTATAAATACAGCCGTGGCGTTGTCAGTATATGTGGCGGGCGTGAAATGCCGGGCGCGGCGCGCCTGTCGGCGGCGGGCGCGCGGGGCGCGGGCGCGGGTCTTGTGCGGCTGGCGGCGGGCGATGGCGCGGATGTGTACCGCATGACCGCGCCGCCGGGGCTGATCGTCGATTCAGGCGCGCTGGCCGGGCTGCTGCAGGATTCGCGCCGCCATGTATGGGTCTGCGGGCCGGGCCTGTCGGTGGAGGAAGTGGCGGAAACCTTCCCGGCGCTGGTGTGCGCGGGCCGGGACGTGATTGCCGATGCCGGGGCGTTCACCATGGCGGCGGGACAGCCCGACCGGCTGAAGGGGGCCGCCATCATCACCCCGCATATCGGCGAGTTCTCGCGCGTGTTCGGCAGGCCGGGGCCGGACCGCGTCGCGGCGGCGCGGCAGGCGGCGGCGCGGACGGGGGCGGTGACCGTGATGAAGGGGCCGGACACCATCATCGCCAGCCCCGACGGGCGGGTGGCGATCAACAGCCACGCCACCCCCATGCTGGGTACGGCGGGGTCGGGCGATACGCTGACGGGAATCATCGCGGCCCTGCTGGCGGCGGGCATGCCACGCTGGGATGCGGCCTGCGCGGGGGTGTGGATGCATGGCGATGCGGCGCTGCATGCCGGGGAATGGCCGGTCGCCGAGGATTTTGACCGCCATCTTGGCGCGGCGCGGGCACGGGCGGAGCTTGAGGCAAAAAAAGTTTTAGGCTGAAAACGCCATTCGGGCCGCGTGGGATATTGCCCCGTGGCCAATGGTGCGCTAAAGCCCCGCGCTTACAGCCTGGGCACAGTGCGGGCGTGGTGGAATTGGCAGACACGCCAGATTTAGGTTCTGGTGACGCAAGTCGTGGGGGTTCAAGTCCCTCCGCCCGTACCAAGATCCCGGCAAGTCGCGTTATGCGAGCAGACGTGGTGGCCAGACCGGCCTATTGCGTTCTTTGACACGTTCTGACCGAGAGGATGGCCTGGCAGATGCAGGTTACTGAAACGCTTTCCGATGGCCTGAAACGCGGGTTTACCGTTACGGTGCCTGCTGCGGAAATCGAGAGCAAGCGCACCGCGCGCCTGAAAGAAGTTGGACAGTCCATGAAGCTGCCGGGCTTCCGCCCCGGAAAGGTGCCGATGAGCATCCTGCAGCAGCGTTTTGGTGAATCTGTCCAGGGCGAAGTCCTGGAACAGGTTGTAAGCGACGCAACCCGCACCCTGCTGGATGAGCGCGGCCTGCGCCCGGCCATGCAGCCCAGGGTTGACCTGGTTTCCGGCAGCGAGCCGGGCAGCAAGGAAGACCTGAAGTTCACGGTCGAGTTCGAGGTCCTGCCCGAAATCACCATCCCCGACCTGTCCGGCCTGTCGCTCGTGCGGCTCAAGTCCGAAGTGAACGCCGAGACCGTGGACAAGGCCCTGACGGAAATCGCCAGCCGCCAGCGCGAGTTCGAAAAGGTCGAGGAAGACCGCCCCGCCGCCAATGGCGACGTGGCCGTGGTTGACTTCGTGGGCAAGATCGATGGCACGGCGTTCGAAGGCGGTTCCGCCGATGATGTCAGCGTCGAGCTGGGCGGCGCGGGCTTCATTCCCGGTTTCGCCGAGCAGATCGAGGGCATGAAGGTCGGTGACGAAAAGGTGATCACCGTGACCTTCCCCGCCGATTACGGCGCGGAGCACCTCGCGGGCAAGGAAGCCACCTTCGACATCAAGCTCAAGGAACTCAAGCGCCCGGTCGAGGCCAAGATCGATGACGAGCTGGCCAAGAAGCTCGGCTTCGACGGGCTGGAGCAGGTGCGTGAACTGATCTCCAAGCAGGTCGGCCAGGAATACGAGCAGCTGTCCCGCCTGCGCCTGAAGCGCGAACTGCTGGACAAGCTGGCGGAAAAGACCGATTTCGAAGCCCCTCCGGGCATGGTTGACGCCGAATTCGCCCAGATCTGGAACCGCATCGAGGAAGACCGCAAGGCCGGTCGCCTGGATGAGGAAGACAAGGACAAGGACGAGGACACGCTGCGCGCCGACTATCGCAAGATCGCCGAACGCCGCGTGAAGCTGGGCCTGCTGCTGGCTGAAATCGGCCGCGTGAACAACATCACCGTGACGCAGGAAGAAATCGTGCACGCGGTGCGCGCCGAAGCCGCGCGCTATCCCGGCCAGGAACAGGCCGTGTTCGAGTATTTCTCCAAGAACCCGCAGGCTGTTGACGGCCTGCGCGGGCCGATCTTCGAAAACAAGGTCATCGACTACATCGTCGAGCTTGCGAAGGTCGAGGACAAGGACGTGACGCCGGAAGAACTGGCTGAAATGCCGGAAGCTGACGTCTGATCCGCTTTCGCGACATAGGTGGCGCATGCGGCGCGCGGAAGGGGACTTCCGTGCGCCGTATGTGTTTGCGGACAGATGAACACGCATGGTTTGTCACCCCCGTTCATGGCAAAATGACAGGGGTGGGGTGGTATCTGGCGTGTTTGTCTCTATTTTGTCATAAGTAACCGGGAAGGGTCCGGCTGCGCCCGCGTTGTCCGCGCATCTTTTGCCGGTAATCGTGCGCAGGACGGGGCCTTGCTTTTCAGGACGGGAATATGGCTATGAGGGATCGGGATCCCGTAGAGATCTTCAATAACGCTCTGGTGCCCATGGTGGTGGAGCAGACCTCCCGCGGGGAACGGGCATTCGACATCTATTCCCGCCTTCTGCAGGAACGGATCATCTTTCTGACCGGGCCGGTCTATGACCAGGTTTCCGCCCTTGTGTCGGCGCAGCTGCTTTATCTGGAAAGCGTGAACCCGAGCAAGGAAATCTCGTTCTACATCAACAGCCCCGGTGGCGTTGTGTCGGCGGGACTGGCGATTTACGACACCATGCAGTACATCCGCTGCCCCGTCAGCACGGTGTGCATCGGGCAGGCGGCGTCCATGGGGTCGCTGCTGCTGGCCGGTGGGGAAAAGGGGCGGCGATTCGCCCTGCCCAATTCCCGTGTCATGGTGCACCAGCCCTCCGGCGGCGCGCAGGGACAGGCCAGCGACATCGAGATCCAGGCGCAGGAAATCCTGACCATCCGCAAGCGCCTGAACGAAATCTACAAGGAGCATACCGGCCGCACGCTTGAGGAAATCGAGCAGAAGCTGGAACGCGACAGCTACATGTCGGCGGAAGAAGCGCAGGCATTCGGTATTGTCGATGAGGTGGTCCGTCGTAACGTTGCGTCAAAACCTGCGGAGTAATCTGCACAGGGAAGCGCGCGCAGGTGCGCTTCCTGCCCCTGTGGGTGAAGATCACCTGCGGCGTGCCGTGCCCCCGTGGCCCGGCCGCAAGGTATGGAGAAGTTCCCCCACGTGGGAATAGGAGCGGTTATGAATAACAAATCCGGCGATTCCAAAAATACGCTTTACTGCTCGTTCTGCGGCAAGTCGCAGCACGAGGTCCGCAAACTGATCGCCGGTCCCACCGTGTTCATTTGCGATGAATGCGTCGAATTGTGCATGGATATCATCCGTGAGGAACACAAGACGCATCTGGTCAAATCACGCGACGGCGTGCCGACGCCGCGGGAAATCTGCAAGATCCTGGATGATTATGTCATCGGGCAGGGACACGCGAAAAAGGTGCTGTCGGTTGCGGTGCATAACCATTACAAGCGTCTGGCCCACGCCCAGAAGAACAATGATGTCGAGATCGCGAAATCCAACATCATGCTGATCGGGCCGACGGGTTCGGGCAAGACGCTGCTGGCGCAGACGCTGGCCCGCATCCTCGACGTGCCCTTCACCATGGCCGACGCCACGACCCTGACCGAAGCCGGCTATGTGGGCGAGGATGTGGAAAACATCATCCTCAAGCTGTTGCAGGCGGCGGATTACAACGTGGAGAAGGCGCAGCGCGGCATTGTCTATATCGACGAGATCGACAAGATTTCGCGCAAGTCGGACAATCCTTCCATCACTCGTGACGTCAGCGGCGAAGGCGTGCAGCAGGCGCTGCTGAAGATCATGGAAGGCACCGTCGCCTCCGTGCCGCCGCAGGGCGGGCGCAAGCATCCGCAGCAGGAATTCCTGCAGGTCGATACCACCAACATGCTGTTCATCTGTGGTGGTGCGTTCGCGGGGCTGGACAAGATCATCAGCGCGCGCGGCAAGGGTTCGGGCATCGGCTTTGGCGCCGATGTGCAGTCGCCTGACGAACGCCGGATGGGTGCGGTGCTGCGTGACGTGGAGCCTGAGGACCTGCTGAAATTCGGCCTGATCCCCGAATTCATCGGTCGCCTGCCCGTTGTCGCGACGCTGGAGGACCTGGATGAGGCAGCCCTGATCGAGATCCTGACCAAGCCCAAGAACGCGCTGGTCAAGCAGTATGCCCGCCTGTTCCAGATGGAAGACGTGCAGCTTACCTTTACCGAGGACGCATTGCGCCAGGTGGCCCAGCGCGCCATCGCGCGGCGCACCGGCGCGCGTGGCCTGCGCGCCATTCTGGAAAGCATCCTGCTGTCGACCATGTTCGAACTGCCCGGCCTGAAGAATGTCGAGGAAATCGTGGTCAACAAGGAAGTGGCCGAAGGCAAGGCGCAGCCTGTCTATGTGTATGGGAAGAACCAGCCGGCCGAACAGTCTGCCTGACGGCAGGGGCCGGCTTACGCCGAAATGCCATCACCGGGCTTGTGGTGATGGCGCGTCGTGACAACATGAAGTGAAGTTGTCGCATATGCGGCGCGACGGAGGGGCAGGCCGCAATGTCCGGGTGCCCGTCCGGGATCGTCCATCAGGAGGTCAAAAAAACAACATGTCTGAAACTGACAGGCTGAATCCCGTCCCTGACGGGACGGAAACGACGGACAACAACATGGTAGCCAATCCGCCCCCCGCCCGGCGTGAGACGGAAGAGACAGCCAGCGCACATGATACGATCGCGGTGCTGCCGCTGCGGGATATTGTCGTTTTTCCACACATGATCGTGCCGCTGTTCGTGGGGCGTGAAAAATCCGTGCGCGCGCTGGAAGCGGTGACGCGCAGCGACAAGCAGATCCTGCTGGTCGCGCAGAAGAACGCGGCGCAGGATGACCCGACGCCCGACGATATCTATCGCTACGGCACCGTGTCCACCATCCTGCAACTGCTCAAGCTGCCCGATGGCACGGTGAAGGTGCTGGTCGAGGGCGGCCGTCGCGCCCATATCACTGCATTGCACGAGGTCGATGGCCATTTCGAGGCCGAGATCGAGGACGTGCCGGAACAGGAAACCGACGGCAAGGAAGCCGAGGCCATCGGCCGCACGCTGATCGGCCAGTTCGAGCAGTACATCAAGCTGAACAAGAAGATCGCGCCAGAGGTGCTGGTCTCGCTCAACCAGATTGATGACCTGTCGAAGCTGGCGGACACCATCGCCAGCCACCTGAACCTGAAGATTCCCGAAAAGCAGGAAATCCTTGAAATCCAGGACGTGAATGCGCGTCTGGAGCGGGTTTTCGCGCATATGGAAGCCGAAATCGGCGTGCTGCAGGTGGAAAAGCGCATCCGCAACCGCGTGAAGCGGCAGATGGAAAAGACGCAGCGCGAGTACTACCTGAACGAGCAGCTCAAGGCGATCCAGAAGGAACTGGGCGAAGGCGAGGACGGCAAGGACGAGACCGCCGAGCTTGAGGAAAAGATCGCCAAGACCAGGCTGAGCAAGGAAGCGCGCGAGAAGGCGGTGGCCGAGCTGAAAAAGCTGAGGACCATGAGTCCGATGTCCGCCGAATCGACGGTGGTGCGCAACTACCTTGACTGGATCCTTGGCATCCCGTGGAAAAAGCGCTCCAAGGTGCGCCATGACCTGTCGGAAGCCCAGAAGGTGCTCGATACCGACCATTATGGTCTGGAGAAGGTCAAGGAACGCATCATCGAATACCTGGCCGTCCAGAGTCGCGCGCAGAAGCTGAAGGGGCCGATCCTGTGTCTGGTGGGACCGCCGGGCGTGGGCAAGACCTCGCTGGCCAGGTCCATCGCCAAGGCGACGGGGCGGCAGTATGTCCGCATGTCGCTGGGTGGCATGCGTGACGAGGCCGAGATCCGTGGCCACCGCCGCACCTATATCGGTTCCATGCCGGGCAAGATCATTCAGGGGATGAAGAAGGCCAAGACCTCGAATCCGCTGTTCCTGCTTGATGAAATCGACAAGCTGGGGGCGGACTGGCGCGGTGACCCGTCCTCCGCCCTGCTGGAAGTGCTGGACCCGGAGCAGAATTCGACCTTTGGCGATCACTATCTGGAAGTCGATTACGACCTGTCGGATGTGATGTTCATCACCACGGCCAACAGCCTGAACATGCCCCAGCCGCTGCTGGACCGCATGGAGATCATCCGCCTGTCCGGCTATACCGAGGATGAGAAGGTCGAGATCGCCAAGCGCCACCTGCTGTCCAAGCAGACGGCGGCGAACAACCTGAAGCCCGGTGAATGGTCGGTGTCGGATGACGCGCTGCGCGAACTGATCCGCAGCTACACCCGCGAAGCGGGCGTGCGTAACCTGGAACGTGAAATCGCGACCCTTGCGCGCAAGGCCGTGACCGAAATCGTGACGGGCAAGGCCAGGACCGTGGAGATCACGGCCCAAAACCTTGAGAAATACGCAGGCGTGAAGCGATTCCGCCACGGCGAGACCGAGTCGGAAGACATGGTCGGAGTCGTGACCGGGCTGGCATGGACCGAGGTGGGCGGCGAAATCCTGACCATCGAAAGCGTGATGGTGCCCGGCAAGGGCAACATCAAGCTGACAGGCAAGCTGGGCGATGTGATGAAGGAAAGCGTTGCCGCCGCCCTGTCCTATGTCCGCAGCCGCGCCGTGACGTTTGGCATCAGCCCCGACCTGTTTGAAAAGCGTGACCTGCACGTGCATGTGCCCGAAGGGGCCACGCCGAAGGATGGGCCGTCCGCCGGTATCGCCATGGCGACATCCATCGTCAGCGTGATGACGGGCATCCCTGTGCGCCGCGATGTGGGCATGACGGGCGAAATCACGCTGCGTGGCCGTGTCCTGGCCATTGGCGGGCTTAAGGAAAAGCTGCTGGCCGCCCACCGGGCCGGCCTGACCACCATCTTCATCCCCAAGGACAACGAGAAGGACCTGGTGGACATTCCCGAGGTCGTGACACAGGCCATGACCATCCTGCCGGTCTCGCATGTGGATGAGGTGATCGGGCAGGCGCTGGTGCACAAGCCTGAACCGATTGAATGGACGGAACCCGTGGCGGCAGGCAGCAAGGAAGGCACGGCAGCCCCCGCATTGACGCATTAAGCAGGGGTGCAGGGTCGCAAAATTGTCATGATGGGGGGGAATGACGGAATTTCTCTGTCATTCCCCGAATTCTGTCGGTTGACGTGAGAAAAAACAGCGGCATAGTGCGTGCAGAAATGCGGCGCGACTTTTGAATGATTGCGTAGGCGCACAGTACAAAGAAAGGCGTAAAATGGAGAAGCCACTTAACAAGCAGGAACTCGTCGCTGCTGTAGCCGAGGAAGCCGATCTGGCCAAGGCTAAGGCTGGCGAAGTGGTTGATGCGGTTTTCGGTGCGATCGAAAAGGCGCTGGCAAGCAAGCAGGAAGTCCGTCTGGTTGGTTTTGGTACGTTCGTGACCGCAACCCGCAAGGCGGCCAAGGGACGTAACCCCCGCACGGGTGAGCCGCTGGACATCCCGGCATCCACATCCGTGCGTTTCAAGCCGGGCAAGAACCTGAAGGAAGCCGTCAGCAAGTAAGGCTGGCTGCTTTTTCAGGCAAAAAAGGAAGGGGCAATCCATTTTTTGGGTTGCCCCTTTTTTTGCAATCGCTTAGTAGGGTCGCGGGCGATTAGCTTAGCGGTAGAGCATCTCGTTTACACCGAGAGGGTCGGCGGTTCGATCCCGTCATCGCCCACCATGTTTTCCCGTGCTTCATGCAGGCGCGGACATGCACCACGCGGGTGTAGCTCAGTTGGTTAGAGCGCCGGCCTGTCACGCCGGAGGTCGCGGGTTCGAGCCCCGTCACTCGCGCCATTACGGCACGATCCATTCTTTTCCGCACCACGCCAGATGCAGCCGCACTGGCGTTTTTTTATGCCTACGGCGCACACGGAAAAATGAAAACAATATTTTGTGCCGTGTAAGTAATGGTCACGCAATATTGAGGGAACCTGTGCGGCACATATCCTCACAGTAATGTTCACCAAAGAACACGGTTAAGTAACTGTTCCCATCAGCACGTTGGGTCTAGCATCCCTGAAGCCATACATAAGTCGATTAAGACACCTGGTGGCGTATTAACAGGTTGGGAACACGGAAGATGCATTCCGTTATCGCTGATTATTTGCCCGTACTTATATTCGGGTGCATTGCGGTGGTGATTGCAGGCGCAATGCTGGGCAGTTCACTGCTGTTTGGCCACCAGAAACCCTATGCCGAGAAAACGTCCGCATACGAATGTGGTTTCGAGGCATTCGACAATGCGCGCCATCGTTTTGACGTACGGTTCTATCTGGTGGCGATCCTGTTCATCATTTTCGATCTGGAAGTCGCATTCCTGTTCCCGTGGGCGGTCAGCCTGTCGCGGATCGGGTGGTTTGGTTTCGCGTCCATGATGGGCTTCCTGGGCGTTCTGGTGGTCGGCTTCATCTATGAATGGAGCAAGGGCGCGCTGGACTGGGATTGAGCATGACAAGGGGAGGCGCGCCAATGGGTGGCAACGATACATCCGGGCCGGACCGGCCGGCAGACAGTATTGCGTGGAACCGGGAAATGCTGCCCCCGGGGCCGCAGCAGGACGCGGTCATCAAGGGCATTACCGGCGAAATTACCGAAAAGGGCTTCGTGGTCGCAAGCCTGGACAAGCTGGTGAACTGGGGCCGGACCGGCAGCCTGTGGCCCATGTCGTTCGGGCTGGCATGCTGTGCGGTGGAAATGATCCACGCCTACATGCCGCGTTACGACCTGGACCGCATGGGCATCATCCCGCGCGGGTCGCCACGCCAGTCGGACGTGATGATCGTGGCGGGCACGCTGACCAACAAGATGGCCCCGGCGCTGCGCCGCGTCTATGACCAGATGGCCGAGCCGCGCTGGGTCATCTCCATGGGGTCATGCGCCAATGGCGGCGGGTATTACCATTATTCCTATTCGGTGGTGCGCGGCTGCGACCGCATCGTGCCGGTGGATGTGTACGTGCCCGGCTGCCCGCCCACGGCGGAGGCGCTGATTTACGGCATCCTGCAACTGCAGAAGAAAATCCGCAGGACAGGGACAATCCGCCGTGGCTGATCCCGCAAGCAATCCCCCCATTACCGTCGCGGCACCTCGTGCGGTTTCAGGCCCGCTGGGCGTCATCGCCTTCCGCCTGTCCACTACTGTTGCGGGCATCATTTCAGCCGGGATCGAGAAGGGGGAGCTGGTGGTGCGCACTACGCGCCATCGCCTGCTCGACCTCATGACCATGCTGCGTGACGACCCGCGTTACGCCTGCCAGCAGGTGATGGATATCTGTGGCGTGGACTTCCCCGAACGGGCCGAACGGTTCGACGTGGTCTATAACCTGCTGTCGGTCACCCATAACCACCGTATCCGCGTGATCGTGACCACGGACGAGACATCGCCCGTGCCGTCCGTCCACCAGCTCTGGCCCGCGGCCACATGGTGGGAACGTGAATGCTATGACCTGTTTGGCGTGCTGTTTACCGACCAGCCCGACCTGCGGCGCATCCTGACCGATTACGGGTTTGACGGGCATCCGCTGCGCAAGGACTTCCCGCTGACCGGCTATGTCGAGCTGCATTACGACGAGGAACGGCGCCAGGTGGTCTATGGGCCGGTCGACCTGGTGCAGGATTTCCGCAATTTCGATTTCGAATCCCCATGGGAAGGCATCCTGACCCTACCGGGCGATGAAAAGGCGCATGCCGACCGCCAGGACATGAAACGACAGGGATAGGCGACAGATGAGCGACGTAACCCTTCGTAGCGATACGGACATTCCCGACAGCATGCTGCCGGAGGACAGTGACGGCGAGGTCAAGCGCCATGTGGTGGAAATCGATTCCCACGCGCTGAACTTCGGTCCCCAGCATCCTTCCGCCCATGGCGTGCTGCGACTGGTTCTGGAAATGGAGGGCGAGGTCGTCGCCCGCGCCATTCCCCATGTCGGCCTGCTGCATCGCGGCACGGAAAAGCTGATCGAATACAAGACATATCCCAAGGCGCTGCCGTATTTCGACCGTCTCGATTACGTCTCGCCGATGTGTGAGGAACAGGCCTTCGCGCTGGCGGTGGAAAAGCTGCTGAATATCGAGGCCCCGGAACGCGCCAAATGGATCCGGGTCATGTTTGCCGAGATCACGCGCATCCTGAACCATATCCTCAACCTGACTTCCTTCGGGCTGGACTGCGGGGCGCTGACGCCCGCTTTGTGGGGGTATGAGGAACGCGAAAAGCTGATCGAGTTCTACGAGGCCGCGTCCGGCGCGCGGTTCCATGCCAATTATGTCCGCCCCGGTGGCGTCGCGCGCGACCTGCCGGCGGGGCTGGAGGAACGCATTGCCGACTGGGCGCGGACCTTCCCCAAATGGATTGATGACCTTGAGGCGCTGCTGACCGGCAACCGCATCTGGAAGCAGCGTACGGTGGGCATCGGTGTTTTCACCACCGAACAGGCGCTGGCCTGGGGCTTCAGCGGCCCGTGCCTGCGGGCGTCCGGCGTGCCATGGGACCTGCGCCGCAGCCAGCCATACGACAATTACGACAAGGTTGAATTCAACGTGCCCGTGGGCCGTCAGGGCGACTGTTACGATCGCTACCTGATCCGCGTGGCCGAAATGCGCGAAAGCGTGAAGATCATCAACCAGTGCCTTGAACAGATACGCCCCGGCCCGGTCAAGGTGCGCGACCACAAGATCACGCCCCCGCCGCGCCGCGAGATGAAGCGCTCGATGGAAGCACTGATCCATCACTTCAAGCTGTTTACCGAAGGCTATCACGTGCCGCCGGGGGCCACCTACACCGTGACTGAAACGCCCAAGGGCGAATTTGGCGTGTATCTGGTGGCCGATGGCAGCAACCGGCCGTATCGCTGCAAGATCCGGCCCACGGGTTTTTCCCATCTCCAGGCAATCGACGAGATGTCGCGCCGGCACATGCTGGCGGATGCCGTGGCCATTATCGGGTCGCTCGACCTGGTCTTTGGCGAGATTGACAGGTGACCGACATGTCCGTCCAGCCCAACGCGCCCGCGGGCGCGGAACCGACCCATTTCGCATTCGATGCCGAAAGCGAGCAGCAGATTGCGGTAATCCTTGCCAAATATCCGCCCGAGCGCAAGGCGAGCGGCGTGCTGCCGCTGCTCTATGTCGTGCAGAAGCAGATGGGCCGCCAGACCGGCAGCGCGTGGATACCCCGCGTGGCCATGGACGTGGTGGCCGCCCGTCTGGAAATGGCCCCGATCCGGGTGTACGAGGTCGCGACCTTCTACCTCATGTTCAACACGAAGCCGATTGGCCGGTACCACCTGCAGGTCTGCACCACCACATCGTGCTGGCTGCGCGGGTCGGATGATGTGACGGCGGCGTGCAAGGCGGCGACGGGCATCAGGGCGTTTGGCGAGACCAGCGCCGATGGCCTGTTCACCTTGACGGAAGTGGAATGCCTTGGCGCCTGCGCCAACGCCCCGATCCTGCAGGTTGATGATGATTACTACGAAGATCTGGACGGCCCGCGCACCCTCGAACTGATCGAGGCGCTGAAGCGTGGCGAACGTCCCACGCCCGGTCCCACAATCGACCGCCTGAATTCCGCCCCCGCCGGTGGGCGCAAGGTGCTGGTGGATGACGCGGCGCACAAGCCGCAGGGGCAGGAGTAAGGGCCATGCTGCAGGACAAGGATCGCATCTTCACCAACCTGTATGGCCAGAATGACTGGACGCTGGCCGGTGCCCGTGCCCGCGGCGACTGGGATGGCACGGCGGACATACTGGCGCGCGGGCGGGACGCCATCATCAACGAGATGAAGGCATCCGGCCTGCGCGGGCGCGGGGGGGCGGGTTTCCCCACCGGGGTCAAATGGTCGTTCATGCCGAAAAAGAACGACGGGCGGCCGCATTACCTGGTCATCAATGGCGATGAATCGGAACCCGGCACCTGCAAGGACCGCGAGATCCTGCGCCATGACCCGCACAAGCTGGTGGAAAGCGCGCTGATCGCCTCCTTCGCCATGGGGGCGCATGCGGCCTATATCTACATCCGGGGCGAGTTCTATAACGAGGCGATGCACCTGCAGCACGCCATTGACGAGGCGTACGCGGCGGGCCTGATCGGAAAGAACGCCTGCGGGTCGGGCTGGGATTTCGACTTCTACATCCACCGTGGCGCGGGTGCGTACATATGCGGTGAGGAAACCGCCCTGCTGGAAAGCCTGGAGGGCAAGAAGGGCCAGCCGCGCATGAAGCCGCCGTTTCCGGCGGCCATGGGCCTGTATGGCTGCCCCACCACGGTCAACAATGTGGAAAGCATTGCCGTTTCCGCCACCATCCTGCGCCGGGGGGCGGCGTGGTTCTCCGGGCTGGGGCGGCCCAACAACGCGGGCACCAAGCTCATGGCCATATCGGGCCACGTCAACACGCCCTGCGTGTTTGAAGAAGAGCTGGGTGTTCCGATGAAGGAACTGATCGAAAAGCATGGCGGTGGCGTGCGGGGCGGGTGGGACAACCTGCTGGCGGTCATTCCCGGCGGCTGTTCGGTGCCCATGCTGCCGCGTGACGTGTGCGACACCGTGCTGATGGATTACGACAGCCTGCGCGCCGAAGGGTCGGGGCTGGGCACCGGCTGCATGATCGTGATGGACAAATCCACCGACATCATCGCGGCGATCGCCCGGTTCTCGAAATTCTTCAAGCATGAAAGCTGCGGCCAGTGCACGCCGTGCCGCGAAGGCACGGGCTGGATGATGCGCATCATGGACCGCATGGTGCAGGGACGGGCGGAAATCGAGGAAATCGACATGCTGGAACAGGTCACCCGGCAGGTGGAAGGACACACCATCTGCGCGCTGGGTGATGCGGCGGCATGGCCGATACAGGGGCTGATCCGCCGGTTCCGGCCCGTCATGGAAGAACGCATCCATGCCTACAAGGCCGCCCATGGCGGCACGCGGCCCGCGCAGGTGCCCGCGGGCCTAGTTGAAGCTGCGGAGTAGGAATAGTGGTAAAAGTAACCGTTGACGGTATTCCGGTTGAAGTCCCCGCAGGGTCCTCCGCGCTGCAGGCGTGCGAGGCGGCGGGCAAGGAAATCCCGCGTTTCTGTTATCATGAACGCCTGTCTGTCGCGGGCAACTGCCGGATGTGCCTGGTCGAGGTATCGGGCGGGCGCAAGCCGGTAGCCTCCTGCGGTTTCCCGATTGGCGACGGGATGCAGATCTTCACCGATACCGAGGTCGTGCGCCGCGCCCGCCGCGCGGTGATGGAATTCCTGCTGATCAACCACCCGCTGGACTGCCCCATCTGTGACCAGGGCGGTGAATGCGACCTGCAGGACCAGGCGTTTGGCTATGGCGCGGACCAGTCCCGCTACCGTGAAAACAAGCGCGCGGTGACCGACAAATACCTTGGCCCGCTGGTCAAGACGGTCATGACGCGCTGCATCCAGTGCACGCGCTGCATCCGTTTTTCGACCGAAATCGCGGGCGTGCCCGAACTGGGCGGCATTTCACGCGGCGAAAACCTTGAAATCACCAATTATGTTGAAAAGGCCCTGACATCCGAACTGTCGGGCAACCTGATCGATATCTGCCCTGTGGGCGCGCTGACATCACAGCCCTATGCGTTTACCGCCCGGTCATGGGAACTCAAGCGCACGGATTCCATCGATGTGTGCGACGCGGTAGGCACCAATATCGTCATGCATGCCCGTGGGGCGGCGGTGCTGCGCATCGTGCCGCGCATCAATGACGAGGTGAACGAGGAATGGCTGTCGGACAAGGGACGGTTCGTGGTCGATGGCTTCCGCCGCCGCCGCCTTGACCGCCCATGGGTGCGGGTGGATGGCAAGCTGCAGCCCGCAAGCTGGCAGGACGCCTTTGCCACCATCGCGACACGGCTGAAAAGCGTGCCGGGCGAACGCATCGGCGCGATCGCGGGCGACATGTGCGACGCCGAAAGCATGATGGCGCTGAAGGACCTTATGGAAACACTGGGGTCGGGCAATATCGACTGCCGGCAGGACGGGGCGAAATACGATACGTCGCGCCGTGACTTCTACACCTTCAACAGCGGCATTACCGGCATCGAGGACGCGGACGCGCTGCTGATCGTAGGCTCCATTCCCCGGCAGGAAGCACCCGTGCTGAATGCGCGCATCCGCAAGCGCTTCCTGGCCGCCGGGCGCGGTGGCTTCCCCATCGCCATGATCGGCGCGCCCAATGCCGACCCGACCTATGCGGCCGAGGTGCTGGGCGCAGGCCCCGACACGCTGGTGGAACTGGCGGATGGCAGGCTGCCCTTTGCCGATGTGCTGAAAAACGCGAAAAGGCCCATGATCATCGTCGGCCATGGCGCGCTGACACGGCCCGACGGGCAGGCGATTGCAAAGGCATGCTGGGACCTGGCGGCGCAGGTGGGGGCGATTGCCCCTGACTGGCACGGCTTCAACGTGCTGCATACGGCGGCCAGCCGCGTTGCCGGGCTGGACCTTGGCCTTGTGCCCGCGCCAAAGGGCCACGACGTGGCGGGCATGCTGGATGGCGGGGTGGACGTGCTGTGGCTGCTGGGCGCGGATGAATTCGCGACCGACCGCATCGGGCCGAAAACATTCGTCATCTATCAGGGCCATCATGGCGACGCGGGGGCCGCGCGGGCGGATGTCATCCTGCCCGGTACGCTGTATGCCGAAAAGCCCGGTACCTACACCAATACCGAAGGGCGCGTGCAGGAAGCCTTCCGCGCCATCATGCCGCCCGGCGACGCGCGTGAGGACTGGCGGATCCTGCGCGCCTTTTCCGAAGTGGTGGGGCGCAAGCTGCCCTATGACACGATCGAGGCCCTGCGCCAGCGCATGATGCGGGCCAGCCCGGCATTCGGGGCGGCGTGGGCGCGCTGCGGCACGTCGGACACCGCTGGCCCGCAGGCGGGCATGGTGGCCATGTCCGGTGGGCCGTTCCACCCGGTCATTGCCGATTATTACCTGACCCATGCCGTGTGCCGCGCCAGCCCCACCATGGAAACCTGTTCGGGCATTTACGTGCACCCTGCAAACCAGGCGGCGGAGTAGGATCATGGCGGATTTCTTCTTTCACACCCTGCTGGGCCAGCTTGTGCTGATCGTGCTGGAAACGCTGGCGGTACTGGTGCCGCTGCTGCTGGGGGTTGCGTACCTGACACTGGCCGAACGCAAGGTGATGGCCGCCATGCAACTGCGCAAGGGGCCGAACGTGAACGGCCCGTTCGGCGTGCTGCAGGCCTTTGCTGACGCGATCAAGATGCTGACGAAGGAGACGGTGATCCCGTCGGGCGCGAACCGGATGCTGTTCCTGTTCGCGCCGTTCCTGACGTTCTCGCTGGCCATGGTGGCGTGGGCGGTCATTCCCACGGGTAACGGCCTTGCCATCGCCAACATCAATGTGGGCGTGCTGTACCTGCTCGCGATTTCATCGCTGGGGGTTTATGGCATCCTGATCGCGGGGTGGGCGTCCAATTCCAAATACGCCTTCCTTGGCGGGCTGCGATCGGCGGCGCAGATGGTGTCGTACGAAGTCTCCATCGGGCTGGTGATCGTGTCGGTCCTGCTGGCGGTGGGCAGCCTCAACCTCAATGACATCGTGCTGGCGCAGCGCCACGTGTGGTTCTGCCTGCCCATGTTCCCGATGTTCATCGTGTTTTTCATCTCGGCCCTGGCCGAGACCAACCGCGCGCCATTCGACCTGCCCGAAGGCGAGAGCGAACTGGTGGCGGGCTTCTTCGTCGAATATTCGGCGCTTGCCTTCGGCCTGTTCTTCCTGGGTGAATACGCGAACATGTTCCTCATGTCGGGCATGGTCAGCATCCTGTTCCTGGGCGGTTGGCTGCCGCCGCTGGGGATCGCGCCCTTTACGTGGATACCGGGGCCGCTGTGGCTGATCGCGAAGATCCTGTTCTGCCTGTTCGTCTTTATCTGGGTGCGCGCGACATTCCCCCGCTACCGCTACGACCAGCTCATGCGGCTGGGCTGGAAGGTATTCCTGCCGTTTTCGCTGGCATGGATGGTGCTGAGCGCGGGGTTCCTGATGGTAACGGGCCTTCTGCCCGGAGGAGCAGGCTGATGGGTACATTAAGCAAGGCCGCCCGGTCCATGCTTCTGGCCGAACTGGTGTCGGGCATGAGCGTGACGCTGAAGGCATTCTTCAAGCCGAAGGCCACGATCAACTACCCTTATGAAAAGGGCGTGCTGTCACCGCGCTTCCGTGGCGAACACGCGCTGCGCCGCTACCCCAATGGGGAGGAACGCTGCATCGCGTGCAAGCTGTGCGAGGCGACATGCCCGGCGGAAGCCATCACCATCGAGGCCGAACCGCGCGATGACGGCTCGCGCCGCACCACGCGCTACGACATTGACATGACCAAGTGCATCTATTGCGGCCTGTGCGAGGAAGCCTGCCCGGTCGATGCGATTGTCGAAGGCCCGAATTATGAGTTCGCGACCGAAACCCGCGAAGAACTGATGTACGACAAGGACAAGCTGCTGGCCAATGGCGACCGCTGGGAAAGCGTTCTCGCCCGCAGGCTCGAACTTGATGCCCCGTACCGCTGACACCGCATGGCGGGTGCGGCCAAGCGCGCCCCCGCCATGCCAGCAGGAGGAAACATCCATGCTGCAGGAAGCTCACCCATGATGACCCAGCTTGTCTTTTACGTCTTTGCGGCGGTTCTGGTCCTGTCCGCCACCATGGTGGTGTGCGCGCGCAACCCCGTGCATTCGGTGCTGTTCCTTATCCTTGCGTTCTTCAACGCGGCGGGGCTGTTCCTGATCGCGGGGGCCGAATTCCTCGCGATGACGCTGGTGATCGTCTATGTCGGCGCGGTAGCCGTCCTGTTCCTGTTCGTGGTCATGATGCTGGATGTCAATTTCACGCGCATGCGTGAAGGCGTGCAGCGTTACGCGCCCATTGGCGGCGTGGTTGGCGGCGTGCTGCTGGTTGAACTGATCATGGCGTTCACCCACTGGCGTGTCGCCTCCAACATTGACCAGATCGGGCATATCGTCCCGTCGTCGCCCGCGCGCACCAATACGGCCGCACTCGGCGACGTGCTTTATACCCATTACATCTTCCTGTTCCAGTCCTGCGCGCTGGTGCTGCTGGTGGCCATGATCGGCGCGATCGTGCTGACGCTGCGTGACCGGCCCACCGGGCGGCGCCAGAACATCGACCGCCAGCACGACCGCACGGCCGCCGACAGCCTGGAAATGCTCCAGGTCCCGCTGGGCGTGGGTGTCGCGGCGCAGGGCGGCTTCCTGCGCCCGCATGAATCATACGACGTGGCGGCGGTGCCGGGCACCTATGGCACGCAGGCATGGCGCGAACGGGAAATGGAAGAAGAGACACAGACCGCGCTGGTGGTCATTACCCCCGCGACAGGCACGAAAGGACAGGACAATGCATAGCGCGATTGAGGGGATCGGCCTTGGGCCATACCTGAGCATTGGCGCGATCCTTCTGGTTCTGGGCGTGTTCGGCATTTTCGTGAACCGCAAGAACGTCATCATCATCCTGATGTCGATCGAACTGATCCTGCTTTCGGCCAATATCAATTTCGTGGCGTTCTCGGCTGCCACCGGCGACCTGTCGGGGCAGGTGATGACCCTGTTCGTGCTGACCATCGCGGCGGCGGAATCCGCCATCGGGCTGGCCATCGTCACGGTCTATTTCCGTAATCGCGGCTCGATCGAAGTCGATGATATCACGATGATGAAGGGGTAGGGGAAATGCAGACGGCATTCTTCCTTTTTGAAGTGGCGGTGTTCGCACCCCTTGTCGGCTTCCTGGTGGCGGGCTGTTTCGGGCACCTGATGGGCGACGGGGCGGCGCGGTTCACCACCATCGGCCTCATGACCTGTTCGGCGCTGGCGGCCATTGGCGTGCTGGGGTTCGAGATGGGTGATGTCGGCACGTTTGTCGTGCCGGTGGTCGACTGGGTTCACGCGGCGGGCTTCCGGGCCGACTGGCAGTTGCGCATGGACATGCTTTCGGTCAGCGTGGTGGCCATGGTCACGGTGGTGTCCCTGCTGGTGCATGTGTACAGCGTAGGCTACATGGCGCATGAGGCGCGGCCGGTTTACCGTTTCTTCTCCTACCTGTCGCTGTTCACGTTCGCCATGCTCATGCTGGTGACGTCGGACAACCTGCTGCAGCTCTTTTTTGGCTGGGAAGGGGTGGGCCTGGCCAGTTACCTGCTGATTGGCTACTGGTATGACCGGCCATCGGCCTGTGCTGCGGCCATCAAGGCGTTCGTGGTCAACCGCGTGGCCGACCTGTTCTTCCTTGTCGGGATCTCGCTGATCTTCATCCGGCTGGGCAGCGTGTCGTATGAGGAAATCTTCGCCGCCATCCCCTACCATGTGAACGACACGTTCGCGCTGTTCGGCACGCATCCGCTGTATGAAGTCATCGCCACGCTGCTGTTCATCGGCGCCATGGGCAAGTCGGCGCAGTTGTTCCTGCACACATGGCTGCCCGATGCGATGGAGGGGCCGACCCCGGTTTCCGCCCTGATCCATGCAGCGACCATGGTGACGGCGGGCATCTTCCTGATGGTGCGCATGTCGCCGCTGGTGGAACTGGCGCCGGTCACCCGCGACCTGATCGTGCTGGTTGGCGGCACGACCAGCTTCTTTGCCGCGACCGTCGGGCTGGTCCAGCCCGACATCAAGCGCACCATTGCCTATTCCACCTGTTCGCAGCTTGGCTACATGTTCGTGGCCGTTGGCGTGGGGGCGTACCAGGCGTCCATGTTCCACCTGACCACGCATGCGTTCTTCAAGGCGCTGTTGTTCCTTGGCGCGGGCTGCGTGATCCATGCCGTGCATGATGAACAGGACATGTTCCGCATGGGCGGGCTGTGGCGGAAGATCCCCTTCACCTACGCCGCCATGTGGATCGGCAGCCTCGCGCTGGCCGGTATCTTCCCCTTTGCCGGGTACTGGTCAAAGGATGCGATCCTTGAGGCCGCATGGATGTCGGACAGCGCCATGGGCCATTACGGCTGGGTCATGGGGTGTGTCACCGCGTTCCTGACCGCGCTGTACAGCTGGCGGCTGATCTTCCTGGTGTTCCATGGCAAGCCGCGCGATGCGCACCTGCATGACGGCGCGCATGAAAGCCCGGCCTCCATGCTGCTGCCGGTGGGCCTGCTGTCGGTGGGCGCGGTGGTGGCGGGTGTTGCGCTGGAACCGTTCTATATCGGCAGCCACCAGGCGGCGTTCTGGAACGGGGCGATTGCCGCCATTCCCGGCCATGACGTGATCGAACGCCTGGAACACACGCCCGGCTTCATAGCACTCGTGCCGACATTCGCCGCCATATTCGGCATTGCCGTGGCCTATGTCTGCTATATCGCAAGCCCCGGCATCCCGGCGGCGCTCGCGCGCAGCCTGCGTCCGCTTTACCTGTTCCTGCTGAACAAGTGGTATTTCGACGAACTGTATGACGTGGCCATCATCCGCCCCTACCGCGCGATTGCGCGCCTGTTGTGGAAAGGCGTGGATGAGGACGTAGTCGAGGGCATACCCGAAGGGCTGGCCCGCCTGACCGCGGGCAGCGCGGGGCAGGCCGTGCGCATCCAGACCGGGTCCATGGCGGTCTACGCCTTTTCCATGCTGATCGGGCTGGTGGTGCTGCTGACCACCATGCTGTTCTTCCGCTAACCCCAGGCATGTCAGGGCCAATACCAATGAACTGGACACTTGCACTGCCAGAAATCGTGCTGGCCCTGTCGGGGCTGGTCATCCTGCTGGCCGGGGTGATGCAACGGCGCGGGCAGGCCTTTTTCTCCTGTGCGATGATGACGCTGCTGGCCCTGGTGGTCACGGGCGTCCTTGTCGTGCTGTCGCCCGATGGTACCGGGTACAACCATATCTTCATCAATGACGGCTTCGCCCGCTTCATGAAGGTGCTGAGCCTGACGGGCGCGGCGCTGTCGGTGGTGCTGAGCGTGGGGTACGCGCGGGAAATGGAAATCGACAAGTTCGAATTCCCTGTCCTGATCGTGTTTTCCACGCTGGGCACGATGATCATGGCGTCCTCGGGCAACCTCATGACGCTGTTTGTCGGGCTGGAACTGTCCTCGCTGTCCATCTACATCCTGTGCGCCTTCGCCCGTGACCGGGTGACGGCAGCGGAAGCGGGGCTGAAGTATTTCGTGCTGGGGTCGCTGGCGTCGGGGCTGCTGCTGTATGGCATCTCGCTGGCGTACGGCTTTGCCGGGACGATGGAATATGCGGGCCTGCAGCAGGCGGTGCGCGGTAGCGCCGTGCTGCCCGCCGGGCTTATGGTGGGCGTCGTGTTCGTACTGGTGGGGCTGTGCTTTAAACTGTCAATGGTGCCGTTCCATATGTGGACGCCCGATGTGTACCAGGGCGCGCCCACCTCGGTCACCGCCTATATGGCCGGTGCGCCCAAGATCGCGGCCTTCGCCGTGCTGCTGCGCGTCATGGCCGGCCCCTTTGGCAGCATGACGCCGCAATGGCAACTGCTGATCGAGGTCGTGTCCGCCGCGTCCATGGTGTTCGGCTCGCTTGCGGCGATTCCACAGGGAAACATCAAGCGGCTCATGGCGTATTCCTCCATCGGGCACATGGGCTACGCCATGATCGGCCTGGCCGCCGGCACGGCGGAGGGCACGCGCGGCACGCTGGTCTATCTGGTGACCTACCTGTTCATGAATGTCGGCGCGTTCGCGGGCATTGTCGCCATGCGCCGCAAGGGGCATGCGGTCAGCCGGATCAGCGACCTGTCCGGTCTGGGCCGCACTGATCCGGGCATGGCGCTGGCCATGGCGGTGTTCATGTTCTCCATGGCGGGCGCGCCGCCGCTGGCCGGGTTCTTTGGCAAGCTCATGGTGTTCTATGCCGCGATCAATGCGCATCTTTACGGACTGGCGGCAATCGGTATCATCAGCAGCGTGATCGGGGCGTACTACTATATCCGCATCGTCAAGATCATGTTTTTCGATGCCGCGGCCCCGGCGCTGGACCGCTCGCCTGTTTCCGTCTCGTTCGTTTCGGTGGGGATGGGGCTGGTGACCACGTTCTTCGTGGTGGGGCTTGGCCCTGTCGCAACGGCGGCACAGGCGGCGGCGAGCGCATTGTTCAGGTAACGCATGTCCCAGCCCGTCCTCCGCCCGTCCGTTGTCCCGATCCCCCGTGGTGGCGGGGCTACATGGCGGCTGGAGGTGCATGACAGGCTGGGATCGACATCCGACCTGTGCAAGGCGCGGCTTGAGGCGGGCGCGGGGGCGGATGGTATCGCCATCCTGGCGCTGGAACAGACGGCGGGGCGCGGCAGCCGGGGGCGCGCATGGAGCGATCCCGGTGGCAACCTTGCCCTGTCCGTCATGCTGGTGGGGCAGGGGGCGGCGGTGCCGGTGGGGCTGTGGCCCTTCATCGCCGGGCTTGCGCTGCATGACGCCGTGGCGGGTTACGTGCCCGCCGGTCACGTGCTGGAACTGAAATGGCCCAATGACCTGCTGCTTGATGGGGGCAAGATGGCCGGTATTCTGATCGAGACCGGCATCGGGGCCGGGGTGTCGTGGCAGGTGATCGGCATCGGCGCCAACCTGCGTGGCAAGCCCGATATCGCGGGCCGCACGCTGGCCTGCCTGGCGGATTGCGGGGTCGATGCGCCCGCAGCGCCCGCGGTCGCGCGTAAGCTCCTGCACCATCTGGGCCTGTGGCTGTCATGTTACGAAACCCATGGATTTGCCGCCATCCGCACCGCATGGCTGGACCGGGGACACGCAATCGGCACCCCCATACGGGTCAGGGCAGGAAACCAGCAGTTTACCGGCACGTTTGCGGGGCTGGGGGATGACGGTATCCTGTTGCTGCGCACGCCAGGCGGGGTGCGGCGCGTGGTGACGGGGGAGGTGCTGCTGGCCCCCGCGACCCCAGAATAATCGGCCCCGGCCAAGGAAAGAGATTTAAGTTGGCGGGATTACATGATAATCCCATGCAGGATTTTATGGTGAAAGGTGTCGAGCGCCGTTCCCCCATGCCGGGGGAGGACGGGCTGCTCCACCCGATGCCAGCAGGGCAGGCGGACCGGCGACAGGCTGGCGCCGGACAGGATCTTGGCCCCGACCGGGCTGACAACAGGGCACGTACAACGGCACGGAACGGGCGTTCCGGGGCCATTTTTCCAACGCATCTGAAACCATGGCAACTGACCACAGGATTTATTGATGAATGATATGACAGGCGTTTCATTCCTTCCGTTAGGCGGGACAGGCGAAATCGGCATGAACCTCAACCTGTACCGGCAGGGTGAGGCGTGGCTTGCGGTGGATTGCGGCATCGGCTTCAGCGGCAATGACACGCCGGAGGCGGAAATCATCCTGCCCGACCCGGTATTCATTGCCGAACGCAGGGACAGGCTGGCCGGCCTGGTCGTCACCCACGCGCATGAAGACCACCTGGGCGCGATCGCCCACCTGTGGCCGCAGCTTGGCTGCCCGGTCTACGTCACCCCGTTTGCCGCCGCCGTGCTGCGCCGCAAGCTGGGGGAGGCCGGGCTTGTGCAGCAGGTGCCCATCCATGTCATCGCGCCCGGTGGCGCCTTTACGGTCGGGCCGTTTGACCTGCGCTTCGTCTCGGTCACGCATTCCGTGCCGGAATCACAGTCGCTGGTGCTGCGCACGCCACAGGGCATCATTGTCCATACCGGCGACTGGAAGATCGATCCCAACCCGCAGGTGGGACCGCCGACCGACCTTGAAACCTTTGCCGAACTGGGGCGCGAGGGCGTGCTGGCCATGGTGTGCGACAGCACCAATGTCCGCACCGAAGGCCCGTCCGCGTCCGAAGCCGATGTGCGGCGCGAGATGACGCGCCTCATCGCCTCGCTTGAGGGGCGGATCGCGGTCACCTGCTTCGCCAGCAACGTCGCCCGCGTGGAAACGCTGGCCATGGCAGCAAAGGCCGCGGGCCGCCGCGTGGCCGTGGTCGGGCGCAGCCTGCGCAACCTGGAGGTCGCGGCGCGTGAATGCGGCTACCTGTCCGATGTGCCGCATTTCCTGTCGGAACAGGACGCCAATTCCATCCCCGACAATCAGGTCCTGCTGATCGTGACCGGCAGCCAGGGCGAGCCGCGTTCGGCCCTGTCGCGCATCGCGGCCGACACCCACCCCAACATCGCGCTGGGCGAGGGCGATACGGTCATCTACAGCAGCCGCATGATCCCCGGTAACGAGCAGGCCGTGATCCAGGTGCAGGACAGCCTGACCCGGCGCGGCGTGCACGTGATTACCGACAAGGACCATCTGGTGCACGTATCGGGCCACGCCACGGGTGGTGACGTGCGCAAGCTGTATGACCTTGTGCGCCCGCGTTTCCTGATCCCGGTGCATGGCGAATGGCGCCACCTGACTGCCAATGCCGCCATTGCGCAGGAACTCAATATCGAACCCGTGCTGCTGGAAGATGGCGATATCCTCGACATCCGCGCCGATGGGGTCGAAATTGGCGATACCGCGCCCACTGGGCGGCTGGTGCTGGATGGCGGGCGTATCCTGCCCATGAATGGCGGCGTGCTGTCGGCGCGGCGGCGGATGCTGTTCAACGGCATGGTGCTGGGCAGCTTCGCGGTGGATGACGAGGGCTACCTGATCGGTGACCCGAAGGTCAGCGCGCCCGGCCTGCTGGATGCCGAAGACCCCGAAACCCAGCGCGTGACCGAGGAATTCGGCAATGCGCTGGATGAAATCCCCGATGAACTGCGTGAAAACGACGCAACCTTCCGCGAAGCGGCCAAGACCGCGCTGCGCCGCGCGCTGGGCCGCAAGCTGCAGAAGCGCCCGCTGGTGGATGTGCACCTGCTGCGGGTATAGCTGACGGAAAGTAATAAAAGTTTCTGGGTGCCGCCTTTTTTCAAAAAGGCGGCGTTTCCTGAAGCTTTTTGAAAAAAGCTTCATCAGGAACGTCTTGTAAATGATTATGGCAGGGAACGGATGGACCGTTTCCTGCCATTGTTTTTTGGTACGTTTTCCCTAAACCCGGCGTCTCGTGTGCAACCAGATTTGCCTGCGCACCTTAGCCCCGGGACGGGCGTGCCGCCATGCCCCCTCACGCGGATGTTTACGCGCCAACGGCCCCTGGCCATCACGCTTCGGTGTGGCATGGGGGGCGATCACGCACATGCCCCATTCCACGGGCGTTGTGATTGGTCTAGGGTCCGCTGCATTATCGGTTCTCATACTTCAAGGTTCATACGGATATGCGTCTGTCCCGCAGTTTTCTGCCGACCCTCAAGGAAAATCCGGCCGAGGCCCAGATCACGTCGCACCGGCTCATGCTGCGTGCGGGCACGATTCGCCAGACAGCCGCGGGCATCTACGCCTGGCTGCCGACCGGCCTGCGGGTGCTGCGCCATATCGCGAATATCGTGCGCCACGAACAGGACGCCGTGGGCGCGCAGGAACTGCTGATGCCCACCATGCAGTCGGCTGACCTGTGGAAGCGTTCGGGCCGTTATGACGCCTACGGGCCGGAAATGCTGCGCATCCGTGACCGGCATGAGCGCGACATGCTGTTCGGGCCGACCAACGAGGAAATGATTACCGATCTGTTCGGTCAGGCGGTCAAGTCGTACAAGGAACTGCCGCAGGTCCTGTACCAGATCCAGTGGAAGTTCCGCGACGAGGTCCGCCCCCGCTTTGGCGTGATGCGCGGACGCGAGTTCTACATGAAGGACGCCTACAGCTTCGACCTCGACCATGATTCCGCCGTCGATACCTATCGCCGCATGATGCTGGCCTATCTGCGCACGTTCCAGCGCCTGGGCGTGCGCGCGATCCCGATGCGCGCCGATACCGGGCCGATCGGTGGTGAACTGAGCCACGAATTCCTGATCCTTGCCCCAACGGGGGAAAGCGGCGTGTTCTTCGACAGCGCGCTGGAGGACCAGGACTGGCTGGGGGAGAGCGTTGACCTCAATGACCGGGCATCGCTGGAAAGGTTCTTCACCGGCATGACGTCGTTCTATGCCGCGACGGACGAGATGCATGACGCGGCGGCATGGGCGAAAGTGCCCGCCGAACGCCAGCGCGAGGGGCGCGGCATCGAGGTCGGTCATATCTTCAACTTCGGGCGCAAATATACCGAGTCCATGGATATCGCGGTCAGCGGCCCCGATGGCGCGCCGCTCTATCCGGAAATGGGGTCGTACGGCATTGGCGTCTCGCGCCTTGTCGCCGCGATCATCGAAGCCAGCCATGATGACAATGGCATCATCTGGCCCGCATCCGTAGCCCCCTTCCGGGCCGCCATCATCAACCTGAAGAATGGTGACGCGCAGTGCGACGCCATCTGTGAAAAGCTGTATGCGGCAGCGCCCGATGACCTGCTGTATGACGACCGCGCCGAACGCGCGGGCGCCAAGTTTGCCGATGCCGACCTGCTGGGCCATCCGTGGCAGCTGATCGTCGGCCCGCGCGGGGCGAAGGATGGCAAGGTGGAAGTGAAGAACCGTCGCACGGGTGAGCGCACCGAGGAAACGGTGGACGCGGCGCTGGCCCTTATCGCGAAAATACGCGCCTGATGTTTGGCCCCTTCGAGCGGATGGTCGCCGGGCGTTACCTGCATGCCCGGCGGGGGGAACGGTTCGTTTCCGTCATTGCGATCTTCTCGCTTGTGGGGATCGCGCTGGGCGTCGCCACGCTGATCATCGTCATGTCGGTCATGAACGGGTTCAAGGCCGACCTGCTGGGGCGTATCCTCGGGCTGAATGGCGATCTCAGCGTATTCGGCGTGACACGCACCATCAGTGATTATGATGACGTGGCGGCCCGCGTGCGCAGGGTGCCGGGCGTCGTCTCGGCGGCCCCCCTGGTGGAATCGCAGGTACTGCTCAATTCCGGCAGCTACAATGCGGGCGGGCTGGTGCGCGGCATGACGCGGGCCGACCTGCTGGCGCTGCATGAGGTCAGCGACAACCTTGTCGCCGGGTCCGTGGACGATTTTGGCGGGGATGACACCATCATCGTCGGCACCACGCTGGCGGAACGCGCGGGGCTTACGGTTGGCGGCAGGCTGACGCTGGTTTCACCCCAGGGGGCGGCCACCGCGTTCGGCACCATGCCGCGCGTGCGCGCCTATCGCGTCGTGGGCATATTCGATGCCGGGGTGAATGATTATAACGCCAGCTATGTTTTCCTGCCGCTGCATGCGGCGCAGGTGTATTTCCAGCTGCCGGGGCAGGTGACGCAGGTGCAGGTCATGACCCGGGATGCGGAAAATGTCGGCCCCATCCGTCAGGCGATCGAGAAGGTCATGGATGGCAATGTGCGCGTCATGGACTGGACGCAGAGCAACAATGCCTTCTTCGGCGCGGTGCAGGTGGAACAGAACGTGATGTTCCTGATCCTGACGCTGATCATCCTTGTCGCCGCCTTCAATGTCATTTCCTCGCTGATCATGATGGTCAAGGACAAGAGCGCCGATATCGCCGTGCTGCGCACGCTGGGGGCCACGCGCGGGGCGATCATGCGCATCTTCCTCATGTGCGGGGCGTCGGTGGGGGTGACGGGCACGTTTGCCGGCACCGGGCTGGGCATTGTGTTCTGCCTGAATATCGAACATATCCGCCAGCTTCTGCAGCGCATTACCGGCACCAACCTGTTCAACCCCGAGGTCTATTACCTTGAACACCTGCCCGCCAGACTGATCTGGTCGCAGGTGATCGAGGTGATCGTGATGGCGCTGGTGCTGTCGCTGCTGGCGACGCTGTATCCGTCATGGCGGGCGGCGAAAACCGACCCGGTGGAGGCCCTGCGCCATGAGTGATGTCCTGAACACCGCCCCGCCGCTGCGCATGGATGGTGTTGCGCGCCGCTATGTCAGTGGGGAGGAAACGCTGGACGTGCTGCGCGGCGCGGACCTGACGCTGCACCCCGGTGAGATCGTGGCCCTTGTCGCCCCTTCGGGCACGGGCAAGTCCACGCTGCTGCATCTGGCGGGCCTGCTGGAAAAGCCGGATGCGGGCTGCGTCATGGTGGCGGGGCAGGATGCGGGCGCGCTGACGGATGCGCAGCGCACCGAAATCAGGCGCGACCGGATCGGGTTTGTGTACCAGTTCCATCACCTGCTGGCCGAATTCAGCGCGCGGGAAAACGTCATGCTGCCGCAGATGATCGCGGGTGTCGCGCGCAGGGCCGCACGCGCGCGGGCGGACGACCTGCTGTCCATTTTCGGGCTGGCGCATCGGCTGGACCACCTGCCGGGCAAGCTGTCGGGCGGGGAGAAGCAGCGCGTGGCCATTGCCCGCGCGCTGGCTAACCGCCCGCAGGTCCTGCTGGCGGATGAACCGACGGGCAACCTGGACGTGCATACGTCCGACGCCGTGTTTGACGCGCTGCTGGAAACCGTGCGCGCCCACGGGGTCGCCGCCCTGATCGCGACCCATAACATGGACCTTGCCCGCCGCATGGACCGCATCGTGACCCTGCGCGACGGGCTGGTGGTGCCGGTAGCACCCGCCACCTGAAAAAAACGGTGAAAAGTTTCTGGTGAAGCGTTTTTCCAAAAAGCTTCGCAGAACGCCGCCTTTTTCAAAAAAGGCGGCACTCAAAAACTTATGGGGATGGCAGGACCCGCACAGGGACGTGCGAATCATATGCGGTGTGGAGTAGGATGCAACCATGTCCCATGCCGATTTCGTCCATCTGCGCGTCCACTCCGCCTATTCCCTCAGCCAGGGGGCCATCCGCGTGCCCGAACTGGTGGCGCTGGCGCATGACATGCGCATGCCCGCCGTCGCCATTACCGATACGGGCAACATGTTCGGCGCGCTGGAATTTTCGCAATATTGCGGGAAGAAGGGCGTGCAGCCCATTATCGGCTGCCAGATCGGCCTGCCGTCGCGCAGCGACAAGCCCGGCAGCCCGGCCGAACCCGTGGTGCTGCTGGCGCGCAATGCGGAAGGGCTGGCCAATTTGCAGTTCCTGTCATCCGCCGGGTTCCTGCAACACGAAACGGATGAACCGACCGTAACCCTCGATCTTCTGTGCGAACGCGCGGGCGGGCTGTTCCTGCTGACGGGCGGCAGCCGGGGGCCGCTGTTCCACCTGCTGGCCGAAGGGCAGGAGCGGGAGGCAGCACACCTCATGGACCGGCTGCATGAAGCCTATGGCAGCCACATGGCGGTGGAACTGCACCGGCACGGTCAGGCGGCGGAACGCGCGGTGGAGCCGGGCATGATCGCCATGGCCGACCGCATGGGCCTGCCGCTGGTGGCGACCAATGAATGCTTCTTCCCCAGACCGGACATGTACGAGGCGCATGACGCGCTGCTGTGCATCGCGCAGGGCCGCACCATGGCCGAACGCGACCGCTGGCGCGTGACGCCCGAACACTGGTTCAAGCCGCCCGACGCCATGCGCGAACTGTTCGCCGACCTGCCCGAAGCCTGCGACAACACGCTGGATATCGCGCGCTGCTGCGCCATTGCGGTGGAAACGCGCAAGCCCCTGCTGCCGGTCTGCCCCAAGGTAGAGGAAGGCCAGACCGAGGAACAGACATTGCGGCACATGGCCGTGACCGGCCTGAAAAACCGCCTGTCGCGCATGAATGTCGATGATGAAACCCGGACGAAATACGAGGAACGCCTGGCGTTCGAACTCGATATCATCGCCCAGATGGGCTTTCCCGGTTATTTCATGATCGTGGCCGACTTCATCCAGTGGGCCAAGGCGCATGACATACCCGTGGGGCCGGGCCGTGGGTCGGGTGCGGGGTCGCTTGCGGCATGGGCGCTGACCATTACCGATATCGATCCCATTCCCTTCAACCTGCTGTTCGAGCGGTTCCTGAACCCAGAGCGCGTGTCGATGCCGGATTTCGACATTGACTTCTGCCAGGACCGGCGTGACGAGGTGATCCGCTACGTCCGCAACGAATACGGCCCCGACCGCGTGGCCCAGATCATCACGTTCGGCAAGCTGCAGGCGCGCGCGGCGGTGCGTGACGTGGGGCGCGTGCTGGGCCTGCCCTTCGGCATGGTCAACCGCGTGGCCGAACTGATCCCCAACAATCCCGCCCAGCCGGTCACGCTGAAACAGGCGATCGAGGGCGAGCCGCGCCTGCAGGAAATGCGCGACGAGGACGAGGCCATCCGCCGGCTGATGGAAATCGGCCAGCAGCTCGAAGGCCTGTTCCGCCACGCCAGTACCCATGCGGCGGGTGTCGTGATCGGCGATCGCGAACTGGTCGAACTGGTGCCGCTGTACCGCGACCCCAAGAGCGACATGCTGGTCACGCAGTACAACATGAAGTTCGTGGAGCAGGCGGGGCTGGTCAAATTCGACTTCCTTGGCCTGACCACGCTCACCATCCTGCAACGCGCGGTGCAGTTCCTGCACGGCATGGGGGTAGAGGTCGACCTGTCGGCCCTGCCGCTGGATGACGCCCTGACCTACGACATGCTGGCGCGCGGCGATACTGGCGGCGTGTTCCAGTTCGAAGGGGCCGGCATGCGCGACGTGCTCAAGCAGATGCGCCCGACCCGGCTGGAAGACCTGATTGCCGCCGTGGCGCTGTACCGTCCCGGCCCCATGGCCAACATCCCCGATTACTGCCGGCGCAAGCATGGTGAGCCGTGGGAGCCGCCGCATGAGGAAATCCGCGATATCCTCGAAGAGACCTACGGCATCATGGTCTATCAGGAACAGGTCATGCAGATCGCCCAGAAGATGGCGGGCTACAGCCTGGGGGGCGCCGACCTGCTGCGGCGCGCCATGGGCAAGAAGATCCGCGCGGAAATGGACCACCAGCGCGAAATCTTTACCGAAGGGGCGATGAAGCGCGGGATCGAGCGCGAAAAGGCCGCCGAGGTGTTCGACCTCATGGCCAAGTTCGCCGATTACGGGTTCAACAAATCCCATGCCGCCGCCTACGCGCTGGTGTCGTACCAGACGGCGTGGATGAAGGCGAACCACCCCGTGGCCTTCATTGCCGCGTGCATGTCGCTGGCGCGTGAAAAGACCGACAAGCTGGCGGGCCTGCGGCAGGAAGCCGACCGGCTTGGCATTCCCCTCCTGCCGCCCGACATCAATGCGTCGGGTGCTGATTTCACGGTGGAAAAATTGCCTGATGGCAAGGGATACGGCATCCGCTACGCGCTGGCCGCGATCAAGAAGGTCGGCCTGAGCGCCATGCAGTCGCTGGTGGCGGTGCGCGGCGACAGGCCCTTTACCGACCTTGAGGACCTGGCCGCCCGCCTTGACCCCCGGCAGGTCAACAAGATGCAGCTTGAAAACCTGGCCCGCGCGGGGGCGTTCGACACCATCATGCCCAATCGCGCGCAGGCCTGTGGCGGGGCGGAAACCGTGATGCGCCGCGCGCAGGCCAATGCGCAGGAAGCCGCCAGCGGCCAGATCGGCCTGTTTGGCGGGGGGGGCGCCATGCCCGCCCAGCGCGAGCCGCTGCGCCTGCCGCGCTGCGCCGACTGGCCGGAATTCGAACGGCTGAACATGGAAGCCGACGCCATCGGTTTCCACCTGACGGGACACCCGCTGGATTCCTATGGCCCGCTCATGCGCAGGCTGGGCGCGGTCCGGGCCACGGGGCTGGAGGCGGCGGCACAGGCGGGCATTGGCCGCGTCAAGATCGCGGGCTGCGTGGTGGACCGCAAGGAGCGCCCCACCCGCACGGGCAACAAGATGGCGTGGGTGCGGCTGTCCGATGCGTCGGGCGGGTGCGAAATCACCTTCTTTTCCGAAGTGCTGTCACGGTCGCGCGAAATCCTTGTGGCGGGCAATGCCGTGGTGGTGACGGCGGACCTGAAGCTGGAGGGCGAGGCGCTGCGCATTACGGCATCCGACGTGATGGAACTGGAACAGGCCGCCGCCGAGGCCGCGGCCGAACTGCGTATCTGGTTCGACCGGGCGGATGCGCTGGAACCGATCCGCGACGTGCTGCAGGGGGGTGGCAACGGGCGGGGGCGGGTGATCCTGCTGCCATCGGTCGCGGAAACGCGCGATGTGGAACTGACGCTGGCCGAACGGTACCGCGTGACCCCGCGCGTGGCGCAGATGATCAAGGCCATCGAGGGCGTGGGCAAGGTGGAACAGTTCTGATGACCCCACGGCCCGGCGGGCGGGGATTGCCATGAACCTTGCATGTGCCGGGCCGGGGTGCCATACGCAATCCCTGTCAGTTTTTTTCATTGTCCCTGTCGACGCAATGCCGGATACAGAATGGACCAGACCAGTCCCGCCACCGCCCTGTCGCACCAGCATGTCACCTTTCCGGACGGATTGCAGCTGGACTGCGGCTTCCACCTTGCCCCGGTGGATGTGGCGTACCGCACCTATGGCGCCCTGTCGCCCGCGCGTGACAACGCGATCCTTGTCTGCCACGCGCTGACGGGCGACCAGTATGTGGCCGACCCCCATCCCCTGACCGGCAAGCCCGGATGGTGGGGGCGCATGGTGGGGCCGGGGCTGCCGATTGACACCGATCGTTTCTTCGTCATCTGCGTCAATGTGCTGGGCGGGTGCATGGGCACGACCGGCCCGCGCAGCCTGCGGGTGTGCGATGACGGGACGGAGGAGCCATGGGGCACCGATTTCCCCGCCATCACCATCCGCGACATGGTGCGCGCGCAGCACCTTCTGGTCGAACATATGGGCATCGAGCGCCTGCTGGCGGTGGTGGGCGGGTCCATGGGCGGCATGCAGGTGCTGGAATGGTGCGCGACCTATCCCGATCAGGTGTTCGCGGCCATGCCGATCGCGACATCCCCCTTCCATTCGGCGCAGAACATCGCCTTCAACGAGGTCAGCCGCCAGGCCATATTCGCCGACCCGCAGTGGCATGGCGGGCGGTACTGGGAATGTAACGAGATCCCGGCCCGCGGGCTGGCGGTCGCGCGCATGATGGCGCACATCACCTACCTGTCCGAAGCGGCGCTGACGCGCAAATTCGGCCGCCGCGTGCGGACGACCCCCGGTCGGGGGGCGGTAGGCGCGCCGGGCGCGCTGTTTGGCGAGATGTTCGAGGTGGAAAGCTACCTGCGCCATCAGGGATCGACCTTCGTGCGGCGGTTTGACGCCAATTCCTACCTGACGATCACGCGCGCGATGGATTATTTCGACCTTGGCGCCGAGCATGATGGCGACATGTCGCGCCCGTTCCGGGGCACGCCCACGCGGTTCTGCATCATATCGTTTTCGTCGGACTGGCTGTTCCCCACGTCGCAGGCGCGGCTTCTGGCGCGTGCGCTCAACCAGGTCGCGGCTAACGTATCCTTTGTCGAGATCGACAGTGACAAGGGGCATGACGCCTTCTTGCTGGATGAACCTGATTTCGACCGGACCATCCGTGGCTTCCTGTGCGGGGCGGCGGAACATGCGGGGATTGACTGAGCATGCGGCTTGACCAGCGCCTGATCGCGGGCATGATCCGTCCCCGGACCCGTGTACTGGATGTGGGCAGCGGCGATGGCGCGTTGCTGGACTACCTGTTCCGCAACAGCGGGTGCGACGCGCGCGGGATCGAGATCGACATGCGCGAGGTCACCCGTTCCGTCGCCCACGGCCTGCCGGTCATGCATGGCGATGCCGACCACGATCTGGTCCATTACCCCGACAATGCATTTGATTACGTGGTGCTGCAGCGCACCCTGCAGGCGGTCGAACGCCCGCGTGAGGTGCTGCGCCAGATGCTGCGCATCGGGCGGTACGCCATCGTGTCCTTCCCCAATTTCGGTCACTGGCGGCTGCGCATGCAGCTTCTGCTGCGCGGGCGCATGCCCATGACCAGCGTGTGGAGCACGCCATGGTACGACACGCCCAACATCCACCCCTGCACGATCCTGGACTTTTTGACGCTGTGCCGCGACGAGGGCTATGTTGTCCAGCAGTGGATGGCCGTTGATGAAGATGGCGAGCGCGCACCATGGCGGCGTTCGATCCGGCTGGCCAACCTGTTCGGGGAGCAGGCGCTGTTCCTGTTGCGGCGCAAGGACGCCCCCCGCTGACCAAGTCGCCACGGTGGGAGATGTGATATTGGATACCCTTGAAGCCATCGAGACCCGGCGCGCCATACGGGCCTATGACCCGGATCACACGATCAGCCCGGCGGACCTGCACAAACTGCTTGCGGCCGCGCGCCGGGCGCCGTCCGCCTTCAATATCCAGCACTGCCGTTTCGTGGTGGTGCGGGACCCGGCCCTGCGCCGCGCGCTGCGCAAGGTGGCGTGGGACCAGCCGGATGTGACCGATGCCTCGGCCCTGGTCGTGATCTGTGCCGACCGCGATGCGTGGAAAAAGGACCCGGCCCGTTATTTCGATGGCGCGCCCGATGACGTGAAGCAGCGCATGGCGGAGATGATCCGCGGCTATTACGAAGGCCGCGAATGGGTCCAGCAGGACGAGACCATGCGCAGCGCGGGGCTTGCGGCCCAGACGCTCATGCTGGCCGCCACCGCCATGGGCTACCAGTCCTGCCCCATGGACGGGTTCGATTATGACGCGGTGGGCCGGCTGATCAACCTGCCGGCGGGCCATGTGGTGGCGATGTTCGTCGTCATTGGCAGGGGGGTGGAACAGGCCGCGCCCCGCGTGGGCCGGCTGCCTGATGGCGAAGTCATCCTGACCGACCGCTTTCCCCCGTCCTGAACCGTGGCCGCCCATGGCGGGCGGGCATGGGGGCCGCATGAAAAAGCTTGCGGCCCGCCCCGTAACACTATACAGGCTCAGGCTTGGGAACGGACCGCGCCTGTTCCTTGTGCTGGTTTGATTGCACGTGTCCTTGACGCGGGGGACACGAACAGAAGCAGACTGGACCGGCCTTTATTCCTTACATGATATCCTTGCGACGACAGACCAAGTGCCCCCGTGCATATAAGGGCCGGTGTCGGGTATGTCTGTCAGTTCGCCATCCGGGCATGCAGGTTCCTGCACGCCCCACGGCCCTGTTTTTTCGCGCCAGGAGGCGCCATTCATGACAACGTTTGCCGATCTTCATCTTGCAGAGCCGCTGCTGCGGGCACTGGACGAGGAAGGCTACGCCACGCCCACCCCCATTCAGGCCGGCGCCATTCCCTACCTGCTGGAAGGGCGCGACCTGCTGGGTCTGGCACAGACCGGAACGGGCAAGACCGCGGCCTTCGCGCTGCCGATCCTTGACCGCCTGTTCCGTGAAAAGGGCCGCGCCCACCCCAAGGGCGCGCGCGCGCTGGTGCTGGCGCCGACCCGCGAACTGGCATCCCAGATCGGGGAAAGCTTCGCATCCTATGCCCGCCACATGCGCTTCAGCCACGCCGTGGTGTTTGGTGGCGTGGGGCAGGGACGCCAGATCGAGGCGCTGCGCCGTGGCGTGGACGTGCTGGTCGCCGCCCCCGGCCGCCTGCTGGACCTGATGGGGCAGGGGCATGTCGACCTGTCCGGGCTTGAGGTGCTGGTGCTGGATGAAGCCGACCGCATGCTGGACATGGGCTTCGTGCGCGATATCCGCAAGATTGTCGCAGCCCTGCCGACCGACCGCCAGACGCTGCTGTTCTCGGCCACCATGCCCAAGACCATTTCCGACCTGGCGCATGGCCTGCTGCGTGATCCCGCCACCGTGCAGGTCACCCCGCCGTCCAGCACGGTGGACCGCATCCGCCAGGCGGTGATGTTTGTCGATACCGGCAACAAGCGCGAGGCGCTGAAGCTGCTGGTGGACTCGCCCAAGGTCGAACGCGCCGTGGTGTTCACGCTGATGAAGCATGAAGCCAACAAGGTCGCGGCCTTCCTGAGCGAACACGGCATCACGGCCGAAGCCATCCACGGCAACAAGTCGCAGGGCGCGCGTGAACGCGCCATGTCGGGTTTCCGGTCCGGCAACGTGAAGGTGCTGGTGGCGACCGATATCGCAGCGCGCGGCATTGACGTGGACGACGTGACCCACGTGTTCAACTACGACCTGCCCAACGTGCCCGAAAGCTATGTCCACCGTATCGGCCGCACGGCGCGCGCCGGGCGTGAAGGCTGGGCCGTATCCCTGTGTGACGCGGAACAGCGGGCATGGCTGCGCGATATTGAAAAGAATATCGGCAAGAAGATCCCGGTCGTGTCCGAACATCCGTACCATTCGGAATCGGCCGAGAACTCAACCATGCGCCCGCCCGTGCTGGGTGGCGGTGGCCGTGGTCGTGGCGGCGGCGGTGGCCGTTCCGGTGGCGCACGCCCCGGTGGTGGTGGACGCCCGGCCGGTGGCGGTCGTCCGTCCGGTGGTGGGCGTGGTGGCCGCCCCGGCGGCGGTGGCCGTGCCGGTGGCGCAGGTCGTCGCGCGGTCTGATCGCGCAGGCGGCGTATTGCTGCCCCGACGGGCTGGCGCCGCACGGGCGATGATATGAAAAAGGCACCCGGTCCTGTGGATCGGGTGCCTTTTTTTGTCTGTCGCGATCATCCGCATGCATGTAAAACGCGATATGTTATTTAATAAATTGCCGAATATGATTTATGATGCAAACCGCATTCATGGATTATGCCTGCCGGATATTGCGGGCAGGGTGCCGCGCCTGTTTTTTTTAACCGGCATTTAAAAATAAATCCGCATCCCACATAATGCCTTGCGGTTCCGATGGCACGTCATTTAATGTTCCTTCCCATTAAGAAACTCACGGGAAAGAGATACCTTTTAAGCGGAACTGTTTGCCATAAGGAATAAATCATGCCTGGCGCGGGGCGCAGTAATGGTCCGTAAAATGCCCGGCGCGCCTGTTGCATGCATATGTATCAGCGGTTTTTATTCAGGTCGGTCTGGTTGTAAAATATGTTAAGGGAATTGTGGCTGAAGTGGGGCGGTCGTGCGTTCATGGCCACGCCGCGCGGGTCGAAGTGGCTTGTCAGCTTTCTGTTGGCTGGGGGGGCGTTTCTCTGCCTGTCTGTTGGCAACATCACCCTTGCGCCCGAACAGCAGGCCTATATTTCCGTGGGCACGATCAGCCTGTTCTTCCTGCTGAACCGCAGGAAGGGGCGGCACGTCACCTGCATCCTCATGATGCTGTCACTGTTCGTGTCCTTCCGCTACCTGATCTGGCGGCTGGGCAGCACGGTGCAGTTCGCCGGCCCGCTGCAGATTGTCATGTCGGTGGCCCTGCTGCTGGCGGAGGGGTACGCCCTGTCCACCCTGTGCCTGAGCTATTTCCAGATGTCATGGCCGCTGGGCCGCAGGCCGCACCGCCTGCCGGACAACCCCGATGAATGGCCGATGGTCGATGTCTATGTCCCGTCCTATAACGAGGATCTGGAACTGGTGCGCTCGACCGTGCTGGGGGCGATGGACCTGCACTGGCCCGCGGACAAGCTGAATGTCTATATCCTGGATGACGGGCGGCGGAAGTCCTTTTACGATTTTGCACGGGAATCCGGCGCGGGCTACATCATCCGCGCCGAGAACAACCACGCCAAGGCGGGCAACCTCAACCATGCCATGAAGATCACCAGGGGGGAATTCGTGGTCATTTTCGACTGCGACCACGTGCCCACCCGGTCCTTCCTGCTCAAGACCATTGGCTGGATGATGGCCGATCCCAACCTGGCCCTGCTGCAGACGCCGCACCATTTCTATTCCCCCGACCCGTTCCAGCGTAACCTTGCGGCCGGGTATGACGTGCCGCCCGAAGGCAACATGTTCTACGGGCTGGTGCAGGACGGCAATGATTTCTGGGATGCGACGTTCTTCTGCGGTTCGTGTGCCGCCATCCGCCGTTCGGCGTTGCTGAGTGTTGGCGGGTTCGCGACCGAAACGGTTACGGAAGACGCCCACACCGCGCTGAAGATGCAGCGCAAGGGGTGGGGTACGGCCTACCTGCGCCAGCCGCTGGCCGGCGGGCTGGCGACCGAACGGCTGATCCTGCATATCGGCCAGCGCGTGCGCTGGGCGCGTGGCATGCTGCAGATCATGCGGCTGGACAACCCCCTGCTGGGCGGTGGCCTGCGGTGGGAACAGCGGTTGTGCTACCTGTCGGCCATGTCGCACTTCCTGTTCGCCATTCCCCGGGTGACCTTCCTTGTCTCCCCGCTGGGGTTCCTGTTTTTCGGGCAGAACATCATTGCCGCGTCGCCCTTCGCCATCATGGTCTATGCGCTGCCGCACATCTTCCATTCCATCATGACCCTGTCGCGGATCGAGGGGCGATGGCGCTATTCCTTCTGGAGCGAGATCTACGAAACCTCGCTTGCGCTGTTCCTGGTCCGCATCACCATCGTGACCCTGCTGCAACCGCACAAGGGCAAGTTCAACGTGACGGACAAGGGCGGGCTGCTGGCGCGGGGCTATTTCGATTTCAGCGCGGTGTACCCCAATGTCGTCATGGCGCTGGTCCTGTTCGTGGGGATGGTGCGCGGCATCCTGGGCATGATTTTCCAGTATCACCAGAAACTGGCGTTCCAGTCCTTCGCGCTCAACACGCTATGGATCACCATCAGCCTGATCGTGGTGCTGGCGTCCATCGCGGTGGGGCGCGAGACGCGGCAGATCCGGCACAAGCCGCGGGTGCGGGTCAAGCTGCCGGTTGATGTCTGCTTTGGCGATGGTGCGGTCTTCCATGCCCATACCACCGATATCTCGCTGGGCGGGGCGGGCGTGACCCTCAGCCTGCCCAGGCAGCTCGAAACCCCGCTGGATGTCACCCTGCGCTACAGCAAGCCCGATGACGAAATCATGGTGGCGGTGCCGGCCACCATACTCGGGCAGCGCGGTTCATGGCTGCACCTGCAATGGAAAATCGAGACGCTGGAACAGGAACGCCAGATTGTCAGCCTTGTGTTCGGTCGAAGCGATGCATGGCATAACTGGGCCGATTTCAAGGATGACCGACCGTTGAACAGCATATATCAGGTCATAAAAAGCATAAGTGGCCTTCTGTCCCCGCCTTACCTGTGGGATCTCAGCCCGGCGCAGGAATCTGAAGAAGGTGATGCAAGCGTGCACAAGGAAGAAACGCTGGAAAAAAAGAGCCTTGTGGTGCCGCCTGTCCATCGGGGCATTGGCTATGGCATGACCATGATGGCGGTAGGGGCGGGCATGCTGCTGTCGCTGGTGATGCCCGCCACGGCGCAGGACGCCGCCTTGCCCCCGCCCGCGCCGCCCGCACCACCCGCGCCGCCGTCGCAGGTTTACACGACGACCGGCGTGTCGCGCCTGACCCCGCTGGGGGATACCAACAGTGGCGACATCCCGCCCGTGGGCGGCATGGTGGACCCGACGCTGGCGGACCGGGTGGCCGATACCGAAATTACGCGCACCATCCCGTTCCATGACCTTGGCCTTGAAAATGGCCCGCTGACCCTGCGGGGCTTTTCGCCATTGCAGGGAATTGACGTGGTGGTGCCGGCCAACCGCGTCGTGACCCATGCGACGCTGAAGCTGTCGGGGGCGATTTCGCCCTCGCTTCTGCCCGAAGCCACGGCGCTGACCGTCACCCTGAATGAACAGTATGTCGGCACCATCCGCATCGATCCCGCCCATCCGACTTTCGGACCGATGGAATTCGCGGTCGACCCGCTTTATTTCACGGGGGACAACAAGCTCAATTTCCATTTTGCCGGTGAATACAGGCGTGACTGCAACGACCTGTACAATGATGTGCTGTGGGCGCAGATATCGGACCAGTCCAGCATTACCCTGACCACGGCGCGGATCGTGCCTGAACGTGACCTGAGCCGGCTGCCGGTGCCCTTTTTCGATCCCAACCTGAAGGTGGCCATGCGGGTGCCGGTGGTCATGCCTGCGGCAGCGCCGGGGGAGGACATCATGCGGGCGGGGGGGCTTGTCGCCTCATGGTTCGGCAAGATGGCTGATTCCCGGCGGCTGTCCTTTCCCGTGTCGCGCAGCATGCCCGCATCCGGCAATGCCGTTGAAATCGGTCAGGACATTCCCGTTGATGACCAGGGGCACATGCCCGGCGGCCCGACGCTGCTGGAAATTGCCAACCCCAATGACAAATGGGGCACCATCCTGGTCGTGACGGGACGCACGCCGCATGAGGTGGAGGTCGCGGCCCGCGCACTGGTGTTTTCGCCCGATACCCTGGGCAGCACCGCGTCCACCGTGGTGCAGGACGTCACCCTGCGTTCCCGCACGCCTTATGACGCCCCGGCCTTCATCCCGACGGATCGCCCGGTGCGCTTTGGCGAACTGGTGACGGCAGGCGACCTGCAGGCAGGCGGTTTCACGCCCGGTACGCTGCATGTGCCGTTCCATCTGCCGCCGGACCTGTACACTTGGCACGGGCTGCCTTTCCTGATGGACCTGTGGGTACGCACGCCCGATAACCCGGTGGTCGATATCAGCGCGTCCCGCCTGGATGTCAGCCTCAACAACTCCTACCTGCAAAGCTATTCGCTGCTGGGCAACAGCCTGTGGCGCACATGGTCGGAACGGATGGTCACCCAGCATGCGGGCGCCGTGGGGCATGTCACGGCGCTGCCGTCATGGCTGCTGTTCGGGCAGAATGACCTGCAGTTCAATTTTGATACCCGCCCGATGGACCGGGGGGCCTGCCGCCGTACGCCCGATAACCTGCGGCTGGGGATTGATTCGGATTCCGTGCTGGATTTCCGGCGCGGGGTGCATTTCGCGACGCTGCCCAACCTGTCCTATTTTTCCGAAATCGGGTTCCCGTTTTCGCGCATGGCCGACCTTGGGGAAACCACGGTGGTCCTGCCGCCCACGCCGGATACCGACACGATCGGGGCCTATCTTGACCTGATGGGCTTCATGGGGTCGGTCACGTGGTATCCCGCCGCGGGGGTGCATCTGGCGACGACGACGGATATCGCGCGCAACCCGCCATCGGGCGACATCATCCTGCTGGCGCCAGTAGGGCAGATGGGACCGGCGGCTTCCCTGCTGTCGCGTTCGGCATACCAGATTGACGACGGCCATATCCATGTCGGTCAGGATATGGGGCTGCAGGGTATCTGGTACATGTTCCAGGACCGTGACGGCAGCGGCCTGCGCAATGGCGTGACCGCCAACCTGAACGCCCCGGTGCATAACGTCGCGATGATGATCGGGGCGGAATCCCCCTATGCCAGCCATCGTTCGGTGCTGGCGCTGCTGGGGGATGACGGCGCGCATATCCATGAACTGGTCACCAGCCTGCATGACCGCAAGGCGCTGTCCAGCCTGCAGGGCGACCTTGTGCTGAAGAATGGTGACAAATTCACGACCTATCGCACATCCCCCACCTATACCGTGGGCAGTTTGCCGCTGTGGATGTGGGTGGACTGGTTCCTGTCGCGCCACCCGGTCCTGATGTACCTGTGCGGTGTGGCGGGTGCGTTCATGCTGGGAACGGGCGCATGGCTGTGGCTGCGTGCCCGCGCCCGCCGCCGGGTGCGTGAACAGGCCATTGCCGATGAAGCCGCACGCATGGCGGGGCATGTTCCCGGAGACTGACCGGGCGGGACGCGGCACCGGATATGTCCCGCGTCCCGCATGTCCGTGTGGCGTGCAGGCATAACGGAGCAGTGGATTCCGGCATGGGAACGGGAATGGGCCTGTCACAGGCATGGCAGGCCGGTCGCGGTGGGATCTGGCCGTCGCATCGCACGCGCGGTCCGACGGGGGGCGTAATGTTTTGACTGTATTATGTTTTTAAGGACTGTCTGAAATCAGGCCATTGATGGATGAAAGGTTCCGGATGCCGTCTTTTTTCAGGAAAGCGGTATTTCGGAAAGCTTTTTGAAACAAGCTTTGCCAAAAACGTCTTTATGATTTTCAGGGCACTGGCGGAGAGGGTGGGATTCGAACCCACGGTACGCTCACACGCACGGCGGTTTTCAAGACCGCTGCCTTCAACCGCTCGGCCACCTCTCCATATCGCCTGTTTAGCTACGTCTGCCGCCGCCGTCTAGGGGTTTGGCCGCACAAAAACCGCTGCCTTCAAGGGGGCGCTGTGCCGACTTTTGTGCCGACATGCAGCATATGGTCCAGTTCATCCGCGGTAAGGGCGGATAGATAGATCTCGGTCGTCTTGACCGATGTGTGGCCCAGATGGCGGCTTAGCCGATAAATGTCTCCACCGGCCTTGAGCCACCGGATGGCGAAGGCATGACGGAAGTCATGGATGCGGAAGCGGGCAAACGGAATGCCCGTGGCTTCACACCGGGCAGCGACCCGGCGCATGATCTGCCCGTAATTCGAAGCGGCGTTGCGATAGGGATTGCCATCACGGTTGGGGAACAGGAAGCCGGTACAGGGTGCTTGCTCCAGCAATGCGGTTGCATTCCCGCCTGACGTGACCCATGCGATTGTACGGGGCCGACTGGTCTTGGTGCGGAGCAGAGCCCGGCGATGGAGAGACAGAACAATGAAGCGGATAGCAATAGCAGCTGCCATGCTACTGACCCCGATCGTGGCATGCGCTCGGGTGCCCCCGCAGAACTGGACGCAGAATTTCATTCCATCCCTGAAGGATTGGCAGGCAGCACTTCTTTATAAAGGAATGCCGCTTTCGGTACAACTTGATCAAATAGCTGTACAGATTAACGATGTTGCCGCACAAATAACGGGTATCAACTCAGATATCGGAACAAAGGTTGATGTAAAAAACGGCACGTCTGCAAATCAGTCTCTCACAACGCCTACGCTTACATCTCCTGTCATATCGGGAGGGGCGTCTACCGAACAGATCCTTAATGCTCCCACCATATCGGCTGGCACGTCTACCGGTCAGGCACTAACCCAACCGACGATAACCCAAGCCCCATCTGTCGATATTGCAGGAAATCAGTCACTGACGGTGTCGCCGGTAGGAAATCCGATCAGCACTTTGTCAAGTTTGAACGCTCAGGGAACAGCTACCAGTTCGACAGGACGAGAATTCCTTGTAAATCTTGGATTTACGTCATCTGTGGCCGGTTCTGCGACGGGCGCGGATAAAGTGGTCCTCTACGCTGGCATGACTTGTAATCAGGGGTCCGGAAATTGCTGGGCAATGAATCCACTTGCTACGGCGGGGACTGGTTATACCGGCAGCGTGCAGACGGTTGAGGCTGATCTCAACAACTTCGCATCTGATGCGCCGGTAGGGGGAACGTTTTTTCGATCAGCCCTGTCAGCCAACGGTGCGGTCACATCTGGTTACCTGAACACCTCGGGATTGTTTGTAGGGTCAGTGAATTCTGTACCAATTTTCCATGCCGGGGTTTTGTTCACGAATAACGCGGTGAAAGATGCGGCTATATGGGACCAAGCCAGTAGCGCAAACTATGGGTATTATAACCAGTCATCGCATGCATCTGCCTTGATTAACGATACAGGTGCGTCGCCTGTCCTGATCAATGCTCAAGGAACATATTCTTATTCTATCTTTGACACGCAGAATGCGACTGCCAACTACCTCCTGACAGCGAAAGCCGGGCAGCTTGTTTGTTTCGATGGTACAGCCATGTGCGTCTCATCCAGTTCCGGGAAGTTGACAGTGCAGTCCGGAGGCGCGAATCTTTTTTCAATAGATTCGTCAGGGAATGTTGTCATTAAAGGAACACTGACGCAATCGGGTTCACCTTAATGGCAACGCCCATTCCATCCGGTCCGCACTCTACCATTTTATATAGACCGGCCTTCGCCGCCGGCATTATCTCGCCCATGCTGCGCTTTCGCTCGGACATGGAAAAGTGGCAGACTGGCGCGTGCCAGTTGACCAATTTTTTCGTGCATGTGCAGGGTGGCGCCAGCAACCGGCCCGGCACGCAGTATATCGGCGCGGTGAAGGATGCGGCGAACCTGCCGCGTCTGGTTCCCTTCGTTTACAATAACACGCAGTCCTATGTGCTGGAGATGGGCGATAAATATTTTCGCTTCATCTCCAATGGCGCGTATCTGACCAATACCGATGGCAGCGTGTATGAGGTCGCAACACCCTATGCCGTGGCGGATGTATGGGGCATCCGATGGGTGCAGTCGGCGGATGTGCTGACCATCGCCCATCCGTCCTACCCGCTCTACAACCTGTCGCGTAGCGGTGAGACCGACTGGACACTGGCCGAGGTTTCATTCGCCGCAGGCATCGAAGCACCCGGCACCGTCAGCGCAACGGCTACGAACGGAAACGCAGGCAATACCGGCACGACACCAGGCATATCGTCCGCGACCTATGACTATGTGGTCACGGCGGTTTCCATCGCGCTGAACAGCGAAAGCAATGTGTCGGCGGTTGCGACCGTAAAAAATTACAATATCGGCTATTACACCCAGTACGGGAACTACAACACCGTCAACTGGTCCGAAGTGTCGGGTGCGGATTACTATAACATCTACTGCAAATATGCCGGGTCATACGGCCTGATCGGGTCAACGACAGACCTGTCATTTCAGGATACCGACTATGAACCGGACACGGCCATTGGTCCGCCCACGCATGAGGACCCGTTCAGTGATGGAAACAACCCGTCTTGCGTGTCCTACTTCCAGCAGCGTCGGGTATTTGGCGGATCAACGGCTGACCCGCAGACCATCTGGATGACGCGCTCTGGCAACTACACCAACATGGACGTTGCCAACCCGGTCAAGGATGACGATGCCATCACAGCCACGATTGCATCCCAGCAGGTCAACCAGATCAAGCATATCGTGCCGATGGCCGACCTGATCATCTTCACCGCGGGCAGCGTGTGGAAGGTAAGCGGGGGTGATGCGGGCAAGGCCATCACGCCGGCGGATGTAACGGTCACGCCACAGATGTTCGTGGGGGCTGCCGATACCCTGCCGCTTCCCATCGACCAGGACGTGCTGTTTGTCGAAAGCAAGGGCAACCAGACGCCACGCATCCTGACAAACGATCAGGTTCAGGCGCTGTCGCAGCAGATTTCCAGAGCCGATCCGGCCAAGGAAGACATTGGCCAGACCATGGACGGCATTGCCCGCCAGTATGGGCAGCAGTGGCCGAAGGCGTTTGGTGAACTGGTCCAGTATGGAAAACTGCCGCCCGATTATCAGGTGCTGGCGAACATGGACACGGCCGACCAGACCATGGGCCGCGCTGATTTCCAGCGCGCCCTGCAGGCAGGCACCCTGCCACAATTGCAGGAGGCGGCAGGGCAGGCCGCCAGCAACATCTTGCCCAAGGGCGGCGATGACCCGGTCGAGGACCAGCTTGCCGCCTTCCGCGCCACCACGGTCAACAGCAGCGGGGGCGATGCGCTGTATCGCACCGTGCACGACGCGACCAAGCGGCTGGCACTCTACTACATTGCCCACGGGCAGGACAGCAGCACGGCCCTGACCAATGCGGTTGATGGCGTAATCAACAGCAAATACGACATCTCCGGCAGCATGCGCGTGCCCAAGGGGATGCTGCCTGCCGCGCGCACTGCCGCCGCCAGTGTCCTGTCATCGCTCAGGCCATCCGATCTTGCGCCGATCCCCGGTAGTGCGCCGGGCCTGACCGATCAGGACCGCAAGGATTTCGGCATCAGCGCTGCGCGCGCAGGAGGCCAGTGGGTGCAACAGGGCGGCGGGGCATGGATCTACGGTGATTTCCTGTTCGGTGAACAGAGTCGCATGGGTAACTCGTTCCTCGAGGCGCTGGCAGGTCCAACCTTCTCGGACGCCAGCAGCCTGTTCAAGATGTTCGCCAACAGCCGCGACATGGCATTGGGCAGTGCCGATGCCCCCAAGGGCAAGACGTTCGAGATGAACCTGCTGCAGGAAGCCCGGCGGGAACTGCCGTTCGGCAACCTGTTCTATACTCGTGCCGCCCTCGATTACCTGGTGTTCTACCGCCTGCAGGAGATGATGAACCCCGGATACCTCAGACGCTACGAACTGGGTATCCAGCAGAACCAGGGCCAGAAGTTCTGGTTGTCGCCTACGTGGAATCCTTATCAGGCAATGGCAGGACGGTAAGCCCGTTGTACAGATACCCTACTGCGCGGTAGAGTCCTCATGTGGAGAGCATTATGGATAAACTGGTTGTCGAAATGGACCCCGATGTAAAAGCGGTCTGTGACTTCATGGGCAGCAATATCGACCCCGGAAAACTGGTTGTAGTGGCGCGCGCCGTTGCTGATCTCGCCCCGGTCATGTGGCAGCATTTCCCGAATGTCGGGTTTTATGATCCGCCCCTATCGGTCAGGCGGATCACTGATTATTCTATGGGGAACCCTTCTCAATCGCCGCTGCAACAAGCTGCGCCCGGCTGGAAGCTGATGCGAAGGCGCAGGCTGAAACGGCACGTCCGGCCTACGAGAAGAAGAAAGCAGCATATGACGCAAAAACAGGGCGTCGCGGCCGGGCGCCCAAACCGCCCGATGATGAACCACCACCCGACCGACAGATCAGTCTGACCGATCCCGACAGCCGCCTCATGCGGCGCTCGGACGCCCATGAATTCCGGCAGGCTTACAATGCCCAGGCCGTAGTCTGCGCCGAAGGCAGCCAGTTGATCGTGACAACCGGCGTGGTCGCCACGTCAGCGGACGCGCCATCCTTTGCCGACACGGTGCTGTCGATGGAAGACACAATCGGTCTCCCGGAGAAGGTGCTTGCCGACACCGGTTACGCCAGCGGGCAGGCGGTCCGGAAACTGCGGGAAAAGGGCATTGATCCGCTGGTCGCCATTGGACGGCTCCGTGCCCGCAGACCCTGCGACTTCCGACCCCGGCCCGCAGAAAGGGAGCCACGCCGGATAACCGAACCCTGGCGGCTTGCCATGAAGGCCAAGCTGGAAACTACAGAAGCCGGAGATCTTTACAGACTACGAAAACAGACCGTGGAGCCGGTCTTTGGAATTATCAAAAGCATCATGGGCTTCAGAAGGTTCACCCTGCGTGGCCTTGCAAAAGTCACGACTGAATGGACACTCGTCGCTCTCGCATACAACTGCAAGAGAATGGCGCGACTTTACGCAGCGTAAGCCGGGTCAGCCTCGGCCTTATGGCCCTCAAAATGGCCAACCCGACAGGCTGCTAAAATTCGGTTGAGACAGCATGCATGGCCGGGCCGGTTGCGGTTTTGTCCCCGGCCTGTCTTGCGATACATCCCGCTGGCAGGGATGCGGACAGGGAGAACGCAGGTTGAAGCAGCAGGCTGAACGGTGGATGTGGCGGATTGCAGCCGGGCTTGTCATCCCCATGCCGGTGCTGCTGCTGTATGCGCTGGCCCCTGCCGAAATCGTGGTGACGGTGGTGGCGGTGCTGTTCGTGGCCCACTGTGTCCTGACCCGGCACGGGAACTGGCTGCGGCAGCCCTGGGTCATCGTGGCGGGGTTGCTGTGGGGGCAGGTCATTTTGTCCTCCGTGGTGCAGGGGGGGAGCCACGGGGTCGTGCAGGCCATGTGCTTCGGGCGCTATTTCCTGTTCATCGCGGCCCTGCAGGCGTGGGTGCTGCCCGGCGCGCGCGTGCGCGCGGTGCTGGCGCGGGTTTATGCGGGCGTTGCCATATGGCTGGTGGTGGGGTGCTGGGAGCAATACATATGCGGGCGCAACATATGGGGTTATGGCCGGTGGGCTGATGGCGCGCTGCTGGGGCCGTTATGGGCGCCGCGCGCGGGATCGGGGCTGTTCATGACGGCGCTGCCGGGACTGTTTCCCATCGCCATACGCCTGTCGCAGCGCGCGGGCGCGCGGGGGCGGGTCATGGCCGCTGGCATGCTGCTGGGGCTGGTGCTGACCATGGTGCTTGTGGCGCAGCGCATGCCGCTGTTCCTCATGCTGGGGGGCATGGGCATTGTCGGGCTGCGGGTGCCGCGCCTGCGGGGCGGGCTGGTGGCCGTGGGGCTGCTGGGGGCGGGCGGCGTGGCGCTGTCGCCGGTGCTGGCGCCACAGGCGTATCACAAGCTGGTCGTGAACTTCATCGCGCATATGCACGCCTTTGCCGACAGCCCGTACGGCATGCTGTTCATCCGCGCGGGTGTGATGATCGGGCGGCACCCATGGTTCGGGCTGGGGTTTGACGGGTTTCGCCATGCCTGTCCCGACCCGGCCTATTTCCACGGCCTGCCGTGGCTGGGCGTGGCCGAGGGGCCGCATGGCGGCGCGACCGGCTGCAACCTGCATCCGCACAACCATTACCTGCTGATGGGAACCATGGGGGGCATACCCGCCATGGGGCTGTTCATGGCCCTGGTCGCCTGCCTGCTGGTGCCCGCATGGCAGGCTGTCGCCCCCACGCGCGATCCGCAGCGGCTGATGCTGGCGGTTGTCGTGACGCTGGTTTTCTGGCCCGTGGCGTCCACCAGTTCATTGCTGACGCAGCCTGCGGCGGGGTGGCTGTCCATGATCGTGGGGTGGGCGCTGGCGGCATCCCCGTTTACGGCCCGGTTGCGATACGTGCATGGCGGGGACTAGCCCCGGCAGGCGCGGCGCATTACAGTGCCGCCGTGGGATACGGGGACGAACGGCGGCAGGCGGCCAGCCTGGCGGCCTTTTCCCGCGTCCGTATTCAGATAGGGGAGCCTGCGCTATCGTTTTCGCCTGTTGTTCCGAGGGCACGTGTCCGGGGCCATCCCGTGCGCGGGTTTCTGTACGTGTGAGTATCCATGTCCACTTCTGAACGGGACGCACTCAAGCGCATTTTCGGCAATACCGGTTTCCTGATTGCCGGGCGGGCGATCAATGCGGTCTGCAGTTTCGTCTATATCGCATGGGCGGTACGGGCGCTGGGGCTGTCGCAGTTCGGTGTGCTTATGCTGGTCACGACGTTCGGGGCCGCCATATCGCAGGCCACGCACCTGCTGTCGTGGCAACCGCTGCTGCATTATGGCACGGACCCGTTCACCAATGGCCGCCAGGCGCAGTTTGCGCGCGTGCTGGCGTTCTGCATCCGTGCCGATTACATAAGCGGCGGCGTCGGGTGGCTGGTGGGCACGCTGGGGGTTGCGCTGTTCGGGACCTATATGGGGTGGCCGGCGGCGGACCAGGGGGCGGCTTTCGCCTATATGCTGACCATCGCGTTCACGAACACCAGCTGGTCGGCCGGGGTGTTCCGGCTGTGCAATTCCTTCTGGCTGACCATGCTGACCGACCTGTCCGGCGCGCTGGTGCGCACCGTGGGGTCGGGCGTCGGGTTCATGTATCACATGGGGCTGGATTACTACCTGCTGGTATGGAGCGTGACGCAGCTGGTCATGTTCATAAGCAGTACCACGCTGGGGTGGCTGCAACTGCGCCATGCGGGCGCCACGCGGCGTTTCAGCCTGTTTGCCCCGCTGGAGGCGGGCGATGCGCCGGGCATATGGCGCTTTACCCTGTCCACCAGTTGCAACCACCTGCTGGGATCGGTTTTCAACCAGTTCGGCACATTGCTGGTGGGGGGCATCCTTGGCCCGGCCGATGCGGCGGTCTATCGCGTCTCCCGCCAGATTGGCGAGGGGATCGCCAAGCCCGCGCAGCTCATGATGCCCGCGCTGTACCCCGAATTCATCCGCCTGCGTGAAGACCAGGACTGGTACGGCATCAAGCGCGTGACGATCAAGCTGTTCCTGATGATCGGCGGGTTTTCCATCGTGCTGATGGGGGTGGCGATGGCGGTGGGCAATATCCTGCTGACGTGGATGCTGCATGTCCACTGGCATGGCGGGCGGTCGCTGATCATGCTCATGCTGGGCAGCGCCATACTGGGGCTGGGCGTCGTGCCGCTGGAGCCGCTGCTGACCGTGATCGGGCAGGTATCGCAGGTGCTCAAGGGGCGGATCATCGTCACCCTGACCTACCTGCCGCTGATGTATGGCATGACCATGGCGTGGCATCTGGAGGGGGCCGCGGCGGCGGCCGTCGTGGCGGGGCTGATCATGCTGGGTGTCTGCCTGCGCCCGGTCGTGGCATGGTTCCGGCGCATGGCCCCGGGACGCAGGCCGGTAAACGGGAATGCATCACCTTCCATCATGCCACCCATGCCCGAAAAGGGCACGGGGACGTAATCCCCTGAAAGCCGGCTGAATTTCAAAGGGGTTCCTGGTGAAGCTTTTTCCAAAAAGCTTCAGGAAACGCCGCCTTTGGGGGAAAAAAGGCGGCGCCCGAAAACTTTTCCTTTTTGTCAGGTCAGAAATTGGCGGTCAGGCTGACATTGAATGACCGCCCCATGCCCGGCAGCGCGCGCAGCACGCCGGTTGCCGCGTTATCGGCCAGCGACCATCCACCCAGCGGCAGTTCGTATTTCTGGTTCAGCACGTTGTCGATGCTGGCATCCAGCGTCACGTAACGCCAGTGGTACTGCCCCCCCAGCCCCAGCAGGGCATAGCCGGGGGTACGGGGTTCATTGCGGACCCAGTCCACCGTGTCCTTGGCCTTCACGAAGGTCATTTCCACCCGGCCGCTCCAGTTCTGCCACCGTTCATTCAGCGACACGCTGCCATTGGTCGGCATCTGGTGGTACAGCCCCGCGCCATTGGTCAGGTCCTGCCCGCGCACCCAGTTGATGTTGGCCACGATTTCCCCACGGCCAAAGCGGGCGTTCTGCCACAGGCGGTAATTGCCCGAGCCGTTGATGCCGTAGCTCTGGGCATTGTGGTTGACGAATCCCAGCGTGTAGAACTGCCCGGCCGGTGCGATACGCTGCGCGTTCACGTAATTGTGGGTGTAGGTGTAGTAGGGCTGGACCTTCAGGTCCCACCTGTCGCCGTTCGGGTCATGCCAGTCGGCGGTGATGGAGGCGGTATTGGCCACTTCGGGCTTCAGGTCGGGATTGCCGACATAGCCGTTGCCGTCGCCAAACCAGTTGATCATGCTGGTGACCATGGCCGACCGCCCCCAGGCATAGCGTTCATACAGGTTGGGCGAACGGGTCTTGCGCGCATAGCCGCCCTCGATCGTAAGGTCGCGGCGGGGTTTCCAGCGCACCATGGCCGTGACATCGAAGCTCACGTCCGTCCGGCCCCGGTCGCTGGCGTTGAACGCATTGGCCGCGTTGATGTTGGCCATGTTCATCATGTTCATGGTCGATGAATAGCCGGAGACCGGCCCCGTATTCATCATGACCAGGTCATTGCGAAAGCCCAGCAGCGTGGTCACGCGCGGGGTCCATGCCGCTTCCCATTCCACGAAATGGCCCAGCCGGTCGCGGTGGCCGTCATTGATGCTGTGATAGGTGTCCGGTCCCATCATCATGCTGCCCGCAACGGGTGGCCACCAGTCATTCAGGCCGGAATGGTCGAACGAGCTGCCCAGCCGCAGGGTCTGCCCCTCGGCCAGCGGTATCGTGGCCTTGATGCTGTAGCCCGCCATGCGGGCGTTGGTGTTCATGGGCATGTGGGTGGTCTTGTCGCGGTCGGGCAGGAAGTCCATGGTGTGGTCCTCGCGCTGCCAGTAGCCGCGGGCCTCCAACTCGCCCCAGTCAAACGTGCCGAGATACTTGCCGTTGACGAAGGTCGAGCGGTTGTTGGTCATGTCCATGTACTGGTTGGCGAAACCTTCATGCGGGGTGTCCTGCTGCCCGAATGTCAGGGTGAACAGGTGGTTGTCCCTGTGCATGCCAAAGGTCACGGCATGGTTGTAGGTCAGGTAGCTGGTGGAACGGACGATACCCGCATCCCCGCCGCCGCTGTAATCGCCCGCCTGGCTGTAGGATGCATTGTAGCGCAGGCTGAACATGTCATTGGCCACCGTCAGGCTGCCCGATGCGCCATACCCGCCGCCATTGCTGCGATAGGTGCCGGTGACATGCCCGGTGACGAGGATCTTGCCATGGCGGGCGAATTGCGGGTCCTTGCGTTCCACGTCGATCGTGCCGCCGGTGCTGTCGCCGCCCATGCTGACGGGGGTGATCCCGGCGATGGCGGTGGCGGTGTCCACGCTGTCGGGATCAATGAAGGACAGGGCGGGGTTCATGTGGTTGGGGCAGCCCGAGGCAATGCGTACCCCATCGACCATGGTCGCCACGCGATCATCCGCCATGCCGTTGATGACCGGCAGGGACGCAAGCCCACCGGCTAAATAGGTGCTGACGCCGGGCTGGTTGCGAAACAGGCTGGCGGTGTCGGGGCTGCTCAGGCTGGCTGCCGTGCGCGATGCCTGTGATGGGGAGCTGGCCGATAGCAGGCGGTCGCCCATCGGTGTGTCCTCGGCCGTGTCCTCGATCGACAGGCCGGGCAGGGTCACTGTGGTTTCGGCCTGCGCCATGACGGGATACAGGCCGGCGGCCAGCATGTAGCCGCCAGCAGCCGCGACAATGGGCGCGGCCGTTCTTTTTATGGAAGTCACTTTTCATGTCCTGAACAGGAAACGGGAATGCGCACGCCCGGATGGACATGCGACAGCGCATGGGTTCAGGAAATGGAAGGTGGCCCGCGTGACGGCGGCAGTCCGAGTGGGGCGGAAGGGGGCGCGCGGGGCTGTCGCGGCTCATGCCGGGCCTGTTTCCATGCCATGGGCGGCAGGGGCAGGAACGGCAGGGATACCAGCGCAAGGGCAGGCAGGTGCAGGAGCGGGCACAGCGGGCAGCCTTCGGCATGGTCATGGCCCGTATGGGGCGCCATGTCGTGCGTGTTGGCTGGCATGGCCCCCATCATGGCATGATGATGGGCGGGGCCATGGGCCGGGGTGGCCGCATGCGCCGGGGGGGCGATATCGATCCCCGTCAGCCGCATGATGGTGGTCCGGGGCAGTTCCCCCGGCATGCTGCGGCTTTCAACTAGCAACTGCCCCCACAGCCCCAGGCATGCGCACAGCACCATGACCCAGCGGGTCACAGGCATGTCATGCATGAAGGGGTGACGGGCGTGGCCCATGATTGAACATGTTCTTTCTGGTTGTAAGATAAGGCGGTAACAGATTTATGTTCTCGTGGGTGCGGCCCTTTTTGTCAAATGGAACGCAGGCCGCCGTACCGGCCATGATGGATGGAACCGTGCCGCAACAGCAAGACAGAACGGCAGCCCGGCTGCTTGTGCCCGACGGTGCGCGCACGCGCGGGCGCTGGGCGCGCATGGCGGCCGGGTGGGCGGTGCTGCTGGCGGTGCTGGGGCATGGGGTGATCGGCGCATGGCTGCTGCCGGGCGGTGCGAAGGTGCCTGCGTCGCCCAGCGAAAAAAACGCCATCCAGGTCTTTTTTGATCGGCCGGAGGTTGCAACGCCCTCCGAACCGGCTACACCACAGCCACAGCCACAGCCACAGCCACAGCCACAGCCACAGCCACAGCCACAGCCACAGCCACAGCCACAGCCACAGCCACAGCCACAGCCACAGCCACAGGCCATGCCCCATGTGGCGGGCAGCCAGGAAACGCCGGTCGTGCGGCATGTCCCCGCCGGCACGCCTGTGTCACCCTTACGGGCACCCGCCCACGCAACGGCCCCGCATGCAGCGCCTGTTCCGCCGCCCGTGGCCCCATCCGGCTCACGGGCCGATACCGCCCATGCCATGGCGGCACCCGGCCATGCGCAACAGGCGGCAGCGGCGGCAATGCCTGCCGCCGCATTGCATTGCACGCCACCCGCATGGCGTTATCCCCCCATGGCCCGGCACATGCATGAAGAAGGTAGCGCGCTGGTGGATCTGGTCATTGGCGGGCAGGGGCAGGTGGTGCAGGCAAGCCTGCGCGCCAGCAGCGGTTATGATGATCTGGACAGCACGGCCGTCGCCGCCGCGCGCAATGTCCACTGCACGTCGGATGGGGGGGCGCTGGAGGGCAGGCATCTCACACTGCCGGTCGTCTTCCACCTGAAGGGGCAGGGAATGCCCTGATTACCGGATGGCGGTGGGATGGCCGGTACCGGCCCGCGAGGCGCCAGCCTGCGTGGCGACCAGTTGTTCCGCCCGTTCCATGACCGCACGGGCCTGCGCCGTTATCGCATTCAGGTTGTAGGAGGACAGGATCTGCCGCCGGGCCGCGGTCCCCATCCGGGCGCATAGCGCGGGATCATCGTACAGCCGCAGCAGCAGGCTGGCCAGGCGTTCCGGCGTCGCGGGGTCAAGGAACAGGCCGCTTTCCCCATCCCTTACCACGTCGGCCATGGCGCCCACGGGCGTGACAATGGATGGCACGCCCGCCTGCATGGCTTCATGCAGGGCGATGCACAGCCCCTCGAACAGCGATGGCTGCACATAGCCATGCAACCCGGCGCAATACGTGAACGGGTCGGCCTGGAAACCTGACAGCGTGACATTGTCCAGCCCGAGCGCCATGATCTGCGTCCGCAACTGCGGGGCGAGGGAGCCTTCGCCACCGATATCCAGATGGATGCGGCACTGCGGCGCATGGTCGCGCAGCCAGGCCATGGCCTGGATCAGCAGCCCGTAATTTTTCTGGGGTTCCAGCCGGCCCAGCGTGCCCAGGCGGAATACGGCGCGCCCGTCATCCGCGCCCGCCCATGGCACGGCCTGGGGCATGCGGGCCTGCGCGGTGAACAGGGGCCATGTAATGACATCGCGCTGCGGCACATTCAGTTGCCGCGCCGTGCATTTGGCCACAAAGGGGGAATCCGCCACCCACAGGTCCGTCAGGCTGTGCGTGGCGTGCAGGAGCCGGCGATTCCACGGGCGCAGGTAGGCATTGTGCTGCCAGCTGACCACCGGCCTGCGCAGCAGCACGCCCGCCATCTGCCCATACAGGGTCGCGCGTGTCAGTGATGTCCAGATCAGGTCGGGCGCATGGCGGCGCACGGCGGCAAGCGTCGTGCGCAAGGACGCGAATTTATCAGGATCGGGGGAAAGGATGTCATAGGCAATTCCCGCCTCTTGCAGCCAGGCGACCGCGTTCCCGGCCTTCCGGGCCAGGGCGAGGACATGGACATCGTGCCCGCATGCACGCATTTGCGCCACGATATCGGGCAGGGGACGTTCAGCGCCCCCGCCGTTCAGGCTGTTGATGATGTAGACGATACGCATGCAAACGATTTTGACACGTAAAAATAGAAAATTAATACAGTTTATAATCGTTGACACATTTTATGTCTTATTTGAAACAAAACACACATATCTGTTACAAATTGATACTTAAGCGCTTATGGCATATATTATGGTTTTTTATGGCGTGGATGCGGGCTTCTGTTCCCTGTACCTGCATTCATGGCATAATGGTTCCGGTTTCGCAATAATGGGCCGGGATACCGGTGGCAGCCGGCGCGTATGCGCCATCGTGATGTGCCCCCTATGGCCCGCCTATGAAAAAAAACGCCCCCCGTCCTGTAACGGGGAGCGCCATCCGGCGGGGCCGGATCAGGGGGTATGGACCAGTTTGCGGTTCAGGAATTCCTCAATGCCGAATTCCGAAAGCTCACGGCCATAACCGGAGTTCTTGATCCCGCCAAAGGGCAGGTCGGGGGCCGTGCCGGTAATGTTGTTGATGAACACCATGCCGGTGTCGATCCGGGCTGCGACGCGGCGGCCACGTTCCACATCGGTGGTCTGGATGGACCCACCCAGCCCGTATGGCGAATCATTGGCCATGGCGATGGCTTCATCATCGCTTCCGACAGGATAGATGATGGCGACGGGGCCGAAGATTTCCTCATGGAAAATGGGGTTGTCCCTGGTGATGTTGGTCAGGATCGCGGCCTTCATGAAAAAGCCTTCGCGGTCGATCTTCCTGCCGCCCACGACCAGTTCCGCCCCGTGGGATACGGCCTTTTCCACCTGCGACACGGCGCGTTCCATGGCGGCCTGGCTGCTCATCGGGCCATGGGTGACGCCCTGTTCCAGCGGGTCGCCGTACTGGAATTCGCTGACCGCCGCCTTCAGGCGCGACGTGAAATCGGCAACCAGCGACTTGTGCACGATCATCCGCTTGGCGGCGGTGCAGACCTGGCCGTTATTGGACATGCGCCCCCGGATCGCCATGGGCACGGTCTTGTCCAGGTCGGCGTCATCCAGCACGATGAAGGCGTCGGACCCGCCCAGTTCCATCGTGCTCTTCTTCAGCGCGCGCCCGGCCTGCGACGCCACGGCGCTGCCCGCGCGCTCGCTGCCGGTCAGGGCGACGCCGCGCACTTCGGGGCGTTCGATCAGCTTTTCCGACTGGTCATTGGTAATGAACAGGTTGGTATAGGCCCCTTCGGGCGCGCCCGCTTCACGGAACAGGTCTTCAAACGCGACGGCGCATTGCGGCACGCTTGGCGCGTGCTTGACCATGACGACGTTGCCCGCCATCAGGTTGGGGGCCGCGACGCGGGCCAGCTGGTAGTAAGGGAAGTTCCACGGTTCCACGCAATAGATGATGCCCAGCGGTTCGCTGGTGACGGTTGCATGGCCCTGCGATACCGGCAGTTCGCGCGGCGCGAGGAAGGTTTCGGCCTTTTGTGCGTAATAGGCCAGGATGTCAGCCGAAAGTTCGATTTCCCCAATGGCTTCGGGCAGGATCTTGCCCATTTCGATGGAAATCAGGCGGGCATGCTTTTCCTTGTCCCGGCGCAGGATTTCCGCGGCCTTGAGCATGATCGCCTTGCGCTGTGCGATGGAACGGTGCCGCCAGTCGCTTTCCCATAACTGGTGGGCGGTGGACAGCTTCGCCAGCATTGCCTTGTCGTCATGCAGGTCAAAGACCTTTTCCGTCTTTCCGGTGGCCGGATTGATGGTGCGGTAGGGACTGGTCATGTCGTCAATGTCCTTTGTGGCTGCTTCGTAGGTCATTTTTCATAACCGGCGAAGGTTTGCGTTGTCTGAACGCACAAACGGGTTGCTACGCTATGGGATGATCCCGGCTGGCGCGACCCGTTGCGGGAACGCTCTCCCTATCGTGACTATATCCACACGTATATTGTCAATGCATGCCGGGAACAGGGCAGGGGCACATCCGGGACGTGGTTCCCGGCCACGGCCACGACCGGGGCGGGGGAAGCCGTATGACGGGCGTGCCGCCCCGCGTCATCATCACGCGGGTTTGAACAATACGTTGCCATGGGCTGCGGCACGGGACGGGCGGCCGGCCCGTTCATGTCCCGTCATGGCCGCCGGGCCGGTTGTGTGGGGCAACGACTGGTGTACGATGCGGCCCGTTTTCAGATATTGCAGGAGGTAGGGACCATGCGCATTGACCTGACGGGCCGCACGGCCATTGTAACGGGATCGACCGGCGGCATCGGGATGGCCATTGCAAGGGGGCTGGTCACCAGCGGGGCGCGGGTGGTGGTGAACGGGCGGAAAGCCCCTGCGGTGGACAGGGCGGTGCGCGACCTGTCCGCCCTGGGCGTGGGAAAGGCCGAAGGGTTCACGGGCGACCTGGGTACGGCGGTGGGGTGCGCCGCGCTGGTGGCGGCCCATCCGACCTGCGATATCCTGATCAACAATCTGGGGATTTTTGAACCGAAGGATTTTTTCGAGACGCCGGATGCGGACTGGAGCCGGTTTTTCGAAGTCAACGTCATGTCCGGCGTGCGCCTGTCGCGGGCCTACCTGCTGGGCATGAAGGCAAGGAACTGGGGGCGGGTCGTTTTCATTTCCTCGGAATCCGCGCTGAACATCCCGGTTGAGATGATCCATTACGGCTTCAGCAAGACAGCGCAGCTTTCGGTGGCGCGCGGCCTGGCGGAACGGATGGCGGGAACGGGGGTTACGGTGAATTCCGTGCTGCCGGGGCCTACGCTGTCCGAAGGGCTGGCGGACATGCTGAAACCCGAACAGGAAAGGACCGGCAGGCCACTGGAGGAAGTGGCCGCGGAATTCGTCATGACGCACCGCCCCTCATCCATCATCCGCCGCGCGGCGACGGTGGAGGAAGTGGCGAACATGGTAGTCTACCTGTCGTCCCCGCAGGCATCCGCCACCACCGGAGCGTCCGTGCGTGTCGATGGCGGGGTGCTCAGCACGATCTGAGGGGACAGCCCCCGGAAACATGTATTTCTTAGAGACTGTTTGAAACGTCAGATCATGATAGCGCTTTAAAATTAAAGGAAGTTTTTGGTGAAGCTTTTTGCAGAAGCTTCGAAAGAACGCTGCCTTTTTGAGAAAAAGGCGGCACCCAAAAACTTTTATTGTTTTTTATCAATGAGTTGTTTTCAAGTAGTCTCTTGCCGATTGCCCGGCCTCCCGCAGCCAGGCAATGGGGCTGGTTACTGGAACGGGCTGGCGGAATAGGATGGGGCGGTCGTGTAGCCCGCCGCCGGTACCGGCATGCTGGGTGCGGGATAGCCGGAGGGGCGGGTGGTCGGTGCGACATAGCTCGGGCTGGACAGTTTCTGTTCGGCGACAGAGGAATGCGCCGTAATGTTGCCCGTTCCCGTTCCCGTTCCCGTTCCCGTTCCCGTGTATGGACTGATGCCGCTGTGGATATTGCCGCGGGCGGGCATGGTCGTGACTGCCGGGGCCGGGCGGTCGGGCAGTATCCTGTCAGGATAGACGGCGCCGGTGCTGTCATAATCCGTTGCGTTATAGCGCCCCACGCAGTTCTTGCCGCGTTCGGCGGTATGGACAGCGTCCAGTTCGCCTTTCAACTGGCCGGGCTGGATATATCGGGCGCGGGCCATCCGCCCTGCATCGGCTGAGGCAAGGGCCTGCGTGTCCGTTTCATCCAGCTGGGCGAGCTGCGCGCAGTTCTGCCGCATGTATGGTTCGGGGTTCACATATTGCGCATTGATTTCGGCAGGTCTGGCGGCACACCCCGCAACAGCCAGCACGCCCAGGCACAGGATCGTTTTTTTCATGGTCTTCCCGTCATGTGATCAATGTCGTTTCACTGTCTTGAATAAAGATGTGAATTCATGGGCACGGTTTTACGTCTGGATTGTTTGTGCATTCATTAATGGAACGAGTAATCACGCCATGATTTTGGCCTGATGAAAAATAAATGGGCATGCGAACGATCGGTCATGGCCATTATTGATGGAAAATTCCCATCTCCCGGTGGCGTCGCGCCCATGGGCATGGACAGGCAACGCATGCTGGCCTGACGGGTTGCGGGCTGGACGCGCCGCACGCCCGCGTCACACCGGTCACGCCCACCATCTGCAAGTCGGACGGAAATCGCTATTGATGTGGAAGCCGCATCAGCAGCGAGAGACCAGCAAGGTGGTCTCGATCGCTGCGACATGATGCCGTCTGGGGTAGGCTGATACCGCAATGAACCATGGCGCACTGCAAGACATCTGTAAAAGATGCAAAAATTCTAGCCGCCAAGTCATTGAAAAATGGCGCGCCCTGCTGGATTCGAACCAGCGACCCACAGCTTAGAAGGCTGTTGCTCTATCCAACTGAGCTAAGGGCGCGTGGCCTGAACTTGTGCCAGATCGGGCCTAATGCGTCCAGTTCTGGATCCGGTCATAGCGGAAATTATCCGCATAGGCCTTGGGGCGACGGATGCGCGGGGCGGGGATTTCGATATCGAAGGCGATCCCTTCGCGCGTGGCGTAGGCGACGGCGCTGTCCTGATCGGGAAACTGCAGGCGCAGTTGCGACGGGGTGTCGGTGCTGCCGGTCCAGCCCATCAGGGTATCGATATGGCGGGGGCGGTTCTGCCCGTAATCCAGCACCCATGTATGGGTTCCGGCCTGTCCGGACTGGGTGGAGGGTTTTGACTGCCTGTAAATCCGGGCTCGCATTACTATCCGTACTCCCTGGATATGGTCGGGGCGCCCGGACTCGAACCGGGGGCCTCGTGTACCCAAAACACGCGCGCTACCAGGCTGCGCCACGCCCCGCGACCACGAGCGGGAACCTATGTGGCAACTGCTGATCTGGCAAGCACATTCTTGCAAAAAAAATACCGCGCCCGTCGTCCCCGCGACAAGCGGCGTGAACGGGCGCGGCGAACAACAAGGCGTGTGCCGGGGCGGCCGGGCGGCCCGGTCAGGCCTTTTCGACCGGCTTGCTGGCCAGCGGCGGGATGAACAGCGGCGCGGTATCCCACGGGAACAGCACCCAGGTATCCTGCGGGACCTCGACTACGAAAATATCCGTGATCGGACGGCCCGCGGGCTTGGCGTACAGGCAGGCGAACACCGCCTTGGGCAGCATCTTGCGCACAAGCTGCGCCGTGACGCCGGAATCCACCAGGTCGTCAATGATCAGGAAGCCCTCGCCATCGCCCGCGGCATCGGCATTCTTGACGACGGAAGGTTCGCCCATCCTTTCCTCGTCATAGGTCACGACGGAAATGGTGTCGATCAGGCGGCAGTCCAGTTCACGGGCGATGATCGCGGCGGGGATCATGCCGCCACGCGTGATGGCCACGATTCCCCTGAAGGGGCCACGGGTCATCAGCGTGCTGGCCAGTTGGCGGGCATCGCGGTGCAGCTGGTCCCATGTTACGGTTGCGTAGTTTGTGGCCATCAGAAAAGTTTTCCTCCATCGGGAACGCGGCCGTCGGGTCGGATCAGGACGGCCTCTCCATTACTGTCGGGCATGCCCAGCGTCAGTACTTCACTGCGCAGCGAACCGACCTGCCGGGGCGGTACATTGATGACCGCGCAGATCTGGCGGCCAACCAGCCGGGCAGGGACATAACGGTGGTTGACCTGCACCACCGACGACCGGATCCCGATATGGGGGCCGAAATCGATGGTCAGCCGGAAGGTGTGCCGTGGCGTTTCACGCACGGGGTGCGCCGCCACGACGGTGCCGGCCCGGATATCAAGCCAGTCGCGGGTCGCCATGTCCCCTTCCGTGCCGGGCACGGCTGCATGCTCTACAGGGTCTGTCATGGAACAGCTTTTGCCTGTGTTGGGGGCGATTTGCAAACACGGGAACATACTTTTTAGGCGCGAAGGCGTAGGATATTGCGCATCAGTGCTGTTAGGGTGACGCCATCATGCCACCCACCCCAGTTCAACCGGCCCCGCCAGGGGGCGCGCCGCCCCCGGCCGCCGTGCCCCTGCACCACCACCCGGGGCTGCCCGCCTTCCTTGTCGCCCGTACGGCTTCGTCCTTTTCCGGTTGCGTGCAGGCCGTCGCGGTGGGATGGCAGAGCTATGCCCTGACCCACAGCACGACGGCGCTCGCACTGGTGGGACTGGCGCAGTTCCTGCCCATGGCGGGGCTTTTGCTGCCGGCGGGGCATGCGGCGGACCACCTCAACCGCCGCATGATCGTGGTGACATGCCAGTGTATCGAGGCGCTGTCCGCCCTGCTCATGGCCATCGGCGCGCTGGGCGGGTGGACCACGCCGTGGATGATCTACGCCATGGTCATGGTGTTTGGCGCCGCCCGCGCGTTCGAGATGCCATGCCAGCAGACCTTCCTGCCATCGCTCGTGCCCGTGCATGTGTTTCCACGTGCCGCGGCCGTTTCGTCCTCGCTGTTCCAGGCGGCGGCGGTGACGGGGCCATCGGTGGGCGGGTTGCTGTACGGCGCGGGGGCGGGGGTGTGCTACCTTGCCTGCGCCATCGGCTTCGCCTGCGCGTGCGTTGGCACATTATGTATCCGGCTGGTCTACACGCCCCGGCCACGGGTGCCGCTTTCGCTGGCCACGTTTGTGGAGGTCGCGCATTTCATGCGCGCCCGGCCCGACATGCTGGGGGCGATCTCGCTGGACCTGTTCGCCGTGCTGCTGGGTGGGGCGACCGCCATGCTGCCGGTCTTCGCTAGCGACATCCTGCATGCCGGGCCGCTGGGGCTGCTGCGGGCCGCGCCCGCCATGGGGGCGGTGGTGTGTTCCGTCCTGCTGGTGTGGCGGCCGCTCAACCGCCGGGCGGGCGCGCGCATGTTCATGGCCGTGGCGATCTTTGGCGTGGCAACGGTGGTGTTCGCCCTGTCGCGTTCCATGGCGGTGTCCATCATCGCGCTGGCCGTGCTGGGGGCGGCGGACGTGGTCAGCGTGGTGGTGCGCGGCGCGCTGGTGCAACTGCGCACGCCCGACAGCATGCGCGGGCGGGTTTCGGCGGTGAACATGCTGTTCATCGGGTCATCCAACCAACTGGGCGAATTCGAAAGCGGGATGGTGGCCAGCCTGATCGGGCCGGTCGGTTCGGTCGCGCTGGGCGGGATCGGCACGCTGGCCATTACGATCGCGTGGATACGGATGTTCCCCGGCCTGTGGCGGCTGGACCGGCTGGATGACATCGCCCCGGAATAGGGACGCCGCTATGCCCCCGTGCGCGGGGCGAACAGCCGGAACAGCGGGCCGGTCAGCGCGGTTGAGATCACCGCCAGCACCATGAGGGAGGCAAAGGCGAAATCCGACAGCATGCCCTGTGCGTGCAGGATGGTGGCGGCCACGATTTCCATAAGCCCCTTGCATTGCAGCAGAGCACCCACCCCCAGCGCCTGCCGCCGCGACAGCCCTGGCGCGGGCGGGAAGACATAGACCGCCCCCATCTTGGCCAGTACGGAAATCACCACCAGCATCAGCGACGCGGTGACCGAAGGCCATGTCAGCGCATCGCCATTGATGTGCAGCCCGCTATGGCCAAAGAACATCGGCGCCAGCCAGATCAGGGAAAACCGCCCGACATCTTCCACCGGCAGGCGCGCGACCCAGCGCGGCGGCATGAGCGCGCCGGCGAAATACGCCCCGATCAGTTCATGCAGGCCCAGTTGCATGCTGGCCCATGACCCCGCCGCCAGGTAGACCGGCACCGCCGCCCAGATGACGGCTTGTGGCGGGTTGGGCATGTTGCGGGTCGCCCAGTTGCTGGCGATGGCCAGCGCCACGAGCAGGATAACCGCCACCCCCTCCAGCCCCGTCCAGCCATGCAGCGCGGCAGGCCCGCGGGCCGCGAATTGCAGGATGACCAGCCCGATCCACAGCGCCGCGTCATCCACCACCGCCAGCTTGAGCGCAAGCTGCCCGATCGAACGCTGCGGCGCGGGCAGTTCCCGCACGATGCCAATCAGCACCGGCAGGGCGCTGACCGCGATGCACAGCCCGATGGCCAGCGACCCGACCAGCCGGCCCACATGCGGCTGATGCCATCCATGCAGGGGCAGGAAAAAATAATAGACCAGAAAGGAGCCGATGATGAACGGCCCGCCCAGCGCCACCAGCGCGCCGCCCAGCAGGCGACCCAGCGGGGGCGGGGGAATGGTGTGGGCGGCTGCATTGGCGTCGGGTGGCTGCCACATTTCCAGCCCGGCGGTAAAGGCCAGCACCAGCACGGCCAGCCAGCCGATATTGTTGCCGTAAACCGATGGGATGCCGATATCCTGCACCGGCACGTGCATGACCGCCAGCACGATCCCGAGCAGGATCGGCAGGACAACAATGGGAATTGCCCTGTGTGCCAGTCGCCATACCGCCCATGGAAAAATAACAAACAGGGCGGCATCAAGAACAAGTGCCGTAATGTCCGACAATCCCAAACCTTTCTTGCCAATAACGGGAATAGGTTATATACAAAAATTATGAATGGAAACTTTTATTTTTGGTAAGGTTCGGGAATATATGCCACGCTGGTCCGGATGGTCCCTTTTTGTGTGGCCGCGCCCAACTATGCCTATAAAAAAGGCAACAGTTCTTGTCGGGCGGCCAGATGTCCACCGCAAGGCGGCGCAAACACATGGAAACGCCGGTAAGGTCCGGGGGTTTGTCAGGGCGGCGGGGTGACGACATCACCTTGTTGGCATCATGCGGCGGGTTGCGATGATGGCATTGCGCCGTAGGGAATATATTTTATATGCGCATGGCATATACAATATATAAACCAATAAAATGAATTGGTTTTCAGATATAATAGATAAGAAAATCCCATAATTTTATATTTTATATACATATATGGAGAAAATTATTTGATGTCGGTCATGGCTGGTCATGTCTGCGTGCGTGACGGTTGCAGGGAATGAAGGCGTCCCTACGGGCGGCTTCTGATTGAAGAGGATCTGCTTCACCATGCCCAAAAATGTCGTAAATCCCGAGTTCCTGTCGATTCTGGAAAAAATGCCGTCATTTGATGGCCTGTCCGGGCGCTCGCTGCCGGAAGTGCGTGAAATCTTCATGACGTCGGTGCGACTGATCGAAGGGCGCCCCCTGCCGGATGTCGAAACGCAGGAGGAATACGTGCCCGGCCCCGCTGGCGCGCCGGATGTGCGGGTGCTGATCTATCGCCCCCGCGTGCGGCGGCCCAATGCCCCGGCCATCGTCTATATCCACGGCGGCGGCCTGGTTTCGGGACATCCGGAAGTCGATGACCCGAAATGCCAGGTACTGGCCAGCAAGATGGGGTTTGTCATTGTCTCGGTCGATTACCGGCTGGCGCCGGAGGTCAAATATCCCGGCGCGATCGAGGACTGTTACGCCGTCCTGAAATGGGTGCATGACAGCGCGGCCGGACTGGGCATCAACCGTGACAAGGTTGCCGTGGCTGGCGAAAGTGCTGGTGGCGGGCTGAGCGCGGCACTTGCGCTGATGGCGCGCGACCGCAAGGAATACAAGCTGGCCTATCAGTTGCTGATCTATCCCATGCTGGATGACCGGACGGCGACCAAGGTCGATCCCGCGCCCGATTTTGGTGAATATGTCTGGACCCGTTCGGCCAACAAATACGCATGGGAAGCCTATTTGGGGGTTACGGCAGGCGGGGATGACACGCCTGCCTATGCCGCCGCCGCGCGGGCAAGGGACCTGTCCGGCCTGCCGCCCGCCTTCATCGGGGTGGGGTCGATGGACCTGTTCCTGTGCGAGGATCTGGACTACAGCCGCCGCCTGATGGCGGCAGGGGTGCCGACCGAGGTCATGGTCGTGCCGGGGGCGTACCACGTCTTTGACATGTTCGTGCCCAACGCGGAACTGTCCCGCCGGTTCATGGATGCGTATTGCGCGGGACTGAAGCGCACGCTTGGCCTGTAAATCCTGACCTGACCTGACCTGACCTGACCTGACCTGACCTGGCCCGGCCATGGCATTACGCCAAGGCCGGGTTTTTTAAATTCTGGCCGGACCCGTGGCGTGGTGGATTTCCGGGAACCGGAACGCAAAACCGGCCATCCCGGCGCTGGTGGTAAATATTTTGAAATAATTCAAAATGTAAAATCATCCTGCTGCATGATGGGTGATTCTAGGAATTCCCGTTTGGAATGATATAACGGTGCAGCTACGGCTATGCTGGCCGGTAGGCAGCGTATCTTATGGGACCAGGGGAATTCGGGATAACTTCCGCAAAGGGGTATTTCGATACGGGATGTAGGGAAAAATATTAAAAAAAATGTTCAGGAATGCATGGTCTGATATTTTAAAGAAAAAAAATCTGTCCATAATCTGTGTTTCGCTTTTTTTTGGATTTATTAATTTCTATGTTGCGCAACATGATGCGGATGTCGCGACCTCTATTTCAAAGGAATTTCTGTTGTCCCTGCTGATGCCGTTCCTGGCGTCACTTGGATGTTTTCTTTCCCCCATATTTGTCCCGTTTTTCCTGTTGTTCGCGCTGTTTGATTTCTACCTTGCCTACAAATATGGCCTTGTCACCCGCTCCATGCTGCAGGCGATCATGGGGACCAATACTCATCAGGCCATTTCCATGGTCAGTTCCGTCAGCGTTCTGCTGCCGGTTGCCATACTGCTTGTCATTGTCGGTATGGTGGTGCTGACATGGAAATGCGTACGCTTTCGTCCCGTCGTGCTGTTGGTTACCGGGGTGGGGATTGCCGTGGCGCTGCATGCGGGGTGGAAACACAGTCATGGCAGTAATGTGGAACGTCAGAATAGCAATATTGCGGAAATGGCGGCTAACCTGCGTTTTTTCCTGCCCGGCGTCGTTGGAGATTTCGTGTACATGACCGGGCTGGGGTTGAGCGATGACAACAGGCCCGCAATCCCGCATACTAGGATCGATCCCGCCATTACGGGCAAAGCGGAGGGTAAGCGTAAAAATATCATTCTGGTCATAGGGGAAGCTGCTTTTGCTGACCGGCACACCACCTATGGATATACCGCCCAGAACACGACCCCAAACATGAAGGCCATGGCAGATGAAGAGCGTATCTGCGTCATAAAGCAGGCTCATTCCGCAGCGAACATGACCCGGGCGGCAGTGCCCATGCTGGTTTCGTTTTATGATCCCGATCATCAGGGCGCGTTGTATACGGAAAAAAACCTGCCCGAACTGGCACGGGACAATGGATACAGGACATTCTGGATCGCATCGCAGCCCGGCCGTGGGGAATATTCCCGTACTTTTGGTTATGTGTCCGAATTTAGCGATTATGTGACACGGCAGGATTACAATAATACGACCAATCATGTGACCTGGCGCGATGAGTCGCTGTTGCCAGTCATAAAGGAAAAATTTGCCGATCCTGTTTCAAGGAAGTTTTTTGTCATCCATCTTATGGGTAGTCACGAAAGCTATAGCGACGACCGCACACAAGAAGATATCAGGGCGATTCCCGATGCGGACCCGTATGACCAGAGCCTGCATCGCACTGACCGTATTCTGCAGCAGATCATCACGATGGCGGATAAGGAATTGGGTGACTATACCCTGGTCTATATTTCCGATCATGGGGAAATAGTGGGACAGGGGCACGGGATACAGTACGGTGGTTATGACCAGTACAAAGTGCCGGTATACATATTGGATAAAGACAGGTACTACTGCGATATGGCAGATGGCATGCGCAATAAGGATAAATACTATACGGGATTGATGACAAAATACCTGCTTCTGGATATGCTTGGGTATGATGTTGACCATGATTATATACAGAATATTCAGGATAATGATCGCGTATTGCATTCAGATGGCAAGGTATATGACTATAAATCTATACCCCGTCGATAGTTTTCATCCAGCGATATGATAAGTCTGGCATTGTGAAATATGATACTTGTTCTGGATTCTTGGAAATGTCATAACGCCAATCTTCAACCAAGCTGAATTGTATGGTGGTCTCGACCTGATTAAGGAACGACAGGGATATAAAAAGTGACTGAATGTAAATCATTAATTAAACGATGTTCTATTTTATTAATGTTTGCATTGTCTCTCGTTTATGTCCTGACATTCTTCCTGTCGCCCTTCACTGACTGGGATACAACATTTTATCCATTGATCGGGAAGGGGATATTCCGGTACCATATACTTCCGTACAATTATATATTTGATCACAAGCCATATCTTGTTTACGTTTTTTATTATATATGGACGCAGGTTGAACCCATCCTGAATGGGCGGTTCACCATGCTGGCCATGGTCAGCATGGTTTCGGTGGCGCTCCTGTTCAGTTCCGCATATCGAACGGATAAATGGCAGACATTATTTTATCTGTTTGTCGGGAGTGTTATCGGGGACTACCTGGGGGGCAATACGGAAGTATTGCAGGTTCCCCTGGTGCTTTCGGTTATCCTCATGCTGGCCAGAGGCGTGGAAAGGCATGAAATCAGCCTGTTTGTTCTGGCGGGGATCATATCGGCAATCGCCGTCAACATAAATTATCTGGCGGGCTGTGTCCTGTCGCCCATCATCCTTTACCTGTTTCTGGGCCGGGTCTGCACCGCATTGGAATTCCTGGCCTGTGTCGCAGGTGGGCTGGTCGGGCTGGCAGGTGTTTTCCTGCCTTTCCTGATCGCGGGGCACGGAAAGCTGGCTGCATATTTTGCCATGCAGCATCATTTTCTCCAGCATTATGGGGGTGCCCCGGGCGAGCGGATGGGCACATTCGCGCTGGTTGCGCTGTATATCGTTCCCCTTTGTCCCATGCTTGTCCTGTGGTTTGGAAAACGGGATGTCTGGTGGGGAAACCTGCGCGAACGCCTGCTTTCACTCTGGTTTATATTTTCCGTAGTGGCCGCGATATTGTCAGGCCATGGGTTCTATCATTACTTTTCATTGTTTCTTGTCCCGGGCCTGCTGATATGCCTGCTTCTGCGTCATGAGGGCGGGGGCGCCCTTTCATGGCGCATGATGCCATTATACCTTTATGCCGCGTTTTTGATGGTAAGTGGCATCGTATCCAATATAAACGACATGAAGCGTGCGCATCTGACTGATCCCGCACGGGTTTCCCAGATTGTAGGCAACCAGAAAGTGCTGAATATCAATTCGGATCATTCCCTGTACTACCTGTCTGATCTGGAGACATTTGATCCGATACTTTTCAGCGGGCAGATCGAGATATATTTTGGCCCACAGGCTACCGATCATTATCTGGATGACCTGCAGCAGCGCCCGCCCTTTGTCCTGATGCCTCATGCCGGCTGCGTTAACCATACGGTGGCGCCACCGGTCTGTGCGTGGGTAACGGATCATTATCACCCTGTATATGAGGCGTATAAGAAAAAAGATCCGAACAAGAATAATGCAAGATATTACAACCTGTATAAAATAAACTGATTTGGTATTTTTATGTGAATGTCAGGTTCATGTTGTCATGGCTGGACGGGATATGCCGGACTGCCCGGTTTTTGCGGGGATATGGAAACGAAATAAAAACGGATTACCGCCAATATTCCTTTTTCCGTTCTGAGGGCGGCCTTGTGGCAGGAATGGCTGGAAAACACTGCGCAGGGAAAGCGCCGTGCCTTAAGGTCATGCAGCGGGTTCCATGCTGGACGGCGCCTGCCGTGCGCGGCCAGCGGGACCGGACATCCATTCAATAATGTCGCGCAGGCTGGTCTTTTCCGGCAGTTTCTAACCTGGGGTACAGCCACGGGGGCCACGGCCTATGGGCGGCTCGCGGCAACCCATGGGCCAGATCTGTTTCATTCATGAAGGAGGGGAATTGTGGAAACATGACCAGACCATATCGCAGGCCATGATGCATGGGCGCGTGACCGGGCGGGGCATGCTACCTGTCACGCAGGCAAGCAGGTTGGCAGATCTGTAAAACCCATGCCTGCTGGCCTGATGCTAATTTTTAAGGAAAGGTGGCTCCCGAAGTATGAGCCTAACCTAAGTGTCTGTGGGCGTCTGAAGGCGTCAATAACCTACTGTTTCAAATACATATAATTTACGACCTGTTTCCTGACGTGTCTGAACGTGTCCCACGATGGCCGTTTTTATCATGGGTCTGATCGTGGGTTTGGTATCATGGGTCTACTGATCCGATTCGATTTCTAAACCCCAGACCACAGGTTTCGCCGTGCCCCGTATCAGCCATAACCGCCTGACAGTCCGTGCCGTCTCGTCTCTCAAGGATGGTGTCTTTGCGGACGGAGGGAATCTGTGGCTGACCGTCAAGGGCAACACGCGGGCATGGTCGGTCCGCTACACCAGTCCGGTAACCGGCAAGGCGCGGGAAATGGGGATCGGCTCGACCCGCACGATCAGTCTGGCGGAGGCCCGGGAGCGCGCCGCCGCCGCGCGCAAGCAGGTAGCGGATGGGATTGATCCTCTCGAGGTGCGTCGGCAGGAGCAGGCCGAACGGAAAAAGGAAAGTGGCCTGAAATTCGCCCAGGTAGCGGAGAGGTTCATGGTAGAGAAGGCTCCCAACTGGCGCAGCGTCAGAGCAGCTCCTCTCCGGCAAGGCATACTCCGCATCCACATATGTCCGGTCATTGGCGACAAAGCCGTGAACGAAGTGGAGACGGATGATGTTCTGTCGGTCCTTCGGCCGATCTGGACCACCAAGCCGGAAACCGCCAGTCGGGCCCGATGGCTGATCGAGAACATCCTGAACTATGCAAAAGTGCATGGTTGGCGGGATGGCGCGAACCCGGCTAGCTGGCGCGGCCATCTGGCGAACGTCTTGCCCAAGCCCTCCGCCGTGGCGAAAGTCGAGCATCATGCCGCGATCGATCGGAAGGATATGGCCAGGGTGATGACCAAGCTAGCAGAGTCTCAGGGTATCGCTGCCAAGGCCGTCCGCTTCCTATGCCTGACAGCGGCACGCTCCGGCGAGGTGAGGGGAGCTGTCTGGTCGGAGCTTGATCTGAAAGCCAAGATCTGGACCATTCCGGCCGAACGGATGAAGGCAGGGAAGGAGCATCGCGTGCCCTTGAGCGACGGTGCCATGTCTGTCCTGAAAGCCGTTCTGGTGCTTCGAGATCCTGCGCATGGGGATCTTGTGTTTCCAGGTCAGAAAGCAGGCAAGCCGCTGTCAGACGTGGCGCTGTCCAAGGCTTTGCATCAGGCGGCCGGCACGAAGAATGTGACCGTGCATGGCCTGCGATCGACCTTCCGGGACTGGGCAGCGGAGGAAACCGACTATCCCCGAGATGTGGCCGAAATGGCGCTGGCTCACGCTATTGGGGATAAGGTAGAGGCCGCTTATCGAAGAGGTGATCTGTTCGATAAGCGGCAAGCATTGATGCAGGAGTGGCATCATTTTGTTTTTTAACAAGTATTTTAATAAAAGCAGGCGGTGAACATAATATTCACCGCCTGCTTTTTTACTTACATGGGAACGAGGATCGGCCACGCCTTGAGCCCAAAGGCTCGTGCGTAGAGTACGCGTCCAGACTGCTTGCACTTCCGCCACGGGCGAAAGATGTAGCGATATCCGGGCGGTGCCGGTGGCAAAGATTTTTTCGCCATCTCGGTTCTCCTGGGGGCGATGTTTGCCTTGACAGAGAATCCAACTTCCACCATGTGTGGAGGCGACCAAGCCTATTGAGATTCACTGTGGCTTCCCTACCAGCTAGCCCCCGTGAGCCCAGTAGGGAAATAGGGACCTGAGGACTTTCCTCAGGTCTTTATTCTTATTCGGGTATCTTTCCCTTTTTCCTGAGATAATTCAGTCTGTGGAAAGCGGCTTGATAGCCTACCCCATGTCTCTGCATGACGTCTTCTGCAGTATCATGCAGAGAAAAAAATTTCGCAGGCATTAGAAGTTCGCTAGCAAACTGATTCGCCTGTGGTTCACTAAGCTTATAAGAAGGAACAACTTGACTCGGCTCTAGTCGTGCTAAGCGAAGCCCTGTATGCATCGCCCAGTGCCCAAACTCGTGAGCAGCAGTAAATCTGTCTCGATGTTCCCTGTTCCATGCCTTTCGATACACATCCTCTCGCAGGTAAATATATTTGCCGTCCGGGTCTGTATATCCTTCAGCGTTCCCCATTTCCTTGGTGTCGATTGGAGAGAGCGTAAATAGGCCAAATCTGTTATCCAGAATTTTTTCCAGAACTTCCATGATCGGAAAGTATGGAGTGTCTTGAAGGCTAAGATCTGAACGCCAGCGTGAAGCGATACGCTCTATTTCATTCCAGCTTTTTGGGGGGACAACAAAACTATCACCACTCATCTCGGGATCTACTCTCTCATTTTTCTCAGTATTTCATTTATTTCGTTTAGTTGCTCTTCGGAGAGTTCGTTCATTCTGCGGGCAAGTAAACCGGCCGTATCTCTCCCCAGCATACTGCTAGGCTCTATAGTAAAACTTTTTCGAGCCCGATCGGCAGCTTGATAAAGCTTTGTTACCATGTCGGATGCCAGCTCATATATTTTCGCCACAGCGTCTTCAAAGCCTGGTGGGGGAGACTTTTTTCCAACCTCAATAGCCGACACAAAAGCGGATGATTTTCCTAGTTTGTCAGCCATATCCATCAATCGTTCATCACGATCGATTCGAATTTTCCGAAGTTCCTTTCCTAATTCCGTAACCATTCCGTAGCCCTCCTGATTGGGGTGTGCTGAACATAGCGTACTTGCGCAGCGAATCAACCTAAAAAATCATAAAATCAACCTTTGAGGTTGATATCCTCATCAAAAACAAAAATACGCTGCATCCCGCTATGTGTGGGGACGTTATATTCATAATCAAATTGAACCTGAAACGTAAATGCGTATAGCGGGTACCTTGGTTGCATTTAGGCTCAGTCAGAACATGAGGCGTTAGGATAACTGTCTATGTGCTTCAATTTGCTCTGATCGATCGAAAAACCGGTGTTCCACGTGTTCCATGTGTTCCACCGCGCTGAAACCCTAGAGGAACTGCGGTTTTTCGGAGGTGCCGAGTGGAACACGTTGGAAAATGCGCGGTGTTCCGCGTGTTCCACCTCCGGGCTGGTTAAGCGCGAAGAGTGTTGTTTTCCCGCCATTTTCTACAATCGGGGATGAAGGAGCTACCCTGGAACACCTTCGTATGCCTGCAGGAAGCTCTCAATGTTATCGCTCATCAGCAGCGGCATTCGGGCCCGTATGACCTCCTCCGGCCAGTCCCACCATGCCAGTGCCAGCAGCCGCTCGATGGTTCTCTCGGGGAAGCGGTATTTGATGATCCGGGCCGGGTTGCCGCCCACGATGGCATAAGGAGCTACGTCTTTCGTCACCACGGCCGCCGTGGCGATGATCGCGCCTGATCCTATGGTGACGCCCGACATGATGTTGGCCCGCGCACCGATCCAGACGTCATTGCCGATGACGATATCCCCCTTGGTGGAATGGTCATCGGATGCGTCAGCTGCTTCTGGCCAGAAATTGCACTGGTTCTTGAACGGGTAGGTAGTGATCGTGTCCGTGCGGTGGTTGCCCAGGATCATCAGCACCTCACGGGCGATCGAGCAGTATTTCCCGATCTTCAGGCCGGCATATTCGGCCTCTATGATGATGGGAGAACCCTTGGCGCCATACGTATGGTCCCCGATCTCCCAACCCCATTCCTCGATCTCGTGGGCCAGTGTGTAGCGTAGGAGTAGCGAAAAGGCGTTCTTGCCGTAATACATGGGGGCAGCGTTCTCCCATCATGGTTGAGTGTGCGAGGCTGTCGATATGCGATTTTGCACACCGATCATAGGAAACAACAGCCTTGCTACGAGAGATTGCCGTTCGGGAAAGGGGAAGAAAAGTGTGCCGTATCAGGCAGCGTTGTGATCGTCGTCCAGTAAGGTCGGGAAGGGCCGGATCCGTGGAATGGCAGGCAAGGGGGATAGGGCAGCGATCCTCCGCAACTGGGTAAGGCTGATGGATCTCTGGCGCCCATGATCGGCCTTATGGTGGATCTGATCCCATACCGGTGCCCCGGCGCCGTTATAGACCTCCGAGAAGCCCTTATATCGATCGAGGTGCAGGACAAGCAGATGCCCGTCAGGCGTGAATTTCCGGCCTGGCACGATCTGCTCAAGCCGATCCACGATCTGATAGAGCTGGGCTATGAGGACGGGGATCTCAGCTATGGCGGTCAGAAGGCTTCCTTCTGCATTGTGCGGATCTCTTTGGTAGCGTTCATTTGCGAAGCCGCACTCTCGCCACCACCACTATTCTCAGCAGGGTATTAATGAAATGCTCCAAGCAGCACTGCCACAATAAACCCGATGGTTACCCACCCCAGAAGGCCATTCCACAGTTTGTTTTTCCGGTAATAGGCGCGGTTGTAGGCGGCTTTCCTTGGATTGGTCAGCCACCCCCAGCCGCGCGGGGCCTTAGAGCATTCTGTGATTAGGTTGATGCATATCCTGAGTTTTTGAGGTAGTTGGCACATTCCTGTGGTGAGAAGCCTTTGATGAGTGAGCCGATGCGTTT
>NZ_NKUB01000020.1 GCF_003207895.1 Komagataeibacter swingsii
CGGCTTTCATCCAGTCGCTGTAGCGCGAGTAGACCGAGTTCCAATGTCCGAAATATGTCGGCAGATCCCGCCATGGACTGCTGGTCCGCGCAATCCACAGGACCGCCTCGATAAAAAGGCGGTTATCCTTCCCGCTGCGCCCCCGATCTGTCTTCTTGCCAAGGCACAGGGGTTCCATCTTCGCCCATTGGGCATCCGTTAGTATGAAGCGATCCATACAGACCTTGAATCACATCCAGCATGCTTCAGAAAAGCATAATTCCCAACAGGCCCTGAAAAAAGCTTCACCAAAAACTTCTTCATGCTTACGGCGTGACGGTGGGTTCCATCATCACGTCCTCCGCCTGCCGCAAGACACGCGACAGAATCTCCATCATGCCCTGCACCCTGTCGGCGGGAATGCCATCCAGCACGCGGGCTTCCATGTCGGCGCAGATCCGGTGCAGGGTCACGCATTTGCGCCGGCCGCGCGCGGTCAGCACAAGGCTCTTGGCGCGCCTGTCCTCCTGATCGGGATGGCGTTCGACCAGCCCTTCCTCCTCCAGCAGGTCCAGCACGCGCACCAGCGCCGAACTGTCGGTGTTCATGGCATGGGCCAGCGTGCGCTGGCTGACGCGGTCGGGCAGCATCATGAGATACGCCAGCGGGCGCATCATCGCCATGCTCATGCCTTCGGGCCGCAGCGCGCGGTCCAGGCCCAGCCGCCACGTATTGGCCAGCCGCATGGTCAGGAACGTCATCCTCATGTCCTGAAAGCCCGCGCCCTCGATATCAGGCAATGGTGAACGGTCAGCCATGCGCATCCCCTGCTGGTGTCAGACCCCGCCGAAGTCCTCTGCGTGCCCGATAGCATGCCCGCATGGCCCGATCATGACCCATTTATGCGATGGCTGCCCGGCGGCACCGATATGCAGGACAGATATAATTGACATGGCATTAATTGTCATACAATAAATTACGCTCCATGCCCTTTAACTTCCTGCGGCATGCGTTATCAGATGCCCCAAACGCCGCAGCCGGGAGTCGGCACCCACATGTTGTCCAGCCTTACGCGCCATTTTTCCGATGATGCCCAATGGGCCGCGCTGCGCACCACGGCGGCGTTCAGCGCGCGCGCCCTGCTGTCGGTTGCCATAGCCCTGTTCCTGGCGTTCAGCTTCCAGCTCCAGTCCCCGATGAGTTCGGTCACCACGGTCATGATCGTGGCCAACCCGACGGTGGGCGCGCTGGTATCCAAAAGCGTGTGGCGCGTGATCGGGACCATTATCGGGGCCTCGATCAGCGTGGGGCTGATGGCGGTGTTCGTGCAGTCGCCGGCGCTGTATTTCATGGGGCTGTCGGCCACGGTGGGGCTGGCATGCATGGCGGCGACCTTCCTGCGGCTGTTCCGCGCCTATGCCGCCGTGCTGACGGGTTATACCATCGTCATCATCTCGGCCCCCGCCTTTGATGACCCGGATGGCATTTTCCTCAGCGCCATGTCGCGGCTTTCCGCCGTTGTGGTGGGAATCGTGACCACGGCGGCGGTATTCATGGTCACCTCGCCGCGCCGGTCGGACACGCTGTTCGTGCAGATCCACGGCCTGTTCCGCGACACGGTCAGCTATATCCTGGCCTTCCACCAGGGCTACACCAACGTGCCGGCGCAAAACCCGGACGCCCTGCCGGGCAGCACGTTTCGCGCGCTACCCACCAATTTCCATGACAGCCGGGCCGCCATGCTGGCGCGGATCGGGCGGCTGTCGGATGCGGTGGAATACGCGGCCACCGACAATTACGACATAAGCGTGCGTGAACGTGAAATCCGCGCGGGACTGGCGCGTCTGTCGGGCATCGTGGCGTCGTACCATCCCCACACCATCACCGCATCCGATACCGAACAGGACCGTATGGTGCATGCCGAGATCGTGTCCATGCTCCAGTTCCTCATGGACCGCACGGCGGACCGGACGCTGGAAGCCAGCTGGATGGAGGGCTGCGCGCGCATACGCCATACCCGCGACCTCATGATCGCGCAGGCGCGCGAGACGCATTCCCCGCAGTCGCTGCTGTTCCTTGACGACATACAGGACCTGCTGGGCCAGATCGAAACCGCGCTGCAGGACCTGTCGCGCCGGGGCAGCGCGGGGCGCAGGCTGCGGTTGCAACCCTACCTGGAATGGCCGACGGCGCTGCGCAACGGCGCGCGCGGCATGCTGATCACCATGTCGGCGTGCCTGATCTGGTACGTGCTGCACTGGACGGCGGCCCCGACCATGATGCTGTACGTGGTGGCGGCGGCCAGCCTGCTGTCCACCCTGCCTTCCGCATCCCGCGCGGCGGGGCTTATGGCGGCGGGCACGGCGCTGGGGGTGCCGGCGGGGCTTTTGTGCCATACCTACCTGCTGCCGCAGATAGACGGCTACCCGCTGCTGTGGCTTTCGCTGTGCATCATGCTGCTGCCGGGGATATGGTTGCAGTTCCACCCGAAATTCGGGGTTGGCGGGTTTGGCTACGGCGTGTTTTCGACCGTGATGCTGCAGGTCAACAACCCGATCCATTACTATAATGATATCAGCCTGCTGAACGGGTGGATGGCGCTGCTTATGGGCTGCATCATGCTGGTGCTGTCGTTCCGGGTCATCCTGCCGCCCAACCACAGGCTGGATGCCGCCCGCCTTGTCACGTCGCTGACGCGCAGCCTGCGCAGGCTGGCGCTGTCGGGGCGCAGGCAGGGCAGGGAATGGCTGGTGTGGGAAAACCTGCAATTGCAGAAGGTGCTGCGGCTGGCGATGCGGCTGTCGTTTTTCGCCCGGCCCGCCATGATCCATGAATACATAGACGCCGCCCTTGCCACGCTGTCACTGGGGCGGCTGGTGGAACGGATCCGGATGCTGGCCGCAAGCCCCGACATAACCGGGGCGCAGCAGGTCGCCATTTACGATGCGCTCGATACGTTTTCCGAACTGGCGCACAACCCGCTGCTGACGGCGGCGGGGCTGCGGCGGGCCGCCAGCGTGCTGTGCCCGCCTGACGCGATCACGCTACGCCCCCCCGCACAGGTCGAGGCCATGGCGTGCCTGGTGCAGGCGGCGCGGATCATCCAGGACATTCCCGGCTTCCTTGACCAGCGCGGCCCGCTGCAATGGGCGGAAGATTATCCCGCCGCCCACCGTCCGCCGCTTGCGGCCGTCAGGACGGAATCCGGCTGAGCACCGAGAACGACACCGCATCCATGACCGTCGTGTCCACCTCGTCGCCCGGCTTCAGGGTTTTCAGGAATTCCTGCATCGGCTTCTGGCGCACCAGCACGACGCGGGTAATGTCATCGGGATCGACAAACACGACCTGATTGCGCGTGGTGTCCACGCCCGTCACCTTCACGCGTTCACGCTTGAAGGACACCATCATGCCATGCGGGTGCGGGCCGGTGCGCGTGCCTGCGGCGTTTTCGGTCGATTCCGGCATCGGCGCGCCCGGCGGCGCAATGACGGCGTCAATGGTGCGCACGATGCGCAGGCCGATCTTGTCACCGGCATGAAAGGTCGGCAGCTTGGCGCGCAGGTCGGGGTCAATGCGCACGGTGTCCAGGTTGCCCGCCTTGTCACGCAGCAGCACCATGCCTGCATCGTGGTCCACGCTTTCGACGATGGCGGTCGCCGTCTGGTTGCCCACGATAACCGGGGCGGCCTGCGCCATGGCGGACTGTGATGCGCCACACAGGCTGGCGGCGCCTGTGGTGATGGTCATGGCCAGGGCCGCCGCAAGGCGACGGGGTGCAAACAGCTTCACGTTCATATTCCTAGTTCTTTCCTCAATCTTCCCGGGGGATGCGCCCCCCGCCAGCCGGGCCTGCGCCCGGCCCGGTTCCGTCCTATTCCATAACGTCCAAATGCAGTCATGTATCCAAAGATGTATGACGCTCACGCATAATCCGGAACGCCGGGCATGACCATGAAGCCCGGCAGGCCGCGCATCCGGCGCGCCCACCGCCGCAGGGCGGGGCAGGTATCACGCTCCACCCCAAGGTCCACCGTCAGCGCGAACGTAACAAACAGCACGACATCGGCAATGCTGGCGGCGGGGGAAGCGAACCAGTCATGCCCTTCCATCGCGCGCGCGCTCATGTGGTCTTCCATCCGGCGCAGGGCGGCCGCCAGCGCGCCCATGGGCGGCAGCACCGGCAGCGTGGTGCCGAAGGCGATGTCCCGCGCCGCCGCCATCGTATCAAGCGCCGCCGCCCCGAAATCCAGCCAGTCGAGGATCGCCCATTCATGCGCCGGGTCCAGCCATGCCCGCGCGACCCCGGGCTGACGGGCGATGAACGGCATGATGGCGCCGGGGCGGGACAGGCGCACGCCGCCCGCCACCAGCAACGGCGGCCTTTCGCCCGGCCGCAGTCCCGCCGGGCGCTGGGCCATGGGCAGGTCCATGTCCACGGCCCGTACCTCATACGTCATGCCCATGAGCGACAGGCCAAGGCGCACGGCGTAGCAGCGCACATCCGGCGTCCAGTCATACAGGACCATTGCAGCACTCATGCCCGTTCCCCCGCGGCCAGTTCGTTCATGACGGCAGCGGTCGCGGCCCCGCTTTCCACCGCGTCACGCAGCCGTTCGGCCCAGCGTGACAGTGCCAGGGGCGATACGTCCTGCGCAGCCGCCACCCGCACCACATGCAGCATGGCCTGTCCCGCCGCCGGTTCATGCACCGCCAGCCCGACCGGCCCATGCCACGCGATCCCCGCATCGGGCGCAATGCCGGTCACATGGCGCAACACGCCCACGGGCGCATTGACGTGCAGGGTGCGCACCGGCAGCACGTTGCCCGGCCCGGTCCCTTCGGCGGGAAAATCCTCCGCCCCGTCCATGCTGACCCATGCAAGGCCGGCATGTTCACGCACGCCATAGGCCTGCACATGGATCGAGGCGGGCACACGCACCTGCGGGTGGGCCGGGATCAGCCTGCACCGCGCGCCGCCGCCAAACTGCCAGCCATGGTACAGGCACCCCAGCGCGTCATCGCGCACGAAGCCGAAACTCAGCCGCATGCCACGATGGGGGCAGCGGTCTTCCCATGCATGCAGCGTGGGGGTGGGGGCGTCCTCGCGCCACAACACGACCTCGCGGCCACCAATCCGCACGCCCGCGACCTCGCCACGGCGTATATCGGACAGGACACTGACCGGCTGCCATCTTTTCATACGTTCCCCGCTTCCTTCCATCAGACCCCGAGGATTGCACACCGCCGGGCTTATCGGACGCAACAGCGTGTATTCTTTCACGCAACGCCATGGCGTGCCACCATGGGGGCAGCTAACATTGCGCCACCGTCACGGCAATCCGCGCCCAGCGCGATGGCATACCGCAAACAGGAACCGGGCAATGACACAGATCACCGCCGATGCAACCATCCTGTCCGACTGGCATGTGATCAGTCCCCTGTCACACCTGCGCACCACGCCCACCGACAGCATGCTGCTGGACCGGCATATCACCTTCGGCCTTGATGCGCAGGGCAATCCCTTCGCCTGCGACGTGGCGGACAGGCGCACCCTGCCGGTCCGCGCCCGCCATGGCTGCCTGTGGACCTGCCTGGGCACGCCCGCAGGCGACATTCCCGCCATTGACGAAGCCCTGGAACCCGACCGCAGGCTGGTGGATTGCGGGGTGTTCACGGTGCGGACATCGGCCCCGCGCATTGTCGAGAATTTCCTCGACATGGCGCATTTCCCCTTTGTCCACACCAATATCCTTGGCGCCGAGCCGAACACCGAAGTCGCCCGCTACACCATCGAGATGCGTGAAGGTGGTAACGAGGTCTGGGCCACGGACTGCCATTTCTTCCAGCCGCAGGCCGCCCTGTCCGCCACTGACGGGCTGGACACGGAATACCTGTACCGCGTGGCGGGACCGTTCGTGACACTGCTGTACAAGACCTGCCCCGCGCAGCCCGGACGCTTTGATGTCATTGCCCTGTTCGTGCAGCCCATGACGCAGGAATGTTCCCGCGCGCATCCGGTCATGTTCCTGGTTGACGATGTCTCGTCCCAGGCCAGCCTGGTCGAATTCCAGCAGACCATCTTCCTGCAGGACCGCATCATACTGGAAAACCAGCGCCCGCGCCGGCTGCCGCTTTCGGCCGGGGCGGAAATCCCCACCATGGCGGACCGCATGTCCGTCGCCTACCGCCGATGGCTGCGCGACCGCAAGGTAACCTATGGCACCACGGCCTGAACACCTGCGCCTGACGCATTACCCCCTTCCGCCGGGTGGGGCTGCCCGCGCGGGGCACATGGTGTAAGCGTCACGCATCACCAGACAGAGACACGTCAGGAAAACCACCCATGACCGACCAGACCCCGCCCGACGCCTTTGAACAGGGCAAGGTAGCCGCCACCAAGGGCGAACCACTGATCGAAAACCCGTTTGACGAGACCCTGCCCGCCTATGAACAGTGGAACAGGGGCTGGTGGAGCGTGCGTGAAAACGACGGTGACTTCGATCCTTTTGCTGAAAAATAATAGAGTCATTTTGATAATTTATTCATAAATAATAAATGCTTATGGGTGCTGCCTTTTCCCAAAAAGGCGGCATTCCCTGAAGCTTTTTGAAAAAAGCTTCACCAAAGACTTCTTTATCATTTGCACGATGATGCAACGCCAGGGCCACGATGGCGTGAGGTCATTCAAACGTGAGTGTCCCCCCCATTGTAGGGATGCTGGCCCGCGTGGGATGAATGGCGCTGACGGTTTTGCTGAAACGAAAACGGCGACTGTCCTCAGGGAAAGGCGGCATCGGCAACGGTGCCGCCTTTTTCCGTTCAGACGCTGTCTGGAAAGACTGTCCGAAACATATCGGGCGATCACTAAGACACTGTTTGAAAAGTCAGCCCATGATAGCGCTTTAAAATTAAAGGAAGTTTTTGGTGAAGCTTTTTGCAGAAGCTTCGAAAGAACGCCGCCTTTTTGAAAAAAGGCAGCACCCAAAAACTTTTATTGTTTTTTATCAATTTGTTATTCTAGGAAATCAGGATCGGGCCGACATGCTGCCCGGCGCGCTGGGCTGCGTCTGGGCCGCCATCCGTCCCCCCACCCGCGCGCAGACCCGGAAGGCCAGCAGCGCGCCAGCCGATGTGATGAAAACCGGGATCCACATGTCATGCCCCAGATGCGTGAACTCGATCCCCAGCGCCACGGCCGTCAGCGGCATGGACATGAACGTGCCAAGGAAGGCAATGCCACCCAGCAGCGCAACACTGCCCGCATCCACCGCAGGCAGCACCATGTTCCACGCCCCCGCCAGAACGGTGGACAGCAGCGCCCCCATGGTCAGGCTGGGCGTCAGCAGGCCGCCCGCCGCCCCCGCGCGCAATGCCCCCATGATGACCACCACCTTGAGGGCCAGCAGGATGGCCGCCAGTTCCATGCCCAGCCGGGCCGACAGCGCCAGTTGCATCGGCCCGCGTCCGTTGCCCGGTAGCTGCGGGTAAAAACAGGTCAGCACCCCCAGCAGGGGAAACACCACCAGGCACCAGCCGATGCGCGACACGCCCTTCGCCGCGCGGTTCTGCACGATACCCATCAGCCGCCTGGCCATATGCGCGCCAATGCCAATGGCCGGGCCGGCGCATATCGCCCACAGCACCACGGGGGCTGTGACCGCCATCGGCCCGGTTTCATACTGGTGCACATTGCCCAGCACCGCCCACGGCACGAACGCCCCGATGGCCGACGCCGCCACCGCGCACAGCACGGCACGCTGGCCTACGGTGCCCAGCAGTACTTCCAGTATGAACAGCGCACCGCCCAGCGGCACGTTATACACCGCCGACAGGCCCGCCCCGGCGCCACAGGCGATGAGGATGCGCCGGTCATCGGCCACAAGGTCCAGCATGCGGCCCGTGCCGGTGGCCAGCACGGCGCCCAGTTCACGCGGCGCGACCTCGCGCCCCAGTGGCGAGCCAAGGGCCACGGTCACGATCTGCAGCAGCAGGTGAACAAGGGTGGATAGCGGCGGCATGGGCCTGCCCAGCCCCGTCTTGCCAACAGCGGCGGCAATGCTGACCAGCGGCCGGCCAAAACGCCCCAGCGCCCACCACCCCACGCCGGCCACGATACCCGCGATACACAGGGCCATGATACGCCGCCAGGGGGGCGCGGCGCTGACGCCGAGCAGGAAGTTATGTGGCCCGCCCGCCTGGCCGTAGCCATAGGCGACATGCTGGATCATGTGCAGCAGCAGCGACAGCACCGTGCCCCCCAGCCCGGACAGGATACCCGTGCAGACGACCGCCATGGCCATGACCGGCCAAGGGGTTGAGGCAGCAGGGGGAACGGAAGGCGAAGCGGGTGTGGTCATGGCTGCATGGGGTATGCCGGATCGGGGTCCGGGCGCAAGGCAGGTTTCAGAAACGCAAGGACAGGCTGGACATGTAATAGGTGCCGCTGCCGCCCCCCGCGCGGTTCAGGGCCGGCGCGGTCATGAACCGCGACAGGGTCTGCGCCCATGAAAGATGGGGGCCGACCTGCCATGTCAGCGTGGCCTGCGGGGCCATGCCGATGAACGCCCCACTGTAATGGAACGCATACTGCAACGCACCCGGCCGCGACAGCGGGGCCTGCGTGCTGTCGCGCCAGTACAGCGGGTAGCGGGCCATCACACTCAGTGATCTGAAGAACGTCATGCGCACCTCCGGCCCGATATCGACCATGTTCGATTCGGATACCGTGAGCGAGGCATCGACATACGTCAATTGCGGGTTGAACGGCTGGCTGTACGTGCCCACCGTATCGCGCCGCGCATCCCCGCCCGAAAACACATCCGCCTGCATGCCGACAAAGGTATGGAAACGGTCATGCGGGATACGGTAGCCCACCGTGCCGCTGAACGACCATGCATCGATCGGCCGCGACGGGCTGTCCGGCCGCCCCGTGGCGCGAAAGGCCCCGCCCTGCCATATGCCGCCCACCGAAAACTCGACCGGTCCCGCGATGCCATGCCACCGCCCGCCGAAGTTGTTGCGCGTGGCCATGCCGGGCTGCACCATGAATGACGGCGCGGACACACCACTCAGCCCCCCGCCCGCCTTGGTGCCAAAGTAGAACAGGTCAAGGAAGGAGTAGCCCGCCTGCCCCATAAAGGTGAAATCAGGCGGCGCCCATGTGGTCTCCACGCCATACAGGCGGGTGCCGTAATCTTCCGTATCGTGGAAAATGCCCTTGGGGGTGATGTCGGTGCCGACAAAATCCCACGCATCCACCCGCACGCGCGACCACGCGGCATAGGCCCGGAACCCGTTCCACGCCAGCGGCACGGAGGAGGACATGCGGTAGTACAGCACATAGGCCGGCATATCGAGAAAGGCCTGCCGCCCGAACATGAAGCCCGCCTTCGCCCCCGCCACATGCCCCTTCACTTCAATGAAGGCCTGCTGCGCATCAAGCGGCTTGCGATAGGTGTCGCCATAACCATAAGGCCGCCAGCCACCCGCATCGGCATTGACCAGCTCGCCATACAGCCGCACATACGCCCCCAGGTGCAGGTCCGCCCCATACAGGTTGCGCACCGTAAAACGGCCCGAATCCACGACATGGGCCGCCCCCAGCACCGGGCGGTTCTCGAACCAGTTGCGTGCCCGGCTCTCGCCCGAAAAACTGATCCACACGCTGCCGCCGCGGGTCAGGGGAATGTATTTCAGCACATCGAAGGGATCGTTACCCTTCTTTTTGCCGCGCAGGCTGCTCCAGTCCTCCGCCCAGCGGGCCACGCCATACCGGCCGACGGGACCGAAACCCGCCGCCTCGCCGCTGTCGCGGTTGAACACGCCCCAGTCATACTGGTGGCCCGACGGGCGGCGATACGCCATGGCGGGCATGCGGATGGGCTGGCCCACGGGGTTGGCCGATGGCAGGTACTCGACCGGCGGCACGGTGGTGGCATGCACATGGATGTTTTCCGGCGCACTGCGCCCCGGCTGTGTTACGGACGCAAAGGCCGCGGGGAGCTGCGCGCCCCATGCCAGTGCCCCGGATACCGGCAGGACAAGGGCGGAAAAAGGCCGCCGCCCGGCGGTCCGGGCACGCCGCGAAACCGCGCGGGCGGAAAGATCAGACATAAAGGGGAACAGCACCTTTCGTTACGGAACGGTTCCAATAACGGCATTTCCCCGTATCGCAAGCGAAAACCGGGAACACGCCGCGTCCGTAATGGCAACACGCAGGCACTGCACAACCGGGTCCAAAGGCGGTAGCAAGTTCATATTGCTTCCGGATATGGTTACCTGTACGGAACAGAGACAGCGAAATGATGTTTCAGGGGCAAGGCAGGAAGGGAACGAAATGAAATTCGTTATTGCCGTCATCAAGCCGTTCAAGCTCGATGAGGTGCGCGAAGGGTTGCATTCCATCGGGGTGGACGCCCTGACCGCAACCGAGGTCAAGGGCTATGGCCGCCAGAAGGGCCAGACCGAAATCTATCGCGGCGCCGAATACAACATCCAGTTCCTGCCCAAGATCAAGCTGGAGATCGCGGTGGCGGACGCGCAGTGCGACAAGGTGGTGGAGGTGATCCAGGCCGCTTCGTGCACCGGCAAGATCGGCGATGGCAAGATTTTCGTCCTCGACCTTGAACAGGCAATGCGTATCAGGACACAGGAAACCGGAGAAAACGCGCTGTGATCACAAAGATTGGCAAGGGCGCCCGCCAGTTCGGGCCTGCCGCCGCAACCGTCGCGCTATCCATGGGCAGCCTGCCCGCCATGGCGGCCGATGCGCCCCCCGCCGCGATCGACACGGGTGACACGGCGTGGATGCTGGTCAGCACGGGACTTGTGCTGATGATGACCATTCCCGGCCTTGCCCTGTTCTATGCCGGGATGGTGCGCAAGAAGAACGTGCTGGCGACCCTCATGCAGTCGTTCAGCATCTGCTGCATCATGACCGTGGTGTGGATGGTGCTGGGCTACAGCCTGGCCTTCACGTCGGGCAACGCGTTCATCGGCGGCCTGTCGCGCGTGATGCTCAACGGCCTTGGCGCGGGGATCTCCAAGGGGTCCGACGTGGCCTTCACCATGGCTGCCGGCACCCCCGCCGCGACGACCATGACCATTCCCGAAAGCGTGTGGATGACGTTCCAGATGACGTTCGCCATCATCACGCCCGCGCTGATTACCGGCGCGTTTGCCGAACGCATGAAGTTCAGCGCGCTGTGTGTCTTTACCATCCTGTGGTCGCTGATCGTGTACGTGCCGGTTGCCCACTGGGTGTGGGGGCCGGATGGGTGGGTCGCCAGCAAGATCGGCGCGATCGATTTCGCAGGTGGCACCGTCGTGCATATCAACGCCGGTATCGCGGGCCTTGTCGCCGCCCTGGTGATCGGGCGGCGCAAGGGGTATGGGGAAGAAGACCTGTCCCCCTATAACCTGACCTACGCGGTCATTGGCGCGTCCCTGCTATGGGTGGGCTGGTTCGGGTTCAACGCCGGGTCCGCCGTGGGCGCGAACGGCCGCGCGGGCATGGCCATGGCCACCACCCAGATCGCGGCGGCGGCGGCTGGCGTGTCATGGATGTGCGCCGAATGGATGAAGACCGGCAAGCCGACCGTGCTGGGCATCATTTCCGGCGCGGTGGGCGGGCTTGTGGCCATTACGCCCGCGGCGGGCTTCGTGCTGCCGGGTGGCGCGCTGATGATCGGGCTGGCCGCCGGGCTGATCTGCTTCTGGGGGGCGACGGGCCTCAAGCACATGATGGGCTATGACGACAGCCTTGACGCCTTTGGCGTGCATGGCATTGGCGGCATCGTGGGCGCGCTGCTGACCGGCGTGTTCGCCTATGGCCCGCTTTCGGCCACCGACGCCAACCCTGCGGGAATCAGCGGGTCGTTCGCACAGTTCGTGGCGCAGGCGGAATCCGTTGGCATCACCATCGCCTGGTGCGCGGTGCTGACGTTCATCCTGCTCAAGCTGATTGACCTGACCATCGGGCTGCGTGTCACGCGCGATGAGGAAATGGAAGGGCTGGACATGAGCCTGCATGGCGAGCGGATCAATTCCTGATCCCCTCCGGACCTTCCCGCATCCCCTGAAACTGAGGGCGGCCCCGACGGGTCGCCCTTTTTTCATGCGCAATAATCCATTGATGAAAAAACAAGACGTTTTTGGGTGCCGCCTTTTTTCAAGAAGGCGGCGTTCTTTGAAGCTTTTTGAAAAAAGCTTCACCAAAAACTTCTTTCAATCCGCAACCGTCACGTCCCGCCGCATTGCGCAGCGTGAGCCGGGGGGGAAGCCCGCCTGCGTTTCTTCCCGCAACACGGCGGCAAGGCGTGTATCCAGCATGTCGGGCGGCAGCAGGTAAAAGCCTGATTTTTGGTAAAACGGAGCATTCCACGGAATATTGCGGAAGGTTGTCAGCGTAAGCCCGAACAGATCAAGCGCCCGCGCGCCGTCATATGCCGCAGCCAGCAGCCGTCGCCCCAGCCCCCTGCCCTGCCGGTCACGGGCCACCGACATTTCAAGGATATGCAGGTCCTGCCCACACGGCTGCGCGCTGAGGAAGCCCGCGATCCGTCCCTGTTCATCCACCACGACCCAGCAGGTGCGCGTGGCGATGCAGGCCCGGTGCGCATCAACGGACATGACCCCGTCATCCGCCACCCACGCCAGTTCGGGCACGCTGCGGAAAGCCTGCCCCGCCGAACGTTCGATGGCGGGCAGGAAGCGGGCATCGTCATCGACCGCCTCACGGATGGAAAAAGACATAAGGGTCATCCCGTTTGTGTAACGGGATGACCCTAGCACACCCGTCAGAACGACTGCGAAATACCGGTCAGGATGGTTCGGCGCAGGCCGTATTGCGGCGCGCCCACCCCCACGCCCGTGCCGCTGCGCAGCATGTAGGGGTGATCGAACAGGTTGGTCACATCCAGCCGCAACTGCGTGGTGCGCAGGAAGCGGGAGTGGAACAGGTCGCGGAAGGACTGCACGACCGACATGTTGAAGGTCGCGTATTGCGGAATGACGCCCCCATTGGGCACGTCCGAATCCTGCCGCAGGCCGCTGCCATAGACCATGGTGGCCGAAATGCGCGTGGGGTGCCCGCTGCGATGGAAGAAGGTGTAGCACCCACCGGCGGACGCCGTCCAGCGCTGGTCATGATCCAGATGGATCCAGTGCTGGCTGATATATTTCAGGTCATCGGCGTCAAAGTTGAACTGCGCGCTGGTAATGTCCTTGCCGATCGCCCGCGACCACGCGAAATTGCCATATAGCGATAGCGGCCCGTGGTCATAGGATGTGGAGAATTCATACCCGTTGACCTGCCCGCGCCGGTAATTGAACCCCGACAGGATGATGGGCGCGCCGAACTGCCCTTCATCAATCAGGTTATGGGCCAGCTTGTAATAGGCATCGAACGACACGCGCCAGCCGGGCAGGATGACCTGCTCGATGCCCGCATCAAAATAATGGTCACGCTCGGCCTTGACCGTGTCGCTGCGGCTGACATCGGTCGCAGCCGAGGTATTGGCGAACTGCCGCAGGTCGGACCCACCTACCACCTCGAACGGCGGCGGCGTGAAATAGCGGGAATAGCCCGCATGCAGCGCCGCCCCCTTCCATGCACGCCAGACCACGTTGATGCGCGGGCTGAGCTGGTGTTCGTCGGTATATTCCCCCACGCCATCAAAGCGCAGGCCATAATTGACCGTCAGGTTGCGCACCGGCTGCCATTCATCCTGCACGTACAGGCCGTAGATGTCGCCCGTACGGCCATTGCCCGTGTGGATGCTGACCTGCTGGTTCGCATCATTGAACACCGTGGCGTCAGCCTTGGTGATGTTGCGTTCGCCAAAGACCTGAAAGCCGAAACGGATGGTGTGGTCGGGGCGCACGCGCCATGTCACGTCGCTCTGGGTGCCGGTGGACATGACCGAACGTTCAGCGTGCTGGCTTATGCCCATATAGGCCAGGTCACCCATATTGGGGTCGGGGCTGTAGCCAAGGCTGCTGTAGCGCGAGAAAACCGATGTCTGCAGGCTGAACGCGCCAATCGTCTTTTGCAGCGACAGGATGCCGAAATCGGTGATTTCCTTCTGGCGTTCATTCAGGTTGCTGCTGCCCGGGGCCTGGGGCAGCAGGCTGCTGTAATTATCGCCAAACATGGGCTGGCCACCGATATTGGGCAACTGGTACTCGGCGTTGGAGACACCGGCGATCAGGCTGATCCGCGTGTTCTCATCCACCGTGTACCGCACATGGCCAAGGAAATGGTACTGGTTGCTCAGGTCATGCGGCGCGTTGAAGGACGGGGTCGTGTTCTCGATCCCCACCCGGTCATGCACGTAATCGGCGGTGAAGAAGTAATCCCACTTGCCATGCTGCCCCCCGTACTGGGCGGAGGGGAAGAAATAGTCCCGCGCACCGCCGTAAATGGACACGTTGCCGCCCTTGTTGGTGGACCCGTTCTTGGTGTTGATGTCCACCACGGCGGCTTGCAGGAAGCCATACTGCACCGGCAATGCGCCGGTCGAAAGCGACAGGTTGTCGGCAAAGCGCGTCATCAGCGTCTGGCCGAACACGTTCATGCCTTCGGGCAGTTGCACGCCATCAAGGCGGAACTGCACCTCGTTATGGTCACCGCGGACATGGATCTGCCCATAGCTGTCCTGCGCCACGCCGGGGGCCTGCAACAGCACACTGTTCATCCCGGCGTTATCGCCACCGGGAATGGTTTCCAGCGCCTTGCGGCTGAAGGCATGCACCGTGGCCCCGGTGGAAGGCTGCAACTGGATGCGCGCACGGTCCAGCCGGGCGGTGACGGTCATGGCGTCCGGGGCGGATGACCGGCGCGTGATTTCCCCATCCGTCACCTGCGTGGTGGCCGTGCCGGTCGCGCCAGCCGGCGTGCCCGCCGTCGTGGTCTGCGCCACGAGGGGAGAAACCGGGGTAAACGCGGTCATGGCCGCCAGCACGGCGGGGGATAGCGGGCGACGGGAAAACCATAGGCGGGTCATGTCAGGGCAGGCTCGCATCCAGTCAGGAGATTTCGGATGCCCCAGTTCTATATTGGTACAATATAACATAACAGGCTAAAAAAGCAGGCTTCCGCGTGACGCAGCCGGAATGTTGTTTTTATGCAACAGAAGCATGACCGCCCTGACTTACGCACAGGGCGATCCACGACACGCGCCATTCCATCAATGCGGAACCATGCAGGGACAGACCGGGTCAGGATGCCGGATCGGTCCACAAATCCGCCCGAAAACCAAAAGCCGTTTCTGGTGAAGCTTTTTGCAAAAAGTTCGAAAGAACGCCGCCTTTTTGAAAAAAGGCGGCACCCAAAAACTTTTATTTTTTATCAATGAGTTGTTTTCAAACAGCCTTTTAGAAAACCGTCGCCTTTTATGGCGTCTGGCTGGCACCGGGTGCCGGGCGTTCCATCACGACCGGCGGTTGGCGCGGCGCGTCACGCAGATAGGCATTGAGGAACGTCCGCACGGCGGAGCGGGCGATGAATTCGATGTGCGCCTCATCCGTATCAACCGGAAGTTGCAGCCGTGCGCGCGCCACGATCCGGGTCTGGCACAGGCCATAGAACTGTTCCGCCGCGAAAACCGGGTCGGGAATGTTCAGCACACCCGCGTCATTATGCTGCATGAGCCACGCGGACAGGATGCCAATGGCCTTTTCCGGCCCATACTTCCAGAAGGTTGCGGCAAGGTCGGGGAAATTGCCCGCCTCCGAAATGATGATGCGGTTGAGCATGAGCGACAGCGGCGAGGTCAGCAGCCTGATCATGGCAACGGCCAGATGTTCGAGCGATTCCGTAAGGTTCGCCCCTTCGTCAATCCGGCTGAACAGCAGGGGCATCTTCTCGCACGCGCACTGCTCCACAAAGGCGGAAAACAGCGTGGCCTTGCTTTCGAAATAATTATACAGCGTCCCCTTGGACACGCCCGCATCCCGGGCGATTCCCGACATGCTCGCCCCTTCATATCCCTGCTGGGCAAAAACACGCGCGGCACCGGCCAGGATCTGCTGGCGCTTGGCGGCCGACGCACCGGACAGCGGGCAGCTTTCGGCCTGTGTCTGGCCCGGATGGTCTGGCGTGGTACCCATGGAAATCATCCTGCTCCCGTTATCGGTGCGTACTTTCGATTGACCCCGTGTGGAAAGCCGATAGGCTAGGGGACTGACCGAACTGATCGGTCAATTCATGGCATGGTCACGAAACCATGCCAAGGGCATACAGGTTTATATCAACTGTTTTTGGGACAACAGGGGGCCGCGTTGGTGGGTAGGGGATTTTCATGGCGCACGGCGGTGGTTGGATTGTCGGTCATGACCGCCGGGTGCGCGGTCGGCCCGAACTTCCACAAGCCAACCCCGTGGACGCCCAGGGAGTATGGCGGCCCGAAGCGCATCCAGGCCACGAATGGCAAGGATGGCACGCCAGCGCAGGTCGCAAGCCAGACCACGCCCGATGATCCCGATACCGCGTGGTGGACCATCTTCAACGACCCCGAGCTGACAAAGCTGGAACAGCGCGTCGCGACCGATAACCTCGATGTCCGCCGCTATGCCTACCGCATGGCGCAAAGCCGCGCGGAACTGCGCATTGCAGGCGCCGAACGCTACCCCGCCATGTCCGCCACCGGGTCCTATGCCCGCCAGCAGTACAGCACCAAGATGCTGCAGCGGATCGTGACGGATGTGGAAAGCAGCCCGGGGGTGATGGAGCAGGCACCTGCCCTGGCTAACCTGCAACCCGGACAGGCCAAGATCCCCCTGTTCAACCAGTGGCGCGACAGCATTGACGCGACATGGGAAATTGACCTGTGGGGCCGCGTGCGCCGCCAGTACGAAGCCGCAGCCGCCCAGACGCAGGCCACGAACGAGGCCCGGCGCGGCATGCTGATTTCACGCCAGGCCGAAGTGGCGCGTGATTACATGGACCTGCGCAACACGCAGCAGCAGTTGCGCATTGTCATGGAAAACCGCGACGTGGCCAGTTCCATGCTGGACCTGAACCAGCAGCGCTACGCCAAGGGGCTGGCCAGCGACATGGAAGTGGAACAGGCCCGCGTGCAGTACCAGAACACGCTGGCGCAACTGCCCCAGCTTGAGCAGCAGCTGGTGGCCCAGGTCAACGCGCTCAGCCTGCTTATGGGCGAGCCGCCGCGCGCCCTGTCCGACGAACTGCTGACTGCCTCCGCCATTCCCCCCGTCCCGCCGCGCGTACCCGTCGGCGTGCCGTCCGAACTGGCGCGCCGCCGCCCCGATATCCGCCGCGCCGAAGCCAACCTGCATGCCGCAACCGCGCAGGTGGGCGAGGCAGTGGCCGAATTCTATCCGCGCGTGACGATCAATGCCGGGTTCGGGTTTGAATCCCTGTCCTTCCGCGACCTTGGTTTCTGGAACGCCAAGGCATGGAATGTCGGCCCGTCCATCACCCTGCCCATCTTCCAGGGCGGACGCCTGCGCGGGCAGCTGGAACTGCGCAAGGCCGCCCAGAAGGAGGCGGCCATCAGCTACCAGCAGACCGTGCTGGGCGCATGGCATGACATTGACAACGCGCTGACCGCCTATACCGATGAACAGCTCCGCCACGACAACCTGACCCAGCGCATGGAAGCCAGCCACCATGCCCTGCAACTGGCGCAGGACCAGTACCGCCATGGCATGGTGACCTACCTGAACGTGCTGGACAGCCAGCGCCAGTACCTGGGCGCGCAATCCGACCTGACCACCAGCACGGCCACCATATCAGGCAATCTTGTCCGTCTTTACAACGCACTGGGCGGCGGCTGGGAAACCACGTACCCCGAACCCGCCCCCCGCACGAAGCAGGCGAAGGCGGCCCCGACCCCGGCTTCGACCACCCTGCCCGCCACCACCCCCAACCCCGTCACATCGCACCAACCGGCCTGAATCCGGTGTTAAAGGCTTGGCGCGCACGCGCCTTGCTAGTATAAGCCGCCCCGTTCCCGACTGGATGGGCATACGCCGCCATACGGAACCACGGCGCAGGGACCTGTCATCATGATTACATTGCCCCCCGATTATCGCCCTTCGGATGATGAGGAATTCATGAATCCGCAGCAGGTGGAATATTTCCGCCTCAAACTGCTGAAATGGCGTGCGGACCTCCTCAAGGAAGCGGATGAGACACTTGCCAGCCTGTCAGAAGGCGGCATTCACGAAGCGGACATTACCGACCGCGCCAGTGTCGAGACGGACCGTGCGCTGGAACTGCGCACACGCGACCGGGCGCGCAAGCTGATTTCCAAGATCAACCAGGCGTTGCTGCGCGTCGAGGCCGGCACCTACGGCTATTGCGAGGAAACGGGCGAACCCATCGGCCTGAAACGGCTGGAAGCCCGCCCCATCGCAACCCTTTCGATCGAGGCGCAGGAACGCCACGAACGCATGGAACGCATCCACCGCGACGACTGATCACGCCTGCCTTCCGGCTGGATGACCCCAATTTGCCAGAATACGACAAAAGGGGGTTGCCAGCCGATGCAGGAAAAGTTAGGAAGCGCGCATACAGTGCTGCTGTAGCTCAGTGGTAGAGCACTCCCTTGGTAAGGGAGAGGTCGACAGTTCAATCCTGTCCAGCAGCACCATGATTTTCCTGGACTTTGTTGTTCCGCATTTCCGTGTTGTCTGGTCCACGTGGACCGGAGGATACTGATAGGGCATCAGTGGCCTTTGCCAGCCAGTCCGGGCCATGGTGGCCGTAGGGCCGAGCTCGGCCATCTCGACACCGTTTCCCAAAAAATTTGGCGACCATCTGCAATGGTACGCCCGCCATTACCATCCATGTGGCGCAGATATGCCGCAGGGTATGAGGGGTCACATCATCCAGGCCCGCTTTCGCGACGCGCCTGCTGAACGCTGTCCTGATCTTGTGGATCGGCTTCCGCCGCCCGGTACGCGGGCCAGATGGCCCCCCCAGCACCCCGGCGAATACGAAAGCAACCGATCCCGGATCATCCGGCAACACTGTTCCCATGTAGGGACACGATGATCTGTTCAGCCATGCGCCAAGTGATGATGGTCGGAATCGGTTGACTGCTACAGCCCCGACCTCGTGGTTGGACGGCCGATGAAGGCCGGGACTGCGCGCGCAAGATAGACAACCCATGCGTGTATTTATGTAAAGAAACACAACCTAAGGTAACCGCCCGCGAGGCGGTTTTTTTATGGAGACATCATTCATGGGGGCGTCATCTCCGGCGCGGGCGGCATGGTCGTCCCCATCGGGCTACGGCGCACGCCCCTGCTCAAACGGCTATGGGACCGTAGGCATAAACCAATCCGGGTATTCGTGACGGGTCGCTAGCGCATAAGGTCCGACAGGGCATCGAGTTTGTCAGCTATTGCGGCCACGCCTGAACGCAGGGTGTCTGTAACCGGCCCCGCAGGCTCCATACTGGCAGACAAGTTCTGTACGTCTGAGCGGATTTCATCCAGAAGTGTCCGGCGCTCCGCAAGCAGGCCATCTTCATCTTCCATGAGCCTCTTCCCTCTCCCGCATCCCCGTTCGGGGATGCAGGCAGTGTATGGCGTGAAGGGAGGAAACGCAAAACCTGGCTGTCGATCGGGTGCGTATGCCGCCATGGTTGCCGGACCGGGTCACCACGCAGGAGGGGCAAAGGGTGTCACTTGTTCTTGTGAAGCACAGGGGTCCCATATTAAAGCAGTGCCGCAGGCGGGGACGGGAGCGGTAGGCACCTCATGATCGAGAACATGCATTTCGGAAACATTGCCATCGTGGGCGATGTGATACTGGACCGCTATATTTCCGGCCGGATTGACCGTATCTCCCCCGAGGCCCCCGTGCCGGTGCTGGTGCATGAGCACCTCGATACCGTTGCCGGCGGGGCCGCCAATGTAGCGGCGAATGCCGCGGCACTGGGTGCGCGCGTCTCGCTTGTCGGGTTGGTGGGCACGGACGATCATGCAGCCCGGCTGGCCCGCACCCTTGCATGCTGGGACCATATCGATATCAACGGCCTGGTGCGGGATGCCAGTCGGCAGACCACGACCAAGACGCGGGTCATGAGCGGACGACAGCAGATCGTGCGCATCGATAACGAGGATACCCACCCCCCTGCCCCCGCCATGCAGGCCGAACTGGTGGAGAAGGCATATACGGCCATAGACAGGGCCGACATCCTGATCTGCTCGGATTATGGCAAGGGCGTGCTGGATGACGGTGTGCTGGAAAAAATCATTGCCCGCGCGCGCATGCGGGGCATTCCGGTCATCGTCGATCCCAAGCGCACGTCCTTTGCCGCCTATCGGGGGGCGACGCTGGTGACACCCAACCGGAAGGAACTGGCACGGGTCACCGGCCTGCCGGTCAGCACGGACGCGCAGATCATGACGGCTGCCCGGATGGCGGGCGCGCAGTTTGGCGGCAGCGTACTGGTCACGCGCTCGGAAGAAGGCATGACGCTGTGGCGGGATGACGGGGCGGTCAGCCATGTGCGCAGCCGGGCGACCGAGGTGTTTGACGTCTCTGGCGCCGGGGACTGCGTGGTCGCGACCGTGGCCGCGATCCTTTCGGCGGGGCAGTCCATGGAAACGGCGGTGACCATCGCCAACACGGCCGCCGCCGTGGCGGTGGGCAAGCTGGGCACGACAACCGTTTCACGCACGGAACTCAGCCACGCCCTGATGCGCGACATGCCGGATTCGGGTAAATGCGTCTCCCTTGAACAGGCGGCCGCCATGGCGCGGGACTGGCGGCACCATGGGGCGCGGGTCGTCTTTACCAATGGGTGTTTCGACCTGCTGCATCCGGGGCATATATCGCTGATACAGGGGGCTGCGGCACAGGGGGACAAGCTGATCGTGGCGCTGAACACCGATCGCTCCGTCCGCCGCCTGAAGGGGGAAAGCCGCCCCATACAGGATGAACGCGCGCGGGCCACCGTGATCGGCGCGCTGCGCAATGTCGACCTGGTTGTGCTGTTTGACCAGGACACGCCGGAAGAGGCCATCCGCGCGATCCTGCCCGATGTCATCGTAAAGGGTGCGGATTACCGCGAGGACGAGGTGGTGGGCGGCGATATCGTGAAAGCCAATGGCGGCCGCGTCGTGCTGGTTGACATCATGCCCGGCCGGTCAACCACATCGCTTGTGCGGCAGGCGGGCGGCCAGCCCCGGGCCGAGAGTGATACCACAGCGTGACACCCGACCGCTTCCAGGCATGGGCTGTCCGGCAGGCCCTGCCGCTATGGTCTGAAAACGGGTTCGACAGGGATCGGACCCTGTTCCACGAACGGCTGGATTTCAGCGGGCGGCCCATCATCCTGCCCGCCCTGCGCCTGATGGTGCAGGCGCGCCAGATCGCGACCTATTGCCGCGCGGCCCTGCGCGGCGACCATGACGCGGGCGATCTGGCGCTGCGCTGCCTTGCGGAAGTCGAACACCGCTATCACCGTGCCGATGGCGCGGCGGGCTGGATATTCTCCCTCGCTCCCGATGGGCGGCCTGCCGACCGGCGGCGTGACCTGTACGGCCATGCCTTCATCCTGTACGCCCATGCATGGGCCTGCCGCCTGTCGGGTGATCCGGGGCTGCGACGCCGTACGGGAGAGATGGCGACCGAACTGGAAACCATTTTCAGCACGCCCGGCCCGGGCTTCATGGATGCCGTGCCGCCGCAGGACGCCATCCGGCGCCAAAATCCGCACATGCACCTGCTGGAATCGTGGCTGGCCCTGTTCGAGGCCACGGGAGAGGATATTTACCGCCACCGCGCGGCCGGGCTGGTCACGCTGGCCATCACGCACTTCATTGACCCGGCAAGCGGCCTGCTGCTGGAAGATTTCACCACGGACTGGCGTCCCCTACACCCGGCGGGCCAGAACCGGGCGGAACCGGGGCACCTGCTGGAATGGTCATGGCTGCTGCACGAATACCTGCGCCTGTGCGCGCCACGGGATGCGGATGCGATCCGCCAGGTCGCCATGCGGCTCCATACGACCGCGCTGGCCCATACCGCATCCGTCCATCCACCCGTCATCCGCAATGCCGTGGGACAGGACGGACGGATCGTGGATGAGGGCACGCGCATCTGGCCCCAGACGGAACTGATCCGTTCCCTTGGCATGAATACGGCATCACCCGCCCTGATTGCGGGCGTACTGGCGCATTTCGCCACCCATTACATTCCCCCCAACCTGAATGGAGGATGGATCGACCGCCTCAACGCGGACGGGACACCGGCAATGGACCACATGCCCGCCAGTTCGCTTTACCACATTTATGGGGCGGTCTGTGACCTGACCGATGGCAGGAAGGCGGGATGTCGGAACGCGGCAGGCAGGCTTTCGCACTCCGGACCGTGATATCAACCGGATCGGCTGGCGTGGCGGCGGGCGGGCCGCCGATAAAAATTTCCGGGCGTCGTCATTTTTCAGCAAAGGCGGCGTTGCCTGAAGCTTGCTGGAAAAAGCGTCACCAAAAACTTCCGGTTACGGTCCATCCAGCCCGAGGGCCGCGATATCCGCGGGCGGCCCCGCCAGCATGCAGGCAACCCCGGTCGTGCGGTCCACCACCATGCGGATGTCCACCGGGCCTTCCGCGCCAAACAGGTCGGATGTCACGACATAGGCCGGGCGCAGGGGTTCATCCGTGGTGGCGTCATGGCGCGCCACCTCCGTCATGATGCGGCCCAGCGCCTGTTCCAGCCCATCCATGACGCGTGAAGGGGCAAGGCGCGGGTGCTGGGGCGTACCGTCACCGGCGCAGTGCAGTTCCAGCAGCTTCGCCCATGCGGCAGTGGGGATGAACATGGGCATGCGCGACCCGTCATTATGCCGCTCGGCATGCATGATGCGCCGCGTATTGGCCAGTTCGATGACATCGACGCGCGGCAGGTCATCACCAATCCGGGCGGCCACGGTACGGGGCGTATCGGTCATGCGCGGGTTGCTCCATCAAAATGCGATGGCAGCCGGAGGATATCCTGCGATGACAGGGCGGAAGAGATGTAGAAGCCCTGTATGCGCTCCGGCTTCATCTGCATGACCAGGTCGAACTGTTCACGGTTTTCGACGCCTTCGACCGTGATTTCCATCCCGAAGCCCTGCCCCATGTCGATCAGGCTGGACAGGACCATGCAGGCATCGGGGTTGCCGACGATATTGGCGACCATGCTCTGGTCGATCTTGACCTGTGAAAAGGGCAGTTCGCGCAGGTGGTTCAGCACGGTAATCCCCTTGCCGAAATTATCCAGCGCAATGCGGAAACCCGAACGGGCCAGTTCGCGCAGGTTGCGGATGCCCTGATCCGCCCGGCGGCCATGCAGCATCGCCTCGGTCACCTCCAGCACGAAGCTGTCCGGGGACATGTTGAAGCGCCTGAGCGATTCCTCCAGCTCGCGCTGGTAGTCATCGCGGATCAGGTCCATGCGCGACAGGTTGATGGCAAGCTGGCGCGGGGGCTAGCCCTTCTCGTTCCACATGAGCACGTCACGGCGGAACGCCTCGATCATGCGTGGCCCCATGGCCTGCGCCAGGCCGGCATCGGTGAACACGTCGGAAAAATCCTCCGCCGCCAGCAGCCCGCGTTCGGGGTGCTGCCAGCGCAGCAGCGCCTCGATCTGGTCCATTTCAAGCGTGCGGCAGTTCAGGATCGGCTGGTAATAGACCTCGAACTGGTTGCGTTCGACACCGCACCGCGCCTCGCTCAGGATGGATACGCGGGCCTGCGCGCGCTCACGCAGGTTGCGGGTGAACATCTGCGACTGCTTGCCGCCCGCGCGCTTGGCGGCATACATCGCCATGTCGGCGTTTTTCTGCACGTCTTCCATCGTGTCGGTGCCATCCAGCAGCACCGCGCCGATGCTGCCCGCGACGCTGACCGTCACCGTTTCAATGTCGATGGGACGTTCCAGCACGCCCTGCAGGCGGTCCATGTACCGCTCCAGCGATACATCCTCCAGCGTGCGGTGCAGGATCACCGCGAACTCATCCCCGCCCAGGCGGCTGACAGGGTCATCGGGGTGGGTCATTTCAATCAGGCGCGAGGCAATGGCGCGCAGCACGATGTCGCCGGCATGATGGCCATGCACGTCATTGATCTGCTTGAAACCATCAAGGTCGAACATGGCCAGGGCGGCCTGGGGCACCCCGCCACCGGCAGGCTCGCGGCAGCGCGCGATCTCATCGGCCAGCGCGGTGTTGAACCCGCCACGGTTCAGCAGCCCCGTCAGCGTATCCGTTTCCGCCAGTTCACACAGGCGGTCACGGGTATTCATCAGTTCGGTGATCTCGAACCGGCTGGCGACGTAACCCAGTATCCGGCCCTGCCTGTCCTTTTTGGGAATGATGGTGGTCGCCACCCAGTACAGCGACCCGTCCTTGGCGCGGTTGCAGATATTGCCCTGCCACAGTTCGCCTGCCTCGATCGTGCGGTACAGGTCACGGAAGAAATCAGCGTCATGATAGCCGGAATTGACGATACGGTGCGTGGAACCGAGCAGTTCCGCCCGCGAGTACTGGCTGATTTCGCAAAAACGGTCATTCACGTAGGTGATGACCCCCTTTGTGTCGGTAATGGCGACGATCAGCACACTATCAACCAGGTCGGCCCAGAAATCCGAATCCTGGTGTGTCAGTGCCCGCAGCCGATCATCGTGTTGCAATGCCATATTCCCGCCTGGAACCTACAATAAAAAACAGAACAGAATGCTTCATGGAATCAGCCCGGCAACAGGACCGGAACAGTGCATGATATACCCATGCGGCTTCACCAGACCAGAGACCACGCCATATCACGCCTTGGTCGGGATAAGGAACGAGCCGCGTTCCTGCCGCTCACGGAACCATTTTTCCAGTTCTTCCGGCGGCAGGGGTTTCGCGAACAGGTAGCCCTGCATCACATCACAGTTCAGTTCCTCCAGCAGGCGCCACTGCTGTTCGGTCTCGACCCCTTCGGTCACCACCGTCATGCCCAGGCGCGACCCGATGCCGATCACGGCCATGGTCACGGCCTGGGCATTGGTATCATGCTCGAAATCATTGATGAAGCTGCGGTCGATCTTGATTTCCGTAAGCGGCAGGCGCGTCAGCCTTGAAAGCGACGAATACCCCGTGCCGAAATCATCCATCGACAGCCCGACATCCAGCTTGCGGATGGCGTACAGCACCTCCTCCGTGTCGCTGCTGTTATCCATCATCACGCTTTCGGTGATTTCCACCGTCAGGCGGTCCGGCGTCAGGCCATGCTGCTTCAACAGGTTGGCGATATATTCCGGCAGCGCGCGGTTGCGGAAATGCACCGCCGACAGGTTGACCGCGACCGTGGGCACATGCACCCCGTCGCGGTCCCATTTCACCATCTGGGCACAGGCTTCCTGCAGCGACCAGCGGCCGATGGCCTCGATCTGGCCGGTATCCTCCGCCACCGCGATGAAACGGGAGGGATAGATGTTGCCCAGTGTCGGGTGATGCCACCGCGACAGGGCCTCGACCCCGTACAGGCCCCCGGTCATGGTTTCCACCTGCGGCTGGTAATGCAGCCTGAGCATGCCCTTGGCCAGCGAGTCGCGCAGCGCGGACCCCAGCATCAGCCGTTCCTGCGCCACCTGGTTCTTTTCATGCCCGGCGAAGCGGTACAGGCCGCGCCCGTCCTCCTTTGCCTGACGGGCGGCGGAATCGGCCAGGCTGAGCAGGGATTCGCTGTCCGGTCCGTTTTCAGGGAACGTGCTGATGCCGACACTACAGGAAATGCTCAGCGTGTTCTCGCCCACCTGCAGGGGCCTGGCGATGGCGTTGATCAGGTTTTCGGCAAACTGTTCCGCGCGCTTGTGCGAACAGTCGGGCACGACAATGATGAACTCGTCCCCACCCGAGCGGCTGACGATATATTCGTCATTGACCAGCGAACGGATGCGGCGGCCGATCTCGATCAGGAAACGGTCGGCGTTCACATGGCCCAGCGCGTCGTTGATATCGCGGAAACGGTCGATATCCACCATGAACAGCGAGAACTGGCTGTCCCCCCCGCGCATGATCAGGCGTTCGATGACGTTATGCAGCGACGTACGGTTCATCAACCCGGTCAGGCTGTCGAAATTGGATAGCTGGGCAATATGCTGGCGCGTCTGGTTCTGTTCGATCGCCAGCGCGCAGAAGGGCATGCAGGTTGAAACCACCCGTTCGGGCCATGCCAGCGATGGCTCGTCATCCCGCAGGTACAGGGCGAACACGCCCATGACCTGCCCCGTGCGGGAAATGACGGCGGAAGAACAGCACCGCTCCAGCCCCAGTGAGCGGGCAAGGGAGGAATAGCCATCCCACACCACGATGTTGCTGCTGGCGGGGTCTTTGCGCAGCGCGTCCATCTGTTCGGGTGTCAGTTGCATGCTGTCCAGCGCCGAGCGGTAGCGATTGGGCATGCCGGGGGAAGACGTGACGGAGACCTTGCGCGCGCTGTCAAACAGTATGAGCGCCGCCACCCCGCCGGGCACGAAGCCGTCCACGCGGCGGCATAGCTGGTCGCTCACTTCCTGCAGGGTCACATCGGACGCCAGTGACTGGAGCACCTCGTTCTGCAGGATCAGGATCTTGCGCTGGCGGCTCTGCTCCGTCACGTCCTTCATGACGGCGATGTAGTAGATCCCGCCCGTCTGGCCCACCTGCACGCGCGAAATCGACAGCTCACCGCATACATATTCGCCATTGGCGCGGCGGAATTCGACCTCACGCGATGTACCGACAATGCGGCCTTCGCCCGTCTCGCGGTTACGGTCGATATAGCTGTCATGCAGGGCACGGTCCGCCTGCGGCACAAGGCAGCTGACATTCTGGCCCATCACCTGCGCGCGCGTCAGGCCCCATATCCGTTCAGCCGCGGCGTTGAACAGGATGATGCGATTATGCTCGTCAATCACGACCATGGGATCAATGGCCTGTTCCATCGCGGAAAGCAGGACATCGGCGCTTATCTTCGGCTGATCCACCGTAAACTCCAGAACGTTGGCACGACCCGTCGCGCCATGTGAGATCACTCTCCCTGATCGTGGCACGCCCCCTTGCGGCGCCATGCCGGACAGACCAGCCCTATCCGGCGGCAGGCGCCACCGGGACCGTCGATTGGGGGGCTACCCTAGGAGGTAAGGGGGAGTGGAAACATGACATGTCTCAATCTTGACACAAAGCCCTCAGTTCCGGTTCCGTTCAAGATCCTGCGGCAGCATGCCCGCCAGCGGACGGCAGGCATACGCGGTTTCGTTTTCCGGCTGGGGCTGGTTCTGGCGCAGTTCGGCCGCCCCCGCGGCCACCGCCCGCCACGCCGCCTGCGCCAGCGCCTTGCGGCTGGGGAAATCATCGGGGTCCAGCGGCGCGTGCAGCAGTACCGTCGCGCGCATCGACCGCCACTTGACCAGCTGCCACACATGCGGCCCCAGTTCCATGTCGCCATACCAGGCAAAGACCGGGCGGCGCGCATGGTTGACCGGCAGGCCCTCCAGCCGGTCATACACCACCGATACCGGCTGGATCAGCGGCGTCATGCCAGGACGCGCCGCGATGGCCTCGGCCTCGCTTTCCGGCGCCACCGGCCCCTTGCCCGGCGGCAGGCGCGGCGGCTTGGCAATGGCGAAAAAGGCGGACAGGAACGGCAGCACCCGCGACCCGTCGGACGACGTGCCTTCGGGGAACAGGATCAGGTTGTCGCCCTCCACCATCAGGCGGTGCAGCATTTCGTCGCGTTCGCGGCCGGTGGTGCTGCGCTGGCGGCTGACGAATATGGTCCGGCCAATGCGCGAGACAAGGCCCATGATGGGCCAGCCCTCGATATCGCCCTTGGCCACGAAATTGGATGGCAGCACCGTGCCCAGCACCGGCACATCCAGCCACGACGAATGGTTGGACACATAGATCACCGGGCGTTCGCCATTCTGTCGCGCGCGCCGGCCGCCCACGCCGCCCGCCCTGCGTCCCACCACGCGGATGCGCAGCGACAGCAGCAGGCACAGCCCGCCCCAGACCATGCGCGTCCACCGGATCTTGGCCGTGCCGGGCACCAGCAGCAGCACCGCCTCGAACCCGACCGACAGCGGCACCCATACGGTAATGGCGGCCAGGCGCCCCACCCCGCGCGCGGTCCGGGCGCAGGCGCGCAGCCGCCCCGAGGGCAGGACCGTCGTGGTGGCGATGGCCCGTTCCGCGACCGAGCCGGGCTGTGGCGCAATCACCGGGCGGGTGGCGCGCGACGTGGACCGGGACACAGGCTGCGGGGCGCGGCGCCGGACAAGGCGGCGGATGAAATCGGCAATCATGCGCCTATCCATAGCCCCACCCGATGGCGCGGGACAATATGGCGAAAACGTGCAGGGCATGCGGCGTGTCCCGCACGCAACGGCGCGGCATGCATCAACCCTTTCATCATGCGGTCATATTATGCGGCCATGATGATCCATGCGCGCCATGCGGCCTGTTTGTCACATCTGTAATTCTTCCTGACTGGACCCGTCGTGCATACCCGTCCATGTTGGGTCCCCATCCTTCAGGAGTTGTCCCTTATGTCCGCATGCAGCCGTCGCGGCCCCCTTGCTGCCGCCACGACCGCCCTCATCATCCTTGCAGCCATCCGGCCCGGCCCGACACGGGCGGCGGATGATGTGCTGAACGTGCTGACATGGTGTGACCATGAAGACCCGGAACTGCTCGGCCCCTTTGAACAGGCGAACAAGGTACGGGTCCATTTCAAGGATATCGACAGCACCACCGCCGCCCGGACCATCCTGCGCCAGTCGCAGGCGGGCGACTGGGACGTTGTGATCCTGGAGGAAACCGCCGCCCCGCAACTGGCCGCCGCTGGCCTGCTGGCGCCGCTGGAACCTGCTGATTTCCCGTCGGATGGCATTCCCGCGGCGATTGCCAGCCCGGCCGCCGGCTCCTATCAGGGGCGGCTTTACTCGGTGCCGGAAAAATACGGCTTTCACGCCGTGGCCTTCAACCAGGCCCATGTCAGCGCGCAGGACATGCAGGATATCAACGCGGTGTGGCAGCCGCGCTATCACGGGCATATCGCGATTTATGACAGCTACCTGCCCATCCTGTCCTATATCGCCCTGGCGCTGGGGCTTGATCCCGCGCACCTGACGGAGGCCGACCTGCCCGCGTTGCAGGACAAGCTGGCAAGCCTGCGCGCCAACGCGACACTGGTGGGCGACAGCGCCAGCGTGCAGCAGGCCCTGGCGGATGGCGTGGTGGATATTGTCGTGGGCGGCGGCGCATGGACCACGGCGGGCGTGGGCGAAGGGGGGGCGGTCAGCACGCCCACGGCGCAACCCGATACCCCGAAACAGCGCCCGGAGCTGACATTCACCCTGCCCCGGCAGGGCGGCATCCGGTGGCAGCATGGCATCTCGATCATCGAGTCCTCGCAGCGCAAGGCGCTGGCGCTGGCCTTCGCGCAATACCTGCGCACGCCCGCGGCGCAGGCGCGGCTGGCCACGTCATCATGTTTCTGGGGCATGCCCGCCAACGCCAACGCACCGCTTGATGCGGATACGAAAGCCGCCCTGCACTGGGACCAACAGCCTGCCTATATCGCGGCAAGCCACCCTTTCCCCATGCTGGATGACGGCATGGACACCAGGCTGCACGCGATATGGGACAAGGTGATGAAGGACAATACCCCCAGCGCCGCCCCGACGCCGGACAGGATCGGCGGCGGCCATGATGGGGAGGATACGCCGGTTCAGCCGTAACGGGACGCGCCGCGTCCCAGCAGCCGGTCGGCCATCATGCCGAACACCAGCCCGAGGCTGCCCCACAGCACGACCTGCATGCCAAGGGCGGCCTCGCGGAAGCGCCACAGCAGGGCGGCGGGGAAATTGTCCGGCACTTCACTGATGTCGGGCAGCGCCCATTGCAGCAGCGCCACCAGCACCACGAACACCGCCCCGCCACATAACGTCGCGCCCCAGTCACCAAGGCGCACGGCCAGGGCGCGGCCCGACAGGACCGCCAGCGTCAGCGCGCACAGCGAAAAGACGATCATTTCAAAATAGGCGGTCGTGCGCAGGCCAATGGTTTCCGGCTGCCCCACGGCAGGGGGATTGGCCGGGTATTTCAGGTACGGCACCAGCACCACGGCAAGGAATCCCGCCCCCGCCAGCAGCATGGACAGCATGCGCGGCGAAAACCGGCCGATGCGTCCGTACGCCAGCGAGAACACCAGCGCAAACAGCCCGCCATAGGCCGCGCCGTACATGATGGCGGCCGTCAGCAGGCCAAGCGACGCCTGCACGCCCCGGCTGACCAGTTCGGGTTCCGGTGGCTCGCCCGATGCCGCATCCATGGCGGATTCAAAGGCAATGGCCAGGTTGACCTGCGGTTCACCGAACACACGGGCGAACAGGAAGGCAAGGATGGCAGCGGCAATACCCGCCAGCATACCGCGCAGCAGAAGGCGTCCGGCCATCAGGGCGCATCCCGGTTCATGCGGGGGGAAATGAAGGACATGGGGGTCAGATCTCCTGTCGGGAAAGCGCGTCCCGTAACGGAATGAAGTTCCATCCGCCGGGAGGTCTGACTTCCGCAGGGGCTGCGGTGTACAGTGGCGCGACCGTGCCGGAATCCCACCGGCTTCTCCCCACGGATACGGAAATGCCAGTCAATACCGTGCGGGGCGCGCAAGTCAATGTTGCGGCCCCGGGGACCACTTCAGAAAACCATCTGAAATCATAAGACGTTTTTGGTGAAGCTTTTTACAAAAAGCTTCGAGGAACGCCGCCTTTTTGAAAAAAGGCGGCACCCAAAAACTTTTGATTTATCAATATTCTGTTTTTGAAACAGGCTTTTACTAAGGTTTCGCAGGCAGCGTGACCTTGCTGGCATTGCCCTGCGCCGCGCGCCACTGCTTCAGCGCGTCCAGCGTCCCGCTGACATGCCCCTTGGGCGACAGGGCGCTGTAGGCATAAATCACCTTGCCGTCCGGGGCGATGACATAGGACGTGCGGCTGGCGCGGTTCACCAGCGGCAGGCGGCTGTCATACATCTTCGCGATCTGGCCCTTCGGGTCGGTCGCGACGGGGAAGCGGCCATGGCCCTCGCTTACGGAAAAACGGTCGAGGGTCGGCATGTCATCGGTGGAAACGCCAATGACCATAGCACCCAGCGCCTTATACTGGTCCATGGCGTTGGCGAAGTCATGCGCTTCCATGGTGCAGCCACGGGTAAAGGCGGCAGGGTAGAAATACAGCACCACCGGCCCCTGCCGCAGCGCATCGGCCAGGCGGAAATCGAACTCGCTGCCATTGGTGGTGGCCTGCGCATCAAACATCGGGGCCTGGCTGCCGACTGGCAGGGCCGCGCGCGCGGGGGAAAAACAGACAAAGCCGGCGAACGCCATGACACCGACCAGCGGCAGGCACAGTCCCGGCAGGGACCAGCGCGAACGCCTGTAAAAATACCTCATGTATCCTCATCACCCTGCGGGCAGGGTTTATGCCGTCATGTGGTTGGCGGCAGGATCTGGCATCCTGATCCGCCCAGTCGCTGACAGACCTGCTGGGCCGCTTCGTGCGACAGGCCGGTCAGCCTTGCACGATAGACATGACGGCGCCCCGATGCAACGGTCGCGACCTGCGTATGCACGCCACTGAACGAAACCTTCGCCCGTGCCTGCCCCGCCGCATGCTCGGCCTGTCCGATCGAGCCATAGGCGCCGACCTGCACCATCCAGTCATGGCTGTTGCCCATGCTGATGACGCCGGGGCGGGTTCCGGCTGCCGCCATCGGGGCCAGCCCGCTCTGCTCACGGGCGCTCCATGCCGCGCGCACGGCGGCGGCTTCGGGCGATGGGGTATCGGCGGCGGCCCCGCGCGGCACGGACGCCAGAAGCCGGCGGCCCCGGCTCTGCCCGCCCCGCGCGTTCTGCGCCGCCTGCGCGCGGGCAAGGGCGCGCGCTTCCACCAGCAGGTCGGCCTGTGAACGGTTTACAGGAGTGCTTCCCGCGATCCGTGGCCCGATGGAGGCGACGTAATCACGCGTTTCCTTGGGCAGGGTATGGTAGCGGTCAAGGAAGTCATCCAGCCGCCCCGGCCCGCTATTATAGGCGGCAAGGAAACCGGGGGAGCCGTAAATGTCGTACATTTCACGGATATAGGCCGTACCCGCCGTGATATTGTCGTGCGGTTCATACGCATCGGGGCCAAGGTTGTAGCGCGTGCGCATCGCATCATAGGTAGGCGGCATGAGCTGCATCAGCCCCATGGCGCCCGGCAGCGAGGTCACGAACTGGCCATTATGGTACAGCTGCCCCCCCGACTCGCGCCGCATGACCTCGCGGATCCAGACACCAGGCACATCGAAACGCTGCGAGGCCTCGTTGATATAAGGCCCCCACGGGTCTTCCGGCGGTCCCGGCGGGGTATAGCTGCTCTGGGCACGGGCACGATAGGACTCGGCCTCGTGGATGATCTGTTCCTCACTCATTTCAGGAGAAGGATTGCTGGCGCAGGCCGCCAGCATGCCCGCGAACCCCAGCGCCAGCCATCGCAGCGACCGCCGCATGGGGGAAGCCTGCGCGGCCAGGCCGCCATGTCCGTCAGATGCCGCTACTGCCTGCGCTGGTGCCATGCTGGTGGTATGATCCCGGTCATGCCCGTTTCCCCATGGCAGACGCGCCAACATGGCCCGCCCGACGGGACGGGCGCCGCACCATAACAGCGTGGCTTTGGCTTGTGCAATCCTGACCCGCTGACATGTCCATGACGTAACCGACGGGTCAGGTTAAGGCGAACCTGCAGATTATAGAAAAGTTTCTGGTGAAGCTTTTTTCAAAAAGCTTCGAGGAACGCCGCCTTTTTAAAAAAGGCGGCCCCAAAAAACTTTTACTTCTTAACAGGTTATTCCTCGACAAAGGTGGCAGGGTCGCCACCCGTGCGGTTGTGGGGGCTGTCGAGCGTCGCAAGGTCGCCCATATCATCCGGCGTCAACTGGAAATCGAACGAATGCAGGTTCGCGCGCATGCGGTCGGGATGTGCGCTCTTGGGAATGGGGACCGCGCCGCAGTCGATCACCCAGCGCAGCAGGACCTGGGCCGTGGACCTGCCGTGCCGGTCCGCAATCCGTTTGACAACGGGGTTTTCCAGCAGCTTGCCGCGCCCCAGCGGACTCCAGGCCTCGGTCAGGATACCCAGCTTTTTATGCAGGGCGACCAGTTCCGACTGCGCGAAGTCGGCATGCATCTCGATCTGGTTGACGGCGGGGGTGACGCCGGTTTCATCAATCAGGCGTTGCAGGTGTTCAGGCAGGAAGTTGGAGACGCCGATCGAACGGATGCGTCCTTCCTTCTGCAGGCGGATCATCGCCTTCCAGCTTTCGACATACAGGTCCTTGGCGGGCAGCGGCCAGTGGATCAGGTACAGGTCGACATAGCTCATCTTCAGGCGTGCAAGGCTTTCATCAAACGCGCGCAGTGTGCTGTCATACCCTTGGTCGGCGCCGCGCAGCTTGGTGGTGACGAAAATATCCTCGCGCCCCACATCGAAGCTGACCAGCCCGGTCCCCACCCCGCTTTCATTTCCGTAGCGTGACGCAGTATCGAACAGCCGATAGCCCGCCGAAAGGGCCTCGCGCACGGCCTTTTCGGCCTGCGGGTTGTCCAGTGGATAGGTGCCGAACCCCATGGCGGGGATCTTGTGGCCATCATTCAGCTTGAGCAGGGGGATGGAGGTGGTCATGGTCGTTCCTTCGTCAGGCGCTCCCGGCGGCTCATGGTGCCCTGCGCGCAGGCGGCAGGGTGGCGACCGGGCCGGGGGCTGGACGTGCGTCGCCGGTCCCTACCCTAACGACAGGCAGCCACTTTTGGTTTATGCCCAGTTTTCAGGACTGGGCTGCATGTGGTTCATTATCACCATTGCTGGAGGCTCCATGACTGACGCACCGACCGACATATCCGACACCGACGCGACCGCACTGCACCGCACGCTGCTGACCATCGATACGCATGTGGACATACCGTGGCCGGACCGGGACGACTTTGCCACGGGCGCCCCGTCGCGACGGGTGGACCTGCCGCGCATGCGCGCAGGTGGCCTGAAGGCCGCGTGCCTTGTGGCCTATGTGGGACAGGGTGCGCGTGACGCGACGGGACATGCGGCGGCGTCCACGCGGGCGGAAGCCATGCTGCGCGTGATCGGGGAGACGGGCCGGATTCCGGGCGTGCGGACATGCGATACGGCGGCGGCGGTGCGCGCCGCCTATGACGCCGGGGAAATCGCCATCATCCCCGCCGTGGAAAACGGTTATGCGATTGGCGAGGACCTGTCGCTTGTCGCGCGTTTCCGGGCCATGGGCGCGCGCTACATGACGCTGACGCATAACGGGCACAACCAGCTGGCCGATTCGGCGCGCCCCATGCACCATCTTGCCGATCCCGAAACGCTGCATGGCGGCCTGTCCGGCCTTGGCCGCGACGCGGTGGCCGAGATGAACCGCGTGGGCATGCTGGTCGATGTGTCGCATACGTCACGCGACACCATGATGCAGGCGGTCGAACTGTCCCGCGCACCGGTCTTCGCCAGCCATTCCTGCGTGCGCGCCCTGTGCGATCACCCGCGCAACCTTGACGACGGGCAGCTTGACGCGCTGAAGGCGTGTGGCGGGGTCATCCACATTACCGCCATGGACGCCTTCCTGCGCCCGCGTGACGTGCGCGACATGCGCCCGGTCACGGTGGCGGACTTCGTGGACCATATCGACTACGCCGTGCAGCGAATCGGAATCAAGCATGTCGGCATCTCGTCCGACTTCGATGGCGGCGGCGGCATACGCGGCTGGGCCGATGCTTCGGAATCGCCCAATCTTACGGCGGAACTGCTGCGCCGTGGCTATGACCGCAGCCAGATCGCGGCCCTGTGGGGGGAAAATTTCCTGCGTATCCTGAAACAGGCGGAAGAGGTCGCCAGCACGTTCGCGTGACCATGAAATCCCGCGCGCTCTGGATCACATGCGCTCGACGGGGTATATCCTGTGCCGCATTGACGAATACAGGATAGAAAATGACTGCCAGCACTGATTACAAGGTCAAGGACATCTCGCTTGCCGACTGGGGCCGCAAGGAAATCTCGATCGCTGAAGGCGAAATGCCGGGACTTATGGCGCTCCGCGAGGAATACGGCGCGTCCAAGCCGCTGAAAGGCGCGCGCATCGCCGGCTGCCTGCACATGACGATCCAGACCGCCGTGCTGATCGAGACGCTGACGGCGCTGGGCGCCACGGTGCGCTGGTCCTCGTGCAACATCTTCTCGACGCAGGACCAGGCGGCCGCCGCCATCGCCGCGACCGGCGTGCCCGTGTTCGCGTGGAAGGGCCTGACCGAGGACGAGTTCTGGTGGTGCATCGAGCAGACCATCAAGGGGCCGGATGGCTGGACGCCGAACATGATCCTCGACGACGGCGGGGACCTGACGACGCTCATGCACGAGAAGTATCCCGAGATGCTCAATGACGTGCGCGGTGTCTCCGAAGAGACCACGACGGGCGTGCATCGCCTGTGGGACATGGCCAAGAAGGGCCTGCTAAAGGTTCCGGCCATCAACGTCAACGACAGCGTCACGAAGTCGAAGTTCGACAACCTGTATGGCTGCCGTGAAAGCCTGGTGGACGCGATCCGCCGTGGCACGGACGTGATGATGGCGGGCAAGGTTGCCGTGGTCGCCGGTTATGGCGACGTGGGCAAGGGTTCGGCCGCATCGCTGCGCAACGCGGGCTGCCGCGTGCTGGTGACCGAGGTTGACCCCATCTGCGCGCTGCAGGCCGCGATGGAAGGCTATGAGGTCGTGACGATGGAAGAAGGCGCGCCGCGCGGCGACATCTTCGTCACCGCGACCGGCAACGAAGGCGTCATCACCATCGAGCACATGCGCGAGATGAAGAACCGCGCCATCGTGTGCAACATCGGGCATTTCGATTCCGAAATCCAGATCAACGCCCTGCGCAACTACAAATGGGACAACATCAAGCCGCAGGTGGACGAGGTCATCTTCCCCGATGGCAAGCGCCTGATCGTGCTGTCCGAAGGCCGCCTGGTGAACCTGGGCAACGCGACGGGCCACCCGTCCTTCGTCATGTCCGCGTCCTTCACCAACCAGACGCTGGCGCAGATCGACCTGTGGCAGGCGCCCGAAGGCAAGTACGAAAACAAGGTCTATACCCTGCCCAAGCACCTGGATGAAAAGGTGGCGTTCCTCCACCTCGCCAAGGTCGGCGCGAAGCTGTCGAAGCTGTCAAAAGCGCAGGCGGATTACATCGGCGTGCCGGTCAATGGCCCGTTCAAGAATGATCTGTATCGTTACTAAGCGCTGCAAACGTCCCTAACATACGCGTGAGGGGTCCGGCATCCGCCGGACCACATCATGTGATGGAGTAAAGAGAACATGAGCATCTTCGGTTCAATCCTGTCCAAGATTTTCGGCAGCCACACCGCCGCTGCCGCCACCCCGGCCGCCGCTGCCACCGCGGCACCTGCCGCAGGCGCACCCGCAGCGGCCGTGGCTGCGGCCCCTGCCGCCCCGGCGCAGCCGGTGGACGTGAACGCCGTGCTGACCGCGCTGGCAGCCAAATACCCCGAAAAACTGAACTGGCAGACCTCCATCGTGGACCTGATGCGCCTGCTGGGCCTCGACAACTCGCTGGCCGCGCGCAAGCAACTGGCGACGGAACTGCACTACACCGGCGACATGAACGACACCGCGCCGATGAACATCTGGCTGATCAAGCAGGTCATGCAGAAGCTGGCGGAAAATGGCGGCAAGGTTTCCCCTGATCTGATGAAGTAATACGCCGCTGGTGTAACGGGCGGGCGCGTGGCCAACGGCCACCGGCCGCCCGTTTCGTATCAGCCACGGACAGGGCCACCAGAACCAGCCGGACCAGCAGCATGACGGAGGGATACGCGATGGGAAACGTCCCCGATTTCCCCATGATGGACACCGCCACCGGGCTGTCTGCCGACATGTTATCCGCGTCCGCCGTCTCCAACGGGCTGGTATGGGCCATTGCCTGCCAGCCGGGCCAGAAACCCGAGCGCCTGACGGATGAACAGATCGCCCGCGCGCTTGAAGGCAGCCCCCCCGATGAGCCGGCCACATGGGTCTGGCTGCATTACGACATTGTCCACACGGCCAGCCGCGCCCACATCCAGGCCATTCCCTGCCTGCCCGAGGAAGTGCGCCTTGCATTGGGCAGCACCGATCGCGGCACCAATGTCGAGGCGGAAGGCGACATCGTCTATGGCGCCCTGCCCGGCTTTGACGATGCCATGTCGGAAGATGACAAGAACCTGTCCGCATGGCGTTTTGCGGTCCTGCCTACCCTGCTGATCACCACACGCCGCCAGCCGGTTCCGGCCCTGGGCGTCATTTACCGCGCCATGCAGCGGGCGTCATTCGACTCCCCCGCCGAGGTCGTGGACCATACCCTGCTGGAATTCGCCGATACCGTACGGCGCAATATCGCCATGCTGGATGACCAGCTGGACCGTGCCGAGGACCTGCTGCTGACACTGGACCAGCACACCGATTTCGGCCGCATAAGTGGGCTGATCGGGCGCGTGCGCCGCCGTTCGACCGAACTGCGCCGCGTGATTTCGCCCGTGGACCGCATTTTCCATAACGAGGACCTGGACCTGCCCGAATGGGCGGAAGATGACATCCGCGACCGTTCGCAGCGCCAGATCCACGCAGCCCTTGATGACCTTCTGGCGCTACAGGACCGCGCCCGGTCGCTGCAGGACGAACTGGCGTCCGGTCAGGCGGAGGAGACCAACCGCCGCCTGTACACCGTGTCCATCGTGACCACGCTCATGCTGCCCGCAACCTTTGTGACCGGCTTTTTCGGCATGAATACTGGCGGCATGTTTCTGGCCACGGGCACACTGGGCACCGTGGAGGCAGGCGGTATCTGCTTCGTGTTCATGATGATTACGTGGCTGCTGCTGAAAGTCATGAAGCTGCTGTAGTCAGGACCCTGCCTAATCCAGTCAGGCTGTTTCCGGAGCCAGCGATACCCCTTCCGACCCACGCGCATCATCTGACGCCAGACACGCCCCTGAAACGTCCCGATCCCACCGCATTGAGGGATGTCGTGCAGGCAATTGCGCCGCAATGATCTTCTGGCGTCATTATCATCATGGGAAACTTTACGCGGATTGATGAATTTCCATGAAAAGTGTTAGAATTTGCCGACCTGCAATGGCTCGGATATACACTATCGCCAGTACAGGCTGAACGGACAAATCCCTTCATATGACCAGCAAATTTTCTTCTTCCACGGATGAACATTCAGCCCTGGAACAGGAGATCGTAAGGGTCCGCCTGCAACTGGGACAGGCGCAGATGGAAACGGCCCTGCGGGATCAGCGGATTTACAAGCTGCGTCATTCCCTGTCATGGCACCTCACGTTGCCCGTACGTAAAATACGCCCTGCGGTGCTCAAGCAGCGTGATCTTATACAGACAGGGCAGCAGAAAATCGTCAATTGGGGCAGTCGTGTCAGTCGCCGCGTGGCGTCCATGCTGAAGGATGGGTCATCTGCCGCCTTACAACAGGTCGATGATGCGCCCCTGCCCCCGGCGGGCGTAAGGCGCGCCTATGCCGACTGGATCGCCCGTTTCGATATCCTGCATGATGCGGACATGGATATTTTCCAGCAGATCGAAACCACGTATCACCGCCAGTTCGCTCCTGTCCGTATCCTGTACCAGTTTGACAGCCATACGCTGTGCAATGCTGCTGAAATTATAGAAAGCCTGCAAGCCCAATACTTTACAAACTGGCGGGCGATTTTCCTGTTTGATCCGTCATGTGATGCGCAACAGGTGGCCGCAGTCAACGCCCGTATCGCTGATGCCCGCATCACGGCTGCTGCTCCCTTCCCCATGCTGCAGGAGGATGAGGCGCTGGTCCTGGCGTCCGGTCATGTCTGCCTGCGCCCCCATGCCCTTCTTGCCCTTTCCTGCGCCGCACGCAGCGGGGCGCGTCTGGTTTATGGCGATGAAGACATGCGTTCGCGGGGCGGGACCCGGCATACTCCCTTTTTCAAGCCTGATTTCTCGCCAGAACTGCTGTATCACGTGGATTACCTGACCGGCGGCAGCATGCTGGCGGGAAATGCGGCACTGAACCGGCATGTCCATACGGCGCTGCTGGCGGGGCAGGACATGCAGGCCGTGCTGCAACAGGCCGTGGAAGGTCTTTCCCGCGCGCAGACATGTCATATCCCGTTCATCCTGTCCCATCTGCTGGGACCTGAACCAGACCGTCAGCATGGCACGCCGCCCCTTCTCTCCTGTCCGACGGGCGGTTGGCCGACCGTTTCCATCATTATCCCGACCCGGGACCGTCTTGGCCTGTTGCGCGCCTGCCTGGACAGTATCAAGACGCGGACGGATTATCCGTCCGACAGGATCGAAATCATCATTGTTGATAACGGGTCGGTCGAGCGTGCCACGCTTGACTACCTGTCCGCGGGTCAGGGCGAGAACCGCTTTACTGTCATTCGCGATGACGGACCTTTCAATTACTCACGCCTTAACAATCTGGCCGCCGCACAGGCCCATAATGATATCATTGTCCTGCTGAACAATGATACCGAAGTGCTTACGCCCGCATGGCTGAAACTGCTGATGTCACAGGCGATCAAGAAAGATGTCGCGGCTGTGGGCGGAAAACTGCTGTATGACAACCGCACGGTGCAGCATGCGGGATGCGTGATTGGCAAGGGAGGCGGCGGCACGGACCATGCCGGCATCGGCCTGAAAGCAGATGATGGCGGCTATTTTGGTCTCATGAATGCCACGCGGGAGGTCTCGGCGGTTACCGCGGCCTGCCTTGCCATCCGAAAGTCCGTGTTCGAGGAACTGGGGGGGCTGGACATTCATCTTGCGGTTGCCTTCAACGATACGCTTCTATGCCTGGCGGCACAGGAGAAGGGATATCGGAATATCACGATCGGCACGCCGCTCATGCTTCATTACGAATCCCGTTCGCGTGGATATGATGATACCCCGGACAAGCAGGCGCTCTGCCGTGAAGAACTGAAGCGGACGCGGGACCGTCATGTGGATGTGTTTGAAAACGATCCCTATTACAATCCCAATCTTGATATATTCCACCTTTATGGACTGGCATGGCCACCACGGCGCGGAAAATTCTGGCGGCGTATCCCTGGCATTTCCCATGCAGGCAACATTCTGATCCTGCTGCCAGCATACCCGCATGATGAAAAAATCCATCCTTTTGTAGAATTGCAGGCACAGGCGCTGCTGAATGCGGGTTATAACGTCACTATTGGTGGGGGTCGCGCCGGGACGGGTACGGATACGTGTCCCTATGTCCGGGTCAATACGATAAAAGATGCCGCCAGTCTTGCTGTCGCACAGGATATGGACTGCGTTGTTGCATCCGTTGATAAATTCTATTCCATTACCGATATGCTCGGCAATGCCTGCCGCACTGTTTTCTATGATGCTGACATGGACAACATGCAGGATTGCGCTTTCCGTTATTTCTCCCCTCGTGGTCATTCATTCGGTCGTCTTCACATGACCAATGCTTCAGGTGATGCAAAATATGACCTGACATCATTCGTGGATATTGTAACGCAGAACATGCCGGTGGCCTGCCCGATCTGATTACGCCATTTTCAGGAAGCCATCGGCATTGACGCCATAGCGATAAAGACTGACAGAAAGACACCCGTACTGTGCCCAAAGCCCTGAAGATCCGTAACCTGCTGCTGCGTCCCCACAGTACGATCAAGGCGTTAAAAGCCGTTTCAGCAGCCCGTGCCGCAGCACGGCAGCATGATTGGAAAACCGCCAGGGAACACTATGCCCAGGCCCTGGCATACAATCCCGATCAGGCACGCATATGGATACAGTATGGCCATGCCCTGGGGCATATGGGACAGGCCAGCGAAGCGATGCAGGCCTATGCGCGTGGTACAGCTATGGTGCCCAGTGCGGACAGTTTCCTGCAATTGGGCCGAAGCTATAAAATTCTTGGCATGCGGGAGGCGGCCATCGAGGCATTCCGCAAGTCACTGGCACTCGATCCGGCCAACAAGGATTCACGTCTGGAACTGATTGCGCTGGGTGGCGCGGTCATGACAAAAAAGACCATTGATTTTACACCCGATGCCAAATTTTTAAAGAAAAATTATAATATTGATATTGAATCCGATGCGATCAGCGAAAAAGACAGAAAGGCGTTCGAACGTAAGGGAATATACCTGAACCTGTCGCATTTTTTACATACTCATGGCCTGACTACAGATTTCCTGACCCTGTTTGATCGGGATTATTATGCCCAAAAGCATAAGATTACAGGGGTAGATCCTGATGATCTCATGTTCAATAGCCTGAAGCATTTTACGACAACCGGCGTGCGGAACCAGTTCGCCGTCCGGAAAGGCATGGAATTCGAACCAGCCTTCTATCAGGAAAACTATGGACTTCCCGACATGTCAGGGGAAGACATTTATCGTTACTGGTTAAATCAGGGGATCATGCATGGGCATGCCCCCAATTCCACCGTCTGGATGGCATTGCGCAAGGCCCTTGAATACGGCGAAAGCGATGGGGGCGTGGCAAACCTTATCGACAATCTGGAGCAATCAACGGTTATTGCCGCCCTGGTGCGTGGAGATATGCTGCAGGGGATCAGGCCCACGGCCCGAACGGCCTTTCTATTCCAGATGGGCGCGGAATATCTATTTGATAAAGGGGATGGAAAATCCGCTGCCTTATTGCTTGAACGCCTGCTGGATGTCTTTCCGCATCATGAAGAGGCGCTCCTGCTTTACGCCGAGTACCAGATAACGCTGGAACAGTACCTGCTGGCAAAATGGTGCCTTGAAAAACTGGGCAAAGACACCCGGCATGGGTACCGGTTCCGGCTTGGCATGGCAAAATGCGCGTTGGGATTGGTTCATCATGACGAAGCCTATGATGATGTTCTGCAACTGATCCGGGATTATCCCGCCATTGCTTCCCTGCGTGACCTGCGATGGAAAATTGCTGAAATCTATTTCCATGCCGCCATGCGATCCTATCAGGATCAGGCACATATGGAACGTCGGGCGGACGGAATCCGTACCCTTGACCGATATTGTGCGGTCGTAACACAGGATAGCGGTGCCGAGATCCTGCCGCCACGCCCGATCCGTTCAGTCGCGCTATTTGGCATTACGGAACTGGAACAGTGTTATTTCTATCGGATATTACAAAAAGAAGAACAGATAAAGGCGGCCGGTTTCGATGTTGCATTTTATGACGCCAATCGGGACCATGAGAAGTTCGTTGCAGATATAAACCGTTTTGACGCAGTCATATTCTACAGGGTTTTTGCCAGCCCTTCCATTATCCGTGCGGTGGAAGCCGCACGGGTGGCGGGCCTGATTACGTTTTATGAAATAGATGACCTGTTATTTCAGTCGCAGCATTACCCGGACCCTTATGAAACATATGCAGGTCAGATTACATATGCACAGCATATTCGTGAGGGGATGGGTCCCCCATTGACATTGGGTGTGCTGCGCATGTGCGATTATGCCATTGCATCGACTGCGGTACTGGCCGAAGCCATGCAGCCTTATGTCAGGCAGAAAAAAGCGTTCCTGCATCAGAATGCAATGGGTGCGGACCACGAACGCTACCTGACCTATAAGCCGCCAGAAGCCGATAACGACGTCATCACCATCTTCTATGGTTCGGGAACACGCGCGCATAAGCAGGATTTTCTGGAACTGCTGGAGCCAGCCCTGCTGGAGATCGCGCGCCGTCATGGGGCGCGGGTACGATTTGTCATTTTGGGCTGGTTACCGCTTTCGGATACCTTCCGTAAGGAAGCCGGCGACCGACTGACGTTAAGCGAACCGATATGGGACATTCATCAATACTGGTCACTGCTCAGTCAGGCGGATATCAATCTGGCCGTTCTCAAGCGTTCACCGCATACGGATGCAAAAAGCGAGAATAAATGGATGGAAGCGGCAATGTTCGCCATTCCGTCCATTGTCAGCCGTACCCCGGCCTACGAGGCCGCAATCGAGGACGGGCGAACGGGAATCATGTGTTCCACGACAGGGGAATGGACGGATGCACTCGATCTGCTTGTGTCAGACAACAGGCTGCGACGACAGATCGGCCTGAATGCCCAGGCAGAAGTCCATGAAAAATATTCCCTTTCCCGAAAAGCGGAAAATATAAAAACCATATTCAATACGGTTTCCCCCCCTGTTGTTGCCGATACACGCAAGCGCCTGCTGGTTGTGCATGTTTTTTATGCGCCGCAGGTAATCGGGGGGGCAACGCGCGTCGTACATGACAATGTCATGTACATGAAACAGAATTACGGCAATGAGTTCAATATAGATGTTGTGTGCGTTATTGACGGCGCTGAAAAAGAATATGAAATCGAGACCTATGCCTGGGAAGGCGTAAGGGTCAAGGCAGTCACCCGCTCCCATCGGGGGGAAGGCATAGTACCTTATCATGACAGGAAAATGGGGGACATATTCTCCGCCACCCTGAAGGAATTCCAGCCAGATATCATTCATTTCCACTGTATCCAGCGCCTTACGGTCTCTGTCGTTGATGTCGCTCGGGAAGCAAATATTCCTTATGTCATCACGGTGCATGATTCATGGTGGATTTCAGACGAACAGTTTATTGATGAAAAACAGCCAGATTCCCTTTACAATTACAGCAATATAGCTTCGCTGCCTGCCCAGCTTCCTGAAACAGAGCGCATGCAGGCGCTCAAGCCTGCCCTGGACGGCGCCAAAGCTGTCCTGGCCGTATCAGAACCGTTTGCCGCGCTATATCGCAGTTGTGGCGTGCCCCATGTCATGACGGTTGAAAACGGTCTCTCTGCGTTTCCTGATCCCTGTGAAAAAAGCATTTCCCCGACCGGCCGGGTGCGACTGGCGCTGATTGGGGGCATGGCCCAGCACAAGGGCTTTGATCTGATCCGGGAGGTATTAAAAACAGAACAGTTCCATAATCTGCATTTCACCGTCATTGATCTTTCACGCATGTCGGGATTCTGCCATGCGGAAGAATGGGGCACGACCCCTGTGGAAATTATCGGGAAAGTCCCGGACAGCCAGATTTCCCAACTGTATCGTCATATTGACGTGCTGCTTGCGCCTTCATGCTGGTTTGAAAGCTACGGTCTGGTAACGCGCGAGGCCCTGGCGCATAAATGCTGGGTTGTCAGTTCGGATCGCGGTGCCATCGGCCAGCCTGTTGTGGAAAACAGAAATGGTCATATCATTGATGTTTCATCGACGGCTGGACTGAAGTCCATCTTACATAAAATCGATGCACATCCGGAAATATACACTCATCCCCCGGAATTTGAGACCAAGCTTCGCAGTGCGGCAGAACAGGGCAAAGAGCTAATAGACATTTATCGTCAGGTACTGGAAACCGGGCATGTCGTGTAAAAATGCAACCGGTTCATCCATACTTCTGTCACAACTGACGTGTCTTGGTTCAGGCGTATAGCCAGAACATGACACCTGCCGCGACTGATCGCCCGCCATGTCGCCTGCCCAATACTCTTTCAGGAAGCCAACATGCGGGTGTCTGACATGATGCATCCTGAACCGTCCGGCGCATCTTTTGACCATGACTGTGATGACATTTCCGCCGCCCTGCCCCGATCTCGCCTCCACGTGGTAACCAAATTTACGGTTGCAAATCTGCGCCGCCAGCGCCTGTTTCATGCATCCAGCAAGCTGTCAGCAGCCGCCACGGCACGATAGGCCAGAAGCAGGTCACGGACAGTGTCCGGAATGGACGGTTTCTGATATCGGGCCATCATTGTTCGCCCCGCCCACACCTCAATGGGAAGACAGAGCACCGAAACAGATTGCCGGACAAGGAACCCGAAGGCATACTTCCACCTTCCTTGTCATCACGCCCGACACAAGCCATAAAACCCGGACACCCTTCTTTTGCGCGGCAACGAAAGGGGGTAGCAGTAGCTTTCGATATAAATGAGGCGCCAAATGTTAAAGAAAAAAAAACTTCGTAGTACGCAATACTACCGTATGCATTCCGCCCCAGGGAAAGCGCTTGATAATTTCAATAAGAAAACCAAAAATCATATATTTAAAAAAATTATAAATAAATTACAGTTTGGATTATTGCCTACAGTTTTCCCATTTTTTAGAATTCACGTCATTCAATGTGGCAATATTTTATCGAAAAACAAAACACCTGTTTTATTGGGCATTGTCGCGGTTCGTGCCATCATTTCCATTCCAGGAACCGTTACAATTGCCAATATAAGAAAAAAAGATTCTGGAGCAATAATTGGCCGAGCTGTTCCCAAGCATATTGGTTCCGAAAATGGCATTAATATATGGTCAGCGAATATATGGATAGATAGTGGCATTATTGAAAAAAAAGAAGGAATAAAGCTGGCCCTTGAATTCAGGCATCATGAAAAACTTGTGTCTGAAAAGGAGCTGACAGTTGATGTTATTAGAGAAAATGATTTACCAGCTTATTTTATAGAGGATTTCAAACGCTCTGATTCCTACACGCCATCAAATGATAATCCATCAGAAAACCCTGTTACAACAGTATCCTCCAGACCTGCAATGATAAGGAATCCGGGAACAGGTATATTTTCAACCCCCATTAAATCAATAATACTACTAAGAATAGACCAGCTTGGAGATGTCATGTCATCTCTTCCAAGTGTACTTTATATAAAACGCATGTTCCCTGATGCGCATATCACGACCTTGACCCAGAGCAATGTAATTCCGATCATTGAAGCATCAGGAATTGCAGATGAAACCTTGCCCATCAGCTTAAATTTTCATGCTGAAAGTGAAAGCCGGTTTATAACAGATGACGAAAAAGAAAAAATAAAAGAAATATTTTCAGATCGCCATTATGATCTGGCAATTGATCTATCACCGGTCGATGATAGCCGCCCGCTTTTGCAACTTTTTTCCGCACATTACCGTGTAGGATTTAAACCTGAAAAATTCCGTTTTCTGGATTTTGGTATTACCGTAGATTCACATGATAAGCTGAACAGCCTATCCATTATCAGTCATGCCAGCCACATTGCCATGCTTATTAATGCATTGGCTCAGGCTATCAGTCCAAAGCAGGAAATCGTGCCACGCCTGCCAGTTAAAGATCATGACGAAAATTCCATTTTTTATAAATACAGAATAACAAAAAACAAATATATGGTTATTCATACCGGCGCTCGACACGCCATGAATAAATGGAAAACAGAAAATTTTATCAATCTTGCTGAAAAAATACATTCAAATACTGGTATGAGAATTGTCATTTTTTTTGATGATGAGTCAGAAATAAAAAAATTAGGGAATGTGGATCATCTTCCTTTTGTCATGCTTAGCAACTTAACAATTACACAGTTTGATGCAATCGTATCCAATTCATTATTGATGATTTCAAACGATACAGGCCCCAAACATCTTGCTGCGGTCCGTGGCATAGAAACAATCAGCATTCATCTCGCACGTCTGAACTGGCAGGAATGGGGACAGAATCAAAGAGGCGTTATCGTGACCAAACCTGTTCCCTGTGCTGGATGCATCATAAACAATGATCTGGATTCATGCGATGCAGATACGATATGTATTAAAAGCATAACAGTAGATGATGTCTATCGTGCGTTCCTGCAATGTTTTGAAAGGGTTTCTGCCCATTTATCCAATGGAAGGGAGAATTTATCATAAGGCACATTCCCAAACATTGCGATCAATAATTTATGGAAGGAGCAGTTATCACATGGAGACTGGGCGGCATCTCGTTACATTACTGATCTGCTTCCCTTGAAGGAAAAAATCGACCAGCAGGATTACGCGATTTCGACAGACGAAACTGAAATAACCCATTCGTCGGAACCGATCGCTGTGCTGACCAGTTTCATGGAATTAGCGATGAGGAATGGAAGCGCATAGCCCCTGATACCACCTGCGAACCGGCGAGGCCGGAAACGGGCAATTGATTTTCATGATATCATCAAAGCATCGTGCTATCTTGTCCGTTCAAGCTGTTGCTAGGCAACTTGTGGGTAAGGCTCAAGAAATGGCGGGCTATTTCCTCACGCTACAGAAAGACTGCTGCGTCCTTCCTGTCCGCCACTCCTTGAGCCTTGCCCACAGATTTTCGACCAGGTGCCGGCGTTTGTAAGCCCATTTGGGACAAGCGACTTCCGGATCATTCTTCCTTGACGGGATGACAGGACGAGATCCCCGGTCCCAGAGATATTCACGGAATTTATGCGAGGCATATCCGCGATCACAGACGACATAGGTCGGTGGGTGTGGCAGGTCGTCGAGCAGGGAATAAGCGGATGGCAGTTCATGTGCCTGTCCGGGCGACAGTGTGAAGGACAGTGTCCTGCCATGACTGTCCGCAGCTACACAGACCTTGGTGCCAAATCCTCCACGTGAGCGGCCAAGAGCCTCACGATCCTTTCGGCGCTCTCTGTGCCCCCTTTTTTAGCCGCTCCGGCTGCCTTGTGATGGGCACGGATCACCGTGCCATCAAGAAAGACCATACCCAATTCCGGGTCCGCGCCTCTTACCTTTTCAAAGAGGCGCTGCCATACACCGAGCTTCGACCAGCGAATGAATGACTGTGCTGCAATCCACCAGGGACCAAACTCAGATGGCAAGGCAAGCCACTTCGCGCCGTTCTGATGGCGCCAGAAAATCGCGGAAATCGTCCGTCGAAGGTTCTTCGGTGGGGTCTTGCCCTTCGGACGGACTTCCTCGATCAAAGGCTCCCAGACGGAACATGTGGTATCGGAGAAGACAGACTGCATCATGCTCATTATAAACAGCTATGCAGTCCGTTCTGTTATTCAAGACCTAACAGGCCCTAGCAGCCTGTCGGGTTGGGGTACCCTGTGAAGAGGTGAAGTTGTAAGGTGGTGTGATGAGCAGCTTCATCCCGTTTGACCGGTCTCAGCCGTATCTTCTGCCGCCTGATCTGAAGTCGTGGCTTCCGGCTGATGATATGGCGCATTTCATTTTAGCCGCCGTTGAGCGGGTTCCGATGAGTGCGTTCTGCGTGCCAGTGCGCACGGGAGGCAAGGCACAGTATCATCCGCGCCTGATGCTGGCCCTTCTGATCTTCAGCTATGCGAACGGGTTGTTTTCCTCACGCCGGATCGAGCGGGCGACATATCGCGACATC